>NZ_WNWT01000009.1:0-1332 GCF_011754135.1 Microbacterium sp. Be9 | reverse complement strand
CGTTTGTTCCTGTTGTGTGAACCTGACATTTACAAACTAGGGAGGGGGTCGGGCATTGAGGAGGGTGGGGGACTACGGCAACGAATATTGCTTGAAATTTGCAAGCATTTTTCGGGATCGGGAGGGCGGCGTGGTGGTGTCGGGTGGCCCGGTGGTGCGGAGTGAATTGTGCTTAAAATTTGCAAGCAGATTTGAGCCGAATGATGCGTCGCGGTAAGGCCATAAGCGATGCGTGAACACATGCGGTAAAAGTCTCAAATTTGCAAGCACTTTTCGCGGTGTGGCGGGGTGTGATCGTCGGGGTGTGGGGGTGGGGGTCAAGTTCGTGTGTGAGGGTGCGGTCGATATTCCTTCTGAGGGGTTGTGTCCGCGAAGGTGCGGCGGCCGCCCTTATTCGAGGTAGGGGCTGGTGTCCGATTTGGCCCGTGGTTCGTACCTATGGCGTGCAGGTGGTGGTGGTGGGGCGGGGAGGGGGTGTGGGGCGCGCCGCGCACATGGTGCGCATGGATGAGATGACGGATGCAGTGGTGGCGTGGTTCGTGCGGTGGGAGCGGGTGGGGAAGGTGGCGCGGCGTGCGGTGGTGGCGTGGTGGTGGCTGCCGGTGGGGGTGGTGGGGGTGTGGGCGGTGTGCGCGGGTGAGCCGGTGGGTGCGGCGGGCCTGGTGGAGCTGCTTGGGGCGTTGCGGGGTGGCGGGTAGCGCTCGCCGCGTCTGAGCGGCTCTGAGCGGCTGTCTGCGGCGCTGTGAGGGGCGTTCGGGCCTGGCGGGGCATGGCGGGCCTGGTGGGGGTATGTTGTGCCGCTGCGCGCCGGGAGGGCTGGGGGTATGTGGTGACGCCCGCGCTCGCCGGGGTGGGGGTATCTGGTCGCGCTCGCCGCAGCTCGAGCTGCTCGCCGAGAGTGGGTTGCACCGGGCGCCGGCGTCTGCTCGCAGCGCCGCTGTGCACCCGCCTGAGGGCCGAGCGGCAGGGCCGGGGGATCCCCGCCCACCCGAGGGCACCCCCGTCATCCTCAGCCCGATCTGGAAGCAGGGGAGCACCCCACCGTTCCGACCCCTCCACAACCCGACCACCGCGACCGCGACAGCGCGTCGCTCGACACCCTGCCCGACCACCTCGGAACGCACCGACAAGCACCCGAACCGACCACCCTCGCCCGACCACTTCGACACCGCTACGGCTCCCGTCAACCCGGCCACGCAGCGCCCCGCCAGGGGCGCAGGAGCGCGCCAGCGCTCCGACAGAGCGGCGGCGCCAGCCGCCCGCTCGCTGCCCCCCCCTGTGGTCTCCCGGATCAGGTCGAAGCAGTGCTGGAGGGCGGCGAGCATCCCGAGA
>NZ_WNWT01000008.1:0-141271 GCF_011754135.1 Microbacterium sp. Be9 | reverse complement strand
GTTCACACAACAGGAACAAACGGGCAACGATGAGCGTCCGAAGACCTTCTCGTAATCCTCGTGATCGAGAGGTTGCCCATGTCTTCCGTCCCAGCATTTCTCGCGCTGCGCGGACGGCGTCCAGCGAATCGGACTTCGCGCTATCCTTCGATGCGAGCGTGGACGGGTGATCGAACTCGATGACGAACTCGCCCTTCTCCGGCGAGCGTCGCGGCAAGACCCGCGCCGTAGCTTCCCGTGGATTCGATCGCCCATGCCCTCCTTTCAACGCTCGTGAACCCCTTCGCCCATCGCTTGCCCGTATCCACGCCGTGTTGCCGGGAACGTCTCCGATGCCAGCTCACCTTGAGTGGTCACGCTCACCACGGCCGCAGTCACTCGATCGCGGTCCGGGTCAACGCCGATCACATGATCGACAAGCTCTGCAAGAACAACCATTTCCTCACCTCTTCCTCGCGGTTGATTCCACCACCGGAGAGAACGAGGCAGGACTGTGATGAGTCACCCGCAGGGACAAGCTCCTAATCAAGCCATCTGAAGTCGGCAGTGCAGCCGGCGGACATATCTCCAAATGAGGACACCGGATGGGGCGGTCATTCTGCGGGTCACGCCAGCCAACACCACCTTGCCGCGCAGCATGCCGAAAGTCTCACAATCGTTCTTCGCCCTGCTGCAGAAGAACGTCCTCGACCGCCGCTCCTGGACCACCCGCGAGCAGCTGCACATCGGCGTCGCCACCTGGATCGAATGGACCTACCACCGACGCCGTCGACAGGCCCGCCTGGGCCGTTTGACGCCCATCGAGTTCGAGACCATCATGAACACAACCGTCGCACTGGCGGCGTGACTTTACTTGTCACCTATCCGTGCAGCAGTCCCACGCGGCTCCGATGGCCAAGGCAAGGGAGCCCCACAAGCGGGACGACGACGCGACGGCCACCGACCGGAGAGGCGGCCTCCAAGTGAATCTCGAGCCAGCCCTGACCGAAACGAAGACTCACCGCGCACCTCGGCCGCAAGCCCGGAGGATTCTCACAACCAGAGGATCCTCACGACCAGAGGTGGCGTAGCCGTCCGTGAATATCTCTCCCCCGCCGGCCAGCCGATCCATGCACGGGCCCTTCCCCCGATAGCGCACCGTACGCGCCGACGACCACATACCCGAGGTCGTCCCCTGTAGATAACGACACTGTTCGGCCTGTTCACAGATGCATCCACCTACAAAGCAACAATGGGCGTCGCAAAACCCGGCATCTCAACCCTTCAAGGGCACTACGCGCCAGTTTGGCACGGGGACTCCGCCAGCAGGTGCAGAGCTGATGTAGACGCCGCCGTCGCGATTCGACGGGGTATCTCTTCCCGCACGAGCGGTGGTGATGAGCAGCTCCCCCAGCGCGCTCCCGACGAAGGCGACAGACGTCGTATGTGCAGCCGGAGTATCGACTCGGCCGACGGCCTCTCCTCCTGCAGTCAGCCTGAGCACGGCTGCGCCGCCCCACAGCGCCACCCAGACGAAGCCGTCCGAGTCCACCGCGAGTCCGTCCGGGAATCCCCCATCGACAATCCAGCTGTCCACAAGATGCGGGATGTCCCCTGTGGCATCGAGGACATCGATGCGGCACCGGAACGTGTCCACGTGGTACATCAGAGTGCCGTCCGGCGAGAAGGCAATTCCATTCGACAGGGAGATGTCCGAGCGCAGCAGTCGTAAGCGCCCATCGGGCTCAAGTCGGAAGAGCTCCCCGCCCCAGGTCTCGCCATCACGCGTGAGCGTGCCAACGACAAGGCGACCTTGCGGGTCAATCGTGGCGTCATTAAAGCGGCGGTTCGCGGGAAGAGCGCAGCGTCGTGAATCCACGACGGCGCCCGACGGGCCGAGCTGGACGAGACGATCTGCTTCCACGATGAGCATTCCGCCGTCATCGGCGGGAAGGGCAGCGCAGACCTCCCGATCGGACGAGTAGACCAGGGTGGGTTCTTTCTCATCGGAATCGTCGCCGAATCTCCACGCCCACGCAGAACGTCCATCGATATCCACCCACAGCGCTCGCTCTCGACGAGCGTCCCAAGTCGGGCCTTCCCCCAGCTGGAAGGTCCGGGTGCCGAGTCGCGCGAGCTGCCGGCTCTCCTGCGATGAATCCGGCTCAGGCAAAGCGGGCTCCGAGGCCTCCGTCGACCTCCCACGTCGCCCCTGTGACAAAGGCCGCATGATCAGAGGCGATGAACGAGACCGTGGGCGCGATGTCGGCGGGCGTGGCGACTCGGCGCAGAGCGTGCGTGCTCTCGATGCGCTCAACGGCCTCGCGCCCGATGCGGTCGAAGAGCTCCTGAACGCGCTCGCTGCGCGTCCACCCTGGACTGACCATGTTGACACGCACTCCTCGCGGGCCGTAGTCCAGAGCCAGCGAGCGCGTGAGGCCGCCGAGTCCGGCCTTGCCTGCAGCATACGGGAACGCCCCCTCCTCGGTCAGTCGAGCGTGCAGCGACCCGATGTTGACGATGCTGCCCGTTCCCGCCGCGAGCATCGACGGGAGCACCGCGCGTGAAACGAGCCATGCTGATGTGAGGTTGAGTCGCATGATGGAGTCCCACCGCTCGACGCTCATCGAGACGGCATCCTCATTCGCGTCGCCGCAGGCGTTGTTAATCAGAATCTGGATGCCGCCGTCCGCCGCAACCACGTCAGCCACCGCGTTGCCGACAGCGCTCTCGTCGGTCACATCGACGTGGAGGTAGCGGCATCTGTCCCCCATCCGCGCAGCAATCGCTTCGCCGGCTTCGTCCGCAACATCGAATATCCAGATCCGCGCGCCGTCGGCGACTCCCTGCGCGGCGATCGCCGCACCGATGCCTTGCGCGCCGCCGGTGACGATCGCGGTCTTGCCTTCCCACAGCCGCCCCGTGGGGCCGGCACCGATCGGCTCTGCAACATCCATGACCGTCTCCTCAATTCTCCACGCGTGTGGGCTGCCGCTGTCCTGCCAATGCCTCGCGTCCAGCGAAGGGCAGATCTCCCTGGCTTTCGATTTCGAGCAGTCGATTCCATTTGGCAGTACGTTCGCTGCGCATGGTGGAGCCGACCTTGATCTGTCCCGCTCCCCACCCGACGGCGAAGTCTGCGAGCCACACATCCTCAGTGTCACCCGAGCGCGCGCTGACGACGGTCTCGAAACCCGCACCGATCGCCTCGAACACTACGCGCTCCGCTCGCGAGACAGAGCCTGCCTGGTTCACTTTCACGAGCACCGCGTTCGCGGATTTCTCCTCGATCCCCCGTCGGACCCGCTCCAGGTTGGTGGCGAAGTGATCGTCCCCGAGCACCTGCGCGTGTGAAAGGCGCGCTGTCGCCGCACGCGATCCTGCCCAATCGTCCTCGCCGACGACGTCTTCGATCGAGACGATCGGATACCGCTGCGTCCATCCCGCCACGACATCGATCCACTCCTCGACACTCAGCCTGTCGCCCTGACCGGCGAGCACGATTGCGTCGCCGTCCACCAGCTGGGTCGCCGCAATGTCGAGGGCGATAGCCATCTCGTCACCGCCGAACCCTTCGGCCTCGATACCGTCGGCGAGCAGCGCGAGCACCGCCTCATTGCTGTCGAGACGTGCGGCGAGTCCGCCCTCATCCGCGACCAGCGCCGACCAGCCGCCGCGCTCATCGAGAAGTCGCGCACACGCGGCGCGCACACGCGAGACCTGCTCGATCGCCTCGGTGAATGATGACGCACCCACCGGAACGGCGAGGAAGTCCTGAACGTCCACGGCCCGGCCGGCATGCGCTCCACCCGAGAGGATGTTCACCATCGGCATCGGGATGCTCGGGCGCCGAGGCCCCTGCAGTGTCGACCACAACGGAGCATTCTCCGACGCGGCGTGCGCGACGGTGACGGCCAGCGAGACGGCGAGCGCCGCATTGGATCCGAACCGTCCGAGGTTCTGCGTGCCGTCATGGGCCGCGACCGCCGCGTCGATGGCGACCCGGTCGCTCACCCGGCGTCCTTGGATGAGCTCTGCATACTCAGCGTTGACAGCGTTGACGGCCCCGGATACTCCCCACCCTCCGTAGCGTGCACCTCCGTCACGCTGCTCGAGCGCTTCATGGCGTCCCGTGGATGCCCCCGAGGGCACCACTGCGCGGCCGCGGGCCCCGTTGGCCAACGTGAGCGAGCAGGCGACGGTGGGCCGGCCGCGCGAATCCAGCGCCTCCCAGGCGTGGGTGCGCACGATGCGGTCGTCGGTCATGACAACTCCTCTTATCTCAGGGTCCACGCGGCATTGAAAGTGTCGGGGGCCTTCGTGAGCAGGGTCCGTCCCAACGCGTGGGCACGGTTTCGCTGTTCTGCGTCGAGGTACTCGGCGGGCGACTTCCCATCGACCCGCGCCAGAAGGAGGCATCCGATCTGACGCGAGAGATGTGCCACGTCGGGGAAGGTCGAGTCACGCGTGTAGGCGTCGACGAACGCTCGCGATGCGTCCTCGAACCGCCCGCGCCACTGCGGGAACCGGAGCGCCTTCAGCAGCAGGTGCGTCTCGAGGAAGGCGACATCAAACGTCGGATCGCCGAGGTGAGCGACCTCGAAGTCGATGACCCATGCCCCTGCCGCGCCGACCAGGACGTTCTTCGGCGAGAAGTCACCGTGCACGAGGCACTCTCGGGTGCCCGACATCCGTGCGACCACAGCATCGATCTGAGGCGCCAAATCGGGGTTCCGTTCGGCCGCCGTGCGGTGATACGGAGACAGCCGGAGAACCTCGAACGTCTCGGTGTCGGCGATGATTTCTGCGCTCAGCCCCGCGCCCCCTGACGTGGCGATGTGCATTCGTCGCAGCACCTCGCCGAGACGCGAGGCCACCGCAGCGTCGACGGATCCGCCCATCAGCTGGCTCTTCCAGTCCGACCAGTCGTCCGGAGCGCGCTCGATGGTCATGGTGAGCGCGTCGGGATCGACGTCGACCACCGTCGGGGCTACCGAGGGGTTGATCGTGGCCAGCACGCGCAGCCCCTCGGCTTCACGGAGCACACGCTCTCGCGGGGCGTACCATGCCTCGGCGACGGCGAGCTTCGGGCGCGCCTGCTTGAGCACCAGACTGTGGCGGAGGTCCGTCACCGAGATGACGACATTGCTGACCCCGCCGCCCAAGAGGTGAGCTGTCGTCGACGCGGCATCGACGACCCCCCGCTCGGCGAGGTACGGAATGACAGTGCGCTCGTCGAGGAGCGTGTCGCTGTTGCTCAATAGGTCGCCCGCCCGCCGCTCAGGTCGAACGTGAAACCGGTCGTGAACCCGGCAGCCGGCGACGCGATGAAGGCGAGCATCTCGGCAACCTCGTGCAGCTCGCCTGTCCTGCCCATCGGGATCTTCTCGAGCATGTAGTTGACGACCGACTCGGGCTGACTGTCGAGGAACGGCGTGCGAATCACAGCCGGGGCTACTGCATTCACCGTGATCCCCGACCGGCTGTACTCCTTGCCCTGTGCCTTGACCAGTCCGATGAGGCCGGCCTTGCTCGCCGAGTAGCCGATCATCTGCGGGTTGCCCTCCTTGCCGGCAATGGAGGCGACGTGCACGATTCGCCCGTAGCCCCGCTCGAGGAAGTGCGGGATCACGACGCGCGCGATCGTCAGCCCCGGTGTGAGGTTCACAGCAAGGGTGCGCTCGAACTCTGCGATCCCGACCTCGTGGCTGGGCCTGCCGAGCGGCCCCTGGATGCCGGCCGAGTTGATCACCGCGTGCACGACACCGTGACGAGAGACCGCGGATTCGAATGCGCGGGTGAGGGATGCTTCGTCCGTGACATCGCACGCGGCCGCTGCGGCCGCGCCCCCGGCATCCCGCACCGCCTGCGCGGCGATATCGGCTGCATCGCCGTCGCGATCTGCGATGGTGACATCGACCCCGCGACGCGCGAGAAGCTCTGCCGTGGCTCGACCGATGCCCGCAGCGCCGCCGATCACCATCGCGGCATATCCCTCGGGGAATTGCTCGACGGCCACTGAGCGCGTCATGAACGTGCCTCGCGGTCGTGTGCGACGAAACGATGCCGCTGGGTGCCCAGTCCGGTGATCGAGACCTCGACCACGTCCCCTGCCGACAGGAACTTCCCCGGCGTGAAGCCCGAGCCCACTCCCTGCGGCGTGCCGGTGTTGATGACATCGCCCGGAAGGAGAGTCATGAACTGGCTGATGTACCAGACCAGGTAGTCCACATCGAAGATCATGTCCGCGGTCGAGGAGTTCTGCCGAACCTCGCCGTTGACGAGCAGAGAAAGGTCGAGCTGCTGAGGATCCGCCACCTCGTTCGCCGTGGCGATCCAGGGTCCTAGTGGGTTGAAGGTCGCACAGTTCTTTCCCTTGTCCCACTGCCCGCCCCTCTCCAACTGAAAGTGGCGTTCCGACACATCGTCCGAGATCGCATAGCCGAGAACGTGGCCTCGGGCCTGCTCCGGCGAGGACAGGTATTCGGCCTTCCGGCCGATCACCACGGCGAGTTCGACCTCGTAATCGGTCTTCTCACTGCCGAGCGGGATCACCACAGCATCGTGCGGACCCTGCACCGTGTACGGCGCTTTCATGAACAGAATGGGCTCGTCGGGGATCGGCATCCCCGCTTCCGCAGCGTGCTGACGGTAGTTCAGACCGACGCAAACGACCTTACCCGGGTGCGCCAACGGGGATCCGATCCGCACGTCGGTCAGATCGATGTCCGGGGTTCCCGCCGAAAGTGCGTCCTCGATGAGGCGCATTCCCTCGAGGGTGCAGGGATCCGCACCCTCGAGGATCACCGAGCGCACATCGAGCCCCGTGACGCCATCGTGGCTCGCCACCTCGATCTCCTGCCCGGGTTCTCCCACACGAAGGAATTTCATCGTCCACTCCTCGGCTCAACAAGCACGTTTCGAATGCAAGTTATCATATACCTCAGCTCCGCAAACAGGCCTCTATTCCCCGTATTCGCTGCTTGTGCACCTTTGGTATCTGATACCTTTACTGCAAACAGGGAGGTTCAGATGAAGATCGCCCGGATCGAGACGTTCCTGGTGCCGCCGCGCTGGCTGTTCGTACGCGTGGAGACCGACGAGGGCCTGGTCGGCTGGGGTGAACCCGTTGTCGAGGGCCGCGCACGTACGGTGAAGGCCGCCGTCGAAGAGCTCGCGGCCCCGCTCATCGGGCGTGACTCGAGCCGCATCGAGGACATCTGGCAAGAGCTCACGCGAGCCGGCTTCTACCGCGGTGGCGCAGTGTTCTCCAGCGCCATCGCAGGACTCGACCAGGCTCTCTGGGATATCGCCGGCAAGCGCCTGGGCGTCCCGATTTATCAGCTGCTCGGCGGTGCTGTGCGCGACCGCGCACGCGTCTACGCCTGGATCGCGGGAGACCGCCCCGGCGACATCGCCGCCGAGGCGCAGATCCGACGCGAACAGGGGTTCGACTGCGTAAAGATGAACGCATCCGCCGAGCTGACTACGATCCCGTCTGCGGGCGATCTCCGCTCCGTTGTCACGCGCGCAGAGGCGGTACGCGATGCCGTGGGCGATGACGACTTCGCCCTCGACTTCCACGGCCGGTTCTCGCCCGCGATGTCGCGTCGAACGCTTCCCCTGCTGGAGCCGTTGAATCCGCTGTTCGTCGAGGAGCCGGTGGTTCCCGAGCTCGCCGCGGCGAATCTGGCTCGGATTGTGGAATCGACGACAGTTCCGATCGCCACCGGCGAGCGCGCGTACTCGCGCTGGGACTTCGTCCCCCTGTTGGCGTCGGGAATCGCCGTGGCTCAGCCGGATGTCTCCCACTGCGGCGGGATCTCAGAGATGCGACGCATCGCCGCGCAGGCCGAGACCTCTGGGGTCGCACTGGCCCCGCACTGCCCGCTCGGTCCGATCGCCCTGGCATCGTGCCTGCAGGTTGACTTCGCGGCGCCGAACTTCCTGATCCAGGAGCAGAGCCGTGGCATTCACTACAACGACGACTGGGACGTTCTCGACTATGTGCTCGATGGCTCGGTCTTCGACGTGGTGGCCGGCTCGATCGAGCGCCCCACGCGTCCAGGCCTCGGAATCGAGATCGACGACGCAGCTGTTCGCGAGGCGGCCAAGCGCGGTCACGACTGGCACGCGCCGGTGTGGCGGCATCGTGACGGAAGCCTCGCCGAGTGGTGAGCTGATGCCTCCGACGACATTCGTGAACCGTGAGATCACCAGGGAAGATAAGCTCCTCGCTATGGTCGCCAGCGTACCCTCGGAACCTCACGCTGATCCGCATGATCTCGGCACTGTCTCGTCCGGTGCCCGCTCGGACGAGACCGCGCTGGCCTATGCCATGCGAGAACTGGAGGAGCTGATCGTCGGCCAAGCCGAGGCAGGTGATCAGCTGCCAGCAGAGGCGTCGCTGGCGGAATCGCTCGGCGTCAGCCGCCTCACGGTCCGCGAGGCACTCAAGGTTCTGGCCGGCCAAGGTCTCGTTGAACTCAGCCGCGGACGACGACCCACCGTCCGTCAACCCGACAGCAGCGTGATGTCGCGCTTCTTGAGCGTTGCCATCCGACGCGACTCACGTTCTGTGCTCGAGCTTCTCAACGTCCGCCGCTCACTCGAGGTGCTGTCGGCCTCCGAGGCTGCGAAGCACGCCAGCAGGGCGGCGCTGAGTGCGATGAGCTCGGCGCTCGGCGAGATGCAGCGCTCTGCGGACGGGCTGGACGGATCAACTGAGAGCATTGCCCGATACAACACCGCCGATGTCGAGTTCCATGAAGCTCTGGCCCTGGCCAGCGGCAATCGCATGCTCTCCCTGCTCCTCGAAAGCCTGGCGTCGTCGCTGCACCACAGCTTCACGCAGAGCTTCTATGGGTTCGTCGCCGCAGGCGGAGATGTCCAGGATGCCGTGGAGGAGCACCGCCACGTTTTCGAGCTCGTCTCTGCTGGGGATAGTGCGGGCGCGGAGAAAGCCATGAAACGGCATCTCGAACGCACCGCTCGTGACCTGCAGCTCACGCTGAACGGGTCGGGGCCCGCGAGGTAGTCTCCTACTTCGCTCAGCCCGCTTGATGCGGGCGCCCTTCTTCTTCGATTTAAAGAAAACCGGTTACATGATGTCTTTAGCAGATACGCCAGCTTCCCCACCGAGCATTCTGGGCACGCGCCAACCCGCTTTCGGCAGAGTCGCTCCCGCGCGCTCGCATCTGACCAGCGACGCGGAGCAGGTCGATCTCAACGGAGAGTGGTGGTTCCGCCTCACTCCACGAGCCACGGCGCCCCTTGACTTCATCTCCCCCGATGATCCGGCTCCGGCAGCGGGACGGATCACCGTGCCTTCGCATTGGGTGCTGCCGGGGGGCGGCGATCGAGGAGCTCCCATCTACACCAACATCCAGCTGCCGATTCCGCTCGACCCCCCATTCGTTCCCGATGAGAATCCGACCGGTGACTATCGTCGCGAGTTCGAACTGGCCTCATGGTCGCCTGCGCGCACATTGCTGCGCTTCGACGGGGTGGAGTCCGCCTTCGTCATCTGGTTGAACGGAGTCGAAGTCGGTGGCAGCACCGGAAGTCGACTGGTACGGGAGTTCGACGTCACGGGATTGCTCCGGCCCGGGCGAAACGTGCTCGCGGTGCGCGTGCATCAGTGGTCTGCAGGGACCTACCTCGAGGATCAGGATCAGTGGTGGCTCCCCGGAATCTTCCGTGATGTAGCACTGCTGGCTCGCCCAACGGGCTGCCTGGATGATGTGTGGCTCCACGCCGACTTCGACCCGGCGAGCGAAGAAGGCACGCTCGGGTTGCAGGTGGACGCGGGCGAGAACTCGTTCCCGATCACCGTCAGCGTCCCCGAGCTCGGCATCGAGCACACGTTTGCAGATCGCACGGCGCTGGACGCCAGTCCCCCGTTGAGCGTAGGGACGGTTCACGCGTGGTCAGCCGAGACGCCACGACTCTACGCCGCAACGGTGGCCGCAGCCGGCGAGACCGTGTCCCTGCGCGTGGGCTTCCGCCGCGTACGCATCGATGGCGACCGCTTCCTCGTCAATGGCCGGGCGGTGACCTTTCGTGGAGTGAACCGCCACGAGTTCCACCATCGAACCGGACGCGTCTTCGACGAAGCAGCGGTACGAGCGGATCTGCTGACGATGAAGCGCCACAACGTCAATGCGATTCGCACCAGTCACTATCCCCCCCACCCTCGCACGCTGGATCTCTGCGACGAGCTCGGGCTATGGGTGGTTCTCGAGTGCGACCTCGAGACACACGAGTTCTTCTTCGTCGACTGGGTGGGGAACCCCAGTGATGACCCGATGTGGCGTGGCGCATACCTCGACCGCATGCAACGCACCGTCGAGCGAGACAAGAACCATCCGTCGATCGTCATGTGGTCTCTCGGCAACGAATCCGGCACCGGACAGAACCTCGCAGCGATGGCATCGTGGACGAAGCGGCGTGATCCGAGCAGGCCCGTTCACTACGAAGGCGACTATACGGGGGCATACACCGACGTGTACTCGCGCATGTACCCGACCCCCGTCGAGCTGGCGATCATCGCTGCCGATGAGGGAGATGTCTTCGCGTGTGCACCGGCGGAGGCTGCGCGTGTGAGGTCGCGGCCCATGGTGATGTGCGAGTACGGCGCCGCGCTCGGGACAGGACCTGGCGGGCTCGACTGGTACGACGAAACCGTGGAGGCCAGCCCGCGCCTGCACGGCGGGTTCATCTGGGAGTGGCGCGACCACGGGCTCGCGGTAGATGACCCGACCCACGGCACATACTTCGCCTATGGCGGCGACTTCGGCGAGCAGGTACACGATGGCAACTTCGTCATCGACGGCCTCGTGCTCTCCGACGGGACGCCGACGGCCGGACTCGTGGAGTTCGCTGCGGTCTCGGCACCGCTTCGGTTCACGCGCGACGGCGACAATATTCATGTTCACAATCGTGCGCATTCGCAAAGTGCCGCGGTGTACGTCGTGACGATCGCAGTATACGGACATGATGGCTCCATCGCCCGGGCTGAGCTGCCGACCGATGCTCTTCGGCCGGGCCACAAGATGAGCGTTGCCATCCCACCTCACATCCGGAAGGCAGAGGTCACCAACGCCGGCGCATGGATCAGCGTCACTGCGGCGCTTCGCCGGGACGCCCCGTGGGCGCCCACCGGCCACATCGTTGCTCGCGCCGACTTCGAGAAGGCACCCAGCGTGGCACTCCCCCAGCCCGTGGCACCCGGCGCTTCAGTGACCGTCCTCGAGGAGCTGTCCTTCAACGCCGCAAACTTCGATCCCGCGACAGGTTCGCTTCGCACTCTGCTGGGGATTGCCGTCGACGGGCCGTTCCTCGAGCTGTGGCGCGCGCCCACCGACAACGATCGCGGCAAGGGGGCCGGCTCTTATGAGCTAGGTGCTCCCGGATCGACGCACCGCGGACTCGGGCACGTGCCCGCAGACTCCTCGGAACAACGTTGGCGTCAGCGCGGACTCGACCGGCTTCGCCATCGCGTCACCAGCATCGAGTGCGGCGCGGTCACGCTGAGGGTGGACACCGTCGTCGCGGCCGCGGACAAGGCGGCTCAGCTGCGGGTGAGCTATGAGTGGCACGCCCTGGATTCAGCGAGCCCTCTTCTCCTGGTCGATGTCGCCCCGGATGCCAAATGGGACTCGACCTGGCCCCGGGTCGGTGTGCACTTCACGGTTCCTTCGACATTCGACCATGTGGCTTGGTTGGGCGACGGGCCAGGAGAGAGCTATCCGGACATGGCTCTCGGGGCATGGCTCGGATCTCACACCGGCCATATCGATGCGATGAACACGATGCACGCCCGGCCGCAGGAGTCCGGTCACCGCGCGAACGTTCGCTACCTCAAGATGCTCGACGCAGACGGCCGCGGGCTGAGGATCACCTCGGGCCCCCGGGGGCAAATCGGCCACCCGGGCTTCGTGTACTCACGCTGGTCCGCTGAGGAGATCGACGCGGCGCAGCATCCGTATGACCTCCCCGAATCATCTCGCAATCACCTCTATCTCGATGATGCGGTGCACGGTCTCGGCTCTCGGGCGTGCGGTCCCGATGTCGAGCCGCGACATGCGCTGTGGCCGTCGGCGCGGACGTTCTCTTTCCAGTTCGAGGCGATCTGAGCGGACTACTCGCGGCCGACGGTCGAGGTCTCCGAACCGTCCGACTCCGCTGCCGCGCCCGCCGCGCCCGCCGCGTCTGACGCGATCCCCTGATCGGGCACGGTCACGTCGAGGACGGGAAGAGCCGTCGACCGCGAGTTCTTCGGCATCATCGCCGCTGGGAGCGCGGGACGCAATCTGCCTGAAGCCGCCGACTGCAGATCGGAGGATGGTCGTGTCGTGGGCGAATCCGCCTCGAGCAGCGCTGCACGGATGATGCGTCGAGGGTCATACTGCCGTGGATCGAGAGAGCGCCAGTCGACGTCGTCGAAGTCGGATCCAAGCTCGCCTTTGGCGCGATCGGCGAAATTTCGCACCAGATCCCGCCCCTCTCGAATCCACTTTCTGACCGACTCCGCGTATGCCGGGAGCCGCTCGGGTCCGATGATGAGCGCCACGAGGAGGGCGATGAGAAGCAGTTTCTCGATGGTGAGTCCGAAGTACATGATCGTCTCCTAGTCGGCAACGTCGCCCTGCGCGATCGCGGCGCCGGCGCCCGGCGAGCGCTCGAGGCTGCGACGGCTGCGGCGCTCTAGGAGCACCGTCACGAACCATGCGCCGAAATACAGCGTGGTGATCGCCGCCATGAGGAGCAGCATCGAGATGATATCCGCAGCCGGCGTCGCAAGAGCTGAGAAAACGGCGGCTGCGACCATTGCGACGCGCCACCCGCGGAGCAGTCCTTGGGAACTGACCAGGCCGGAGAGATTGAGCATTACGAGGAACACCGGCACCGAGAACGCGACCCCTACAGCCAGCATCAGCTTGAGAACGAAGTCGTAGTAGTACGCCGACTGCAGTAACAGTGCACTCCCCTCAGGAACGAAGGAAGCCAGCAATGTGATCGTGTGCGGGGCGATCAGCACCCCTGTGGCGCACCCCACAATGAATAGAGGAATCGCTGAGAACACAAATCCGAGTGTCCATCGCACCTCGCGTCGAGTGAGACCGGGAACGAGAAACAGCCAGATCTGCAACAGCCATATTGGACAAGCAACGATGGCGCCGACCGCGATGGCGATGCGAAGCCGAAGATCGAAAGCGGCCGTCACTGTGGTGAACGTCAGCGCGGTCAGAGAATCACCCTGCTTCGCGGCGATGTCGCGGATCGGGGACGCTAGGAAGTGAATGATCGGATCCGTCAGCGCGAAGGCAGCGACGGCGGCAACCAGCAGCGCGATGAAGGAGATGAACAGTCTGCGACGCAGCTCCGCGAGGTGGGCCGCGAGGCGCATCGTCCCCTTGCTTCGGTCACCCTGGCCCCGGCGCTGCCGCACGAGAGTCACCACGACTGAACCCGCTACGCAGTCGGCCGAGGGCCGGCGGCCCGCGGCGCCGCCACAGGCGCGTTGTCGTGCTGCTGTGACGTCTCTGCGACATCCGTGCTCGCCTGATCTTCCGCTCGCGACTCGCGAATCTCGCCCTTCAGGATGCGAGCGGACTGGCCCACGCTCTTGGCCAGTGCGGGCAGCTTGGCCGCACCGAAGAGAAGAAGAATGACGACGAGAAGGATGATCATGTGCCACCCGGTCAGGTTTGCGAACATCGAAGTGCTCCTTTGCTGTGCGCCCCGCTCCTGTGCGGCGGGCGGACGATGTGATCTGAGTGTAGATCGGGATCTGGATCTGCGCAACCGGTTTTCTAGATTGAGATGGCCCTGGGCACACCGTCGGATGAGCTGCGTCCTGAACAAGCTCAGGTAGAAGGCGTACAGCAATGGGGCGATGCACACCAGCGCAAACACGATGAGAAATGGTGCGAGAAACCCGAGTCCGGCTCGAGCCTGGGAGCGCTCGATTCGCCCGCGTCCACGTCGCGAAGGCGGCTCACGGCGAGTCGTTGCTGGCCCACGCGGGGGCGATTGGTGAGTTGTCGACATTGACCATCCCACCGTTAAACCGATTTCTCAAACGTATCGGATGCCCATGAGGCCGTCGCTCCGCCTAACGAGCGGCGTCGCGAGGACTTCTTCGACGGTGTCAGCGCGTGATCGTGTAGGCGAGTGTGTACGTCCCCGGGCCGATCTCGTACTCCTCGTGCGGCTCAGGACCGCATGCGCCGTTGCCCAGGCCGCGGTGGGCGGCATCCAAGCTCAAGATCAGATGAGGATGCTCGGTGAGTTCCGTTTCGTGCGAGGAGTTATACAACTCTTCCGCGGTATGTCGAACCGCCGAGAACGAGAACGGCTCCCCTGAAGTCTCGATCCGCAGCCGATCTCCCTTGGCTGGGTCGATCAGTTCGACCCAGCGGACGTCTGTACGCAATCCGTACTCCTGAGGAACGAGGTAGGGCTGAGAGTCGATGCCGGCTTCCCAGAGGCCGATCATGCTCCCGCGCTTGCGGTCCACGTAGTTTTCTCCCGGCCCTCGGCCGAACCAGCGCATCCTGGTGAATCGAGCGTCGATCTCGTATCGGACCCCCACGCGAGGCAGTCCCGCCAGGTCGTTGGGGATCGTGAAGGTATGCGATTCGTGGCCGGGCTGGACCTCGCGGTCGTACTCGATGAGGTCCGTCGGTGCCATGCTGTCGATCCCCTGTTGCAGCCACTTGTGCAGCCGCTGGCTGCCCTTGGATTCGGCGGCCGCCCACTCGAGCATGAGCTTGAATCCATCGTTGTCCACAGCCGCCCGCCACAGCTGCGGCACAGGGCCCGCAACGATGGCTCCGTCAGCGACGGGTGCGCCTGTCGACCGGCCGTCGATCGGGCTGTCGACGATGTACTGGTCCCAGGCGACGAGATGGTCCGCCTCAGCGAACCACCTCGCGTCGCGCAGGTACCAGCGGACGGTCAGCACGCCCCCGAGGTCTTGCGGAAGAGCGATGGGGAGAGGGACGCTCCGATGCTCACCGGGTGGCACATCGACGCCCTCCAGGTCACCGGAAATCTCTGTGTCGCCGTCGGTGAAAACCCAGCGTGCATGCAGGTCGTCCAGGGATGCGAATGACCGACGGTTCTCTACGAAGAGCTGGCCGTCCTCGACCCATGTCGCCACGGGGCGATAGACCCACGACACCTCTGTCATAGCGGGATGAGGCGTCAGCTCAGAGGACACCAGTCCATCCGCGATGAAGTTTCCGTCATGGGGGTTGTCGCCGAACATGCCTCCGTAGTGCAGCCGACGATCGGCGGCGTCAGGATGCCGGAGCCCATGGTCTTTCCACTCCCAGATGAAGCCTCCCTGCAGCCCGGGGTAGGAGTGGATCACGTCCCAGTAATCGGCGAGCGAGCCATTCGCGTTGCCCATCGCGTGGCTGTACTCGCACATGATGAACGGCCTGTCTGCGCGGCCGTCCGCCACAGCGCGACCGTAATCGGCCACCTCGGGGATGGTGGGATACATCGGGCACACCACATCCGTCGCTTGACGACCGCCGTCGATCCACCCCTGCGTACGAATCGCATCCTCGTAGTGGAGCGGTCTGGTCGGCTCTGAGCGGCGCACCCAGGCAGCCGCAGCGTCGTGATTGGCTCCATAGCCGGACTCGTTCCCGAGGCTCCATATGATGACGCTGGGGTGATTCCTGTCACGCTGCACCATGCGCGCGACGCGCTCCACCCACGCTTCTCGATACTCCGGACGGTCACACACGTGCCAGTTGTAGGCGTGCGACTCGATGTCCGCCTCGTCGACGACATAGAAGCCCAGCTCGTCGCACAGGTCCAGGAACTCCGGCCGGTTCGGGTAGTGCGCGGTCCGGATCGCGGTGATGTTGTGGCGACGCATCTGCACGAGGTCCGCGCGCATGTCATCCACGGTGACCGCGGTTCCGCGATCGGGGTGGTGGTCATGTCGGTTCACGCCGTGGATCCAGACCCGCTGGCCGTTGACGAGCAGATCAGGGCCGTCAATGACGACTCTCCGAAAGCCCACGCGCTGAGTGACGGTGTCGACGACGTCACCCTCGGGGTTCAGGAGATCGATCACGCAGGTGTAAAGCGTCGGGCTCTCGGCGCTCCAGGGCTCGACAGCGAGCGCGTCGAGACTGACGGTGCCGCCGACATCGGTGAACTGATAGGTGGTCGTGTGATCGACATCCACGGGAGCTGTTGCGGGATGCGCGACAGCAACGGAGGTGGCCGCGTCACGGATTGTTGCGCGCAGCGACCATCCCGCCTCCAGCCTTTCCAGAGCCGCGACGGCACGTACGTGCAGCGACCCGGTGCCCGCCGTGGGATCCCAATCGGCTTCCACTCGCACGTCTTCGAGGCGATCAGCAGGTCTGATCATCAGGTGCACTGGGCGGTGGAGCCCGGCCATCCACCACGCATCCTGATCTTCGATGTAGCTGTGCGCGCTGAAGCGGACCACGACGATAGCGAGCTCGTTCTCACCATCGCGAACCTGGTCGGTGACGTCATACACGCTGTCGAGGCGAGCATCCGTTCCGTACCCGATGAACTGGCCATTGAGGTAGACGACGTGCACGCTATCGGCCCCGCCGACACAGATCCGGATGCACGAACTGTCCGCGCGCTCCGGCGCCACGAACGAACGACGGTAGACACCAGTCGGATTGCGCGCCGGCAGGATCGGTGGCGGCCCGTCGAAGGGCATGACGATGTTCGTGTAGTGAGGGAGGTCGCCGACACCCTGCAAGGTCCAGTTGCCCGGCACCGCGACCTCGTGCCATCCGACGGCGTCCGTGTCGCCATTCAGCGCATCGACCGGAACGTCGTCCGGCGTATCGAACAAGCGGAAGGACCACGTGCCATCCAGCGTGATGTCGCTCGCCTCAACGCCGCGGGTCGTCATAGGGAGCCGCCCGATAGCCGTCTGTGTGGGGTCTGTCCAGGGTCGGAAAGGGCCGACGACAGGAAGCATGCTTGTCCTCAATCTTGGGTGCGCCGACGGAGCCGAGGCGCGGAGAGCGTCGGCTCCGTCGAAGCGGTGGGGGTTCGGTGCCGATGTGCGGTGCTGCGGTCAGGCCGCGTCGAGAGCGGTCAGGCCGGTGAAGTCGAGCTCCACGCCGTGGCCAGGTCGATCAGGAGCTGTAGCGAAACCATCGGTGATCTGCATGGGTTGAGCGATGAACTCGTCCAAACCGAAGCCATGGGCTTCCATGAACGTGCGATGCGGCGCCGCGGCGAGCGAGTGAATCGTCAAGTCGTGCACACCGTGCGACGTGAGGCTGAGATTGTGTGCTTCGGCCAGCGCCGCGACCTTGCGGAACCCGGTGTATCCGCCGATGTTGCTGACGTCGGGCTCCGGCAGCGTCAGCGCGGAGCGTTCGATCGCCTGAGCGAAGTCGTAGATCGTGTGCAGGTTCTCCCCCGCCGCGATCGCGTGCTGCCCGTGCGCGACGATGCGCGCATTGCCGGCAAGGTCGTCGGGAATCGTGGGCTCCTCGATCCACGTCAGATCGAAGGGCAGGAATGCCCGCGAGGCGCGGAGGGCCTCGTCGACGTTCCACTTCATGTTGGCATCCACCATCAGTGGGAATCCGTCGCCCAAGTGCTCGCGCATCGCAGCCACGCGCGCCACATCTTCACGCAAATCCGCTCGACCGACCTTCATCTTGATCGCGCGGAACCCCTGCGCACAGAATCCGTCAGCTTGCTCGAGGAGGCGCGCGAGCGGAAACTCCAGATCGATACCGCCGGCGTACACCGGCACCCGTGGGTCGTATCCTCCGAACAGCTTCCACAGCGGCATCCGCGTCTTCACACCGAGCAGATCCCACAAGGCGATATCGACAGCCGAGATCGCAGATGTCTGGTGGCCGCCGCGACCGGCGTAGTGCAAGCACCACCACATGTCCTGCCAGAGGCGCTCGATCTGATCGGCGTCCTTCCCGATGAGACAGGTCGACAGATCCTTTTCGATCATCGTGGCGACGGCAGCACCACCGTGATTCACGGTGTACGTGTATCCGACTCCGGTGGCACCATCGCTGTCATCGATCCGGACGGTGATGAGCTCGAAGTCCATCATGACGCCGTGGGTGCTGTCGGTGAGGTGGTTCGCCAGCGGCACGCGATAAAGGTCGGTGCGCACCCGTTCGATGATGGCCATCAGCGTGCCCCGTCCGCGCGTTCGGCAAGCTTCGCCTGGAACGCCTCGTTCCCCTTCTCGGGGCTCACCCCGAGCTCGTACTTCAGCTTCTGGGTCTCGTCCGCGCGGAACGCCTTGAGGTAGCCCCACTCGCCGGTGACGTCGTGGCACAGCCCCCAGCGCAGACCGTCCAGTGGCACTTGAGTAGGTGCGTCGAATCGTAACGGACCCGCCGCGATCGGCGGATTAGGGACGTATGACTGAATCTCGAAGTTCACGCCGTCAGCGGCGAACTGGATCGTGTTTCGCTCCGGTCCATCGGTAGTGAGCAATGCCGCCACACCGCCGTCGTGCAACCACAAGCACGTCTCATGGCCGCTGTTCGTGATGGGGTTCAGCTCGGACCGCGTGTACGGTCCCTCGATGTGATCCGCAATCGCCACGCCCCACTTCGTCGAGCGTCCACCCGAGGTGAAGCGCTCCCCCATCTGCTCGCCCTTGTAGTAGAGGAAGAACTTTCCATCCAGTGGCAGCAACAGCGGGTCATGAACTTTGTGACTGTCGAAGTCGCCTCGCGAGAGCACCGCGAGGCGGTCATCCTCCTCTCCCGCCCACTCTCCGTTGGCTGCTGGCTCTAGCAGCGGCGCCGAGACTTTGGTCCACGGACCCTCTGGCCGATCCGCAGATGCCATGGCGATGGATTCGAAGCTTCGCAGCCGGTAAGGGGATTGCACTACCTGGTACACCAGGTAGTAGCGCCCTTCATGCTCGAGCACCTCTGGAGTGAATACGGAACGGTCGTCGTACTCGCCCGATGCGCCGACTCCGACGGCCCTGTCTTCTTCTACCCACTCCACGCCGTCCACGCTGGTCGCGTGCCAGATCTCAGACCAGTCCCACGGGAACACCTTGGCGCGCGGGTCGGCTGTGCCGAATCCCACGGCCTCGCCCGTCGACTTGGTGTACCAGACGTGGTAGGTACCGTCCTTCAACAGAACGCTGGAGGGGTCTCGGCGGTGAACGCCTGGCTCGGGAACGAGACCAGTGATGTCTTCCTCGGTGAAGTCGCAGAACCACTGCGGGTCTGATGAGTACGCAGCAGCTCGCTGGCTCGCGGTGCTGAGCATGGGTATGGGCATAGCTCGGATGGCCTTTCGGTCTTACTTGATTGCGCCGCCGACGCCGCCGATGGAGAAGTATCGGTTAAGCGCGGCGAAGATGATGACAGGTGGGAGCAGCATGACGACAGACATGGCCATGACCGGCCCCCAGTCGGTGGAGTTCTGCTGGAAGAAGTACTGCAGGCCGATCGGAAGCGTGAAGTTGTCTTCGCTGCGCAGGAACACGACAGCCACGAGGTAGTCATTCCAGGCAACCAAGAAACTGAAGATCGCCGCCGACAGAATGCCTGGATACGAATTGCGCAGCACGATACGCACGAAGGCGCCGAAGACGCTCGCTCCGTCGACCCAGGCGGCCTCTTCGAGTTCGAACGGGATGCTGTCGTAGTACGACGCCATCATCCAACAGGTGACTGCCATGCTTCCGGCGATGAAGATGATTGCAACGCCTGTCAGGCTGTCCGCGAGGCCAAGGCTGGCGAATACAACGAACAGTGGAATCACGATGACGATCACCGGCAGACCTTGCACGACGAACAGGGTGAGGGAGTAGCCCCGCGCAAAACGGTTCCTCAGCCGCGAGAGAGGATATCCGGCCATCGCGCCGATGATCACTCCGAAGACCGTGGTCCCGAGAGTCACCGTTAGGCTGTTCGTCAGGTAGGTGATGACCGGAGTTTCGGTGAAGATCTCGGTGAAGTTGTCGAACGTCCAGATCGTCTCGCCCGAAAGCGTCTGCCCGCCCTGGAACGAGAGCACGATGATGTTGATGATAGGCGTGAGGATGAGCGCCGTGATAATCGCCATCACCGCGAACGTTGTCCACCCGCGAATGCGTTGCTTGCGCTCGAACCGCGAGGTCGGTCGAGCTTGCGCGCGCCGGGCATCGTGCCGGGCGACGACCAGGTTCTGAGTTTCACTCATGACTGCGCTCCGATCAGTTCGCGAGGGGGGCGCGATTGATGCGCCGGAAGAAGTACACCGAAACCGCCACAATCACGATCGTGATCAAGAAGGCGACGGCCACGCCGTAGCCGGTGCGGAAGTCCTGGAACACCAGCCGGTAGGCGAACACGACGAGAGTGTTCGTCGCCCCGACCGGACCTCCCCCTGTGAGGAGATAGATCGTGGGGAAATCGTTCACGGTGAAGATCGCGGCGAGAACCCAGCTGATATATATCGGCTTCGCAATGATCGGCAGGATGATGTGTCGCAGCTTCTGCCACGCAGTTGCCCCGTCGATGCGCGCGGCTTCCTCGACGCTGGGGTCGACCGACTGCAGCGCTGCGTTCATCATCAGCATCATGAACGGAAAGCTGCCCCAGATCTTGAAGACGATCACCGTGATCATCGCCCATGTGGGGTCGGCGAGGAACTGCACGTTCCCGAATCCCAGTGCGCGAAAGAGAGTAGGCACGGGGCTGCTCTGGGTCGCGACCAAGAAGTTCCAACTGGTCGTGGATACGACCACCGGCACGACCCATGGCAGAAGGAGAAGCAGTCGAAATCCCGATCGACCGGGGAACGGATTGCGCAGCACCAGAGCGAACGTCATGCCGATGATCCAACTGACTCCGACCGAGACGACGGTGAAGATCAGGGTGAACCAGGCGGCGTTCCAGAATGCAGGATCCTGTAGTGCCGTCGCGTAGTTCTCCAGCCCGACGAAATCACCGGCGCCGGTGATCCCGCCATCATGCAGTGATTGCCCGATGGCGAACACGAGAGGGTAGGCGTTGATCGCGACCAGGAGGAGAATGGACGGCGCCAGCAGCGCTGCCATGGTGGTAGTCCGTCCAGGCGAGAGCGAACCCCGCGGTCCCGCGGGCCCCCTTCCGCCAGGCACCAAGCCCTTACGGGTCGGTCGCTTGGTTACCAGTCGTTCCGTCGTCGTCATTTCTCCGCCAGCTTCTTTGCTCTCGTGCTCGCCATCGTCGGCAACTACATGACCTTTTCGATCTCGTCCTGCAGCGTCTGCATGATCTGCTCAGCGCTCTTCTCCGCCTGGATGACCTCCTGAGCCCAGGTGGTGATCGCCTGGCCGCCGTCGACGGCGTTGATCTCCGGGAAGGCCTGGTCTGCGTTCGAGAACAGCGGACGAGCAACCGGCAGCCATTCGTCGATCGCTTTCACCAAGTTGCGGTTTTCCTGCACTTCGGGGAGATCCACCGTGCTCTGGAGGACGGGGATCTTGTTGAGCACGCCGAGCTTCCAGTACTCCTCCATCGCGCTGAGGTAGTAAATCGCGAAATCCTCAACCGCCTCGACGTCCCAGTCACCGCGCCCCGTGTACATCATGAGATCGCTCGTGTAAGCCTGTGTACCGTACGTGCCATTGGGGCTTGCGAGTGGGCTTCCGATGAGCGTGTCCGCTGCCAGCTCGGGATCCTCGAGGGAATTGTCCAGATCAGGGGGCAGGATGGACATCGCGGCCTTGCCGGCGATGAACTGCTCGTTTACGTTCGCGACCGAGTAGCTCACGCTACCGGGATCGAAGATGCCGTCGATCGACAGCATCCGCATGAATTCGACTGCTTCAAGGTTGCGATCGGTCATCGTGTCGGGCTCGCCCGCAGCGTTGAAGAGGCCGCCCTCGTTGTTGAACACGATCGACAGCAGCGTCTGGTACGCGTTACCGCCGCCTCCTCCTGAAGCGATCATGCCGTAGACGCCGTTCTTCTTGAGCGCGAGCCCCGCGGAGTGCAGCTCATCCCACGAAGTCGGCACATCGACCCCTGCAGCCTCGAGGAGCGACTTGCGATACCAGAACATGCGCGCGTCGACGTTCCACGGCAGGGCGGTGTGCACCCCCTCATACGAGAACTGATCGATCGTCCCGGGCAGGAAGTCGCCGATCTTCCCGCTGGCCTCGAGCTTCTTCAGCACGCCGTCGGCGGGGTGGATGGCGTCCTGCACGTAGTACTGAAGCGACTGGAAAGCGCCGCCGGTGCTGATCGCCGGACCCGTTCCCGCCGACACCGCGGAGCTGAAGGTCTGAAGCCAGTTATTCCAGGGGATCGACTGATAGGTCGCGCCCGGGAAGTCGCCGCTCGGCGAATAGCTCTTGGTGATCGACTTGCCGGCGTCAATGTAGGCCTGCCCCGGCGACCCCCACGGCATATCCCAGAACGGCAGCGGGGACGAGCCTCCGCCGCTGCTCGAGCCTCCTCCGCCAGGGGAGCAGGCGGCGAGAACGGCGATGCTGGCCGCACTCATCCCACCAACCAGAAAACCTCGACGGGAGATCCCCCGAGGGTCGAAAGATGACTTCGTCATTGCAATCCCTTTCAATGCGTCATTGCGAATGCAGGCGTGGTGCTACCGACCAGAGAACCGGTTTTCCAGAGTGTAAGCGGAAGAGTGCGCAGCGCGCAAGCCCGGGCGCGAACTGGCGTCAGTTCGTGATGCGAGGCGCCGCTACCGACTTGCGCTCCACAACTCGATATCCGTCTGGCAGTCGATACTCCGCTGGCCGCTGAGTGGCAAGTTGCTTAACGAGCGCATCGACGGCAGCGACGCCGAGAGCATCCAATGGCATTGCTACCGTCGTCAACGGCGGGTCGAGATACTCTGCCACGGAGAGGTCGTCGTACGCGATCACCGACAGGTCTTGCGGTACGCGCAACCCACGCTCCCTCGCAGCCTTCAAAGCACCAACGGCCTGGCCGAATGTCGAAGCGTAGATGGCCGTCAGCTCAGGATGCGCCGCCAAGAGCTGATTCGCTGCTTCGAAGCCGCCACGCTCACTGAAGTCTCCGTGCTCGATGCGCGCGGCATCGAGACCAAGAGATGTCATGCGATCAACAAACCCTTCGCGTCTCGAGCGCGCGGGATGCAAATCGGGCGGACCGGCCGTGAGCCCGATCGCACGATGACCATGTGAGTGCAGAAAATCGACGGCCAGCCCGCTCGCCCCGTGCATGTCGAGCCCGATGTTGCGGCCGGAGCCCTCGACTTCGCGGTTCACGAAGACATGTGCCACCGAAGCGGGGTCTTGCATGAGCCTGTCCACCAATGGGTTGCCCGGGCGCGCAGAGGCAACGAGCAGGCCATCGACGCGTCCTGAGACGACGAGCTCGGCGTAGTCGTCCGGGCCGGCCGGCGCATCGGGCGTGTCTTCAGCGATCAGCAGCACATAGCCATGCTCCTTCGCACGCCGGAAGGCTCCGCGCATGATCGCGGCGTACACGGTGTTAGTCAGGTCCGGAATGAGAAGGGCGAACGCACCTGTGCGCGATACCGAGAGGGCTCGCGCGCCTGCGTGCGGGCGATAGCCCAGCTCTTCGGCGACAGCCTTCACGCGCTGACGGGTTTCAGGTCGGATTCGCAGGCTGCGGTCGTCGTTCATGATGCGCGAGACGATCGACTTCGTCACCCCGCTCCGCTCCGCGACATCCACGAGGCGCGCACGACCACGGTGCGTCGAAGCCGCAGCATCCGGCGATTCGACCTTGTCCATCTGCGATTCGCTCATTCGGCCCCCTGCTTCATCGCCACTCCCAGCCGATCCGTCGGGCGGGATTACGAATAGCATAGGGACGTTGCCCTCGAGCCGCGGATCCGCTAGTCTGAAAAACCGGTTCCCGTATGGATCCGATCACGAAGACATTGGCGTCGACCTGCGGCGCCGAGGAAGGAACTCGCGTGGACGTGCGATCGATCTTCACAGCTGACAGCCTGCTCGGCGCCGAGCCTGGCCACGTCATCGGCGGTGCGCGGCGAACGGAGGGCAGCGGCGATCCGCTCCCCGTGGTCAACCCCGCCACCGGCGAGCACGTCGCGAATGTCCCATCGGCTTCCGCCGAACTCGTCGCGGAGGCAGTCTCACTTGCCGTGCAGGCGCAGCGCGAATGGGGCCGACGCAGTCACACTCAGCGCGCGCAGGTGCTGCGGAGCATCCACACGCTTCTCGGCGAGCACGCGGAAGAGATCGGCCGAATCGTCGCCGTCGAGCAGGGCAAGCCCTTCCGAGACGCCGTCGGCGAGATCGGTGGAGCGCAGAACTTCTTCGAGTTCGCCATCAGCCAGCAGTACCGAGAAATCGGTGAGGTGCTCGCTACCGAGTCCGGTGAACAGCTGACGGTGCGTGAGGTTCCCATTGGCGTGGTCGGTGCAATCCTTCCCTGGAACTTCCCCGCCGCGATCTTCGCGCGGAAGGTCGCGCCGGCATTGATGGCCGGCAACGCGATAGTGGTCAAGCCCAGTGAGTTCACACCCCTGTCGGCGATGGCCCTGGCCGAGCTATGCCGGCGCGCCGGCGTGCCGGACGGTCTGGTGAGCGTTGTATGCGGCCCGGGACGGCAGACCGGAGCCGCGCTCGTGGATCACCCCGACGTCGGAATGATCACGATGACGGGCTCGACCCGCGGCGGGCGCGAGATCATGCGCCAGGCTGCCGAGAAGCTCATTCCGGTCTCGCTGGAGCTCGGTGGCAAGGCTCCCTTCATCGTGTTCCCGGATGCAGATCTCGATCGGGCAGCGAAGGATGCCGTGGATGCTCGTCTCTGGAACGCCGGTCAGGTCTGCACCTGCAATGAGATCACCTATGTGCACGAAGACGTCCGCGACGAGTTCCTCGAACGCGTGCGTGCTCACCTGCGTGCCGTGGAGCCCAAGGACCCCTTCGATCCGTCCTCGGCACTCGGACCTCTCGTCGCCGACCGCGAGTGGAACAAGGTCAAGTCCATGGTCGACAGGGCTGTCGAGCAGGGCGCAACCCTGGAGATGGGCGGCGGGCGCCCCGAGGGCGAAGAGTTCGCCACCGGGAACTGGTTCGCCCCCACCCTGCTGACTGGCGTGACGGCCGAGATGGACATCGCACGCAGCGAGGTCTTCGGGCCGGTGCTCTCGCTGACCACATTCGCCAGCTATGACGAGGTGGTGGCACGCGCCAACGCCACGCCGTACGGCCTGTCGGCGTACGTCTACAGCCGCAACCTCCACACCGTGATGCGTGCCTTGGACGACCTCGAGTTTGGTGAGATCTACGTGAACAAGGCGGGACCGGAGCGGCCTCAGGGATTCCACACGGGCTGGAAGGACTCCGGACTCGGCGGCGACGACGGCGTGCACGGCTACGAGCGCTACGTGCGGCGGAAGACGGCCTACGTCGGCTACGGCCCGGAGTACGGAGAGTGAGCGCCGCGATGAACGGAACAGCCACTGTGACCGCCGCCGCCTATACGGGAAACGCGCAGATGACGATCATGGATGCTCCTACCTCGCCGCCCGCTGCGGGGGAAGTACAGGTGGAAGTGGCCTACGTCGGACTGTGCGGCACCGACCTTCATATCCTTCACGGCCACATGGATGCACGCGTGACGATGCCGGCCGTCATCGGCCACGAGATGAGCGGCTCGATCGCTGAGGTGGGGCCCGACGTCACGGACTGGAAAGTGGGCGACCGCATCACCGTGATGCCCCTCGCCTGGGATGGTACGTGCCCCGCGTGCCGAGCAGGCAATCAGCACATCTGCCAGAACCTCGACTTCATCGGGATCGACTCCCCCGGCGCCCTTCAAGGCCGGTGGAATGTTCCGGCGGCGACTCTCGTGCGACTGCCCGACGACCTCGACCTGCGGATTGCGGCACTTGCCGAGCCTGTCGCGGTCGCCGTCCATGATGTGCGGCGCGGCGAGGTGGCGGCCGGCGACAAAGTGGTCGTCATCGGAGGAGGCCCCATCGGCCTCCTCATCGCCTCGGTCGCGCGCGTCGAAGGAGCGCACGTCCGCATCATCGAGTTGGATGCCGCGCGGTCACAGGTTGCGCGAGAACTGGGATTCGATGTCATCGATCCCCGAGCCGAGGATCAGCAGGCGACGGTGGAAGCGTGGACGGAGGGCGCGGGTGCCGACGTCGTGTTCGAGGTGTCCGGCGCACCGGCCGCCGTGCTCGGGGCGACCTCCCTCGCGAAGGTGCGTGGAACCATCGTCGTGGTCGCGATCCACCCCGAACCTCGGCCGCTGGACCTCCAGCGCGTCTTCTGGCGCGAGCTGAGGATCCTCGGCGCGCGCGTCTACCAGCGCCGGGACTTCGAGCGCGCCGTCGATCTGCTCACGGAGGGATCCATCCCTCACGAGACCATGATCACGGGCGTTCTTCCTCTCGACCAGACCCAGGCGGCCTTCGATCAGCTGCAGTCGGGCGGAGCCATGAAGATTCTCGTCGATGTCCAGACGGGAGGCGCGGCATGACGGTGTTCAACCACCTGGGCGCGTTCGACCTGACAGGCAAGCGGGCCGTCGTCACCGGCGCAGCGCGTGGCATCGGGCTGGCCATCGCTGAGGGCCTGGCCGAGGCGGGTGCCGACATCATCGGCGTATCGGCGACATTGGCGCCCGGCGACAGTCCCGCACGTTGCGCGGTCGAAGCAACCGGCCGGACCTTTACGTCACACGCCGTCGACTTCTCTGACAGAGCTGCCGTGATCGACTTCGCTCGAGAAGTGACCACGACGGGCCCCGTCGACATCCTTGTGAACAACGCGGGCACGATCAGACGGGCACCCGCCGCCGACCACTCGCTCGAAGACTGGGACCACGTGCTGCAGGTGAACCTCTCCAGCCAGTTCGTGCTCACGCAGGAGATCGGACGGCACATGCTCGAGCGCGGGCGGGGCAAGGTGATCTTCACCGCGAGCCTTCTCAGCTTCCAGGGAGGAATCACCGTTCCCGGTTACACGGCATCCAAGTCCGCCATCGCGGGCCTCACCCGAGCCCTGGCCAATGAATGGACGGCAAAGGGAGTCACCGTCAATGCGATCGCTCCCGGGTACATCGCCACCGACAACACGCAGGCGCTCCAGGACGACCCGAATCGCTCGCGCAGCATCCTGGAGCGAATCCCGGCCGGTCGGTGGGGCCGTCCCGAAGACCTCAAGGGTGCCGCCGTGTTCCTCGCCTCTTCGGCCGCCGACTACGTGTCAGGGATCACCCTACCCGTGGACGGGGGATGGCTCGGCCGATGAGCATCCCCATGCACGCTCTCCTGCCCTCGTCGCCGATCGTTCCGGTCGTCACACTCACGGACGCCACCCACGCGACGGCACTCGCTGATGCTCTCACCGCAGGCGGAATCTCGATCATCGAGATCACGCTGCGAACGCCAGAGGGTCTGAAGGCGATCGCGGCGTTGCGCGACCGGACCGATGTCGTCGTCGGCGCCGGCACGGTGCGCAATGCCGCGGACGTGACTGCGGTGGCGGAAGCGGGTGCCCGATTCCTCGTTGCTCCCGGCCTGTCCCGCGAGATCGTCGAAGCCGCCCAGAGCGCGGCGCTTCCTGTGATTCCCGGCATCGCCACGGGAAGCGATCTGCTCGAAGCGATCGCGCTCGGGCTCACCCACGTGAAGCTGTTTCCGGCAGGGCCACTCGGCGGGCTCGACGCCATCCGGGCGCTCTCCGCGCCCTTCCCCGAGATCTCGTTCATGCCCAGTGGGGGTGTAACCGCAGAGAATGCGCCCCACTACATGAGGCACGAGGCGGTCTTCGCGGTCAGTGGCAGTTGGATGGTTCCGCCGGATGCGGTCGAGGCCCGAGACTGGAGGCGCATCGAGCACCTCAGCCGCGCCGCCGCAGAGGCGGTGGTCGGCGATGGAGCGTGATCTCGAGGTCATCACGATCGGCGAAACGATGGGTCTGCTGCACTCTTTACACCCCGGGCGTCTCGACCTGGCCCACGCGGTCGGCGTGAGCATCGGCGGGGCCGAGTCGAATACGGCAATCGGACTGGCCCGTCTGGGAGTGGCTGCAGCGTGGCTCGGCAGGGTTGGCGCCGACGCCTTCGGCGAGCGCATCCTGCGGACGCTTCGGGCAGAGTCCGTCGACGTCGTGGAGATCATCGACGCTCATGCTCCGACCGGGCTCATGGTGAAGGAGCGCCGCTCGTCCACGCAGACGTCCGTCTCGTACTACCGATCCGGCAGCGCCGGCAGTCGCCTTACCCCCGGAGACATCCCTGCGGGAATCATCGAGAATGCGCGCGTTCTGCACGTGACCGGCATCACGCCGGCACTGTCAGGCGACGCCAAGGAGGCGATCTTCGCCGCAATCCGACGTGCGCGAGCAGCGGGTGTGCGCGTCTCCTTCGACGTGAATCATCGTTCTCGTCTCTGGGATGCCGGTCTCGCGCGACCTGTTTATCGCGAGCTGATCGCGTCGAGCGACATCGTCTTCGCCGGCGTCGAAGAGGCTGCCCTGGTGCTCGACACATCAGAGACGAGCGCGCTTCTTCTCGCACACGGCCTCGCCGCGCTCGGTCCGTCGGAGGTCATCATCAAGCGTGGCGCGGAGGGAGCTGACGCTCACATCGACGGGAACGCGTTCCACGTCGACGCGGTGCCGGTGGACGTCATCGACACCGTGGGCGCGGGCGACGCATTCGTCGCCGGCTACCTCGCGGAGCGGGTGCGTGCGGCGAGTCCCGAGTCATGTCTGCGCATGGGCGCATCCGCAGGAGCGTGCGCCTGCACCGCGGCCGGCGACTGGGAGTCTCTCCCGACACGCGAGGACGTGGCATCTCTCACCCGGACAGATCCCGTCGCTCGCTGATCAGCGCCGCGAAAGACGCCTCGTCAGGGACTTTTCCTTGTGAAGCGTTAAGAAAACCGGTTTAATGTTGTCAGGGCGAAGCGGCGACTCATCGATGAGAAGCCCCGCTCAGTGCGTCGACGTCGATGCGAGTGCCTCTCGGATCGCCTGCTCGTCGCGCGCTGATGCAGAAAGGTCTCGGGATGACCCTTTCCTCCACTCCACCCACGCGGCGTCGGCCACGCACCGCGGTTGCCGCCACCATGACAGTCGCCCTGGCGTTGTCGACTGCGGCGATACCCGCAGCCCATGCTGAGGATTCGCCGAATCTCGGCGATCAGACCGTGCTGTACGACTTCGACGGGTCGCTCCCTGACCCCGTCGAGGTAGGTGCGTACAACGCGTCCAGCGAGGCCGTGACAGTTGACGGTGATCAGAAGTGGAAGGTCCACTTCAATGCTGAGTCGCAGTACTACTCGTCGTTCCATGTTCGGCACCCCGGCGGATTGGACCTGTCGGGATCGGAGTCAGTCGGTCTCTCCGTCGAACTGACCAATCCCGGCGATCGCTCAGTGCAGTTCCTCGTGGACGTGTTCTCCTCTACTGGCGTCGCGACCCGCGCGATCAACGTCGCGGCGGGTTCCAGCGGCACCTACTACGTCGACATCGACAGTCCCGCCAACGACCGTGACTCGGGTCTTCGCGCCGATCCATCGTGGCTCGCTGACAAGGAGGTTCAACAAGCCGTCTGGATGTGGGGAACGAAGAAGCTGGACCCCGCAGAGGTCCAACAGGTCATCTTCTACGTCGTGGGCCTCCAGCACGACCGTGAAGTCATCATCGACGACATCGCGATCGTGCGCGACGCGCCGGCGGACCCGGCTTACCTCACCGGGCTGGTCGACAAGTTCGGGCAGAACGCGAAGATGGAGTACGACGGCAAGATCTCATCTGCGGGCGACATCAAGAAGCAACGCAAGCAGGAACAGGCCGACCTCGCGGCACATCCCGAACTCAGTGATCGCTCGACATACGGCGGCTGGGCCGACGGCCCACGCCTGGAAGCCACGGGGCACTTCCGCACCGAGAAGCTCCCCAACGGCGAGTGGACCCTCGTGGACCCCGAAGGCTACCTCTACTTCTCGACCGGAATCGACAATGCCCGCCTGTTCGACGGACAGACGATGACCGGCTACGACTACGATCACGAGCTGCTGCCCGACTTCGAAACAGAGTACGTCGGCGGGCGCACAGCGGCGACCCCCGAGGATCTCAACCGCCTCGAAGGCCCGGTCGTGAAGACTCGAGAGCAGACGAACGACATCCGCGCGGACCTGTTCGAGAAGCTCCCGAAACTGAACAAGAAGGGCGCTGAGCACTACGGCTACAACCCGCAGACCTTCGCCGGACCGATGGAGCAGGGAGAGACTTTCCACTTCTATAGAAACAACCTGGCTCTCAAGTATCCGAGCGCGAAGAACACGAGCGAGGTCGTGGACCTGTGGCAAGACAACACCGTGGAGAGAATGCGCAGCTGGGGATTCACCTCGTTCGGCAACTGGGCCGACCCAGAGCTGTACGACAATGCCACCCTGCCGGTGTTCGCGCACGGCTGGATCATCGGCGACTACAAGACGGTCAGCACCGGACAGGACTATTGGGGCCCGCTTCCCGACCCGTTCGACTCGGACTTCCAACAGGCGGCGCGCGCGACAGCCGAGGCCGTCGCGGCGGAGACCGGAGAGGACAACCCATGGCTGGTCGGAGTGTTCATGGACAACGAGCGCAGCTGGGGCAACGGGGGCAGCTTCGCCACGCGCTACGGAATCGCGATCGACACGCTCGGCCGGGATGCCTCCGACACGCCCACCAAGGCTGAGTTCAGTCGCCTTCTGAAGGAGAAGTACGGGACGATCGATGCCCTGAACACCGCGTGGTCGACATCGGTGGCGTCATGGGAGGAGTTCGACGCAGGGTCCTTCGACCAGGGAAACGACGAGGCCGCGAGAACCGCCGACTACGCATGGCTGATGAAGGTGTATGCGAGCAAGTACTTCGAGGTCGTCCACGACGAGCTCGAGCGAGTGCTCCCCGACGCCCTCTACATGGGGCCGCGCTTCGCCAGCTGGGGTCGAACACCGGAGGTGCTCGAGGCAGCAGCCGAGTACGTCGACGTCATGACCTACAACGAGTATCGCGAGGGTCTTCACCCGCAAGAGTGGGCCTTCCTCGCCGACCTCGACAAGCCCAGCCTGATCGGTGAATTCCATATGGGTGCGACAACGAGCGGCAACCCGCACCCGGGCCTGATCTCTGCAGGATCCCAAGCCGAGCGCGGACTCATGTATCGCGAGTACATGGAGCGCCTGATCGACAGCCCGTACATGGTCGGCGGCCACTGGTTCCAGTACGTGGACTCGCCGATCAGCGGTCGACAGATCGACGGTGAGAACTACAACGTGGGCTTCGTGTCGGTGACCGACCGCCCGTATCCGGAGATGGTCGACGCCGCTCGGCAACTGAATGGCGAGCTCTATGAGCGACGTTTCGGAGACCTCGACCTACCCACTCCTGACGTCACCAAGCCGGCGGTCACCCTGGTGCGACCCAACTCGCTCACACCGTCTCGTTCGGCGTCCATCCAGGTGGATGCGACCGACGACCGCGGGCTCAAGAAGATCATTGCCAACATCTACCAGGGGTCGACGCTGATCAAGAGCACCCAGACAGCCGCGGATGGCGCGATAAGCGCTTCGCACATCGCCGACGTGTCACTGTCCGACGGCACGTACACGCTGAAGTACAACGCGCACGATTCAGCGGGGAACGTCTCGAAGACGAGCACCGTCGACTTCGTCATCGACGCGACGCCGCCGACGGCAACGATCAAAGACGGCACGAAGTTCACTGTCGCAAACGGGGACTCCTACGACATGGTCAGCTTCAAGCTCCACGACGCCGGCAAGGTCGACAAAGTGGAGATCAACGGTCAGACGAAGGACTTGTCCGACAACGCCTGGTCAGACGTCAACTTCGTCACACCCGGAGTGCTCGGCGCTCGCAGCGGACAGAACACGATGATCGTGTTCGACCGCGCGGGCAACGAGTTCAGCATCGCTTTCACGCTGAACTAGCGCACCAAGAAGAGGAGGGCGTTCCGTACTCGGGACGCCCTCCTCCTCGTTTTGCGCGAGTTACCAGTCGCCGTGTGATCCGTCGTCGTGGACGAAGACCGGGGTCCGCCATTCGCCTGGGTAAGCGCGCTCCGCAAACAGATCCTCGTCGGGTTGGACGCCTAGCCCGGGCGCCGTCGGGAGTTCAACGGAGCCGTTGATGATCTCGAAAGGCTCGACGAGCAGCCCGTGGCCGAGATCGCTGCCATCATCCATCGACGGATGCTCCTGGATCACGAAGTTCGGAGTGCACGCGTCAAGCTGCACGCATGCGGCGAGCGAGATCGGTCCGAGCGGATTGTGGGGCGCGACGCTGATGTACTGCGCCTCCGCCATCGCTGCGATCTTCCGAGACTCGAAGATCCCTCCCGCGTGGCACAGGTCTGGTTGTGCCACCGAGATCGCGCGGCGGTCGATGAGCTCGCGAAACTCCCACTTGGTGAATCTTCGCTCGCCCGCCGCGATGGGAACGTTTGTCGTCGCTGCGATGTCACAGAGCGCATCGACATTCTCAGGAAGGCACGGCTCCTCTACCCACAGCGGGTGGAACCGCTCGAACCCTGAAATGAGCTGCTTCGCCGTGGCGGGCGACGTGCGGCCGTGCATGTCGATCGCGATGTCGAAGTCCGCGCCGACCGCCGAACGAACCGCCGCCAGCCGGCGAACCTGGCGTTCGACGTAGTCTTGGTTTTCGAGCGCGCGGGCCGGCCCGTCGATCCCGATCTTGATGGCCGTGAGACCCTGGGCCTGCGCGCGGAGGGCCGCCTGTGCAAAGTCCGCATCCGTCTCGCCACGGCCGTGACCGTACATCCTGATCCGGTCGCGAACCCGCCCGCCCAGGAGTTCATACACGGGGGCGTTGTAGAACTTCCCTTTGATGTCCCACAGAGCGTGCTCGAGCCCGCTTATCGCGCTGACCCCGATGGCGCCGCCGCGATAGAAGCCGCCCCGATACATGACCTGCCAATGGTGTTCGATCATTCGCGGATCTTTGCCGATGAGGTAGTCGGCAAAGTGGCGGACCGCTTCGGCGACGACGAGGGCCTGGCCCTCGACCACTGGCTCGCCATAGCCCGTGATCCCGCAATCGGTATCGACGGCGACGAATGTCCATCGCGGCCGAACGTGGAAGATTCGTACTCGCGTGATCTTCATGGTCCTACTTTCGCGTTCGAGGCTGCCCGGAGAGAGCGCGCACATGATCTGCGGATATGGTTTGCGTGGCACCACTCAGCGACACCGCTGACGCTCCCGCTTCAAGGAATGCACTCGCGTTGTCAGCGTCCACCCCGCCCGTTGCCACGAAGCGCAGGTCCGGGAACGGGCCGAGCATCGCGCGAACCATCGATGGGCCGAGCACGCTTGCGGGGAAGAGTTTGAGCCAACGGTGTCCCGCAGCACGCGCAGCGGTGACATCTGACGGCGTCATCACGCCCGGAAGGTGCGGCATTCCCGCGCTGAGGCTTGCTTCGGCGACTTCTGGATCCCACCCTGGCGCCACAGTGAACGCGGCTCCGACCTCTCTCGCGAGGTCGACGGCATGCGCGTCCGTCACCGTGCCCGCACCGACCACCCGCCCACGGGCACGGCCCGCCTCCACGGTTCGAGCGAGCGTCACCGTCGCGGCCTCGCTCGACAGAGGGACCTCGACGAGTGCGAAACCTACGTCCCACGCTCGAGACGCAAGAGACACCGTGGTCTCGGAGTCATAGCCGCGCAGGATGGACATGACCCGCGATCGCGCGAACCAATCATCGAACAGTTGGTCGGCACGCTCGGCCGTTATCCCGGTCACTTCACTGCTCCCGCCGTCATGCCACTCACGATTCGCTTCTGCAAGAAGATGAAGATCAATGTGAGGGGCACCAGCGCATAAAGGGATGCTGCCATCAGATCGTTCCACTCGATTCGGTACTGGCCGATCAACTGGCCGATGCCCACGGGCACGGTCTTCTTGTCTTCGCTGGAGAACAGTTCTTCTGGAGGGTTCATGCGGTCGACCCCATCCATGCGACCGGCGCTAACACCACTAGCGAAGCGGACGCGAGCAACACATTTGCGGCGACATTGCTTCTACGGACTGCGTTCTTCGTCGTCACGATGAGGGCTTTCTAGTAGATCCCGCTCAGGACGAGACACGAGCCAGCGCCCCGATGGGCGAATCGGCGAATGCTTGAAGCGAGCGAAAGGTTCAGTCGATTCGGGCCTCGGTCACCGTTCTCGAGTACGCATATGAGGCCGCCAACCGCTTGTTTGTTATTGGGAATGGTTTTCCCCCGGTTATCTCTAGGGAGGCCCTGGCCTCTCGGCAGTTGGTGAGTCAGTCAAGGTGGAAGACTTCAGGGATCGTTTTCCACCACTCCCCCTCCACTCGATCATTGAGGGGCCTCTGGAGAGGTTCACAGACGGCCCACCATTCCTTCGTCGCCGAGTCAGCGGCGATGGCGGCCAGATCAGCCTCAAGATCTTCGCCGGTGTACTCCATGTACGAGAACAGCACATCACCGTGTCGGTATATCGAATAGTTGGTGATTTTACTGGCTCGCAGTCGTGCAAGCACTCCCGGCCAGACGTTTGCATGCAGCCGTTCGTAGGCTTCTGCATTTTCTGGCGGGAGTCCGATTACAGACGCTATGCGGTGAACCACGGGTTCGATCCTTCCAAGCTGGTCAGCGGTGCGCAGACAAAGACGTGTCGACGGCCACACGAATCCTGTCGGGATCAATCTGGTAGAAGCGCGCACAGGTGGCCCCCATGATTTCGTCGCGGTCCGCCGCATCGAGGTCTGAGAAGAGTGAGTTGAGTCCGTCCCATACCCGGTCATACCCACCCGCGGTGATCGAAATCGGCCAATCACTGCCGTACATCAACCTTTTCGGGCCGAACAATTGCAGAGCGTGCGCGAAGTAGGGCCGCACTTGATCTACGGTCCAAGATCCCTCGTTTGGTGTCGCACCGTAGAGCCCGCTCACCTTCGCATGCACTGAAGGATTCTTTGCGGCGTCAGCGAGAAGGCCCCACCAGGGATGGTCCGGCTCGAGGCCGATCGGGGGCTTCGAGAGGTGATCGATGACCATCCGAAGGCGCGGATGCCGTTCCGACAGAATCGGGATCAACTCCAGATGCCGGGGCAAAACGGAGACAACATCGAGGGCGAGGCCGGCCTCTTCGACGAGAGCCAACCCGGCGTCGACCTCAGGACGGAGGAGCCAGTCAGGATCAGCACGGTTGTGAATAAGGTTTCGCACCCCGACCGTGAGCGAACTCGACGTGAGCTGCGACAGTTGGCGCGCAACTTCATCGGGGTCGTCAAGTGGAACGTATGCCACGATCGCCGCAACTGTGCGATGCCTTGCCGCGGTGTCGAACATCACCTGCGTGTCTTCGATATTGTCCGCTGACTCGACCAGCACTGTCGCATGCACGCCGGTACGCACCAATGATGGAGCCAGTTCATCGAAGGTGACTGTGCGATCAATCGGCCCGAAATCCGGCCCCAACCAGTCGTAGTGAGCGCGTTCGAGGTCCCAGACGTGTTGGTGTGAGTCGATGACAGGACTGATCACACCCATGACGGTTGACTACTGCCACTCGTTTCGACCCAATAGCTCCCGGCAGGGAAGCTGAATTCTTGCAATGTCGAATCGAACATCTCGGCACTGTACCCAGGCTGGGACGGCAACACATATGCACCATTGCGGACCACGCACGGATCGACGAAATGCTCATGCAGGTGATCCACGAACTCGGTGACCCGTCCCTCGAGGCTGCCGGAAACGGCGACGTAATCGAAGATCGAAAGGTGCTGCACCAATTCGCAGAGGCCGACGCCGCCCGCGTGCGGGCACACCGGAACTCCGAACTTCTTGGCCATGAAATACACTGAGAGGATCTCGTTCACGCTCCCCAGCCTTGCCGAGTCGAGCTGACAGAAATCGATCGCCTCCGCTTGGAACATCTGCTTGAAGAGCACGCGGTTCATACCGTGCTCGCCAGAGGCGACGCCAATCGGTGCGACCGCCCGGCGCACCGCGGCATGACCAAGGACGTCGTCGGGGCTGGTTGGCTCCTCGATCCACAGCGGTTTGAAATCAGAGAGCGCTCTCACCCAATCGATGGCCTCCGGCACATCCCATACTTGGTTGGCATCGATCATGAGGGTGGCATCCCAGCCGATCACTTCGCGTGCAATGCTGCACCGACGGATGTCGTCGTCGAGGTTCGCGCCTACCTTGAGCTTGAGATGACGGTAGCCATCGGCCACAGCTTCAGAGAGCAGGCGGCGCAGCTTCTCGTCGCTGTAGCCGAGCCAGCCCGCACTGGTGGTGTAGCAGGGGTACCCAGACGCTTCGAGTTCGGTGATCCGCTCTCCGCGGGTAGGCGCGAGCTCACTGAGGAGGACGATGGCCTCGCTCCGGCTCAGGGCGTCCGACAGATACCGCATATCGGCCGCGTCGACGAGCTGCTCGGGCGTCATGTCGCATAGGAGTCGCCACAGGGGTTTCCCTGCCTGTCGAGCCGCAAGGTCCCACATGGCGTTCATCACAGCGGCCAGGGCGAGATGCACGACGCCCTTCTCCGGTCCGAGCCACCGCAACTGGGAATCCGATTGCAACTCGCGGTAGGTTCCGCCCAGGTCTGCGACCGCTAACTCGACATCCTTGCCGATGAGAGGAATTCCGCGCTGACGCGCCGCTTCGACGCACAGGTCATTTCCCCGTCCGATCGTGAAAGTGAACCCGTACCCTTTTAGCGCTGGATCATCGGTGTGAATAACGACGTAGGCGGCAGAGTAATCGCCGTCCTTATTCATCGCATCTGAGCCATCCATGCTCAGTGAAGTCGGAAAGCGCACATCGTGCGCGGTAACGGCGGTGATCGTCGTCATCAGGGCGTCCTCTCGGAGGGGTCGGTCGAAATCTCGGGGATCAGCCCCGCGTCTTGAAGTTCGCTCCACAGCGCGTCGGGCACCGGAGTTCGGTATCGCGCCAGGTTGCCGACCGCCTGTGCTGAGTCGCGGGCTCCCAACACCACCGACGCCACGGCGGGATGAAGGAGCGGATAGGCGATGGCGGCCACCGGCAGACTCACTCCGTGGGCTTCGCATATCGTCGCCAGAAGATCAGCCCGCACGATGGTTTCGGTCGGCGCATCCGCATAGTTGAACTTCGCATCAGGGACGGGACGATCACGACCGAGGATTCCGGAGTTGTACACCCCAGCGGCGACGATTCCCACGCCTCGGTCGAGTGCCAACGGGAGCAGATCGCCGAATGCCGCGTGCTCGAGAAGCGTCATCTGCCCTGCAATCATCACGAGATCGACGTCCGCACGTCGGATCAGCTCCGCTAACGGCGCCGCGTAGTTCATCCCGGCTCCGACCGCACTGACGACGCCCTGATCGCGCAGTTCGATGAGCGTGCTTATTCCCGAAGTAGCCGCCTGTTCCCAGTGGTCCTCGGGATCGTGCAGATACAGCACGTCGAAGCGATCCAACCCGGTGCGCAGCAGCGATTCCTCGATCGAGCGCAAAATCCCGTCGCGGCTGAAGTCGAAACGTCGCACCGTCGCCGCCGGAACGGCGAAACCTTGGGCATCGGCACGATCCGCGGTGTCGGGGCTCGGTTCCAGAATGCGTCCGACCTTCGACGAGACGATCACCTCGTCGCGTGGGTGTTGTCGCAACAAAGTGCCTAGTCGTTGCTCGGACAGTCCGAGTCCGTAGTGCGGGGCGGTGTCGAAGTAGCGGATGCCACCAGCCCATGACGATGCGAATGCGCCCTCCACTTGATCATCCGTTGTCTGTCGGTACAGGTTTCCGAATGTGGATGTGCCTAGGCCCATCTCGGTGAGGGCGACTGACCCGATAGTTCTACGCGCTCGCATGAATCACCGTCCGGACCGTATCCGCTCTGCCAACGCGTTCGTTCCCGTCGACGGCGACGCTCATGCCCGACAGGCCGTTGCCTGAGACCGTCACGCCGCCAGCACCGGCGATAATCATAAGGGCACGTCCCTGCGATGTCGTCACACGATCTGCTGCAAAGTCCTGCGTACTATCGGGCGCGCCGTTGTCGACGCCCAGAATCCGCGCACCCGATGCCGCGAAGACGAACTCTCGCTCTTCGTGGCGCACAGCGCGTCCGGCCGTATCGACCAACTGACTGATCACGTGGCACCCGTCAACGACCACGTCGATTGCCGTCGCTGTGCCTGCCGTGACCAACACGTCGCTGGCTTCTCGGCTGCGCGCCTCCAGCGTCCCCGCCTTGAAGGGCACAGCCCACTTGTAGATGCGGTCATCGAAGTCCGACAGGTGCTTTGCTCCCAACGACACATCGTTGAGGAACAGCTCGACCGTGGGACAGTTCGAATACACCTCGACGGCCATCATCTCGCCGTCGGAATGATTCCAGTGAGTGGTGACGTCATGCCAGAACCACAACTTCCGCTGCCATGCATCGGCGTCCGATTCCCCGATGAACCCTGTTGTCGGGTCATGCACATATGGCGAGCGCTTTAACGTCTGCGCCGTGAGATGCAGGTGCGGTTCGTTGCTCCACAGCGTCTTCATCATGTGGAACGCTGTCTTGCGGAAACCGGCACGATCAAGCAGCCCGGATCGAGTGGTCGTGATCGGCCACTGACCGTCGGACTCACCCAGGTAGTCGATGCCTGTCCACAGGAAGGTGCCGGCGACGAAGTCTCGCTCAATAACGGCCTTCCATTCGTGCCACTGCGGTAGATTCTCGGTGCCCATGAGGGGGAGGTTGGGAAAGTGTTCGTGACCATAGTCGTACATGACGCGCCGGTAGCTGAAGCCGATCACATCGAGGGCCTCAGCAAACCCCGCTTCGTAGCTGGCGGAGGGCAGGATGCAGTTCGCAACGACGGGACGCGTGGTGTCCAATTCTCTCGTCCACGCAGCTAGCGTGCGTGCGGTCTCGGCGATGTCGTGATCGCCGCGCGGAAGCGTGGTGAGCATGTCCTGGATTTGCGCACGAGAGTGCGGCGGTTGCTCCCAGAAGTAGTTCCCGGTCCAGTCCGCATCGAAGAACCCGGTCGCCTCGACGTTCCGCGGGTACGTCCACTCGATCTCGTTGCCGATGCTCCATTGGAAGATCGACGGATGGTTGCGGTGTGCCCGGATCACGGTCTTCAGATCGCGTTCGCCCCACTCCTGGAAGTGCTCGACGTACCCGCGGGTGATGGTATCAACGCTCTGCTCGTTGCCGTTCTTACGCTTGTCTTTCGGGTTGTCCCACTCGTCGAAGAACTCCTCCTGAACAAGAAAACCCATCTCGTCGCACAGGTCGAGGAACTCCTCCGCGCCCGGATTGTGAGAGATGCGCACGGCATTCGCACCGGCATCGCGCAGCGCGGCAAGGCGACGCCGCCAGACATCGCGAGGCACCGCCGCCCCCACGCATCCGGCATCGTGATGGAGACAGACCCCCTTGATGAGCATGCGCTCATCGTTGAGGAAGAAACCCTCGTCTGGGTCGAAACGAAGTGAACGGATGCCGAAGGACGTGGTCACTTCGTCGACGACTTCGCCGTTGAAGGACACGGTGCTCACCGCGCGGTACACGTGCGGCGTGGACGGCGACCACCGGTACGGACGCCGAACCGTCAGCGTCTGCACCGTTTGCGAAGTCGCGGACGTCGTTGACGTGGCAACATGGGCCCCCTCACCGTCGAAGACATCGGTCTTAACGAGCGCGCCGCTGGCGACGCCGACTATCTCGGTCTCGACCTGCACGATCGCGATGTCGGCCGAGACCTCCGGCGTGGAGACGAACGTGCCCCACACCGGGATGTGGATCGCACCGCCTCCCACGAGCTTCACGGGCCGATAGATTCCCGATCCGGTGTACCAGCGGCTGTCGGCATAGTGGGAATGGTCGACCCGGACAGCAAGGACGTTGCCGTGCGGGTGAAGCCGGCCGCCGACTTCGACGACAAAAGGTGAGTACCCGTAGGGATGCTCGGCCACTCGCTCGCCATTGAGGTAGACCGTCGCGTTGTTGTATACGCCGTCGAACACCAGCTGCGCAACCGTGGTATCGGGCGCCGAGAACGTCGTCCGATACCACCCGATGCCGCCTGGCAGGTAGCCCGTGGCGCCTTCTAGCTCGGAATCGAACGGCGCCTCCACGCTCCAGTCGTGCGGGACCGTTACAGCCCGCCACTCACCATCGTCGAACGCGGGCATGGCAGCCCCGGACGGGTCGCCCCTCCGAAAGCGCCACTCGGCAAGGTTCATCTCACTTCTCACTGTGCTTCACAACCTGTCGTCTTTTCAAAGATCGCGCGACGCGATCTACCTGCCGCCGATGCCGGTCATCGAGATTCCACGCACGAGGAACTTCTGAAGACCGATCGCGAGGGCGGCTGTTGGGAGCATCGAAATAGCCGAGGCCGCCATAATGAGCTGCCATTGAGCGCCGCCCTGCCCGAGGAAGTAGTTCAGCCCCAGTGGGACGGTTGCCTTGTCGGGACCGTTCACGATGATCAATGGCCACAGGAAGCTGTTCCAATAGTTAATGAAGGTGAAAGCGACCAGAACTGCCAACGTGGGCTTCACGATGGGCGCCATGATCTGGAACAGAATACGAAGGTGATTCGCGCCGTCGATCTTCGCCGCGTCCTCGAGCTCGGTCGGCACGGACAGGAGCGCCTGTCGAAGGAGGAACGTTCCGAAGGCCCCGAACGCCCACGGCACGATTAGCGCCTGGTAAGAGTTCACCCAGCCGAACTGCTGCATGAACAGAAACATCGGCACCACCACGACCTCCCCGGGCACCATCAACGTCGCGAGGAACACGAAGAACAGCTTGTCTCGACCCCGGAACCGCAGACGCGAGAACGCGTAAGCCGCCAAAAGCGACACCAGCACGACTAGCATCGTCCCCAGGAGTGACACCAGGAGGCCGTTCAGCATGAACTGCCCGAACGGCACATAGGTCCAGACATCGGCGTAGTTCGAGAACTTCACTTCTGAACCGATTAACTGCGGCGGCGAGGCGAAAACGTCCGACGCGGGCTTCAGCGACGTTGCCACCATCCACACGAGCGGAAAGGCGAAGACGATGGCGACCACGACGAGGAGGACCCGTGAGAGGACCGCCGGCCACTTCTTCTTGCTCCCGGGCGCATACTCGCTGCTCCCGCGCGTTCCCGGCGCGACGAGAGCGCGCGTTGCCATCGTTGTCTCATTCATAGTGCACCAGCTTCTTCTGGAAGGCGAAGACAATTCCGCTCACGACCAGGATCAGCGCGAACAACACCATTCCGATCGCAGAGGCGTATCCGAGATCTTGGAACTGAAATCCTTCGTCGTACATCTTCATCGCTAGCGTTGTCGTCGCGTTGTTCGGCCCGCCTCCTGTGAGGACGTAGGGCTGAGCGAAGACCTGGAAGGATCCGATCAACGTCATCGTCGTCGCGAAGAAAATCGCCGGCGAGATCTGCGGCACTCGGACGCTGAAGAAGATCCGAGCTTTTCCTGCTCCGTCCAGGGCCGCAGCCTCCAAAAGACTCTCCGGGACTCCGTTAAGCGCACTTGTGAAGATCATGAGGTTGTAGCCGAATCCCTGCCAAAGGGACATGATGATCACGGATGCCATTGCCCACTGCGGGTCGCCCAAGAAATTCGGCGCGGCTACGCCGAATTGCTCGCGCCAGATAGAGTCGATCAGCCCGTTCGGAATGAGCATGAGCTGCCACACCGCAGCATTCGCTACCATCGGTGTCACAACGGGGATGAAGAACAGAACACGGAACCCATTGCCGAACTTCATTTTCGGCGAGATCCACGTTGCGAGTCCCAGTGACAGCGCGAGATTGAGCGGCGTCAAGACAAGAACGAACACCAGGGTGTTGCGAAGGGCTTGCACGAAGCCCGGATCGTTCGAGAAAAGGCGGATGAAGTTGTCGAGCCCGACGAATTCCGGGCTGCCCAGCAGCGGCCACGCCATGAACGCCAGCGCCAGCGCGGCCACGATCGGCAACAGTGTGAAGATGCCGAAACCTCCCAGCATCGGCGCGAGAAAGCCGGTTGCGGCAAGTCCATCACCCCGCTTTCGCCGAGTTGCATGGTGGGGGCGCGGCACGTTTAGCCGCGTGCCTCTCGGATTAGTATCGAGGAGTGTCATGTGTTCTTCCTTCTCGGACGCGTCGTTCTGGGGGGCCGACTCACCGGCCCCCAAACGGTAACTAGCCGGCGACTCTGCTCTGGAAGTCCATGAGGAACTTTTCCGCCGTCGAGTCACCATTGAGCACACCGACGATCCCCTGCTGCCAGAGGATCGCGTCCTGTACCCACGTGGGGGTAGCCCGATAGCCGGTGGCGACGGTGAGAGAGTCTTCCATCGTCTTCTCGGCACCAGGGACGGCGTTCTCATACCACGCGTTCTGCTCCGCGGTGCGCGCGGGGAACGCACGCCCCTCCTCAGCGAGGTGATTGAGCGCGTCGGGACCGGTGATCGACGCGAGCGCTTTCATCGCCGCATCGGGGTTGCTGCATGTCTTCGGAATTGCGAAGCCCGATCCGCCGACGACAGTACCTCCGCCTGCGGGTCCGACGGGCATGGTCACGGTGCCGAGATCGAAGTTGGCGTTCTCTTTCAGGTTCACCATGGCCCACGGTCCGTCTACATACATCGCCGCGTTACCCGCAAGGAAGGCCTGCTGCTCTAGATCCTGCGTGGAGGAGCTGACTGGCGACGCGATCTTGTCTTCTGAAACCAACCCCGCGTACCAGCTGAGTGCGTCTTCCACCGCAGGTGTGGCAGCTTCGAGTTGGTACTCCTCGTTGACCAGCAGTCCCCCCGTCAAGGTGGGCAACCAGGCGTTGAAACGCTCGGGGTTTTGCGAAACCGAGAAACCCCACGTTCCGTCACCGGTGACGGCTTTGCCCGCCTTAACAAAGTCCTCCACCGTCCAGCCGTCTTCCGGCTCGGCCACACCGTGTTCCTTCAAGAGGTCCTTGTTGTAGTACATGATGTATGGTCCGAGGTCATACGGCAGCGCGTACAGCGTGTCATCGACCTTCATCGCGTCCAGGATGCTGGGTTCGAAGTCGGACAGGTCGACGCCCGCCTTCTGCAACATCTCATCGGTGATTGGTGTGAGGCTGTCGGCGAACGGAGCAAGACGAGCCATCTGGAAGAAGGCAACACACGGTGCCTCGTTCCCCCGGATCACGGTGGGTAGCTTGGTCCAGTAGTCGGGCCACGCTGCCGTCGTCAGGTTGACGGTGATGTCAGGATTCTCTTCATGGGCGATGTCAGCGATGTGATTCCATACCGCTTTCTCCTGCTCAGACCCCGCAGTCGTAAACCAGTCGACGCTGCCGTCGGCCGAGTTGCTGACGTCTTCGCTCCCGCTTCCCGAACATGCGGCAAGTCCAAGCGATGAAATCGCAAGAATGGTTATTGCAAAACCGGTTTTTCTCAAAATACGCTCTTCCTTGAGGTTGGCAGTCACGGATGGGCCCGTCCCTACGGTGGAGCGAGGCTAGGGACCGCGCGGATGATGTGGTGTTGAACACCACCGTACATATTCATCAGCTGAATTGTCTAGTTGCAGGCGAGGAACGAACGATTGCCCACTAGTTTTCAGGGATTTTCGTATGATCTATGTGGGTTCAGTCCTCGATAGCGAGGATCTCGTGCGTCTCGATCTTTGGTAGATCGATCCGGATACGATCGCCAGGTCGCATCCAGAACAAGTCGGTGCGCAGCGGCGCCCCGAAGAGAAAAGCTGACGTCGTCTCGCGCGATCACGGTGTCGTAATAGTAGAGCTTGCCCTCGGCGGTTCTATGCTCCGTGATGTCCGTCAACCACAGCTCGTTCGCAGTCTCGGCGGCGAACACGTGCCGTTTCCGGCCGTGCTCATCGACGACCGCGCAAAGATCGTCGTGCACCGGAGGACCGGGCCGGCGGTGCTTGCCGCGCTTGGGTTTCCCGAACGCGCTGAACCAGCCGTTGCTGGACGCGATCCGACATCGTCTCACCGGCATCGCGGGCTTCGTCGGCGAGCAGGCGATGTCCGAACTCAGGGTCGTCCCGGTGCGCGTCGAACAGCGCGTTCGCACGATACGCCTCCACCACCTCACCCGGCGTGATGGTGGTCGCCAGCCAGCGGTAGTAGGGCTGGCGGGAGAGCTTGAGCACCCGACACGTCACCGTCACAGGGATCCCTGCTTCGGCGAGCTCCGTTACGAGCGGGTAGAGCCTTCTCCCGGCAGGTTCGCCTGCGACGGATACGCCGCCGCCCGCCGGAGCACCTCGTTCTCCTGCTCCAGCAGCCGGATCCGCTTCCGCAGCTCACGGATCTCGGTAGCCTCGGTCCGGGTCTGGCCGGGCTTCGCGCCCTCGTCGACGTCGGCGCGGCGCAGCCATTTCTGCAGCGCCATCGGGTGGACACCGAAGTCTTTCGCGATCGGCTCGATGGGCGCGCCGGGCTCGCGGTTCCTCGCGACGCGCACGACGTCGTCACGGAACTCGCTCCGGTAGGGCTTGGGCACAGCAACATCCTTCCAGGCCGCCCTCCCGGGCAAGCCCGATCAGATGTCACCTATTCGTGCAGCAGTCCCGAGCCCTAAACGATTGTGGTTGCTTTGCTCGACTACACACTCCGGAACGATCTCACGAGCAAGCGCGTGCGACTGCGCCAGCCAGCGGCTGACCAGCTCTTGCGCTCGGTCTCGCTGCGATTCGATGTCGAACGGATCGCTACCACCCTCGTGGAGAGCGCGAGGCACACCGCGCTAAGTAAATTCACCGTCTAGGTTGGTCATCGGCATGTAATACCAGATGCCATCCGGACGATAGCGCTCGAGGATCTCCCTCGAGTGGTCCAGCATCAACGTCACGAATCCTTCGTTTCCAAGACACAACGCGGTCCACGCCGGCGTTTCGTCAGACCGCGGCAGGTAGGAGCGACGATCCTTTGTGGTGTACAGCCACTCGGGGTGGTTTTCCGCAAGATGGTTGTCCCACGTCGTGCAGTAGTGAACGTAGGTTCGAATGCCTCGAGCACGGCATGCATCAATCTGTTCGCCAGGGAGGTCTCGCCCGGCGCCGAGCCGGGATGTACCGGACCGAGATCCGAGAGTAGTAGAAGTATCCGTGCATGTCCTTCGCGAACAAGACGATCGAGTCCACCGCTGCGCCGACGAGCGTATTGGCGCATGCCACTGCGTCGAAGTCGCTGCAGATCGCCCCCACATACGCACTGTTATGGAGGTCGAGGTGAATCTTCCTTTGTCCTGGGTGGAGCCGCACGCAGATCAGGGTGCGCCCAGACTCCTAACTTCTTCGAGAGGTCCGCGGTGGGGAAGTGTCGTTCCGCATCACTACATCGAAAGGCTAGCGTCGAGCAAAGCCATGCACAAACGTTTGATCAGAGATCAACATGAGGCTACCTAGACAGGCAGACCCACGGGAGAGGATGGATAGATCAGATCTATAATCCGCTTCTGGGCCCGTATCAGCTAGACTATCGGTTGAGACATCTGTAACATATGACCAATGAGCGAAGAATTCTCGCCGGACAGTGATCGGCCCGACGCATCATCCCGCCGCCCGAACATCGTCCTCGTGCTGACCGACGACCATGCCGCACATGCGATCGGCGCGTATGGCTCTGTCGTCAATCGGACTCCCCGGATCGACGAAATCGCGGACCGCGGGTGGCGATTCGATAATTGCTTCGCCACCAATTCGCTCTGCTCTCCCAGCAGAGCATCGATTCTCACCGGAACGCACAGTCATGTTAACGGCGTCAAGACGCTGTCCATGGACATTGATGCGTACCAGCCGACGTTCATCACGCAGCTTGGCAAGGTCGGCTATCGGACAGCAATGATCGGCAAGTGGCACCTGGGGCAGGGACAGGGCCATAACCCCGAAGGATTCGACTACTGGGATGTGCTGATTAGTCAGGGCGAGTACCACGACCCGCAGTTCCTGTCGAAAGACGGGGTGCGAATTGTCCCTGGCTACGCGACCGACATCATCACCGATCTCGCGATCAATTGGGTGGAGAGCCTAGAAGGTGACGAGCCTTGGTGCATGCTCGTCTACCACAAAGCCCCCCACCGCCCGTGGGAACCGGATGCAGCCCATGCCGAAATGTACTCTGACCCGATCCCGGTACCCGCGACCTTCACCGACGACTATAAGACACGCACCTCCTCGGCACGGCGCAGCACCTTGCGCGTCGCCGACCATCTCGATTTCGGCGACCTGAAGCAGGATCCGCCTCCTGGGCTCGACTATGAGCAGGAGGCGCTATGGAAGTACCAGCGTTATATGGAGGACTACCTGCGGTGCGTCGCATCCGTCGATGACAACGTCGGCCGCCTCACCGACTGGCTCGATGCGCGCGGCGAGTTCGACGACACCGTCATGATGTACTCCTCCGATCAGGGCTTCTTTCTCGGCGACCATGGCTGGTTCGACAAGCGTTTCATGTACGAGGAATCGATCCGGATGCCGTTGGTCATGAGCTATCCGCGTGCGCTCGCATCTGGTCGAGTCCACGACGGAATCATCACCAACGTCGACTTCGCCCGCAGCATCTTGGACGCCGCCCAGGCGTCACCCCACCCGCGCATGCAGGGGCGCAGTTTCTGGCCGGACATCGTGATCGACAGTACCGACGCTCCCGATCCCGAACCCCCCGCCGCCGGTTTTTATTACCGGTACTGGGAACACGAGGGTGGGCACAATGTCCCCGGCCACTACGGCTACCGCGATCAGCGCTACAAGATCATCTATTTCTACAACGACGGCATGTGCCTGCCCGGAACGGGCCAGTTCTACTACTCGGGCGAATGGGAACTCTACGACCTGCAGCAGGACCCCGATGAACTTCGCAACGTTTTCTACGACTCGGCATATCGAGAAGTCCGCGACCGACTGATCACCGATCTTGCGAATGCGCAGCGTGCGGTTGGAGACTCACCCCACCCCAATCAGAAAGTAGTCCCCGTGCCCCCGACCGATTCTGAGAGTTCCTGATGACCACTGACGCGACCCCATACTTCGACACCGCCGCCCACCGCGACTACCTCGCGCTGATCGACGCGGTGATCCGCAATGGTCCGTACGATGCCGAATGGTCGAGTCTGCAAAAGGTCGACGTTCCGCGCTGGTATCGCGAAGGCAAGTTCGGCATCTTCATCCATTGGGGCGTGTTCTCGGTTCCCGCTCATCGCGACGAGACCGCCGGTGAAGGTGCGGGTGGGGATTGGTATGGCCGCGAGATGTACCAGTCCAGAAGCGAGACGTTCCGTCACCACTGCGCCACCTACGGCCCACAATCCGACTTCGGCTACAAGGACCTCGTCCCTGCATTGCGCGGCGAGAACTTCGACCCGAACGAGTGGGCCACTCTGTTTCGGCGGGCCGGTGCGCGCTTCGTCGTCCCCGTCGCCGAACACCACGACGGGTTCGCGATGTACAAGAGCGAGTTCACGCCGTGGAACGCGGCCGCCATGGGTCCACAGCGCGACGTACTGGGCGAACTTCGCACCGCAGTCACGACGCAGTCGATGACATTCGGTGCCTCCTCGCACCGCGCGGAGAACTGGTGGTTCTTCAACGGCGGCGCCCACGGCGACTCCGACGTCCTCGATGTCGGCCTCTCACGCGCCCTCTACGGCCCCGCCGCACCCGAGACGCTCCAGCCAGACAAGCCATTTCTCGAGGACTGGTTGGTACGTACCGCCGAGATCATAGACCGCTATCAGCCATCCTTGCTCTGGTTCGACTGGTGGATCGAGCAGCCCGCTTTCGAGCCATACCTGCGCCGACTGGCGGCATTCTATTACAACCGCGGGGTGGAATGGGATCGGGAAGTGGCCATCAACTACAAGTTCAATGCGTTCGCTCCCGGCACCGCGGTGCTCGATATCGAACGAGGACAGGTTGCCCAAGCACATCCCGAGTTCTGGCAGAACGACACCTCGCTATCGAAGAACTCCTGGTCGCACATCAATGACCATAAGTACAAGACCGTCGACGACATCCTCGGCGACCTGATCGACATCGTCAGCAAGAACGGTGCGCTGCTCCTCAACGTGGGACCGACGTCCGATGGCCGGATTCCAGACGAGGAAGCCGCCATGCTCCTCGAAATAGGTAACTGGCTCGATGCCAACGGCGAAGCGATCTACGGCACCGAACCATGGGACATTTACGGCGAGGGACCTACTCGAATCACCCCCGGCACGTTCAATGACGTGGCACGGACCCCGTTTACGCGCGACGACATCCGGTTCAGCACCGCCCGCGGCGACCTCTACGCTGCCGTGCTCGGCGGCGAGTCCGGCGATGCAGTCGTGATCCGTACTCTCGGTTCCGCGTCACCGTTCGGAGGCTCGATCTCCCGTGTGCAGCTCCTTGCCGACGGCACCGACCTCGAGTGGGCGCAGGGTCCCGACGGCCTCACAGTCGAGCTTCCTGGAGATTCCGGACGGATGCCTGTCCTCCGCATCCGATTCGTCCCGCCCACGGTCGACGCACCGCGTATCCCGCCACTCGTGCAAGCCCACTGACCTCATCTCCCGGATAGGGACTGCTGACGGTTTGGCTGACTCCAACGGGACGGGACAGCCCGTGATTGCCAGCCTTCTGCCACAGGCTTGTCTCGTTGGCGATGATCTGCACATTGCCGTAGACGCGATCGTCGGCAGCAATGTCGCATTCATAGCTGAATCGCCAGTTGTCTACCATCTTCTCTGTACGTCGCATCGACATGGGCGTGTCTCTCTTGTAGGGACGAGATCGTGGGGGTGGTGCGTTCTCAGCGAGTCGTTGGCGCGAGCAACGGTGAGACGATCTCGTTCGTGGGACGTTGCTCGAGGAAGCCCTCGACCTCGAGCAGATGGCTCGCCATCCGAACGCGAGCTATGTCCGGATCACGACGGCGCAACGCCTCGAGAATGGCCAAGTGTTCGGTATGCGTGCGCGCTTCAGCATCGTCGTCGGCGATCGCGCGCCACAGCCGAGCACGGACAGTACGCCCGGCAAGCGCATCTATCAATCCTTCCAGTACCGGGTTCTCGGACGCCTGCGCAATGATCCGATGAAACGCGATATCTGCGTCCATGATCTGTTCGTGATCCGGTGCGTCTGCTGAGAGAAACTCCCCCATTCTCTCGATGATTTCGGAAGCGTGCGCGAGCTGACTGTCCGAGATGCGTAAGCATGCCTGTGCAACCGCCTCGCATTCGAGCACCCGTCGCACTGCCTGGATGTGCCCCGATCCCCGACCGCCCTGCATCTCGACAAGAAAGCTCATCGGCTCCATAAGCAGTCCGGGATCCAGCGAGGTGACGTATGTGCCATCCCCCTGACGTGTCGTCAAGATGCCCATGGTGCATAGCGCTCGGACACCCTCGCGGAGCGGCCCCCTGGACACAGAAAGGCGTGCAGCCAGGTCGCGTTCGATGGGTAACCGTGAACCGGCGTTCAGTTCGCCCGTCAAGATCATGGTCTTGATTCCTTCGACCACGACATCGGTCTGAGATACCGTCGACTCTCGGACACGCTCTGAAACCCCGTTATTCATCTGACCATTGTAGCGAGGTTACTCACCCCATCCGCTGGTCATCATTGGGCTGCACCGACTTTGGCGTTGGCTACTGGTTCGTATCGGCTGGACTCGCGGGGAGTGCGACCGTGTAACACTGTGAAGTGCTGCTGACCGACTGTGACGAAAAGGACTCTCAGCCAATTTCAATTCATGTTCGGACGTCGGATCGCTCGCTTAAAACACTGAGCGAGTGAGCGAACGAATGCCGACCCGCGTGATGCGGTATGACTCCAACACCTCCGGACCGTACGCGTGATTGCCGACGACACGTCGTGCACACCGTCGATGGTCAGGATAAAGTGCTCATCGTCAACGGGCGTTTCTCCTAATTCCTTGCGGATGTTCGCGGGTGATTCTTGAGTGACTCGAGATGAGGTGGTGACGGATGCTCAGTGGGATCGGATTCGGCCGCTGCTATCCTCGTTGCGGGGCGTCGGGGCCGGCCGTTTCGTGACGACCGACGGGTGATCGAGGGCATCATCTGGCGGTATCGGGTGGGGACGCCGTGGCGGGACGTGCCGCGCTCGTTCGGGCCGTGGCAGACGCTGTGGAAGCGGCACCGCCGCTATTCCGGCGATGGCACGTGGGATCGATCTGGTCGGCGTCGCCGCCCTTGAACGCGAGATGATTCACGCCTGGACTTCGACGGTCATGCGCCGGCCCCGTGAGATTCGCGACCCACACTTCGACATGATGAGTGCCCGCCACCCCGCAAGTCTCTTAGGGAAGCCTCTCGAGCTTTGGGAAACACGTCCTAGGTCGTCGGCGTGTAGTGCCGCGTGCAACTCATAGGACGTGTGACGAGTCGCCGATACTGACAGAGGAGCGTTTATGGCCTTAACGTGCACGCGCTGGCCGCTCTTCGAGTGGGTCAGTTCATACCAGCGCACATCAGTGCGCAGTCCGTGCTCCTGCGGCAGGATGTACGGGCAAGCATCGATCCGCGCCTCCCACAAGCCGATCATGCTGCCGCTTGCGTTCGGGGTAGCTCTCCCCAGGCCCTCGCCCGTACCAGCGAACGCGGTCGAAGCGACGAGGAAGTTGGTATCGCACGCCGACACGCGGAGGACCCGCGAGCTCGCGGGCAACCAGCACATCTGCCAGAACCTCAACTTCATCGGCATCCACTCCCCGGGGCTCCAGCCGCTGTGGAACGTGCCCGCCAACCTCGTCCGCATGCCCGACACGCTGGCCCTTGACGATGCTGCGCTTGTTGACCCCGTTGCCGACGCCGTACATGATGCCCGCCGATCCGAACTGGCCGCGGACGGTCAACCCGACGCAATCGGCGCCGGCCCCATCGGCATGCTGATCGCGACGGTCGCGCGGGACTTCGGCGCCGAGGTGGACGATGATCGCCGTGCCGCCGTCGGCAACCTCGGCTTCCGCACCCTCGATCCCCGCGCCGAAGACCAGGTATCTGCGGTCGGGGCGTGGACCGGTGAAGCGGGCGCCGACGTGGTGTTCGAAGTGTCCGGTGCGGCAGGCGCAGTGCTGGGAGCGACGTCGCTTGCGAAGATGCGGGGCACAATCGTCGTCGTCGCCATTCACCCTCAACCTCGGCCGGTCGATCTCCAGCGCGTGCTCTGGCGAGAACTGCGAATCTCGGGAGCGTTGCTCTTCTCAGGCGGGGATGATTCGGCTCGAAGCCGCGTGGTCTACCTCATGCTGCGCCGATGATGACGACCGCGAGGGATGATAGGCCGATCAGGAGCACGACCGTTGCGAGAGCCGCGATCGGCAATGCGCCGGGCAGCATCCCGCGATCACCGTCGCGAGAGAGCACCGCGTTCACTGCGCTGTACCGTTGCCTCGCGGCAATCCAGAACCCGGCTGCCACCGCAAGCCCGGCGACACCACCGAACGCCCACACCGGGTTTCCGAACGTCGCGGGGAGCAGTCGAAACGCGACGAGAGAGCCTGCACCCAGTGCGAGTGCGGTGCGCCGCCACGCCAATTCGGTGCGCTCCGGCTGGAGTCCAGGATCGAAAAGGGTCATCGCAGCACAATCGCCAGCAGCAGAAGCAGGCCGGCCAGCGAGACGGCGATACCGAGGACGGCGCCGAGCGGCGACGACGATAACGGCTGTGAGAGGCGCATCGCCCGCTCGGCTCTTCCCCATCCAAACCAGGCAAGCACGGGCGTCGCGATGCCGGTGAGTACGAGCACGAGGGAGGCCGCGAGACGCAGCTCCGATTTCAGTTCTAGTCCGAGGAGTTCGAGTGCGACGCCACCGGCGAGGAGGGCCAGCGCGGTACGGATCCAGGCGAGGAAGGTGCGCTCGTTCGCCAGCGTGAAGCGGGCATCGGGCTCAGTCCCGTGAGCGTACACCGAGGCGGGAAAACGGCCGCGTGCGCTCACAGAGCCACCGTCCGGAAGCCGGTATTGCCCATGGATGACTCCGGTGTGTTCTGAGAACGCGCCGAGTTGCGGTAGCGATTGCAGTACGAGATGTGGCACAAGTAGCTGCCGCCGCGCAGCGACCGCGCGTCGCCGATGTTTGGGCCGGTCGGGTCGGACGACGGGGATGAGAGGTAGTACGAGGCATCGAAGCGGTCAGCGCACCACTCCCACACATTGCCGACGGGTTGCCACAACCCGTACCCGTTGGGAGTGAAGGCGCGCACTGGCGCTGTCGTCGCCCAGCCGTCCTCAATTGTGTTCAACGTCGGGAAGGTGCCCTGGAAAATGTTGGCGCGCCAGCCCCCTGCATCGACCTCGTCGTCACCCCACGGATACTTGGCGCCCTCGATCCCACCGCGGGCCGCGTACTCCCACTCGGCCTCCGTAGGCAGTCGGCGACCCGCCCACTCGCAGTACGCGACCGCGTCATTCCAACTGACATGGACCACCGGGTGATTACCGAGGTCATCGATACTCGAGCCCGCACCGCCCGGTCGCCGCCACTCCGCGCCGCGCACACCACGCCACCACGGCGTCTGAGGCGGCACACCGACAATGTCATCATCGGGAGCCGTCACCGCAAGGTGGAACACCGCCGAATAGCCGAACTGCTCAGCTTCAGTGCGATAGTCGGTGGCATCGACAAACGTCGCGAACGCCTCATTCGTGACAGTGGTCACATCGATCGAGAAGGCCGAGAGAGACACCCGATGCAGCGGCATCTCACCATCGGCGACATTGCGATCACCAGACGAATCACCCATCACGAAAGTTCCTGCGGAAATCACCGCCTGCTCGATACCATGTGAGCCGCTAGTGTGCTGCACCGCTACTTGCTCGGAGCGCGTAACAAACGGAGAGAATGCCGAGCGTGCCGGAGCACCACACCCGCAATCGCAGCTCTCTGAGACACCAGCCATCACCTATCCTCCACATCAACATCACCACTCCGACCTAACCATCATCGATGATTGGCAGCATCAACAGCGTATCGGTCCGTGATCGAACTCGGCTGACAGAAGCGCCGAAACGTGCTTGGACTTCTAAAGCACGTTTCGATAGGGCTGGGTGTAGAGCTCTAGCGGAATGAGTCTTAGTCGCTTGGGATTGGGCTTCAGCACAGCGAAATCGGCGAATTTACCTATACCGGTTCGAACTGATTTCGGGGTGGGTTCGATTTGGTATAACAGTCAATCGCCTCGTCGTGGTTCGATCAGCAAGGGTGAGCGGTAGATTCGGATCCCCCCGGCGCGGCCTCGTACGCCTCTGACGATCTCGACTCGGCCCTCTGGGTAGTAGCGCATTGCCTCGGTGAGCGCGGCTTTCCACTTGATGGTGAAGTTGTTCAGGGTCGAGTAGTCGTGGGTGAAGGTTGCGAAGAGGTAGGGCCACTCGAAGAAGGCGTCCGCCTTGCCGGAGCGGTGGAGCCAGTATGTGACGCTACCGAGCCAGAGCATGATGTCGAATGCCATGGGCTTGCCTGCGAGGCGGGCGAGCAGGTCGCGGCGCACGGGGACGCGCTGGCCTTCGAGGACGAGTTTGACGAATGCGGGTGAGAGCGTGATCGACGGTTCGAACCCGTCGAGGGTCTCCTGTTCCGGCATCCAGAGCTCGTAGCGATCGGCGACTTTGGGCGCATCCCATGCGATCGCTTTTCGGCGGCCGGTAGTGGCATCGGTCTCGGTAGTGGATAACGTGATCGTTGCTCGGGCTGTTGCTGTCACCTGTTCGAGCACGGCGCGGTTTTGGCTGCCTTTACGGAGGCCAAGTCGCTCGGTCGTGTATCGGTTGAGGGTGCGGCCAAGGTCGATTACTTCAGGGTGCTCTTCGCCGCGGCGCTGCGCGGCGAGGACTTCACTTGCGAGATCGACGAGGAACAAGCGAGGCAACCCGCCGGCTGGGTACCGCGTGAGAGTCAGGTTTCCCTCGCGGTCGAGAGCAACCCCCCGGCTTATGGTGACTGCGCCGAAAGGATTTTTGCGTGACCAGAGCGGGGCGGATTCATCCGGGGCGGTGAGAGGGAAGAGGCCGAACTGGGTGAAGAGGGACGGAGCGACTCCGTAGCGTTCTTCAAGCTCCCCTCGTTCCAGTGATCCGAGATGGTTGAGTGCTCGGACAAGGTCTCTCGCTGGCGTGCGCACACCTCGCTCGTCGGGTTGTGAGCCGGGTGTCATTTCGGACTGACCTCTTTGTTCGTCGCGTGGCTGTCGTCCACCGGGAGCCGTTCGGCATTGTGGCGAAGCATGCAATCTGGGCTGGTCTCATCTTCTCACCTGAGCTGTGTTGCTATGCGAGTAGGTGGCTTCGATTGGCTGTGCGATGAGGTCCAGGAGGGGATGTGTCGACGTTTCGCGCGCGCGTCGTATGGTTGCACTGGGCACCGCAAGGTTAACAGTTAGGAATGAAAGGTTAGGCGACGATTGATCTTCGCTCCAGCACTGACATCCAAGGGCACACTTCTATACCGTTTCGAACCCGATAGGGATACCGATTCGAACCCCGAACCCATGCTGAGCTGGGTTATCCACAAGCCTGCAGAGTTCGATGGGGTATAGAGAAAACCCTGAGACACTCTCCTCAAAGACTGTGTGGTGTGTCTTGGAGATTCGTCCCGCCCGATTTTGAAATACTCAGCCGTCGTTGCGCGTTGCGCGTTGCGCGAACAGCTCGAGGTCCAATATCTAAGCTGCGTTCGACGCCGCGCCGCCACCTGTTCCACCCCAAATCAGCCCACACGATCGCACGCCGTAGCGGAACCGATTTACCGCGTAGCGACGATCGATGTAGGTGTATTCCGCGGGTAGCGGCTTCGGGACCCCTCGGTATTCGTAAGAAGTTCGCGGAAGAGTTCAGGGAAGGTAGGCCCTTGGCCGGTGGCGACGCGCACCCGCCCGACGACTAGAGCTGCGCGTTGCCCAATGGTGAGAAGAAGGCTGTCTCGTCATCTCTTCGAAGATCGCCGCCCACCCCGTGGGCTGAGGAACGTCGACGCGGTCCCAGAGCACAGCAACCGCTGCTGATCGGCGATGGCGTCGACCAGCACTTCCAGCGGCTCTTTTGCCCACGCCCATATTGCCTCACAGCACACGTCGCAACGCTGCGTTTCCCGGTTGCCTGCCGGACACCATCCGACAGCGTCCATGGGTCGCCCTCGTAGCTGCAGGAGATGAGTGGGGTCCTCCGTCAGTCACACAGGAATCGGGTGCTCGCCGCTGGTCTTCGATTCGGCGCCAAGGATGACGTCGGTGGCTCCCCGTACTCTGTAAATGTCAGGTTCACAAATCACCCAGGAGAAAGCGTGATGGGCTGTCGGCATAGGCAGGCACAGCATGAGCACAGGCGAGCGCCCACCCGGCCCCCGCCCCGACTGGGCGACCGTGAGCCGGTGGGTCGACGCGGGCAAACCGCCCCTCAACCCCGACGGCACATGGGACACACCCGCGCTCGCCGCATCCCCCCCAAGGAGGCACCCTCGATGACTGAGACACTGATCGACTGCCCCAAGCCTGGATGCGGATACTCCAGCGAAGGCCGCACCCCGCGCGAGCGCAAGCCCGCCTCTCCCTCCGCATGAGCCGCACCGACCACACCGCATTCGCCCGCCGTCAACGCACAGCGCTCGCCGCATCCAGGGAGCGATGCCGGTGAGCGCCGGCGATCGCAAACCGGGCGAGACCCTCGAATGCCACCGATGCCCCCGATGCCACCGCATCGGGACACGCGGGTACGTGCCCTGGGGCTCCGAAGGATGGGGAATGCTCGAACGATCGCGCCTGCACCACACGCCTGCAGCAGCGCGACAAACCCGACCCCCAGCGGATGTCACAAGCCGAACTCAACGACTACCTCGACCGCCTCGTCACCCAAGGCCTCGACGACACCCCCGAATTCCACCAGGCCTACAAGATCTGGGAAAGAAGCCAATGACCAACCCCACGAATCCCGCCCACACCGAACACGACCCGCGCCGCGCTCGCCGCAGCACCGCGGATATCATGAGCCAAGGCACCCGGCTGTCGAGCACCCCCGCCACGCGCGGGACGGTGGTCCGAGCCTGTTGTGAACCTGACATTTCCCAGCAGCTCCAGCCGGGTGCCGCCTACCTCGTCGATCACCCGCACCCCCACCACGATCACGAAAGGCACCCGCTGATGCTCCACCGCGACAGCATCGACCTCCTCGTCACCGCCGCCGTCGCCGCGCTCAGCACCGATGACGAACTCACCACCCACCACGAACGCCTCGTCACCGACGCCGACACACTCGGCCAGATCCTCACCGACGCCGCGCTCGCCGCATCCGCGGAGCCCTACAAGTGGCAGCCCGTCGCCGAACTCCTCACGCCCACGCTCGTCGACGAGCTCATCCTCCAGCTGGAACGCACCCGCCTGGCCTACATCGACGCCTGCAGCAAGGCCGGCGACTGGGCACACTCCCCCGCCCACCGCTACATCGACCGGCTCGGCACCAGCATCCGCGCCCGCCTCGACCGCGGCACCACCGACCCCAATCAGATGATCCTCACCTCGAGCGAGCTCGAGGAGACGGACCCCGACTGGCGCCGCCCCACCATCCACGCTCACCACGACCTCACCGACACGCAGGAGGATGACCATGGCCAGCCGTGACCTCGTCGGATACGACTACATCGCCGCCGGGATCGGCCTCAAAGGCGCTCAGCAAGCACGCGAGTACCGGCACCGCCACGACGACTACCCGAAGCCGGTGAACCCCGGCCAGCGCTCCCCCCTGTTCCGCCGCGTCGACGCCGACCGCTACATCGACGCACACCGCAAGGCTGGAGCGCCTGAGAACCCGACGCCCGAGCCGATCAAGATCGACCTCACCAAGCTCGTCGACTTCTCCTACTTCGCCGATGCCCTGCAGATCTCACTCAAGACCGCATACAAGTACGGCACCCCCACCAGCGGCCAGTACATCCACGGCTTCCCTGAACCGGTCACTCCCGCCGGCGTCCGCACCCCTCTCTTCAACAAGCTCGAAGCCGACGTCTTCATCGCTGGCCGACGCGCAGCTGCAGAGAACCAGAAAGGCCGCGTCCGCGCCGCAGCGATCGGAACCACCGCGCTCGCCGCAGCGCAGGAGATCTATCGACTGCTCGGCCGTGAGGTGAACCTCGAGGATCGCGGGCAGCTGCAGGAGGTGCTCTTCGGGGATCTCGGCCTTCCGTCGACGTCGACGACGTCGCGTGGCCCGTCGGTTGCGACCGCGGCACTGGTGAAGCTGCAGGAGACGAACCCTCATCCTGTGTTGCACCAGCTGTTGGTCTACCGCGGGGCGATCACCCCCGAGGTGGAGTGATCCAGACTCGTCCTACACAGCAGTAGCGGCCGCTCCCTGAATCGAGGGGGGCGGCCGCTACTGGTTGTGGCTGTGTCGCGCGGTCGAACTATCCGTTGGCGGCGCGCGCGACCATGACGTTGACGTTCTCGCCGTCTTCCTCGAGGCGCGACTCGACGGCGCCGACCTTGGTCTTGACGATCTTGATCCTGCCCAGGCGGAGATCTCGCGCTGAGACGTGAGCGAGCTGCTTCTCTGCGAGCCGGTAGGACTTCCAGGTCATCCACTTCCCCCGGGGAGCCTGCACGAGCGCGTTGACGCGAGCCTCCGCCTGCTGGCGCGCCGTGGGGACCGGTGAGGAGCCGAGAACATCTTCGACGGTTCGTGCGGCGGGATCCTGCTTGAACCGTTCGACGAGGTGGCCGACGGTCTGCTCATCGAGCTTGCCGATGCCTCCGCGGATCTGCTGCAGCGCATCGTCGGCGCTGATGGGCGCGTACGTGTTCGCGTGCTCGAAGTAGAAGTCGCGGTAGAGGCCCTGGTTGAGGTGAAACTTGCCCGTGTTCTGCACGTAGGTCCAGATGCGCTGCTCGTTGTCTTCGTGCGCGATCCAGACCGGGGTGCCGGCGGCGTTTCGGACCAGATAGAGGTTCATGGTGTTCCTCGCTCCATTCTCAATTGCCTACATCTTAGTTTATCTTAGTCCGTCTTGGTAGGGGGCGGGGTGGGAGGTGTTGGTGGCCCATAGGCCTTCTCGACGGCGACGACGCTGCCGATGTGGAGGTCGACGAGGCCCGGCGGAGTCGGGACAATGTTCCAGGCGTTGACCATGGTCGTGTGGGCCGCGGCGCGCGTCGGGTAGGGCTGCGTCTGATCGCGCAGCGTTTCGTAGTCGTGGTGGTAGCGGTCTTTGATCGCGGCGCCGGCTTCGGAGTGGAACTGGATCTCGACGTCCTGGTCGGTCTCGCTGTGGTGCACGACGATCGAGTGCAGACCCTTGTACGGGTTGCCGTCGACGAAGGAATGCTCGATCTCCTTCACCTCCCACCCCTTGGCGACGAGACCCTCCAGCGTCTCCTGTGCGGCAGGGACGACTCGATCGGGAATCGGTGCGACCACGGTGTAGCGAACGAAGTCGGTGAGGCGCCCCGTGATCTCCACCGGCGTCGCGGTCGGGTCGACGAGGATCCGACTCTCGATCTTGCCTGCGAGGGATGCCGGCGACTTCATCCGGTACTCGAGGTTGTGCATCCGGCAGTCTGCCGGGGCCGCGTCGATGATCGCCGCGGTGATCTCCGGCTCGATGGCCGCCACTTCTTCGAGCTTGTGGATCGCGGCGCCGGCGACGGTGGAGCCGTAGGTGTCGTAGAGCTCTGCCGTCGACGGCGGGTGCTCTCCCCAATCGACGTCGGGTGCATCGTCGGTGGCCGCAGGACGAAGGTCGTCGACGTCGACCTCGCGGAGGTGACGGTGGTCAAGGCAGCGGCGGCCGCCGTCCTCAGATGATCTACACACTGGAGAGGGCCTCTCGTGCCGCGGCGTACTTCGCGGCCAGTCGGGAACGGGTGGCGTCGTCGAGGAGGGCGGTGCGCGCCGGATCGGTGTTGTCGTCGATGTCGGCGTCTTTCACCTGACGCGCGAGGGGGTTCCGGCCGACGCGGGCGTAGTAGTCGGCGCGCGGTTCGCCGGGCCGGTGGGTGATGGCATCGACGGCGTCGACCACTTCGAGAGGGAACTCCGCCTGCAGGTCGACCAGCTGCACGTCGGTGTCTTCCACGACGTCGTGGAGCCAGGCGATCGCCTCCAGCAGCTCATCCCCCCGCACGCGAGCCACGACCCGGGCTGGGTGATCGATGTAGGGCTGACCGCTCTTGTCGACCTGGCCGGCGTGCGCGGCGCGGGCGATCGCCTCGGCGCGTGTGCTGAACTGATCTCGCATTTTCGTCCCCCTCTACCTTCATCTTAGAGAGGGGGTCCGACTCCGTTCAGGCTCGGGCGACGATCAGCTCATCCCAGTGCGTGGTGGCGCGTTTGGAGAGCATGCCGCGGTGCATCTGCCAGGACGGGCCGGGGCGCATCCCTCCCCACCCGAGCCCGAGGACCTCACGCCCGGCCTTCTTCTGCACCTGGTCGATGATGGTGGCGATCCCGGCGTCTTCGTGGGCATGACGGAACAGCTCGAGCGGTTGGATGACGGCTGCCGGTTTCAGGTCGGTGAGCATGACTCCCGCCCGCGCCCACTTCACCCCTTCCTCGATCTGTGGGAGGAGCCGGTGCGCGGCGCGGGTGAGCCCCACGGGATCGGCGGTGGGAAACGGCAGCCGCACCATCTGTGACGGGTAACGGATCTGCTCGGTGTAGTGACTGGTGCCTGCGAAGGCGGTGAGGATCTTCGCCACCTGCTGGTGCTTCATGAGCCGGGTCGACGCCTGCTGGGCGTAGATCGACAACGCTTGGCGCATCCCGTCTCGGGTGGTGACTTTCTCGGAGAAGCTGCGGGACACGATCAGCTGATCCTTCTTGCCCGTGCGATCCTCTTCGGCGGCGATCGCCGGCACCCCGCGCAGCTCGAGCGCCGTGCGCATCACGACCACGTTGAACGCCTTCCGAATGAGGACGGGATCCGCGGCCGCGAGATCCGCGATCGTCGTGATGCCGATACCCGCCAGGCGGCGCTCGAGGCGAGACGCGATCCCCCACACCTCGGAGACCGGGAGCCGGGACATGAGTGCGTGGCGCCACTCGGGCCTGGTCGCCGGCCACACGCACACCCCGTCGAACACCGCGATCCGCTTGGCCGTTTTATTGCTCAACTTCGCCAACGTGCGCGTCGGTGCGATCCCGACGCAGACCGGAACGCCGATGAGCCGGCGGAGGGTGTCCTTGATGTCTCGGCCGAGGGCGGCCATCGCCTCGGGGTCTTTCGCGATCCGCGGACTCACCTCGAAGAATGCCTCGTCGATGCTGTAGACGGAGAGATCTGGGGTGAAGCGAGACAGCACGTCCATGACCCTGTTCGAGCAATCTTGGTAGAGCTCATAATTCGACGACAGGGCAGTCAGGTCGAGCCTCTTCGCGTGCGGCCGCAGCTCGAACCAGGGCTTGCCGAGATCCAGGCCGATGGCCTTCGCCTCCTTCGACGACGCCACGACCATTCCGTCGTTATTGCTCAACACAACGCAGGGGCGGTTCTCGAGACGCGGATTCACGATTCTCTCGAAAGACACGTAGGCGCTGTTGATGTCGACGTGTCCGATCATCTCCGGCTCCGATGAAACCTGAGGCTCACGGTGACCACCCCGAAGATCTCGAGTGTGGAGAGTTCGTCGACGACGACGTCGGGCCACTCTGCGTTCTCGGCGCGCAGCGCCCAGGTGCCGCGTTCTCGGACGAGGCGCTTGATGGTGAAGTCGCCGTCCAGGATCGCGACGACGACATCCCCGGAGAGCGCCGTCTTCGATCGGTCGACGATGACGACGTCGCCGTCGTGGATCCCGGCGTCGACCATGGATGTTCCGGAGATGCGGACGAGGAAGGTGGCGGCCTGGTCCTCGATCAGCAGCTCGGTGAGATCGATCGGGCCGGCGTCATAGTCTTGGGCCGGGCTGGGGAAACCCGCAGGGACCGCGTCGAGCAGCTGCGGCAGCGGAATGGGATCCGTGGTCATTGAGTACGCGTACAGAGGTACGACTGTTGTAGGCACCCGTTCCCAAACTTTCGAAACCCTATTCGTAGAGTGTACGCCCGCGCCAGGGCGCTCACGAGTCCTCCGCGCGACCGCTCCCCCGGAATCATGCGGGAAATCGTGTGTATTCGTCCCCTAGCCGAGTCATCTTAGGGCGCGACGGCCGACCCATCATTCCCGCCGGCACCGGGAGTATCGGAGCCCCTGAGCTCGCGGCAGCGGGGCACGAGGGCGTGCTCTCGATCTCTCATCGCCAGGCGGCAGCTCGGTCTTTGCGGTGACACACAGTGTCACCACCCGGGGAACCTGTGTCACTCAAAGCGGCTTTGTGTCGCCCAAGGGCGATCGTTGCTCGGGTGACCGTTCTCGCATCACCGAGGACTGCGCTCCGCCGTCGCCTGATCGCCCAGCCCCCTGTAGTCTCGCGCGGCGGCTGCCCCCGGAATGGCGGAGAGCACCGTCCACAGGAGCAGCCAGACGATCGCTCCCCGAGGACGAAGGGTACAGCTGCAGTGATGCCGAGCATCGCCAGCCCCCCGCCCGCCAATCCGGCGAGAACGGCACCGCCACCAGCGAGGTAGAACATCGGCGCCGTGGCGCGGTGAACCGTGATCCACGCCTTCGGATCGCGCATCGTGAGGGCGGTGCGGTAGCCGAGGATCCGCTGCCTGCGCACGGTTCCGCGGCGACAGGCGTCCGCGTACCAGACCACCAAGGCACCCACAGCAGCGATGAGGAAGGGGGCAACGAGCTCGAGCATCTGGCTTCTCCGTTCCGGCGCGCGGCGTGGGCTTCCCCCACGCTATTCACGGGCACACGTCTCCGGCATCCACCTGCGGCATGAACCTCGCGTCGTACCGCGGGACCAGCGCAGTGAGGCCGTGAGATGCGCCCCTCTCGTCGGCGCGACACCCGGACAGCACGCGACAGATCTCGTGAGCGAGACCGGTCGAAACCTGCTTGAAATGTCCGATCTCACGGGAGTTGTCATGAGATGAGACACAGATCCCGCGAATTTCCGGGACAGCTGCAGCTGGCACATAGAGCGATTTTGTCTCATGACACTTGTCAGAATTTCGACGACGGACATCTTCATCGGCCTCGCCTTTCGCCGGAAGCGCCGCGCGAATCAGCATGATCGGCCACTTTTACTCGCTCAAGAGGCGTGAGAACCAGCCACCCTGGCAGTATGGATCGGCCCGCAGGCGGCGGAGCATGCGCATCCGCCGCCCTCGGAGCGCGGCGGCCTAGGAAGCCGCCTCTGCTGCGATCGGAATGTCGATGTGCCCCCGAGCGACGACAACGTTGCGCTTGATGACGTAGCACTCCACGTAGTGGTTCCCTCGGAAGGAAGTCACTTCGCGGCGCTCGGTGCCGTGTGTTGGACGAATAATTTCACCGCGTATGTGATCCCGCCGCTCAGCCTCGGCTCCTCGGTTCAGCACCTTCCACCGCACCTCGTACGAGCCCGGCACGTCGGTGTTGTCGATCGCGAAGGCAAGTTGCTTCTTTGCTGGCAGTCGCGAGAACAGGTTGAGAAATGCGGTCAGCGAGGTAGGACGGAATCCGTCCTGGGTCACGGTGCAGCTGATCTCGACAGAGAAACGGATGTCTACGGGATGAGTGTCCTCAATGAACTCTTCTGTGTCGTTGAACGATCGGGCTGCAAGAGCCGTCTCTCCTCCACTCACTACTGCTGGGACGGACTTCCCGAATACCGCTCTCCACTTCTTGTATTCGTTCTTCTGACCAGCAGCGTTGACGGCCTCAGTGCAAAGCTCAGCGCCGGACGCAGCCTTCTTCTGGAAGTGCTTCTTGACTCGAACGCGCTGGCGGCTTCCGAGCGCCAGATAGAAATCGTGGTCCACCTGGTCCGCGAGGTACAGAAGGAAGTCGCGCATCATCTCGCCGTAGGTTTCGGATGCGCCCGAGCGATGTTCCGTCGTAGATGTCAGGAAATTGTAGGCGAGGGTGTCTACCAGCAGTCCACCCATCACGACTCCGTGCTTGTTCCGCCACGCTCGAGCGAGTTTGCACAGGCTTCGCAAGTTGCCGCTAGTCGACGTGTCTTCTTCGCTGATCGCCGAAATCTCATCGCGGGGCTTTGTCAGCTTCCATGAATCGCTGTAAGTGTCTGGGTAGTCGAACGACCCGTCGTCATTTTCGAACACGGGCTGCACCTCGAACGTGAAGTTCGAGAACTCCACCACGACGACGAGCCTGTCGACTCCGACCGTGGTGGTCGGGTACCGCTTCTGGATCGCGGCTCGCGTGCGCTGCAGCGCTTTGAGTGGCCCGCCTTCCTGCTCGTAGGTGTCGCGCAGACTCGCCGGCAGAACATACAGGAGATCGAGGTCGGATATGCCTTTGATCGCTGTCCAACGACCGTAGGAACCGACCATCAGCTTGTTCGCCGTGGAGCCGGTCAAACCTCGGAACTCGCTGTTCAGCGCTTTCGTGATTTCGTCCCGCCGGTCTGCGATGCTCTCAGCTGTGTTGACCTTCAGATTGGTTAGGAGACCATCGAAGATATCGCCGGTTTGTGATATCACTGCGCCCCATTCTCTCGGAGCGCCTGCGGCAGCATCACATCGATCTCCTCCGTGCTGAAGGTGAGATCCTCGTTGTCCTTCAGACCGGATTGAGCCATGGTGTACGCCCGTGGCGTCGTGCGCGGGGCATCCCTGAGCACTGCTTGAGCGGCCTTCTGTAGCTCGTCTCTTCTGTGCAGCGCTTGGCCGAGCGACACCGTTTCCGACTTCAGATCCACAATCAGCGACAGATAGGACTCCCGCAAATCCCAAAGCTGGGCCGCTGTATCGCGGTGCTGCTGCATCTCCTCGCCGTGCCGGAATGTCCGGTCGCCCAGGCTCGCCGCCGTAACCAGCACAGCGATGAATGAAGTAGCAAGCGATGCCCACTGCGGTTCCAGAAGCACCCCGAAGAGGGAGGCAAGGAACGTCCCTGACCCAACCGCTGTAAGGACGACCTTCCACCCTCGTTGCCTCCGCGAGGACATCGCGCAGATGTCAGCTTGCTTCTCATGCGTCTTCTGGGTGTATGCGATCCGCCCGTACAGCTCCCTCACCTGGTTGAGAAGCAACAAACGATTCGCCACTGACGGTTCTGCCGTTCGTTGTCGCATCTTTCCCCCAGCCTCCGACGGCAGCCCGCCGCATGTGAATGCTAGCGGCGACCACCGACATCACGAGCGGATCTCTCCGGATAGCTCATCCTCAATCCATTAGAGCCCCAGAAATGACGTCGGCGACGTTGGCGGAAGTCACAGGGCGCAGTCGCCGAGCTGGTGCGGGCACTTAGTCATGTGAGTTTCATGGCCCCTGCGCCGGCACCGACCGCCCTATTCTGGAAATTCACACCTCGAACTGCAAGGAAGCAGATGCACTCACACGACGACGACATCCGTATCGGCCCTGACGGCTCGCAGACGACGGTTCCTCGGACGATCGTCGAGACGGATGAGACGCTCCGGAGCTCTCACAGCGGTGGCATATGTGTCCACTCCGGCGTCTTCACGATCGGTCCGAGTGCTTCACACAGTGGTTCACTGCAGGTCGAGCCTGGCGCCCAGGTCATCATCAGCGGTTCCCACACCGGCTCGCTCCATGTTGCAGGCGAGGCAACGGTCACAGTTCGGGGCAAGCAAAGTGGAAGCGTTCACGTTGCGAAGGGAGGACGAGTCATCGTCAAACGTGGCGGACGGCTGGCGGGGTCCCTTCACGTCTCGGGTGTCATCGAGAACATGGGTACGCGAGGCGGCTCGGAGCACATCGACGGCGGGGACGTTGTCGATCTGCTCGGCGGAACGGTGAAGCGGCCCACACGCACGATCGGCGGAGCAGCGGTCTACGAGTGGTGAAGAACATCAGGTTGAAACGGCGCGGTACCCCCTAACGGATGAGGTAAGAAATGGGTGAACCCATGCAGATCCAACGACTGATCGAACGTGTGATGCACGGCGAAATACGCGTTCCGGGGTTCCAGCGGAACTTCGTGTGGGATCCCGAGCGCGCCGCACTCTTGATGGACTCGATCTACAAGCAATATCCGTTCGGATCCGTGTTGCTCTGGCGAACTCGCACGGAGCTACGCACCGAAAAGGAGCTTGGAGGCTTTGCCTTACCAAACCCTGAGGCGGACTATCCGCTGGACTACGTCCTCGATGGGCAGCAGCGAATAACCAGCATCTTTGCAACTTTCCAGACCGCTCTGCCCGCAAAGGCGGAGGACCCCGCGGTCTGGCTTCCGATCTACTACGACTTCGAAGCGCAGGCCGATGCCCAAGACTCGAAGTTTGTCGCTCTCCCTTCCGCCGCAGTTGACCCAGAGCGCCACTTCGCACTGCGCACTTTCTTCGACCCGGTGAAGTTTGCTCTCGAACAGCGGCGCCTGGATGACGATCGATTGACAGAAATTGTCAACGCCCAGTCTCGGTTCGCGGGCACTCTTATCCCCGTCGAGACGTTCGTTGAAGAGAACAGAGCCAGCGTGGCTATCGTCTTTGAACGTGTGAACAGGCTCGGGATCAAGCTCGACACCTTCCAACTGCTGACAGCTTGGACCTGGAGTGAAGACTTCGATCTACAGGCAAAGTTCGAGGCACTCGCGGAGCGATTTGAAGAGTTCGGCTTTCAAGATGTCGGCACCGATAACGACCTGATGCTTCGGTGCGCGGCTGCCGTGCTTCGAGGTGACCCTTCTCCCACGGCGCTCATTGACGTCAACGGTGCTGAGGTGCGCGACAAGTTCGACTCGGTGTCGAAGGCGCTGGACGCGGCCATTGACTTTCTACGAAGCAACCTCCAAGTTCGGCACCTGAAGTTCTTGCCGTACTCGGCGTTGCTGATCCCGCTTGCTGCATATTTCTCTCAGCGGCAAGGCAAATCGGTTCCGGCCCACCACCGCGACGCCCTCGTACGTTGGTTTTGGCGCACGTCGTTTACACATCGGTACAGCGGCAACCCGTCGCGGAACGTGAAATCGGATGTTCAGCAGGCCGTCAAGCTCCGCCTAGACCAGCCACACACCCTGGACGACGTCACCTCGAGCATCGATCCCTCGTTCTACACGTCGCGCGGCTTCAACACGGGAACGGTTGCAACGAAGGCGTTCATCCTGCAGCTTGCCGCTCATCATCCCCGATCGCTATTGAGCGGTAACCAAATCGCCCTCGATAAGGTGCTCGCCGAGCCAAACCGCCGTGAGTATCATCACTGCTTCCCAAAGGCATACCTGGTTAGGCAGGGCGTCGATCTCAAGGGCGCTCGCATCGATTGCCTCGCAAACTTCGCGTTCCTAAGCAGATCCGAGAACCGTGAGATTTCCGATAAGGCTCCGTCCTCTTACCGAGGCTTGATGGGCAAGAACATCGGCCCGATCCTTCATTCACAACTGATACCAGAACAGCTGTTCACGGACGACTGGACTGAGTTCATCACGGAACGGACAGCGGATCTCATCCTTGATGCGCTCTCGCTGATGGAAACAGGAATCCCGCCGCTGCCAGGCGCGTGAGCTCGTCCATCACCGTTCGGGTTCTTGCATCCTGCGCCATGTCTCGACCCGTCACGTCCCGGTCCGTGGGCCTAGACGTTCGTACCCGAACTCCGCGATCGCGGGCGGTCGCGCCAGATTGGCGCTTAGCGCGAAAGCTCGACGCTAGGGGTCTTGGATTTTCGCCTCGCTTCTGACTTGGGCTGTGGTGCCCGATGATTCGAGGGCATGGACGAACACCGTTTCGGGTGAGATGGCGTCCGGATCCCGGTGGTAGCGCCCGATGATGTGGGATACCGTGCGTTCGTCCAGGAGGCCGAGACCGCTCAGGATCGCTTCCTCCGCGGCCGCCTCGTCCAATGGTTCGTACGTCATCTTGTGTTCGAAGTAGAAGTCATTGTAGATTCCCGGGTTCAGATGGAATCTTCCGGAGTTTTGCACGTACGTGTACAGGCGCTCCTGGTCACTCTCGAACGCAACCCAGACAGGCACGCCGTCAGGGTTCCTCACGAGGTAGAGATTCATGGGCATCGCCTCCCGCTTACATCTTGCGCCATCCGGGTGCGCGCGGGAGGTTGTCTGAGCAACGATTCGAATCGGATTGCGGTGTCCGTGAGCTGATTCATACGTAAGCGGTCAGTGGTGCGACGATGTCGATGGCACGCCCCAGTATGCGATTTCATGCCTCAGACGTCCTTCAATTCTTCGCGCGTCGAGCGCGGCAATCTTCGATTGGGTCGACACTCTAGCGTCCTCGGCGTGATCGCGAACTCGCTCGCCGTCGTTGCTCCTATCGTGAGCATCGCGCTCGGCGTATGGGTGACCAACCTGAACTCCGATGTCGCTCATCTCAACGCCACGATCAACGGGCTTCACCAAGATGTGGCGTCCGCCGAGGCGTTGCTCACTGATCGCGAGGAGATCATCGAGGACCTCCGCGCAGAGAACCGGGAACTCCTGGCTGCGCTCCCGCCGAGCATCCCGCCGGAGCAAGTGCCTGCTGCACGAAACATCGGCACCGTAACTTTGGCCGACGGCGGCGATTCGATAGATCTGAACTCCACGCTCCCCAACTTCGGGAACGGTGCTGATCGGATCCAGAAGGACACCCTCCAGTCCCGGGACGGAGTTCTGACCTCACTGTGGGATATCGATGTGCTCCTACTTCCCGAAGGAAAAGCCGCCTATGAGACTTGCGCCGTCGCCACCGGGTATGCCCCCACGAAAACGATCGAGCCTCATCGCCTGGATGGACGCGTCTGCATCCGCCTGCAGTCCGGGAACTATGCCCGCATTACAGTGAACACATTCGAGGAAGAGCGCGTCGAGCTCGCGATCACGACCTGGGATGCTCCGCTCTAAGCGTCCAACTCGCCGCACGATGACCACAAGGAGCCGACAGAGTGCCACCGTCAGCTCGGCAACCCCAACGCAAGCTTCTCGTGCTCGACGTCGACGGGACCATTTCTCGGATCTACCGAAACGAAGAGCGCGTTCTGCATGAAGACCAGCCGCAATGGCGTTCGTGGATGAGCGTTGATGATGACGTAGTCGATGCACTCCACAAACTCGTCGAGGGTTCTCAGATTGACGTGGCATGGCTGACAACGTGGCCTCACGATCAAGTCGCTTGGCTCATCCAGGGGCCTCTTCGCGGCAAGCTTTCAGGCCCCTACGTGCCCTGGCAGAACTGGCCGAAACAGGGCTGGCGACTGCAAAGCCTGATCTCCTACGTGCGCGACGTGAAGCCCTCCGCCGTCGCCTGGGCGGACGACCGTGCGCCAGAAGATGCCGCACGACGGCTCACGGCAATGACCGAGGTTCCCTCGTTCGTCGTGCGGCCGAACAAGCATGTGGGTCTCACGCTCGAAGACGTCGTCAGAATCGCCGCCGTCCTCGAGCGCACAGATCAGAACCGCTGAAGCTTCAGCTGGTTCTGACTGGTCTTTAGACCAGCTCGCTCACCAACTGCTCGATGCGCGCACGGATGTCGTCCCGGATCGGACGCACGGCATCGATGCCCTGGCCGGCCGGGTCGTCGAGCTTCCAGTCCTCGTAGCGCTTGCCAGGGAAGAACGGGCAGGCGTCGCCGCAACCCATCGTGATGACGACGTCGGATGCCTGCACGGCCTCGGTCGTCAGGATCTTGGGCTGCTCGGCGGTGATGTCGATCCCGAGCTCATTCATCGCTTCGACGGCAGTCGGGTTGATCTGGTCGGCGGGCATGGAGCCAGCGGAGCGTACTTCGATGCGGTCGCCGGCGATGTCGCGGAGGAAGCCTGCGGCCATCTGTGAGCGGCCGGCGTTGTGCACGCAGACGAAGAGGACGGAGGGCTTGGTGGTCGTGTCAGTCATGGTTGCTCCTGGTGCGAGGGGTTGGTCAAGAAAGAAGGTCGTCGACGAGCGCGCGCACGCGTCCGGCGATGTCGTCACGGATGGCTTCGACACCATCGCGCGACGCGAGGGCAGGGTCGCCGACTGCCCAGTCGTCGTAGCGGACGCCCGGGATGATCGGGCAGACATCTCCGCAGCCCATCGTGATGACGACATCTGCTGCGCGGACGGCATCATCGGTGAGAGGTTTCGGGAAGCGCTCGGCGGCAGCGTCTCCTTCGATCTCGGCGAGAATCGACCGGACGTGCGGGTGGATGACGTCGGCGGGGGCCGATCCTGCCGAGCGAGCCACGACCTTGCCGGCCGCCAGCTTGTTGACGAGCGCGGCGGCGAGCTGCGAACGCCCAGCGTTGGCCACGCAGACGAAGAGCACCTGGGGCACAGCGGAGTCGCGGTCGCGTGTGAGGTCGGCGAGTCGCTGACGTGCGAAGCGCTCGGTCAGTGGCACGAGTGCTGAGGTGACTCGTGCGGTGCGGGCGAGGGCCGTGTAGGACTCGCGAACGATGGTGAGCACGACGTTGGGGTCGAGCTCGGGGACTTCCGCTGCGAGCTCATCTGCGAGATGGGTCACCCGCGCATCGAAGTCGGGCCGTGGCTCATCGTGGCCGTCGGGAACACTCCACGGCGCGAGCGTCGCGGGCGCGAAGGATTCCAGCAGGGCCGTAACGGCGCTGCGCCGGTTCGGGTTGATCCGGTACCAGACCCAGGTTCCACGCCGCTCGGAGGTGAGGACATCGACGTCCTTCAGCACCTTCAGATGGTGAGAGACCGTCGGCTGGGCGACGTCGGCGAGCTCTGCGAGGTCGCAGACGCACGACTCCCCGCGAGGGTCGGACGCGATGGCGGACAGCATTCGAAGTCGGAGCGGATCCGACAGCGCCTTCAGAGTCGAGGCGACCGAGGTGGCCGCATCGACGCCTATGGCGTGGCTGGCGACGGGACTGCAGGTGTCGCCCTGGGTGGTCAGCACGGCGTTCATGTCTACATCCTTTCAGCGGTGAATGGATCGGTGTGGAACCAGCGTCGGGCCGCCCAGAGAGAGACATAGACGAGTCCGACGAGAACAGGGACTTCGATGAGCGGGCCGACGACCCCGGCGAGGGCCTGGCCGGAGGTCGCGCCGAAGGTGCCGATGGCGACGGCGATGGCGAGTTCGAAGTTGTTGCCGGCCGCCGTGAACGCAAGTGTCGACGAGCGGGCGTATCCGAGCCCCAGCACCTTGCCGGTGAAGAGGCCGATGAACCACATGATCCCGAAGTACGCCAGCAATGGGAGCGCGATCCGAGCGACGTCCCAGGGGCGGCTGGTGACCTGTTCGCCCTGAAGAGCGAACAACAGCACGATGGTGAAGAGGAGACCGTAGAGGGCCCAGGGGCCGATCTTCGGGAGGAAGCGGTCTTCGTACCAGTCGCGTCCCTTCGTGCGCTCCCCGATGAAGCGGGAGGCGAATCCGGCGACGAGGGGTATGCCGAGGAAGATCAGCACGTTCAGCGCGATCTGCCAGACCGAGATCTCCAGGCCCTGCGAGTCGAGCCCGAGCCAACCGGGCAGAACCGTCAGGTAGAACCAGCCGAGCAGCGAGAAGGCGAAGACCTGGAAGACCGAGTTGATGGCGACGAGCACTGCCGCGGCTTCTCGGTCGCCACAGGCGAGGTCGTTCCAGATCACGACCATGGCGATGCAGCGGGCGAGGCCGACGATAATGAGCCCGGTGCGATACTCGGGCAGGTCCGGGAGGAGCGCCCAGGCGAGAACGAACATGAGCGCCGGGCCGATGACCCAGTTGAGCACCAGGGAGGAGATGAGGAGCTTCTTGTCTCCGGTGACCGCGGCGACCTTGTCGTAGCGGACCTTCGCGAGAACCGGATACATCATCACCAGGAGGCCGAGGGCGATGGGGATCGAGATTCCACCGACCTCGAGGCTGGCCAGGAGGCCGGACACTCCTGGGATGAAGCGACCGATGACGATGCCGCCGACCATGGCCAGGCCGATCCAGAGCGGCAACCACCGGTCGAGGTTCGACAGGCGGCGCGTCGCCGGGGCGGCGATGGTGGGGATGTCGGCGGTTGTGGTGCTCATGCGAGGAGCGCCTCCATCTTCTCGGCGATGATGGGCTTCGGGTGGGCGCCGATGAGCATGTCGACGCGCGCGCCTGCCGTGTAGAAGCCGAGGGTAGGAATGGATGTGACACCGACAGCGGTCACCGTCTCGGGGTTCTGGTCGGCATCGAGCTTGACGATCTTCACTCGGCCGTCATACTCGGCGGCGAGCTGATCCAAGAGGGGCGCGACCTGCTTGCACGGCCCGCACCAGGTGGCCCAGATGTCAACGACGACGGGGATATCGGAGTCGATGACCTCGGCCTGGAAGGTGGCATCGGTGACAGTGATGGGCACGCTCATGCGAAGACCTCCTCGGTCTCGGTCGGTACTGGTGCGGACTCGTCAAGGGCAGCGAGGTAGTGCTGCGCGTCTTGTGCTGCGGCGCATCCGGTGCCTGCGGCGGTGATGGCCTGGCGGTAGGTGTGGTCGACGAGATCGCCGGCGGCGAAGACTCCCGCAAGGTTCGTGCGGGTGGAGGGGTGCTCCACGAGCACGTAGCCGTCGGCATCCGTGTCGACGAGGCCGGTGACGATCTCGGACCGCGGGTCATGGCCGATGGCGACAAACACTCCGGTGGCTGACAACTTCCGCTCGGCGCCGGTGACGGTATCGCGTAGTGTGACGGCTTCGACCTTCTCAGCGCCGACGAGGCCGGCTACCTCGCTGTTCCAGGCGACCTCGATCTTCGGGTGGTCGAGCACGCGTTGTGCCATGATCTTCGACGCGCGGAACTCTTCCCGGCGGTGCACGACGGTCACCTTCGAGGCGAAGCGGGTGAGGAACAGTGCCTCCTCCATCGCGGAGTCTCCGCCGCCGACGACGATGATCTCCTGATCACGGAAGAAGAAGCCGTCACATGTGGCGCACCAGGAGACGCCGTGGCCGGTGAGTCGATCCTCATCCGGCAGCCCGAGCTTGCGATAAGCGGAGCCCATGGTGAGGATGATGGCGCGGGCGAGGAAGGTCTCTCCAGCGCCGGTCTCGACCGTCTTGATAGGCCCGTCGAGGTCGACCCGGATGGCGTCGTCGAGGAGGATGCGGGCACCGAAGCGCTCGGCCTGAGCGCGCATCGACTCCATCAGTTCGGGTCCCTGCACGCCGTTGACGAAGCCGGGAAAGTTCTCGACCTCGGTGGTGGTCATCAGCGCGCCGCCCGCCGTCACGGAACCGGCGAGGACTGCGGGAGCGAGACCTGCACGCGCGGCGTAGACGGCCGCGGTGTATCCCGCAGGGCCAGACCCGATGATGACCAGCTCAACCTCTTGAATCGACATGTGTCTATATTGACATCCATCGATACCGATTGCAACTGCTCCTGGCGGAGTTCACCTGTTCGTCACCTGCCGGACGGATCATGCGGTTGAAGCAATCAAGATACCCAGCGAATCAGAGGACGACGAATGACCCAGCCCAAGACGGTTCTGTTCATTTGCAAGCACAATGCGGGGCGCTCACAACTGGGCGCTCATCTTCTCGGGCACGTCGGCGATGAGCGACTGGTGGCGAGGAGTGCGGGAATCAGCCCAGCGGAAAAGATCAACCCTGCCATCGCGGAATCACTGCACGAGCTCGGAATTGACACGTCAGCGGCCACGCCGCGGGCGGTGACAGTGGAAGATCTCGATGCGGCCGATGTCGTGGTCCTGATGAAGCCGGGCCTCCCGCTCCCGGGTGAGGTGCGTGGAGAGCTGGTCGAGTGGTCATTCCCGGATCCGTCGAACTGGGAGGCCGACGGCGTGCGAGAACTCCGCGACGCCATCGACGCGAAGGTGCGTGGTTTGGCGGCTCGGCTCGTCAGCTAAGTACTGAGGGGTGGGGCTCGGTTCGGGAGCCCCACCCCTCATGAGTTGCAATCAGCCGACGGTGACAGGCCGCGCGCCGATCTGCAGGGTCTGGGGGGCTGCGCAGCAGCTACCCGCGTTGTCGTCGAAGGTACCGGATCCACCGCACACACCGGTGTCAGGGAGAGCGAGTTCGTTACGGGCGGCTGCCTCGTGGTCGCCCACGAGGTGCGCTGCGACGCTCCGGACCTGCTCGAACCCAGTCAATGCGAGGAAGGTCGGGGCTCGCCCGTAGGACTTCACTCCGACGATGAAGAACCCTTGCTCCGGCTGCGCCAGCTCTCTCGCTCCGGTTGCCGACACCGATCCGCAGGAGTGGATGTTCGGGTCGATCTCGGAAGCGATGCCTGCGACCGCCTCGAGCGTGGGGTCGAGGTCGATCCTGAGCTCCCGCAGCATCCCGGTGTCAGGGCGGAAGCCCGTGAGCGCGATTACTCGCCCGACATTCGTCACCTCGCGCCCATCTTCGGCGACGACTGTCAGACCGTCGACGCCTCGCTGGAACTCGGCGACGCGGAACCCTGTCACCAGGTCGATGACCCCGTCGTCGATTACCTTGCGCGCGCGGGAGCCGAGCGCGGCGCGCTCTGGCAGCTCGTCCCCGATTCCGCCACCAAAGACGTTTGCGGCACTCCCTCTGCGCAGCAGCCAGGTCACACGCGTTCCCGGCGACCGGCGGGCCAACTCGCTCAGGCGCAGCACGGCATGCGTGGCCGAGTGTCCCGCTCCCACGACGACGACATGCGAACCGGCAAGTTCTGACACGTCGGAGGGGATGCGGTACGAGATCAGGTCGGACGCTGCGGTTTCGCCGAGGGCGGGGAATCCATCCGCCCCAGCGGGATTCGGGAGACCCCATGTGCCGCTGGCGTCGATGACGGCGCGGGCGAGGAGGCGGGACTCGTTACCCGCGGCGTCGACGGTGTGCACGACGAACGGCTGGCTCCGGCGCCCTGCGTCGACGACCTTGTCGCGGCCCTGGCGGGCGACCCCGGTGACGGTCGTCGCGTAGCGGATTCGCTCGCCCAAGGCGCCTGCGAGCGGCGCCAGGTACCCGCTCACCCACTCCGCCCCGGTCGGATACCCGGAGGCGGGTGCGCTCCATCCTGTGGGCTCGAGCAGGCGTCGCGCAGCTGCGTCCGTGAGCTCCGGCCATGCCGAGAACAACCGCACATGCCCCCACTCGGCGACTGCAGTGGCAGGGCCGTGCCCGCGCTCAACGACGAGGACGTTCTCGTCGCGTTCGACCAAATGCGCCGCTGCAGCGAGACCCTGCGGCCCTGCACCGATGACGACGACAGGAAGCTCAGACATCACATCTCCTCAAATCGAAATTCTTCAATGTAACGACTGTCGTCCATCTATCGAAGATTGTCAATACGTGTCAGACTAGATCCGTGAGCTTGCCAACGACAATCGAAGCGACGACCTGTTGCGTCCCGCGAATCACATCCTCGCTGACTGCCGAGGAAGCCGAGCGCGTCGCGAGGGTGTTCAAAGCACTCGGCGATCCGACGCGGGTCCGGTTACTGTCCCTCATCGCTGCTGGCGCGGGTGGGGAGGCGTGCATCTGCGACTTGACCGAGCCAGTCGGCCTCTCGCAGGGCACCGTCTCTCACCACATGAAGCTCCTTGCGGATGCTGGACTGGTCACACGGGAGCAGCGCGGCAAGTGGGCGTACTTCGCTCTCAACGGCGACGCGATGGATGCTGCTGCCGACGCTCTCCGCACAGTGTGAGCGCAGTTAGTGCTCCGCCTCGCCTGGGCGGACGGTTGGCTGCGCTCTCGGTGGGGCAGGTCATCAGTTGGGGGATCCTGTTCTATGCGCTGATTGTCGCGTCTCCGGCAATCGCGGATGACACGGGCTGGCCCGTGGCCCTGGTAACCCTGTCATTCTCTTCTGGCCTTGTCGCATCCGCGGCCGCCGGCGTGTTCGTGGGCAAATGGCTCGACGAGCGGGGCCCGCGCCTCATCATGACCGCCGGGAGCATCCTCGGTCCACTCGGCCTCGTGGTCGTCGCCCTCGCACCGGATCTCGTAATCTTCACGGCTGGGTGGGTTGTGGCGGGTGTTGCGCAATCGGCGGTGCTCTATCAGGCCGCGTTCACTGTCATCGCTCGGCGATACGGGGCGCGACGCCGTAGCGCGATGACGATTCTGACGTTGGCCGGCGGGCTCGCGTCCACGATCTTTGCTCCCGTCGTCGCCGGCCTCCTGGGTGTCATCGACTGGCGCACGATGTTCCTGATACTTGCTGGCTTTCTGCTCCTCACCACCGTGCCTCTGCACTGGTTCAGCCTCGAGCGCACCTGGTCTCCCGTTCGATATGACGATGCCACAGAGGTTCACACGGTGAGCACGGTCGTGCGCACCCGGCGCTTCTGGATGCTCGAGCTGTCGACGCTTGCTCTCGCAGCCGCGCTCTTCAGCGTCACACTCGCTCTCATTCCTCTGTTCGCTGAGAAGGGCATGAGCTACGAGCTCGCAGCCTGGGCCCTCGGGCTCCTGGGCGCAGGGCAGGTAGTCGGCCGCCTGCTCTATGTGGCCGTCCCGCACACTGCCGCGCCATGGGTCCCCTTGACTGTCACGGCTGGCCTCAGCGTTGGGTCCCTCGCGCTCCTGGCGTTGGTTCCTGGGCCACCGTGGTTACTGGTCTTCATCGGAATCGTGGCCGGAGCCGTGCGAGGCGCTCAGACGCTTGTCCAGGGTTCCGCCATCGCGGACCGCTGGGGCACCCACAACTACGGCGCCATCAACGGGATCTTCGCTGCCCCGATAACGCTCATCGGAGCATTCGGCCCCGCACTCGGTCCGCTTCTCGCAGTAGCCACCGGTTCCTACTCCGCCATGGCTCTCATCGCCGTCGGGCTCGCGGCGATCTCACTCGCCTTCGCCCGGTTCTCCTAGACGGTCCGCCGAGCGACTGCCTGCGATCCGCGGGCGCTCTTCCAAGTCCGTTAACCTCACGTTCACATAGATGACCTTCTATCAATACGTCGAATAGATCACCATCTATTCGAGGCGGTCTATCGGCCGCCTGTCACGAGTCTGAGATGAAGGAAGCAATCGTGCGAAAGACCACAGCAAAGATCTTCGCCTCCACAGCATTGGTCATCGGCGTTCTTGCGCTGAGCGCCTGTGGCGGGCAGCCGAGCGCAGGCGAATCCGCCGGCTCCGGTGAAGGATCGGGCGGATTGACCGGTTCCGTGAACACCGATGGGTCGTCGACAGTCGCCCCTCTCACGGAGGCCGCAGCTGACCTGTTCCGCGACGAGGAAGCCGGAGTGAACGTCTCCGTCGCCACCTCGGGCACCGGTGGAGGCTTCAAGACCTTCTGCGCCGGCGAGACAGACATCTCCAACGCCTCCCGCGCCATCAAGGACGAAGAAGCCGCTGAGTGCGAGGCCGCCGGCATCAAGTACACCGAGATCATCGCGGCCAACGACGGCCTGTCCGTCGTCGTCAACCCCGAGAACGACTGGGCTGAAGACCTCACCGTCGAGCAGCTGAACAAGATCTGGGGCCCCGAGGCCGAGGGCGAGATCACCAACTGGAACCAGGTCGACTCGAGCTTCCCCGACCAGGCAATCACGCTCTTCGGTGCAGGCACTGACTCGGGCACGTTCGACTACTTCACCGACGCCATCAACGGCGAAGAGGGCGCGATCCGCACCGACTACAGCCCCTCGGAAGACGACAACATCACCATCCAGGGTGTCGCAGGTGACGTCGGCGCCATCGGGTTCCTCGGACTCAGCTACGTCGAAGAGAACGAGGGCGTCATCAAGGCTGTCGCGGTCGACGGCGTGATGCCGAGCACCGAGACCGTTCAGGACGGCACGTACACGCCGCTCGGCCGCCCGCTGTTCGTCTACGTCAACAACGCGTCGTACGTCGACAAGGAGCCGGTGAAGGCGTTCATCGACTTCTACGTCGCGAACTCGCTCGACATCGCAGAGCGCGCACTCTTCGTGCCCCTCACCGAGGAGCAGGTCACCACGGCTGCTGACGAGCTCGCCTCGCTCGGCTGACCCGACCGCTCAGGACGCTACCCATGACCACCGTCACTGAGCGGCCCGGGGGCCCGGCTACCGGCCGGGCCCCCGCCCCCTCCTCGTCTTTCGCCGGCCGCCGCCGGCCCGGTGAGTTCCTCATCAAACTCTGTCTGCGCCTTGCTGCAGCCATCACGGTCATCACGACCGTGGGCATCGTCATCGCGCTCCTGGTTCCGTCCCTGAGCTTCTTCGCGGAGGTCTCACCGTTCGAGTTCCTCTTCGGTACGCGCTGGGCCCCCCGATTCGCGGACGCCTCCTTCGGCGTCCTCCCCCTGGTCACCGCAACCCTGTGGACCACCGTCATCGCGCTCCTCGTCGCCGTTCCTTTCGGCCTCGGTGCGGCGATCCTTCTCGCGGAGTACGCGAAACCGCGAGTGCGCAAGGTGCTCAAGCCCCTGCTGGAGATCCTCGCGGGTATCCCGACCGTGGTCTACGGGTTCTTCGCTCTCCAGTTCGTGCAGGGCACCGTCCTCCGCGACTGGTTGCAGCTCCCCACCGGGGCGTTCAGCGTCCTCGCCGCCGGCCTCGTCATGGGAGTCATGATCATCCCCACCATCGCATCCATCGCAGAGGACGCGATGTCTGCTGTCCCCAGCGCGCTCCGTCAGGGAAGTGCCGCTCTTGGCGCCAACCGCATGCAGACCACTCTCCGCGTGGTCTTCCCGGCCGCGCTGTCTGGCATCGTCGCCGCCGTGGTTCTCGGAATCTCCCGAGCCGTCGGAGAAACGATGATTGTCGCAATCGCTGCGGGTAGTCAGGCGCAGCTCGTGAGTAATCCGCTGGAGCAAGGGCAGACGATGACCGGCTTCATCGCGAACGCCGCCCTCGGCGACTCCCGCGTCGGAAGCCTCGAGTACAACACCCTCTTCGCTGTCGGACTGCTGTTGTTCCTCATCACCCTGCTCATCAACTTCATCAGCATCCGATTCGTTCGCCGATTCCGGGAGGCTTACTGATGTCCGCGCCCACGACTCCCGAGTCCCGCGTCCTTAACGCGACCCGGCCGCTGAATACCGGCCGAAACGGCGAACTGCGTCCCACCGCGCTGATCTTCCTCCTGCTCCTTTGGCTGTCACTCTTCGTCGCGTTCGCCGTGCTCGTCACACTGCTCATCACCATCTTCATCACCGGGCAGAACAAGCTCAGCTGGAACCTCGTGACGAACTTCCCCTCCGCTGACCCGGAGGAGGCCGGCGCTCGTCCGGCCATCCTCGGATCAGTCTGGGCGATTGGTGCCACCGCGGTGATGACGCTCCCCCTGGGCATCGCCGCCGCCGTGCACCTCGAGGAGTTCGCCGACCGGAAACGCTGGTTCAACCGGTTCGTCGAACTCAACGTCCAAAACCTCGCCGCTGTCCCCTCAATCGTCTACGGTCTCCTCGCCCTCGCCTTCCTGTCGATGCTCGGAGTCACCAATAAGAACATCGTCATCGGTGGAGCATTCGCGCTGACGCTCCTCATCCTCCCGGTCATCATCATCGCCACCAGGGAGGCGTTGCGCGCCGTGCCCCGGGAGATCCGCGACGGCTCGCTGGCGTTGGGGGCCACACAATGGCAGACAACGTGGAGGCAGGTGCTTCCCGCATCGGTCCCAGGTATCGCGACCGGCTCGATCCTCGCGCTGTCACGAGCTCTCGGCGAAGCAGCCCCATTGCTCGTCCTCGGTGCGCTCGTATACATCACATTCGATCCGAACGGTCTGCTCAGCGGCTACACCACGCTCCCCATCCAGATCTTCAACTGGACCGGACGCCCGCAGGAGGGATTCCACGAGCTCGCCGGAGCCACAAGCCTCCTCCTGCTCGCCGTCCTCATCCTGATGAACGCCCTCGCCATCTTCATCCGCAACAAGTTCCAGAAACGGTGGTAAACCCATGAGCACCTCCACGAGCACCTCGAAGGACAGCTCCGCACCGGCGGCGCACACCCACTTCCAGGCCGCAGAATCGCGTCACGTTGCTGAAACCCCCAGCGGACTCATCCGCTGCGAAGACGTCAACGTCTACTACGGGGACTTCCGCGCAGTCACCGGCGTGAACCTCGAGTTCGGACGCAACGAGATCACCGCACTCATCGGCCCCTCCGGCTGCGGCAAATCCACGCTCCTGCGCTCTCTGAACCGCATGAACGACCTCGTCGACGGTGCCCGCGTCGAAGGAAACGTCATCTTCCAGGAAGAGGACATCTACGCGAAGGGCGTCGACCCCATCGAGGTTCGACGACGCATCGGCATGGTGTTTCAGAAGCCCAACCCGTTCCCGAAGTCGATCTACGACAACATCGCCTACGGCCCTCGCGTAACCGGGATGAAGGTCGACAACATGGACGACCTCGTCGAGGAAGCACTGACACGCTCAGCGCTCTGGGGCGAGGTGAAGGACAAGCTCAAGCAGTCCGCGTTCGGGCTCTCCGGCGGCCAGCAGCAGCGTCTGTGCATCGCGCGCACCATCGCCGTGCAGCCCGATGTGATCCTCATGGACGAGCCGTGCTCGGCCCTCGACCCCATCGCCACCTCGCGGATCGAAGACCTCATGCACGAACTGCGCAAGGACTACACAATCATCATCGTCACCCACAACATGCAGCAGGCAGCTCGAGTCGCTGACCGGACCGCATTCTTCACCGCCCTGGCTGACGAGACGACGGGGGACCGCACCGGAGTTCTGGTGGAATACGACCTCACCAAGAACATCTTTGAGCAGCCGCAGGACCAGCGCACGGAGGACTACATCAGCGGACGGTTCGGATGAGTTCCCCGTCTGGCGGCGATCCTCGGTTCGTCCTACACGGGCGAAGTTCGGAGATCTTCCGCGGGAGCTTCGCTGAGTTCCGCCATGCCGGAGTCCCCATCACGGTTCACGCCGAGATCGTCGACGCGCTGGCCGATTTGGCCCACGACTACGAGTCGTCTCTCATCCTCGCCGGTGGCGAGTCGTTCGAGAGGCTTGCAGCCATCATGCAGATCGCGGAACCGGTGTGTGGTGGATCGATCTTCCTCGGAGTCTCCGACGACACCGAGACCGCCACGATCGAAGCCGCGATGCGGGCCGGATTGCGCGGCACTATCCGCCTTCCCATCACGCCCGATCGCCTGCGGGAAGTAGCTCGCCTGCACCCGAGAACGGGGCCCCAGGATCGCTCGCTCCGCTTCGGAGAACTGACCCTCGATGTCCCGCACCGGAGTCTCCGCTGGCGGGACCATGCGCTCCTGCTTCCGCCGCGGGAGTTCGAGCTGCTGCATCAGATCGTCCGCGCCTATCCGGAGAGCGTGAGCATCGACACGCTTGCTCTCGCCTTCGGATCGGATCTGGAGGACCCTCACGCCTCAGTCCGGGTTGCGATGACGAAACTGCGCGCGCGTCTGGCAAACTTCGCTCCTGCACAGGCGCTCATCGAGACGGTCCGCGTCGCCGGCTACCGGCTCGCGTCCTGAGGCTCAATACCCAGCTCAACGAGAAGCCCCAGTACGCGCCTGCGGATATCGTCGCGCACGACGCGAAGCCCTTGGTCATCGAGTTCGAGCGGGTCTGCGAGGTCCCACTCCATGTATCGGCGGCCCGGGAAAACCGGGCATGCATCCCCGCAACCCATCGTGATGACGTAGTCAGCGGCGCGCACCACGTCCTCCGTGAGCGGCTTAGGGAACTCACCCCAGAGCTCGACACCCACCTCGGCCAGTGCCGCCTCCACCCGCGGATGAGAGGTCTCCGCAGGCGACGAACCTGCCGTTCGCACGTGCACCTTCCCGCCCGATAGATGCCGCAGGAACGCCCCGGCCATCTGCGATCGCCCCGCATTCTGCACACAGACGAACAGCACTTCCGGAGTATCCCTCAGGATCAATCCCTGTGCAGTCGCGAGAGCGTCGAGGCGATCAGCCGCATACCGCGCCGTCATCGTCAGCAAATGTTCGCGCACACGAGCCCGCTGGCTCAGAAGCAGATAGCTCTGTGCGACATAGCTGGCGACCGTCTCACGACTGAACGTCGAGTTGAACCGATAAGCGAGATCAGAGACGATCGTGGCTACGCCCGGTGGGAGCGCGGTGGCTGCAGGCGCCGCCGCGGCGGGCTGTATCGACTCGCTCGCCAACAGACGCCCAAATCTCACCCAGGCATCGACCGTCGGCGCCACAGCCCCGGCAGAGTCACGAATCAGCCCTGTCATCCGCAGCGACTTGAGCGCCGCCTCGACTACTCCAGCATCGAGCGCCAGTTCGGCAGGGATATCACCGATCGGCACGTCGGAAGCGAGTGCGCTGAGCACTCGCAGGGTGTCGGGGTTGCCCAGCACCGAGACCTGCGCCGCGCGATCTCGCGCTGACTGCACGTCGAGTGGCCGACCGACGCGGTGTGCCGAGCGATCGTTCACCGGAGGAAGTCCTCAACTGCGCTGCGTCGTGAGGGGCTGACGGACAGCCAGCCCAGCTTTCCGTCCTGCTGCCGCGTGAGGAATTCGTCGTCGAGCAGGATTCGGACGTGGTGGGTGACTGTCGGCTGCCGCAATCCCAGCACATCTGCAAGCTGACCGACGGTCGCGCGCTCGTCGACCGATCCCAGAATGATGCTGAGGATCTGCAGACGTGTGGGGTCAGCGACCGCTCTCAGCGTGCGCGCCAGTTCCTCGGCGGCCCCCCGATCCAGAGCAGCGCCGACGCGCGGCTTGGCTCCGGGTTGAGAGGACATGCAGTCGAGTCTACGGCTCGGCAGGAGTGCGAATCTGTGTCGGCCAGCGACGTCGAGTCAGGCTGCCGAAGGCGGCGGATCTGGGTCGAGCACGTCACCTCCCGCCTCGGCGGCGTGACGTTGGCAGAGTGTCGATACCCACATTCTGATCACGTACTGCTTCGCCGGAGCCCCGCATACCTCGCACGTCTCGGTACTTTCCCACTCAGCCGCACGCACCGCGTCCGCGAACGCCTGATCGAAGTTCGACGGGTCATCGGACGGGTCGGCATAGAAGCTCAGGGCACCAAACTTCGACTTCACCTGCTGCACGACGTAGCTCGGGGCGATGACGGACAGCGTTGCATCGAGTCTCGCCAGCAGCGGGTACCAGCCGGCACCGACTTCCAGCAGTTCTGGCCAGCCTGGAGCGATCCGCTTGAGTAGGCCGCGGAGTTCCGGCGGATATTCCTCGGTCATGTCAACTCTCTCGTTCCGTGGTGGCGGCAATGTCCGTGAGTTCCAATCTTGGTTCGCGTTCGATTCCGCGCTGATGGCGTGTCGCTTCTCGGGCCTGTTGGCGACGCCGCGACCGCTCGCGGAAGTCACGTCCAACTCGAAGGCTGCGCATGACGCCGATGTCGAAGCTGATCATTCCCCGACGGCGCCACTCGATTGCCGCGTGGCCGCGGAAACCTGCGACGGCGCGGCGCCGCTGGATGAAGTCCAGGTTCCGCGGCAGGGGGCCAGGGAGTCCGTCGGTGTCCGGCAGCAGGTAGGTGAACAGTTCAGCGAAGGTGGGGCCGGCTGCCGTGCGGCGGCGAGTTTGGGCGATGAAGATCGCCGCGGCCAGCGCCCATTGCTCGGCGGTGTCTTCACCGGTGAAGTCCTCGAACATGAACACCCACTCAGCTGGCGGCGGCGAGTCGATTTCCTGCCACCAGATCGGGTACGACTCGGGCATCTCAACCATCACAATCGCGGTCGCTCGCACGGGCCTTCCCGCGACGCGACCGCCTGTCATCGGGATGGGCAGCACACGTGCAGGGAAGAGCGGAGCGATCCGACGAGGACGAGATTGTTTCGTATGGCCTTCGAAATTATGCCATACCGATTAGGCCATACGAGGAGTTGCCCGTCGCGACGCTTGGTAGGTGCCCCGACGGAACGATGACATCGACGCGGAATGGAACGCGTATGCGCGCCGCCTCGCGACCTCGCTTCGTTCCGCGCGCGAGCGCGCGGGGCTGACGCAAGAGGACGTCGCGTACCGCTCGGGCCTGACGCGTTACACGTACCAGAAGTACGAAAAAGGGGAGTCCCGTCCGGGCCATCCAGCCAACCCGACCATTCGCACCGTTCTCGCGCTGGTGCAGGTGCTGGGGATCTCACTGCACGACTTGATTCCGGACGACGTCCCCGACCTTCGAAGCCGTTGACGGAACGACGACATCTCGGATCCACGGCGCGTCATCAGCCCACCCCGGAACGATACGGCGAGAAACCACCCGCGAACTGGGAGCACCTCGCACCAGGAGCTTCGCGCCGTTCACTCGACGCCCAGGGCGTGTGACGTGTCGCAGCAGGACGGCCTTGCTCCGAAAGGACGCCTCGGCGATTCCTTTCTCAAACCTCACGATCCGCACGCGTGTAGCGGGCGAGTTCGGCATATGTACCGCCTCGTCCAACGCGGTGCGATGCGCGGCGACAACCAGAGCCGCAGTCCTCTCCAGCTCCGGTGTTCGAGAGCCTCGGCCTGCTCCGATCGTCAGCCCGATGAGTCCCTCGACTTGGCGTGCTTCGCCTTCTGAGAGAGCACTCAAACTGAGAGCCACACTGGCATCGGTCAGTGTCAATGCCAGCTCAACGGCAGGCCCATATACAAGCGAGAGCGCGGCATCGCTGCTGCAGGATGTCTCACTTCGGCTGTCTTGAATCAGGGTGATCGCGAGCGCGATCTCGCCGGTGTGCATCGTCACGCCGCGGTTCCAGAGCCGTCCCGACAGCACCTGCTCGGCGTGACGGTTGACGTCGGGGGGACGAATCAACTCGTCCTGCCCGAACATGTGCCATCGTCGGTGCCGGACGCAGAATCCCCCACCTCGACTGACAACCTCGGTCAGGATCCCGTCGCTGCAGACTGAACATGCCGCGCGTGGGCGGTCCAACACACCACACTTGCGGCAGGGCATGAGAAGCCAGTGGTGGTGATGGCAGCGGCGGAACAGACCAGACCTAGCGTGTTGACCGGCGAAGTGCCCTGGCTCCAATCCCCCGGCCTGCTCAATTGCCGCGACATAGCGAGCGTTGGTTGAGTTCGCTGTCGTCAGACCCAGCTCCTGCCAGATATAGCGCTGGAGACTCGTGAGACCGATGGCGTTCGTCGCCGCGAGTCGTCCCAGGAACCCGTCTGGCGTCTCCCCCGTCAACGGTCGAACTCGGCAAGGGAGGGGAATCATGAGTGGTCGCCGACTAGTTTGGAACGATGCTGAAGGAGTTGCACCCTCAGCGTTCTCACGTGCGGGAGGAGCCGCAGCGCGGATGACGTGAGAGCACATCCGCCCTGAAGCCGGACGGCGGTTCTACCAAGCCAGAGCTCGCGCCCTTCGATCCTGATTTCGTTGAGCGCGTCATTCCCGACGCGGCGACCAATGAAATGAGCACTGAGGACCCAATCGATCGCCACTGCGGTCGCGTGAGGCCCGATCCGACGGGACATTAGCACGCCCGCCATCCGGTCATCCGTAAGCACCAGGGCGATGTTGATGTGCAGTGGAAACAAGGAGACTTGGTTATGCTCCCGGTCGCGCGGCTCAGGATCGTTCTCGCCCGCTCGCAGCTGTAGCAGCAAGGTCGCCGCCTCGACTTCGCTCGACATGTACGACACTCCGCGCAATGCCATCGTCCCGTTGAGCAGACGCTGCGCTCTCAAGTGCCTCGTTTTGCCTCCGACATCGAGGTCACGGTTGTCAAGGTGCCACCGGCGGTGGCGCACACAGATCGGCCCACTCCGACGTGCTGCGGTCACCAGTTCGCCTCGAGTGCACCGCCTGCACAGGCTGATCGCGGCGGGGAGCATCCGACAAACTGCACAGTCCACCCGCCGCGTGGATCCACCGTGTTTGCAGGAGATTCTGCGCATTGGGTGCTGCAAGAGCCCTTCGGTGAGTCCGCCCAGGAGTTCGATATGCCTGATCGCGTTCCTAGGCGTGACGCCGATTGGGAGCGCGCGATCGAGGTGCCTTAACGCGAGCCAGAGATCGGCCTGAGCGATGGCATTGGCGCGGCACAGGCGTACCCAGTAGCTCGTTGCTGTCTCGTCGCGAAAGGGCTGAACCGCAATAGGGAGAGCTGTAACGCTTCTCATCTCGAATGCGCCGCAACTCGAGAGCGAGGTGGCTTCGGATTGAGGAGCTTGGCGACTTCCTGCCTCCGCTGTAAGTCGTGATCAAACGCCGCTAGGTCGAGCTTTTCGGTTCCGTCGTCCATGGCTTTGAGCGAAGCGAACTGCAGTAGATCTTTGAGCAAGCCGATCTCGCCACCAGTCAGCGCGTGAAGAACCTCTGCCACGGACAGTATGGACCCCAGTTTTTGCTCCGTGAGGCACAACGAGTTCTCCATAGCCAGGAGCAGGTCGCCCCAGCAGGAGTCGTCGGCTTTCGAGCCCAGGCTGAACGGTGCGGCGACATGAACTTCGAACCGCTTCCCTATCTGCCCACCGCGCTCACCGTCGAGCAGTCCAGTGCCTTCGACCGCGATTCCTGCGTAGACGAAGGTTCCCCCGCATCTCTCTGACAGTTGCTTGAGCATGTCGGAAGCCTCGATGTTCTGCCGGTACTTGAGGTCGAGATGGTGAACGTCGTCGATCAATATGAGTTCGGTGGAGCATCCTCGAAGTGCGTTGGCCACCATGTCGAGCAGGTCCCCGTATGTCTTTCGTCCGACGAGGGGCAGGCCCAAGAACCTAGCAAACTCATGCATCAAAGCCTTGGCAGAGCACTGCGCCGGCACCGCGACGTAAACGACAGGGAGCTTTCCCGGCCCTGCCGCAGGATGGCCGATCTCTCGCCGACGGAGTTCGTGTGACCTACCCACCTCGACCAGCGAAGTCGTTTTTCCATGACCCGGTTCCCCGGACAAGATCAAGCCCAGTTTTCCAACTCGTCGGTAGGTATTGAGCATTACGCGGTCTCGCACAGCGTGCTGAAACGCCTTGAACCGCGGAGTCTGCACGAATGCTCCTGCTTGCGCGTACTGTGCGCGACCCTGATTGTACAAAGCACGGTCGCCGAAGCTAAGCGCTCGAAGTTCCTGTGAAGTGATCGGCGCGGGTCGATCGTAGGTGGCTTCCACGTACTCACGCCAACCGGCTTTGGTTGCGATCTCGATCATTCGTCGATCCTCCGTCGCGCCTCATCGAGTGCGTCCCCGATGAACGGGAAGCCGCCCGTGTTCGGCCACTCGTCGACTGATGTGCCATCGGTCAACAATTCGCCCTCATCGGCGGGTGTTTCCTCCAGCTCGATGCTCTTGAGGCTCGTGAAGTTCATTGGATCGTCGGCGATCGCCGCCACTCGCGCACGCTGCCGCGCGTTTCGAGCCGGCTTCACATCCTTGGCCCCGCGATTTCCTTGCCCGGCGAACGCCTTGATCGCGATCGTTAGCTCACGACGTTCCGTGTCGAGCTCAACGTCACGGAGGGCGTGCTCAGCACGGGCGTACCGCCACACATCACCCAGCATCGGGAGTTCATGAACCTGATTCGACCATCGGAGCGGGATGAACTCGCCATCATGTTCAAGCCAAACGACGTGCAGGTTGTAGGGGTCCACACGGATCGGCCATCGTCCGTTTCTCGCCTTGTCGTCAGACTTACGTCGCCACAGGCCTTTGAGCCGCTCTGAGTTGTAAATGCGATGGTCGATGCGCACGCCGTAGCGATTGAGCACTCGATACTGGACGGGCAGCAGCGCAGTGTAGTCGTCTCGCGTCAGCGGTACGTGAAGCTCCGGCACGTAAGCACGGAACGCTCGACACATCTCGTTCGGCGACAACTTGATACGCGGATGCAACGGGTCGCGCAGTCCGTCATGCGGACGGCTCTGCCACTCCACCGCGATCCAGTCCTCGAGGAGCTCCTGGGCCTGCGCAATCGTCAGTAGTTCGTCGGATTCCACGTCTGTGTCGCGACCGCGATGTTCGACGCTGCGTCCTACATATCCCTTCACATGTTGCAGCAGCATCGAGTTGATGGCCCCGAACGCTCGCTCTACGTGCGGTTTGTCCGTTGGCGTGTGCGGCGCCGAGGTGATCAGTGAAATATTCAAGGTTTCGCACGCAGCCCGGAAATGCCGCGACAAGTAGTTTCGTCCGCGGTCGGTGGTGATCGTGTCGGGAAACACGTACGGCTGCGCGAGACGCAATCGCTCAAATCGCTCCTGATCGATCAGTTGATCATCAGCCCATGCCGTCGAGATCAGCTGTCGAGTCTCGCGAACGCCTTCCATACGCCGCCCATAGGGCACCAGGGCCCGTGCGAGCACAGCCACCAGATCGACGCTCTTGGTCCCCTCCGGGCGCAGCATCGCCGCCAGGATCGAGCGCGTCGCGACGTCTAGGAGAATGGTCAGCTCGGGCCGACCGACCGTTTCCTCATCGATCCGCAACATGACATCGATCCGCGTGGAGTCCATCTCGACCAATTCGCCGGGACGCAGTGCGGTGCGGGTGCCGAATTTGCCGTCGGGTTGCAGCGCAAGCGACTCACGAGTCTTGGCCGAACCGAAGGTGAATTGCCCGTGCTCGTCTGCTTCGAGAAGTCGGAAGAACGTTGCTCGGCTCGGCAGCTTCACCGCATCGCCATGGAGACGTTCGACGCGCCTCGTGATCTGTTCGATCGCTGTAGTTCGGCTGACAGTCGAGGCGCGGCTCTTTCCTCCGAGTACGTGGTTGATGGCCTCGACGAGGCGCGGATCCCAGGTGCTCTTGCGTGGGGAGCACTTCCCTGCAGTGGTCGTCCCCTGCTCTCGGAACGCTTTGAGCCGACGCTCCACAGCGCGCGTGGAGACGGTTTTACTTAGGCGCGTCTCCAGCCACTCGCGCTCCGTTTCGACAGCCTTCCCGACCCCGATTTCTTCTCGGGTCGCCTCAATGCGTATGCACGACTGCAGCCAGGGATCCATGTCGGGCTCGATGTCCTGCACCTGCAGAGAGAGGTTCAGCAGACCCGAAGTGTCGCTAGGCACCGGTGTTGCATCATGTCCAAGCTCGTCGAGAGCGACTTCGACCTCACTTCCGTCCTCATCTCGGAGCATCGCCGAGTCGTTCTCAATGAACAAAACGGCGAATCTGCGTTGACGCCACACAAGCGACCCGCCAACCACAACGCGCATCACGCGCTCCTTTCCCACACGATCGTTCTGATGCTGAGGGGCTGATCGAGATCTGCCTCGAGCGCCCCTGACCAGAGGTGCGCGTAGCAGTGCGCGAAGCCCTCGGATCCGACGCCGAATAGCGCAGCTACCTCAGCCAGCGGCAGCCCATCTTCTGGGAGCATCGGCAGTTCCTTGCTGGTCGCCCAGTCTCGGAACGGGCCCAGGAATCGGAGGTTGGCTTCGCGGATTGGCGATTCCGCGTCATAGACGACATACCGCCAGCCGCGCTCAGCGGCGAACACCGCCGTCATGTCGAACTGTCTTCTGACGTTGTCTTTGATCTGAGCCGCCGGCTTGACATCCATCAGCACGGCGTGCCCGTCGTCCAGACGCACGAAGTAGTCCGGGTAGTGCTCGCGCGGGCCGTCGGACGCGGTCCACCGAATCCACATCGGCTGGCTGGCGACCGCAACTACGCCGGGGGTGCGGTCCAACTCGATGAGGCAGCCCCGCTCGGTCAGCGACTCGAATCCGATCGACGCACCAAGCGTTCCCATCCAGTGGTAGCCGTCGTAGTGCCGTTTGAGGCGCCAACTGGGAAAGCTCCGAGCAGGGTCGCCTCGTTCGAAGGGGACGTCGTCGCAGTCGACGGCGTCAAGCTCCAATTGCACGCCATCGAGACGATACTCAACGCGAGCTCGCCTCCTGCCCATTTCAGGCGACGGAGGGACAGGCCACTGCTGAGTCAGGTCCATAGGGATCCAATCGACGTCGACGGATGCTTCCTATTTGGCAGTCAGCCTCTCTCCTGGGGAGCGGTACTGGCCTATGTTCTGAGCCCTGACAAAGATGCCCGACTGGGGATCTGCTCACGGGCAGACTATGTCCGCTGCTCGACGGGTCTCGTCGACACGCCGCGCTTCCGACACGTCTCGTGAGATTCCGACAGCTTCGTGAGACGCTCTGACACCTTTCGTGAGACTCCGACACTTTTGGTGAGATCGGACATGAAAAATGCTTGTAGATTGCAATACACGTTGACAACCCTGATAGGCTGTGCCCCAGCTCATCTTGCGCTCTAGCGCATAGGGAGGCGGAGGCACAGTCTTTCACGGTAATCACCCCGCATACACCTTCCGCCCCGCGAAACCCGGCGAATCCTGCAGGCTTTTTTCAAGCACAAAGCAAGCACTCGGGGCCTCTCTTCGCCGCGGTATCCTCCTGCTCGTCCTGGATGCTGACGCACGGAGGGTCTATTCCTTGAGGAACGCCAGGCGGTAAACCTCGTTGACGAACGCGCTGCGCGACGGTGCACCCACGGATGCGGCCAGCTCGGTGAGCTCGTCCTCCTGTGCCCCGGTGATGCGCAGCTGGATCTGCGTGCCGCCGGCGCCACGGGAGCGGCGCTTGCGGCGCTGGAGCAGCCCACCAGCCTCGGCATCCTCAGGTGCGAAGATCGCCCGGATCTCCTCGAGGGGAACGCTCTCGAGGGCGTCGACGAGGAGTTCGTCATACGTCTTGTCGGGCTCGCCCGCAGCGATACCTTCACGACGGGCGACGCGAACCGCAGCGAGGACGACCGGGTTGATGTACGCGGGCACGTTGTCGACCTTGTTCTTGGCCGGATCGGCCGGGGCGGTCTCACGATTCGCCGGCGTCACAGCGGCAACGGGCTCAGCTGCAGGAGCCTTCGGGGTGCTCTCAGACGTGTCGGGGTTGGTAGCCGCCGGTGTGGCTGCCTCGCGCGGCGGAGACGGCTTCCGGGGTGCGAGGAGGCCGGTGAGTTCAGCTGCGTCTTCGCTGCCGGCGCCCTTGAATGCGTCGGCGAGGCTGCTCCTCTTGATCTCGGGGGCGTTCATGCGAGGACTCCTTCTGCTTCACGGTCCTGCTCGAGCTCACCGACGCGCTGCAGGAGCTCCTTGGTGAACTCCTTGTAGTTGTCGGCCAGCAGGCTGGGGTCTTGCGCGTAGAGGCCGTCGACGGGCTTCTCGCCGCTCTTGAGCGCCTGGATGCGGGCGGTCTTGTCGGCCTTCGAGGCCTGCTTGAGCTCGTGGACGAGGAGACCGCGCTTGCGGGCGTCGACGGCTGCGGCCTGGTGGTCTCGGATGATGGTGTGGAAGATCGGTGCGGAGTCCCCGACGATGCCGGAGAGGCTGTTGCGCACGTCTCGTTCGATGCGGCGGGAGCGGCTGTTGATTCCGAAGAGGAGGACGCCGGCGAGGCGGAGGTTGGGGTTGCGCTTGCGCACGGCCACGAACCGAGCGGCGACACGTTCGACGCCGTCGATGCTGGCCTCGTCCGATCGGGTCGGGATGACCACGGCGACGGATGCGGACAGTGCGGCTTCCACGAGGATCCTGTCGCCAGGAGGGGTGTCGATGAGGATGAGGTCGTAGTCGTCGGCTATCGCGGCGAGCTTCGACTCGAGGACCGCGTCGAGGCCTTCGGCGCCGCGCTGTTCACGGGCTCCGAAGACAGCCGGGGCATCTCCGACGGCTTCGCCTCCCGGGACCACGTCGAGGTTCTCTCGGACGTTCTTGAGCAGCGGCAGCGGCATGCTCGTCAGGAACGCGTTGAAGAGGGACTCCCCCGTGTCGGGTTCGAAGCCGAGCTCCCGGGACAGGTTGCCCTGCGGATCCAGGTCGACGGCGAGTACTCGCAGTCCCGAGGCGGCCGCCATGCCGGCGACGTTGGCGGTGGCGCTGGTCTTGCCGACGCCTCCCTTGCCCTGGGCGACGCTCACGCAACGCTCAATACTCATCGGTATCTCCTTCAGTAGTTCTGCTTGTTTCAACGTATGAGAGCTAGCGCGAAGTCCTGCGGTTCGACACGCTATTTTTCCTGCTCGATTTCGTGCGGTTGTTGTTGCGTTACGTCCTGCCGTATCCACTTCGTGAATTATGGTTAGCTTTCCTTCGTGACGTAACGCCTACCTTATGGCCTTAAGTATGGCGGTAAGTGTAGGTGGATGTCCAGCGTTAGTTGCCGCGTGTCGCGTGGCGGTCGTGGATTCGATCCACGGCGGCAGCGAGGGGAGTGCCCGGGGTGAGCTGAGAGGTGACGGCCGTGACGGTGTGGGGGAGGGACGGGCTGAGCGTGACCTCAACCGCCGGTTCGCTTTCCCGTGTCCAGGTGAGGGCAGCGTGGCTTGTCGTCAGCTGCCAGCCGTCAGCCGTGAGTTGCTTGTGCATGGTCGTGAGGTCTCCGACCAGCTCTTGAGTGGCTGCGGGAGCGTCGTACAGGCGGATGCCTCGGCCGAGGATGGTGGTGACGAGCTCGACGACGTCGGTACGGCGCTCGCGCGCGATCGGCTTCCGTAGCCGCCTGGTGGAGGCGAAGAACGCCCGTGCGGCTTCGCGCGCTGCCGCCTGCTCCTCCGGGGTCGGCAGCTCCTGCAGGGTGCTCTGGCGGAGCTTCTCGGCTCGTTCGAGATCCTCGCGACGGATCCGCTCGAGCGTGGTCTCGCCCTCGGTGAGTTCGGTCAGGCGCCGGAGCGTCCACGCGAAGTGCGCGAGCGGATCCCGCAGCTCCTCATGGCGAGGGGAGCGAAGCTTCCCGGCTTCGATGAGGCGCTGGAGAGCGTCAGCCAGGCTCTGGGCCGTGTAGCGGCGCGGTGTGATGCGGTTTCGTTCGAGGATCCGGGCGAGGTTGCCGATGTGGCGGCCGCCGCGGAGTACTCCAGGGCGCAGCGGGGCGCCTGGGCGGGGTGCGGAGCCGTCTGAGAGCAGGAATCGCTGGGCGATAGCCCACACGAACCGTTGTGTTTCGAGATCGCGAGGTGCTCTCGGGGACCGTGCATGTGACTTCCTCTTCAGCTTCGGCCGCGCAGCGGCCTTCTCGCGCGCTCCAGCGCGTGTTGGTGAGTACTTTTGGACAGGGGGGGTGTTGTTAACCGAACCCCTGCGGGGTAGGTGGAAAGTATCCACAGGCACGGCTTCGGATACCCGCTCAGCGCCACGAGGATCGTCCGTGTGGGCTTCTGTGGTGAGGGCGGGCATGGTGAGGGCTCGGACGGATCCTGCGGACTCCTGGTAGCTACCGTGGACCTTACGCGCCAGGGAACGTTCTTGGGGGGAGAGGTGGCGGCCGCGCACGATCGTCACGGACGCTCCGATGGCCTCGAGGATCCTCCTGGCGGTACCGACGTGCCGGCCAGACATCCCTAGCCGCTTCGCGACCGTCTCCCTCGACGTCGTGACGCCACGGCCGGAGGTGGAATCTGCCGTCGATGCATCGTCGCGAGCCACCATGATGACCGTGTCCGCCTTGATCTTCCCGCGGCATAGCTCCACACCTCGAGGAGAGGCGAGTTCTTCGACGACCCAGCTCATCCACGCTGACCGTGACCGCCACGCGGGCACAGCCGCGTAGGCGCCGTCTTCAACCGGCAACGACCACGACGAGCACCCTCCGGCGACACGTCGCGAAGCACGACGCGTTGCCTGTGCGGCATCGATGTTCGCCGCTGTAGGCGCGTTCGACTGCGCCTCGACAGGCGTGCGAGGATCTTGAATGCCTGAATGCGAGTAGCCAGGGAGCGAATTCTGCTTGCAATTTTCAATCAAACTGCTTGCAAAATTGGGCTCTAAATCCTGGCGGTAACTCCAGCGCTGGAGTACGATGAGAACACCTCCCAGGCCCACTGGTGGGTATAAGAAAGCCCCGGGTCCACTCCCGGTGCTGAACCAGGAAGCCGATTGCCAAATCGGATTCCTACAAAATTCAGATCAGTGTCGCCAAACATCTGAGATCTGAACCCAAAGCGAACGGGCCCTCTGCTTCGGCAGGGGGCCTCTTGCGTTAAGCGCTGTCGATAGGCAGCTCCCCGTCCCGATCGAGCTCCGGAACCCAAGAGGGGATCCCTTGGTCGGTGAGCTCCAAGTTCGCGGCCATGCGCTCGACGAACTCGGAGGCAGACATGCGTGAACGCTTCGCAAGCTCGTTGATGAGGTCGCGTGTAGTCCGCTCGATTCTCCAGTTCACAAGAACGGGGTCGACGAGCGCACCCATCTTGCGGCGAGGCTTCTTCTCTCGCATCTGAGGTTCGATCGGGTCGCTCACGTCGCCATACAAGCACACATATGTCTGTGTGTCGACGATTAACCGTCGGCGCGTCGAGCAAGTCAATCATCCGCTTACACCTCGCTCGCCTCGAGCGGCGTGCGCGTGATGAGGGTGTTACCGGTCGGGATGGTCTTGGAACCGGGGTCTCCTGTGGCGAAGTCGCGGTAGGAGAAGGTGATGTCCTCTTCGTCCTCTTCGGCGAACTCGGCCAGGCCCCAGGTGTCGGAGTCTTCGTCGACGAGGATCAGGATGCCCTCGGCCCGGAGCTCACCGTCGACGAGCAGCTCTTCGGGGAACTGGTCGACGGCGGGGGAGTAGCCGCTGAACATCTCGGCCTCGTCGGATATCTCCGGCTCTTCCTCTTCGATCTGGATGCGCTCGAGGAGAGCGACCTGAGCTGCGAGCTTTTCGCGGCGGATGTCACCTTCGGCATCGCCGAGGATCTTGCGTTCGCGCTCGATGAGCTCGGGGTCGCCGGCGTTGATGATCGGCGTGGCCATGTGGTGGCCGTAGTCGGCGTAGATCGGCTTGCCCTTTTCGTCGACGTCGATGACGTCGTCTTCCAGGTCGACGATCTTCATGATGTCGTGGATGCGCTTCTTGGGGCGCATGTTCTCGACGAGCTGCAGGTCACCGGGGAACACCCACCGCTCGGGGTGCTCGGCGTCGGTCTGGTACGGGTCGGGCGTCCAGAAGCCCTGCACCTCGACGGCCTGGCCCTGCTTGTTGTAAGCGATGCCGCGGCCCTTGGCGGTGGTGGGGATCGTCGTGCCGGTGGTGTAGTTGTTCCACATCATCTTCGCGGCCTCGGCCGAGAGGCGGCCCCAGCTGGCGCGGAAGGTGTAGTTGTCACGCATGTCACCGGTGAGGAAGTCGGCGTCAGGGCGCTGGAGGCCGTTCATGATGTGGATGCGCATCTTGCGGCCGAGGGAGGCGATGTCGCTGATCTCGTCGAGGACAGGCGGCTGTGCTGCAGCCCCGCGCGGCTTGACCATCCGGTACCAGCGCAGCAACGCGTTGCGGAAGGTCTTGAACTCGTCGATGACGAACAGGATCGGCACGAACTCCTCGAGGCGGATGGATCCGGCCTCGTATGCGGCCATGCGGCGCTGCATCTCTTCGTAGACCTCGTGGGCGACGCGCGCCTGGTGGTCGATGCGGCCGGCGATGAGCTTGACGTTGGGCCAGGTGCGCAGTCCGAGCATCTCGAAGCGCTTGCCGTCGATGCCCCAGATCTCCCAGCCGTGTGCGGCGAGGAATCCGATGACGCCGAGCTCGCAGACGGTCTTGCCCTTACCGGTCTTCCCGGTGGTGAGGAAGTGGGGATCTTGCTTGGGGCGCCAGCTGATGACGTTGCCGTCTTCGTCGATCGCGACGGGTACGGCCAGGTCGTCGTAGGTGGCGAGAGGGTCGACGGTTTCGGGGGCGATGAACGGGTTGGGGATGACGCTCGGCAGCTCGGGGCGGGGTTCCATCCAGAAGGTGTCGTTGGGGAGATCCCAGAACGCCCTCCAGCGGCCTTCGAGCACGCCGGAGATCTGCGACTCGACGGAGGCGCGCACGCCGCTGCGGGAGAGTTTCGGGGCGACCTCGTACTTGACGCTGATGCGGGTGACCTTCGTCGAAGTGATTGTCTTCCCGTCGACCTGGCGGGTGATCGGCTCGGTGGCGACGGTGGTGTTGGCGCTGCTGCCGAAGGTCTTGGCGACGATGAGCTTGGAGCGTTCGATCTTCTCGTCGCGATCGCGCTCGACTGCGGAGGTGCCGGAGGCGACCAGGATGACGGTGCTCTTCTTGTGCTTGGCGATCTTGAATGCGGATCCGAACTGCCGCTTGGCGAGCCGACGGATCTCCGCGAGCATCTCGGGGACTTCCTCGTCGGCGAGCGGGTTGTAGACCACTTTGAGCTGGGTCGGCTTCCCCACCCAACCGCCGCGGTACTTCGAGGGCACGACCTGGCTGCGGTGGGGGTCTGGCCAGCCGAGGATCCCATGCACCCGGTGCAGGAACAGGTCTGCGTCGTCGTGGCGTTCACGGTTGCGGAGGTACAGCGCGACGGTGCCGGCGATCAGGAGGGCGCCGAGGATCCCGATGAGCACGGCGCCGACAGCGTTGGAGGTGATGTACGCGAACATGCTGATCGCGATCGTCGAGAAGAGGACGATCGCGATAGCTGCAGTCGGCTTCGTTCGTGGCGGAAGCGTCGACCCGGGGATGATCATGCGGCTCATTTCTCAGCCTTTTCCTTGCGGGCCGCGCGGGCGCGGAGCAGGAGCACGATGAGAGACACGATCGCGCCCACAACGCACAGCACGATGAGCACTCGGGGGAGATCCAGACCGATGCCGTCGTGGAAGGGGATCAGCACGTTGTCGGTGACGAGGATGTGCCAGTTCACGAGGGCATCCCTCACGCCCGGGACGAACTTCGCCAGCAGCGGTGGGACGAAGATCATCCCGGCCAGGATGTAGATCAGGGTGTCGGTGTCGTTCTCTTTCACGATGTCTCCTCGAATCGGGCTCTCACTTAGAAGGGGTGGGCGCGGGCGCTGTTAACCGACAAACTGCCTATTCGGTGGTTTCGGGCGGCATCAGGGTGAAGGCCTTCCAGGCGCCCTGGCCGGTGGTGCCGACCTCGGCTGCGCGTACGAGCTCGAGCCTCCAGACGCCGATGTCGGTGGGGATGTCGACGATGACGAGGGTGGAGCTGGGAGCGTCGACGATGGTTGCCGGGCCGGTCAGCTGCGTCACGGTGATCATGCGTGGGTCGGTGTACGCCCATGCGACCTGCGCCTCCACGGTGAGTAGCGGGGAGAGTTCGGCCCACCAGGCGTCGTAGTCGCGGTCGTGTGACACGAACGCGGTCATCGCTGTCTCTGCGGCCGCCACCGCCTCCTGCTGGCTCTTGAAGTCCGCCTTGTCTTCGCCAACGGGTTCACCCAGCGTGGGGAATCCCTCGGGGCGCTCCGGTCCCTGCACCGCGGTGGGGGTCGGGGTGGGTTGTTCGATGTCGTCGGGGGCGGTGCATCCGGCGAGCAGAAGCATGCCGGCGACGGCTGCCGTTGCGGTGATCAGGTGGATTCTCATGCGCTTGCCTTTCCCCAGTACTCCCAATGCCAGGCCTCATCTGGCCCCTGCCCGCCGGGTTCGGCCCACGGCGGATGCACCCACCCGTAGGAGGGTCCGTTGCGCTTGAGCCAGTCGTAGATCTGGCTGTTGAAGCCGATGGCCCAGTGCCCGCGGTCACCGACGTCGATCGCCATCGCCCAGCCGTGGTTGCTGGTGCCGGGCTCGGCGGCGTTCTTGCCGTACTTCCGCTTCGCTTCGACCTGGCCGGGGTAGTCGCGGTAGCCGTCGTTGATCGGGAGGTCGTACCCGAACTCGGCCTTGAAGGCCGCGTTGAGCTGGATGAGCGCCTGGGTCGCGTCGCCGCGCAGCTTGTACTCGGGCTGCCAGGGGATCGGGGTGAGGAGGTTCTCCGGGATGCGGCCGTTCTGGTGTCCACCCCACGCCCCGGGCTCGGTGCCGTTGGCTGCCGGGTACTCTCCTGTGGAGCCGACGCCGCAGCTGCCGGCGTCGGTGCCCGAGGTCAGCGGAAGACCGGTCAGGGTGGAGACGATCTCACTGGCCGCGTCGAAGAACTTCGCGTAGTGGTACGGGTTGGCGTTGCCCTGCACGCGGTGTGCGGCGATGGTGGGCTGCAGTGTCTCCCAGCCGCTGACCTTGAGCAGTGAGGTCAAGAACTTCGTCGCCGACGTCTCCGGGTTCATCCGTTCCGCGTTGGTTCCCCACCACTTCTGCTGCTGGAACAGACCGATCGAGGATGTCGCCGAGCCGTCGGGGTTCGTCACGCCGCTGGTCTCCCAGTCGCCGTAGCCGATGTTGACGAGGCTGGACTCGCCCATCGCAGTCATGACGCCGATCACCTGACCGCGGCCGTCGATGCCGAGCTTCTGCGCGGCGATGACGATGTGGGCGGCGTTGACGAGCTGCTCGTGCTTGTATCCGGCGATCGGGCCTGCAGGGACGCCGGCGACGTCGACCTCAGCGGTCTGGGTCGTGCCTTGCTCGTTGGGGAAGCACCCTGCGGCGTTGGCGCCGAAGATCACCGTCATACCCATGACGAGCCAGTACACGAGCACCGCGGCGGGGATTACTGCGATCGCAGTGATCCCCGCGATGACACCGCCGGTCTTCTTCACTTGACGCCTCCTGTGGTGGCGGATGCCGCGGCGGCTGCCAGACGAGCGCGGAGTGCGCTCGAGGACGACGACGCCGCGCTGCTGACAACGGACGATGTGGTGGCCGCAGCAGCCCCGGTAGTGGGGGTGCTGACGGGTGTCTTCGGTCGGTAGGAACTCGTGCGCGACGGTGCCTCGCGGGCTGCGATCTGGCTGGATCCCGTAGCGTCGACGACGATCTGGCGCCCGTACGCAGCGAATGACGACCCTGCAGGCCGCTCGTCGTTGTCTCCGTCGCCGGTGGCCTTGTCACCTCGAGAGGCAACCTGCTCGATGCCGCGCTGCAGGACGAACTTGCCGCCCTCCTTGGTCAGGGTGAGCACCGCGGCGCTCGTGCCGCCGGTCGCGGCCGCGAGAGCGACGGATGCGCCGGTGGTCAGCAGCTTCGTCGCGGCAGCCTTCACCCCGCCTGCCTTCTTCACATCGGTCTGGGTGAGCTCGATCATCGGCTGCGCGGGAGCAGCTCCTGCGGGAATGCCGGTGATCGCGGGCTGCGGTGCAGGGCTGGGGGTTGGGGTCGCGCTGGAGGCGGCGGTGGCGGCCGCCGCGGGAGAGCCGCCCGTCGCTGCCGCAGCAGCTCCAGCGGCCGCGGCTGCAGCAGTGGAGGCCTTCTGGTGGGCGTTCCACGACAGACGGTTGGAGACGTAGTTCTCTGCCATGCGTTGCGCGCGATCGCGGATCGGGTGCGCGCGGTCAGCGGACTTGCCCAGGCCGAGACGGGCGAGCCGCTCGGAGAGCTTCTCCCCGGCCTTCCTGGCCTTGTGGAAGTTCCAGATGAGCGCGATCGCCATCGTGAGCACCACGGCGTTGATGACGATCATCTGCGCGAGTGTCGACAGCGGTGTGGTCTCTGCGAGCGCCATCATCATGCTGGTGGTGATGGACAGGAACCCGGAGACCAGGACGATGCTGGCGCCGATGCTGAACAGGCCTGCGAGGATCCCGAGGGCCGAGCTCCACCATGCACGACGGGCGAATCCTGGCGCGATCGCGGCGTAGGTGGAGAACAGCCACTTGCCGGCACTCCACAGCGTGAAGCCGGACGCGAGGAGCAGCACCATCCCGAGGATGAGCGACAGGAAGTTCAGGGCGCTGGATCCTCCAGCAGCGATGCCGGCGGTGATGACGAAACCGATGTTGGTGTTGGAGGCGTACTCGGCGGCATCGGGGGCGCAGGGGCGAATCGCGTCACGGACGGCGGCGCCGTCTTCGAACGGCTTCGAGGCGATCATCGCGTCGTTGAACGCGGTGGCGCACGAGCCCTCGAGCAGCTGGCCGAACACGATCTCCTGTGCGGGGTAGCGCACCCAGGCGTCCATGATCTGACCGATGAGCGCTTCGGAGACGACCTCGCGGGCGGTGTCGGGGGAGGGCATCTTGTCGAGGAAGGATGCGTCGCCGCTGGAGATCGATGCGGCGATGGATCCGCCCCATGCCTGTGCGGTGCGCAGGCCTCCGTCAGGGCCGGTGATCAGACCGATCGGGTTCGCGAGGAGGGTGACTGCGAGGACGCTCGCAGCGACAGAGATGGCCATGTCCGTCGCTCCCGCGGCGACGCGGCCGCGCATGATGGCGACGAAGCCGATGATCGCGGCGAGGGCGAGGCCGACGGGGATCCATCCGATCTGCGAGAGAAGGCCCGACAGCATCTGGAAGATTGCTTCGATAGGCGGGGCGATCCAGTCGATCCATTCGAGGGTGACGATGAACTGCATGAACCACAGGCCCCAGCTGAGGCCGGTGAGGTTCGCAACCCAGATCGCGTCGACGGTCTGCGCGAGGAACGCCTTGATCGGGTCGAACACGCCGCCACGATCCATCGGCAGGGACACGTACTGGGCGATCGAGATCCCCGAGCTGTCCTTGGCGTCGATGGGGGCGAGGAACGGCAGGGTCGCGCCGGCGTCTCCGTCGGCTGCGTACGCGAGGATCACGTTGCCGCCGAGGATCGATGTGATCGTCCAGATGCCGACGAGGATCGCCACCGTGCGCAGCGGGTGGCGGCGGATCCACTTCCACACACGGCGGATGCGACGACGAGTCCCCTCAGCGGTGCGGGCGATGGGTGCGATAACGGTCATGAGTTCACCTGCTCGGTGGAGGGCTTGACGGTCTTCGGGGTAGAGAGGGTGGCCGCGGCACGGTCAGGGCGGCGGGAGACGCGCGTGCGGATCTTCCCCATGCGGCCTCGGGCATCACGGAAGAGCGCTTCACCGCGGCGCCCCACCGGCACCTTGTTGTCGGCGCCAAGAGGTGAGAGGCCTTCGGTGACGGTCTGCACGTTCGAGGGGTTCTTGCTGAACCCCTCCTGGAACCACTCGAGGTTCGACTTCGCCGCGACGGAGTCGGTCTGACGGGTCAGGATCCGGTTCTTGATGAGCGAGCGAGTGATCTCGTCGCCGAAGTCGCGGGCGTCCTGAGATGCCACGAGAACGGGTGCGCCGTGCTTGCGGCCGTCGCGGAGGAAGCGGTTGATCTCCGCGAGGCCCTGGGGGCTGGCGGTCACGTGTGCGAGCTCGTCGGCGGCGAACACGGCGAGCTCGTTGCTGTCGCGGAAGCAGATCTCTCGGGCGATGCGGGTCAGCAGCGCGTACATGGCGTGCCCGAAGAGCTTGTCCAGGCCCAGCTGGTCGAACATGGCCGCGTTGTCGATCTCTTCCTTGGTGGGGAGGGCGACGCCGTGGGTGAGGAAGACGATGCCGCGGCTGGCGAGGTTCAGCGGCGGAAGGTCGTTGTCGAAGAGGACGGCGCCGTACTCGGTGTCGGCGTAGAGGTTCATCAGACCCGCGAGCTCGCGGGCTGTCTCGTCCGTGCGGCCAAGTTCGGTCAGGCGGGCGAGGAGCGCGTTGGCGTTGGTCAGCCCGGCGTTCTCTGCCTTGCGTTCGTTGAGGACGTCGGCAAGCATCACGCCCGCTGCGGAGCGGGCCTTCACGCCGAGGAGGGCGGAGCAGAGCGTGAGCATCTGGCTGGCGCCTGCCTTCGCGCCGAAGATGCGCAGCGGGTCGAGTGACCACTCCGGGGCGACGAGGTCGACGATCGTCGCCTGGGACGGGTCGATCGACTCGGCGAATACCCCGTACTCCTTGGCGTCGGTGCGGTCGATGACGATGAACCGGCCGCCACGATCATGCACGGCGCCGAGGATGATCTTCATCGCGACGGACTTTCCACCACCCGGCTCACCGGCGATGCCGATGGAACCGGAGACGTCACCCGTGATCTGTCCCCACAAGTCCAAGAGCACCGGCGGTTCAGTTCCCGACGTGATGTTGTCGGCGAAGAGGAGGCCGGTTCCGTCTCCGAGGTCCGTGGAGGTCATGGGGGCGAGCGAGGCGAACTGCGTGCCCGTGGTCAGCTCCGCGAACTCCTTCACGATGCGCTCGGACGGGTGCCCGGGCCACATCGCCCACCAGAGCTTTTCCTGACCGCCGATGGGGATGTCGAACTGGAACTCGAGGTTGTCGGCGAAGTACTTCTTGGTGAACTGCGCACGCTCGGTGGCTTCGTCGGCGGTGTCTCCGGCAACGGCAACGATGAACGTGGCCTGGATCTCCACCTCTCGCTCGGACGCTCCGAGGGCCTGGTGCCATTCGCTGAGATCGCGGGCAGTGACGTCGAGGTCGCCACCGGATCCGGTGATCGCCGCGGTGCCCTCCTGCTGATCCATCTGGTCGGTGAGATTGATCTCTGCGCGGGCGTTGCGACGCTTCGCATCCCGGGCTCGCAGGCTCTGCACCCGGAAGACCCAGTCGGCGTTCACGCCGAGCTCGTCGAGCGCCCCGACCCAGTCGAGATCCTCATCCCACCCACCCCGAGGGCTGCCAGCCAGGGCCATCAGAACCTGGTAGCTGGCCGCACCCGTGCGGGTGTCCGTCACCTTGAGGAAGCGGTTGGCGAGCGGGTTGATGCGGCTGATCTTGCCCTTCGAGTCGGTCTGACCGCCCTCGTCGAGGTGAGGGAGCGGGTACGACTTCGGTGTGGTGGTGTGCTGCAGGTGCTCGTCGATCAGCACCTTTGTGGCCCCTCGGGGGAGCTCGTCTGCGCGGGGCGCCGGCGCCGGGTTCTCGTACAGCCCGCGGGTCATTGCGTGGGTGCCGATCCACAGCTGCTCGGCCGGGGTCGACCGACGCGGGATGAAGGACGCCGGGATGGCTTCTTCGATACGAGCTGCAGCGCGCATCGCTGAGGTGATCTCCTCGGCCGAGGGGGCGCGCAGCGGAAGCGCCACGGTCTCGCGGACGGAGTGCTCCATCCAGCCGTAGACCATGCGGGCCTTGTCCTTGAGGCTCCGAACGCGCAGGGGCACGGAGATCCAGTACTCCCGGCGGCCGTTGGGGCGCATGTCGAACTCGTCCATGCTGAGGAGTACTTCCTCGGCCCAGACGGGGTTCTCGCTGACGTCGACGCCGGCGAGCATCTTGTTCGCGATCTCCTCGGGGGAGACGATGCCGCCGAAGCCCATCAGCATGTACTCGCCGATCAGGCCCTGTGCCAGCGCGCGGTGGATCTTGCGTCGGACGTCGTTGAGCTCGCTACCGCCCAGGCCCTTGGGGAGTCCGTCGAGGCGCCAGGTGGCCCACACGGTGCCGGTGCGCGTCCACTTCAGGTGGCCCATGATCGCGATGTCGGGGATGCGCATGTCAGCTCTCCTTGGTGCGTGCCTGCTCGAGCAGACGGTCAAGCCCCGACGCGTAGCGAGCCGGGGCAGTGGGGGACGGGGCGAGGGTGATCGGGGGAGTTTCCGCAGCCGCAGTGATCGACGGTGCGGGAACCGCCACCGGTGCAGGGCTCGGGGTGACGACGCGGACGGGTGCGGGCTCGTCGACGGCGGGGGCTCCCGCGATCAGGACGGTTCCCGTGAGGCGATGGGGCGATCGCAGTTTCATCGGCTGACCGTTCAGCGTTCCCGCTGCGGGGTTTGCGATCGCCCCCACCGTGTCGGCGGCCATGTGATGGATCTTGCGTCGTGTCGAAGGAAGCTGGCCGGCCAAGTACAGGGCGACGGCAGCCATCCCCAGCAGTGCGACGATGCGGACGAGAGGGAACGTGCCGAACAGCGGCCCCCACACGCTCATCGTGTTCCACCCGATGACGAGCACGACACCACCAGCGATGAACTGCGGGACCGAGTAGGGCCCGCCGGGAAGACGGGTGTTGCCCGCCTTCCCGACCATGATGGGGATGCGGCGAACGCTCGTGTAAAAGCGGCTTACGCGTGGCCGCTCGGCATCGGGAGTACTCATGGGCTGGGCCTACGAGAATTCGCCGCGGAACAGGTTGCCGATGAGCTGGAGGCCGCCGTTCAGTGCGAAGTACGCCAGGCCGGCGACGAACAGTCCGCCGAGAACCGCACCTGCACTGAAGCCCTTCTTGAACGCGGTGATGAGGAACAGGACGACGATGACCGTGAGGCCACCGTTGACGACGAGGGCGTACAGCTCGTTGTTGAACCCGTTGGCGGTGCCGATGATGCCGTCGGCGTGGACGATCAGCTGCGTGCCGACGTGGTCGAATCCGGCGGCGAGTGGCTGGATGAGAGATTTCACTGGTCTTCTCCTTCGGTGGTGTCATCGGTCGATGACGGGGTGGGTGCAGGGGACTCATCGACCTGGGCGGTCGAAGAGGACTGAGAGGTGCTGAGGCTGGTGACTTCCCACCGCCCAGCACGAGCGGTCAGGTCGACGAAGTACGTGGCGGTGACCGTGCGGCCTTCGGCGGTTTGGAGGGTCACGAGAGCCTGCACGAGGGTCGTGTCACCGTCGGCAGGAGACTTGGACGGCTGCTCCTCGGCGAAGAACGACACCGGGGTCAGGAGGGCGAACGGTGCCGGGGAGATCGCGGGGATGGTGACGCCAGGCGTCAGGTAGGAGCTTGTGCTGCCCTGGCCGATGAGGTACGCGGCCAGCATGAGCTGGATCGTCTCGACGGCGGGAGAGTCGGAGGAGAGCTGCGTGTTGAGTCCGAGCCCTGCGGCTCCCGCAGTCGACTGCGGGCCGACAACGGGCGCCGGGTATCCGATAGCGCTGAGGCGGTCGGATGCGGTGTCAACGACTACCTCGTAGTAGCGGCGAACCCATGCCGGATCGTCTTCGCCTGCCTGTTCCATCACATCGGCGCCGACCATGACGGTGACCGTGGTGGCGTCCTCAGTGGGTGCTGTCTCCACCACGGCGATGTTGCGGTACTCGAAGGGGATGTCGCCGAGTCCCGGGGGAGCGGTGGTGACGTAGGTCTCCAGCGCCGTGCTGTCCTCCTTGGTCGCCGACAGCCAGCTGCCGACGAAACCGATGGCGAAGGATCCAGCTGCCTGCTGCAGCGGGGTGAGGTCGCTGGACTCGGCCGCGGCCGCCACGGGAGCGGATCCCTGTCCGCGCGCAACCAGCATGCCGATCGCGATCGGCCCGCAGGCGATCGCGATTAGCACGACGACGGTGACGGCTTTCGAACCGAGGAGGGAGCCGTTCGTGAAGCCGGCCGACTCTGCAGCGCCGTCGTCGATGGGTGCCTCGGCTGCCGCCTCGGCAGGCTTCTTCTTTCCGAAGAGTTTCATGCCGCACCGTCCGTGGTGTTGCGCTGCGGAAGGTCGACGGGACCGGTTGTGAGGCGCTGGTAGGTCTCCGCGGCGTCTTCGTACCGACGGGACTGGAGGAAGGCCAGTGCCCGCTCTCTGGTCGCCTGATCGAACAGCCCCTCATGGAGATCGAGAGCGATGTCCTGCCCCTCGTCGTAGACCCCGAGCACCTCGGCCTGATTCTTCAGTTCGCCAAGAAGCTCAGGCCCGATCTCCTCCACGTCGCGACCCGCCTGTGAGCCCATCTCGATCTCTCCCATCGATCCCGGGCCCGGCATGGACCCTCCTACCCGTAAGGGGCAGCCAAAAACGGGCGAAACCGACAAAGAGATCGAGAAAAAGTTCGCGGGGTCCGCCGGTACACGTGAACTTCCCCGGAATTACGCGGATCTCGCGCGTGTACTCGCCGGAGAATCACGCTGCGAAGAAGGGGCTAATACACGTACGGGTACACGCGCGCTGAGGAACGTCGAGGGCGATCAGGTCCACAACACCTCTGGGAGCTCCGATGTCCTCCACCATCCAGCCGGCACCGCTGATGACGCGTCTCAACCTCGAATGGTCCACCACGCACGCACCCCGCGAGCACTACTTCGGTGCCCTTGGTATCCGCCTCTGCGGCGAGCTGCTCGAGGAGATCCACCAGGTGCACCGCGCTGCCCGCAGCAAGCAGATCAGCTCGAGCGACCGGGACGCATACCTGGCCGAAGAGGACGCCATTCTCATCGAGTTGATCAGCCTCGCTCACACCGGTGACCGCATCGCCGAGCGCACGCTCGTGCAGCTCCTCCTCCCGGCCGCGCAGCGGATGGCGCACCGCGTCCGCAGCCTCGGCGACATGGACCGGGCCGACCGCGTCGGGTACGCGATCAGCATGGCCTGGGAGATGATCAGCCAGTACAAGCTGCACCTGCGTCGTCGCGTGCACGCGAACCTCACCATGGGGTTGCTGCGACTGCTCAGCCCGAAGAAGACGCAGAACGACCTGGTCGTCGCGAACTGCACGACCCCCGTGAGCGACGATGTCCTCGAGGCGGTCGCCGGCGGATGGAGTGGACCGGAACAGCCGATTGAGGTTCTCGCCGTGCGACTGTTCTCCTGGGGCGTCGACAACGGCATCGTCACCCGCGAAGAGACCGCGCTGCTGGCCCGCGTCACGCTCGGTGAGGAGAAGCAGACAGACATCGCTCAGGAGCTCGGCGTATCCGTCGACTGCATCAACCAGCGCATCAAGCGCTCACGGCAGCGTCTCCGCGTCGCCTTCGGCGAGATCCTCTGACGAAGACCGAACAGCGAGACGCCTGATCAGCGGCCCTCATCTCAGTCGAGGTGGGGGCCGCTCTCTGTACTCACCGGGTCAGGCCGAGAGAAGTCGCCAACAGATCGAGCTGCTCACGCAGCGCCTGCTCATCAACGCGCCACACCAGCCGGTTGAAACCCGATCGGGCGCCCAGCTTGGACGGGTCACTCTCCTGCACGAGGATCCCCGCATCGACCAGCGCCTGAGTGTGCGCGATGAGCGTGGTTCGCCCAACCTGCAGATCTTCCATCAGGTCTTGCGCGGTTACAGAGCCACGCGTCAGGGTCGCCCGGATGATCCCTGCCCGCAGTGCGGGGATCCCGAAGGCGCGCAGCACGCTGGCGCGGTTGTCGGGAGAGTCGGGGATCACGTCTCCATTGTGGCATCCACGTAACGATCAGCCGTGAGCACGGCGATGATCGCCACCGACCACCGATATAACGCCGAAGCGGTTTACCCTGAAGGTGGCGCTAAAGAAGGTGGCTTAGTCGCCTATCGGCTTTCAAAAAACATGAAAGCCTGTAGGCTGGGCTGAACCACCGGGGGGTGGCACCGAACATTGGATCAGTTTGTCGGTTCCAGACGTGAGAGAGCACCCCTTCTAGGTAGAAGCCCTCACGGAAGGACACGACGTGACCATCACGGCACCCCCGCTCAGCCCGAGCACCCCGGACGCGGCCCCCGCATCCAAGGACGCCTCCTCGGCCGTCAAACCTGTCCGTACCCGTCGCTCCGGGATCTGGGGCTTCGCAGCGCTCGCTCTCCTCCTCCTCGGAGCCCTGGGCGGCATCTTCATGTTCCAAGCCGCGAGCAACGCGACTCAGGTCTTCGTCGCCGCTGGAGACATCACCCGCGGCCAGACGATCGAAAAGGACGACCTCACGACGATCTCCATCGCCGCAGGGCAGAACACCACCGCCATCTCCGCCACCAAGGCGGATGACATCCTCGGAACGATCGCCGCCGTCGACATTCCGGCAGGTGGCCTCATCACCAAGACTTCCACCACGACCGGCCTCACCGTCCCCGACGGCAAGGCGCTCATCGGACTCACGCTGCAGCCAGGTCGGCTCCCCGCCCAGCAGCTCACCGCCGGAGACAACGTCATCCTTGTTCCCGTTCCGGCGCAGGGCGTTGCCGATGTCGAGGTCACCGCGGACCAGACCATCCCCGCTGTCGTCTCCCAGGTGCGCCCGATCCCCAACAGCAACGACGTCGTCGTCGACGTCTACGTCGCGACCCAGGCAGCCCCCGGGGTCACCAGCAAGGGTGCTGCCGGTTCCATCGCTCTCTACCTCGCGCCGGGGGACAAGTAATGGCCATCATCGCCCTCACCAGCCTCGCCGGAGCCCCCGGGGTCACGACTGCGGCAACGGCACTCGCCGTGCACTGGCCGCGACCCGTCCTCCTGCTCGAGGCCGACACGAGCGCCGTCTCGACACTGATGGCCGGCTTCTTCCGATCCAACCTGCGCACCACCGACGGCGGAATCGAAAAGCTCGCCTTCGCTCTCGCGCGCAACGCCCTCGACACGGAAGACCTCCTAGACGGCGACTACCAGATCGCGATCCCTGTCCACGATCTGCCGCCGATCCCGGACATGTCAATCCCGTCCATCCCCGACGGCCACAAGCTCTGGGTGATTCCCGGGTTCGTGAACTACGCCATCGTCGACGGCGTCCGCGGCCTGTGGAACAAGCTCCCACGCCTGCTCAGCGGTCTCGACGACGGCGGCATCGACGTCATCATCGACCTCGGTCACCTGGACGTCGACGACCCTCGTCTGCCTCTTCTCGACGCAGCGGACTGGGTTCTCGTCACAGCGAGCTCATCCATGATCGATCTCAACAGGGCCTACCGTCGGCTCGAGCTGCCGGACATCAATCAGCGCGCACGTGCTTTCGCCGGCGACCGCTACTGGACCTTGCTCACCTCCCCTGCAGCAGAAGCAGTCTCCACGAAGGAGTTCGGCACCCACGTTCTCCCCGTCGTGTCCACGCTGCCGCATGACCCGGACGGCGCCGCCGTCTTCTCACACGGACGCCCCGACCCCAAGCCGAACAAGAACGCGTATCGACGGGCCATCCGAAGTGTCGCCCAGGATCTCTGGGTGCTGCGCCACCGTGATCAGAGGAGCGTCAGCTGATGACCGACCAGCCCGATATCGAGATCGCCACCCGCCCGTTCCTCGGCGACATGCTCAGCCCCAGCAGCATCGCTGCCCCTCCCGCGCAGCCTGCCCCGACCTCTGGCAACCACCACCTGCTGGCAGCGATGACCGGAGGCCGACCGCCCCTGCACCTCGTCGACGACACCGACAGCGAACAGCTCGAGCAGGCGTACGCAACCTCGGTCGACCTTGCCGCCGCGTTCCCCACTGGAACCGAACCGGATGAGGAGAAGCTGCGCGCACGCTCTCGCCGTCGCGAGACCGCCGCCATCCGCGCTGACGGATACCTGCAGGTGGACTGGAACATCGTCAAGCAGCTCACTCGCGAGCTCACCGCGGCCGATGAGTCGATCGGCCGGTCGCGCCGATCCTTCGACGTCGCCACCGCCTCCGCAGACCCGGAAGATGAGTTCGAGCAGCGGACGATCGATGAGATCAAGATCATCATCAACCGGTACACCACCCGTATCGCTGGTGCGAAGGGCTCGGATCACGACTGGACCGACCTCAAGAAGGCCCACTACACACAGGCCATCTTCGACCAGGCGCACCGCTATGGACGCCTGCAGCAGTACCTCCGCGAGCCCGACGTGGAAGACGTCTCGATCGTCGGCTATGCCAACGTCGTCGTCACCAAGTCCAACGGAATCCGCGAACGTCGCAGCCCGATCGCTGAGGACGACAAAGACCTCGAGGATCTGATCGCGGAGATCGCATCGCACCGAGGCCGCACGTTCACCAAGCCGAACGGGCACCTCGACCTCGACATCGGTGGCGCGCGTATGTCCGCGACCGGTGTCGGCATCACCACGGACACCAACGTCACGATCCGAAAGCACAACCTCGTCGACGTCGCGCTGGCCGACATGGTGGCCAACGGAACGATCTCTAAGAAGATCGCGGATCTCATGGCCGCCGTGTCTCGCGCCAACCTGTGCGTCATCGTCGCCGGGTTCCCGGGTACCGGGAAGACGACGATGCTCCGTGCACTGATGTCGACGATCCGCCCCCAGGAGAAGATCGTCACGATCGAAACCGAGCGTGAGCTGTACCTCAACAAGATGCCGGAGCGGCACTGGCAGGTGCAGGATCTGCAGTACATCCCGCCGCAGTCCGCCGGCGCCGACAGCGCAGCCGGGTTCTCGCTCGACCAGTGCTTCTCGCTCGCGCTGCGATCCAGCGCCGAGCGCATCCTGTTCGCCGAAATCCGTGGGCCGGAGGGGCCGATCGCGATCAAGGCGATGCAGGCCGGTAAGGGTTCCATGTCGACCATCCACGCGCGCAGCGCGGATGACACCATCCACCGATTCGCCGACGTGCTCATGAGCGAGCTCGGCCTGTCTGATGACACCGTCCCGCTGCGCCAGATCGAGCGCAGCATCGACATCATCGTCTACATCGACTTCCTCGAGAACCCTGACGGCACTCGTCGCCGCGTGGTCACGGAGGTTGCTGAGGTCACTCGCAATCTCAGCGACGGGTACCCGATGGCCGCCAACCTCTTCAAGTACGACGCGGACATCGATGACTGGACGAACCCGGAGAAACCGTCGACGCAGCTGGAAGCATCGCTCCGTCGTGTCGGGTACAGCTGGGAGAAGGAGATCCTCGGATGATCCTCGTCAGTTCCCTGGCCGGTGTGGTCTTCGTGGGCGGGCTCATCATGCTCGTGCTCTACTTCCGCCCCGCGCCCCCGAAGCAGGCACCGACAAAACCGTCTCTCAGCACCCGCTGGGGCCAGGTGAGCAAGAAGACCAAGACGGGCCTCATCATCGGTGGCATCCTCGGGATCGTTGCCGCCATCATCTCCGGGTTCCCGGTGATGGTGATCGTCGTCCCCGCCGCGATCACGATCGTGCCTGCTCTCCTCGGAAAGCCGTCGACGTACGAACGCGACCTCATCCTCGCCCTCGAGAACTGGGCGCGATCGCTCGCGAGCACAGCGGATACCGGCGCCTTCACTCTGCGAGAGGTCATCGGGATCACCCAGGGCAGCGTGCCCCAGATGCTCAAGGCTCCGGTCAACCGCCTCTACACGCGGATGAGTTCCAGCTGGTCCACGGCTGATGCCCTCCGCGCGTTCGCCGATGAGCTGGACAACTCCCATGCTGACGAGGTCACCATCTACCTGATCCAGGCTGCAGAGTTCAACGCCGGCGGCCTCTCCAAAGCACTCGAGAGCGTCTCGGAAGGTCTGAGCGCCACCGCCAAGCAGAAGATCCTCATTGAGGGAGAGCGGAAGAAGCCGCGCGAGACGATGATCTCGATGACCTGGATCGTCGGAATCACGCTGGTCATGCTCGTCTTCTTCGCTGGCACCGGAAACATGGACTTCTACCGGACTCCCCTCGGGGGCGTGGCACTGGGGCTCATCCTCAGCTCGTTCGTCGGGCTGATGGTCTGGGCGCGTGCGATCACACGGGTACCCCCTGAGCCTCGATTCCTCAGTGCCCCGGTTTCGACGGAGGTCGGCGCATGAACCCCACCCTGATCGCCGCCGTCCCCGGCCTCCTGGTCGGGGGAGGGCTCGCAATCGCTCTCCTCGTCCTGGCCCCGCGCACCGTCCGAGCTGGCGACGCACTCGTTCGTCTCGGTGAAGCCTCCGTGGCCCCCACCATTAGCAGCCCTCCGCTTTCCCAGTGGGACCGGATCGGAAGCTGGCTCTCGCAGAACCTCCCGCAGGTGAAGTTCCTTGCGCCGCCGACCCGAGATCTCGACCTTCTGGAGATCCCCGTCTCCCGGTTCTTCGCGCGCAAGTTCCAGCTCGCGATCCTCGGCCTCTTCGCACCTGTCGTCCTGTCGCTCCTCGCACAGGTCTTCACGGGGCAGCCGTTCCCGCTGCCCCTCCTCGTCAGCCCCGTGCTGGCGCTCATCATGTGGATGATGCCCGACGGGCAGGTGAAGGCGCGTGCGGCAGCTGCCCGTCGAGAGTTCACCCGATTCGTCAGCGTCTACCTCAAGCTCGTCGCGGTGGCGCTGCTCGGCAGCACCACCGCAGACACCGCTCTCAACGACGCTGCATCTGTCTCGGACACCTGGGTGTTCCGGCGGATCCGCCGAGAGTACGCGCGGGCCGAGCTCACTCGAACCACCAAGTGGGACGCGATCGAGCGTCTCGGCGCTCAGATCGAGATCCCGTCACTGATCGAGCTCGGCCGCACGATGCGTCTCTCCGAGGCTCGGGTCAGCCTTCGCGACCAGCTGCTCGCCACCGATCAGAATCTGCGGACGCTCGTCGAGGCGGCCGATGAGGACGCGGCGAACAAGATCACCAAGCGCAGCGGACTCCCGGTCTACATGACGTTGTTCCCCGTCATCCTCATCGTCTTGCTCCCTCCGATTTACAGCCTGTTCACCATCTGACCAACGAAAGGAAACATCATGGATGAAATCCCCTGGAAGGCCGTTTGGATCGTCGGCGGCGTGCTCGCCGGCCTCGCGATCATCGGCTTCCTCGGCCCGTGGGGCCTCAGCTACATCCAGAGCGTGCTGCCCGGATGACCATGCGAATCCGACAGCAGCAGGGATGGCTCACCCGTCTTCTCGCGAAGTTCTCGCGCGAAGACGGGTGGGCTGGCACCGTCGTGCTCATCATCGGCACGATGTTCCTGCTGCTGCTCGGAGTCCAGGTTTTCGTCTGGTGGACCGCCTCCAACGCCGCACAGATCGCTGCCCAGTCCGCCTACACGGTCGCACGCTCATACGAGTCGACGCCTGAAGCGGGACAGGCAGCGGCTATCCAGCTGCTCGAGTCCATGCCGGGCACTCTTCGCGACCCCGTGGTGACGGTCAACCGCACGGCGGAGTCTGTCACCGTGACGATCACCGGGCAGGCCACCGAGGTCATCCCCGGCGGTCTGATCCCTCCCGCGACGTACACACTCACCGGACCTGTTGAGAGGTGGGTGCCAGCACCATGAAGACCTTCCTCAGAAAGCTGTTCAGTGACGAGCGGGGAGATCTCGACGACCTCCCCGGCTGGACGATCATGAGCATCGGCGCAGTCGCGCTCGTCAGCCTCATCCTGCTGTTTGGCCGACACGGATACGTGAACAACACCGTCCAGGCTGCCGCCTACGCTGCAGCCCGCGACGCCTCGCTCTCTCGTGCTGGCGACGCCGTCCCGCACGCCATCTCCGCAGCTCAGGTCGTCCTCGGCGACAACGTCCACTGCACCGACCTGAACGTTCGAGTTGGCGGCAACGGTCTCACTACAGGCCTCGGCGAAGCAGGAACCGTCTCCGCCACGATCACCTGCACCGTCTCCACCGGTGACCTCGTGATGCCCGGCATCCCTCTTCCTGGCACCTTCACCATCGAGAAGACCGCTCACAGTCCCGTCGACCCCTACCGAGAGAGGTGACCCCGTGAAGTTCCTCACCTGGTACGTCATGATCTTCATCGTCCTCGTCATGCTCGCCGGCCTCGCCACCGATTCCCTCGGGAAGATGCAGACGCTGCAGCAGGCCCTCACCATCGCGCAAAGCGCCGCTCGAGCCGGGACCAACGCCGCTACCGGCACCAGCACGAACGGCGACGCCTTCGACCTCTCCACGCAGATGGCGGCCACCGCCGCACAGAACTACCTCGCCTCCGCCGACGTCCGAGGAACCGTCACCGTCACCGGAGATACCGTCTCCGTCACCGTGAACATGACATATGAGCCTCATATGCTCGGACCCATCGGACTCCCGTCCATCCCCGTCGAAGCAACCGGCTCCGCCCGACTGATCGGAAACTGAGAATCATGAACCGCCGCACAGCAACCACCATCGCCGGAGTCCTCGCCGTCACCGCGATGATGCTCACGGCATGCACGCCCAGCGAGCCGACGCCGACCAAGACGCCCACGGCGAGCGCGACGCCGACCGCGGAGCCGACCGGAGCGCCCACGCAGGCACCTGTCGGAGCTCCGAAGGACGAGGCAGAGGCCGTGGCCGCCGCGAACACCGCCTACACCGCCTTCCAGCAGGCCCGGTTCGATTTCCTCGCAGACTCCGAGCTGGGAACGGACTACCTCGAGAACTTCGTGTGGCCCGGAACCCGCATGGCGACGCTGATGGAAGACACGTACAAGAGCAAGGTCGAGCAGAAGACCTCGGTGGAGGGCGAGCCCTTCGGGTGGCAGGCCAATGAGGCGCTGTCATACGTGGCGCCGCTCACGAACCAGAGCACTGGAGAGGTAGATCCTCTCGGTTCGGTCAACCTGTTCGGTTGCAGCGACAACACCGGCACGACGTTCCTGACCGATGGCGTCGAGAACACCGACATCCCCAAGGGCAGCTTCCCCAAGCAGATCGTGATGCTCTACAGCCCCGACTACGAGGGCTGGTTCATCAGCGACACGATCGACCTGGTGGGACAGGAAGGGGCGCCGCTGTGCTGACTAGATGGCTGCGCCGAGGCGCGGCAGTCCTTGTGAGTTTCGCCGCGGTGATCGCGGTTTCCGTAGCTATCTCGGCTCCAGCGGCGGCTGGGAACAACTGCCACACAAACGATGAGGGAACGGTCGTCTGCGATGTCGAGGTAGAGGTTCCCGGAGGCCCGGGCTCAGAGACTCCAGGTACGGGGCCGGCTGATTTCACGCCAGGCCCAACGACCTGCACATACACGCCGAAGGAGGGCGAGCCGAGAGAGGTTCCGTGCTCGAAGGACGGCGGTTGGTGGGCGAACGACATCCAGTGCTACTGGACGTTGGATGACCCGCAGCGCCCTGCTCCCACCGGGCGTGATGCCAGCGTGGGTGCCTGGTACTCCTGCCTGCCGATCGAGCCCGCGGACTGCGGCGGTCGCCTCTGCTACGGCACGAGCGTCTGGCGTGAGACGCCTCCTCCCGGTGTGAACCGGTACACCCCCGCTCAGGCGGCAGGGATGCTGGCACGCACGTTCGTGCTGAAGCCGATCGAGATTGGAATGGCGCCTGAGCAGAAGGTGCACTCGGATGACCCTGCAGGCACGGCTCCGTACCGCCGCACTTGGGTGGGTATCCCGGTCTGGTTGTGGGTTGATCAGCCGACGGAGAGCACGTGGGGGCCGATCTCGCGCACCGCGACCTACGGCGGCGTGACCGTCTCTGGAACCGCGAGCGTGCAGTCGCTCACCTGGACATCCGGTGACGGACAGACCCGCAGCTGCGGTGCTGGTACCCCCTTCGACGCTGCAGCGATGGCGAACCAGGCCGCAGTCGACTCGCCCACCTGCGGATTCCGGTACCAGCACCAGTCCGATGGCGGCACCTTCACCCTGTCGGCAACGTCGACGTGGGCGGTCGAGTGGACCGGTGGCGGCCAGTCTGGCCGGATCGCGATGCCGACCACGACGACGTCGACGACAGTCCGTGTGGGTGAGCTGCAGTCCGTTAACGTGTCGCAGGACGGCGATACCTTCGGCGGTTGAACCGGAAGGAACGAACGATGAAGAAGCTGCTCACCGGGGCGGGCGCGCTCCTGCTCCTCACGGGGATCCTCGTAGGGATCCCCGCAGCCCTTGTGGCGCTCGCGGGGAATCCGTTCCCGACCGCAGAGCAGTGGCACGCGATCGTCACCCTCACGCCCGACTACGGCAACGTGATCATGTTCACGAAGATCCTGCCGTTGGTCATCTGGGTGTTGTGGGCGGCATTCGCGATCCCCTTCCTCGTCGAGCTCGTCGCTGCGATGGGCGGACGCAAGACCACGAAGAAGGTCGCTGCCTTCCGTGGCCAGCAGAAGCTGGCCGCCGGTCTGATCGCCGCCGTCGCGGTCATGTTCGCCGGTGGCGTCGGGGCTCTCTCAGCCCCCGCTCCGGCGTCAGCCGACTCCTACTCCGTCGGCACCGTAGACGCCTCTGCGAGCCCTCTGGACTTGTCTAGTGCCATGGCCATGGTTCAGGCCGCGCAGATGCCTCCTGCGGCCCCTGAGCAGCAGCAGGTGGTGCACCAGGTCGTCGACGGGGACACTCTGTGGGATCTCGCCGTCCAGTACTACGGCCAGGGCGAGCGATTCGTGGAAATCTTCAACGCGAACCTGGGTGTGCAGCCCGACGGGCAGAGCCTGACCGACCCGGATCTCCTCCTGCCCGGCTGGCAGCTCAGTATCCCCGGCGTCTACACGCAGGCTCCGGTCGAAGAGGCCCCTGCGCCGTCGACGCCGGCGCCGACGCCCGACGAGTCGGTGCAGGCTCCCACGACGGATGCGCCGGTCCTGGACGGTGCAGAGGGAGGCGCTGGCGGCGGTGCAGGCGGAGGCGCTGGCGCCGGTGAAGCCACGGACGTTCGCGGCATGGGTGAATCCATCGACCGTCCGGTGGTTGAGCAAGCCCCCGCCGTCGACGACGTGTCGGAGACAGCCGACGAGGCCGACATCGCGATCCCGCTGATGACCGCCGGAGGCATCGCAGGGCTGCTCGTAGCCGGTCTTCTAGGTGCGTTGGGAGCGCGCCGACTACGACAGCGCCGCAAGCGCGTCAAGGGAGAGCGGATCGCTCTGCCGGAGCCCGAGGTGGCAGACCTCGAGCTGGAGATGCGGATGGTGGAGAACCCCATCGGCGTCACCGACGTCGACAACGCCCTGCGCACTCTGCAGGCATGGGCCGAAGACAACGGCGAGCAGCTGCCCGAGCTGCTCGCCGTCCGGGTTGCTGACGATGAAGTGGCGCTGTACCTGGCCGCGCCCGCGGATCTGCCGGAACCGTTCGAGTCGATGCACGAGGACCGCACCGCCTGGATCGTCCGACCCGGGCGCGCGCAGGCTCCCGACCGCCCCACCGTGTCCCCGTACCCTGCACTCGCCACCATCGGCACGGATGCACAGGGCGGCTACGTGCTGCTGGACCTTGAGCAGATCGGTTCCCTCAACGTCACCGGCGACGAGGAGATCGCACGAGGGATGCTGAACGCGCTGGCGTGCGAGTTCGCGACGAACCCGTGGTCGGACGAGATCCAGGTCACCCTCGTCGGTCTCGAGGATGCGCTGGCCAGGGATCTCGATCGAATCCGCATCCACCAGGTCGCGGACATCCCCGCTCTCGTGCGCAACCTCCGCGCCGACCTCGACGACCGTCGGGACGCTCTGGACTCCTACGGCGTCGGGGGAGTGCTCGAGGCGCGATCGCGGGCCACCGACATCGAGACCTGGGCGCCGCACATCGTGATCCTGGCAGAGACTCCGATCGGCTCCCTCCGCGACGATCTCGCCGACCTCGTCGCACGGATGCCGCGGCTGGGCATCGCCACGATCGCCCAGGGGACCGCGCTGGCAGCCGGTGCCACCGTCGAGGTGACCTCGAAGGAAGAAGCCGAGTACCGCAGCGGCGGGGCCCTCCCGCCCCTCCCGTTCCGCCCGCAGATCCTGGCGGGGGAAGAACTGGAACTCGTGCGGTCGCTGTTCGCCACCACCGACCGCGAAGCCCAGCCGGTCGACCTCGAGCAAGAACACGCCCACGCCGCGGCCGAGGCAGAGCCTGCCGAGACCACGGCCGCGTTCGTCGACGTCGCAACGGCTGAGGACGAGCTGGCACCTACCGCCGAGGAGACTGAGGCCGACGCGGTGCCCGCCGCCGAGCCCGTCGCCACCGCAGCGGTCGAGATCCCCGAAGACGCCCCCGTGGCCGTCGTCGACGAGAGCGCGGACGAGACGCCCGCCGAGATCGACGTGCCGAGCGTGGAAGTCCCCGACTGGCCCGCCCCCTACATTCGCCTCCTCGGCCCAGTCGACGCGCTCAACGTCGACATGGACGCGATCCCTGGCCGCGGCATCGAGTTCCTCGCCTTCCTCCTCCTGCAGAACACCCCCTCCGTTCCCGGAGCGCTCGTGCAGAAGAAGCTCTGGCCGGACACGTTCTCCAAGGACAACAACAACGCCCGTCAGCTCGCGAAGCAGCTCCGCCGCATCCTCGGCCATGACCCGTTCGGTCAGCCGCTCCTCCCCGAGGGCCGCAGCAGCGCTGGCTTCACCATCCACAACCAGATCCGCACCGACTGGCACGACTTCTGCGACCTCATCGGTCCCGACCTCAGCACGACCCCGAACGAGAACCTGATCCGCGCCATCCGCCTCGTCCGCGGCCAGCCCTTCGACGGTCTCAAGCGCCGCCTCGCCTGGTGGGCCTGGCGAGGACCGATCGAGGAGACCATGCGCGCCGCGATCCTCGACGCAGCCGACGAACTCACCCACCGCGCCCTCGCCACCGGCAAGTTCGACGATGCCCGCTTCGCCGCCCGCATCGCTCAGTCCGCCGACCGCCTCAATGAGGCCGGATGGCGGCTGGAGATCGAGACCGCCATGGTCGCTGGCGACGTCGACGCGTTCAACACCATCGTCGACGTCATGTTCGAAGTCGTCGGCGTCGACGCAGAGATCGACGACGTCACCCAGCAGCTGCTTGACGACGCCCACGAAAAGCTCTCCGGGCTCGCGGCACGATGACCGGGTTGTCCACGGCTCCACTGGAACCTGCATACACTCCCCGGCAGTCCTCTGCGGGGCCGTGGACACTCATCTCCCTTGCCAGCGCCCTCGGCCTCCTGCTCGTCGCCGCAGAGCCTCTCCTGGGCGGCACCGCTTACGGGTGGGCGGTCGTCGCCGTCACGGCTGTCTTCTCCGCGCGTCTCGCTCTCGTCGACGAGCGCACCCACACGCTCCCCAACCGGCTCACCGGGGCACTGGCCGTGTTCGGGATCATCCAGGCGATCGGCATCTCCGCGTGGCGGCACGACACCGCTCCTCTCGTCATCGCGGGGGTGACCGCCGTAATCCTCGCATCCCTCTACGCCCTTCTCGCGCTTACCAAGAGCGGCGGATTCGGTGACATCAAGTTCGCCGGCGCACTCGCGCTGACCATCGCCCCCTATGCCGGGCTCCTCACGCTGTACTTGCTCCCCATCGCCTTCATCATCAGCGCGGTCAGGGTCATGGCCCGTCGCGTTCGCGGCCGAGCGGCCAAGCACCCTCACGGGCCATCCCTCGCGATCGCCGGCATAGTTCTCTTCGTCGGATCGATGCTCGCCGGCCCCGCACTGCTCCCGGCCTAGCCGCGACACGCCGCAGACGGCAACGAGGCGATCAGTTCCTCGACTTGCTCACGGACGGCAACTGGCCCTCCGAGTGGTCACCGGTTGTACGCAATCGTGAATGGGGAATCGCATCGAGTCGCAACGAGTCGCAACGGCGAATCGCAGCGGTGAATCGCACTGTGTGGTGCGAAACCGCAAGTGGGACTTCGCCGGATCGCCGAGTGGTGAACGGCGAATATGGTTCGATCTCCTCATGAGTTCCGAAACGACCACTGCCACTCCCGAGCAAACGAGGGAGGCCATGACGACACTGTCCCGAAGGAGGTACACCCAGATCCGCAGCATCCTCGTCCAGTTGCCCGAGCGTGGCGCCCCGAGAGCATCGACGGTATCGAAGATGCTGCACGAACGGAAGCACCGAGCGCTGCTGCTCTATCTGCTCCTGCTCACCTGCTGGCCCTGGCTGGAGGAGCGCCGAAACCCACTCGAGGGATCGATCTGGATCCGCGCACTCACCTCCAAGAGCGGTCTCACCTGGACGCCGTCGACGCTCTCCCGCACATGGGCCGAGCTCGCGGATCTCGGACTGGTGGAGCTGCCGAAGAAGGAGGGGCGGTTGCGTCGACCACGGCCTCGCCGTGAGGACGGCGCTGCAGGCTACGACGTCCCCGGAGGGCGCCGAGACAGGTACAACGCCTACTTCTCCCTCCCCGACGAATTCTGGACCGACGGCCTGTTCGCCAAGCTCTCCCTCCCTGCCCTCGTGATGCTGCTCGTCATTGCGAAAGAGACCAACTCGAAGAAGACCAAGGAGGTCTGGCTCCCCTATGAACACATGCCCGAGTGGTACGGGATCAGCGCCAAATCGGCGCAGAAAGGCATCACGGAACTTCTCGCGGAGCGCCTCCTCAAGCGCCGCCCAGATGTCAGGCCCGCCCCACTCTCACCCACAGGAAGCACCACCCACATGTACTACTCGCTCACCGGCGTCTACGGCCACACCTCGCGCGCCGCCCGCCGTAAGAAGGCCGCGAGCGCGCGCGCCGAGCGTGAGGCGCAGCGAGCGCTGGACGCGACACCCGAATCCCAGGAGACATCATGAACCCCCCACCATCGAAGCCCGTGCGGCTCATCTACGTCGACGACTCCGGTGCCGAGCGCAGCGGCTACGCGACCTTCAGCTGGCTGGAGCTGCGCATCGACGATTGGCAGGTCGCGCTGCGTGAAGTGCTGGACTGGCGGCACCGGCTCGCTCGTGAGCAGCAGATCCCGGTGACTTACGAGCTGCATGCCACCAAGTTCGTCAATGGCCGCGGCGATCCGTCGCTCGATCCTTCGTGGAACCGCCACAAGGCGAAACGGTCGCTCGTCGTCGACGACGCGTTCCGGATGCTCGCGGCAGCACCTTGGCTGTCGGTGGGGACCGTGTATTCGCAGACGTCGCTGCGCGGGCGGGCCTTTGCTGACGAGCGTTCACGTGTCTACGGTGAACTTGTCACCCGGCTGGATCAGCGCCTCACGGCTGCGGGGGATCTCGGCATTCTCTACATGGATGGGGATGGCACCGACCGCAGCTATGTTGCGGCACACCGAGAGCTCAGGCTCGCTACCCGTTCCCTCATCGAGGATCCCGCGTTCCAGCACTCGCACAGCAGCCACCTGGTGCAGTTCGCCGATCTCGTTGCCTACGCCGGCTACCAGCACGTTCTGCAGCTGCCGGAGAAGCGGTTCGCGTGGCCTTGGTATCCGTCTCTCAGTGCGGTCGACGTGAACGATGGAGCGCTCGCTGTATGAGCCCAGAAAAAAGAAGCTGGACCCGTTGGCCAGTGTTCACTGGGCGGGTCCGCTCCTACAGCCTACCTGATTCTGTGGGCTGAGTCTCAGCCCACGAGCGGCTGGTGACCGGCAGCCTCGTGAAACGACGCGGAGGCGGGAGCGCGCGTGTGCTGGAGAGATTCCTCTCGAGGTAGTCCACCTAGGCCTGGCGGCGCGCAGGGTGACCGTGCCCGGAGAGCGCCGATGGCAACTGATCGGCTCGATGTCAGATGAACCCTTTGCTGATGACGAGGACGGCGGTGGGACGGCCTGTGGCCAAGAACGGTGGGGGGCACGTCTTAGAGAGATTCGTCGTCGTCATTACTTGCCTCGAGCGCGAGCTCGTCCTCGAACGCGCGAGTGATTGTGTCCTCATCTGGTAGTGACTTCTGGTCTTCGAGGGTGAGCTCGTACCTACTCACTGCTACCGGATGGTCAGAGCCCGCGAGTGCGTAGCGGACGACGGTGTCGTTCTTTTCGGCGACGAGCAGGATCCCGATGGTTGGCTGGTGGATCTCGGGTTTCCGGAGGCGGTCGTCGACGAGGGCAACGTAGAACCCGATCTGGCCGGCATCGCGCGGTTCGAACTTGGTGACCTTGAGTTCGATCACGACGTATCGCAATTGTTCGACATGGAAGAACAGCAGGTCGACATAGAAGTCGTCGCCGTCGACGTCGAAATGCACCTGGCGGCCGACGAACGCGAGGCCTGGCCCGAGCTCGCGCATAGTGTCGAGGATTCGATCAATCATGCGTTGCTCGAGCTCGCGTTCGGAGGAATCGCTGTCGATGGCGAGGAACTGCAGCGCGTAGGGATCTTTGGTGATCTCCTGAGCGATACCGGAGTCGACCATTTCGAGCGCTCCAGCAAAGTTCGATGGGGCGGCGCCCTCCCGCGCGTGCAGTCGAGTCGCTATCTGGTGGGTGAGTAGGGCTCGGGTCCACCCATGATGCGCGGCTTTCGCTGCGTACCAGTCGCGCAGCTCCTGGTCGTCGAGCTTGTCTATGATGAGGGTGAGCTGCGTCCATGGAATTTGTCCAGCAGCCTGCTGGACAAATTCCTCCTCATCCGACCAAGCCTCAGCGACACGTCGCATATAGAAGAGATTTGCTCGCGAGAAACCCTTCATCGCGGGGAACGAGCCACGTAGATCCTTCGCAAGCCGCTCGATTACTCTCGACCCCCACCCTTCGCGTGCTTGGCGATCGCTGATGGTTCGCCCTATGCGCCAGTACAACCGCATCAGCTCGGTGTTCACTTTCCGCTGCGCCTTATAGCGTGCGTCGTGCACCTGCCGCTTCAGTTCCTCGAGAGTGGCCGCGTAGTCGTCGGGCACCAGGTCAGCCATCATGTCCTCCACCGTAGGGGACGCATTGATAGTCCAGCAGTCTGCTGGACTATCAATGCGTAGGCTGCGGCTCCTCCAGGTGTTGGTGCAAGCGCCGCCCCATCTCGCCGGTGCTAGCCCAGTAGATAGGCCGAGAGCGAGCCCAAGTCCTGCGCGAGCGTTGCGCGATCGACGGAGAAGGTGACGTGGCGGCCGCGGCGCCTACCGCGCTCCACGGTCCCTGACACGTACGTCTCCTCGAGATCTTCCAAAGCCGCCCGAACTGTTTCTCTGGCAAGCTCGCTACCCACCACGATCTCGTTGACGGTGGACCCCGGGTGCTTCAAGAGGTAGTGCAGCACTTCGATGCGAGTCGTGGCCGCTATTGCCCGTTGTGCGCGCGCGGCATTCGGCGGCATGTCTGATGACGCGGCGACGAGTCTGGGCATCTCACCATTGTGCCGTGTGACCCCTTCTACACGTCGCACTTCCAGTCCCACAGCGCTCTCCCGGCGATTGAATACGTATCTAAAGTACCGCGTGCTGGCGGCCTCACACCTGTCCGACGAGTACGGATCTGGCTCGGGGTGACGGTATCGCGCCGTGCTCAAGAGGCCACTTAGTGACCTCTGAAGCAGCGGAGATTCTCTCCGCGTGCCGCGGGATCCGCGCGGGTTTGTCGGTTTCGAAGCCCTCTCGGCACCCCTTGTCGGTGAGGGAGTGTTGCAAAGCTCTCCGCCAATAGTTATATTCGGGAAGATCAAGTTATATTCGGGAAGATCATTTGTAGGAGGGACTATGCGGACCAACACTTGCCCGGCCGACCACAAGCACGGTGAGACGCCGACCTGCTACCGGAGCCACAAGTGCGCGTGCTTCGACTGCAAGGACGCCAACCGGATTCGTTGCTACGAGTACAAGAAGCTCGTCGCCTACGGCCGCCCGACGGGAACGCTGATCGATGCCCGCCCCGTGCAAATCCACCTCGGAGACCTGGTCATGGCCGGCATGACGCCTGCCGCGATCGCGGCCGCCGCCGGCATCGACCTGAGCACCGTCCACAACATCATGAACCGACGGATCCCACGCAAGCGCAGCACGCCCTTCCGCATCTATCAGGCGACCACCGAGAAGCTGCTCGCCGTCACGCCCGACCTGACCACTGTTCCCGACGGCCACCGGGTGGATTCACGAGGAGCACGCCGACGCCTGCAGGCGCTCGGGCTGAAAGGCTGGGCGATCCAGTACCTCGCCGATCGCTGCGACCTCGACCGACACAGGCTCGACCGAGTCCTGACCTCCCCTCGTGTCTTCAGCTCCACCAACCGTGCAATCACCGCCCTCTTCGAAGAGCTCTGGGACAAAGAGCCCCCGACCGACACCCCGATCCAGTGCGCCGTCCGAACCATCACCATGCGGCGAGCGCAGGCGGAGGGGTGGTTGCCGGCGCTCGCATGGGACGACATGGATCTCGATGACGCTCCGGCGGATGCGAGTTCTGAGCCGGTACTCGTCGATGAGGTCGCGGTCGAGCTCGCGCCACGTGGCGAGCCCGTGCGTCTCACCCTGTTCGAGCGGCAGATCGTCATCGATCGTGCGTCCGACGCGAGGATCTACACCAGCGCGATTGCACCCGTGCTCGGAATCACTCCTCGTCACGTTGAGCGGCTGCGTGCGCACGCGAAGGCTGCGTGATGAGCAAGATCCTCGACTCCCTGGAGGCGGCCAAGCACGGCACAGCTTCGGGGTATAAGGCTGGGTGCAAGAGCAAAGGTGCATGCCCAAATCGGGAGAGCCGGGTGGATCTCACCTGCGAGCGCGCCTACCGCGCCTACGTGCATTACCGGGCACTGTTCCGGCTCGGGCCGGACGCCCGAATTACTCGAGCGATGCTTCGCGAGGCGAAAGGGCTGAAGGCATGGATGTGACGACCGCGGATCTGAGCGCACGGATGTCGACCGAATGTGGGACATCCGTCACCGCCAGCTGGAGTTTCCGTCTCTTCCAGCTCGTCTGCCGACGGGTGGATGGAGAACCACTCACGCCATCGATGGAGGCAGCTTTCGATCGCCTCCTGCAGCTCGTCGAGCAGCTCGCCCTTCGCGTGCATGATTCGAGGATCTGATGCCGCACGCACGCGTGGCCGGCAAATCCATCGCCCCGAACGCCGCCTGCGTCGAGTCCCCGGGCTACACCGTCCGCCGCCACTATGACCTGACCGCCGCCCCCGGACCAAGGATCCCCGATGCGCACCACCACCAAGATCAAGACCATCACCGTCGCCGCCGTCGCCCTGATCGCACTTGCCATCACCTCTTTCAGCACCCTCCCCGGGCTCCAGGAAGCCCAGCCCCCTCCCGCCGCCTCCACACCCGCAGCGGAGCCAGCATCGCCACCCACTGCCGTCGAAGTCAGCGCATCGCCCTACGCCGACACCGCGGCGCTCGCGGCAGTCCTTCCCCTTGTCGTCGACGAGTCCGAGATCCCCGCCTACGTTCGAGCCTCGTTCGGCCCCGCCTGGGCCGATGTCGACGGGAACGGCTGCAGACAGCGCGATGACGTGCTCGCACGAGATCTTGTCGATGTCGAGATGGCGAGCAATCGATGCACGGTCCTCCGCGGAGTGCTTGAGGTTGACCCGTACACCGGCAAGCGCATCACCTTCCAGCATGACCGGGTCGCCGAACCCGGCAACCCCGGCAGCCAGGGCGTGCAGGGCGAGCACATCATCAGCCTCAAGGCAGCACACGTCGGGGGAGCGTGGAGCTGGAGCGATGAGCAGCGACTGAAGTTCGCCAACGACCTCGACAACGTCATCGCCGTCGATGGCATCGCTAATCAGTCCAAGCAGGACTCCGGTCCCGCTGACTGGCTCCCCCTGACCATCTATCGGTGCACCTACGTGACGAAGTACGCCCAGATCGCCGCCGAATGGGGGCTGGCCGTCAGCGCGGCCGATCGCGACGCCCTCGTGACCACCCTCAACGAATGCGCGGTGTCAGAATGACCGACCCCACCACCCTCACCATCACCGACGAGCAGCACGCGATCGCGCGAGCGTACGTCATCGCCAATATCGAAGAACTGCTGTATTGGAGCGATCTCGCTGAGCTCCTCGCCGAGCCCTTCCTCTGCCCCGAGCGCGACCACCCCGCTGAGCGGGCGGTTCACCAGCTCGCCAAGATCGAAGGCATCCCACTGCAGCGCACCCTCCGTCTCGACGCCGCCGACTTGCAATCTCTGAACCTGGCCACGCTCGCTCCAGGCGACGGTGCTGCACAGATCCTTGCCCTTCTAAGCCGATCGAGGCTAAGCGGTTAGCCTCGACGTCTACAGAGGGTCTCCGTAAGCGTCGTGGTTGTAACGGCGGAGATCCTCGATGAATGCAGGACTGGTCGTGTCATAGCGGACGATCGCCGCGGCGGTGCTGCCCTGCGCCTCGAACAGAGTCAGGTTGGCGTACACCCGTCCGCAGACAGGGCACACCGCGAACTCTGACGGGTCCGAAGATCCATCCGCCGTCCACGACAGCCGACCGTCATTCGTCGCATGGCCCCAGTTCTCGGTCTGGGAGTCGTTTCCGCATTCGCACGTCTGGTTCTCACCCTCCTCGTCGACCGTGATCTCTCCGTCGACGAGAACGGTTGCGTAAGGCCAGCCGTTCGTCGGCGCACTCACGATGCGGCTTTCGCCCGCCGTTGCCGCGTAGGCTTTGCTGGCATCACCAGTTCGCCGGCGGTGATGAGTTGTTGATAGTTCGTGAACAGCGCACGCAGTCTCGAATCCTCAGTAGCCGTGCCGCGCATCCCCAGCGCTTTGTCGAGCGCCGAGTCGAGCTGTCGATGAGCGTGCAGCAGCTCCGGGGCCATAGCCAACGGGTTGTAATGATCCGCGAGTGATCGTTCGGGACGCAGCGCGCGGGCCTGCAGTACTGCCTGGCCGCCGAGAATGATCGCGGTCCGCTGTGTATCGCTCAGAGCCGGGAGCGGAAACGTGTTCCACGTCAGAGTGTTCGAGAACCGCAGACGTGACTCGAGTCGACCACCGATTGTGCGCTGCCACGTGATGAACGCGGAGGAGGAGATCACCCCGAATGCGAGCCCATCAGGATCATCTGCCTTGAAGTTGGCGTCGCCGCAGATGACCTCGGGGCCGAACAAAGCGGTCGGAAAGTGCTTCCGGGTCTCGCTCGCGTGCCGTGGAACGCACACATATGGGGTCTCAGGCTGCGATCGTTGGCCGAACAGATGAGGTGTTTCGGCCATCTGGCGCGTAGACGCAGCTTTCGAAGCGACACGGAAAGCGCGGATGGCGTCCAGTCGGTAGCGCAGGATCGGGGAACGCGCGATGTCGCTCGGGTCGAGATCGACCAGCCACAGACACCAGCGAGGTTCGTTGTGGATCAGTTGGCGTGCGCCCACGAACGGACGAAGGTATTTCGCGGCCACAGGGTCAGCGGCGACCGTGTCGTAGTCCTCGGGCTCAACGAGTAGGTTGCCGTCGTCGCGTGCCATGTTGCCGAACACCATCGGTGGAAGATCTGGCGACAGCGTGGTGCGGCGCTGTTCAACGAGAACATTTGGGCCGTCCACGAGATATCCGTTGAGCTGCTCCGTCACCGGTTTTTCGTGCGGCTCGCCGCGCAGGTCTCCGGAGTAGTCGAACAGCCGAGCTCGCGTCCTTTGGTCTTTGTCGAATCCGATTACTGAGCAGTGCACCGCTGCCGCTCCCGGTGCTTCGCTGGTCCATGCGAACGTGCGATGTGCGAATTTGATTCGCCAGCCTCCGTCAAACAGCGGGCGGAAAAGCGCGGGTACTGGCTCACCCTGAGCGATTGAGTTCGTCGACACGAAGGCAAACTCTCCGCCGTAGCCAGGACGGCCTAGTAGCTCGAGCGCCTTTGCGTACCAGCCCGTGACATAGTCAAGCCGGCCGATATCATCACGCCGCCACACCTCGCGTAGCTCTTGGGCTTGTTCAGTCGACCTCGTCGCATGGCCTAGGAACGGAGGGTTTCCCATCACGTACAGGTGCTCGCATGGCTCAACAGCCTCAGACCAGTCGATGCGTAGCGCGTTGCCGACGATGATGCTGCGGAGCTTGTCCAGCGGCAGCGGATCCGGCGCGGCGCCGAGCGCGAGCTCCATTGCCTGGTTCGCCTGATGCTCGACCAGGTGCAGCGCGGTCGCTGCGATTTGCGCCGGCCATTCCTCGAGCTCGATGCCGTGGAAGCTGGATAGCTTCACTGCGAGGTGCTCCTCGGTGAAGAACATCGTCCGGGCAGTCTCGCCCGACAGCTCCTGGATTCGTAGCAATACCTCGAGATCCAGGGCTCGCATTTGGCGGTAGCCGATCACGAGGAAATTCCCGCACCCACATGCGGGGTCAAGGAACCGCATCAGGCCCATGTCCGCGCGGAGCTTCTTGAGCTTGGCGGTGTCGTGATAGCCGTCGGTGAATCGTTGCCGGAGCTCGTCGAGGAACATCGGCCCGATGACCTTCATGATGTTGGTCTCGGTCGTGTAGTGCTCGCCGAGCTCACGGCGTGCGGTCTTGTCCTTGACGGCCTGGAAGAGGCTGCCGAAGATCGCCGGCGAGATCGCGGACCAGTTGAACATGGCCGCGTCGGTGAGGCGCTTGCGCATGCCAGTGTCGAACGACGGGATGGAGAGCGGTTCTTCGAAGATGCCTCCGTTGACGTAGGGGAAGCGGGCGATCAGCTCGTCGAGGTTCGACTGCCGGCGCCCCGGCTCGCGGCCCATCACCTGGTACAACAGCGACAGCTGCGGGCCGAGATCTGAGCCGTCCTCGGCCGTGCGGGTCTCGAGGAACTCGAGGAAAAGATCCCGGTCCCAGAGGCCGGCATCGTCGGCGTAGAGCGCGAACAGTGTGCGCACAAGGAACACGCTGGCCTCGTGATCGTCGTACCCGGATCCCTCGAGTGCCTCGTACAGCGATGCCATCAGCTTCGCAGCCTTGATCGACGCCGATTCCTGTGCCTTCGACCCGAACGTCCGCTCTCCGTATCCGGCGAGGAAGGCAAGCTTGTCTGCCTGCTCCCGCAGCTCGCTGAGCTCGAACTCGGTCGGCGCCGCTCCGGTCTCAGAGTGGAGATCCAGGAGCCGGAATCGACGGAAGTCGCTCGTGATCACCCATCGGGGCACCTCGGGATCGGGGAGATCGTCGATGTAGTCGAGTGCCTGTTGCTCGGCGTCCGCGAGATCCTTGCCGGCCGACTTCATCTCGATCAGCGCCAGGCCAGGGATCAGTGCGTCGATGTAGCCGCGTGATCCGGTCGATGAGCGCTTGACTCGTTTCTCATAGAACGCAGCGCGGGTCTCGGTGATCCCGTAGACGCCGAGTAGATCTCGGACGAAGGACTGGGCCTGCTGGCGCTCATCGCCCGGTTCGTCCTTCCAGTCGCGAGCGAAGCGCGCAGCGCGCGAGCGGATCTCATTCATCGACAGGGTCTTGGCCACATCCACACGTTATCGGGAACACACCATTCAGCCTTGGACGCAGGGTTGTCTCCCGCGCGGCCCAGAGGAATCGTGCCAAGATTCGCGCATGGATCCTCTCTCAGGCCGGGGGTAGCACGCGGCCCGCCGGTAGTCGGTCACACCTGTGTCGGGCAGCTCGCATGCGAGAACAAAGCGAGTTTGTCGGTTTGTGGATGTGAGAGGCACCCCTTATGGATGTGACAGAGAACATCCGACCAGGTGCAAGCAGAGTGAGGCTAACGTGCCGCCCGGGCCGCGTTGACGACATCGTTCGCGTCGGAGACTTCGACGGCCAAGTGCTTCCCGATGAGCTCCAGCTCGGAGTCCTTCCAGCTGGTGCGGCCTCTCATGCGCTGTCCGAAGGTGACGACGTTCAACCCGAGCATGTCGATGAGCTCCGCCTGAGTCGTGATCTCGGGGGCGCCGTCGCCGGCGGCGATGCTCTGGCGCAGACGCTCAGCGAAGACGCTTGTATCGACGACGCCGGCCGGAATCAGGCGGGGCCGTCGCCCGCTCGTGGACGGCCCACGATTCGATCGACGAGCCATGAACTCATCGATGGCCGCGGCCGAGTACAGAGGAGAACGTCCGCTGTACCGCTCAGGGTAGGGGAACAGGTCGTTCTGCGTGCGGAGCTTGTAGACGGCGCCGACGGAGATCCCCAGTCGCGCCGCCACCTGCACGCTGTCGAGGAGGTCGGGTTCGCTCATGTTCACGAATATAACCTCCACGCGGACACGGGGCGACACGCGGCCAGGTGCAGCGGAACAGGAACTCAGTTCCGTAACCTCGTTCCCATGACCCCCACCAATGTCAACGAGATCCGCCAGGAGCTCCAGGCAGTCGCCGTGGAGCTCGCAAAGCAGAAAGAGGTGATCGATCGCCGCGATGAACTCATCGAGTTGGCCCGATCGCAGACTCCGCCGATGACCTTGCGCGAGGTCGCGCAGCTGCTCAAGATGACCGAGCGCGGCGTGACGAAAGCCCTCAGCTCCTACCGCGAACGTCACCAGTCGTTGGCCTCCTGACTCCTCGGATGCCGCACGCGCGCATGAAAAATGCTTGCAATTTTCAATATTTCTTGCCTAATATAACTTCTATGCCGGATCGAAAGGAGGCCCAGCTGTGAACGAGATCGACTATCGCCCCAAGCCGTGGACTCCGAAGGAGATCCTGACGATCTGGGTCGACCAGGCATCTGGCCGTGGTGTCACGCAGGGCGGGGCGCCTGTGCGCCCGGTCATCGGCGATCGCCGCAAGAACCCGAACCTCACCGACCTCCTCGACACCGCGGCGTCCTACGGCGCGAACCGCATCATGCTCACTGGCAAGCGCCCGGAGCCTCAGCCCGGTATCCGGCACTGGCTCTATGTGCAGACGCCGCGATGGAAGCCTGGTTCCCACTGGATCAGCGACCCGCCCACGGGCCGGTTCGAGCACGAGAGCACGGGCTTCAAGATCGAAGTCCGCACGGCCGAGGAGTGGTTCGACGACGCCCCCCTGAGCCCCGCACAGGCCCGTGAGGCATGGGACACGGTCGCCGCCATCATCCGCTCTGCAGATGAGCGTGCACGGCTCTTCAACAGCCCTGCAGCCACAGGTACGAACCTGTGGGCGCTGTCCCTGCCGAAGACCATCAACCCGGTCCCGGTCGACCCTGACATCGCGTCAGAGATCCACGCGACCAGCGGCCAGCACCACTACGACCACCTTGTCGCCGGCGCCAATTTCAGCCGCCACGAGGACTGCATCCCGCTGATCGACTCCAAGCAGCAGAAGAAGATCAACGCCTTCGCCTACGTCGACGGTCGGTTCATGTACGCCGGCGTCGGCCGCGAACTCGGCATCGGCCCAGCCCGACGTCTCAACCGCGCCGCCGCCTACGAGCTGCTCGAGCAGGATCCCTACGCTCGTGCCCGGTTCCACGTCCGCTTCACCGTCCCCGAGAACTGGAACCACGTCGGACTGCTCGCTGTGAAGCATCAGAGCGTCGCCGAGGGGTGGTACTACCCGAACCGCCCCGGCGCCACCGCCGACACCTGGGCGGATGGCTCCGAGATCCACGTCGCTCGCGCGTTCGGCTGGCAGATCGACCCCCTGGAAGCGATCGTCTTCACCAAGGCCCGCCCCCTGGACACCTTCACCGAGCGCATGACCCGCGCCCGCGCGAAGGTGGCCGAGAACCGCGAGCTGCACCCCCTCATCCGCCAGGCGGTCATGGCGGCGCTCCGCTCGATCGTGCTGCACTCGATCGGAGCGTTCGCCGCGGGGGGACGTGACGAAACCCGCGTCGCAGAGAACCTCTTCGACATCCCCGCCGAGTTCCAGAGCGCAGCCGTCCGACAGGGCAAGCTCTGGATCTTCAACGTTCCCTCCAACCCCAACTCCCGCACGTCGAGCTTCTACCACCCCGAACTCGCCGCACAGGTCTGGGGTCGCGCCCGGGCTCGAGTACTCCACGGCCCCAGCGCCCTCGGCAACGGCACCTCCGGGGCGCTCCGCCTCGACCCCTCCACTCTCATCGGCATCCAGGGTGACGCCGTCTTCACCACCGCGCTGCCCGCCTGGTCGCTCCCGGTGAACAGCGGCGGTGGCGACGACGGCAAGACCGGCCGCCTCCGCCTGCAGGGCTATGCCCGCGGCACCTTCCAGACTCCCGAAACCCTCAAGCAGCGCGCCGCACTCAAGACCCGCGCCGAACGCGCCGGGCTCTCCGAGGCGCTCGCCGACGGCGAGGTGGCGTGATGGCTGACGAGAAGCGCAGCGCACAAGACCTGGTGCGCATCCTCCGCGGCCGCGGCATCACGATGACCGAGCTGGCGGGGGAGCTTCACCGCTCGCCCCGAATGGTGCGCAAGATCCTCAACGGCGAAACCTCCGGCGCCCTGTACCGCGAGACGCTCGAGGAGATCGCCAACACCGGCCGCGCCACCAAGGTGCCGCCGCGTCGACGCCAGAAAGACGGCACGCTGATGCGGATCCGCGGCAAGGCAGCGGACGGCGAACAGACGATGGTCACCCCGGAAGACCCGGGCGGGAAGTACACCACGGAACGCCAGGGAGGCCGGGCACAGATCTCCACCGCCTTCATGTCCGAGGGCGGCAGAATCATCGAAGCTCGCATCCCGAAGGGGAAGACGGCGAAGGGCCGAACGGTCGCGAACGAGCAGCTGGTGCAGCTGGTCCGCAACGCCGCGAAGGGCCAGGCCGGGAACAAGCAGAAGCAGATCACCGCCCGCGTGACCTTCGCCAACGGTCGACGCATGGAAGTGAACACCTACAACGCCTCCACGATGCTCAAGCGCATCAAGGAAGACGGCGGCGACACCCTCGGCTGGCTCGCACGAGAAGCCGGCAACCGCTACGTGAACCTCGACACCACCGACGTGCCGATCACCGGCGTCACACTCAACGTCGTCACCGTCCCGAAGACGGAGGCGTACCAGCGCGAATCCGCAGCCGGTCGCACCCGCCGCACACGAACTCTCACCGAGGCCGAGAAGCAACGCGCCAAGCAGAAGGCGCAGCTCGAAGCCTCCAAGCAGCGCCGCCGCGGCGGACGACGAGGGGCCGAATGATGACCATCGCGAAAGGAGGGGATGCACATGGCTAGCACCGGAGCTGCAGGAGCAGACAAGCCCAAGCGTCGAGCACCCCTCAAGCCCGTCCCTCGCCCCGAAGAAGTCGAGGCGGTCGAACCTATCGACGAGACGACCGAGGAAACCCCCGTCTCGCCCCGCGTCGGCAAGAAGCGCGGCCCCTACAACGTCCAGCGCATCGAGAAGAAGCCCGTGACCTACCGGCTACCCCCAGACGTCATTGAGTACATCGACCAAGCACGCGACGAAGCTGCAGCCCGCGGCGATCGCCTCACCAAAGACGAAGCAATCACCATGGCAGTGCGCGCGTTCTGGGGCGGAAAACGCCAGCGACGCCGCTGATGGGTCGCCGATCAACGCTCGAGCAAGAGCTCTACGAGCAGCTCCTCGATCAAGGGCTCGACGAGTACTCCGCAGATCTCCTCGCGCACGAGCAGGCAGCAGACCTCGAGCCCGAACAAGCCGATGAGTGAAAACCGCGCTCAGGTTCCGAAGATCTCCACCTGGACCATGCCGTTGAGCCCCGCGAAGACGTTCTGATCCACCCGGCTCGCGGCCTCGACGAGAGCGTCCAAACCAGCATCTGCGGCCGCGATCGCCAACTCGTGATCCGGCGCCACGTTCGTCGGCCTCGTGCCGACCGTGATCATGTCGCGTCCAGCGGCATCCTGCGTCACCATCGAGTGCTTCGGCGTGCCCCCGCCCACAGTCTGCGGCCGCCACTGATGGAAGTTCACCCCACGGATCTGCATCAGCCCATCCCACCGAGGATCCTTCACCAGATCATCGAGCGCAGCCACGATCTCATCTACCGGCGACGGCCCCGCAGCGCTCGCCGCCTTCTGCGCGTTCGTGATGAGCCGGGATCCGAGCGCTTCCCAGGCGTTGCGATCCTCCGAGAACGGAGGGAACGACTTCGCCTTCGAGTAGGCGTCTTCGATGATCGGTCGCGCGTCTGTATGCAGCCACAGCATCCGCAACAGGACGTTCCCCAGCCCATGAGCTGCACCCAGCGCCCAATACGTCACCATCTCCGCGTGAGCTCGAACGGCCATCACCTCCTCGGGCGGCGCCGGCACCCCAGGCTCGCGCTCCGTCGGCCACCGCCGGGCGTCCCGGCTCGCGGCGAGCGCGAGGGCGATCTGCTCGCCGGTAGCGCCCATGCGGCCCATGATCTCGGTGACACGATCGGTCGCCCAGCGGGCACCATTCCATTGGGTGCTGATCGCTGCCAGCGGTGCGTGCACGGCGGTCATCTGCACTTCTCTCGCGACGTCGGCGATGTGGATGTCGCGGGGCGTCTTGATCACCTTGGAGGGGTCGGGAGTGAGGGAGAAGATCGCCATGGCGGCGAGGGATCCCTTTTCCTGCTGCGGTTCGCTCATGTCGGCACGGTACTCCCCGGCGTGTGTCGCCGCCGTGATGGGGCGAGGGTGCGCCGATAGGGTGTGCGCATGGCTCGAAGGATCATTCACCAGCTCGTCGACGACCTCGATGGGACACAGCTCGAAGACGGTCAGGGCGAGACGGTCAGGTTCGGTCTCGATGGCAAGGCCTACGAGATCGACCTGAGTGCGGAGAACGCGGCCGCGCTGCAGGAGGCGCTTGCTCCGTTCGTCAAGGCCGGTCGTCGGCAGGGCGGATCTGAGACTCCTCGTCGACGCAGCTCGAGCAGGGATCTCGATGCGATCCGCGCCTGGGCGCGGGAGAACGGATACGAGGTCGCAGATCGCGGCCGGATCTCCGCCGACGTCGAGAAGGCGTACAACGCCCGCTAGGCCCTCCAGCGAGCCCGTGACGCTCTACCTCGCCTCCTCCGCACACAATGAGCCGTCCGGGGCGCTGATCGCGCTGTGCGCGGCGTCTGTGGCCTGTACTAGCCTGCGAGGCATGTGCGGCCGCTTCGCTCTTTCAGATTCCGTCAACGAGCAGATCACTGAGTTCGTCACGGAAACAGGCCGGCGCCCGGATGAGTGGTCGCCGGATTGGGAATCCAGCTACAACATCGCTCCCACGCAGGACATCCCGATCCTGCTCGATTCGGCGAAATCGGGAGAGCCCCGGTTCGAGCGAGCGCGGTGGTCGCTGGTGCCGTCCTGGTCGAAAGAACTCAAGGTCAAGTTCGCCACGCACAACGCGAAGGCCGAGGGCATCCTCGAGAAGAACACCTGGCGAAAGCCCGTTCAGTCCCACCGCGCGATCATCCCCGCGCACGGGTTCTTCGAATGGACGGGAGAGCGCGGATCCAAGCAGCCGTGGTTCATCCACCACCCAGAAGGACAGCTGCTCGGGTTCGCGGGCCTCTACAGCTGGTGGGTCGATCGCACCGCCGCGGAAGACGACCCCGACCGATGGAAGCTCACAGCAACGATCCTCACGTCGGATGCGGTCGAAACGCTCGAGGGGATTCACGATCGCAACCCCGTGATCCTCCCGCAACACATGTGGCTGCACTGGATGGACCCGACCATTGTGGGAACCCAGGAGCTCGTCGACGAAGCAGTCCGCGCCGGCGTCGCGGAAGCATCCAGCCTCACCTTCGACCAAGTTGCCCCCTTCAAGGTCAGCGACAACGGGCGACAACTCATCACTCCGCTGCCCGCATGACCGGCTCGGCTCCGTCGCTATGGTGAGGGCAACACACCAGTAGCGACGGAGGGGGTTCGTGATGGACATCGCGAGAAATGATGCTGGAGATCTCGTCACCATCGAGATGATCCGAGGCCAGGCATCGCCCCCAGCGTTATGGTGCCCCGGGGAGCTGCCTGGGGGCGACGAGTGCGGCGCTAAGGTCCAGATCAAGGCCCTCAACAGCAAGGTGATGGCGGCGCACTTCGCCGCTCGGCACGCGCCCGGTTGCGATAGCAGCTCTGAGCACTCCGAGGATCAGCCCGGCGACGCCGGCCACCAGGTCGACCAGGGCTTGCGGCCTGTCCGCTGGAAGATGCGACTCGGCGAATCAGGACAGTCCCAAGGCCCTGACGGGCGGCATCGTCCCGACGACAACGCGGCCGGGAACAAGACTCGTCGACGGCGAGCAAACCCCGCGAACGGGCTCGAAGACACCGCCGACGACAAATCGTTCTCCACGCTGCTGCTGAACATCATCGCGAAGAAGATCCCCGCAAGCCTCGAGCTCGTCATCGGGACGCGACCGCCGGAGCTTGCATCCTCCCTCATCGTCGAAGCAGCCAGCGCGGACAAAGCGACCTACACGGACAGATGGATCATCCTCTGGGGGCTGGTGAAAGAGGTCCGAACCAGCGGTTACGGCAGCCTGATCCTGAAACTGAAGCGCGCAGCGGACGACGTCGCGATCCTCGTCGACAAGACGAACATGAGCCGCCTCGGCATCGACGGCAGCACCAACCTCGTGGGACGCCACGCCATCGCCTTCGGCAAGTACACCGTCCCCGACAGTGACCGCCCCCACCTGCGCGTCGAAATCGACGCCCTCGCGTTCAACCCACGACTGCGGCGAGCGCGACCGACAGCACCGTAGGGCACCCTGGTCGTCTGGTGTGGGTCAGGCGGCGTCCAGGACGCCGGCGACGCCGAGGACGACGTTCGTGATGATGAGGGCGATGATGACGACGCACAGGGCCGTCATGGCCCATCCGAGCAGCCGGTAGCGGCGGCGCTGCTCTGTTGTGAGCTCGAGGGATTCACCGGTTGTAACGCGGTGGTTCACGATCTGCAGGTTGGTGCGTGACATCGCTCCGGCGAGGACCATCAGGACGACGCCGAGGCCGAGCGCGCCCGCGATGAGGTAGCTGCCTTCGATGGCTCGTCCGATCGCTGAGACGAGGAGCGTGACACCCAACGCAATGATCGTGATGAGCATGGCTATCGAGCCGCGGCGCTGCAGCGTGGCGGAGGAGGACTGCATCCAGCCGCCCAGGATCGCGCAGAACGCCGGGATCAGGGACACGATCACCGCGGCCATGAAGACGTACTGGGAGATATCAATGCTGCTCATCAGGTGTGCCTCTCGTCAGCGGCGATCGTAAAGGGAGTGGGGGACATCGCCGATATTCATTCGGGCGACGTCGACGCGGCGAGCTCGTCGACATGGTCGAGGAGCTGTTGCCAGCTGCGGATAGCGCGGATCCGCCCGGCGATGGTGATGACGGCCCACGGGGTGGGGGTGTGGAGTTCGTAGCGGCGCTGGCCGTAGACGGTCACTTCGATGCCGCGGCTGATCCAGGTTGTCGTGTGCCCAGGGGCGGTGTCGGCGATCGCCTCGAGGAGTTCGGCGATGCGCGGGTCGGCGGCGGGTGCGGTCACGCTGGTTCTTCTCGTGAGGAGTGGCTGAGGATACGGGCTTGGACGAGGGGGAGCAGTGCCGCCTTCTGCGTGGCGGTGAGACGGGTGAAGTGGGCGGCGAGGGTGTCGAGGGCCTGTTCGAAGGTATCGGGGATGCCCTGGAGTGCGTTCTGGGCGCGCTGGGCGGTGCGTGCGGCCTGCGCGTCGGCGAGGTCGTCGAGTCGCCAAGTCTCGATATCGGCGGAGTGCGGCCAGGAGCCGACCACGCGGGGCGCGTTGGGGCCGTTCATGAGGATCTTGGTGGGGTCATCGGCGGGCTGACGGATCTGGAGGATGGCGCCCACGGGGAGACCCGCCTGGTACGGCTGGAATGCACCCTTGGCGGCGCCGAGGGTGTCGCTGGCGTCGAGCTCTCGGTACCAGTAGGCGATCTTCTGTCCGGTGAGGAGTCGCCGGCCGATGTAGACGACGCGTGATGCGCTGATGCTCATGGCTGTTCCCTTCACGGGTTGGTACCCGGGAGCCTGGGGTGATCCGCCAGGCCCCCGGGGCGCTCAGGCGGAGAGAGGTTCGTTGGCCTTAGCTGCTGCGGGGCTGCCGAGCTGCTCGGCGCGCTGGGTGAGCCAGTAGGCGATGAGCGCTGGGTCGGCGGTGGCCGGGGTCCCGGGCGCCGCGATCAGAAGGTCACCTCGATCTACTGGGCCGTGAGCACCGCGTCAGTCACGGGGATCCTCGACCAGGTGCGAACCCGGATGGCCCAGATGCTCGGCGAGCTCCGTGCCGTCACCCCTGCCGGCGCAGCCCTCTCCGCGCCCGCAGACGCCAGCAGAGCGGTCAGCATCGTCATCCACGGCAAGAACAACCGCGTGAACTTCGCCCAAGCCACGGACGGCGGGGTCGCATCCACGGGCGAAGACAGCGAACCAGAGGGCCGGTTCTGGACGACAGGACGCCGCATCGGCGCAGCGGCCGTAGGCGTCGCCACGATCGCCGCCACGGTGATCGGCTGGCTGCAGCTTCAAGCGGCAGGGTAGGCCGGATCCCGTCAGGTCTCGAGGTAGACGCGATTCTCTTCGCCGGCGGTGAACCCCAGGCGCTCGTATCCGTCCCGGAGAGCGTCCGTGCGGGCTCCCGCGGCGAGCACCTGCCCGGCGGGAATGCTCGCAGTGTCCGCGCGGCCAGGAGGAAGGCTGCCGCTCCGTCGGCGGCGGTGCGCGCAGCGAGCGACTCGATAACCCAGCGGTCACCGTCGGGGGTCTCGTCGCCGATCGACGTCGTCGCAGACGAGCTCAGCAGAGCCGGCACTACCTGCAGCGCCCCACCGGCGACAACGCTCACGATGAGCGCCCAGAAGAGCACGTTGCCTACCCACATCGTGACCGTGAGCAGCTCGCCTGATCGCGTCGTGATTGCGAGTACGACGACCAGGATGAACGCCGCGCACACCACGAGGACGATGATCGTGAAAACGAGCAGCAGCGCACCCAACGCGCGGGCACGAGAGTGACGCACCGCGATGACGAGCGATCGCCGATCACGAGCCCCGTGCACACCGCCCCTGAGATGAGCGGTCGCCACGAGCACAAACGACAGCGGCACCATCGCGACCGCCGCAAGCAGCGCAGAGCTCGCACGCTCCTCGGCACCTCGTCGGTTCGGATCTCCTCGCTCACGCCCCGGAAGAAGTCCACGCTCGCACCGCCATACGCAGCAGCATGTGTCCACACCAGCCCCGGAAGATCTCGCCACCGCGCCGAGTCGACTCCCTACCCACGCGCACGTCCGATCACCACGCCAGCGTAACGATGTCCCGCTGCGCATCGAGCTGCGCTGCGGCGGCGGGATACGGTCGACGTAGATATCGACGAAGGAGTGCCATGGACCGGTTCGACATGCCCCGATTGCAGCGGATGGAACGCCCGCGGGAATCCGTGCAATTCACCGGCCCAGAGAGCCGCGACGACGTCATTCAGTTCGTGCGGAAGTATCGCCCGCAAATCAACGCCACATTCGATCCTGCGATGCAAACGCTGGAATTCGACGGCAACGAAGACGGTGACGGCGGCAGAGAGCTGAAACTGAAACTGAACGACCTGGTGGTCTACCAGCACGGCGAACTGCACGTAATGCCGCCGGGGCTGTTCCTGCCTGCAGCTGACGACACCGACGACTAGGGCGCGGTACTGCGGCGAGCGCAAGCGGGTGTCCAGATCACGCCGCTGCCGCCAGCGGGGCTGCCGCATCGATGGACGGGAGCCATTTCACCGCGATGGGGCGGTCGAGGGCTGCGTCGTCGAGATGGTCGGGGAAGATCCAGATTGTCGGCATGGCGCGGAGTCTAAGAGCGGTCGGAAGTGGTGTGTCCATGTCTACGACGCTAGGTGCGATTTGTGGGCTTAATTCTGGCCGGTGCGCCCCTACGGTGGGGAGCAGAGAGACGAGGTCGTGATGGCGGAACCGGTGGAGGTCACCGACGAGGAGGAGCTGGTTCAAGCTGCGGAGATCCGTCGACGACTTGAACAAGCGCCGATTGTCCTCGCGCGCTACGAGCGGTTGCCCGCTGTGCCTGCGCTGGGCTCTGATGTGGCGGGCGACGACATCGCGACAGCGTGGATGACCAGCAGTCATCTGGTGAACGCGACGCTGCTGATGGCGGCTGACAACATGCGAGCACTCGGGGTGCTCCTGTTCTCCAACGACCGGCTCTCGATGCCGCTCTATGCGCACTACCCGATCCTGCGATCGATCCTCGAGGCGTCGGCCCTGGTGAAATGGCTTCTCGAACCTGAGGAACGAACCGAACGCGTCACCCGGATGCTGCGCACGAGGTGGTCTGACTCCTTGCATGATCGCGACCTCAAGCGTGAGGAGGTCGCGACTGTGAAGGCGATGACCGGCTACGACGCTGAGGAGGTGTCGCGTGCGGAGGTGGCGATCGCCGGTCGGTATGCCCGTGATGTCGCCAAGATGCGGGAGATCTCCGAGGCGTTCTCGATCCCGCACGCCGTCGTGAAGAGGGGCAGGGCACCGTGGGTTCACATGGTGCGGGCGGTCTGTACCGTCGCGGAGGGGGCCGATTGGATCGCGGTGCCGGGCGAGTATGCGGCGAGCACGTGGCGAGCGCTCAGCGGCCTGTCTCACCCGTCCTACGGGGGTGTCGTGAACAGCTCGTCGATGCAGCGCATCGCTGATGGCAGCTCGGACGGCACTCTGCTGGCCCGTTTCAGCGCCGATCTCGGTGTGACACAGCGGGCGATCGAAGTCGCGTGGAACACCACGCAGGAGGCCATTGAGCTCGTCGAACAGCGATACGGCACCCGCCGGTGACTGGCGTCGATCTAGGCCGATGCTGACGCGTTGAAGAAGATCCGCGCCGTGTCGGGGGAGAGTCCCTCTTCCATGAGGATCTGCCCCGCGACGGCGCAGATGACCATCGAGATCGCGTTGAGGTGCCCTGACCAGTCGATCGGCTCGTCAGTCGTGGTGAAGACACCGAACGCGGACACGGGCGCGTAGGCGTCAGCCAGTGCTGCAGTCGCGTGTGAGAACTGCGTTGCCGTCCACCACTGGTCGTAGAAGCCGCCCGCGTCCTTGGTCTGCTTGGAGAAGTTGAGGACGGCGCGAGCTACACCGATGAGGGCTGTGTCGAGAGGGCCGAACTGCTCGAGGTCGATCTCCGGCGTGGTCTCGATGATGGTGACGGGCAGGCCCATCTCCCGGAGGTTTTTGGGGTGCTTGTTCGCGTACTGAGCTTCGGTGTCGAACTGGGCGCGAAGCCCTGCTGCCCGGTCGTCGAGGCCGAGCAGCCACATCAGGCGCAGGGAGATCTCCATCACCGTGCGGGTGTTCGGCCCGGTGGCGCTCTTGCGTCCGTCTCGCGTCAACTCTCCGACCGCGAGGATCTGGTCATGGGCGGCGAGCACCCAGCCGATGACGGTACGTCCGACGGGGGTGGTTCGGATGTCCTGGTGGTCGACGGCGAGCACCGCGCGGGCGACCGTGACGACGTACTCCGGGGAGACGGGATCGATGGAGATCTCGTCAGGCATCTTCGGCATGGATCCTGTCCTCGGTCGTGAGTGTCAGAAGAGGGAAGGCCCCCGAGCGCGTGGCATCGGGGGCCTTTCAAAATCAGGAGGGATTCGAACCCCCGACATCCGACTTAGCAAGAAGGCGCTCTATCCGCTGAGCTACTGATGGCTTGTGTGGTCTTCGGCGATGGTAGCGCGGGGGTGGGTGCTTAGGAGAAATCCGTCCGTGGTGTCAAGCGCCGTGAGCGCTCGCCGCAGAGTCGGCGGCTGCGTGTGGGCCGGGGACTGGCCCCGACCCCACACGGCTCATTCCCCGTCGAGCAGAGTCACAACGTCGCGTGCGCTGGTGATCAGAGCGGCGTTGTATTCGCGGATCAGGCGGTGGCATCCACTCGAGGCGGCAGATGTCAGGGGGCCAGGTACTGCCCCGAGACCGCGACCGAGAGCGGCGGCATGGCCAGCCGTGTTCAGGGATCCCGACCTCCACCCCGCCTCAGAAACGATCGTCACCCGGGTGAGAGCCGCCAATACCCTGTTTCGAGAAAGGAACCGCCACCGCGACGGCGCTGTGTCCAGGGGCACCTCGGAGACGACCGCGCCGCGCTCAGCGATCCGAGCGATCAGCTCCGAGTGCCCCGCCGGGTAGGGGCGTCCGACCCCACCGGCGACAACGGCGACAGTGGGGATGCCTGTGGCGAGGGCGGCGCGGTGCGCGGCCCCGTCGATCCCATAGGCCGCGCCACTGAGGATCGTGACCTGGTGCTCTGCGAGGTCGGAGACGATCTCGTTTGTAATGGCTTCGCCGTACCCTGTCGAAGCCCTGGCCCCCACCCAGCAGATCGGGCGCGGTGTGGTGAGGAGCGACGCGTTCCCACGGACGTACAGGGCGACGGGGCGCTGCATCCCGAGGTCGGACAGCGCCGGGATCGTGTCGGGATCGATGAGGGTCACGTTTGCTCGCTCGATGGACGCGAGGTTGTGGGCGATCACCGAGGAGCTGATGCGGGGAGTCCAGCGGGAGATGGACTCCTGCGCGGTGCGCTCGCCGACTCCGGCATCCTGCAGAGCGGCCTGGAGGCCGTTCCCGGTGATCGCGTCGTAGGCGGCGACCGGGCCGAGTGCGTCGATCAGCGTTCCCGCGACGCCGTCGCCCGGTTCGATGATCGTGCTGATGGCCGCTCGCGCCTGGAGGACATCTGTCTGGGGGAGTGTGTTCGTCTTCATCGGATTTCCCTTGCTCGTAGTTGTGAACCTGACATTTACAGACTACGGGGGGCCTCCGACATTGGGAGGCCCCCGTGCGGATTGCCCCTACGCCGAGCGGAGTTCCTCGCTTCGAGCGGCGAGCTTTGCCGACCATCCGCCCAACGCATGAGCTGCCGTCGGCCAGGCGTCGAAATGCTCCAGGGTCAGAGAATTCCGATGGTTCACGACGGCGGGGATCTCCAGCAGCGAGAGCTGGATGTAGCTCATGTGCACCGCGGTGAGGCTGAGATCGTCAGCCGTGACGTGCAGCTGCGTGGCGCAATCGATGCCCTGGGCTGCGAGTTCCTGCGCGACGGCGATCACCATGGCCCCGGCGCCACACGCAGGCTCATAGACGGTCAGGAAGGGCAGCGTCTGCAACTGCTCGGCGGCATCCGGAACCTGCATCGCCGCCATAAGTTGGCAGACGCTGTAGGGGGTGAAGAACTGCCCCTGGTCACGGCTCGCGATCTCCAGCTGCATGTAGACCTCGCCGAGCACGTCTCGCGGCTCCGTGGCCAATTCGATAGCCACCAACGCCAGGGCCTCAGCGAACCGCACCCACTGGGCCTCTGAGTAGCGCTCACGGGTCTGTTCGTACTGCTCCTCTCGCTCCTGGTGGCCGTGAGGATCGAAACGGTTGCGGAGTGCTGCAGCGCTCATCGAGCAGAAGTCACTGAAGACGCTGTGCATGTCCCTCTCGCCGGTGTTCGCGCGGAGCAGCTTCACGATCTCCTTCGACGACATCAGGCGCTCACCATCGCGGCGTGCGCCGCCTTCACCTCGCGCACCGACATCGCCCTGCCGGTGACGCCCATCGCATCCACGGCACAGAGCAAGTCATACGCGTCGGTCGGGCTGTCACCCCACGACGGGCCGCCGCTGACCATCCACCAGGTGTTGTGCAGGAAGAGACTCGACACATCTCGCCGACCTTCCGCCAGCGTCGTCACCGCCAGCTCGAGCAGCGCGCGCAGCGCAGGCTCAGCAGCGGTCTCCTCGGCCCCCACCTCGAGCAGGTGCTCCAGGTGCTCGAGATCCGACTCCGAGATCTCCAGCCGAGACACCCGAGCAAGCAGCACGCCCTGCTCGATCTTCACGAGCCCCCCAGGCCCGAGCTCGAGGGAGTCGCACCACGCCTTAGCAGCGGGGGTCATCCTCGGCTCTTTCGCAATCGCGATCAGCATGTCCATTCCTATGGTGTGTGTCCTTTCGTTTGTTCCTGTTGTGTGAAC
>NZ_WNWT01000007.1:0-181221 GCF_011754135.1 Microbacterium sp. Be9 | reverse complement strand
CGAAGATCCGCACGGGTCTGGGATCCTGCACGGGCACGTTGGTGGACCGCTCGTGGGTGCTGACTGCGGCGAGCTGCTTCGCGGCCGACCCGACGACCCTCGCTGCGGGTGCCCCTGCCGCTCCGGCACGGGCGTTGTTCGGCCCGGATGTCGCGAACGACAAGACGATGAGCGGCACCGGCGATCTGGGCGTGAAGGTCACTCACCTGGAGCCCGCGGGCAACGGTCAGGACGTGGTTCTGGCGAAGCTGGAGGCACCTGTCGATGACATCACCCCGATGCCGGTCGCGACGGCCGCCCCGGTCGCAGGCCAGGACATCGCGTTCACGGGCTTCGGGCGCACCGCATCCGTCTGGGTCCCGCTCACCTCTCGGACGAACACCTACCCGGTCACGTCCCTCAACACGGCCACAGTGACCACCGCAGCCTCCGGTGCTTCGCTCTGTCTCGGTGACGGCGGCGCCCCCGGCATCCGCGACATCAACGGCACGAAGACACTCGTCGCTGTCGCGTCGCAGGCATCACAGGCTGGCTGCTACGGCTCCGGCCTCCCCGCAGGCACCGCATCGATCACGGCGACCCGCGGCGATGTCATCGCACCCTGGGTCACCGCGACCATCGAGAACGGCCGGAAGCTCGCCGGAATCAGCGCCGGTCAGGTGCTGGAGATCGAGAGCATCGCTCAGGCGGGCGCGTGCATGTCGACCAAGAACGCAGCGTCGAACTCTTCAGCGGGGCCTGTGGTGATTCCGTCGAGCTGCACGCTCATCGGCCAGATGCGTCGGTGGGAGCTCGTAGAGGTCACTCCGACCGTCTTCGCCCTGCGCAACTACGTCGACCGCGCGATGTGTGCCGCGAGTTCGGATGCCGCAGGCAGCGCCCTCGTGCAGGCCGCCTGCGCGCCCGCCGATCCGAAGCAGCAGTGGACGTTCCGCGAGCAGGCCGCCGGCACGGTGAGTGTCGTGAACATCGCGTCCGGCAAGGTTCTCGCAGCGCCCTCGACGACGGCCATCACGCTGAAGACGGATTCCGGCGCGAACGTCGATCGATGGAAGTACACGAACGTCGCGAAGATGCGTTACGACGCTGCCACCGTGGGAAGCTACGTATCGTTGCGCACGGCCGTCGGAGGCAAGTCCCTCACCGCGACCACCACCGCCCAGGCGAACGTCAAGGATGTCGTCGCGACGTCACCTCTCGCGTTGCGCCAGGAATCGACGTTCCGGGTCGTGAAGGGTCTGATCGATCCGCAGTGCGTCAGCTTCGAGTCGATCGCCTCGCCGGGCAAGTTCCTGAACATCTCCACGACGGCAGACGGAAACATCGTGCTGGTCGCGCCTTCTCCCACCAGTACGCGCAACGCGACCTGGTGTGCGCAGGATGCGGCGCACGGAGTCGGCTTCTCGTTCCCCGCGGCTCGCGATTCCTGGCGGATGCTGCGTTCACACAAGAACGGTCTCGTCTACGGCGGCGCCAGCTTCAATGCGGGCGTGCCCAACGGCGATGATCAGGCCGGCTACGTTCCCGATACCGCATGGGTCATCGGCGAGCCCTGGGCCGCGCCCACGTTCGCAGGAGGTCAGGTCTTCGAGATCGAGAGCATCGGCCAACCAGGCACATGCTTCTCGACGAAGAGCGCGGCCTCGAGTCCGAACGCCGGGGCTGTCCTGGCTCCCGTGGGCTGCACCCTGAACCCCCAGATGCGCCGCTGGGAACTGATCGAGATCACACCGACCGTGTTCGGCCTGCGCAACTACGCACATCGCCCCATGTGCGCCGCGAGTTCGGATGCTGCGGGCAGCGGGGTCGTGCAGGCTGCGTGCGCTACGACTGACACTCGTCAGCAGTGGACATTCGCCGACCAGCCCTCGGGCGGAGTGAGCATCGTCAACGTCGCCTCCGGCAAGGTGCTCACAGCGCCGACATCGACGACTCTCACCTTGCGGGCCGCCACGGGCGCGAGCGTCGAACGATGGACGTACAAGAACGTCACCAAGATGCGTTCCGACGTCGCGACGATCGGCAGTTACGTTTCGCTGCGCACCGTCGTCGGTGGGAAGTCCTTGACGGCCGTGCCTGCCGCGGCGCAAGCATCCGTCGGCAACGTCACTGCCTCCTCACCGCTCGCTCAGCGTCAAGCAGCGACGTTCCGGGTAGTGCAGGGGCTGGTGGATCCACAGTGCTACAGCTTCGAGTCGGTCGCATCTCCCGGGAAGTACTTGAACATCTCCACGACGACGGATGGCTACATCGTCTTGGCCACGCCTTCTGCGACCAGCAGCCGTAACGCGACCTGGTGCGCAGAGGACGCGGAATTCGGCGTGGGACTCTCTTTCCCGGCCGCCCGTGATCCGTGGCGCAAGCTTCGCATGCACCAGAACGGTCTCGTCTATGGTGGTGCGACGTTCAGTGCGGGAGTGCCGAACGGCGACGACGCCGCCAACTACATCCCTGACACCGCATGGGTCTTCGGCGAGCCTTGGGTGACCGCACCGTAGGAGGCTCCTCGGACGGCGTGCCTCTGCTCTCTTCGTAGGCCCTGTCGCTCTCCGCGGGGGGAGTGACAGGGCCTGCGATCGGAGCGTGTGGAGCGCTTCCGGCAGGACGAGACAGACGAATCGAAAGGCGGGATAGGTGTCATACGACCTCGAGGTGTACGGGAAGGTCTCGTTGACGGCGAGGGACCTGGCGAAAGTGGTTTCGTCACTGCGCGGGCTGAAGGCTAAGGTCGATCGGCGATCGCAGACGATCTCGTCGATCGTCGACAAGCGCACCCGCGAGATGGCGTTCGAGCTCGACGGCCCCGATCGTGTGGAGCCGGAGGATATCCCGGCGGAGTGGACCGAGGTCGCGGATGCGACGGTGCTCTACAGCATCCACGTGTCGTACGACGTCACGTCGGGAGCGGGGTTCTCGTTCAGCGTCGACGAGACGAAGCTGGCGACGGCGTCGGCCTTCGCCGCACGGTTGGCGGAGCGCGTCGACGGCACGGTGATCGACCCGCAGACCTACGAGCCGCAGCCGGAACCGCAGCCGGAACCGCAGCCGGAGCGCCCCCGCTTCCTGCATCTGCGCTGGTACCGACTGCTCGATGACACACACGATAAGGATCTCGCCGCGATCTACCTCCGCACGGCGCGCGAGTTCTTCAGACCAGGGGTGCCGTCGCGATTCGGCACGCACGAACCGTTTCAGGGGAGGTTCCCCCGCGACGACGATGCGACGTTTGACGGGATGTACCGCGCAAACTGCTACCTCGGCGATCTCATCCTCGCGGGCAAGCCGATCGAGCACGGGACCATCGACGGCTGGACGAACGACCTGGAGCGCCGAGCTCAATCGATCCGACTGAAGTTCGAGCTCGATCGGCTCGAGAAGCTCAAAGCTCTTGACGCCATCGAGCCGTTCTTCGTCGCACTCGCCGAACGGACCGGGGCCTTCTTCGCGTTCGCCGAGGTCAATACGAATCGGTACGGAACCGCCCACCCGCTCATGGACGTCAAACTCAAAGACCCGTGGAGCGGATTGCCGACCGCGCCGCAATGGATGACCTGGTTCGAGCCGGAATACGCCGAGATGGTCGCTCCGCATCTCGATCCCATCCGCACGAAGGCCAACGGCCAGGGGACTCTGCACCGCTGGACGGAGCACCCGGCCGAGGCGGAGGAGCTCCTTCGGTTGAGCGGCGATCCGTGGATCCCCGCCGGCTTCCGAGGGGTGCTCGATCCCGCAGGCGACGGGCGGTGCGCCGAGGCGGCCGCGGTCATGCCGGCGTCTCTGAGGTATCCCGCCCCCGAATCACCGCAAGCCCTGCGCATCGAGGCGCACTACGCGCGGGTGCGAGAGATCGAGGCCAACGCACGGAACCGAGCCGCCGAGGGGCGGCGATGACGCTCGAAGGGGGAGAGGTCGGCCCGACGTCGACCGCGAGGGGCTTCCTCTGGGCGACGGAAGGTCCGTGGGTGTACGTCGGACACGGCGAGCAGGGGCGCGAGAAGTGGATTCCATCGTCGTTCTACATGACGGCCGAGCTGGATGACGCGTGTGTGCGGACGCTCCGCGGGTGGAAGATGCGTTCTTACGAAGGACTGATGAACGAGTTCGGAGCCGCGCTCCAGTTCTTCGACGGATTCGGGGAGAACTGGTCGGCGCTGAGCGACTGCCTCCGATCTCTGGACGAGTGGCTGCCGGCCAAGGCCTACGTGCTCGTCGTCGAGCGCGCGGAAGAGGTTCTCGTCGACGATCCCCTTGATGTCGAAGCGTTCTTGCGCACGCTCCATTCGGCCGGAGAATCCTGGTCTGCAGCCGTGGACAGCCCCGAGATCTATGCGCGTCCGCCCATCCCGTTCCACGTGCTGCTGAACGTCAGCGATGCGCACCCGGAGGGCATCGACCGATTCGTCCGCACTGCCGCCGAGGCGCGAACCGACGTCGCCTTGCGTGTGGGCCGTCGATGATGGGGCGAAACATGCAATCCCTGGTACTTCCACCCGGGTGACTTCTGTGCCCGCGCCGGCGAAGAGTGGGGAATCGACCACCCTGCGTGCATCCAGACGGATATGCTCCTGTGCCATGACGGAGCACAAGAACCAGCGGCAGCACCAGCCCGAACTTCACGGAGGGGTGCTGAGCGGCGGCGGCAGCCCGGCGCTGTGGGGCGCGCTGATCGGACTCATCGTGTTCGTCTTCGTCGGTGTCCCGATCAGCGCGGCGGTGCGCTTCGCGACCCATCCGATGTCCCAGCAGCTGTTCGGAGGCCGACTGTCGGAGGCGACCGTCGGCGGCTATACGGCGTTCTGGTGGATCGTCGCGATCATGCTCCTCGCCCTTCCCTTCCTCGTGGGGTGGGGTGTCGCGAAGCTCTCGGCGCGAACCCTCACGATCATCGGCGCGATCGCCGTCGCGTTCTTCGTGGTCATTCTGATCCTCGGCCAGCTGTACGTGTTCTGACCGCCCCCGACGCTCCCCCGAAAGGCGCACCGAAGCCCTCCCGATAGGATGGGACCGCCCGAAGAGGGCCAGCTCATCGGCCGGTGCAAACCCGGCGAAAGCCAGGGGGTTACCCATGCCAGGAATCGTTATCGTCGGCGTGCAGTGGGGCGACGAAGGAAAGGGCAAGGCCACCGATCTTCTCGGTGAGCGCACCGACTGGGTGGTGAAGTTCAACGGCGGCAACAACGCCGGGCACACCGTCGTCGTCGGCGATGAGAAGTACGCGCTGCACCTGCTGCCCTCCGGCATCCTGTCTCCGGGCGTGACGCCCGTAATCGGCAACGGCGTCGTGGTCGACCTCGAGGTGCTGTTCTTCGAGCTCGAGGCGCTCGCCGCCCGCGGCATCGATGTCTCGCGACTCAAGGTCAGCGCCAACGCGCACATCATCACGCAGTACCACCGCACGCTCGACAAGGTCACCGAGCGCTTCCTCGGCAAGCGCATGATCGGCACGACCGGTCGCGGCATCGGCCCGGCGTACGCCGACAAGATCAATCGCGTGGGCATCCGTGTGCAGGACCTGTTCGACGAGAACATCCTGCGCCAGAAGGTCGAGGGCGCCCTCGACCAGAAGAACCATCTGCTGGTGAAGATCTTCAACCGCCGTGCGATCACCGCCGACGAGGTCGTCGAAGACCTGCTGTCGTACGCCGAGCGGCTGCGGCCCATGGTGGCCGACACCGGCTACCTGATCGCCCAGGCCCTGGACCGCGGCGAGGTCGTCGTGTTCGAGGGCGGCCAGGCCACGATGCTCGACATCGACCACGGCACCTACCCGTTCGTGACCTCGTCTTCGGCGACTGCAGGAGGCGCGGCGACGGGTGCGGGCGTCGGCCCCGGTGCGCTCGACCGCATCGTCGGCATCGTCAAGGCGTACACGACTCGCGTCGGCTCGGGTCCGTTCCCGACCGAGCTCTTCGACGAGCAGGGCGAGTGGCTGCGCAAGCAGGGCTTCGAGTTCGGCACCACCACCGGCCGTCCGCGCCGGGTGGGCTGGTACGACGCTCCCATCACTCGCTACGCGACGCGCATCAACGGCATCACCGACCTGGTGCTCACCAAGCTCGACATCCTCACGGGTCTCGAGCAGATCCCGGTGTGCGTCGCCTACGACGTCGATGGCGAACGCTTCGACGAGGTGCCGGTCAACCAGACCGACTTCCACCACGCGAAGCCGATCCTGGAGTACTTCCCCGGCTGGAACGAGGACATCTCGGTCGCGCGCACCTTCGAGGACCTGCCGCAGAACGCGCAGGACTATGTGCTGGCGCTCGAGAAGATGAGCAACACGCGCATCTCGGTGATCGGCGTCGGCCCGGAGCGCGACCAGGTCATCGTCCGCCACGGTCTGCTCGACTGACCCGCGCCCGTGACGCGCTTCTGGCTGGGCGGCTACGGTGCCGCGATGGACGGCTCGGCCGACGGCATCGGCCTGCTCGCGGGGGATGAGGGCCGCGAGGCCTCGACTCTCGCCTACCGCGGTGCCGTGGTCGAGACGCCGTCGCCGTCGTGGCTGGCGCAGCATCCGACCCTCGATGTCGTCTACGCGGCACTCGAGGGCGACTCCGCGGTGCAGGCCTTCTCACGCGCGGGGGAGGCCGCCCTTGCGCCGCTGGGTGCGCCCGCGCCGGTCGGCCAGTACGTCTGCCACGTCGCGGTGGCGCCGAACGGTTCGGCCCTGATCGCCAGCTGCTACGGCGACGGTCGCGTGGTGCGGTTCGACCTGGATGCGGAAGGCCGTATCGTGCCTCCGAAGCCGGATGCCGCGGCGGCGCTCCGCGCAGCACTGTTCGGTGACGCCGACCCGGATGCTGCCGCTGCGACTCCGCCCGGCGACGGCGTCGCCGCGATCGACCCGTACGGGGTGGGCGGCGACCGCGTCTCCCACGCGCACGCTGCCGTCTTCCTGCCCGACGGACGCGTCGCCACGACCGACCTCGGCTTCGACCTCGTGCGGTTCTGGCGGCAGAGCGGCAGTGGGCTCGTGCTCGACCACGAGGTCGTGCTCCCGCTCGGCACCGGACCGCGGCACATGGTCCTGCACCCCAGCGGACACCTCCATGTGGTCACCGAGTACTCCTGCGAGGTCTTCACCCTCGCGCGCGCGGCAGACGGCACCTGGAGTGTCGTGTCGGTGACCCTGACGAGCCCGATCGCCGAGGTGGGGACGGACTTCCCGGCAGAACTCGCACGTACGCGCGACGGACAGTTCCTCTACACGGCTCTGCGCGGCAGCAACACCATCGCCGCGCTGCGGGTGTGGGGTGGCGGCGAGTCTCTGGAATCCGTGGCGCTCGCCGATTCCGGTGTCGACTGGCCGCGGCATCATCTGGTCCACGAGGGCAAGATGCTCGTCGCGGGGCAGCGCTCCGACACGATCACGCTGATCGACCTCGACGAGCGCACGGGCGCGCCCCTCGGTATCCGTCACGAGGCGCAGGTTCCGACCCCGACGCACTTCCTGCCGGTGCGCTGACCTCGGCGTGATTCATTCGCTCGCGGTGAGCAGCAGCGCCGCGTTGTGGCCGCCGAAGCCGAACGAGGTCGACAGCACGGTGCGGACCGGATGCGGTCGTTCCCTGTCGCGTACGAAGTCCCAGTCGTCGGCACACGGATGCGACAGATTCATCGTCGGGGGCAGCACCTGATCGCGGAGCGTCATCGCGATGATGACGGCCTCGACGACGCCGGCCGCACCGAGCAGATGTCCGGTCGTCGACTTGGTCGCGGTGAGGGGAACGGACGATGCTCTCCGGCCGAGCGCCTGCGTGAGCGCGACCAGCTCGGCCTCATCGCCCAGGACGGTGCCCGTGCCGTGCGTGTTCACGTGGTCGATCTCGGCGGCGTCGACATCGGCGTCCGCGAGGCAGGCGTTGATCGCCCTCGTCGCCCCCGCGGCGGCAGGGTCGGGCGCGGTGGCGTGATGTGCGTCGCTGGTCGCGCCGAATCCGGCGATCGTCGCGAGGGGCCGAATGCCGCGCTCCCGTGCGGCATCGGCGGATTCCACCAGTACGGCGGCCGCGCCCTGAGCCATGACGAAGCCCGTGCGGGCGCGGTCGAAGGGGCGTGAGGCCGACGAGGGGTCGTCGCCGAAGCCCGTCGCGACCGAGCGGAGGTTCGCGTGCGCGGCGAGGTGCAGCGGGTTGAGGCAATCCTCCATCCCGACGACCAGCACGGTGTCGGCGTAGCCGTGGCGGATCCGTCGAAGGGCTTCCCCGATCGCGACCGCTCCACTCGCGCAGGCCGCGGCGACCGCATGGGTCTGACCGAGGAATGCGTACCGTCTGCTGAGCACGCCGGCGATCGCATCCGCCGTTCCGTACACCGTGAGCCTCGGCGGCACCCGACGCGCCCCGTGGTCCCGCAGCGCGCCCGCGGCTCGCACGGTCGCATCTACCGGCCCGGAACCGGTCGCGACGATCACCTGCGCGACATCCGTCTGCCACGGCTGCCCCTGGACGCCCGCGTCGGCGAGTGCTTCATCGGCGGCGGTGATCGCCCACAGCTGCATCGGGGTGAGGTGCCGGGCGAGCGATGCCGCCAGATCGACCGGGGTGGTGAAGCCGTGCACCACTCCGCCGACCTGCACAGGGCCTGAGCCGGAGATCTCCGGAGGGAGGCGGGTGATGCCGCTTCGTCCCGCGCGCACAGACGCCCATGACGCCGATACCGTCAGTCCGCTCGGTGTGACCGCGCCGACACCGGTGATGACCACGGATCGCCTGCCGTTCATGCTCGCCCCTTCCCGAGCGCCACGAGATCCGCGACGGCGGCGCGACGGATCTTCCCACCGACGGTCCGCGGAAACTCCGACAGTGCGTACCAGCGGCGCGGAACGGATGCCGAGGCGAGATGCTGTTTCGCCCACCGGCGCAGGTCCGCGGCGGGTGGGGCGACGCCTTCGGTGACCAGCGCGATACGCGTGCCGAGACGCTCATCGCTCTCGGTGATCGCGCAACAGGCGCTGAGGCCCGGCATCCCTTCGAACGCGCGGGCGACCTCGTCGAGCGCGACGGTGTGTCCGCCTGTCGTGACGACGTCGCCTCTTCGGCCGACGAACGTGAAGTCCCGGCCGAGCAGTCGCCCTTGATCGTGCACGCTCGCCCAGCCGTCAGCGTCCGTCAACGATGTCGTGCTCGTCTTCGGCAGGTAGTCGGTCGAGCAGGAGGGCGAGCGCACCCAGAGACTGCCGAGCTCGCCGGGAGCCAGGTCGTCGCCGTCATCGCCACGGACGCAGGCCTCGACCTGCGGGTAGAGCCGGATGGCTTCGTCGCCGGCGCGATCGTCGCCGATGAAGCCGAGTTCGCCGGTGCCGAAGTAGCCGATGCTCCGGGCATGGGGGAGCGCCTCGGCGACGTCGGCTCGCGTCGATGCGGAGAGTGTCGCCCCTCCCGTGACGATGAGCTCGATGCCGTCGTACCGTCCTGGATGTCGGAGGGCGGCGTCGACGAGTGTCGTCACCGCCGCGGGGATCGTGACGAGGCGCGTGATGCGCTCGTCGTGCACGCGGGAGGTGAGCCACAGCTCGTCCAGGCTGTCGGCGACGTGCAGCTGACCACCCGTGGCGAGTACCTCGAACAGTGTGTACAGGGTCAGGCTGTACGACATCGGCCCGGGTGCGAAGGTCGCGACGCCGTCGTGCGCGCCCAAGTGCTCGCGGGACACCTCGATGTTCGCCGCATACTGCGACCGCGTCTTGAGGAACGCCTTCGGCGCGCCCGTCGTACCGGATGACGTCAGCAGCAGGAACGGGGTGTCGATCGGAGGGCCGTCGGTCGGAGCGTCGTCGGTCGGTGCCTCGGGCGCGGATGATCCGTCGTCCAGCAGGTCGGCGAGGTCGAAGACCAGACCGGGCCATCCGCTCGCGCGCAGAGCGTGCCGGAGGTGAGGAACATCCGTGATGACGGCAGCCGTCCCGGATGTGACGATCGACCGCATCTGCAGAGCGACGGGCCACTGCGCGTCGACGATGGTGAGGATGCGGTCGCCCGCCTCCACCGCGACGACGGCGCGCGCCGTATCGAATGTGGCGGACAGGCAGATGGCGACCACCGGGGGCAGATCCGCGAGCCTGCTCGGGTGATCCGCAGCGGTGTCCGTTGCGAGCAGACGCCTGATGGCCGCCGACATCCGGCATGAGTGGGTGTAGAGCTCGCCGTACGTCACGCGGGCATCGCGGCCGACGATCGCCCAGCGGTCGGGGTCGTCGGCCGCGATGCGGCGCAGCGTCGGGGTGAGAGACGTGAGGACTCCTGGGCGGGTTTGCGCGGAAAGGGTGGCGTCCCTATTCTAATGAACACCGTTCAGGTGAACGGTGTTCAGGAGGATTCATGACCACGTCCCGCGCCACCGACACGAGCGCCTCGCTCGGCCGCATCGCGGTCTTCGCCGCACTGATCGTCGTGCTCGGCACGGTGATCGTGCCCCTTCCGAGCGGCGTGCCGATCACGGCGCAGACCCTGGGGGTCATGCTCGCCGGACTCGTGCTGGGGCCGCGTCTCGCGCCACTCGCCGTGGTCCTGGTGCTCGCGCTCGCCGCGGTCGGACTTCCGGTTCTCGCGGGTGGTCGTGGCGGCCTCGGCGTGTTCGTCGGACCGAGTGCCGGGTACCTCGTCGGCTGGATCGCCGGGGTCGTCGTGATCGGCCTGCTCATGCGCACGGGTCGCTTCACCTGGTGGCGCTCCGCGATCGCCGCTTTCGTGGGAGGGGTGCTCGTCGTCTACGCATTCGGCATCCCTGTGCAGGCGCTCGTGACGGCGGTGCCGCTCGGGCCCACGGCGCTGTCGAGCCTCGCGTTCCTGCCCGGAGACCTGATCAAGGTGGTGGCGGCGACGCTGGTCGTGGTCGCACTCCGACGGGCCTACCCGCGTGCGTTCGCCGACGGCCTGCGGGTGCGAGAGGCTGCGACGGCGTAAGCGACACCACGCATCACCGCCGCCTCCGGTCGGAGAAGTCTGGCCTCTGACCGGGCGCGCATTCACGCCGATGGCCGTTCTTCTCACGAAGTTACATACTCGTGATGCGGGAGTGCTCGCGCTGGATCCTCAGTATCCGCTATGAGTTATCTGTGCGGCATTGAGGCCGCGACTCCGTGAAAGGAACCGCGGTCTTGCGCAGACTCCCCGCTGCAGGTCTTGCCTGCCTTCTCGTCGGCGTGCTGGCGATCATCACGCCCGAATCCATGGCCGTCGGCGACGTTCTCGTCACGACCGCGAACACCGTCAGCAGCGCGCCGATGGAGACGCGTGAGATCCCCGACAACGGGGGGCTGACAGCCGAGGACGTCGAGCGGCTCGGCGACGATACGGAAGCCCCGACCGAGTGGGTTTCCGAGATGCCTGCCGGTGACTTCTCCTCGCTCGAAGCTGAGGCCGCGCCGGTTCCGGTGGTGCAGGCCCGACAGCTGAAACTGCCCCTGCTCTCTCCGGCGAAAGCCTCGCAGGCGGACCTTGCAGAGCGGGTAGAGGGTCTTCCCGTTACTGCGCGGGACACGTTCTCGACGACCTATCGAACCGAATCCGGCTCTTTCATCCAGGAGCAGTCCGATCAGCCTCTCAACGTCCTCGACGAAGACGGGAAGTGGCGCACGATATCGACGGGGTTGACCGAGGTGGATGGTCGGTGGGAGACAGGTGCCCACCCCCTGGAACCCTCGTTCGCGAAGCGAGCGGATGCCGAGAACGGGGTCTCGCTGTCGGCGGGAGAGCACGCCGTGTCCTTCACCCTCGAACAGGCCGCGCCCGTGAAAGCGGTGACGGATCGCTCGGAGGGTTCGAAAGTCGATGACGTTCTGCGTCTGGACGACATCGCTCCGGGCGTCGACCTCGAGTACGAGGTTGAGACGGGTGGGGTCAAAGAAACCATCATCCTGAGGACGAAGCCCCGGGCATCCGCGGAGTGGAGCTGGCGCCTGGATGTCGGCGATCTCGTTCCGGTTCTCGGTGAGGACGGGCTGTTGCAGCTTTTGGATGCCACTGGTGCGGTAGCGATGCACGTCCCCACACCCGTCGCCTGGGATTCATCGGGTGTCGAGGGGGAGCGTTCCGATGCGCTGATCAACCCTGACGTGCGTCTCGAGCAGGTCGAGGGGAGTATCTGGCGGTACGCGCTCGCGGTCGACGGTGCTTGGCTGAAGGATGCGGAACGCGCGTATCCGGTCTACATCGATCCCACGGTGCAGATCGGTCCCTCGTATCTAAAGTCGCTGAAGTCTGATGGCGCGGTGTTCGTGAACCAGTCGCACGTCGGCAATACCCGCCAGAACAACACCAACGTGTTCTGGCGAACCTACGAGATCTTCAACGCCGGCGCGGCCGCGTACAAGTTCGTCGGCAACACCCAACTGGCGGTTGCGTACGACGGGCTGGGGGCGACGACCGCGCAGCTGGGCAATGTCTACTCGACCACCGGTGAGTGCTTCGGGTGTCTGTACCAATGGCTCGACGACTACTCGATCAGCACGGACGCCGTCTGGACGGATGGTGCCGGAGTGGCCACGAACACGGCGAATCACGTCAAAGCTGGTGTGCCGAACGTCGCGTTCATCATCAGCGGGAACGAGACGGGTTCGGTCTACAGTCACAAGCGCGTGGCAACTGCGTTCTACATGGAGTACTGGGATTATCCGTCGGTGTCGCAGGTCTCCCCGGCAGATGGTGCGGTAGGACAATCGACGACTCCCACGCTCTCGTTGACCGGGGCGAGTTACTCGCCGCACTCAGCTGCGATCGCTTTCAAGTTCGCGGTGTCGGCGAGCGCCGACATGAGCTCTCCTGTGTGGACCGCTGAGACGACCTCGTCGCAGGTGACCGTTCCGGAGGGCAAGCTTCTCCCCGGCGTCACCTACTACTGGCAGGGCAAGGTGTACGACGCGCACAACACGTGGGCGGGGCAGTCCACCGAGAGGGCGACCGGCGTGCGGACGCTCACCACTCAGGTGCCTCCGCCCACTCCTCCTGATTCGACGGCGTCTCCGGGGAACTCTGTGGGAGCAGCCGAGACCATCGTCACGCTCACGCCGACGCTGCAGGTGGATTCGGTCAGCGATCCCGACGGCATTCCGGCCGGTGGCACGGTGAAGTACGAGTTCAAAATCGCCACGGGCTCAGACGGGAAGTCGGGCGCCGTGTTCACGTCGGGTCTGCTGACGCCTGACCCTGACGGGAAGGTGCGCTGGACGGTCCCGCCCGGCACGTTGCGGGACGGGAACATCTACTCCTGGGTCGTGCAGCCCACGGATGGAGTGGGCAAGAACACGACACCGGCGTGGGTGAAGAAGATCAAGGTCGACCTGCGTCTCGGAGCATCCGGTCCCTCGCCCTTCGACACGACAGGACCCGTGACGGTCAATCTCGCCAACGGCAATGCGAACCTGTCGTTCTCCTCGCCGTTGGTGAGCACCCTGGGCGGCCCGATGGGAATGTCGTTCAGTTACAACTCGCAGTCGGAGGGCGTCTCGAACAGGGGTCTGACGGGTTCGTACTTCAGCGCCAAAGACGAGCTGGGGAACATCCCGACGTCTCCGGCGGGATACACCTTCGCAGGTAAGACGCCTCTCATGGTGCGGACGGATTCCGCGATCTCGTTCGACTGGCCGACGGGTTCGCCGGGGCCCCCGCTTGCAGACGACTACTTCATGGCGCGGTGGACCGGGTTCGTTCGGGTGCCGCACGCATCTTCTCAGTGGCGATTCGGGGTGCGCCACGACGACGGGGTGAAGCTTCGGGTCGACAACGCGACGATTCTCGACAAATGGGTGGGAGGTGCGGCAGGGCTCGAGTGGTCGACCAATCAGAACCTGTCCACAGGCGAGGTGCCGATCCAGCTCGACTACTACGAGGTCACGGCGGGCGCCTACGCCGAATTGTGGGCCGACGATCTCGCCGACAGTGAGGGTCCGGTAATCGTTCCGGCGTCCTGGTTCACGACACAGCGGTCACCGTTGCGAGACGGATGGTCGGCATCGACGGCAATCGCCGGTGATGCCACTGCGTGGGCGCGAGCTTCGATCGAGCCGCAGGCGATCGTTCTGACCGATGTGACCGGGGGTGCGCACACCTACACACGAACGTCATCGGGCGGTTACTCCCCGCCCGCGGGAGAGTATGGCGTCGTCTCGCTCGACAACGCGGGCCGCGTGGTGTTCACCGACGAGGGCGGAACGGTCTATCAGTTCACGGCGGGCGGTGCCGTGGAGTCGGCGACCTCAGTCGCTGATGGGCAGAAGCCGGCGGCGCCGGTGATGGTCTACAACTCCGACGGCACGGTCAAGGAGATCGTCGACCCTCTCTCCAAGGAAGGGTCGACGTATCACCGCAAGGTGTCGTTCGTGTATCAGGATGCGGCGCAGACGCTTTGCCCGACCCTGCCTCCCAACTACTATCCAGCCCGCGCCGGATCGTTGTGCAAGATCGTCTATCCGGCCTTGTCGGCGACGGACACTCCCGTGACGAACCTCTACTACGCGGGTGGTCAGCTGTGGATGATCGAGGATCCGGGCGGGGAGCGGACAGTGTTCGGTTACGACAGTAACAACGTGCTGAAGTCGGTCGTCGACTCCGCGGCCAATGACTATCTGCTCGCGCAACCGGTTCCCAGCGAATACGACCCGCCGGCGACGAATATCGTCTACGCCGAGGGCAAGGTCGCATCAGTCCGGCTGCCTTCCGCCGATGGCGGACCGGCGCCGCGGATGAAGAAGACCTACGCCTACGACGCTGCGGCGCGGTCTAGCACCGTCACGCTGGATGGGGTTCCCGACTCCACCAGCACGGTCTCTTACGACGCGGCTTGGCGGCAGGTGTCATCGACGTCGCCGATGGGCGTCACGGCGACGCAAGAGTGGCACCCGACGAAAGACCTGGTGCTCTCGGCGACGAGTTCGGCAGGCCAGAAGTCGACGACCATCTATGACCCCGCCACCGACCGGGCGACGGATTCGTACGGCCCGGCACCGGCCGCGTGCTTCCAATCCGATGGTCGCCCGGTATCGAACCCGGCAGGCACAACTGGATGCGGCATCCTTCCGGCGCACTCGGCGACGACATACGACAGTGGGCTCCAGGGGCTGCAGGCCACGTACTACCCCAACCCGAACCTGGCTGGGAAGCCGACTCTCATCAGTTTCGGCATCGGGGGCGCGGGAGGTGCGGTCGACCGCGATTGGGCCACCGGGTCACCGGGAACGGGGATCGGTATCGACGACTGGTCGCTGCGCCTCACCGGTCTGGTGACGTTCCCTCAGGCCGGTCAGTACACCTTCGGCACCTACAGCGACGACGGCGCACGGGTCTGGGTCGGTGACACGTTGGTATCCGACAAGTGGGAACCAGGGCCCGCGGAACGCTTCGGCGCTCCGATCACGGTCGCGGCAGGCGAGACCCGGCGTATCCGCGTCGAGTTCCGCGACGACACCTGGACGGCAACCCTGCAGCTCAAGTGGAAGACCCCGTCTTCCCCGGCCACGGGAGTCATCGTCCCCGGCACGGCGCTGCGTCCCGACTACGGTCTGGTCACGCGCACGACGGCGGACGATTCGACGACTGCTTCCGGTGCGGTTGCTCCGTCGACGACGACGGCGATGACGTATCAGCACCCGTGGCTGGGTCAGGCGACGGCCGGAACGGTCGATCCTGATGGCCTGGCGCTGACGACCTCGACGACGTTCGAGCAGCCCGGCGCGGCAGGGTGGTTGCGGCGTCTGACGCGCACGCTCCCGGCCGGTGGTGTCACCGGGGCTCCGTCGACGGCGAAGACCACGAGCACGTACTACGGCGACCTCGAGAACGCGCCGGCGGTGTGCGGCATCCCGTCGGGCACGAAGCAGTACGGCATGGCGAAGTCGACCACGGGGCCGACTCCGGCTTCGGGCGGGGCCATCACGACCGAGTACGCGTATGACGCGTGGGGCCGTGCTGTGGCGACGAAGTCGACCGGGGACACGGACTGGTCGTGCACGGGATACGACGCCCGCGGCAAGGTCGTGTCGTCGAAGATCGTCGGCCAGTCGGGGGTCGCGACGATCTCCAGCACGACGACCGAGACGACGCGGGTCACGGGTGGTGGGTACACGTCTGTCACGGGCGGGGTGACGGTTGCGGGTTCGCCGAACGACTCGACGATCACGACGGTCACCGACCTGCTCGGACGCACCGTGAGCTACACGGATGTGTGGGGCACGGTGACCACACCCACATACGACCCGGCTTCCGGGCGTGTGATGCAGATCTCGACGACTCCGGCCGGTGGTGCAGCGTCGGTGACGGCGTACACGTATGACGCCGACGGCAAGGTGAAGACGGTTACCGTCGACGGGCAGCAGCTCGCGTCGGTGACGTATGACGCGTTGCAGCGGCTGCAGCAGATCACGTATCCGGACGGTTCGGCGCTGAACAGTGTGGGTCGGGATGTGGCGGAGCGCGTGATCGGTCAGGAGTGGCTGGTCGGCGGGCAGGTCGTGTCGGATGCTGTGGTGCGGTCGCAGTCGGGGCGTGTGGTGAAGCAGCAGTCGTCGATGGGGTCGACGTCGTATTCGTCGACGTACGGGTATGACACGGCTGGGCGTTTGGTGTCGGCGAGCATCCCCGGGCATGAGTTCACGTATGGGTTCGGGTCGTCGGGTGGGTGTGGTCCGAATGCGGCGGCGGGGATGTCGGGGAACCGGACGGGTCTGACGGATGTGTGGACGGCGCCGGGTCAGGCTGCGGTGTCGACGTCGACGTCGTATTGCTATGACTGGGCGGACCGGTTGGTGTCGTCGTCGGTGACGGGGGCGATCCCGGGTGCGACGACGGTGGCGGATGGTCTGGCGGCGTCGGAGATTGTCTATGACGTGCGGGGGAACACCGTTCGTCTGGGCGACATGCAGTTCTCGTATGACGCGGCCAACCGGCACATCGGGACGACGTATGACGATGGCACGACGGTGCGGATCGTGCGGGATGCGACCGGACGCATTGCCACACGCACCATTGACCCGACTGGTGATGCCCCCGCGGTGTCGACGAGCTACCTGTATGCGGCGGGTGGTGATGCGGCGTGGGGTCAGAAGTCGGGTGCGGAGTTGACAAGGAGTCTGGGGTTGCCGGGTGGGGTGTCGTGGACAAACCAGGCCGGGGTGGTGACGTGGTCGTTCCCCGGGTTGGGTGGACACGGTCTCGTGACCCGCACCGGGGTGACGACGAGTGCGTTGTTGTTGTGGGATCCGTTTGGTCAGCCGGTGGACCCGGTGACGTTCGCGATCGGCACCACTGCGTCGGATGACTCCGGGCAGGTGGCGGGGAACACGCTGTGGCATCAGGGGGCGTTGAAGCCCGCGGAATCGGCAGGGTCGGCTCTGGTGGTGGAGATGGGCGTGCGGTTGTATGTCCCCGCCCTCGGGAGGTTCCTGCAAGTCGACCCCATCGAAGGCGGTGGAGCGAACGACTACTCCTGGCCTACGGATCCCATCAACGGACACGACCTCACCGGCAAGAAATGGTCCATCGCTCCACTAGTCGACGGTGGCTCGACAGCCGCGAAACGGTCAGGGACCAAGCCTCTAACGTGGCTAGGAGGAGGCGGATTGCCGTTTAGTAAGTCACGCCCCAAGGCAAGTGGCACGCCCACGCTCATCTCGCAGCTCGCCGCGCTGCCCGCCGCACCGTCACAGCCAACCCGCACCGGGCCCAAGCAGCAACCTCTCTGGCAATGGATGCCCGAAAACGGTGGAACTGCAGACCTCACTGTCTCAGCCTGCGCCGGTGCCTGTCTCAACCTCTCAATTGGTCACGACGGTACGGGCCGAGTCGGACTTGGTTTCGGCCTGAAGGCGGGAGTATCGGTCTCAGCGGGAGCATCGACTGAGTCTGAAGGGGGGCTCTATTTGGGAGGAAGCTGCACTGCGGTCATGGGACCGGTGGGTGGCTACATCTCAGGCGGAATCCAAGAGAACGGGCCACTAGGATATGGGGGTGGCGGCGTCTCGGTGGGCGCAGCTCTCGGATGCAGCGCAGACGTCGGATGGGGATGGTGAACTTGAACTTCGTTCATGCTGGCACGATTCTCCCGAATTTGATCTTTGGGTTGATGGCCGTCGTTTTAGGGATGCTTACCATTCGCTATCGTCGGCGGCTCAACGACGCGGTCTACAAGAACCAAAAAGCGATGTTCGGTCAGCGTGCCGCTCAGGCCTCGGCGGGCCGCCAGACGCCGTTTACGATGGGGGTCGTCGGCGCCGGAATCATACTCGTGGGTCTCGTCATGCTAGCTTTTGCGATGACGGGTATTGTTCAAAACTTTCTTTGATGGATTTCTTTCGCGTCATCGATGGCTGAGTATGTGAAGACCGTGGCGGCGGGATCCGTCAGCGAGTTCCTGCGGGCGGCGGAGGGGATGTTCACTAAGGTTCGCCAGCGAATTGAGAGCGTCCACCCCGAACTACTCAGGAACCCCCACTATCGGGAACTGCTCGGTTCGTACGGGCGACCGTTGCCGTGAACGTAGCTCGGCGTAGATCCCGGAGCGATCCCCCAGCAGATCCGTCGACGTCACCTCAGCGGAACCGGTGACGTTCGACCGGGGTAGCCTGCAACGCTCAGATTGGAGTGAGTGAGGCATCGGGTTGGTGGCGCCTGCGGGCTACTGCTGCTGTGCACGGTGGATCACGCCGTGTGTGATTCCACGGATGATGATGAAGGCCATCAAGGCGGCGGCGATGAGGAAGGCCTCGCCCAGAATGCTGGACCACATCGTGGCGCGGGCGGGGCCTCCGCCGCCGATCCAAACAACGAACCACACTCTATGACCTGCCCCAGGCGTTCCCCGCCACGCCGCCGGGAACAACTCACCCGTGACTCGGCGTTGCTCATGAGCGAGACTGGGCCACGTAACCGGCTCACGGAGAGGTGCGACGCATGAACGCTGCGGAGAAGACCGACGAGTACGACCTGATCGTGTTGGGCGGTGGTCCGGTGGGCGAGAACGTCGCCGACCGAGCCGTGCAGGGCGGACTCACCGCGATCATCGTGGAGAGCGAGCTCGTCGGAGGCGAGTGCTCCTACTGGGCGTGCATGCCGTCGAAGGCGCTGCTGCGTTCGGCGCAGGCGCTCCGTGCCGCGCAACACGTGGGCGGGTCTTCGCAGGCGGTGACCGGAAAGCTCGATGTGCGTGCCGTGTTCGACCGCCGCGACTCGTTCACCAGCAACTGGTCGGACGACGGTCAGGTCAAGTGGCTCGAGTCGGCCGGCATCGACCTGGCCCGCGGCCACGGCCGCATCACGGGTGAGCGCGAGGTGACCGTGACGGATGCCGACGGCGCGGAGCGCGTGCTCAAAGCTCGGCATGCTGTCGCCATCAGCACCGGATCGGATGCCGTCATCCCGCCCATCGACGGCCTGCGCGAGGCCACCCCGTGGACCAGCCGCGAGGCGACGAGCGCAGAAGAGCTTCCCGAGAGCCTGGCCGTCATCGGTGGAGGCGTCGTCGCCGTCGAGATGGCGACCGCCTACGCCGCACTCGGCTCGACCGTCACCGTGATCGCCCGCAGCGGTCTGCTCGGCGGAATGGAGCCCTTCGCGGGCGAGCGTGTCGCCGCAGGCCTGAAGGAGCTCGGCGTGGATGTGCGCACCGGTACGGGAACGACATCCGTGCATCGCGGTGCGAACGGCGTGACCATCACCCTCGACGGCGGTGAGGAGATCACCGCGACCGAGGTGCTCGCCGCGACGGGTCGCTCGCCCCGCAGCGGTGACATCGGCCTCGACGTCGTGGGACTGGAACCCGGTCGCTGGATCGAGACGGACGACACGCTCCGCGTCCCCGGATCCGACTGGCTCTATGCGGTGGGCGACGTCAACGGGCGCGTGCTCCTCACCCACCAGGGCAAGTACCAGGCGCGCGCTGCCGGCGATGTGATCGTCGCCCGTGCCCAGGGCGAAGATGTCGACGATGCCCCGTGGGGCCGTCACGTCGCGACCGCCGACCAGGCCGCCGTCCCGCAGGTCACGTTCTCGATTCCCGAAGTCGGGTCCGTCGGGCTCACCGAGGCCCAGGCGACGAAGGCCGGCATCGCGGTGAAGGCCGTCGACTACGACCTGGGCTGGGTTGCCGGCGCGAGCCTCTACGAAGACGGCTTCGAGGGCCAGGCGCGGCTCGTGGTCGACACCGACCGCGACGTCGTGATCGGTGCGACGTTCGTCGGTCCCGAGGTGGCGGAGCTGGTGCATGCGGCCACCGTGGCGATCGTCGGAGAGGTGCCGATCGCCCGCCTCTGGCATGCGGTGCCGTCGTACCCCACGATCAGCGAGATCTGGCTGCGACTGCTCGAGGGGTACGGTCGCGACTCCGCGTGACCCGCGGAGGGAATCGATCCCGACATCGGGCCTGACCCGAATCCAGGGCAATCCGTTCTTCCGATCGCATCGAACTGGATCCGGATTGTTTCTCATATTGACGGCCGCGGCGCAACCCTCACCCCCGATGTCCGCACCGTCTTATACGCTCATACCCACATCCGAGGAGGCAGGACCATGAAGGCTGTACTCGCAGGAACCGTCATCGCCGAAGCCGACGAGAGTGATCTCGCCCGCATCGAGGGGAACTGGTACTTCCCACCGGCGTCCATCACGCCCGGAGTGCTCGTCGAGAGCCCCACGCCCTACACCTGTCCGTGGAAGGGGGCCGCTCAGTACTACTCGGTGCAGACCGAGGGCGAGCTCCACACCGACTACGCCTGGTCGTACCCGAACCCCTACCCCTCGGCATTCGACCGCGTCGGCAAGGACTTCTCCGGGTTCGTGGCGTTCGATCCCCGTGTCGAGGTCGGCCCGTAGCCATCTGAAGAGCCCCGTAGCCATCAGAAGAGCCTAGACTCGTCCGCTCACACATCGATCGACCGACTGGAGACCAGCCCATGATCGAGTTCCGCAACGTCACCAAGCGCTTCCCCGGCGGCGCCCTCGCCGTCAATGACTTCAGCCTCGTGTTGCCCTCGCGCAAGACCACGGTGTTCGTCGGCTCGTCCGGCTGCGGTAAGACCACTCTGCTCCGCATGATCAACCGCATGGTCGAGCCGACTTCCGGCGAGGTCGAGATCGACGGCGAGAGCGTGCTCCAGGGTGACCCGGTGGCCCTGCGTCGACGCATCGGCTACGTGATGCAGAACTCCGGTCTCATGCCGCACTTCACGGTCATCGACAACGTGGCTACGGTGCTGCGCCTGACCGGCGTGAAGAAGGCTGCCGCCCATAAGCGCGCACGGGAACTGCTCGACACGGTCGGTCTCGACCAGGCACTCGCCGAGCGGTACCCGAGCCAGTTGTCCGGCGGTCAGCAGCAGCGCGTCGGTGTGGCCCGCGGTCTTGCCGCCGACCCGAACATCCTGCTCATGGACGAGCCCTTCGGTGCGGTCGACCCCATCGTGCGGGCCGACCTGCAGCAGGAGACCCTGCGGCTGCAGCGCGAGCTCGACAAGACGGTCGTGTTCGTCACGCACGACATCGACGAGGCGTTCCTGCTCGGCGACCAGGTCGTCATCCTCGACAAGGGTGCGCGAATCGTGCAGGTCGGCAGCCCCAGCGAGATCATCGAGAACCCTGCGGACGACTTCGTCTCGGCGTTCATCGGCGCCGAACGCGGTCGCCGTGCTCTGCACCTCAAGCAGACGCCGCACGGCACCGTGGTGGTCGACGGCGAGGGTCGCACCCAGGGGGCGATCATCGATGTTCCTGATGCCGTGACCGACGCGCTTCTGAGCGAGGAGAGCGCGACGAAGGGCGCTCCGTGAACTGGATCGGCGACAATCTCGGCCTCATCCTCGAGCTGACCGGGATCCACCTGCAGCAGAGCGCGATCGCCATCGTGCTCGGCTTCGTGCTGTCGCTGCCGCTGGGGTGGGTCGCATGGCGTTATCAGCTGGTGAAGGGGCCGGTCATCGTTCTCACCGGACTCCTCTACACGATCCCCTCGCTCGCGCTGCTGATCCTGCTCCCGTCCGTCGCCGGATATCCCGCCCGCAGCCCCGTGAACCTCATCATCGGCCTCACGATCTACGCGGTCGCGATCCTGGTGCGCGCGGTATCCGACGGCCTCGACTCGGTCGACCCCGCCATCCGGCAATCCGCGACCGCGATGGGTTACGGCGGCTTCCGCCGGTTCTGGACCGTCGACTTCCCGCTCGCCGGTCCCGTCGTGCTCGCCGGTCTCCGCGTGGCAGCCGTCAGCACCATCTCCCTCGCCACGGTCGGCATCCTGGTCGGGGTGAACAACCTCGGTTACCTGTTCACCAACGGCCTGCAGCGTCGCATCCTCGCCGAGGTGTTCGCCGGCGTCATCGCGGTGGTCGTGATCGCGCTCGTGATCGACCTGCTGCTCCTTCTCCTGGGTCGCGCACTGATGCCGTGGACGCGCGCGGCGAAGACACCGTCGGCCGCACGACAGGCCGCCACCCTGAGGACCGCCGCATGAACGTGTTCACCGACGCCTTCGCCTGGCTCTTCTCCCCTGACCGCTGGGAGGGGCCGTACTCCCTGCCCATCCTGTTCGGCCAGCACATGTACTACACGCTGATCTCGGTGCTCATCGCCGGCATCATCGCGATTCCCCTGGGGTGGCTCATCGGTCACACCGGCAAAGGCCGTGAGATCGCGGTCGCGGTCTCCGGCGCGGCACGTGCCATCCCGTCTTTCGGTCTCATGGTGCTGCTCGTGCTGATCCTGGGCGTGCTCCGCGTTCCCGAGGCCGCGATCATCACGTTCGTGCTCCTCGCGATCCCCTCGCTCCTCGCCGGCGCCTACACCGGCCTCGAAGCCATCGACCGTCGCGTGCTCGACTCCGCGCGTTCGATGGGCATGACCGAGTGGCAGGTGTTCTGGAAGGTCGAGGTCCCGCTCGGTCTCCCGCTGCTCGTCGGCGGCATCCGCGCGGCGCTCTTGCAGGTGATCGCCACGGTCACGATCGCCGCATACGTGAACCTCGGCGGACTCGGCTGGCCGATCATCCAGGGCATTCCGCTGCGCAAGTTCGACCAGGTGCTCGGAGGGGCGATCCTCGTCGCGGTGCTCGCCCTGGTCGTCGACCTGATCTTCGCCCTGCTCCAGCACGCCGCCGTCCCCGCGGGGGTGCGCGCACCGACCACCACACGTCGCTCGCGCGCGGCCGCTGCCTCGCCGGCACCGGCCACCGCCTGACGCCCATCATCCGACTCATCCCACAGCCCTCACACCGTCCCACAGCACCAACCCCGTTGTCCCAGAGAAGAGGAAGTCCTCATGTTCACAGCACGTAAGTCACGACTCGCCCTTGCCGGTGGTGCCGCGCTCGCCGCGGTGCTCGTCCTCGGCGGCTGCGCGAACAGCAACCCGCTCGACGCCCCGAGCGAAGGCTCGAGCTCCGGCGGCGACACGATCGTCATCGGCTCGCAGGCGTATTACTCGAACGAGATCATCGCCGAGATCTACGCCCAGGCTCTCGAGGGTGCCGACATCAAGGTCGACCGCCAGTTCAACATCGGACAGCGCGACGCCTACATGCCCGATGTCGAGTCCGGCGCGATCGACCTGTTCCCGGAGTACACCGGCAACCTGCTCGAGTACCTCGACAAGGACGCGACCGCCACCAGCCCGGAAGACGTCTACGCCGCTCTGAAGGAAGCTCTGCCCAAGGGCCTGACCGCTCTGGACTACGCCGAGGCCTCTGACCAGGACACCTACACGGTGCTGAAGAGCTTCGCCGAAGAGAACGGCCTCACCACGATCGGCGACCTCTCGAAGGTCACGACCCCGGTCACGATCGGTGCCGCGCCCGAGTTCGAGCAGCGTCCGTACGGTCCGGCTGCGGCCAAGGAGGTCTACGGCGTCGATCTCGGCTTCTCGGCCACCGGCCCGACCACGCTCGAGTCGCTGCTCGCCGGCGAGATCCAGGTCGCCGACATCTACTCGGCAGACCCGGCCTTCCAGACCGAAGACATCGTCGCGCTCGAAGACCCGGAGAACATCATCCTGGCCTCGAACGTCGTGCCGATCGTCTCGAGCGACGTCGCCGACGAGATCGCCGACGTGATCAACGCGGTCAGCAAGAAGCTCACCGCCGAGGAGCTCGTGGGGCTGAACGTGCAGAGCACGGTCGACCAGAAGTCGGCGGAGGACATCGCCAAGAAGTGGCTGGCAGACAACAAGCTCAGCTGAGTCGTCATCACGCAGAAGCGCCCGGGCCCCCTGAGGGTCCGGGCGCTTCTGCGTGGCGGGTGGGTCAGATCCGGGCATCCTGCTTCGGGACGAGAACCTGTTTGATGATGATGAGGATCGACGCGGTCACCGGCACGGCGACCAGCGCCCCGAGCAGACCGAGCAGTGTGCCGCCGGCGAGAGCACCGATCACGACGAGAGAACCCGGCACCGAGACCGCCTTGTTCATGACGCGTGGGGTGATCACGTAGGCCTCGATCTGCATGTAGACGAGGTAGATCGCCGCGAAGATCAGGGCGGCGATCGGGTTGGTGAACAGCGCCAGGCAGGTGCCGAGGATCCAGAACAGCACCGAGCCGACCAGCGGGATCAACGTGATGCAGAAGGCGATGGCCGCCATCAGCGGGGGGAACGGCAACCCGAGGAAGAGGTAGAGCAGGAACGCGAGCGTCGCGTTGCAGAACGCGAGCACGACCATGCCCATCACGTAGCCGCCGACCGAGTCGGTGATCTGGTCGGTGATGTCGCCGGCACGAGCGCGGTCGCGGGCGGGGGCGAGACGCAGCAGACCCTGCTTCATCGACGGCAGCGACGCGAGGAAGTACAGCGTCAGCACGAGCACGACGATGGCTCCGGAGATGCTGGTGGCGATCGAAGCGCCCACGGCCAGGGCGCCGCCGCCGATCGTCGCGAGGTTGCCGAAGTCGGTGAGGAAGGACTGCACCTGGGCGACCAGTTCTTGGAACTGGTCACCGAACTGGGCTTCGAGGGTCGCGTAGATGTCGCTGTGCGTGAAGTCCTTGATCATGCCGGGCACGGACTGCACGAAGCTCACGATCTGATCGATCACGACGGGGACGATCATCCAGAGCACGAGGGCGAACACCACGATGAGTGCGAGGATCGTGATGACCACCGAGATCACACGCGAGAGGCCACGGCGCTCCAGGAACCGTACGGCGGGGTCGAGTCCGAGCGCACCGAACAGGGCGAGGGCGATGTAGATGAGCACGGTCGACAGGTTCGACAGCGCGAGGCCGATCACGATCGCCCCGAGTCCACCCAGCGTCACGAGGAAGCCGAACACGAACGGGCGGTCGATGCGCGTCCAGAACGAACGGCTCGGCGTCGTCGGCTCGATCACGACCGGGATCGGGGAGTCTGCGACGGCCGGCACGGATGCGGGTGCGGCCTTGCGACGGCCGGTCGCCGGCGCGGCGGGAGTCGCGGCGGATGCGTCGTCGGCGTGGGGCGCGGATTCCGGCGGCTCTTCGTTGCTCATGTGCTCACGATAGCGGTGCCATGGATCGAAACCAGGATGTCACGCGGCTCTAGAGTAGGGGCATGACCGCCGCCGAGGACCCGAAGGCCGAACTGCTCCGGCTTCGCGCCACCATCGACAACATCGACGCCGCACTGATCTTCATGCTGGCCGAGCGCTTCCGCGCGACTCAGCAGGTCGGGCATCTGAAAGCGGAGCATGAGATGCCGGCATCGGACCCGAATCGGGAGGAACAGCAGGTCGCCCGGCTGCGTGCTCTCGCCGAGGAGGCGCACCTCGACCCGGAGTTCGCGGAGAAGTGGTTCAACTTCGTGGTGGCAGAGGTCATCCGTCACCACACCGAAGCGGCCGAGAGCCGCTGAGGAGGAGCCGGACGGGCGACGGTGTGTGCAGCACTCGCCCGTCCGGAGCTTTGTGAGATTCATTGACCAACTAAGTTCAATGAATAAACTTAGGGAGAGACTACGGATCGCGCCACGATCTGTCAACAGCTCGCGACGGGCGAGCGTCGGAACGGGAACACATGCTCAGCACGGATGACGGCCTCGACACCCAGGCGTCTGTTCGGCGTGCGAACCTGCGCCGGGCTCTGCAGCTGGTCTTCCGGAGTCCGGGTACGCAGACGCGCGCGGGCATTGCGAGGTCGACCGGGCTGACCGCGGCCACCGCGTCATCGCTGGTCGCCGAACTCATCGAGAACCGGCTGATCGTCGAAGGGGAGCAGGCGGCGAGCACCGGCGGCAAGCGGGCGACCACTCTGAGCGTCGACGCGGATCATCACCTGATCCTGGTGCTGGTGATCCAGCCCCTGCACGCCGACATCGCTCTCGTGGCGCTCGACGGCACCGAGGTCGACCTCCGTCGCGTGAGCTACACCGCCGAGAACCGTGACCGCACCCTCGACGAGGCGGTGTCGGCCGTGGCGGAGGAGTTCGGCGGACGGCTCCTCGCCGCCGGCGTGCAGTTGCCGGGCACGACCGATGGGCGGTCGGTGCTCGAGAGCGTGCAGCTCAAATGGCAGAACGTCCCCCTCGCCGACCGGTTCGAGCGTGTGCTGGGAGCGCCCGTGCTGCTGATCAACGACGTCGACGCCGAAGCCATCGCCGAGGCGGGCATGGAGGAGTCACCGTCCGGCTACCGCCTCTTCATCCATCTCGGCGGCGGTGTCGGTGCGGCCGTCACGCTCGACGGCGAGCTGGCTCCGGGCCCCCGAGACCGCGCGGGTGAGATCGGACATGTGCAGGTCGTGTTCGGCGACGCTGCGCGCGCCTGCCGATGCGGGCAGCGCGGCTGCCTGGAATCGGCCGCCGCTCTCGGGGCGATGCTCGGCGACGAGTTCTCCGACGCCATGGATGCCCCGGAGATCCGCGCGCTCGCGGCTCAGGCCGACGAAGAGCAACTCGACGAGGGCGCTCGCGCGCTGGCCAGAGCCGTCAAGCTCATCGGCGCGCTGCTCGACCCGATCGAGGTCGTCATCGGAGGCCCGGCAACCGAGCTCGGACCGCGCTTCCTCGATCGCGTGCGCCGCGAGACCGAGTACCCCGCCCGCGGCACGGCGCAGGTTCCGGTCCGCTACGCCGATCCTCGTGTGTCGATCGCCGCCGGAGCCGCCCAGGCCGCACTGACCTCGGCGCTCGGTGTGCGCTGGAATCCCGAGCAGCTGCGCGCGGCATCGACGTCGCGCTCCTGACCGGCAGACGCACATCCGCCCGACGGGTGCTCCCATCGGGCGGATGTCGTCAAGCGGATGTCGACGCGCGGATGCGGAGGGCTACTTGACGCTGCCCGCCGTCAAGCCGCCGACGAGACGCTTCTCGATGAGCATGAACAGGATGACCACGGGCAGGATCGCGACGATCGAGACGCCGAACACGTACTGCCAGCTCGTCTCGTACTGACCGACGAACTTGGTCAGAGCGACCGACAACGGCTGGTTCTTGTCGGTCGACAGGATCACGAGCGATGCCGCGAACTCGTTCCAGCAGGCGACGAAGGTGAACACGATCGCCGTGACGATGCCCGGCCACACGAGCGGCAGGTTGATCTTGAACAGCACGGTGAAGCGCCCGGCGCCGTCGATCTGCGCGGCCTCGTCGACCTCCTTGGGGATGCCGGCGAAGAACGAGTGCATGATCCACACCGCGAACGACAGGTTGAAGGCCGCGTTGATGAAGATCATCGCGATCCAGGTGTCGCCGAGCCCGAGCACGGTGAACTGGCGGAACAGACCCGAGGTGAGCACGGCCGGCTGCAGCATCTGCGTGACGATGACCAGGAACAGGAACACCATGCGGCCGGGGAACTTGAAGCGCGCCGTGTAGTACGCCGCCGGAAGCGAGACCAGCAGGACCAGCAGCGTCGCGAACACGGCGATGACGATGGTCGAGATCAGGTTGTACGGCAGGGGCGTCTCGGGGGTGGACCACATCGAGATGTAGTTCTCCCAGTGCCACTCGATCGGGAGGTAGGTCGGATCGACCGACCGGATCTGCGACTTGGTCTTCACCGAGCCGAAGAACATGATCAGGTAGGGCAGCACGAAGATGGCGAGCACCAGGAGACCGGCGACGGTGCGCAGGATCACCCGGGGCAGCGTGACCTGGTCTTCGGTGTAGCGGCGCTTGCGGCCGGGTGTCGGCGGCGTGCGACGACCGCGGCCTCCGGCGGTGGTCACGAGCTCGGTCTCGGTCATGGTCATGATCAGACCTCCTTCATGGGCTTGACGATCTTCACGTACGCCGCGACGATCACGATGACGATGAGGAACGCGACCACCGACAGGGCGCTCGCGACATCGACCTTCTTCTGCAGCTCGATGTACTTGAAGATCAGGGTCATGATCGTGTCGGCGCCGTAGCCGGGGATCGACCCGGTCATCACCTTCAGGATCGGCAGCGAGTTGAAGACGTTGATGATGTTGATGAGGATGGCCACGGCCAGAGCGCTGCGCAGTTGCGGCAGCACGATCGACCAGTAGGTGCGGGCGGGGCCGGCGCCGTCCATCTTCGCCGCCTCGATCGCGTCGGCCGGGACCGACTGGAGTCCGGCGAGGATCGTGTAGGTCGTGAAGGGGAGCGATACGAAGATCGCGATCACGATCGACCAGGTGAAGGCCGTCGCGGGGTTCTTCGTCCAGCCGTAGCCCACCGCGTCATCGGAGAGCCCGATGTCGTAGAGGAACTTGTTGAAGATGCCGAAGTACGGCTCGAGGCTGTAGTAGAACACCATGGTCGTCATCACGACGGATGCGGCCCACGGCACGATCACGGCCATGCGCACGAGCTGGCGCCCGGGGAAGGCCTTGTTCAGGATCTGCGCCAGACCGAGCGAGATCACGACCGTGAGGGTCACGACCGCGACCACCCACACGATCGTGCGGAAGAAGATCGGCCAGAACTCGGTGAACGTGAAGACCGTGACGAAGTTGTCGAAGCCCACGGACCCCTTGTCGAGGCCCGACAGGGAGATGTCACGCGTCGAGTTGAAGAACATCACCCCGGCGGGGAACAGCACGACGCCGATGATGAGCAGCAGCGCCGGTGCGATCCACGGCAGCGCTTGGAGAAGATCCTTTCCGCCCGGCCTGCCACGCGTGGCATCCGGGGTCTTCGGAGTGCGGGGGCGGCTCTTCGCCGCCCCCGCGAGGTTCGAGGACTCTGTCTTCTGGCTCATTCGGGTACCCGAACCTCTCCGATCAGCGGGCTCAGCCCGCGTCGACCTGTGCCTGGATCTCGGTCAGCACGTCCTGTGCCGGCTTCGACTGGATCTGACCGAACAGCGACTTGAACGCACCGTCGGCAGCGGACCACTTCGGGTTCGTCGACGGGTAGAACTGCGCGTCGGGCAGCACGTCGAGGAACGGCTTGAGGGCCTCTTCGCCGGAGAGCTGCTCGGCACCGGACTTGGTGACCGGCAGGAAGCCCTCGGCCTGCACCCACGGCACGTAGACGTCGGCGGAGTAGTAGTAGTCGAAGAACTTGGTGATCGCCTCCTGCTTGTCACCATCGTTCTGGAACGCCATCAGCTGGTCCATGACGCCGAGGGTGAAGGGCGAGCCGTCCTTCGTCGGGATCGGAACGATGGAGTAGTCCAGGTCGGGGTTGTTCTCCTTGATCTGGCCGACCGTCGGCGGGAGGCCGACCTGCATGCCGATCTTGCCCTGGATGAAGATGTCCATCAGGGGGGAGCGCTGCGTGGAACCCGGGTCGGCCTGCGTCGCACCGGCGTCGATCATCTTCTTGATCTGCTCGGCGCCGGGGAGGTTCTCCGGGGTGTCGATCGTGATCTCGGAGGCATCGCCGAACGATCCGCCGCCGCCCCACAGCCACACGGCCGCTTCTGCCTGTGCCTCTTCCGATCCGAGCGGCATGCCGTAGCCGGCGACACCGCCGCCGAGTGCGGACACCTTGGTGGCGGCATCCAGCAGCTCATCCCAGTTGGTCGGCGCCTCGACGCCGGCCTGGTCGAGCAGCGCGTTGTTGACGAACAGGGCGCGCGCCGAGGCGATCATCGGCAGCGCGTAGGCGGTCCCGTCGACCTCGGCGTTCTTGAGGAACGACTCCTGGAAGTCGGAGTAGGTGTCGTCGGAGACGACGTCCTTCGTCGGGTAGAGCAGCTCATCGCCGACGAAGCCCGCGAAGGGTCCGCCGTTGTAGATGTCCGGTGCCTCGCCGGCCTGGATCTTGGTGGAGACGACCTTCTCGAGGTTGTCCCACGACTGCACCTCGAGCTTGACCTTGATGTCGGGGTTGGCCTTCTCGAACCCGTCGATCACCGTCTCCCAGTTGGCCTTGGTGCCGTCGGAGTAGCTGGGGACGAGGAGGTCGAGGGTGGTCGAGCCGTCCCCGCCTCCGCTGTCGCCGGACGAACCGCCGAACCCGCACGAAGCGAGCGAGAGCGTGGCGACGGCCGCAATGGCGGCGGCGCCGAACCGCAGTGACTTCTTCATGTGTATTGCATTCCTCACTGTGATGTCCGAACCCTCGGCGGCAGGGCCGCTTCGGGAGGGGGTGTGGTGCACAGTCGCAAGCACATCACGCGACAGTGCGTGGGTGATCGTTTCGCCGTGAGGCAGCCACGATCGTTCAAGCCGGGGCTCGGGGCTCTCGACTTCGGCCGGGGTCGACGTCGAGGGTGGAACTCGTCTGATTATTTGTCAGGAGAACAAACAAATCAAGGTAAAGCTGTTGGTGTTGTGATTCGACGCCATACTATGATCGAATTAGGCTTCAAACGATCACAAGTCTGCAACTTATCGCCAGAAAGGCACCTCGATGTCCGAATCGCTGCCCGGCGCGCACATGCGCGAAGAACTCAATTCCCAGCCGGAGATGTGGGCGCGGGCGGCCGATCTGAAGGCCGAGCAGGCACTGCTCCCCGCATCGGGAGCCCGCATCGCCGTCGTCGGATGCGGTACGTCGTGGTTCATGGCGCAGTCGTACGCCGCGTTGCGCGAGTCCGCCGGTCAGGGTGAGACCGACGCCTACGCGGCGTCCGAGGCCTTCCTCGACCGCGGATACGACGCCGTCGTCGCCCTCACCCGTTCCGGGACCACGAGCGAGGTGCTCGAGCTCGTCGACCGCATCAAGGGGCGCATCCCGACCATCGGAGTGATCGGCGATCCGGATTCGCCGCTCGTCTCGCTCGCCGACGAGGCGGTGCTGCTCCCGTTCGCCGATGAGCAGTCGGTCGTGCAGACGCGATTCGCGACCACCGCGCTGGCGCTCTTCCGGGCGTCGCTCGGCGAAGACCTCTCCGGCGCCATCACCGATGCCGAGGCCGTGCTCGCCGAGGGCGGCGACGACGAGCTGCGCGACGCGGAGCAGTACACGTTCCTCGGTCGCGGATGGACGATCGGCCTCGCCCGCGAGGCCGCGCTGAAGCTGCGCGAGTCCTCGCAGTCGTGGACCGAGGCGTACCCCTCGATGGACTACCGGCACGGTCCGATCGCGATCGCGGCCCCTGGCCGCGTCACCTGGCAGTTCGGCGAGGCTCCCGAGGGACTCGCTGCGCAGGTCGAGGCCACCGGCGCCCGCTTCGAGCAGCGGTCGATCGACCCGCTCGCCGACCTCGTGCGCCTGCACCGCACCGCGCTCGACCGCGCCGTCGCCCGCGGCCTCGACCCCGACCAGCCCCGCAACCTCACGCGATCCGTCATCCTGGATGCATGACGCAACCCGCCGCCGGAGCTGACCATGACCCGAGCTGACGGGACGGATGCCGTTCCCGACGTCGAGCGAGACGCGACCGGTGAGAAGCTCGCCGCCGTGCGCACGCTCGGCGTCGGTGCCCCCGTGCTGGCGTTCGACGTGGGCGGCACCGACATCAAGTCGGCCCTGTTCGACGCCGACGGCACCGCCCTCGGACTGCGCCGCACGCCCACGCCGATCGCCGAGGGCGACCGCACGCAGGTGCTGCTCGAGCGTCTCGAGGTGCTGGCCGAGGAGCTCCGCGCCGCGCACCCCGCTGTCGTGCCGCAGGCGGTGGGACTCGTCGTGCCCGGGATCGTCGATGCGGATGCCGGCTTGGGCGTCTTCGCGAGCAACCTCGGCTGGCACGACTCGCCCTTGCGCGACCTCGCCGCTGGACGCCTCGGGCTGCCCGTGGCCTTCGACCACGATGTCCGTGCCGCGAGCTGGGCGGAGCGCCGACTCGGTGGCGCGCGCGACTACGCCGATTCGGTGGTGCTCGTGATCGGCACGGGGATCGCCGGTGCGCTGCTGGTCGGGGGCGTCCCGTACACCGCCGGCGGTTACGCGGGTGAGATCGGGCACTCCCCGATCGCGGACGGGCCGATCTGCGCGTGCGGCGCACGCGGTTGCCTCGAAGCCGTCGCCTCGGCCGGCGCCATCGCCCGGCGGTATCGCGAGGCGACCGGGATCGCTCCGGACGGAGCGAAGGACGTGATCGCCCGCGCGGCGGCCGGCGACGAGGTGGCCGCGGAGATCTGGAACTCCGCGCTCGACGCGCTCACGATGTCTCTGGCTCAGCTCACCGCCGTCGTGGCGCCGGAAGCAGTGGTCATCGGCGGCGGGCTCTCCCGCGCCGGCGGCGCCCTGTTCGATGAGCTGCGCACGCGCCTGGCCGCCCGGCTCAGCTTCCATCGCATCCCGGCGCTGGTCCCCGCCGAGCTCTCCGGCAACGCAGGGCTGCTGGGCGCCGCTCTCCGCGCACGGGAGCTCACATGATCCTCACCGTCACTCCGAACCCCGCCCTCGACCTCACCTGGCGCGTCGATCGGCTCGTCGAGGGCGGAACGCACCGGGCGGATGCCGGGGCCGCTCGTGCCGGCGGCAAAGGACTCAACGTCGCGCGGGTGGCGCACGCCGAGGGTGCGGACGTGCTCGCGGTCACCACCGTGGGCGGTCGGGTCGGCGAGGAGTTCGCCGCGGAGCTGCGCACGAGCGGTGTGCCGAACGCGCTGGTGGCGGTCGCCGCGGAGACCCGCCGCAGCATCGCGGTGGTCGATGAGGCGCTCGGCGACACCACGATCATCAACGAGCGGGGTGCGAATCCGACCGATGCCGAATGGGCGGCGCTGCTCGCCGAGGTCGTCGAACGGTTGTCGGGTGCGCGAGTGCTGGTCGTGTCCGGCAGTGTGCCGCCTGGCGCGCCGGAGTCGTTGCTCCCCATGCTCATCGCGGTGGGGAAGGACGCCGGAGTGCCGGTGATCGTCGACACCTCCGGACCCGCTCTGCTGCGCGCGGCGGAGGCCGGAGCCACAGTGCTCAAGCCCAACGCGGCCGAGCTGGTCGAGGCCACAGGCATCGCCGACCCTGTCGAAGGGGCCCGATCGCTGATCGCCCGGGGCACCGAACTCGTGCTGCTCTCGCTGGGGGCCGAGGGCATGCTCGCGGTCACGGCATCCGCACTCGTGCACGCTCGCCTCGACGAACCCCTCGCGGGCAACCCGACGGGCGCCGGTGATGCCGGGGTCGCCGCCTGCGCCGTGCTGTACGCCGAGGGGGTGCGCGATCCCGAGCAGATCCTTCGCCGGGCCACCGCCTGGTCCGCCGCCGCGGTGCTGACCCCGCTGGCCGGCGACATCTCGTCGCGCTGGACGGAGCTCGAACAACAGCTCCGCATCTCGCATCCCCATCCTGAATCGTTCCGGAAGGACCCTTCGTGACCCTCGTCTCCGCTCGCGACCTCGTCTCCGCCGCTGCCGCCGAAGGCACCGGCATCGGCGCCTTCAACGTGATCCACCTCGAGACCGCCGAGGGGCTGGTGCGGGCCGCCGCCCTCGCGCAGCTGCCCGTCATCCTGCAGATCTCGCAGAACTGTGCCGACTACCACGGCGGGCTCGAGCCCATTGCGCTCGCCACGCTCGCGGTGGCCAGGCGCGCGCAGACACCCGTGGCTGTGCACCTCGATCACGCCGAGCGGCCCGAACTGGTCGACGAGGCCATCGCGCTGGGCTTCGGCTCCGTCATGTTCGACGGCGGCGCCCTGCCCTACGACGACAACGTGGCTCTCACGGCGGAGGTCGCCGCCCGTGCTCACGAGGCGGGGGTCTACGTCGAGGGAGAGCTCGGCGAGGTGGGGGGCAAGGACGGGGCGCACGCTCCGGGTGTGCGCACCGACCCCGACGAGGCGCGTGCGTTCGTCGCGGCCACCGGCGTCGATGCGCTCGCGGTCGCGGTGGGTTCCTCGCACGCGATGACCGACCGCACGGCGTCCCTCGACCTCGACCTGATCGCACGACTGCACGAGGCCCTGCCGGTGCCGCTGGTGCTGCACGGGTCTTCCGGCGTCGCGGATGCCGTGATCGCCGACGCCGTGCGGGCGGGCATGACGAAGATCAACGTCTCCACGCACCTGAACGGGTTCTTCACGCGGGCGGTGCGCGAGAAGCTCGACGCCGATGAGCGTCTCGTCGACTCCCGCAAGTACCTCGCCCCCGCCCGCGACGCCCTCGCCGGTGAAGCGGCGCGGATGCTGCGGCTGTTCGCGCTGCGGCCGGCGGAATCGGTCGCCTGATGAAGCGGGCGGCTCGGCTGAACGCGATCCTCGACCTCCTGGCCGCGAAGGGCGAGGTGACGGTCGAAGAGCTGGTCGAACGGTTCGAGGCCTCGTCGGCGACCACACGCCGAGACCTCGACACCCTCGCCGAGCAGCGACTGCTCACCCGCACCCATGGCGGTGCGGTGGCGCAGACCGTCGCCTATGAGCTGCCCATCCGCTACAAGAGCCACCTGCGCACGCACGAGAAGGCGAGCATCGCGCAGACCGCGGCCGGCCTGGTCGCCCCCGGCATGGTCGTCGGCCTCTCGGGCGGAACCACCACGACCGCCATCGCCGCAGCGCTCGCCGCGCGCGACGATTTCTCGGGCAACGGCGGCATCACGGTCGTCACCAACGCCGTGAACATCGCCGCCCAGCTCGCCACCCGCCCCGACATCAAGGTCGTCGTCACCGGCGGCGTCATCCACTCGCGCAGTTACGAACTGGTCGGTCCGTTCGTGGAGCAGCTGCTGCGCGGGGTGCGGCTCGACATCGCCTTCATCGGCGTGAACGGGATGGACGCCGTCGCCGGTGCGACCACGCAGGACGAGCGCGAAGCCGCGGTGAACCGGATGATGGCCGAGCGGGCCCGGCGTGCGGTCGTGGTGACCGACGGCAGCAAGCTCGGCGTGGAGGCGTTCTCGACGGTCGGCGGCGTCGACCTCTTCCCGACCGTCATCACGGACGCCGGAGCGGATCCCGAGGTGCTCGCCGCCCTCCGCGCGGCCGGATACGCGGTGCTGGTCGCCTGAGCCCGGACGCTGTCGGACACCCCAAGGGCCCCGACGTCCCCAGATCGTCGAGGCCCTCTGAGGGTGTCGCGGCTGCATGCCGCGACGCCCCCGAGCAGATGGTGTCCGTGTCGTACTCGCGCTCCCCAGTGCGCCTGATCCCCAGATCCGACTGCGCCTCCCTCGCGCCTCACCCTTCGAGGCCCTTCGCATGGCACCTTCCGAAGAACAGGAGCGTGCGGCATCGGTTCTGATACACCGAATGGAGGAAAAGTCAGAATCCGTTTCCATGACACTGGAACGGCGCGTTCACGCCGGTGTCGATCGCGGCCCTCGCGAGCGCGACGGCCGGTGCGGCACCCGCGGAGAGACCGGTGTGCACAGCGCTGAGCAGATCGCCGGCCACATCATCGGGGACCGCGACGGGGGCGGCGATCACGCAGTCGGCACCGGCGTGCAGCCACACCCGCGTCATGCCCAATGCCTCCTCGCCCCAGCGCACCGACGAGCGTCCGAGCTCACAGGCCGAGAGGATCACCGTCGCCGGGACCCGCGGAATGAGATCGACGTCGTAGCCGAAGAGGATGCCGTCGGCGAGCTCGAATCCGGAGAACAGCGGGTTGTCCACCGCGTGCCTGCCGTGCGCGGCGATGTGCAGCACATCGGTGGCTGCGGCGAGTTCGGTGACCGCGGCGACCGTCGCCTCCCCGGTCAGCAGGGTCTGCGGTGCCACCCCGGCGCGTCGCCAGGCCGCCGCTGCCCGTTCGACCTCGTCACCGGCGCGAGCGACACGCGGACCGGCGGCGAATCCGACCGAGGCCGGCCGCGTGATCGTGCGGGAGGGGCCGGCCAGCAGGCGCGAGACGGATGTCGCGAGCGTGAACGGGGTGCCCGACATGCCGGAGAGCATCGCCCACGGAACTCCACCGAGCGCTCCGGGTACCGTGATGGCCAGTCGTGCTGCGGACGGCGCGGCGAGCAGCAGCGGCGCGAGGAGCTCGGCGTCGAGGATCGCCAGGCGCGAGGCGAGCGCCCTTTCGGTGACCTCGCCCATCAGGCCGCCACGGGTCAGGGCGGCCATGTCGAGGTCGGCGCGGAGGCCGTCGAGCGCCGACTGCACCCGCGACCAGGACAGATCGACGACGGTCGCTCCGGTGGCGGTCACCACGACCGCATGCAGATCGGTGCCGGTGAACACGTATGACAGGACGGCAAGGTCGGGATCGAGCAGCGCCATCGCCTCCGTGAGTCCGAGCCGTTCGCGCGTGCCGCCTGAGCCGGTCGCCGCCCACTGTCGTTCGCGCACCCGATCACGGAGGGCGCGCACCCTCGCATCCGTCGTCCAGTCGGCGCCGGCCAGCTCGGCACGGAGCATGCGCAGTTCCGCCAGATCGACCGCGAGGGATTCGTCGTGCGGGGGGCGCACGGGGGCGACCTGCTGGCTGAGGTGCCGCGCACGCTCCGACCACTCGAACAGGAGGGCGGGGTCGCGCCGTCGAGCGGCCGCGGAGAGTCCGGCGAACATCAGGTCGCTGCCGTGCATCGCGACCGACGCCTGCAGGTCGAGAGCGCCGAACGACTGCTGCCAGGCGGTGAGCAGATCGAGGCCATCGGCGGCTGCCCGGAGGGCATCGCGGTCGCGACCGGCGGCTGCGGCGCGAGCGGCGCGCACCTCGTGTGCACGCAGGCGCAGGGGCGTCGGGGCCGCATCGTCCAGCCGCGGCAGCCGGCCGGAACCGTCACGCCGAGCGCTCAGGCGGAGTCCTGTCGCCTCGGTGCGGAAGCCGCCCTGGTCGAGCGCCTTCGCGGTGCGCGCGAAATCGTCGCCGTCGATGGGGTGGTGCGGCTTCGCCCGCTGCTGCGCCTCGAGGCGCACCGCTTCGGCACGCGCCGCCCACCCGTGATTCCCGAGTGCGGTGAAACGTCGGGCGGCGGTGCGGGCCGCCCGCTCTGCGGCGGCGGGATCATGTCGCAGCAGCGAGCGGGCGAGGTGGAATTCCGCCTCGCCCCTGGCTTGCCGCATCCGCTGCGCGCCGAACTGGGCGGCGACCTGTTCGAGCAGTGCCTCGGCCTCGGTCGTGAGGCCCGCGTCGCGCAGCACCTCCGCCCGATCGAGGTCGCTGATCGCCGCGGCGAGGTCGCTGATCGCGGCGAGCTTCGGACGGGAACGGGTCATCAGGGTGAGCGCGGTGACGAGGTCGCCCCCGAGCAGCGCCGCGTAACCGAGATTGTGTCGCGCCTCGGCCAGGGGCTCGTCATCGTCGTTCGCCTCGTACACGGCCACCGCGCGCCGCAGATCCTCGACGCAGGTCTCGAGCTCGCGCTGCTGCATCCGCACCACCGAACGGTTCATCAGACAGTTCGCGAGCTCGGTGGTCTCGTCTCCGATCGCCGTGAGCGTGTCGATGGCGCGGGTCAGTTCGACTTCCGCCTCGGCCAGCCGTCCGCCGTGCATGAGAAGTGTGCCGAGCTGGCCGCTGAGCACCGTGATCGTCTCCGCACGGAGGCCCGTTCGGCCGAGGGCCTCGCGGCACAGCTGCTCGGCGGCCGCGGGCTCTCCGGTCTGCGCGAGCACGTAGGCGACCGTGCCGTCGATGCGCGCGCGGAGGTCGGGGTCGTCGGTGCGGGTGGATGCCGTGTCGAGCGCGCGTCGTGCCTGCGTGAATCGTCGGGCGTTCGCCGCTTCGACGCCGCGCCGGTGCAGCTCGATCGCGGACAGGGGCATCCCTCCAGAATGCCGTGCGTCGGGTCTGCAAGGGAAGAGCCCGGATTCCGCGGAGCACCCCGCGCACCAGGACGGGCCGCCCGCATCGGTACGGACGGCTCGTCCCGGGGGTACATCAGGCCGGGTGCATCAGGCGCGATCGATCAGGCGGAGTCCACGGGATCCGGAAGCGACTTCAGCACCGCGGCGACGGCTTTCGCCGCGGCTCCGGGGCTGACACCGCCGACCGGCACGGTGCCGAGCTGCGCGGCGACGCGCGCGGCCACGTACGGGGCGGAGAAGGAGGTGCCGCTCCAGATCGCGAATCCGCCGCGATAGTCGTCGGGGTCGATCGTCTCGCGGCGGAGACCGTCGACGTCGGCCCTCGTCACCGCCTGGGTGCCGCCCACGAACGCGGGTGACGTGCTCACCACGGCCGCGCCCGGTGCATAGACCCGGACCCAGGGGCCGATGTTCGAGAAGAGGGCGACCGACTGCGCCGACGGGTTGAGAGCTCCGACCGAGACGAGCGGCGCGTCCTTGTCGGGGCGGATGCCATTGTCGGCACCAGGCCAGGGCCAGAGCGACGCGGGGAAGGAAGGGCGGTCGATCGCGTCGTTCCCGGCCGAGCACACCACCACGCATCCGAGCTCGCGCGCCTTGGCGAGCAGCTGGTACAGCGTGAGGCTGAAGAGTCCGTCGGTCGGTGTCTCGTGGTAGTAGCTGAGCGACAGGTTCAGCACATCGATCGGGAAGCCCGTGTTCGGATCCTCCCGGTGGCGGGCGAGCAGCGTCACGACCTGGGCGACGGTCTCGAGCAGGGTGCTCTCGTCGACCACTCCGAGGGCTCCGGCCACCCGGATGGAGAGGATATCGGCATCCGGGGCCGCCTGTCGGACGAGCCCGGCGATGAATGTGCCGTGCCCGGCGACCGCGTCGATCTCGCCGTCGAGCTGCCCGTACAGGTCGGGGTAGCGCTCCGGGTCGGCGTCGTCGGTCAGCCCCACCGGCACGCCGTCGAGGTCGACCGTGCGGGTGACGATGTCGGCGGGCAGCCAGGCGTGTTCGCCGCAGCCGGTGTCGAGCACCGCGACGACGGGCCGCCGTCCGCGCTTCGGTGCGGGCCCGCGCACCGGAGCGGGGCCCAACCAGGTGACGGGCTGTCGCGCGCCGCGTCCGGGCTCGAGGTAGTCGTCGCTGCCGCCCGCGCCCCCTCCGGCGCCGCGCACCGGGTTGGTGCGCGTGAACGGGTTGGTGCGGGTGAACGGGTTCGTCCGGGTGAACGGATTGAGCCCGACCGGGTCGATGGACAGCACGTGGTCGAGGCTCGTGCGCGGCATCGTGGAGCGGGACATGCGGCGGGCGCGCTGGAGCACGCGCCAGGCGTCGGGTGCGACGGGCGATTCGCCGCGGACCGGTTCGTCGGGGGTGCGCAGCCGTGCGCGCAGGAAGCCGGGGACTCCCGGAACCAGCTCGCCGTCGAGTGCCGAGCGGGTGCCGTCCTCGATCTCGAGCTGCCATCCGAAGGTGTCGGCTGCATCACGCAGGGTGCGCACCTCGCGGTCGTAGGCCTCTTCGTCGCCGAGGGCGCGGGTGATCAGCAGCCGCTCCGGCAGGTACGCCGTCGGAAACGCGCGGATGCCGTCCACCGGTTCCGTGCTCGGGTCGAGTGCCGTGCCCCGGCGGATCGATCCCTCCGCGCGGTCCTGCCAGGTCCATCCCTTGGGCTGATCCATGCGTCATCCTCTCCGTGCGGGTCGCCCCGCGTCCTCATCGACGGGCGGTGCCCGCGATCACAGCTCGAACTGCGGGGTCGCGAGGGTGCGCGTCTCGTCCCCGATCACGGTCGTCAGGCTCACGCGTGTGAGGCCGGGAGGCACATCGTCGAACACGAAGCGTCCTGTCTCCTCCGGCGAGACCGACCGTGTCTTCTCGCCCTGCGTCAGCACGATCTCCGCGGCAGCGGTGTCGACCCAGCCGTCGACGCGGCGGTGACCGGACGCGGTGGTCGTCACGTGCAGCAGGATGCTCGTGGAGCCGTCGCTGAACTGCAGGGTGAGCGCATCCGCTTCGCCCCGCACCGCGCCGAACTGTCCCTCCACGAGGGTCAGAAGCGCGTACTCGCGGTTCAGGCCGTCGGCGGCGACCGCGGCGACCATGCGATCGATCAGGCCGGCGGGCATCGGATCGACCTCGCTCCACAGGGAGCGGAGCCGGGCGAACATCTGGGCATCCTCATGCTCGGTCATGCGAGTCCCCCTGTCTGCGCTGTCGGCGGCGCGTCCAGCAGGGCGCGCAGCTTGGCGAGGCACCGATTGCGTGTGGGGCCGATGCTTCCGATGGGCATGGCGAGGTCGCTGGCGATGCGCGCATAGTCGGGGCGATCCTCGAAGGCGATCACGCGCAGCAGCTTCTGGCAGCGTTCGTTGAGGCGGCGCACGGCCGACCACAGGCGACGGTTCTCGTCGCCGAGCGCCGCGTGCTCCTCAGCCGAGGCCTGCTCGGGAAGAAGCGTGTCGAGGTCGTCTGCTTCGGCCGTGTCGACCTTGCCATGCGCCTTCGCGACCTTCCAGGCCTCGCGGCGCGCGGTGGTCGTGAGCCAGGCAGACACGGCGCGAGGATCGCTGATCGACCCGTGGCCGCGGACGAGCTGCAGCCACGTGGTCTGCACGACGTCTTCGGCGAGCGTGCGTTCGAGCCCGTACGCGCGCACGACGTGCCAGAGCACGGGCGTCATCAGCCGTACGAGCTCGTCCATCGCGCGGCCGTCGCTCTCGCGCCATGCACCGAACAGATCCGCGGCGCGCTCCCAGCGTGCGCGCCCGTCGTCCGAGGCAGGATCGTGAGCGGTGCCGGGTGCACCGTCGATCATGAAGCCCATTGTGATCACACCTACCAGGAGCGCGGCAAGGGCTTTCTGATACATGTCTGCATCCAAGAATCCCGCGGCTCCCCGGTGGGACTGCGCGTCTCGTCCGGACCGGCCGGTCAGACCAAGAAGGAGAGAGCCCCACTGACCGCCACGCATGCCGTCGCGGCACTGACCGCGAGCCGGTCGATACGCCCCGAAGGCCATGCTGTCAGGGTGGCAATCAGCAAGGCCGCCCACACTCCCCACAGGATGACGAGACCGACGAACAAGACGGGCGGGTTCGTGACCTCGGCCATCGCGAGATAGTAGTACGTCGCGAATACGTTGAATGCGAGCGTCGATGCCAGGAGTACCCACCTCGCGTGCCGGGAGGGGATCGCGACGGCATCACCCGCGGCCGTTGGAGGTTTTCCTGTCGTCGCAGTACCCATGCCCACCTCCGACGCTTTCGGTCCTTCGACCGTATCCCCTGCGTCGCGGCAACGCTGTCCCCTCTTCGGAGGACACGGCACGGTCGCGCGCATAGGTGACGCCGATAGCGTGGAGGGGTGATCCCCCTCGCCGTCGTGCTCTTCCTCAATGCCGTCTTCAACGCTCTCGTCTGGCCGCAGTTCTACAAGCGCGTCGCCAAGGATCCGCGGGCGCGGGATGAGAACGGCAGGGCCACCGCGTTCCTCAAGGTGCACGCGGTGCTCATCGGGATCGCGCTCGTGCTCGCCCTGGTCTCCCTGCTCGCCGGTATCGCGGCGCTGACCGGCGTTCTCTAGGCCGGAAGAGTCGGGCCTCGCCGCCGCGCGGCGTCAAACCGTCTCGTACTGTTTCGCGTGCGCGGCCCAGCCTGACTCGACCGGGAGCGCCCGCAGCGCACGGTTGCTCACGGCGAGCACGACCGAGATCAGGCACAGTGCGGCGCAGATCAGGATGGTCCACTCCCTCCCGATCCACGCGAGCCCGAAGCCCGCGATGAGCGGTGCGAGCGGCATCGCACCCATGCCGAGGACTCCGGCGGCGCTGTTGGCACGACCGAGCAGATGGCTCGGGGTGGCGACCATGAAGTAGCCCATCATCCCGGCGTTGAGCGCGGGGATCAGGAGAACCGAGGCGCCGAGTACCACCGCGATGGCCCAGGGATCGGTCACCATCGAGAGGGCGATCGCGCCGATCGAGACGACCGTGAGTCCGGCGATGGTCAGGACGCCGGCCTTGATCCTCGGCACGAGCAGCGGTGCACAGACCGCGCCCACGAGCATCACGGCTCCGATCGACGCGCTCAGGGTGCCGATCAGCAGCTCGGAGTAGCCGTCCTGCTGGAGGGCGTAGATGATGGTCGTGATCGTGGCGTTGAAGCCGAGGTTGATGACCGTCGTGATGAGCAGCACTCCGCCGAGGTCGGGGCGGGAGAGCAGCCAGCCGAATCCCTCGCGCAGTTCCGCCCAGGCGTTCGGCTTCACGGCCACACCGGGCTCGACGACGGTACTCGGCTCGGCGACGTCATCCGCACCCGTGTCGATCATCCCAGCACGGCGCACCTGACGCCCCAGCATCCACGCGGTCAGGGCCGCGATCGCGTGACACAGCGTCATGACCACGCCGACGAGCCATCCGCCCACGCCCAGCAGCAGGCCGCCGAGCGGACCGCCTGCGAGCTGGAGAGCGGCATCGCGTCCCTGGTTCGCGGCTTGGGCACGGCCCATCGCGTCGTCGGGCACGATCTCCTTGATCGCACTCTCGCCCGCGACGTCGAAGAGTCCACTGCGCGCGGCGAGCAGCACGTCGATCACCAGCAGCGACCCGAACGTCATCGCATCGCCGAGGGCGAGAAGGGTGAAGCCGCCCGCGAGCACGATGCCGATGAGGGAGCCGAGGAGCATCAACGCGATGCGGCGGTGGCGGTCGGCCAGCACGCCGCCGGCCAGGGTCATGAGGAGTCGGGCGACCATGCCGGCACCGCCGATGATGCCGGCCTGGGCGGGATCGTTCGTCACGATCAGTGCGAGCAGGGGGATGGCGAAGCCGAACAGCGAGGCCGCGAGACCCTTGCTGGTGTCGCTCACCAGCCAGGTGAGGTATCGGGTGTTGCGCCACAGGCGGTGGGGCGCGGTGACGGTGGTCATGTCCTGAGAATAGATGCGCAAGAACTATTGCGCAACTCTTATTGCGCAATTCTGGGTGCGGGTAGGATCGGCACATGACGGAGGACACCGCGAAGAGCACCAGCGACGATCCCGTCTGGATGACCTCGGCCATGCTCAAGGCCTACTCGCACCCACTGCGGCGCCAGATGATCCGGCTGTTCTCGCGGCGGGAGTTCCTCCGCGCCGCCGATATCGCCACCGAGCTCGGTGTGCCGGCGAACAGTGCGAGCTTCCATCTGCGCGCGCTCGCCGACGCCGGGCTCATCGAAGAGGCGCCCGACAAGGCCCGCGATCGGCGCGATCGTGTCTGGACCGGACACAAGGGTGCGCTCAACGTCGGAGGGCCCGAGAGCCCCGTCGCCGACGAGGCTCTCGGCTCTGCGGTGATCGCCGCCCTCGTCGAGGACCATCAGGATCTGATCCGCCGGGTGATGGCCTGGACCCCGGAGTACGTGGCCGGGCGCACGGCCGAGGTGCACGCCGCCTTCACCCAGCGCACCATCCGGCTCACCGAGTCGGAGTTCGACGATGTGATGGTGAAGATCAACGACGTCTTGAGCGCTGCCGACGATGCCCACGACAGCTCCGACTTCGAGGGCCGGTACTGGCAACTGGATCTGATCGCCGCCGACGACACCATCTGACGCCGCTCAGGCTGCTACTCCTCCGCCGGGGCGGACGCACCGCTCAGGATCAGGATGCGCCGCAGATGCATGGCGGTAAGCACGCCGGGTCCCATCGACCGCCGGGCATCGATGGTGCGGTCGTCGACGGTCTCGAGAAGCAGTCGGATCGCACGGGCCGCCTCGCCGCGAGCGCGGTGATCGTCACTGGACGAGGCGTCACCGCGAGCGATCACGTCGGCGACCGCGTGACAGGCCGCGGACAGGGGATCCGGCAGGGCGGGGTCGAGCGCCAGGCCGGCCGGCCGATCCCAGATGGTGTCGGCGATCTCGTCGGAGATGTCGCGGATGAGGTGCGCGATGCGGTCGAGGGCGGCGAGTTCATCGTGGCTCTGCTGGATCCGGGTGCGATGGCCCTTGGCGCGAGGGTTGCCGCGTCTGCTCTCGTCCGCCTCCGTCAGAGCCGAGCGCAGCGCGGAGGACGTGTCGGCGAGCGACGCCGCATCGTCGGCCCATTGCTCGTGCTCCGGAGGCCACGACTCCGAGACCGCGGAGCCGATGTCGTGCAGGTGCGCGGCCAGTTGCTCCCGGAAGGCCGCCACCCGCCCGGCTGCCGCGACGGTCAGGGGTGCCGGCGCGATGATGAGGTTCACCAGCAACCCGACGATCACCCCGACGGCCGTCTGGGTCAGGTAGCCGAGCGAGTAGTCATCGGCGTCCTGCCCGCCGATGATCAGCACGAACAGCGCGGCCATCGGCACGTACTCGCGACCGACACCGAACCAGCCCGTACCGGAGAGCAGCACTCCGACCCCGACCACCAGCGGGATGCTCCACCAGGTCGGGCCGATCGTCAGCACCACGATCGTGGCGAGCCCGATGCCCGTGGCGAGGCCGAGCAGCGTCTGCAGACTCGACTTCGCCGAACCCATCAGCGTCGGGTACATGCTCAACAGGGCCCCGAGCGGAGCGTAGTAGGGGTACTCGTCGGTGACCCCGGGCATGTGCGGGGCGATCATCCAGGCCAGTCCGACCGCGAGGGTCGTCTTGGCCACGAGCAGGAGGCGGGCGGGGCGGACGGCGTCGTGGAGTGCGCGTTGGACTCCTGCTCGTCGTACCCGGAGCCGGGTGCGGGTCTGGGGCACGGCGTCCTCTCGGTCGGGGGCGGCGCGGTCGGGGTGGGCGCGGTCGGGGCGGGTGGTTCCGCGAGCCTATGCGTCCTGTGCGTCGGGGGCGAGCGGGTTGCGTCCTCGGGCGCTTACGGGTAGCGCGCACACGCGACGCCGGCCGCCCAGGAGGGCGACCGGCGTCGACGAGGCGGTCGGGTCTACGGGATGGCTCTGCGGAAGGCGAGGAACGAGACGCCCATGAGGGCCGCGGTGACCACGAGGCCCCACAGCGCGAGGCCGAGGGCCCCCAGATCGCCGATCCCGGTCCAGACCTGTCCCCACAGCTCGAGCCTGGTCACGAGGTACACGATTCCGACGAGGATCAGTGCCAGCGCGATCCACGTGATCGTCAGGACCGTCAGCCCCCAGCTCTTGTAGATCGTGGCGCCCGTGAAGCCGACCACGAAGAAGAACAGCGCGAGCGTGAAGTAGACGATGAAGGCCCCGAGCGGACCCGCCTCCCACAGCCACGGAAGATAGAACACCCAGCCGTTCACGCCGTAGCCGTTCGTGGCGACCTCGATGCCTCCACCGACCAGGAAGAGTGCGCCCATGAACGTGCTGGCGAGCACCGCAGTCAGCATCGTGCCGAAGAAGAACTCGCGACGTGTGATGCTCATCGCCTGGGAGAACGGGAACGTGAGCGTCATCGCCGACAGCCCGATGGCGAAGAAGTACCAGAGGGGCGCCTGGCCGCCGCCGCCGTATTTAGGGGAGTCCCCCGGGATCATCGCGTAGATCAGCACCGAGATCAGTGTTGCTCCGGCGAGGACGATCAGCGGGACCCAGATGAACGTCTGTCGATTGATCATCTGCAGGCGGATGACGTTGAGCGTGCGTCGCATCAGCGCACCTCCTCTTTCGTGATGGTCGATCTCGTGGAGTCGGCCTCGGCCTTCTGGGTGAGGCGCACGATCAGCTGCTGCAGCGAGACCGGCGCGAGGTCGAGCCCGGAGGCCGTGATCTCCGCACGCTCCGCCGGGGACACGGCACCGAGGACGGTGACGGAGGCCACGCGGCCGAGCGCCTCACGGTGCAGCACCTCGCGGGCTCCCACCCAGGCGTCGACCTTCGCGGCGTCACCCACCACGGTCACGGCGCGGTCACGCACCGCATCCGTGTCCTCGTTCAGGAGGATCCGGCCGTTGTCGATCACGATGACCTTCTCGATGAGGTTGGACACCTCGTCGATCAGGTGCGACGAGAGGATGACGGTGCGCGGGTGCTCGGCGTAGTCCTCGACCAGACGGTCGTAGAAGATCTGCCGGGCGACGGCGTCGAGGCCGAGGTAGGGCTCGTCGAAGAACGTGATCTCGGCGCGCGAGGCGAGTCCGATGATGACGCCGACCGCGGAGAGCTGTCCGCGGGAGAGCTTCTTGATGGTCTGCTTCATCGGCAGCTGGAACTCGGCGATGAGCTCGTCGGCGAGCGACTGGTCCCAGTTCGGGAAGAACAGGCTCGCAGCCTTGAAGGCGTGCTTGGGGTACGCGTCGTCGGGGTACTTCTGGCTCTCGCGGACGAAGCAGATCCGGCTGAGCACGTGCGCATTCTCATACGGGTGCTCGCCGAACACCTTCACGGTGCCGGACGATTCGAAGTTCTGGGCCGTGAGGATCGACATGAGTGTCGTCTTCCCTGCCCCGTTGCGACCGAGGAGGCCGTAGATGGCGCCACCCTCGATGGCGAGCGACACGTTGTCGAGGGCTCGCTTCTCCTTGTAGCGCTTGCTGAGGTTCTGCACCTCGATGACGGTGGTCATGCGGGGTTCTTCCCTTCTGCGTCGGTGGTCAGTGCGGCGCGCTGCCGGAGCAGGGCCGCGAGGTCTTCGGCGCCGAGCCCGAGCGTGCGGGCCTCGGCGAGGAGCGGGTCGATGTAGCGGTCGGCGAAGGCGGCACGGCGCTCGCCGAGGAGCAGCTCCCTGGCGCCGTCGGCGACGAACATGCCGATGCCTCGGCGCTTGTAGAGCACTCCCTTGTCGGTGAGCATGGCGACTCCCTTGGCTGCGGTGGCGGGGTTGATGCGATAGAACGCGGCCAGCTCGTTCGTGGAAGGGGCCTGCGCCTCCTCGGCGAGCGAGCCGTCGACGATCGAGTCCTCGATCTGCTCGGCGATCTGGAGGAAGAGCGGCTTGCCTTCTTCGATCACGAGTCCTCCGCTGGGTTAGTGGGTTACTTACTTGACTAAGTAACCATGCAATCCGCGCGGGTGTCAACCCCTCGTCGTCTCGCGTGCGAAAACCCAGAGCATTCGTCTCGGGCTCGGCGCGTCGACGCGCGGCACGCCGGAGCGCACGCGGATGGTCTCCGTTTCGGCCGACGGGTGGATGCTGCGGTCAGTCGGCGTCGCGGCGGTGCTCGCGCCAGTCCTCGACGATCTGCAGCATGCGCACGGAGAGGAAGCGGAAGAATTCGGCCAGTTCGACGGCCCGGTCATGCGCGCCCCGGTCGTCGTCGTGCGCGGCGGCGATGTCGTCGATGTACTCCGACAGGCGCGAGTACACCGGCATGTTCCCGACGATCGAGCTGTAGAACGGATCGTGCACGAACTCGTAGCGGTCCCGCCGGTCGCCGGGCCGTGAGCGGCGCTGGATGAAGTGCAGCTGCTGCAGGTAGCGCACCGCACCGGAGACGGCGGCTGCCGAGACCCCGAGGCGCTCGCCGAGCTGGGCGGCAGTGTATCCGCCCTCGGGGGCGGCGATCAGCGCCATCATCACGCGGGCGGGCATGCGTGGCATCCCGGCCGCGGTCATCATGGCCGCGGCCTGCTCGGCGGGTTCCATCCCGCGGTGGGAGTCGCTGTGGCGAATCGACGCCTCGGGCTCGAGGTCGTCGGTGCTGTCGTCGGCCATCGGAGTCCTCCTATGCTCCGGGGGCGAGTTCGCGCCGCCTCATCAGGGCCAGGGATCCCGCGGCTCCAGCGGCCAGCGCGAGCATCAGCCACCACAGGCCGCGCACGTCCACGCCGCTGCCGTCCGCCACGGGGGTCACGGCGAACGGGGAGAGGTTCGCACTCCATTCCGGCAGACCGAACAGGGGGCCGAACATGCCGAGCAGGGCCGCGAGCAGCACGAGGCTCCACGCCACCGCTGTCGTCGCCCGGGGGAGGAGCACGAACACCAGCGCAGTGAGCACCGCGAAGATCGAGGCCGCGACCGCCTGGCCGAGCCCGGCCACCGCGACGATGCGGTAGAGCGACGCGTCGCCGCCGTTCGACCAGACACCCGCCCAGCCGGCGAGCACCGCGGCGGCGACCACGATCAGCACCGCGACGATCCCGACGATCACGAAGTCGGCGAGCCAGCGCACGCGACCGACCGGGGTGGCGAGCACGGCCTCGGCGGTGCCATGGGCCTCCTCCTGTCGCGCGCGCACCACCGTCTGTACGGCACAGCACGCGGCCAGGATCCCGAGCAGGGTGAAGAACACCGTGACGACGACCTCGTCGAGTCCGCCCGTCGCGCCTCCGATCTTCTTCAGGATGTCGGCGACGGCCGGATTCTCGCCCGAGATCTGGTCGACCAGCCCGCTCAGCGTGGTGGCGAGGATGCCCGTGATGGCGCCTCCGATCGCCCAGCCCACGATCGAGCCGGAGGTGAGCCGCCACACCAGGGCGTGGGGCGAGGCGAGGGTCGGTCGTGCCGAGACCCGGCCGAGGCGCTCCGCGACGAAACCGGCATCGATGTCGCGCAGCGACTGCAGGGCGACGGCGGCACCGGCGAGCGCGAACCCGAAACCGAGCCCGAGCAGCATCGGCCAGACGATATCGGTGTCGTACGGGCGGGTCTGCTCGACCCAGCCGAAGGGGGAGAGCCAGGCGGGCCAGGCGCTCGTCATGCTCGTGAGGTCATCGCTCGGGGTTCCTGCAGCGTTGCCGATGCCGCGGATCAGGAACGTCGCCACGAGCACCCAGACCGTCAGGGAGTTCGCCCCGCGCGAGGTGCGCATGAACTGCGCGGCCAGCAGGCCGATGCCGAGGAATGCGATGCCGCACGACGCGGCCGCAGCTCCGGTGAGGAGCGATCCTCCCGCCGGGAGTCCGGTGGGGATCAGCGCGAGCGTTGTGAGCGCGGCCAGCACGACGTTCGCCAGGATGCCGTGCACGATGGTGGCGATCGTCGGCAGGCGGCGTCCGGCCGGAGTCGCCCACACGAGCTCGGCGCGCCCGGCCTCCTCATCGCCGCGGGTGTGCCGCACGGCGAGGAACGTGCTCATGAGCGCGGCGAGCAGCGCCAGCCACGGCAACACCTCGAAGGCGAGGAAGGCGCCCTCGGATGTGCCGGAGGGGAGGCCGCGGAACATCAGGATCACCGGGTTCGCGAGCGCCGCGGCCAGGATGTTCTGCCGGTCGGCGAGGGTGGCGTACGACTGGCTGACACCGGCGTACCCCGCGAACGCCATCAGCGCCGTGCCGACGATCCACAGGGTCAGCTGCAGCCGGTCACGCCGCAGCCGCTGTCGGAGCAGCACTCCGAAGGCGCTCATCACGCACGCTCCTTCTGCGCACGCCGCTCGCGGCGGGTGGAGGGGCTCGCGTCGTCCGTCCGACCGTCCTCCGCGGCCTCGAGCGTCGCGAGGTCATCGCCGTAGTGGCGCAGGAACAGCTCCTCGAGCGAAGGCGGCGCGACGCGCAGGTCGCTGATGCCGAGGGCCGCGAGCGCGGGAAGCACGGTAGCCGTGCGGTCGCTGTCGACGGCGAGGCGGATGCGGTCGCCCTGCTGCTCCGGGCTGTGCACATCCGGGATGCGGGCGACCTGCTCGAGGGTGGCTCCGGAGGGGGTGAACGACACGTCACTGCGCGTGAGATGCCGCAGCTCCGTGAGCGTGCCGGTCTCGACGATGCGGCCGGCGCGGATGATCGACACCCGGTCGCACAACTGCTCGACCTCACTCATGATGTGGCTCGACAGCAGCACGGTCGCACCGTTCGCATGCGCACGGGCGACCTCGCGCTGGAAGATGACCGCCATCAGGGGATCGAGGCCGCTGGTGGGCTCGTCGAGGATGTAGAGGTCGGCGGGCACCGCGAACGCCGCGATGAGGGCGACCTTCTGCCGGTTTCCCTTCGAGTAGGCGCGGCCCTTCTTGCGCGGATCGAACTGGAACGCGTCCATCAGCCGCTTCTTCTCGTGCTGGTAGGCGGGGTCCTTGGTGTGCGCTCCCCGCAGCCGGGCGAGCAGATCGACGGCCTCACCTCCCGACAGGTTGGGCCAGACGCTGACGTCACCGGGAACGTACGCGATGCGTCGATGCAGCTCGACCGCGCGATTCCAGGGGTCCTCACCGAACACGGTCGTCTCGCCCCCGGTGCGCCGCGCGAGGCCGAGGAGGACGCGGATGGTGGTCGACTTGCCCGCACCGTTCGGGCCGAGGAAGCCGTGCACCTGGCCGTGTTCGACCGTGAGGTCGAGGCCGTCGAGAGCGTGCACGTGGCCGTAGTGCTTGGTGAGGTTCCGGGTGGTGATGACGGTGGTCATGCGCGGGAGCGTACGCCCGATTCACAAACTTGTGAATCGGGCGAAAACAACGCATGCGAAATCCTTACGGCCGCCGCGTACAGTGGGCTGGTGCCGGAGTTCCCCTACAGCCGCCTGCGCCGCTGGCCCGACGTCGAGGCGGACAACCTCCAGGCTCATGACGCGACCGATCTGCTGCTCGTCGAACGGGCGCTCGCGCTCGATGTCGCCGGCTCCGAGACCGTGGTCATCGGCGACGAGTACGGTGCGATCACCCTCGCTCTCGTCGCCGCCGGGAGACACGGCATCCGCGTGCATCAGGACCTCGCGACCGGTCGGCGGGCTCTGCTGCGCAACGCCGAGGAGCTCGGACTCGCCGTCGCGGACGGCCGAAACGGAGACGAGGGCGCCCCGGTGCGGCGCGTCGCCCCGCAACACGCCGAGGGTAAGTCGGATGGTCTGGGTTTCGACGAACCGTTCCGCCCCCGCGAGCTCGATGCCGAACTGCTCACCGGCGCGAAACTGGTGCTGCTGCAGCTGCCGAAGGCGCTCGCGGAGCTCGAGGAGATCGCGGATGCGGTCGCCCGCTGGGCGGCTCCCGACGTGGTGCTCGTCGCCGGAGGGCGGGTGAAGCACATGACCCTCACGCAGAACGAGGTGCTGGGACGCAGCTTCGCGCGGGTTCAGCCCCAACGCGCCGAGCGGAAGTCGCGTCTGATCGTGGCGTCGGAAGCCCTGCCGGTCCCGGTCGATCCGCCGTACCCCGTGACCGCGCAGCATGACGGGCTGACCTTGGTCGCCCATGGCGGAGCCTTCGCGGGCGCGCGCCTCGACATCGGCACGCGTGTGCTGCTCGACGCACTCCGTGCTCAGCCGCCGGCCGCCGCGCCACGCGTGCTCGATCTCGGCTGCGGCACGGGAGCGCTCGCCGTGTCGTACGCGCTCGCTCACCCCGATGCGCGTGTGACGGCGACCGACCGATCCGCCGCCGCTGTGGCATCCGCGCGGGCGACGGTCGCCGCGAACGGCGTCGCCGACCGGGTCACGGTCACCCATGACGACGCGGCCTCCGAGCTGCCGGACGCCTCCTTCGACGTGATCCTGCTGAACCCGCCGTTCCACCTCGGCGCGAGCATCCACACGGGGGCGGCGACCCGCCTGTTCGAGGCCGCGGCGCGCCTGCTCCGACCGGGCGGCGAACTCTTCACCGTCTACAACTCTTCGCTCGCGTACCGCCCCGAACTCACCCTGCTGGTGGGTGCGACCGTGCAGGTGGAACGCACGCCGAAGTTCACCGTGACACGCAGCATCCGCAGCTCCTGAGAGGGCGGTTCCGGCCTGCGGCCAGCCACGCAGAAGGATTGTTGAATACCCGTGCAATTCCCCGGTCAGCGACGGAAACCCGAGCGTGCCGCGGACCCAGGATTTGCCCCTGATCGGCCATTTCGTTACGTTGGAACGTGGGCCTGACGGCCCGAAGACCAGTCCGCGACCACGTCCTTCTTTCGATGAGCTGTGCTGCGAAGAGGCGTGGACGTACGGTCGATGCTCTATCGCGGCGGATCCGAAATCCGCCGTCTGTGCCGCCACAGCGAACACGTCGAACGGCCCCGAGAGCCTCACCCGGGCGTAACCGAAGCAGGCTCAGCCACCCGAAGGCGAGCCGCGGGGGAAACGTGTCCGAAATCGCTCTCGAAGCGCGCCATCTGTACAAGGTTTTCGGTAAGAATCCGAACACCGCCGTCCGTCGATTGAAAGCCGGTGAGAGCCGTGCCGCCGTCGCGGATGCCGGTACCGCGGCGGTCATCGACGCCAGCTTCACTGTCAACCGCGGTGAGATCTTCGTCATCATGGGGCTGTCCGGATCGGGCAAGTCCACCATCATCCGCATGCTCAACGGCCTGCACGACGTCACCGACGGCACCGTCACCGTCAACGGCGACCCGATCACCGGCATCCCGTCATCGAGGCTCCGCGAGATCCGTCGCGACCGCATCTCGATGGTGTTCCAGCACTTCGCCCTGCTGCCGCACCGCTCGGTCGCCGCGAACGTCGCCTACCCGCTCGAGCTCAAGGGCACTCCCAAGGCCGAGCGTCTGGCCAAGGCGGAGGAGATCCTCTCCCTGGTCGGCCTCGAGGGCCAGGGCGAGAAGCTCCCCTCCGAACTCTCCGGCGGAATGCAGCAGCGTGTGGGCATCGCCCGTGCGCTCGCCGCCGACAGCGACATCCTGTTGATGGACGAGGCGTTCAGTGCCCTCGACCCGCTGATCCGCCGCGAGATGCAGGAGCAGCTGCTCGAACTGCAGCAGAAGCTGCAGAAGACGATCGTCTTCATCACCCACGACCTGAACGAGGCCATGTTCCTGGGCGACCGCATCGCGGTCATGCGCGACGGCCGTATCGTGCAGATCGGCACGCCGGAGGACATCCTGATGGACCCGGCCAACGACTACGTCGAGCAGTTCGTGCAGGACGTCGACCGCGCTCGCGTGCTCACCGCCGCGAACGTGATGGAGCGCCCGCGCCCCGTCGTGCCGCACACCGCCGGCCCCCGCACGGCGCTGCGGCAGATGCGCGACGCGTACATGTCGGCCACCTACGTCGTCGGCCGCGACCGGCAGCTCGTGGGCGTCGTGACCGACCGGGATGCGGTCAAGCTCGTGCGCAACGGCGCGACCACCCTCGATTCGATCATCAAGCCCGTGCTGCAGAGCGTGCGCGAGGACGACGTGCTGATGAACCTCTTCGTCCCCGCCGTCGAGTCTCCGCTGCCGCTCGCCGTGATCGACGCCGACGGCCGTCTCGTGGGTGTGATCCCGCGCGTCACCCTGCTCGCCGCCCTCGGCCCCGGGCCCGGCGCGACCGAGGAGATCACCCTGCCGATGATGCCGATGCCCCAGGCCGAGATCGATGCCGTGCTCGATGACGGGTGGACCGCCGACCCGGTCGACGCCCCGACCACGGAGGAGGTGCGCTGATGGATGGCTTCCGCATTCCCATCGGAACCTGGATCGAGTCCGCTGTCGACTGGATCAAGGACAACCTCGACGGCCTGCTCGATGTGATCTCGTTCGTGATGAGCTTCCTCGTCGACGGCCTCACCCGAGCGCTCCTCGCCCCGAACTTCGTGGTCATCATCGTGATCGCCGCACTCATAGCCTGGGTCGTGCGCTCGTGGCAGCTCGCGATCGGCACGATCGTGTCGTTCGCGCTGATCGTGGGGATGGACCTCTGGGTCCCCGCCATGCAGACTCTCGCCTTGGTGCTCGTCGCCGCCGTGATCGCGGTACTGATCGCCGTGCCGCTCGGCATCTGGTCGGCGCGCAACGCCACGGTGCGCGCGGTGCTCAAGCCCGTGCTCGACTTCATGCAGACCATGCCGGCGTTCGTGTACCTGATCCCCGCGATCGTGTTCTTCGGCATCGGCGTGGTGCCAGGCCTGGTGGCCACCGTGATCTTCGCGCTGCCTCCGGGCGTGCGCCTGACCGAGCTCGGCATCCGTGGCGTCGACTCCGAGACCGTCGAGGCGGGACAGGCCTTCGGTGCGAAGCCCGGCCAGATCCTGCGCGGTATCCAGCTGCCGCTCGCGATGCCGACCATCATGGCCGGCGTCAACCAGGTCATCATGCTCGCCCTGTCGATGGCGGTCATCGCCGGTATGGCCGGCGCGGACGGTCTCGGGAAGATGGTCGTCGAGGCGATCTCGACGATCAACATCCCGAAGGGCGTGGAGGCCGGCCTCGGCGTCGTGCTGATCGCGGTCTTCCTCGACCGCGTCACCGCGGCGCTGGGCGCGCCGGGCGAGAACCGGTCGTCGCTGCTCGGCATGATCGAGCGTCGACGCACTCCGAACGGTGGCGGAACAGCATCCGCTCCCGCTCCCGAGGTCATCGAGCAGCAGGATGCCGCGGCTGCGGCGGAACGTGCCGAAGTCGCTCCGCGACGCAACGCCGTCGGTGGCGGAGTGCACTGACTCACACCCCTACGAAACAACACCCATACGGAACGCAAGAGAGAGAAATCACATGAAGAAGAAGATCCTCGCAATCACAGCGCTCGGTGCCGCAGCGGCGCTCACCCTCGCCGGATGCAGCGGCGACGGCGCCGGTGGTACGGGCGGCGGCGACGGCTCGGCCGACGACAAGGGCACGATCACGCTGGGCTTCCTGCCCTCGTGGACCGACGGCCTCAGCACCGCATACCTGCTGCAGGACCAGCTCGAGAAGATCGGCTACACGGTCGAGATGAAGACGCTCACCGAGGCGGGACCGCTCTACACCGGACTCGCGCAGGGTGACGTCGACATGTACCCGTCGGCGTGGCCCGAACTCACCCACGCCTCGTACATGGAGAAGTACGGCGACGACATCGAGGATCTGGGCAAGTACTACGAGAACGCCAAGCTCACGCTCGCCGTGCCCGAGTACTCCGAGCTCACCTCGATCGAGGACCTCGTGGGCAAGGGTGCCGAGTTCGACGGCAAGATCTACGGCATCGAGCCGGGCGCGGGTCTCACCGCCCAGACCCAGAAGATGATGCCCGAGTACGGACTCGACAGCGAGTACGAACTCGTGACCTCGTCGACCGCGGCCATGCTCACCGAGCTGAAGACCGCGACCGACAAGCAGGAGGACATCGTCGTGACGCTGTGGCGTCCGTTCTGGGCCAACGATGCCTTCCCCGTGAAGGACCTCGAAGACCCGAAGGGCGCCATGGGCAAGGCCGAGGGCCTGCACTTCCTGGGCACCAAGGGCTTCGCGGAGGAGTTCCCCGAGGCCGCTGAGCTGATCGAGAAGATCAAGCTCGACGACGCGCAGTACGGCGCACTCGAAGACCTCGTGGTGAACGAGTACGGCGAGGGCAAGGAAGCCGACGCGGTCGACGCGTGGCTGAAGGAGTACGGCGACCAGTTCGACTGGGCCGTCACCAGCTGACGCGAACCCGTCTCAGAGGTGTGCTCCGGTCGCACTTCCTGCCGCTTCCCGGTCCGCCGGGCGACAGGAAGGGCGACCGGAGCTTCTGCGTGGGGGCTCAGTAGCCCAGTCGTGCCCGAACGTCGTTGAGCAGCTGCGAAGAACGCAGTGCCGCATCGGGGGCGACGGCGGAGATGCCCTGGACCAGCACGTCCGAGATCAGGATCGCCGAGAGGCTCTCGGAGGTCAGCCCTGTGGGGGTGTGCGGTGCGGTCAGGATCGCGTCGACACGGGAGGAGAGCCTCTCGTGGAGCTCGTCGGTCACGAGGATGACGCCGGCGCCCATCAACTGCGCGTGGTCCAGGAGCACATCGATGTCGCGGGTGACCCGTCCAGGCGCGAAGATGACGAGGACGTCCTTCGCCCCAAGGTTCAGGACCTCGTCTGCGAGACGGAATCCGTCGGTGCTGAGCCGTCGAGTGGAGAGTCCCGTGCGTCGTAGGCGCAGTGCGAGGTTCTCGGCGGCGATCCCGGAGGCGCCGAGGCCGTAGCAATAGATGCTCTCGGCGCGCATGAGCAGCGTGATGGCGGCGGAATACGCGTCGTCGTCGTTCGAGCTGCGGGCGAGTTCGATGAGCGACGCCGCCTCATCCCAGGTCTCCTGCTGGATGCGGGCGAGATCCTGGCCGATGTGCTCGATGCGGGTCTTGAGGCGCACCTCGGGCGAGACGCTGCTCGAGAACGGAGCGGCCACCTCCTGCTTCAGATGTGAGAGGCCCGAGTATCCGAGCTTCTGCAGGGTGCGCACGACGGAGGCGTTCGAGGTGCCGCTCTGGGTGCCCAGTTCGGCGGCGCTCGCATAGAGGATGTGCTCGGCTGACGTCGATGAGAGCACGCGGCAGACGGCACGTTCGGATTTCGAGAGATCGTTCCACGTCCTGGCGATGCGCGCGCGGAGGCCGGAGAGCGCGGGGTTCTCTGTATCGCTTGTTACAAACGGTTCCATTGCTGTATCATTCTGTTCGAGAGGCGCATCATCCGTAACGGATGATTCAATCATCTCGGGTGCAACCACATTGCGCAACAGGCGCACCTGACAGGGAGGTCACATGGCGGCCATGACACCGATCCGCACGATCGAGATCAGTGGGGCGCCCCGCGAGCGCGGGCGCCGATACGGCGAGGCCGCCGCCGACCTCATCGCCGGCTCGATCGAGTACTACACGGAAGCGCTGACCCAGCAGACCGGCATGAGCTGGGCCGCGATCACGGATTCCGTCTCGCGATGGGTTCCGATCAGCGAGCAGATCGCGCCGCACCTCGTCGAGGAGATGCGGGGGATCGCGGAGGGGGCGGGTGTCGCCTTCGCCGAGATCGTCACGCTGAACGTGCGCGGCGAGTTCGTCTACGACCACCAGGGACCGTCGCGAGTCACGAGCACCACGGTCCGTGCCGCCGACGACGAGCGCGACGACGCCGTCGACGGATGCACGTCGTTCTTCCTGACGGGTGAGGGCAGCGGCACCGGGCACACGCTCGTCGGGCAGAACTGGGACTGGCGCACGCGCACCGCGGGAACGACCCTCATCGTCCGCGTCGTGCAGGATCCGCTTCCCACGGTGATCATGCAGGTGGAAGCCGGGCAGGTGGGGCGCCACGGTGCCAACTCCGCCGGCATCTCGTTGAACGCCAACGGGCTCGGGGGGAGCTTCGGAGCGGCGGTCGGCGTGCCGCAGACCCTGATCCGCCGACTCGTGCTCGATCAGGGCGATATCGCGAGCGCGCTCAGGATGCTGGTCAAGACCCGTCCCCATATCGCGAGCAATGCGCTCCTCGCCGACCGCAGCGGATTCGGCATCGACCTCGAGACCACGCCGAGCGGCGTGGACTGGATCTATCCCGAACGCGGCGTGATCGCGCACACCAACCACTTCCAGGCGTCCGTGCCGCCGCAGCTCGCCGGGTCCTACCTTCCGGTGGCAGCGGATTCGCTGCTTCGTCTGCCGCGTGTCCAGGCCGGGCTGGCGGCGGTCGCGCGTGCGGAGAACCCCGAACAGAGCTACGCGCTCGTGCGTGAGGCGATGTCGGATCACCTCGGCTTCCCCGAGGGCGTCTGCACGCATCCGCATCCCGACTCCCCCTCGGTGAAGCAGTGGTCGACGCTCCTCTCGAGCTGTGTCGACCTCACCACCGGCGAGTACCGCGTCGCGAACGGATTCCCCTGCGAGACCGAGTACGAGGTGCTGCCCTGGAACCTCTACGACGGCCCGCACGTCGAACTCCCCTCCCCCTGACCGACAGATTGAGAACCCGAGGAGATAGCGTTCAATGAAGAAGCAGCATCACCCCATCGCCGTGACGATCGGCGTGCTCGCCGCCTCGGCATTCGTGCTCGCCGGCTGCAGTTCGGGCTCGAAGGGCGAAGACGGCGACACCGCGCTCGACGTGCCTTTCGGCGCGACGACACCCGCCGCCTCCGGCCCGCTCGAGAGCGTGACGTGGATGCTCGGCGGAGAGCCGACGACACTCGATGCCGACATCGATGCGACCACCGCCGACGACACGGTTCTCGCGAACGTCTGCGACCGGCTCATGCAGGTGCAGCCCGACCTGACCCTCGGCCCCGGGCTGGCATCGGACGCCGAGTGGACCGACGACACCCATCTCGTCTTCACCATCAGGCAGGGGGCGCTGTTCCACGACGGCAGCCCCGTGAGCACGGCGGACGTCGTGTGGAGCATGCAGCGCCACTCCGAGGACGGTGCCGCCGAATCCGACGAGTACCGGAACGTGGTCTCGATCGAGCAGACCGGCGCCGACCAGATCACCGTCACGACATCGCAGCCGGATGCGATCCTGCTCCAGGCGATGGCGGGCGATGGCGGTATCGTCTGGAACCCGCGTGTGATCGAAGCCGAAGGAGAGGATTTCGGCAGCCCCGGTTCGGCCTCCGCGTGCAGCGGGCCGTACCAGGTGACGTCGTGGGACGCGGGGTCGCAGCTCACCATCACCAGGTTCCCCGACTACTGGGACTCCGACGTCGACGCCCTCACGGACGAGGTCGTCTTCCGATGGGCCGACGAGACCGCGATAGCCAACTCGGTCACGACCGGTGAGGCCCAGGGGTCGTTCCTCGAGAACGCCGGCGCCGCCCGGAGTTTCATCGGCAGCGCCGACGTGTCCGTCTATCAAGGACCCTCGACGAACGCATGGGTGCTCGAAGCGACCGATCGCGGCGCACTGACGGATGAGCGCATCCGTCAGGCCCTCTCGCTCGCCCTCGACCGGACCGGTGTCGCCACGGCTGCCTTCGGCGGTCTCGCCCAGCCATGGAAGACACCCGTCGGCTCGGGAGCATGGGGATACGAGGTCGACACCTTCGAGCAGGCCTACGACGCCCTCGAGGGCGCGCCCGCGAAGCCGAGCGAGGCCGATCTCGCGGCGGCCAAGGACCTGATCGCCGAGGCCGGCGCCCCTTCCGCCCCGATCGTCGTCGCCTCGAACGGCTCCTCGACACACAACGTGATCGCGAATGCGCTGGTCGCCGCGGCGCAATCGATCGGGCTCGAGGCGGAGATCACCGTGATCCCGCAGGTGCAGTACGGCGACTTCTACTCCGACCCCGACCTCCGAGGCCAGGCCGATCTGTGGCCCGACGAGTACTACATCTCGAAGAACGACCCCCTCGGCTTCTACAAGAACGGCGCGTCCGATGCGAGCGTGAACTTCGGCGTCTTCTCCGACCCGGAATACGATGCGCTGGTGGACGAGGGCTACGCCGCGACCGATGACGTCGAGCGCGCCGAGATCACGACAGAGCTGCAGAAGCGCTGGGTGGAGCACGCGGTGTGGATCCCGGTCGTCGCGACGCCGTCGACGCTCATCATGTCGAAGACGGTGACGGGTGTCCCCGCCTCTGCGGCGTTCATCTACTACCCGTGGGCCGTCGATCTCGGCAGCGCGAAGGGGTAGTCACGATGCCATTCGCGCTCCGCAAGCTCGCCGGCATGGTCTTCACGCTGGTGATCGCCTCCTTCATCATCTTCGCTGCGATGTACGCAGCGCCGGGTGACCCGGTCACGTTCCTCATCGGCAACCCCGAGAACCTGACCCCGGAGCGGATCGCGAGCGTCCGGGCCCAGTACCACCTGGACGAGCCGATGCTCGTCCAGTACTGGCACTGGGCCTCCGGAGTCCTCACCGGCGACTTCGGACAGTCGTTCCAGTACCACCAGCCCGTGAGCGCGCTCCTGGCGGCGAGGGTGCCCATCACCCTGTCGCTCGTCGCCTACGCGGCCGTCGTGCTCACCGTCGTCGGCATCGGCCTCGGCATCGTCGCGGCCGTGCGCCGAGGAAAGGCGGCCGATACCGCCATCATCGGATTCACGACTCTCGCCGCGAGCATCCCCTCCTTCGTGCTGGGAATCGCCTTCGTCGCGTTCTTCGCCGTGGAACTGCGATGGTTCCCCGTGGCAGGTGCGGGTTCCGCTGGACTCGATCGTCTGTATGCGCTCACACTCCCGGCACTCACCCTCGCCATCACCGCGCTCGCCATCGTGAGCCGCGTGACACGACAGTCCATGATCGAGCAGTTCTCCTCGGAGCACGTCGAGGCCGCCCGTGCCTCGGGTCTCCGCGAGCGGTACATCGTGCGCGATCACGTCCTGCGCGGGGCCTGGGGACCCATCATCACCATGGTCGCGCTCGTCATCGCGAGCATGATCGCCGGAACGGTCGCGGTCGAGACGGTGTTCGGGATCTCCGGCGTCGGCTCGCTCCTCGTCGACGCGATCAACACGCACGACTTCCCGGTGGTGCAGGCGGTGCTCCTGTTCATGGTCGTGGCCTACATGATCGTCACGACGATCGTCGATCTGCTCCTTCCCGTGCTCGACCCCCGTATCCGACGAAGGACGGTGTCCGCATGACCTCCGTGATCCTCCCGCGGGTGCGCCGCCGTCGGCGGTCCGGATCCGACCTCGGTTTCTGGATCTCCTGCGGCCTCCTCGCACTCATCGCGGCGGCGGCCGCGTTCGCCCCGCTCCTCGCCCCCTACCAGGCCGACAGCGTCGACTTCGCCGCGATCTGGGAAGGGCCGAGCGCACAGCACCTGCTCGGCACGGACCAGCTCGGACGCGACCTCTTCTCCCGGCTCCTCATCGGAGCGGGTGAAACGCTCGTCGGGCCGGTGGTGCTGCTCGCGCTCGCCACCGTGCTCGGAGTGGCGATCGGTGTCCTGGCGGCGTGGCGGGGCGGATGGATCGATACGGTCCTGGCCCGCGCGACCGACGTGATGTTCGCGTTCCCCGGGCTGCTCTTCGTCGTGCTCGTCATCGCCGTGTTCGGCAAGGGGCCGGCCACGGCGATCGTGGCGCTCGCGCTCGCATACGCGCCGGTCATCGCGAAGTACACGCGCAGCCTGGCCCTGAGCGAGATGACGCGGCCCTACATCGACGCGTACCGGGTTCAGGGGCTCGGCGGCCTGACGATCTGCGTGCGCGGAGTCATCCCGAACCTGCTCCCTCCGCTCGTCGGGTATCTCGTCGTCCTCTTCGGCGAAGCCCTCATGAGTCTCGCGACGCTCAGCTTTCTCGGGTTCGGGGCGCAGCCTCCGAGCTCGGAGTGGGGCCTGATGGTCCAGGAGGGGCAACCCGGAATCATCCAGGGGGAGTTCCTTCCCACGCTCGTCCCCGGTGCCGCCATCGCCATCGTCGTCATCGCGGTGAACGTCGCCGGGGTGCGCGTGGCCGACCGACTGCTTGCGAAGGGATGAAAGATGCTCCTCGACATCCAGGACCTTGACCTGGCCTTCGGCGAAGGAGACGACGCGGTTCGGATCCTCGCCGGTGTCAGCCTCACGGTGGACCGCGGTGAGCTCGTCGGACTCGTGGGAGAGTCGGGCTCGGGCAAGTCCACGACGGCTCGCGCCGTCCTCGCGCTCTACGGCGATGAGGCGTCGATCGAGGGGAGCATCCGCGTCGACGGCACCCAGATGGTCGCCGCCGATGGGAGCACCCGGCGCCGAGTACGCTCCGATTCCGTCTCGCTGGTGCAGCAGGATCCGCGCGCCGCGCTCAATCCGGTGCGCCGCATCGGGGACTCGCTCACCGAACGACTCGTCCGCGTGCACGGCTGGCGACGAGGTCGCGCCGAGGCGCATGTCGTCCAGCTCCTCGCCGCGGTGGGACTCACCCACCCGGAGCGGAGAATGCGACAGTACCCGCATGAGCTCTCAGGCGGCATGCTCCAGCGCGTGGTCATCGCTTCCGCACTGAGCAGCGATCCCGCGCTCCTGCTCGCCGATGAAGCGACGAGTGCGCTCGACGTGACGACGCAGGCCGAGATCATCGCGATCTTCCAACGGCAGATCCGCGACCGCGGTCTCGGCATGCTCTTCATCACCCACGACCTGGCGCTCGCCGGAGCGATCTGCGATCGGATCCATGTGCTGCGGCAGGGCGAGATCGTCGAGACGCTGACGACACCGGGCCTGTTCGCGGACGCCGTCCATCCGTACACGCTCTCGCTGATCGCCGCGGCCCCGGTGCTCGACACGAAGGAGGCGTCATGAGTCTGGTGGAGGTCTCCGAGCTGTATCGGGCCTTTCGGATGGGTCCGGGAGCCGAGCGCGTCGTCGCGGTGAACAACGTGAGCTTCGCCATCGAATCGGGTGAGGCGCTCGGCCTCGTCGGTGAATCGGGTTCGGGCAAGTCGACGATCGCTCGGATCCTCGTCGGTCTGGAACGCGCCGACGCGGGGTCGGCGGTGATCGACGGTGTCGACCGCCTGAGCAGGCCGCGCGGCGGAGCCGAGCGCCGTGCGAGGGCTCGTGCGGTGCAGATGGTGTTCCAGGACCCGAACGGTTCGCTCGATCGACGGCTGACCGTGCGCGAGGCGTTGCGGCGCACCCTGCGTCTGCGGGAACAGGGGGCGGGCGCGCACATCGACCGCACGATCGGAGAGCTGCTGGATCGCGTGCGGCTGACCGAGCGGCACGCCGACGCGAAGCCGCATGAGCTGTCGGGCGGTCAGCGGCAGCGCGTCGCGATCGCGCGCGCACTGGCGGTGTCTCCGCGCCTCGTCGTGCTCGACGAGGCCGTGTCCGCACTCGATGTCTCCGTGCAGGCGCAGGTGCTCGAACTCCTCGCCGAGATCCAGCGCGAGTCGGGGGTGAGCTATCTGTTCGTCAGTCACGACCTCGCCGTCATCCGCGAGCTCTGCTCCCGCGTGCTCGTGCTGTTCCGCGGCACGGTGGTCGAACAGGGAGAGACCGGCCAGGTGCTGCGAAGCCCGCAACACCCGTACTCGCAGCTCCTCATCGCCTCGACGCCCGGCCCGGGGTGGGACCCGGAGCGGGTCGTGCAGGACCGGATGACCTTCACGCAACGCATGGAGGTCGTCGGTCGGGGCGACCGGAGGTAGGTCGGGTCAGAGCGGGAGGACGATCGCGGCGATCAGGCCGCCGCCCTTGCGGGCGCGCAGACGCACCTCGCCGCCATGGGTCTTGGCGATGCTCTGCACGATCGCGAGTCCCAGCCCGGTGCCGTCCGGGCCGGCCGAGGTGCGACTCGCATCGCCGCGGTAGAACGGCTCGGTGAGCAGCTGCACGGTGGCAGGGGTGATCGGCGTCCCGGTGTTCTCGACCTCGATGACGGCTCGTCCGCGTTCCCGTCGGCAGCGCACCCACAGCTCACCGCCGGGCACGTTGTGGCGGATGCCGTTCTCGAGCAGGTTGCGCACGGCCCTGGCCAGCAGCACCGCATCGCCCTCGACCGTGAGCTCGCGCAGGTTCGCGTGCACCTCGATCTCCTGGGCGTCGAGGTCGTCGACCTGGTCCTCGATGAGCGTGCTCAACTGCACAGGTTCGACCTCGTCCAGCCCGGTGCGGGCCCGGGCGAGGGCGAGCAGGGCCGTGATGAGACGCTCGCTCTGCTCGGTGGCCCGCAGCGCGCGCTGCATGTTGGCCTGCAGGTCCGCCGGCACCGCCCCCTGTTCGAGCGGGATCTCCAGGGCGGTCCTGGTCGTGGTCAGCGGGGTGCGCAGCTCGTGCGAGGCGTTGGCCACGAAGCGATCCTGCGCGGTGAACGCCGACTGCAGCCGGTCGAGCATCCCGTCGATCGTGTCGCCCAGCTCCTTGATCTCGTCGTCGGGGCCCGGCAGGTCGAGGCGGCGCCCGAGGTCGCGCTCCGAGATGTCGCGGGCTGCGGCGGTGACCTCGCCGATGCGATCGAGTGAGCGCCGTGCGAGCCAGAACGCGATCGCGGCGGCGACACCGGTGAAGGCGACGAGCACCACGATCGACCACAGGAGGAGCCCGCTGCCGACCTCGTCCGCGAGGAACGTCGACTGCTGCAGCACCGCTCCTTCCACGGCGTCGAGTGCGACGGTCTGCATCGGCGTGGCCACCGCGAAGCCGGTGACATCGGCGGTCTCGGCGAAGTAGGCGCATCCGGTGCCGGTCGTGCCGTAGAGGAGATCGCCGCTCTCGGTGAGCGGGGAGACGCCGCTCATGTCGGTGCTGTCCGCGGCCGGCGTCCCCGGTGCGACCTGTGTGACCGAGAGTGCGGGCACGCAGGTCGCGGCCGTCGTGTCGATGGCCGAGGCGAACAGCGACTGCACCACCAGGTACTGCACCGAGAGCAGTGCGGCACCCGCGGCGACGAACACGGCCGCGATGGTGACGACCAGCCGGGTGCGGAAGCTCATGCGTCTCATGTCGTCCCCACTCGATACCCGTGCCCTGCCGCGGACTGGACGACCTCGGGAGCCCCGAGCTTGCGGCGCAACGTGTGCACCACGATCTTGACCACACCTCGGGTGCGCTCGTGCGGCTCGTCCCACACCTCGTCGAGCAGATCGTCGGCGCTGACGTAGCCGCCCTCCGCCGCGAGAAGCGTCTCGAGCACCCCGAACTCCTTGAGCGTGAGGCGGATCGGCGTGCCGTCGCGCTCCACGATGCGCCGCACGACGTCGAGGCGCACCCCGGCGAATTCGAGCACCGCACTCGCGCGCGCGGAGTGTCCGCGGCGGCCGAGAGCACGCAGGCGCGCGAGCAGCTCGACGTACGCGAACGGCTTGGCGAGGTAGTCGTCGGCACCGAGGTCGAGGCCCTCGACGCGGTCGTTGAGGGTGCCGGCGGCGGTGAGCATCAGGATGCGCGCCGGGTACTCCTGCGCCACGAGGGTGCGGCACACGGCATCGCCGCTCAGCACGGGCAGGTCACGGTCGAGCACGATCACGTCCACATCGTTCGATGCGGCGGCGGTCAGGGCGCTCGCCCCATCGCGCGCCACGTCGACGAGGTATCCCTCCCGGCGCAGGCCGTCGGCGAGGGTGTCGGCCAGGTCGGCCTCGTCTTCCACCAGCAGCAGTCGCATGGCACCTCCCGTCTCCGAGGGTGCGCGGTGCGCGGTTAGTTTCCGGTTAGGCGCCGTCATACCCCCAGCAAACCAGCGCATCCGTAGAACTGACTGCACGTCGCGGACGAGCTGCGACCGCGAGAAAGGGAAAGTCATGTTCGACTCGAAAGCACGCCGGTCCATGGTGGTGATGCCCGCTGTCGTGGCGCTCTTCGCGCTCTCTGCGTGCACCGCCCCGTCCGGCGACGACAAGGCGAAGGACGGAGCGAACGATGCGGCCGCTGCGCGGTTCGTGAGCTGCCTGACCGACGAGGGCCAGACGGCGAAGATCGTCGAAGGCGGTCAGGTCGGGCTGCTGATGCCGGATGCTCCCGGAGACGGGGCGATGGGCACGCTGAGCGACAGTACCGCCTCTGCCGGCGCCGGAGAGGAGATGGCGATGACGATGATCTTCACGGACGACGACGGCACGTGGATGGCTTCGACAGCTGCATCCGGCTACCCCGAGGACGGCGGCCAGCGCGCGGCGTGGGAGGCGTGCGAGGAGAAGGTCCCCGAGTTCACGCAGCCGGAGCCGGACATCTCGATGAAGGCGGGCGCCGAGACGCAGATGATCTCCCCCGAGGAGCTCACGGAGGCCGGGCTCGCCTTCGCGTCGTGCGCACGGGACAACGGCTTCACGGACTTCGCCGACCCCGACTCCGACGGCATGCTGACGCTGCCGACGGGCATCACCGAAGACGAGGCGCGCACCCTCCTCGAGGCGTGTGCGGAGAAGGCGGGCGACATGCCGCCCATGTTCACGCAGGAGAGCATCGAAGCCGTCGACTTCGACTGGTTCGCCCTGATGAGCGAATACTTCGAAGGCGCCTTCACCGCGGCGACCGTCATGCCCTCCGGAGGCGAGGAATGAGCCGCCGGGTGACGAAGGTGCTGCTGCCGGTCGGGGTGCTGCTCGTGGCCGCGGCGGTGGCACTCGCAGTGCTGCAGCCGTGGAGCTCGGTGGCCGAGTCTCCGGACGACGCCGAGAAGCCGGTCACCGCCACGGCCGAGCTCACCACGCTGACCTCCGACCTGCGGCTGAACGGCACCCTCAGCTACGGAGCGTCCATCGCGCTGCCGGGGCGCGGGGGGACCATCACACGCCTGCCCACCGCGGGTGAGGTGATCGGCGTCGGACAGGCGATCTACGAGGTCGACGGGAAGCCGGTGATCGCGATGCGCGGCGACCGTCCGTTCTGGCGCGACCTCGGCGTCGGCGTCGAGAAGGGCCCGGATGTGCGCCAGCTGGAGCAGGCGCTCGCCGACCTCGGCTTCGGCAGGAACATGACGGTGGACGACGAGTTCACCGCGGTCACGGAGACCAACGTCAAGGCCTGGCAGAAGTCGCTCGGGGTGCCGCAGGACGGCATCGTGAAGCTGGGAGACGTGGTCGCGATCACCGCCGCATCGGTGCGCATCGAGTCGGTGAAAGGAAAGCTGGGAGACCCCGCCGGGACGAGTCCGCTGACCTACACCAGCACCACCCTGCGTGTGGTCGCCAAGCTCACCGACGCGCAGGCCCGCGAGATCCTGCCGGGGACCCGGGTGACCGTGGTGCTGCCGGACGGGACGGAGGTGCCCGCGACGGTGACCGCCGTCGACCCCGGTGGTCAGCCGACCGAGAAGGAGGGCGAGACCACGCCCGCCACGGCGAACGTGGAGTTCGACGATCCGGCCGTCGCCGAGGGCATCGGACTGCGTGCGGTCAAGGTCGTGTTCGCGACCTCGGAGGTGAAGGACGCGCTGGTCGTGCCGGTCACCGCCCTGGTGGCGACGACCGACGGAGGCTATGCGGTCGACGTGCTGCGCAAGGGCGGCAAGGTCGAACGGGTCGCCGTGGAGGTCGGACTGATCGCCGACACCAAGGTGCAGGTCACGGGCGGAGACCTCGCTGCCGGCGACGCCGTGGTGGTGGCGCGATGACGCCGGACACCGTGGTCGAGCTCGTCGACGTGATCAAGGAGTATCCGGGAAGTCCACCGTTGCGCGTGCTGCACGGCATGAGTCTCGCGATCGAGAGCGGAGAACTGGTGGCCGTGGTCGGGGCATCCGGATCCGGCAAGAGCACGATGCTCTCGATCATGGGCACGCTCGACGATCCCACCAGCGGCACCGTGCTGATCGACGGGACGGATGCCGCAGCCCTCGCCGAGCGCGAGCGGGCGGTGCTGCGCGCTCGCCGCATCGGTTTCGTGTTCCAGCAGTTCTTCCTGTTGCCGGCGCTCAGCGCGGTCGACAACGTGGCGCTCGGACTCCTCTACTCGGGAGTGCCTGCTGCGGAGCGCGCGGTGCGTGCCGCGGCCGCCCTGGAACGGGTCGGTCTCGGCGCCCGCATGAAGCACCGGCCCGGGCAGCTCTCCGGTGGGGAGCAGCAGCGGGTGGCCATCGCCCGCGCGATCGTCGGGAATCCGTCGGTGCTCTTCGCCGACGAGCCCACGGGGGCGCTCGACTCCACCACGGGCGACCGCATCCTCGAACTCCTCACCTCGATCGCCGACTTCGGCACTGCGGTCGTGATCATCACTCATGACCCGCACATCGCGGAGCGCACGCAGCGGCAGGTCGGCATCCACGACGGACGCATCGTGAGCGATACGGGCTCACCGGATCGGGAAGAGGTCGCGGCATGAGGCGCCGAGGGGAGCGGATGCCGCGGCTGAGCGTCGCGGACAGCATCCGCACGGCGCTCATCGGACCGCGCAGCCGCAAGATGCGCACGGCCCTGTCGGCGCTCGGCGTCGCCGTGGGCATCGCGGCACTCACCGCCATCACGGGCATCGCCGCATCGAACCAGGCGGAGCTGCTGGCCAAGCTCGACGCGCTCGGCGCCAACATGATCGTGGTGCAGCCGGGGTACGGGCCGGACAACAAACCGGTCGCACTGCCGGAGACGGCCGGCGGGATGATCGAGCGGGTGACGGGGGTGGAGCAGGTCGGGGTGCTCGAGAAGGTGCCGGACGGTACCGGCGTGTATCGCAACGACCTCATGCCGAAGAGCCAGGGCAACGGGCTGACCGCGTATGCGGCGAGTCCCGACTTCCTCTCGTCCGTGGAGGGATCGGTCGCGAAGGGGTCGTGGTTCGACGAGACCGACCGCTCCCTGCCGGTGACCGTGCTCGGGTCAGCGGCAGCTGCGCGCATGGGCATCACGGAGCCGGGCGTGCGGGTGTGGATCGGCGAGCAGTGGTACACCGTGATCGGGATCCTCGACTCGGCTGGGCTCGCGGAGGACATCGACGCGAGTGCCTTCCTCGGCGATCATTGGGCGGCCGAGCACGTGTCGGCGAAGGGCGATGACACGATCGCCTCGATCTACGTGCGCATGGCCGACGGCGGCACGGGCGAGAAGGTCCGAGACGCGATCGCCCGCGCCGCGAATCCGTCGTCCCCGTATGTGCAGGTGACCGGACTCGGCGACCTCGCCGGGGCGCGGGACACCGCGGATGACTCGCTGTCCGGCCTCGCGGTCGGTCTCGCGGCGATCGCGCTGCTGGTCGGAGGGATCGGCATCGCGAACACCATGGTGGTGGCGGTGCTGGAGCGGCGTGGCGAGATCGGACTCCGGCGGGCGCTCGGCGCGCGTTCGGGTCAGATCGCGGGTCAGTTCGTGGCGGAGGCGATCGTGCTCGGCGGCCTGGGGGGCGTCGCCGGTCTGCTGCTGGGGGCCGCGGGGGTGTTCGTCTACGCCGGCATCCAGGGGCAGGCGGCGACGATACCCCTCGTGGTGCTCGTCGGGGGCCCGGCCGTGGCGCTGGTGGTCGGTGTGATCGCGGGGCTGTATCCGGCGATCAGCGCCGCCCGCCTCTCGCCCACGTCGGCGCTGCGCACGGTGTGAGCGCCTCCTCCCGGGCGGAGTTCTCCGCGTCGGGAGGAGCATCCGGGCGGAAGGATCCTCCCGAGAGGGGGAACTCCTCCCTACGCCGAGGTCCGAAGCTACGCCGAGGTCCGAAGCTACGCCGAGGTCCGAAGCTACGCCGAGGTCCGAAGCTACGCCGAGGTCCGACACCTCGCCGAGCGCGGCGAAACGCCCCGGCCGGGTCGAGTGACCCGGTCGGAGCGTCCCGTCTCGCTGGGCGAAGATCAGCTGACCTTCTTCCGGTACGAGATGATCGCGAACACGTAGGCGACCACGAGGATGCCGACGCACCAGGCGAGGGCGACCCAGATGTCGTTGCCGACGGGCTTCTCGGCGAAGAGTGCCTGGATGGTGTTGACGATCGAGGTGACCGGCTGGTTGTCGGCGAACCACTGCACCGGAGCCGGCATGGTGTCGGTCGGCACGAACGCCGAGCTGATGAACGGCAGGAAGATCAGCGGGTACGAGAACGCGCTCGCGCCGTCGACCGTCTTGGCGTTCAGACCCGCGATGATCGCCAGCCACGTGAGGGCCAGGGTGAACAGCATCAGGATGCCGATGACTCCGAGCCAGGCCCAGAAGCTCGCCCCGGTGCGGAAGCCCATCAGGAATCCGACGCCGAAGATGATCGCCAGGGTGATGGCGTTCGCCGTCAGAGACGTGAGCACGTGCGCCCACAGCACGCTCGATCGCGCGATCGGCATGGAGTGGAACCGCTCGAAGATGCCGCTCTGCATGTCGGTGAACAGTCGGAACGCCGTGTAGGCGATGCCGGATGCGATCGCGATGAGCAGGATGCCGGGCAGCAGGTAGTTCACGTAGTTGTCGGTGCCGGTGCTCTGCTGGAGTGCACCGCCGAAGACGTAGACGAACAGGAGCATCAGCGCGATCGGGGTGACCGCCGTGGTGATGATCGTGTCGGGACTGCGGAAGATGTGCCGCATGGAGCGGCCGGTGAGTGTCGCCGTATCGGCGGCGAAGTGCGTGCTCATGCTGCGTTCTCCTTTCCGGAGGCCTTGGGGCCGATGAGGGTGAGGAAGATCTCCTCGAGGGTGGGCTGCTTCTCGACGTACTCGACCTTGGCGGCGGGGAGCAGCCGCTTGAGGCCGGCGAGGGTGTCGTCGGCGATGATGCGACCCTCGTGCAGGATCGCGATGCGGTCGGCCAGCTGCTCCGCCTCGTCGAGGTACTGTGTGGTGAGCAGCACGGTGGTGCCGCTGTTCGCGAGCTGTTTGACCACGTCCCACACCTCGATGCGGGCTTCGGGGTCGAGGCCCGTGGTCGGTTCGTCGAGGTAGATGACCTCGGGGTCGCCGACCAGGCTCATCGCGATGTCGAGCCGGCGACGCATGCCGCCGGAGTAGGTGCCGACCTTGCGGCCGCCGGCATCGGTCAGACGGAACGTCGCCAGCAGGTCGTCGGCGACCTTCCCGGCGTCGGGCAGGTGCCGCAGCTTCGCGACCAGCACGAGGTTCTCGCGTCCGGTGAGGATCTCGTCGACGGCGGCGAACTGCCCGGTGAGGCTGATGCGCTCACGGACGCCGACCGGGTCGGAGGCGACATCCACGCCCTGCACGGTCGCCGTGCCGGCGTCTGCCTTCAGCAGGGTGGAGAGGATGCGCACCATGGTGGTCTTGCCGGCGCCGTTCGAGCCGAGGAGGGCGAAGATGCTGCCCTTCTCGACCTCGAAGTCGACGCCGCGCAGCACGTGCAGATCCTTGTACGACTTCTCGATGCCGCGCACCGAGATGGCGGGGTTCGTCATGACTCGTTCTCCTTCTTCTTCGCGTCGTCGAACGCCTTGATGAGGCGTGCGCGCTCCTTGTCGATCCACTGCGTGCCGCCGTAGGCACGGGCGTAGTCCTCGGCGTACTCCACGGGGTCATCGCCCACGATGGCGCTGACCGGCGTGCCGTCGACTGCGGCGCGCTCCCACAGGTCGGCGAGGTCGAGGAACATCGTGACGATCGTGTCGCCGTCGGTGATGCCGCCGTAGTACAGGTAGTACCGGTACTGGGCGTTCGCCACCTCGCGGTACGGCGAGGGGAGGGCGTCGATGCGGGCCTTGGCCTGCTTGTACTGCTTCTTCTGCTCGAGCGATCCGGTGAGCGCTTCGATCCACTTTGCGGCCATGATCAGTTCTCCTTGTTCGGGGTGGTGCTCGTATTGTCGGTGTCGGTCTTGTTCAGCTGTGCGATGTGCTGCGCGAGGAAGTCCCAGGTCTTCCAGAACTCCTCGAGCTCCTGGCGGCCCTGTGCGTTCAGGGTGTACACCTTGCGCGGCGGACCCTTCTCGCTCGGGACCTTCTCGACGTCGACGAGGTTCTTCTGCTCGATGCGCACGAGGAGTGCGTAGATCGTGCCCTCGGCGATGTCGGTGAATCCGTGGTCGCGGATGCGTGTGGTGATCTCGTACCCGTATGCCGGCTGCTCGGCGAGGAGGGCCAGAACGATGCCCTCCAGAGTGCCCTTGAGCATCTCGGTCATCTGCTTGCCCATCAGGTCCTCCTTTCGTTTCGGTTGGTACTCAGTGTTGCTGGGTACCGGTACAAAGTAACACTGAGTACCGGTACTTAGCAACACCGAATACCAAACTTTTTCGGACGAGATCCCGAAGCGGTTCCGGGCGCGCGAGAACGACCGTCGACGGCGAGGGTGGAGACGCGAGGAGTGGAGAGGAAAGCGTGGAGAGGGGAAGCGCGGAGAGGGGGAAGCGCTGCTACGGGAACATGCGGCGCAGCAGCGCCAGGTCGTCGTTGCTCAGGGCTTGAGAGATCACGGCCGCCGTCTCCGGGGGCATGTCCTTCTCCAGCCGCTGCCACAGCCACCGCGCGGCACCCAGGTCTGCGGTGGCGACAGCGGTCGAGAACGCTGCCACTCCGTCGTAGTAGGGGATGGTCGAAGACCCGGGTTCGGCGTTGTACGGCGAGTAGATGTCGACGAACGGAAGCGTCGGGTCCGGGCGCAGGTAGAGCACGTCGCCGGGAGCGATCGGCTCATTGCCGCGCACGTGGTTGAAGCTGCCGACGGTGACGTAGTCGACGCAGAAGCGCTCGCCGATCGCGATGAGGCTGTCGCCGGCCTGCACCTCGTAAGAGAAGATCTGGCCGTCGGCATCGAGGGTGACCGGCCCGCGTGCCAGCTCCGACGCGCCCATGTCGACGAGCTCGCCCAGGAGCTTCCCGTGAGCCGGGGAGCCGTCGTCGCTCCCGATGTTGATGAACGCGTTGGTGGTGCAATCACCCGGTCCGCCGGCGGGAACGCTGATGCCATCGCCCAGATCGACGTATCCGACCGGATCAGAGGCGTCGGCGGCACTCGTCGGGGCCGTGGAGGGTTCGGCGGCGAAGCGTTCCGACGCCCACGAAGCCGCATCGACGACGGCGGGGGCGGCGCTGATCACGGCGGGAGCGGCAACGGCGACCAGCCCGGCGACGGCCACGACGACGACGGCAGTGGTGATCCTGGTGTTGCGCTTCATCCCCGACAGCATGGCATCGCTCGGCACCGCGGCGGTAGAGCGGGTGCCGGGTCAGCTGCGCAGGTATGCGAGCACGGCGAGCACACGCCGGTGGCCGCTGTCACTGGAGGCGAGGCCGAGCTTGGCGAAGATGTTGCCGATGTGCTTGCTCACCGCGGTCTCGGTCACGAAGAGCCGTTCGGCGATGGTGCCGTTGTCGAGCCCCTCGGCCATGAGGCCCAGCACCTCGCGCTCGCGGGGCGTGAGGGTCTGCACCGGATCGTCGGCGCGACGGCGGCTCATCAGCTGCGAGATGACCTCGGGATCCATCACCGTGCCGCCGGCGGCCACGCGGTGCAGGGCATCGATGAAGGCCGCGACCTTGCCGACACGCTCCTTGAGCAGATAGCCGAGGCCGTCCGCTCCGGCAGCCAGCAGCTCACCGGCGTACCGATCCTCGACGTAGGCCGACAGCACCAGCACGGGGAAACCGGGGCGGCGAGCGCGGGCTTCGGCCGCGGCCTTCAGCCCCTCGCTGGTGAAGGTGGGCGGCATCCGCACATCGACCACGGCGGCATCGGCCTCGTCGAGCCGGGCGAGGAATGCCTCGGCGTTGTCGACGGCCGCCACGACCTCGAACCCCTCGCTGCGCAGCAGCAGCGCCAGCCCCTCGCGGAGCAGGGTGTCGTCTTCGGCGATCACGATCCGCATGGCAGCTCCGCTCTCAGGATGGTGGGGCCGCCGACCGGGCTGGACAGCTCCAGCCCACCCTCGAAGGCCTCGAGGCGACGACGGATGCCGGCCACGCCGCCGCCCGGGCGTTCGGCTGCTCCGCCCACGCCGTCGTCCTCGACCGTGATCAGCAGCACCTCCCCCTCCCGTTCGACCCGCACCGCGGCCCGCGTGGCGTCGCTGTACTTGCTGACGTTGGTCAGAGCCTCGGCCACCACGAAGTAGCTGGCCGACTCGACGGCGGCCGGGACGCGTCCGACCTGCGACGTCTCGATCGTGCAGGGCACGACGCTGCGCCCGGCCAGCGACGCCAGCGCCCCCTCCAGCCCGAGCTCGTCGAGGATCGGGGGGTAGATGTCGTGCACCGTGCGGCGGAGTCCGGCGAGCGCATCGCTGGCGGCATCCTGCGCTCGCCGCAGCGGTTCGAGCACGTCGCCGCCGGTCTCCTGCGCGCGCTCGGCGATCCCGAGCATCATCACCACGTTGACCAGGCGGTTCTGCGCACCGTCGTGCAGGTCGCGCTCGATGCGCCGCAGTTCGGCCGCGTGGGCATCGAGCGCGGCGGCGCGGCTGAGGGTCAGGGCGTCGACCCGTGCGGCGAGGCGCGACTTCTCCGGCGTCGCGAGCAGCGTCGCCGACACGTACGACACCAGCCGTGCGACCGCGGGGATCAGGAGGATGGACAGGATCGCGTACGCCGCCGCGAGCAGCGGCATCGTGGCCGCGAGCTCCCAGGACGTGACGGGGTACACCGAACCCACGGGGTCGTTGGCGGGAGCGAACTGCCAGTAGTAGGTGATCGCGAGGGTGTTGACCGCCGCGACCGGCAGCGAGATCGTCAGCAGTGAGACGAACAGCACGGGGAGCCCCTGCACGGCGAGCCACAGCACGTCGCGGCCGGTGGCGCGCGAGAAAGCGAAGCGCAGACGATCGTCGATGGTCGAGGCCGGCGGGAGCACGTGGCCGATCGGCGTCAGCTCCTCGCCCCGGTAGGCGCCGACACGACGGCGGTTCAGGTCCGTCCAGCGGTGCAGGCTCTGCACGGTCTCGGGCATCAGCAGCACGCCGCCGGTGAGGATCATGAAGGGAAGCAGGACGATGCCCAGGCAGAGGAACACCACGGAGGCGATCGAGACTCCGGCCTCGATGGCTAGGTATCCCCACGCGCGCAGCCATCGCCGCATCCGTCCGTCCTTCACTCTCACAGTCTGCCCGAGCGGTCGGAGCGGCACGGTATAGCCAGCACCACCATCGAAGCGGCAGCGGGCGGGATGGGATGCCGTCCGCCCCGTCCCTAGCGTCGGATCATGACCTTCACCCCCCTCTCCCCGGCCGTCGACGCGCGGCCCTCCGAAGCACTGCGGCTGCAGTCCGTCGTCAAGACCTACGGCACAGGTGCCAGCCGCGTCACGGCCCTCCGTGGCGTGAACCTCGCCATCGCGAAGGGCACGTTCACCGCGATCATGGGCCCTTCGGGCTCGGGCAAGAGCACCCTGCTGCACAGCGCCGCAGGACTTGACCGGCCGAGCAGTGGCACCGTGCACCTCGGCGGAACCGAGATCTCGGGGCTGAAGGCACGCCAGCTCACCGCCTTCCGCCGCGATCACGTGGGCTTCGTGTTCCAGGCGTACAACCTGCTCCCCGCACTGAACGTCGAAGACAACATCACTCTGCCGCTGCGACTCGGCGGCCGTCGACTCGAGGCGCCGTGGCTCGACTTCCTGCTCGACGCCGTGGGGCTCACCGAGTACCGTCGTCGTCGCCCCTCCGAGCTCTCCGGGGGCCAGCAGCAGCGGGTGGCGATCGCCCGCGCGCTCATCACCCGGCCGCATGTGGTGTTCGGCGACGAGCCGACCGGCGCGCTCGATTCCCGCTCCGGCAAGCAGGTTCTCGACCTGCTCGCGCACACGGCGCGCGAGCTCGATCAGACGGTCGTGGTCGTCACGCACGACCCGGTGGTGGCCGCGCACGCGGATCGCACCATCTTCCTCGCCGATGGAGCCTTCGCGGGATACCTCGACGGTGCCGACCCCGCGCAGATCAACGCCCGCATGAGCGCATTGGGGGAGTGGTGATGTCGGGCACGCTGGGCTTGAGCCGACTCGTCGGTGCCGATCTTCGCCATCACCGCGGGAGCTTCGTGGGAGTGGCGGTCGCGGTGTTCGTGGCGAGTGCACTGGTGACGGGCCTCGGAGTCCTCGTCGAATCCGGCATGCGCGGAGGCCTGGCGCCGGAACGCTATTCCGCGGTCGACGTGGTGGTCGGTGCGCCGCAGCAGGTCGATGTGCCGGAAGACCTGCCGGTTCCCCTGCGGGAACGCGCGCCGCTGCCCGCCGACGCAGCGCGCGACATCGCCGCTCTTCCCGGAGTCGACCGCGTCGTGGCCGACGTCACGATTCCGCTCTCCCTGCAGGGTGCCGGTGCGGATGCCGGTGCCGGCGGTTCCGTCCTGGTCGAGGCGCACCCGTGGCCCTCCACTGCGCTGACCGGCTTCGAGCTGCGCGAGGGTCAGGAGCCCGCGGCAGCCGACGAGGTCGTCGTCACCGCGGGCAGCGGTTTTGCCGTGGGCGACGCGGTCGTCCTCGCGCACGGCGGCGTCCCGTCGGAGTACCGCGTGGTCGGCGAGGTCGCGGCACCGGTGATGCCGGAGCGAGGAGCGCACGTGTTCCTCAGCGAGCGTCGCATCGACCAGCTCGACCCGCACGAGGGGGCCGCGCAGGCACTCGGCGTGTTCGTCTCGGGCGTCGACCCCGAGCAGACGGCCGGTGCGATCCGCGAGGCCTTCCCCGACCTGATCGCCCGCACGGGAGACGCCCGCGGCGACGTCGAGTTCCTCGACTCGGGCGCCGCGCGTTCGACGCTCGTGGCCATCGGCAGCGCGTTCGTCGGCACTTGCATCCTCGTGGCGATGTTCATCGTGGCGGGCACCCTGTCGCTGTCGGTGCAGTCGCGCCGCCGTGATTACGCGCTGCTGCGGGCCGTCGGGGCGAGTCCGTCCCAGGTGCACGCGCTCGTCGCCCGCGAGGTGCTGTGGGTCTCGGCCGTCGCGGTGCTGCTCGGCATCGCGCCGGGATACCTGCTGTCGACCGTGCTGCAGGCGGCTTTCATATCCGGTGGCGTGATCCCCGGCGACTTCGCCCTGGCCACAGGTCCTCTCCCCGCCGTCGGCGCGGTGCTGCTCGTGCTGGCCTCGGCCTGGGGTGCGGCGCGCATCGCGGCGGCCCGGGTCGCGAAGCTCGATCCGGTCGAAGCGCTGCGGGAATCGGCGACGGGCGCTCCGGCCATCGGTCTGCCGCGCATCATCACCGGAATCGTGCTCGCCGCCGCGGGGATCTCGGTCTCGACGGTGCCACTCGTCGTGCGCGGGCAGGTCGCCGCCGGCGCGGCTGCCGGTGCGGCCATGCTGCTGATCGTCGCGCTCGCGGTGCTCGGCCCGTGGCTGGTGTCGTTGAGCGTCCGGCTGGTCGGCACCGTGCTGCGTCGCTCGTCGTGTGCGGGCTTCCTCGCGTCGGCGAACGCCGCGGCGCACAGCAGGCGGCTGGCGTCGGCCATCCTGCCGGTCGCTCTCGGCATCGGGCTGGGCCTCGTGCAGATCGGGGCGCCGTCGATCATCGCCGCGGAGGCGGCGACCCAGGCCAGCGCCGGGGTGATCGCCGACCTGCGGGTGGCCGCGCCGTCGGGACTCTCGCCGGAGGCGGTCGACGTGATCCGCGAGATGCCGGGGGTGACCGAGGCGTCGGGGGTCGCACTCAGCGCGGCGGTGGTGGACTCGTTCGATTTCGAGGGCAAGCTGGAGCGTGCCGAGCATGTGCTGCAGGGCGTCGACCCGGAGAACATCGCGCACAGTCTCGATCTCCGCGTGCGCGAAGGATCGCTCGCCGACCTCGACGGCATCGCGACGGTCGCGGTGAGCACGGATGCCGCGCAGACGCTCGGGCTGGGTATCGGCGGCACGGTCGTCGGACACCTCGGAGACGGTTCGCCGCTGAAGGCCACGGTCGTCGCGGTGTACGAGCGGGGTCTGGGCTTCGGCGACCTCACCATGGCCGCCGAAGAGGTCAGAGCCCACACCACGACGGGTCTCGATGCCTTCGCGCTCGTGGCGGTCGACGAGGCGGCGACCGGCGAGGTCCGGGCCGCGCTGGAGGCGCGCGGTCTGCTCGTGACCGACGGATCGGGGCAGGGGGCCGCGGGGGCCGGAGCGCACGCCCAGAACGGGTGGGTGAACCTCGTCGCCCTGCTGGTGATCCTCGGCTATATCGCGATCGCCGTGGTGAACACGCTCGTCATGGCGACGGGTGAGCGCTCACGGGAGCTGGCTCTGCTGCAGCTGATCGGATCGTCCCGCGGGCAGGTGCGCTCGATGATGCGGATCGAGGCCGTGCTCGTGGCGGCGATCGCGATGGTGTTCGGCGTGGTCGTCGCGATCCCTCCGCTCATCGGCGTGAGCATGGGCATCTCGGGGCAGCCGATCCCCGCGTTGCCCGTGCTGGGGTCGTTCCTGATCGTCGGGGCGATGGGCGCGCTGGCGCTCGTGGCGATGTGGGTCGGGACCACGGCGACCATGCGCACCCGTCCCATCGAAGAGATCGGGTCCCGGCAGTAGCCACGCTGCGGAGGGGCGCGCCGGAGTCGTCGGTGCGCCCCTCTTCGCGGGATCGGGGGAAGCCGTCGTACGGGGTGAAAAGACGGGGTGAATTCTCCGGGATCGGCAGGATCGCGTCTCGGCCGACGGGCAGGCTGGCGGTGGCCCGGACCGAGTTCACCATGCCCGAATGGTGCTCGGCGGTCGCCTGAGGGGGCGGGGGCTTCCGTGCGCGAGTGCGCGCCGGGGAAGCGATGAATGGGGAGACAGTCATGGCGTTTCGTGTTGCCCGCAAGGACCGCACATCCGATGGCCTTCCGTCCGAGCGGCGCAGCCGTTGGCGGGGCCGCGCGAGAAAGCTGATCGGCGGCGCCGTGAGCACGGCGCTCGTCGCCTCGTCGATGGTCTTCATCGGCGGGACGCTGACGGCAGCGCCGGCAGCTGCGGCTGATCCGTTCCTCTGCACCCCCGGAGCGGTGTACGTGCAGAGCGCGACCGAGGTGCGCGAGTTCGTCGTGAACGAGCAGGGCGGTGCCCCCGGCGAAGGGGGAACGCTCGGTGCCACGACCCTCGGCGTCGACCACTCCAACAACGCCCTGGGCATCTCGTCCAGCGGCCAGTACGCCTACACGGTCACCAACGCCGCCGGAAGCAAGGTGCTGGCCAAGCACGACCGTGTGACCGACGTCACCACGCGCACGTCGTTCACCCTCAACTCGTCGGTGCTGCGTGGCGCCGTGCACCCCGACACGGGCGTCTACTACTTCGCCAGCGGCACGATCAACGGCGCGATCAACATCTACGCGTGGGAGGAGAACCTCACGCCGCAGACCTACGTGCAGGTCGGAACCCTCCGCCCGACCGCCGGCAGCAGCGCGTTCGGCGCCAACGGCGACATGGCCTTCAGTGCCTCGGGTCAGCTCGTCCTGGTCGCGGACAACTTCATCTACTCCGCCGACCTGCCCGCCACGGTCACGCCGAGCACGGCCACCATCGAGGCCAAGCAGGTGCACGACATGGGTGCCGGTGTGCAGGGCAACGGCATCGCGTTCGGAAACCTCGGGCACATCTTCGTCTCCGCGTCCGGTGGCGGAAACCGCATCATCGAGGTCGACCTGCCCCGCGGGCAGACCGTCAACACCACGTCGCTCGGGTCCTTCGCTCCCACCGACATGTCCAGCTGCACCTTCCCGAACACCCTCACGCTGAAGAAGGACCTCCCCGCGGGGCGCCACTCGGCCACCGACCAGTTCGCGCTGCGCGTGCAGTCGCCCGCCGGCTACCAGGTCGCGCAGACCGACGCCACCACGCGCGGAGAGCGCACGGGCCTGCAGCCCGATTACGCGGGCCCGATCTTCACCAACCAGGGCGACACCTTCCGCCTGTCCGAGGCGGCATCCGGCACGACGGATCGCACCCGGTACGCCGAGTCGCTGGACTGCGTGCAGGTGAACCCCAACGGGACCACGACCCCGGTGGCGGTGACTGCCTCGGGCGAGGTGACGCAGCCGTCGGGCTCGCGCGGCACCGACGTCACGTGCACGTTCACGAACGTGCGACTCGTGCCCGGCCTCGCTCTGCGCAAGACGTCCGACCCCGCCGACGGCCTCGCCGTGCAGGCCGGCCAGCGCCTCACATACACGGTCGAGGCCGAGAACACCGGGAACACGGTCCTCGACCCCGTGCAGGTGAACGACGACCTCTCCGGCGTGCTCGCGTTCGCCGAGTACCAGGGTGATGTCGTCACCAAGATCGACGGCACGCCCGTCGCGTCTGGGGCCGCCACCGTCACGGGTGACGACCTCGCCTGGACCGGTGCGCTCGAGCCCGGTCAGGTGCTCACCGTGACCTACTCGGTCATCGTCGACGCCGGCGTCGAGGGTGAGCGGATCGCCAACAGCGTCACCGCCTCGGGCACCCCGCCCGGCACGCTCCCTCCGCCCGTCACCCCGCCCGTGACCACCGAGCACCCCGTCGCGGGCTTCACCGTCGCCAAGACCTCCACCCCCGCAGCGGGAACGGTCGTGGAGCCGGGTCAGGTCATCGAGTACACGGTGACCGGGACCAACACGGGCGCGACCACGCTGAACCCCGCGTCGATCGCCGACGACCTGTCCGGTGTGCTCGCGCACGCCGCCTACAACTCCGACATCGCGACCTCGGTCGCCGGCGCGCCCCTCACCACGGGCGCCGCGACCATCACCGGTGACGACCTCGCCTGGACCGGCGCGCTCGCCCCCGGGCAGGCTGTGACCATCACGTACTCCGTGACCGTGGATGCGGACGCCTCGGGAGAGATCCTGAAGAACTCCGTCACCGGCACCGCGACGCCGACCACGCCGAAGCCCGGTGATCCCGAGGGGCCGGAGGTGCCGGGCGAGCCGATCGTCCCGCCGACCGTCACCACCGAGCACCCGGTCATCGGGTCGGGCTTCACGATCAGCAAGTCCGCCGATCCCGCGTCGGGCACGGCGGTCTCGGCCGGTGACACGGTCACGTACACGATCACCGGCACCAACACCGGTGACACCGACCTCGACCCGGCCCGCATCGTCGACGACCTCTCGGGTGTGCTCGACGACGCCGGCTACAACGACGACGTCACCGCCGACCGCGGCTCCGTCACCGTCACCGGCAGCACGCTGGCCTGGTCGGGTGAGGTGCCCCGCGGAGCCTCCGTCACGATCCGCTACTCGGTGACCGTCGACGCGGGTGTCCAGAAGGCGCTGCTGCACAACGTCGCCACCGGCACCGCCACGCCGCAGATCCCCGTCGACCCGACCGACCCCGCCGGTCCCTCGACCCCGGGAACGCCGATCGTCCCGCCGGCGGTCGAGACGAACCACCCGGTCGTGGACACCGGCTTCGAGGTCGTGAAGTCCGCTGACCCGGCCTCCGGTACCGCCGTGCGTGCGGGTGACACGATCACCTACACGATCTCGGGCGTCAACACGGGCAACACGACGCTCGATCCGGCGACGATCGTCGACGACCTGTCGGCCGTGCTCGCGCACGCCCGGTACGGTGACGACGCGACCGCTTCGACCGGCGCGATCGCCCTCGACGGCACCACCCTGACCTGGAACGGGACGCTCGCTCCCGGCGCTCGGGTCGAGATCACCTACACGGTCACGGTCGACGAGGATGCCACCGGTGTGCTGCTGCGCAACACCGTCACGGGTGAGGGCACACCCCTCATTCCGGTCGACCCGACGGACCCGGGCAGCCCGACCACACCGGGAACCCCGGTGACGACGCCCCCGTCGAAGACGGAGCACCCGGTCGCCACCCCCGGATTCACGGTGACCAAGTCGGCCGATCCCGTCACCGGGACGCGCGTCGATCCCGGCAGCGTCATCACCTACACGGTCACCGGCACCAACACGGGTGACACCGTGCTCGACCCGGCCTCGATCGCCGACGACCTGCGCGGTGCGCTGGCCCACGCGTCGTACAACGACGACGTGACCGCCACCCGCGGGGACGTGAGCGTGGCTCGCGGGGCCCTGTCCTGGAGCGGAATGCTGCGCCCGGGTCAGGACGTCGTCATCGTCTACTCGGTGACGGTCGATCCGACCGCCGGCGGCGAGACGGTCGCCAACACGGCGACGGGCACGGCGACTCCGCTGATCCCGACGGACCCGAGCGACCCCGACAGCCCGACGACCCCGGGCACGCCGATCACCCCGCCGCCCTCGACGACGGAGCACCCGGTCAACGCACCCGGCTTCACGTTCGCCAAAACGGCCGATCCGGCACCGGGCACCGCCGTGGACCCCGGTGACGTGCTCACCTACACGCTGACGGCCGTCAACACCGGTCAGACCGCCCTCGACCCGGTCGAGATCACGGATGACCTGTCGAAGGTGCTGCCGTACGCGTCGTACAACTCCGATGCCGTGGCCGTGATCGGCGGGCAGCCCGCCGGTGCGGTGTCCGTCGCCGGAGTGAAGCTCCGCTGGTCGGGCGCGCTCGCGGTCGGCCAGACCGTCACCGTCACGTACTCCGTCACGGTCGGGGCGGACGGCGTGGGGGCCGTGCTTGAGAACAGTGCGACCGCGACCGCGACCCCTCCGGGGGGATCGGTCATCACCCCGCCGCCCGGCATCACGACGAACGTCGTCAACGTGCCCGGATTCTCGGTGTCGAAGAGCGCCGATCCGGCGGCGGGCACCGCGGTCGACCCCGGCAGTGTCATCACCTACACGGTGACCGGCGTGAACACCGGCGAGACGATCCTCGACCCGGTCACGATCGTCGACGACCTCTCGGGAGTGGTCTCGCACGCCGACTACAACGGCGACGCGACCGCCAGGATCGGCACCACCGCGGCGATCGCCCCTGTGGTGACCGGTGACCGGCTGTCGTGGGATGGTGTCCTCCCCGTCGGTGCGACCGTCACGATCACGTACTCCGTGACCGTGCAGGCCGACGCCGGGGGAACGGTCATCGCGAACTCGGTCTCGGGCTCGGCGACCCCGCCGGGAGGTGTGCCGCCGATCGAGACCCCTCCCGCGACGACGGAGCATCCGGTGAACGAGCCCGGCTTCGAGGTGCGCAAGTCGGCCGACCCCTCCTCGGGAACCCGGGTCGACCCCGGCAGCGTCATCACCTACACGGTGACCGGCGTGAACACCGGTGAGACCGCACTGGCGCCTGTGAGCATCAGCGACGACCTGTCGGGCGTGCTCGCCCACGCCGCCTACAACGGCGACGCCACCGCGACGGTGGTCGACGGGTCAGCCCCGGCTCCTGTCGTGGACGGCGACGCGCTCACCTGGACGGGCGCTCTCGCCGTGGGCCAGCGCGTCACGATCACGTACTCGGTCACCGTGAACGGCGACGCGGGCGGTGCGACGATCGCGAACACGGTCTCCGGTACCGCCACCCCGCCGGGTGGTGCGGTGATCACGCCTCCGCCCGTCACGACGGAGAACCCTGTCGGCACCCCCGGCTTCGCGTTCGTCAAGACCGCCGATCCCGGAACCGGTACGGCCGTCGCCACGGGAAGCGTCGTCACGTACACGCTCGTCGGCACGAACACCGGCGAGACGGGCCTCGACGAGGTCGTCATCACGGATGATCTCTCCGGAGTGCTGCGGCACGCCGACCTCCGCGCCGGCGCGACCACCGTCGTGGGCGACGGCACGGCATCCGCACGCACGGTGGCCGCTCCCACGGTGGAAGGCACGCAGTTGCGCTGGTCCGGCAGCCTCGCCGAGGGCGAGAGCGTCACGATCACGTACTCCGTGACCGTGCACGCCGACGCCGCCGGAGCGAATCTGCGCAACGTGGCCGTGGGGACGGCCACGCCTCCCGGTGGCGAGACGATCACTCCGCCGACGAGCGTGACCGAGAACCTGGTGCTCACGCCGCTCGCTCTCACCGGCGGCCTGCTGGCCCCGTGGGTGCTGGCTCTCGCGATCGCGCTGCTGCTCGGCGGTGCCGTGCTGCTGATCGTGCGTCGTCGCCGGGCGCAGGTCTAGCGGACACGGGAAAGGCCTCGTCCGTCGCATGCGACGGACGAGGCCTTCCGCGTTCCCGCGCGACCGCGGGTCACTCCGGGAGCAGACCGTGGCGCGCCGCCTGCTCCATCGCCTCGGCGCGGTTGTGGGCGCCGAGCTTGCGATAGATGCTGCGGAGCTGGGTCTTGAGCGTGTTCTGCGAGACGCGGAGCTCGTCGGCGATCGCCGGCAGCGGCGCTCCCGACGTCAGGGCGCGCAGCACGATCTGCTCGCGGGATGACAGTCGTGGCCGGGTCGCGAAGGACGGCAGCGCCGATCGCAGCGGGAAGGTCGCCCGACCGGTGGGGTCGAGATCGGATCGCACGGCGCCGAAGTCCTCGGCGCCCAGGAGCACGAGCGGGGTGGTGAGTCCCCGGTCGGTGAGCTGGGCGTTCAGTGCCTCGCTCGACGGCTGTGCGGCCGCAGCGGACACCCGGTGCAGCGCGGCGCTGTGCACGGCCGCTGCTTCGGCGCGCTCTCGGGCCGTGGAGGGGCGCAGGCGGGTCTGCCCCAGAAGCCGGACCACGTCGGCGGTCCTGCCGTCGACGAGTGCCAGACGCGCCCGTTTGAGGACCGTGCCGAAACGGTCGGGAAGCGTATCCCGCTGCACGATGTTCCTGGCGGTGCTCACATCACCGAGGGCGAGGTGCAGGAGCGTCCTCGGGCGCGACAGGGCGTGGCGCACGTGAGGTGCACTCGCCTCTTTTCCCCGGAGACGGACGAACGACTCCAGGCGCTCCAGTCCGGCAGCGGCCTCACCCTCGTGCAGAGCGATCCATGCCTCCACGGAGGCCATCGTCGTCCAGTGCTCGCTCGTCGCCCGGTACGGTTCGAAGAAGCGGATGTGCCGCTTCGCCGCGGCGATGTCGCCGTCCTCGACCGCGAGCATCGCCTCGGCCACCCGGTAGTAGGTGCCCCGATAGCTGTCGAGGAGCACCGGGGCCCATTCGCCGTCGCGGATGAGACCGACATAATGACGCGCCTCCGGCAGATCCCCGTTCAGGGCGTGGACCCCGGCGAGGAGGCATATCCCGTGGAAGGCGTTGGTGCTCCCGTGCGCCGCGGCCAGGGCGGTGGCCTCCTCCCACAGCCGGATGGCCTCCTCCTGCTCTCCGCCGTAATAGAGCGAGATGCCCAGATGGGTGCACAGCAGCGGCATGTCGCGGGCGTACTGCTGCCACTGCGATTCGGGGGTCTCGTGGAACAGCGCCAGTGCGCGCGCCGCCACCTGGGCTGCCCGCTCCGGTCGACCGATGGCTCGCAGCGACGCGCTCTCGGCCGCCCAGATGAAGATCCGCTCTGTGGCCGAGAGCGTCGTGCGGCGGGCGTTCGCCGCCGCCACCGCCATGCGCAGCAGCTGGAGCCCGCGCTGGCGTCGGAGCCGGTTGGGTTTGAGGCACATCCCGAGCAGCATGGCCACGAGGGGCTCCCGCTTGAGCCGCGCCACGGGCACATCCCCGAGCAGCTCGACCACCGCATTCCGATCACGGTGGAGCAGCCGGTTCCATCCCGACATCGTGACGTGCGTCGCGAGGCGCAGGTCGTCGTCTTCCAGGGCGAGGCGGAGTCCCTCGAGCGGGAGGTCGCGGCGCACCGCACCTTCTGCCGCGACGCGCCGCAGCTGGGGGATCTCGTGCGGAGCGACCCGGCGGAGCTCGCGGCGCAACATGCCTCGCGTGAGCGGCGTCAGGGCGAAGGCGCTGCGCCCGTCGGCGGCCCAGCGACCGAAGCCGAACGTCTCGGCCTGGTCCAGGGCTCTGGGGATCTCGGCGTCACCCGTCAGCGCCACCGCGAGCGGAACGTCGACCGACTCCGTGACGCTGATCCGCAACAGGCCCTGCAGGGTCTGCCGATCGAAGGCGCATTCGGCGAGCCGATCCTGCAGGTAGTCCTCGATCACGGTGGTGGCGGCGCGCAACGACACCGCGTCCGTTCCGGCGCCGCGGAGGGCCAGCGCACGGATGAGAGCGGGAAACCCTCCCGTCGCTTCGCGCGTCGCGATGGCCGTGTCTTCGTCGACATCGAGCGCCCGGCGGATCTCCTCGGCGTCGAACATGAGCTCTTCGGGGGCCAGGAGCGTCGTGTCGATCACGAGGTCGAGGCCCTCGCTGTCGAAGGGGCTGGGGCGGTTCGTGGCGACGATCAGGCGGGTCAGCGGGGTGGTGGCGACGGCTCGACACAGTGCGAACACGCCCTCGCGGTCGACGGCGGCCGCATCATCGAGCACCACGACCAGTGGACCGTCCACGTCGCACAGACGCGAGGTCACGGCGGCCCAGCCGTCTTCCGCGGCGGCGGAGTGCGCGGGAGCCGTGCCCGGCAGTACCCGCAGCAGCGCGCGGGCGAGGGCATCGCCGGTCGCGATGGAAGGCGTCACGGTGATCCACACGACACGTGAGGTGGTCGCGGCCGCCCAATCGACGAGGGCGGTGGTCTTGCCCGACCCCGATGCCGACCGGACCAGCGTCAACGGCGTCTCGGTCTCGAGCGCGGCGATCAGTCGTGGACGACTGATGGCGTGCGCCGATACTCGCGGTATGTGTCCGTCCCCCTGCGCGACAAATGCCGACACCGTACCTCCCCAGGTCCCCACCCCTACGATATTCCGAAATCTCAGAGGGGCAAGCCAGAGGGGCAAGCCAGAGGGGCAAGCCAGGGGGAGGGAGTGCCGGTGATACCCGGGGGAGGGATGCCGGACTCTGCGCCGTCCGGTCGCGTCAGCGGTCGGCCGACCGACGCCACGGAGCCGTGAGCCGTGACCAGAATCTCGGAGTCGACGTGGTCTCGTCGGGCGCAGGCAGGGCCACGGCGAACTGCACGATCTCTTCCGCACCATGATGCACGACGCGGTACAGCGCGGTGCCGATGAGCACACCGAGGGCGATCGACATGACCGAGACGAGGGCCGCGACGAAGTCGGTGAGTCCGCCGTCGGTGGCGACCGCCTCGGTGAGTCCGACCAGACCGGCCGCTCCGGGGACGAGCAGCCAGAACGCCGGCAGGAACGTGAGCTGCGACGGCGCCCCGTGCCGGAGCCCCGCGATCCAGAAGACGACGGGGGTCATCACGAGCGCGCCGACGAAACCTCCGACCGTGGGGCCGACGAACTCGTTGCCTGCCCACTGCCCCGAATACGCGACGACCAGGGCGATCAGCACCCAGCCGAAGGTCGAGGGCGGCGCCGAGAAATGCAGATAGTTGCCGAGCGCGAAGACGAGGATGCCGATGATCGCCACCCACCACGGCAGGGGGGAGGTGGCCTCCAACGGTTCGTATGATCGCGACTCCACTCCCACCACGGTGCCGGCGGCGAGGATGCCGAACGCCAGGAGGGCCAGCTGCACGAAGCCGTAGACCAGGCGGGAGGCGCCGGAGATCATCTGTCCGGCCGCCAGCTCGACCGTCGCCGTGGTCAGCACGCCGCCGGGGAGGAACGTCACCAGCGGCGCGATGAGAAGACGGATCGGATCGCCGATCTCGATCACCTCGGCCAGGAGGAAGACCGCCGCCGCACACACGAACGCGGCGGCGATGGGCAGGATCAGCTGGAGTGTCGGCGACCGCACCAGCTTGAGCAGCCCGATACCGAAGCCGAGCACGAACGCGACGATCACGCCCTGCCAGGTCGGCGCGAGCAGCAGGGCGAGCCCGGTGGTGAGGATGGCGTGACCCAGGGTGCGCGTGAACCAGTCGAGCCGCGGGCGCATGGCTCCGATCTCGTTCAGCCGTCTGATGCCGTCGAGTGGCGGGATCGCCCCCGTCCGCGCCTGGCCGATCAGTTCGTACAGCGCGGCGATCTGATCGAAGCGGAAAGAGGCGTTCGTGGCGGAGCGGATCGCGACGCGGGCTTCCTCCGACTCCCCGGTCTCGACGAGGATGATCGTCGGCAGGACGACGAAGTCGGCGTCACCGCCGCCGTAGGCCTTCGCGACGTCGGTCATCGTGTCGCGGATGCGGTCGACCGATTCGGCCGAGGCGTTCATGCCCTGCGCCAACCCGAGCAGGAACTGTCGCGGTGCGGTCCGGTCGACGCCGTCGGTCATGTCGTGGACGACCGCTCAGCTCACGTGAACAGGAACGAGAGCGGCACGCCCACGATGATCGCCACGGCCACGTAGATGAGGTTCGGCAGTTGGAACGAGTGGTCGAAGACGAACTTGCCCATCTTGGTGGTTCCCGTCTGGTCGAACGCCACGGTCGCGACCTGGCTGCCGTTGGCCGGCAGCGTGTAGATGCCCATCGCCGCCGGCCAGAGCCCCACCAGGAGCGAGGCGGGCAGGCCGATCGTGATGCCGATCGGCACGATCGCGTTCGTGGCGCTCGACTGGCTGGTCGTGAGCATCGCGACCGCGAACAGCGCCAGCGCGAACAGCAGCGCGCCGAGGAAAGCCGAAGACCCGGAGACCACCGAGCCGAGTCCGTCGACGATGAGGGTCTGGTTCGCGGCGACGAACGTGTTCGCCAGCCAGGCGATGCCGAAGAGCGCGATGGCGCCGACGATGCCGGCGGGGAACGTGGGCTGCTTGGGCACGTCGGCTGCCTTCACCTTGCAGAAGACGAAGATCAGGGCGGCGATGATGCCCATCACGACCTCGATGATCACGGTGACGCTGAGTCGAACCGGGTCGCCGGCGTCGTCGGTGCCGATGACCGGACGCAGATTCTCGAACAGGCCGAAGAGCACGATCACGCCGACGCCGGCCAGGAACAGCGAGGCGGAGAGGACGGCGGTCGACGGCAGCTTCTTCTCGTGGGCGTCGGTCTCCGGCGGCTTGATCTGGTGGTCGGCCAGGCGCCTCTGGAACTCGGGGTCGTCCTCCAGGTCCTTGCCGTGACGCATCATGACGAGTGCGGCGACGAAGAGCCCGACGATCGAGGCCGGCCACATGATGAGCAGCAGCCCGCCGAGGTCGACTCCCTGAGGGGCGAGCAGCACCACCATCGAGGCGGTGGCTGCGGAGACGGGGGAGCACAGGATGCCGACCTGCGAGGCGACGGCGGAGACCGAGAGCGCCCGCTCCGGACGGATCTTCTGCTGATACGAGACGTCGTAGATGACGGGCAGCAACGGGTAGAAGATGTTCCCCGTTCCGGCGCCCACCGTGAAGAGGAACGACATCGCCGGGGCGAGGAAGACCACGGATCTCGGCCTGCGTCTGATCACCTTCGCCGCGACCGACACCATCCAGTCGATGCCGCCGGCGGCTTGCATGGTCGATGCGGCGGTGATGACGGTGATGACGATGAAGACCGCATCGACCGGCGCATTGCCGGGCGCCTCGCCGAAGAAGAAGATGAGGACGGCCACGCCGACCAGCCCCCACACGCCGAGCCCGATCCCGCTCGTGCGGGTGCCCATGTAGATGGCGCCGATGACGACGATCAGCTCGGCGACGAGGATCCACACGTTGTCGTTCATGACGACGGTCCCTTCACGATCGGGGCGTTCCCGGCGAGCACCGTCGTGGGGAGTTCGGTCTCGACGATCTTGCCGTCGATGGCTTCGACGCGCAGGGCGAGGGCGTCCTCCACGGGGCTGACCGCGGTCACGAAGGTGGAGTTCGCGAAGTGCAGGGACTGGAGGTTGCCGACCGCGTACCCGGTGGAGAGCTCGCCGCTCAGCAGAGAGGCGTGGAACAGCGGACGGCGCTGGTCCTCGGCGTCGTAGTGCGGGCAGAAGCTGCCGTGCAGGAACCCGAGTCCCTCGGGAAGGACCTGCAGGGTGGGACCGTAGCTGTCGGTGGTGCCGCCTTCGAACCAGCAGATGCCCCCGGCGCTGCCTCCGGTGAACACCACATTCGAGTCGGGGTCCTCCCACATCTCGCGCATGATCTCGTCGAGGCCCTGTCGCTTCCACACGTCGAGCATGTTCGCGGTGTTCCCGCCGCCGACGTGGATCACGTCGAAGCCCTTGACGAAGCCGGCGAGGTCGTCGACCGCGCGGTGGAAGAGCGGCAGGTGGTGCGGCGCGCACCTGTCGGAGTCGTAGGTGGAGTAGAAGCTCACGATGTACGCGCTGTCGTCACCCGTGGCCGTGCCGACGAAGAGGACGCGGGGTCGCTCCTTGCCGGTGAGCTCGAGGATGTAATCGTGCGTCGGGTCGTTCCGACGCTCCATCATGGCCTTCCCGGCCCCTGTTGCCACCACGTGAGACATGCCCCCACCTCTCCGACGACTGCGAATGCGCTCAACCTAGCGGGGGCCTGCGGCGGCGTCCAGAGGCCTTTCGTCCACCGAGGGTGAGGGCGTCCGAGCGGTCTAGCCGTTCAGCCGGGCGGTCGCGACCATTCCTTCGAGCAGGGCGAAGGTGCGCGCGCGGGGCCCGTCGGGGCGGATGCCGATCACGTGCGCGAGTTCGAGCGCGAGGGCCGCATGCCCTTCGGTGTTCGGGTGGAACGGATCGTTCATGAGCCCCCACGGGACGCCACCGGCGCCGATATCGGCGAAGCGGGCGTACTGGTCGACCAGGATCACGTCCTCGCTCGCGGCGACGTGCCGCACGGCATCGCCGAACTCGCCGATGCGCGCCCGCTCCGGGGCGTTGCGGGTGTCGATCGCGGGCGGGGTCTGCAGCACCGGGATCGCCCCGAGCCCGCGCACCCGCTCGACGAACTCCCGCAGCGACGCGGCGTAGTCGTCCGCCGTGATGACCTCGCGCGGTCCACCGTCGGAGGCGTCGTTCGTTCCGATCATGAGCGTGACGACGTCGGGGTGCCACGACGCGACGCGACGGTCCCAGTCGCCGAGGAGGTCGACGATGCGGTTGCCGCTGATCGCGGTGTTCAGCACGACGTCGCGCACGCGCTCCAGTTCGCCGCGGATCAGCTCGTGCAGGTGCTCCGGGTAGCTGCGCCCGCCCTGTGTGTGCACCAGCCCATGGGTGATCGAGTCGCCCGTGATGACCCAGTTCAGCGGCTCCGGATCCGCGAGGGCCGCGGCGATGCGGCGGAGGTCGGAGGCGGCGGATGCGGAGACGGAGGATTCGGCGTTCGACACGGCACCGAGCCTATCGGCCGGGTTTCGCGGCTGTGTTCCGAGGGGCGGACAAAAATCGTCCGCCGCACGCGTAATGGTCCGCGTCGATCGTCGTCATGCTCGCGAGGGTTCGGTCGGGCGCCACGGACACCGTCCATGGCGCCCGGGTGGTGGGTCCCCGCTCACCCCTGCTTCCCCAGACGGCCACCCTCGTGCGGCGGGCTCCCCTCGCCCGCCGCACATTCCCCGCATTCGTCGACGCGGACGCGGACCAGTACCGCGATCGACCACGTATGCCAGAACGCCGATATACGCACGTGCGCAGGGGCGGTCGAGGAGGGCGTCGACGCGTACTGTCGGTGCGGGTCCGAGCCGTCATCGCAGCCGGTGCCGAGCGCACCGCTCACGATCGCACCGGAGCCCCGAGCGATCGGCCGCACCGCAGAGGACGTTAGAGGTCAGCTCCAAGGGGCGTTGTCGGATTCCGAAAAAGCTCGCGGGTGCCGTAGTGACCCCGCGGCTGCCGAGTCCTGTCTGACACAGCGCACGCAAGCTCATGCGCGAAGACCGCCACCGGAGGAACCACGTTGACCGATCCGCCACCTGCCCGAACACGGAAATCCCAGCCGCAGCGGCTCGCCCGCCGAGGCATCGCCTTCCTCGCCCTGCTCGCGGGACTCATCGGACTCGTGATCGCGCCGTCGCCGGCTTCGGCTGCGCCGCCGTACGCCACGGAGGCGTCGATCGACGCCGTGCAATTCACCGAGGGCGTCGTCCAGAGCGGCACGAAAGCCGAACTGACCGGTTCCTGGTCGCTGCCCGATAACCCCGCCACCCCTGCGGGGTTCGTCGTCGACCTCCCCGGGGGTCTTCGGGGGCTGCAGGATGCGTTCCCCCTGCTCGATGCGGGGGGAGCGCTGATGGGAAGTTGTGTGACCACGGCGGATCAGCTCGTGTGCGATCTCGACAGCGAGTACGTGAAGAGCCATCCGGTCGGCCTCTCCGGAGGCTTCTCGTTCTGGGCGACCGTGACCACCGAGGTGACCGAGCAGACCACGGTCGAGTACGACTTCGGCGACGCGTCGGCCACGGTGGAGGTGACTCCGGCCGCACTCGCGTGCACAGACGACTGCGACTTCGTCGGTCGCTCGAACTTCAAGAGCGGTGAATATCAGAACGGCACCGACACGATCTTCTGGGATGTCGCCGTCGGCGCGGGCGCAACGGGCATGACGGGCGGCCAGGAAGTGGTGGTCCACGACATCCTCGGACCGAACCAGGCCCTCCTCCCGGTTTCGGCGAGCGGAGAGCGGTTCCCGAGCCTCTGGGCGACCAACACCCTCATGACGCTCCCCGGCGGCCTCGTCGTCCCCGGACCCTTCGTCGAGCGTCCCCTCAGCGACTACGTCGTCTCGGCGGACGGTGCCACCGTCAGCTTCACGGCGGAGGAGGGCTACTTCTACAACGTCCACTACCTCTCCGAGGTCACCGATGGGGGAGCAGCCGGAACCTACCGGAACGCCGCAGACATCAAGGTCGGAACCCAGACGACGGCCACGACGACGTCGGAGGTCACGCGGCACGGCGGCTCGGGAACCGGTGGGGGCACCCAGGTCGGCACGTTCACGATCGCCAAGCACCTTCGCGGAGACGACGCGAACCTCGACGACCTCACTTTCCGCGGTGCCTACTCGGTCGCGATTCCCGGTAGCACTCCCGTCACCGGCGACTTCGCCGTCCAGGCGGGAGAGACCTGGACCAGCCCGGCGTTCCCCGTGGGCAGCATCGTGGAGCTCTCCGAGTCGTTGGCCGGCCTCCCGGGGAATCTCGATTGGGCCGCGCCCGACTTCTCCTCGAAGACGTTCGCGATCGAGGCCGGGAACGCCGTGGACGTCTCGTTGAACAACACCGCGACGCTGCGGCGTCAGCCCTTCTCCGCGGTGAAGACCGTCTCGGGTCCCTCTGCTGCGACGACCCGGGTGCCAGCGGACACGGTCTACGTCATCGAGTACTCGTACCCGGCAGGGCCCGGCTTCGCCGCAGGTTCCGGAGAGCTCACCCTGACGGCGGGAGAATCCGTCTCCGCGCCGGCGCTTCCCGTCGGCGCCGACGTCACGATCCGCGAGCGCGCTCCGAAGCCCATCGAGGGGATCAGCTGGGGTGCGCCGCAGATCAGTCCCGAGCGCTTCACGGTCGGCGATCAGAACGTCACCGTCGCCGTGAAGAACCCGGTCGACGTGGTCGTGCCTCCGCCGGTGACGCCGAAGGATCCGGGCGTTTCCGGTTCGACGCTGGCATCCACCGGAACCGAGGGGGCGGTGTCGAGCCTGCTGCTCGCAGCATTGCTGCTCGGGGGAGGCGCAAGCCTCGTCGTGAGGAGGCGACTGCGCCGATCGCACGACTAGTTCGACGGCCCCGGCAGGGTCCGCGAGTCGATGCGGCTGGCGGACCCTCGGGGTGCGAAACACACGGGATCGCTGCTTTCCGCGCATCCCGGCAAGGCCCTTGGGGGAAAGGGACGACATGAGCCATCGCTATACAGACCATCGCTACGCGGAGGTGAGCCGGGAGGCGGACGCCGAACTCCTCGCCTGCGCACGCACGGGCGATCAGCGTGCGTATGCCGAACTCTGGCGACGCTATGAGCACGTGGCCAGAGCCGTCGCCCGCACCTACTGGTGGTCGGCCGACCCCGACGACCTCGTCGCCGAGTCCTTCACCCGTATCTATCAGGCGATGCAGGCCGGCAAAGGGCCCCAGAGTGCGTTCAAGCCCTATCTCTTCGCGACGATGAGGAACCTGGCGATCAGCTGGGGTCGAGCCCGCCGCGAGGTCCCCATCGAACACATCGAGACGGTCGAAGACCCGGCCTCCACCGAAGCCGCCGCAGACGCCGACTTCGACGCTTCTCTGGTCTCGAAGGCGATCCTCGCCCTCCCGGAGCGCTGGCAGGAGGTCCTCTGGTTCGGTGAGGTCGAGAACCTCTCCATGCAGGAGATCGGAAAGCGCCTCGAGATCACTGAACGCGCCGCGGCCGTGCTCGCGTTCCGGGCCAGGGAAGGGCTCCGACAGGCGTGGATCGCCGCGCATCTGAAGGAGCGACCCCCGACCTCGAAGGAGTGCCGGTGGACGTTGGGCAAGATCGGGGCCCACGCTCGCCGCCGCCTCACCGTCCGGGACGATCAGCGGGTCCGTGCACATCTCGAGCACTGCGATGACTGCCGCGCGGGGGCCGAGGAAGCCCGACGGGCGAGCTCGCGGATGCTGTCCATCCTGTTCCCCGCAGGCCTCGCACTCGGCGGGGGCGCTCAGGTGTGGCAATCGCTGTCCCTCGAGGGAGCCTCCGCCACAGCCGCCCCGATGCCCGTCACGGTCACGGTGCCCTTCGCCGGTCTCGCCGCGGCGAAAGCGGGCCTCGTCGGAATGGCCATCGTGACGGTTGCGGCGCTCGCCGTCGGGGTCACCGGCAGCGTCGTGAACAACAACGACAGTGCGGTCGCTGCCACGGCGTTCGCGCACACCGACTCCTCGGATGCGGGGCCCGGCTCCGGTTCCCTCCCGACCGATCTCCCCACCCTCGTCCCCAGTGCGGCACCGACGGCCGAGCCCTCTGCCGTGCCGCTTACAGAGACCACCCCGCTCCCGCAGGCCTCCTCACCCCCCGCTGTGCCCCCACCTCCTCCCGCTCCTGCGCAGGTCCCCGGCCCGCCGGTGATCCTCTCGATCCCTTCCCAGGTCACGCGGACCCAGTGGATCAGCGCCTCGGTGCGTTGCGAGGTCGGCGCCGAGGTCTCCGTCTCCGCCTACGGGGTCACCGTCGCCGCCGGAACATGCACCACCGACGAGACGTGGCAGGCGAGCATCGATGTCAGCTCCTACCCGGTGCCGTGGGGGACAGCGATCGGTTTCGCTTTCGCTCAGTCCAACATCGCCGGAGTCTCGGGCAGCGCATGGGCGGAGGTGGTCGTCGTGGATTGATCTCGATCCTCGCGTAATCGATCGCGGGAATCCGCGTCCAGTACGCATGCGGCACCCCTGTGGCGCCTCCCCGAACCGCCAGGAACATGAGATTGGAACCAACCTCACCATGTGGAAGAGATCGAGCGCACTCCTGCTCGGAACCCTGCTCGCGATGGGAGCTGTCGCGTCCGCGGCTCCTGCGTCTGCCGCGATAGGAGCCGCGACCATCGTGAACCCCAAGACCGGGGTCTTCACCCTCGCCGACGGCACCGTCGCGACCGCGACGATCTCCGGCGACGGCGCCCGTGTCTTCGGAGGCCAGGGGCAGTCGCTCGGCGCATGGAGCGGAGTCGACGCCATGTATGCCGACGGCGTATCGGCGAAGGACCTTCCGGTCCTCAACATCCATTCCAGTCGCGACTGCGGGAGCGCCGCACGATGCGCCGACGGGCAGATCACCGTCGAATTCGATCGTCCGGTCGACAACCCTGCGATCCACATCGCGGAGTTCGGTGCCGGCAACGGGGGCGCCGCGACCGGGTGGTCCGCCGCCGACGGAATCCGCTTCTCCTCGGCTGACGGCGGTGCGACGGCCGCCGTCGTGTCGGCCGGCGCGACATTCACCGACGGTGGCGACGGCTTTCATCGCGGTGACGTGAAGATCAACTGCTCCGCACCGACTCGGCCCGGGGGTTGCGGAAGCTTCACCGTACCGGGGACCAAGATCACCCGGATCGTGTTCGACGTGGCGCGCTTCGCGCTGAGCGCAGACCAGGCGGCCGGCCTCGACGGCTACGCGTTCGGGGTGACCGCGACGGCGACCCCCGTTCCGACCCTTCCCGGCCTCTCCGTCTCGAAGACCGTGGACAAGGCGGCTGCGGTGCCCGGAGATGAGCTGGACTACACCATCACGGTCAAGAACATGGGCGACGCCGCTGCGCGCCGGGTTCCCGTCACCGACGCCCTCCCACGCGGGCTGACCGGTGTCACCGCAGGGCAGGGGGGAGACATCGGCGACGCGAGCGTGTCCTGGACCGTCGACGAGATCCCCGCCGGCGGTCAGAGCCAGTTGCATGTGCGTGGCACCGTGGACCGCTCCGGCGCGGGCACGACCCTCGTGAACCGGGCCGTCGTGAAGAACTCCGCCGACGCACCCGCCGAGACCCCCGCTCCCGCGTACACGACGCCGTGCGCCGACGACTCGGCCGCTGCGTGCGCCTCCACCGTCATCGCCGCGCTGCCTGCGCTGGCGGTGTCCAAGACCGTCGACAAGCAGGTCGCGGGACACGGTGAGGTGCTCACCTACACCCTGACCGTCGCCAACTCCGGCACCACCGCTGCTGTCGGGGTGCCGGTCAGGGACCTGCTTCCTGCCGCACTCACCCAGGTATCCGCGGATCGAGGGGGTGTGGTCGCCGAAGGCGTGGTCCGTTGGACCGTCCCCGAGGTGCCCGCCGGCGGCGTGGTGGAGCTGCACGTGACCGGAACGACTCCGGGTGGGCTCGACGAGGCGAACATCGTGAATCGCGCCGCGGTGCAGAATCCGGCCGATGCCCCCGCGGGCACGCCGGCACCGACGGTGATCACCCCGTGTCCCGATGACGTCCAGCAGGCATGCGCGCTGACGGTCGTCCCCGCGAGTGCGTCGCTGGAGATCAGCAAGACCGTGAAGCAGTCCACTGCACAGGCCGGGGCCATCCTCGACTACACGATCACCGTGACCAACACCGGTCCCGGTACCGCCGTGCAGATCCCGGTCGTCGACGACCTGCCCGATGGGGCACGGTTCATCTCCGCATCGACGGGGGGCATCGCTGTCAGGGACCGGGTCGGCTGGATGGTGGAGCAGATCCTCCCTGGTCAGACGGCGACCATGACGATGCGGGCGCAGGTGCCACTGGGCACGACCGCCAAGGTCGTCAATCGCGCGACCATCTCCTATGACCAGAGCATGAGTGATGCCCTGCGCACCGCGGCGAAGCAGGCCGGGGTGCCCTACCCCGACGACCTGGCCGATCTGCCCGCGCTCCCTCCGCACACCGCGGCGCACGCGTGCGGCGGAGACGAATCCTGGTCGTGCGCAGAGACCGCCATCACCCCCGCACCGGCGGGGCTGGCCCAGACCGGGGCGACGTTCGCTCTGGCGATCCCCGCGGTCGTCCTCCTCGCGGCTGGGGCATTCCTCACCGTCGCCGGCGTTCGCCGCAAGTCCAACCACTAACCACTCACCGTGTCGGCCCCGGGGGATTCTTCCCCCGGGGGCTGTTCGAGGTACCCAAAATGAAGCTCTCCTTCCCGTCCCCAACGTCTGAACTGCCGACGTCCTCGGTCATGATCGTGTTCGGCACTCGCCCCGAGATCGTCAAACTCGCGCCGCTCATCCGTCGGCTCGGTGATGCCGCGTACGTCGTCCACACCGGTCAGCACTACGACCGGGGGATGTCGGCGGTCTTCCTCCAGTCGTGCGGGATCGCCCGCGTCCACCGTCAGCTCCACGTCGGCGGGCTGCCGCGTGCGGCGCAGATCGGGCGCGGTGCCGAGCAGATCGCCGAGGCGATCAGCCAGATCGGACCGAAGTACGTCGTGGTCCAGGGCGACACCAACGCGACATTCGCCGCCGCCCTGGCTGCGAACGCCGCCGGAGTGCGTCTGGGGCACGTCGAGGCGGGATTGCGCGCCAACGATCGCCGCATGCCGGAGGAACACAACCGGGTGATGGTCGATCACATCTCCGACGATCTCTTCGCCGCGACCGAGGCGAACAGATCGAATCTGCTCGACGAGGGAATCCCCGACGAGCGCATCCTGGTCACGGGCAACCCCGTGGTCGAAGCCGTGCTCCGGCAGAGGGCTTCGGTCGAATCCGATGTGGAGGAACTCGTCCACCTCGGGGTCTATCCCGACCGATACGTGCTGGCGACCCTGCATCGGCAGGAGAACGTCGACTCGCCCGAGAACCTGCTCGCGACGTTGCACGCGTTCAACGACATCGCGTCATCGGGGTGGCCGGTCGTCTTCCCGGTGCATCCGCGGACACGCGCGATGCTTGCTGACCTCGACGCGGAGCACCTTCTCGACGCGCTGATCGCCGAGGAGCCCTTCCCGTACGAGCGGTTCCTCGCTCTGGCCGCGCATGCCGCGGTGCTGGTCTCCGATTCCGGCGGTATCCAGGAGGAGGCCACCGTCCTCGCGCGTCCAGTGCTCGTCGTCCGGGACTCGACCGAGCGCCCGGAGGCGCTCGGTACCTTCACGAAGCTGGTGACGCCCCAGACGCTCGCGGCGGAGACCGCGACCCTGCTCGCCGATGTCGAGAACACTCTTCTCGCGCTGGGTTCCCTGCCCTCGCCGTTCGGCGACGGCAGGGCGACCGAACGCATCGCCGCGCACATCCACTCGGTCGTGGCCGATCTGTTCACCGAGGAGGCGTGATGTACAGCAGCGAAGTCTCCGCGCCCGTGGCCGTGGTCGGGGTGCTCGCGATGACCGGGCCCGACTCCGTGATCGTCTGGGCGGTCCTCGGCGCAGTCGCTGTGGGAGCCGGGGCGTTTCTGGTCTGGCGTCGGCATCTCCTGCGTGTCGTCGCTCCTGAGCCGCGAGAGCGACATGATCGCTGCCGCTAACGCCATCTCCTTCCTCGTCACCCTGACATTCCTCGTCTATGTCTTCATGATCGTCGTGCCCTTCCTGCGTCGCACACCCGACCCGGAAGGGAGGGTGGATCTGTTCGACTGGCACATGTTCGTCCCCTGTCGGGACGAGGAGGTCGTGATCGGACGCACCATCGAGATGCTTCGCACCACGGTTCCCGAAGCGCACGTCTGGGTGATCGACGACGACAGCGATGATCGGACGGCGGCGCTCGTGCAGGCCGCCGCCGATGCGGATCCCTACGTGCACCTCGTCCAGCGGCGGCGTCCCGAGGCCCGCACCGGAAAGGGCGATGCTCTCAATGCCGCCTATTTCGAGCTCAACGCGTTCCTTCCCGGCGACACGGATCGAACCCGCGTCGTCGTCTGCGTCGTGGACGCCGATGGTGAAGTGGCGGAGAACATCCTCCGCCAGGCCGCCTCTCCGTATGCTTTCGGTGATCCAGAGGTGGGCGCCGCCCAGGTCACGGTCTTCATGAAGAATCGGGATGACCGGCATCCGGTCGAGGGAGCGGGGTGGGCCCGCAACACCTTCGGACGATTCCTGATCAGGATGCAGGACCTCGAATTCCGAGGCCCGATCGCGGCGGTCCAGTCGCTTCGCGGCTGGACCCAGACCGTCGGCCTCGGCGGAAACGGGCAGTTCACTCGGCTCTCCGTGCTGGACGATATCGCCGAGCGGTCCGATCGGCCCTGGCACGGGTCGCTCCTCGAAGACTACGAGCTGGGGATCCACGTGCTCCTCGCGGGACATAAGAACAGGCACCTCCACGACACCTTCGTCGCTCAGGAGGCTCTGCACGACTTCCGGCGCTTCACCGTCCAACGCACCCGTTGGGCGCAGGGCAACATGCAGTGCATCCGCTACATCCCCGAGATCGCGCGTTCGACGAAACTCTCCAACGCCGGTGTCCTGGAGGTCTGCTACTACCTGATGCTGCCGTTGTTCCAGGTCGTCGCCAGCGCCGCGGCCGTCCTGCTGGTGATCGGAGCAGCCGTCGGCCTCCTGTCCGGTGCGGTGACACTGCCCCCGAGCTCCGTGCTCCTCCTCGCGATCTTCTACCTCCTGTTCGGCATCGGCCCCTTCTTCATCTGGGGGCCGCTCTACCGTCGCTACAGCGAACCGCAGGCCGGATTCTGGACCGGAGTGCTCTGGGGATTCGGGATGTGGCTCTACGACTACTACGTCTACCTGACGGGTGCTCGCGCCATCTACCGGATCCTCCGCGGTCGAAACGGATGGGCGAAGACTCGGCGCAACGGAGAGACCGATGTCGCCGGACCGATCGCGAAGGACACATGATGCACACGCTCGCTCTGAATCCGGACGCACGAGGCAGCAGCCGCAGCGATCGCGAGGAATCACGCCGTGCCCCGGCTGACATCGCGGCTCGATACACCGTCGGAGTGTTGCTGATCGTCGCCGCCGTGCTCCTCGTGCTCCTCGAAGAACGGTTTCGCATCTTCGAGGCGGGTGTGGCCGGTTCGTGGCTCACCCCGTTCGTCCCCGGCGGTGTGCGCCACTACCTGAACTACTACATCCTCGAAGTCGAGCCGGGCCGGACCGTCGCATTCATGGTGACGATCGAGTGCACCGTCGCCTTCCTCACCGCGCCCCTCTTGGCGCTCAGCGGCGTGATTCTCGCCACGACGCGAGTGCGCTGGAGGCAGGTCGTGAAGTCTCTGCTCCTCTCCGTCGTGCTCATCTTCGTCACGAACCAGCTCCGTCTCGGGGTGATCGCCCTCGGATCGCAGGCGCTGGGGTTCGAGGTGGGCTACGAGCTGACGCACCGACTGATCGGTTCGGTGCTCAGCATCATCGGCTTCAGCGCCGCCTATCTGGTCTTCGTCGTGGTGATCGCCGACCTCCACCTGTTCCGTCGGGATCCGAACCGCCGTAGATCGCGGGGCCGGCGGGCGTAACCGAACAGCACTCCTTCCGTCTAGTGGGAGGCGCAGCAGTCCTGCTCGCCTCCACCAGATGATGAAAGGGGCACAGGATGAACAAGATCCTCACGTCCGCATGCTCAACCGGTCTCGGCCTGCTGATCGCAGGAGGGGCTGTATTCGGCGGCCAGGCGGCTTTCGCCGCCGAGCAGCCGGTCCCGCCGGACGCCACGTCCGCGACCACCGCCACCACGACCAACACGGATCCGGTCGCACCACCGCAGGTTCGCGGTTATCTCGGACAGGCCACCCAGACGGCCGCCCAGGGGGTGACCCCGGAATCGATGATCAGCGAGGGGGCCGTCGTGCAGCTCGTCAACGACGAACAGATCGACGGCGTGTACAGAGTCGTCCTCCCGGTTCCCGCGCACACGAGCTTCGTCTCGGCGACCGAGGGCGGCGTGCTCGTCGACGGCAACGTGGTGTGGACGTTCAACGTCGCTCACGACGGTTCCACACGGATCGTGAAGCCCGTGGCGACCTTCCAGGTGGACGGGGGCTACTGGGGGCCGACGATCACGAACAGTGCTCAGGTCCTGTACTCCGGTGGCGTGTTCACCGACGATCCGCGATTCACCTACTCCTACGCCCACACCTTCGCCGAGCGCCCCGCCGTGCCGTTGATCGATCCGGCCATCGGTCTCGTCGGTGCCGGTGTGCTCGCGGCCGGAGCCGCGGGTGCCATCGTCCTGCGTCGTCGTGCCTCAGCGGACAGCTGACCTTCGACCCTTCTCACCAGAGCACTCCCACTCGAGCAATCAAAGGACAACATCGTGAAAAGAACATCACTCCTCCGGGGCGCGCTGGCCGGAGGGCTGCTCGCGGCCCTCGCGGTCGGTACCCTCGCCGCCGCTCCGGCGGCCAGCGCTGCTGATGTGAACGGGTGGGCCGGATCCGGCGACACCCGTACCGCATCCGCGGCCGGCGCCACCGTCACCATCAGCACCAGCGACAAGGTCCAGGTGAAGGGGTCCGGCGACGTCGTCGACCTCGCCACCGTGCGGAATGGCGGCGAGTTCGGTCTGAACATCATCGGTGCGCCGGAGCTCTTCCCGTGCGCGAACGGCGCGGAGTGCGTCCGCGGTGTCGTCACCGTCGATTTCGGTCAGCGCGTGACGAACCCCAAGATCTCGCTCGCCAACCTGGGCGGTGATATTTATGCGGTGGGTGGCGTCGTCACCAGTTCCGCCAAGTACACCTTGCAGACACCGGGGGTGAGCCTCTCCCGTGTCGCCGGAAACCTCGATGTGACGGCCACCACCATCACGTCGAACGACCTCGGCGCCAAGTCGGGCACCGTGCAGATCAACGGGGTCGTGTCGAAGGTCGACTTCCAGATCAAGATGCGTTCGAAGGGCGCGTTCGTCGGCCTTGTCCCCCTGTGGACCAAGGTCCCCAGTGACCTCCACAGCATCGACGTCGATGTGGACGCTCCTCTCAAGCCGGTCCTGACCCTCGACAAGAACGACCACCGCGACGTCGCTGTGATCGGAGACCAGCTCTCCTACGACATCGTCGTGAAGAACACCGGCAACGCGGCCGCCAGCAACGTGGCCATCAGCGATGCGCTGCCCGCGGGCCTCACCCCGGTCTCGGCGACCTACACGGCCGGCACCACGGGGCAGGCGACGATCGCCGGGCAGAACGTCCAGGGAACCATCCCGTCGCTCGCCCCCGGCGCCTCGTCGACGCTCACCGTCAAGGCCACGATCGCCACGACGGCACCGATCGGAACGCTGCGCAACAACGCCTGCGCCGTCGCCACCTCCTCGAACCAGGCATGCGATTGGGATGACACGAGGATCGACAAGCCCACGACGCCCGTTCTGACGATCGTCAAGGACGATCACCAGGGCGACGTCTCACTGGGACAGGCACTGAGCTATGACATCGTCGTGAAGAACACGGGTGATGGACAGGCTCAGGGTGTCGTCGTGAGCGACCAGCTCCCCGCCGGCCTCGATTTCGTCTCGGGCAGCGGCCCGGCCGGAACCACCGTGACCGCGACAGGGCGCACCGTCACGGCTAGCCTCGGGTCAGTGGCCCCTGGGCAGTCGATCGTCCTCACGGTCAAGGCGAAGGTCAACCAGTCGGCAGCACCCGGTGCTCTGACGAACACGGCCTGCGTGGCCGGCGCGAACGCGGCGAAGGCATGTGACGACGATACCGACATGGTCAAGCGCGAGTTCTTCCAGTACACGTTCAACTCGACCCCGACCGACCCGATTCCCGGCCAGGCCGTGACGTATCGGATGGAGTACGCGAACAACGGCAACGTCGACTCGGCGAACGCGGAGCTCGCGTTCGACATCGCCGGGATTCTGGACGACTCGTCGTGGAACCAGGCCAGCCTCACCGCGACCAGCGGCGCCGTCACCGTCAACGGCAGCAGCATCGACTGGAAGGGGCCGCTGGCCTCGGGGCAGAAGGTCGTGCTGACGTTCACCGGCGTCTGGAGCGGCAACGGGGACGGGTTCGCATTCCCCGGAATCACCTACTACGGCAGCGCGCGCTGAGCGCGTGACCGCAACACCGAAGGGGTCGTCCCGATGGGCGGCCCCTTCGGCATCGGCTAGGTTGGGACCGTGAGCCCTGAGTCCGACAGACCGTAGATCGCGGGTCGAGCGCCTTCCGCGCGCTCCCCGCATCCGCTGTCGACCCTTCTCACCCGCTGTTCATCGCGCTGTGCGATTCGAGCGGCGTCTTCGTGTCTGGATGCTCCATGCCCCTGCTCGTCCCCGTCCTGGCTCTGGCGATCTTCGCCCAGGGCACCAGCGAGTTCATGCTCGCCGGCCTCCTCCTCCCCCTCTCCGTCGATCTCGATGTCGATCCGTCGACGGCGGCCCTGCTGACCTCGGCCTTCGCGGTCGGCATGGTGATCGGCGCCCCGACCATGGCGGTCTTCGCCAGCCGTTGGGCTCCGCGGCGCGCTCTCGTGCTGCTGCTGGTGGTCTTCATCGCCGCGCACCTCGTCGGCGCGCTCGCGTCCTCCTTCTGGCTGCTGCTCGCGACGCGCGTGCTCGCTGCCCTGGCGAACGCGGGATTCCTCGCGATCGCTCTGGCGACGGTCCGGGCCGTCGTCGATCCCGCGACGGTGACGCGCGCCGTCGCCGTCCTCCTCTCGGGCACGACCCTGGCCACGATCGTCGGCGTCCCCGCCGGTGCGGCGCTCGCGAATGCGTACGGCTGGCGCTCGACCTTCTGGGCCGTCGCGCTGCTGTGCATGCCCGCTGTGGTCGCCCTGCTGCGGGACCGCACGCTCGTCGCGGTGCCGCGTTCGCCGAGGGTCGCCGTGCGTGCAGAGCTCGGGGAACTGAGGCGTCGCCCGGTGGTCGTCGCCGTGGTGCTCGCGGTGCTCGTGAACGCCGCGACCTTCGGCGTCTTCACATTCCTCGCTGTGATCGGTGCCGATGCCGGGGTGGAGGAGACCGGGATCCCCCTGCTGCTCGCCGCCTTCGGGGTGGGAGCCTTCGTGGGTGTCTCCGCGACCGGCCGATGGGCGGCCCGCTTCGAGCGGGGCTGGATCGTGGTGGGTGCCGCGGTGACGGCCACGGCCTGGAGCGTCTTCGCCCTGTCCGTCGATTCCGTGCCGGGGGTGTTCTTCGGCGCCGCGGTCGGGGGCATGCTGTCGTTCGCCGTGGGATCGGCCCTGATCGCCCGCATCGTCGGGCAGGCGTCGGGTGCCCCGGTGCTCGGCGGCGCCTATGCCACGGCAGCGCTGAACCTGGGGGCGTTCGTCGGTCCCATGGCTGCCGGCTTCGCCTACGCGCAGGCCGGAGCGCCCGGGGTGCTCGTCGCGGCTGCCGCTCTGGCGGCCGTCGGTGTGCTCCTCGCTCCCCTCCTTCGCGCGCGATGACCGCCCGGGAACCCGGGCGATGCGAAAGACTGGAGGCATGACTTCGCCTGCGCTCGATTCCCTCCTGGCCCGCATCGTCGAGAGCGGGCTGCTCGAAGATCCCATCGCCGAGAACGGCCTCGTCTACGGACGGGCGAGCATCGACGCGGCGGGAACCGTGGTCAACGTCAACATCGACCCGGAGCTCGACGACGATGACGAACACGGCGACGACGTCGATCTCGATGTGCTGATCGCGGCCGTCTCGCGCATCCTCTCCGTCGGGGAATCCCGTTGGCGCGCGGTGATTGACGAGGTGGCGACCGACATCGATGATGCGGTGGACGACGAGCCCGTGGTCGAGCAGATCGACCTGCGAGACGATCTCGAGGCGACCTCGGTCGTGGTGTTCGCCGACGCCGTGCTGCTCGCCTTCGTCGCCCCGAAGCAGTTCCCCGATTCGCGCATCCTCGTGCAGCTCGACGACCAGCTCGACGTCGACGGGGTCGAGGTGCGAGAGCTCGACGGTTCCGAGAGCATCGATTTCGAGACGCTCGACGAGCTGCTCGACCACATCAGCGGTCCCGACGAGAAGTGACCGTCGGATGCCGCGGCGTGGGCCCGCGGCATCCGACGGTCGATCGGGGGTCAGGCGCCGGCGAGGGCGGTTGTCGCGTCGTCGATCAGATCGCAGATCGCGGCGGGGTGCGAGGCCAGCGAGGCATGGCTGGCATCCAGTTCCACGATCTTGCGCGGTGACATCCGCGCCGCCATGCGCCGCTCGTTGTCGGGGTGGATCATGCGGTCCTGGGTCGACACCTGGTACCAGGTGGGCTTGACCTTCCAGGCTGGTGCGGTGACGTCGTCGCCGAACGTGGAGGCGAGCGGCGCCTTCTGGGTGACGGCCATCACGAGCGCCTCATCGTCCGTCAGATCCTGGAAGAAGCTCTCCTGGAACTTGTCCTGGGCGACCCAGAGGTAGCCGTCGCTGTCCGGCGCGATGTTCTCGAACGCTGCGGGCGGGTGCTCCGCGCTGATCTGCCCGGGGTTCTCGCCCGCATCCGGAGCGAAGGCCGCGACATAGACGAGTCCGACGACGTTGGGCAGGTCTCCTGCCTCGGTGATGACCGCCCCGCCGTAGGAGTGCCCGACCAGGAGGACAGGGCCGTCGACCTGCCGGATCATCGTGCGCGTGCGCTCCGCGTCGTCGGCGAGCGAGGTGAGCGGGTTCTCGACCGCCTGGATCGATTCGTACCCGCGCCGCCGCAGTTCGACGATGACTTTCGCCCAGTGGGCGGCGCCGCCCCAGAATCCGTGAACGAGGATGATCGTCGGTTTCGTGGTCATGGGAATACCTCCTGCATTGGATCGGTTACCGTACTCCGACCATATACTTTCCACGGAAAGTAATCTAGGCATCGCAGGAACCGAGAGGGACACCATGTCAGCCGAAGAAGATATCCGCGAGCTGCTCGCCACCTACGAGCGGGCACTCAATACCGATGACACCGCGCTTGCGGTGTCATGTTACACGCAAGACGGCGTGTTCATGCCGACGATGCTGCCCACGGCCGTGGGCCCGGAGCTCACACAGGCCTACGACGCCGTGTTCGCGGCGATCCACCTCGCGGTGGTGTTCACGATCGACGAGGTGACCGTGTTCAGCGACACCGCAGCCGCCGCGCTGACCCGCAGCAACGGAACCCAGACCGTCCGCGCCACGTCGACCACCACGCCGGAGTCGAATCGCGAGCTGTTCACCTTCGCCGTCGAAGACGGCCGATGGAAGATCAGCCGCTACATGTTCAACAAGTCCGCATAGCACCGACCGCACAAGACCTACAGGAGATCACCATGACCACCGCCATCATCGGAACCGGAAAGATCGGCAGCATCATCGCCCAGGACCTCGCGGACGGAGGAGAGGACCTGATCATCGCCGGCAGCGACCTGGAGAAGGCGGCGTCGCTCGCCGCCGCGGTCGGCGGAAGTGCGCGTGCGGCCGAGGTGCCCGCCGCGATCGCCGCTGCCGACATCGTCATCCTCGCCGTCTGGTTCGACGTGTCGAAGAAGCTGATCGACGAGAACCGCGACGCTCTCGACGGCAAGATCGTCGTCGATCCCTCCAATCCGCTCGGCCCGGACGGGAACGGCGGATACGTGAAGATCCTCGCGCCCGAGGAGTCCTCGGGGCAGATCCTGGCCCAGAAGCTCCCCGCCGGAGCATCCCTCGTGAAGGCCTTCGGAACGCTGGGCGCGGAGTCGATGAAGGTGAGCGCTCGGCAGGATCCTGCGATCGCACTCCTCTATGCGACCGACGACGGTGCGGCAGGGGAGGCCGTCGCCTCGCTGATCCGCTCCGCCGGTTTCGCACCCGTGAACGTCGGCGGACTCGACCAGTCCGTGCGCATCGAGGTGTACGGCGAACTGCACGAGATCGGTGGGCTCGGCCGGACCGTCACCGCGGAGGAGGCCCGCGCCGCCCTGTGATGGATCTTCCCGAACCCGCAACCGCACGAACTGCAACCGCACGAAGAGCAACAGAAGGAAAGCCGATGAACGAACAGAAGAAGATCGCGGTCGCCGGTGCGACCGGTTCCCAGGGCGGTGGCGTCGTGGACGCCATCCTCGCCGACCCCGAGCAGCGATTCGCCGTCCGCGCGCTCACGCGCGACCCGGCGTCCCCGGCCGCACGCGCGCTCGCCGCACGCGGAGTGGAGGTGGTGCAGGCCGACTTCGCCGACGAGCCGAGCGTGGTCGCCGCACTCACCGGCGTCGATGGCGCGTTCCTGGTGACGAACTTCTGGGCGCACGGATCCGCTGCCAGGGAGCTCGCGGAGATCGCGACGCTCGCCCGCGCCGCCGCCGCGAGCGGCGTCGGCCACGTGGTGTGGTCGACGCTGGAGGACACGCGCGATCTGCTCCCCCTGGAAGACCCGCGAATGCCTGTGCTGCAGGATCACTACAACGTGCCGCACTTCGACGCGAAGGGCGAGGGCAACGCCTTCTTCGCCGCGGCAGGAGTGCCGACCACCTACCTGAACACGGCATTCTTCTTCCAGAACCTCGCGGCCTCCGCGATGGGCGCGCGTCGAGAGGACGACGGTGTGCTGACGCTGACGCTTCCGCTCGAGGACGGGAAGCGCATGTCGGCGGTCGACGTCTCGGACATCGGACGGACCGCGTTCGCGATCCTGGCCGCGGGCGACGAGTACATCGGCCGGACGGTCGGCTTGGCGGGGGACCACCTGACGGGAGCCGAGTACGTGTCCGTCTTGAGCGACGTGCTCGGGGAACCCGTGCGATTCCGGTCGATCGCGTACGACGATGCGCGCAGCTCGGGCGCTCCCGGCAGTGACGAGTTCGGCAACATGTTCCAGTACTACGGCGATTTCGACGCCGAGTTCACCGGGGCGCGTGACCTGACGTCACTGCGGAAACTCGTTCCCGGGCTCAAGGACTTCCGCACGTGGGCTCAGGAGAACGTCGCGCTGCTGACGGCCGAGTAGAACGATGAGCGAACACGCGGTGACCGTCTCGACGGCTCGGGAGCTGCTGGCCGCCGTCAGCGCAGGTGTCGAGGACATCGAGGTGCGCGGGGTGATCGTCGGGGCGCCGGGGTTCACCCTCGCGCCCGGTGTGAGTCTTCGCGGAGGGACCCTGCAGTTCGGGGCCAGGGGTGTGCGCCTCACCTCGGACAACACGCTCGAGGACATCTCGATCCTGACGGCCGATGAGGAGGCGGCGATCCTCAACGACACGGGGGTGACCGATCTCGGCACCCTCACGCTGCGCAACGTCACCACGCGGGGGCAGATCGTCATCCTGGCGGAGGACCGTGTGCGTGGCGGGCACGTGCAGGCCGAGAACGTGCGGGTGCTCACCGCCGACCTGCGTGGACGGTTCCACCGTCCGCACGGGTTCGGCGTGGACGTCTTGCAAGGAGGCTTCACGCTGTGGAACCGGCAGGCGGATCCCGAGGTGGAGCTGACAGCCGAACTGCTCGAGATCTCTGCGGGGACGGAGGCCGAGCCGGTGTACGGAAGCGGGATCTTCGTCGGGGGACACGGAGGTCGGGACGGGCGCGGTGCGGGCGGAACCGTGCACGTCACCCGATTGCGCACCGGAGAGGTGCACACGGACGGGGCGATCCCGGCGGGGACGCCGGACCTGATCTCGGCCGGGGTGTTCGTGCTCAGCGGGGCGACGGTCGACGCGGTGCGCACCGCGGGGGCCGTCACGACGTACGGCCCGAACGACATGGTGCTCGACAACTGGGGATCGGTGGGCACCTGGATCGCCACGGGAGAGGTTGCGTCGCACGGGCCGAGCGGTATCGGGGTCGTGAACTTCGGCGATATCGACACCCTCGACGTGCGCGCGCCGATCGTCACGACGGGGAGGGGCGCCCGGGGCTTCAACCTCTACGACGGCACGTTGCGGGAGGCGAGGTTCCAGAGCATCCGCACGACGGGCGACGGGTCGATCGGCATCCAGATCAGCAGGCCGATGGGGAGGCTTGCGGTGGATGGCGATGTCACGACGAGCGGCGGTGAGGGGCTGAGCCTCGTCAAAGGCGTGCAGATGACGCTCCCGGCGATCGCGCTGAGCGTGACGGGGACCGGATCCGTCGACGCGCTCCGCATCGGCGGACGGCTCGTCACCGCGGGGGCTAACGTGGTCACACTGGAAGTGGGGGGACGTGTGGGCGAGGTGTCGATAGCCGGTGGCGTCCGCGCTACAGGAGCGGGCTCGAGGGCCGTGGCGCTGCTCGACAGTGCGGACATCGACATCGCGGACATCGACATCGCGGACATCGACATCGCCGACATCGACAGTGCCGACATCGACAGTGCCGACATCGACAGCGTGGACATCGGCCTCCGATCGTCCGGCCCGAGGGGATGAGGCGCCGTGGGGGATGAGGCGGGCGTCCGCATCGACGACTACGCGCTGCTGAGCAACTGCCGCACGGCGGCGCTGGTGTCGTGCGCGGGCAGCATCGACTGGCTGTGCCTGCCGCGGCTGGACTCGGCATCGACGTTCGCGGCGATCCTCGGCGACGAGTCCCACGGGCGGTGGCTGCTGCATCCGACCGACCCCGCTGCGACGAGCACGCGACGCTACGACCGGGAGACCTTCGTGCTGGTCACCCGATGGGAGAGCGGCGATGCGGTCGCCGAGGTGCACGACTTCATGCCGATGGGACTCGATCCCGATGCGGCGATCCGGCGGACCGATCTGGTCCGCCGGATCGTGGGAGTGCGCGGCTCCATGGTCTTCGAGCAGCGGCTGAGCATCCGCTTCGACTACGCCAGGGTGATGCCCTGGGTGCGCCAGGTCGGGCCGGAGGGAGACCCATGTCTGGTCGCGATGGGGGGCCCGGATGCCCTCGCCCTGCGCGGTGCACCGCTGAAGCCGATCGACCATCAGCACCGGGGCGAGCTGGCGGTCGACGCCGGAGAGGTGCGTGACCTGCAGCTGACGTGGTTCCCCTCGCACCTCGACCTCCCCCATGCGCTCGACGTGCAGAACGAGCTGGACGCCACGAAGGCCTGGTGGCAGGACTGGGCCGATCGGATCTCGCACGACGGCCCGCACCGGGACGAGGTGGTCCGGTCGCTGCTGATCCTGCGGGCACTCACCAACCACGAGACGGGCGGGATCGCCGCCGCGGCGACCATGGCCCTGCCGGAGGAGATCGGGGGCGTGCGCAACTGGGACTACCGCTATGTCTGGCTGCGCGATGCCGCCCTCACCCTCGAAGCGCTGCTCGCCCACGGGTTCCTCGGGGTGGCGGGGCAGTGGCGGGAATGGCTGCTGCGGGCCGTCGCCGGGGACCCTGCCGACCTCCAGATCATGTACGGCCCGGCGGGGGAGAGAGATCTCGTGGAGCGCGTGCTGACGAATCTCCCGGGATACGAGGGTTCCGCACCGGTGCGGATCGGCAACGGTGCGGCGGACCAGTATCAGGCCGACGTCGTAGGCGAGGTGCTGGTGACGCTGTCGGCCGCGCGGGCGGCGGGACTCAACGAGTCGGGCTTCTCCTGGCCGCTGGAGCGCGAGTTGGTCCGATTCGCCTCCGAGCAGATCGAGCGCCCGGATCAGGGACTGTGGGAGATCCGGGGTGAGCCCCGTCTCTTCACGCACTCACGGGTGATGATGTGGGCGGCGTTCGATCGCGCGGTGCGCGCGGTCGAGGAGCACGGACTCGAAGGCCCCGTGGAGCGCTGGCGCGGGCTGCGGGATCGGATGCGCGAGGAGATCGATCGCGACGGTGTCGTCGACGGTCACTTCGTGCAGCACTACGCGACCACCGAGGTCGACGCCTCGCTGCTCCTCCTTCCGCAGGTGGGGTACTGCCGGCCGGATGATCCCCGGATGCTGGCGACGGTCGCACGCATCGAGCAGACGCTGATGTCCGACGGGCTCGTGCGTCGGTATCGCACCGGTACGGGGGTCGACGGACTCTCGGGCTCGGAAGGTGCTTTCCTGGCGTGCTCGTTCTGGCTGGTCGAGCAGTACGCGTTGACGGGGCGGCGTGCGGATGGGCATGCCCTCATGGAGCGGTTGTGCGGGCTCGCGAACGACGTGGGGATGCTGTCGGAGGAGTATGACCCGGTGGCGGGGCGGCAACTCGGCAACACTCCGCAGGCCTTCTCGCACCTCGCGCTCGTGCGTGCAGCGGATGCGCTGGCCCTGGCGGATCTCGGCTCCGCAGAGGAGAGGTCGCGCTGAGGGGGCGGTCCCTGGGCGTCTTCTCACCCGAGCGCGCAGTTCCTAGGATGTGGACATGACGGAACCGATCAAGCGGCGGGACCCTCTGGTCCCGCGCCGACGGTTCTCCGTCAACGCGGCTCTCGACGACGTCTTCTTCGTGTTCGCCGGTCTCGCCGCGATCTGGCTCGCGTATCTCATCATCACGGAGGCGTTCTCGTGGGGCTGGTGGGCCATCGGGTTCGCGGTGGCGTTCTGGCTGATCCTTGCCTACCTCGTGCTGCCGAGGCTGCACTCCATCCTCACGCGCATCTACGTGCCCAGCTACTTCATCGGGCGGGCGCGAACGAGCGACGGCCTGCTCGGAGACCCGGTGAACCTCGCCGTCCTCGGCACCGAGGAGCAGCTCACCCGGTGCATGGCCGAGGCCGGATGGACACGCGCCGATGACATCACCGCCGCATCGACCTGGCGCATCGTGTCGTCGACCATGCTCAGGCGCAGCTACGACGAGGCCCCGGTCAGCCCGCTCTTCCTGTTCGGGAGACGGCAGGATCTCGCCTATCAGCAGGAGGTCGAGGGCAACCCGGCCAAGCGGCACCATGTCAGATTCTGGCGCTGCCCTGACGGCTGGATGCTGCCAGGTGGGCACCGTGTCGACTGGGTGGCCGCCGGCACGTTCGACCGTGCGGTCGGGTTCTCGCTGTTCACCCTGCAGATCACCCACAAGATCGATGCGGACATCGACATCGAACGCGATCACATCGTCCGCACTCTCCGCGAGGCGCACACCGGGGTGCGCATCGTCATCATCCGTGACTTCTCCACGGGATACCACTCCCGGAACGGCGGGGGCGACAGCATCCACACCGATGGCGATCTGCCCGTGGTCGATCTCCGCCACGTGGTGCAGGCGCGGTCGGCGGATGCCGCGGAGGAGGCCGTCGAAGAGGCGCCGGTCACCGAGCTGCGAGGTCTGTCGTGAAGCGGCCTCTGGCCACCGGCCTCGGCGCGGTGCTGATGTCGCTCCGGGTGATCTGGGGGTTCGTCTCGATCCTCGTCTACGTGCTGAACTGGATGGCGATCAGGGAGGAGATCTTCTCCACCGGCGACGGCACCGTGCTGGTTCCACCGGATGTCGCCGACATCCTCCTCATCGTCGGGTTCAGCGCGCTCGGCGTCTGGTACCTGTTCTACGGTGTGCTCGCCGGCCTGGTGTTCACCGGGTCGAACTGGGCACGCATCGTGGCGATGAGCTTCGCCTCGCTCAGCATCATCGTCGTCTTCCTCGACTGGTGGAACGCCGGCATCCCCGTCACGTTCCGCACCTCGCTCGCGAGCGTCGCGCTCGACATCCTCGTGCTGCTCGCCCTGTCGGCGCAGAGCGCCCGGAGCTTCGCCCGGCGCAACGACCCCCGCTTCATCAGCACCGGTGAGCCGCTCGCCTGAGGCGGTCGGTTCAGAGCCACTTCTTGTACTTGAACACCCCGAACAGGCCGACGGCGAACGCGACCATCGCGCCGATGGCCATCGGGTAGCCGAAGGCCCAGTGCAGCTCGGGCATCACGTCGAAGTTCATCCCGTACACCGTGCCGACCAGCGTCGGGGCGAAGATGATCGCCGCCCAGGAGGAGATCTTCTTGATCTCGTCGTTCTGCGCGAGCCCGGCTTCGGTCTGGCGGCGTGCGACCAGCGCGGAGTGCACGGTGAGCGCGTTCTCGAGGATCGCCCGGAACGAGTCGATCTTCTCGTTGACGCGGATCGTGTGGTCGAGCACGTCGCGCAGCGAACGCTGCAGCTCCTCGTCGATGCGGTACTTCGCCGATCCCCGACGCAGCCACTCCAGCATCCCGTTCAGCGGGTGCACGGCGCGCTGGAAGTTGATGACCTCGCGGGACAGCTCGTAGATGCGGCGGGAGAGCGCGCTGTCGTCGTCGCCGTCGCCGAAGAGCTGGTCCTCGATCTCGTCGATGTCGTTCAGCAGACCCGCCACGATCGGCTCGTAGCCGTCGACGACCTCATCGAGGATCGCGTAGAGCACGGCCTCCGGCCCCATCGCGAGCAGTTCGGGGTTCGCTTCCATGCGGGCGCGCACGGCGGCGAGGTTGGGCGACTCGGCGTGCCGGATCGTCACCACGAAGTCGGGGCCGACGAACAGGTGCAGCTCGCCGAACTCGATCGACTCCTGCTCGTCGCGGTAGCGCGCGGGGCGCAGCACCGCGAACAGGGTGTCGCCGTAGCGCTCCACCTTCGAGCGCTGGTGGCCTGACAGCGCATCCTCGACGGCGAGGGGATGCAGGTCGAACTCGCGCGCGACGGACGCCACCTCTTCGGGGCTGGGCCGGTACAGGCCGATCCAGGCGATGCCACCGGCGGCGTCCAGCATCCGGTAGGTCTCGTCCAGGTTCTTGGGGGTCTCCACGCGACGTCCGTGGACGTACACGCCGTTGTCGATGAGCGCCATCATGCGGCTCCGTTCTCGCAGGTGCACGGCAGCAGAGAGCTCCGTGCGCGGGTTTCGTCAGGGGGCGGATGACGCCGCCGACGGCTGCGGAGAAGGACGTGCGAAAGCGGACCGGAAGGTCAACGCGCGAGCGCAGGGAGTCGCGACGCAGCGAAGGCGGCGTCGTAACTATCACCGGACATCGCCATCACCGCCTTTCGAGACTCTTCGGGCCGAACGACCCAACACGTCAGCATACTCCTGTCTGCTGTGAGGCTTCCCGGTCGCGCTCCTGCCCCGATCAGAGCAGTATTCTGCTCGCCGAGAGGTGGAGTAGCACGTTACCTGCTAGTAGCATCGGACCTCGAAGCGATGCGGAGAGTCCGGCGTCGCCCCTTTCCGCATCGATCCGTCCGCTCCCGGCGCAGCCTCTTCGTGCGCCCGGTGTGTGCGGACGATGCGCCGCACGAAGGAGACTCCATGTCCGCTGCCCTCAGTCGTCCTCGAGCCCGCGGTCTGTGGGGTGGGATCGCCGCCGTGCTGATGGTGTCGGCCGGGCTCGTCGGGGCCTCCATCGCCACCGCACCCGCCGCTCAGGCGGCGCCGGTCCTGCAGTGCACGGGGTCGACGGTCTACGTCACCAACCAGGGTGCGGGTGACGGCGATCTCTGGCAGATCGATGCGACGACGGGGGCGGCGACCGCGCTGGTCGACCTTCCCGGTGACAACGTCGTCAATCAGCTGGGCATCGCGCCGGGAGGGGGGAACTTCCTGTTCACCAAGGCGGGGACCGTGTACGACTACACGCTCGCGACCGACTCCTTCGACTCCACACCGGCCCAGGTGCTCACGGGCTACTCGGCCGTCGGCGGGGCGGTGAGCCCGACGAGCGGGCTCTACTACTACGGGGGCATCGGCGCCGGCGGCACCGAGTACCAGATCGCCGTCTACGACCCCGTGACGAACACGAATCGAGGCGTCGCCTCGACGATCCGTCTGCCCGACGGCATCGCGCTCACCAACAGCGACTTCGCGTTCGACACCCTCGGTCAGATGTACATCGTGGGCAGTACACCGACCGGTGGTGCGCTGATCCGCGTCGACGGTTCGATCCCCTCGACGGGGTCGAACTCCGCACTCACCTCGTCGCTGCTCACGACGATCGAGCCCGTCGCCGGTGTGACCTATGCCGCCATCGCCTTCGGTGGGACCGGCGAGGTGTACATCGGTGGAGGCGCGGGACCGATCCTCCGGGTGAACGCCACCACCGGGGCATTGGTCGGGAACGTGCCGGTCTCGGGGGCCGTCGCCTCGAACATGACGGACTTCGCGACCTGTGGTGCGCCGCCGACCCTGACGGTGCAGAAGAACGTGGCGGGGCGGGTGCAGCCCACCGATCAGTTCGCCCTCTCGATCACCGGCGGCGGCATCGTGCCGGGACCAGGCAGCATCGGGGTCACCGAGGGGGCTGAGCCCGGGCTGCAGACGCAGTCGCCGGCCGAGACCGCCGGATCGGTGATCGTGCAGCCGAACGCCACCTACGACTTCGGCGAGACCGCCGCGGGAACGACGAATCTCGCGGACTACGGATCCCGCTGGGAGTGCGTCGATGCGCAGGGACCCGCGGGGGCCACGATCGGCTCCGGCACCGGTCCGTCGGGGAGCGTCACGATTCCGCAGATCGCCGGCGTCGCCGTGGTCTGCACCGTGTTCAACGACCCGCTCGTGCCCGGGATGAGCCTCGACAAGAGGGTCACCGGAGTCGTCGACGCCAATGGAAACGGCTACGACGATGTGGGCGACCGGATCACGTGGGAGTTCGAACTCACCAACACCGGCGAGACTCCGCTCACGGGACTCACGATCGACGACGACAGGCTCGCTGCTGCAGGTATCGGCATCACCTGCGATCCGGACGCGCTCGCCCCGGCGGAGTCGGTGGTGTGCACGGCGGACCGGCCCTATACGATCACGCCGGCCGATCTCGCCGCGGGCGCGGTGGTCAACACGGCGACGGGGACAGGCACGCCCCCGGGTAAGCCCCCTGTCATCACCCCTCCGGACACCACGGAGACACCGGTCGGCGGCTACATCGTGACCAAGGAGTCGGACCCCAGGTCTGGCAGCTCGGTGGCGGCGGGTTCCGTCATCGCCTACACGCTCACGGTGACCCAACGCGGTCTGGCGTCCGTTCCCGGAGCGGTGCTCGAGGATGATCTCGCCGAGGTGCTGGACGACGCCGCCTACAACGGTGATGCCTCCGCTTCTGCCGGTGCCGCATCTTTCGACGTGGCCGCGAGGACGCTCTCGTGGAGAGGCGACCTGGCAGCGGGCGACGTGGTCACGATCACGTATTCGGTGACCGTGGGAACGCGCGGTGACGGTGACCTCGTCAACACGGTCACCAGCCCGGGGTGCAGCATCGCCTGCACGACCACGCACGACCGGGTCCCGCCCCCCGCTGCCGGCCTTGCGACCACGGGAGGCGGAGTCGCGATCGGCGGCATCGTGGGCGCCGTGCTGGTCATCGCCGTCGGTGCAGGGCTCGTCCTCCGCGGGCGCCGCGGGGCTCGCCACGACGTGAGCTGATCTGAACGGCCACGTGAGCTGACGCGGACCGAGGCGGGAGCGTCGAGGAAGGCCGGTCGGGAGCGCTCCGACCGGCCGTTCGCTCGCGGCCTCGGCAGATGCATAGTCCGGTTCAGGGATGATCGCGTAACACGTTACGCATCACGCTCAGTGAGTGTCCATCCGGATGATGCGAACGTCGAGGACCGGAGGTCATCTCATGAAGACGAAGACAGCAGCAGCTCTCGGTGGACTGGTTCTGGCTGCGGGTCTGCTTGCCGCGTGCAGCAGTTCCTCGGGTGCACCCGCAGGGTCGCCCACGGGGGCACCGACGAGCACGTCGGCGAGCACCCTCAGCACTGCGGAGCTCGCCATGTGCACGGCTCTCAAGAAGGTCGCCGCCGACGTGGTGCCTGATCTCGAGAGGGCTTCCGAACTCGTCAAGTCCGACCCCGCAGCTGCGGCTTCGCTGGTCGACAAGATCCGTGAGGCGTTCATCAGCGGACAAGAGGATGCGGACTCCGGTCTGACTCCCGACTACGCGACAGCCATGGACGGGTACGCGGTGGATATCAGGGCGCTGCCGGCCGGGACGGATGCGACGAAGATATCCCAGGAGCTTGCGGAGCGCGGGACCGCGTTCGCCTCCGACGTCGCCTACTTCTGCAAGGAGTAGACGACGCCAGACGGAGTGCTGTCGCACGCCGGGACCTGCACGATCAACCGTGACCAGGTTCACGAGCTCACCGCTCGGTTCGGGTGAGCTCGTGACGGCTGTGTCCGCGGCTCTGGTTATCGTCCGTCGCGAGGCGCGTCAGAGGGCGATGACCGCGCCGCCGCGGGCGGCGGAGGCTTGCGCGGCCGTGGCGATCTCGACCGTGCGGATGCCCACGCCGGCGTCGGGCTGCGGTTGGCGCCCCTCGCGCACGGCGCGCACGAACTCGTCGAGCAGCAGCGCGTCGAGGTCGGCGCCGACCGGGCTCCAGGTCTCGCCGTGCGCATCGTGCCCGGCGACCCCCTTGGCGAAGGGACTGACCGTGACCGTGCCGCGCTCGGCGACGACCTGCAGGGTGAGTCCACCCCAGGTGGCCGAGCTCATCGGCCAGCTCCAGGAGCAGTCGATCGTGGCGATGACCCCGCTCGGGTACCGGATGGTCACGAGTCCGCCGGTCTCGACGTCGAGTTCGCTCTGCGCGTGCAGGATGCTGTTGGACACGGCGCGGACCGACTGGGCGCGCTCACCCAGCAGTTCGTCGAGCAGGTCGGCGCAGTGCACGACGTGGTCGACCAGTGCGCCGCCTCCGGCCAGCTCCGGATCGGTGAACCAGGCACGATCCTGCGGCAGCTTGCCGTTGTTGATGCCGGTGACGCCGAGGACCGTGCCGAGACGGCCGCTGCGCAGTTCGGCGATCGCCTCGCGCACGCTCGGCGCGAACCGCACCGGGTAGGCGACCATCAGGATCACGCCGGCGCGGTCGCACGCCTCGCGCATCGCGATCGCGTCGGCGACCGTCGTGGCCAGAGGCTTCTCACAGAGCACGTGCACCCCGGCCGCGGCCGCGCGCTCGACGAGGGCACGATGCCGGGAGTTCTCGGCGGCGATCACGACCGCATCCGGCTTCCAGGCGAAGGCCTCGTCGTAGGTCTCGACGCAGGCGACGCCCAGCTCGGCCGCGAGGTCTGCGCCGCGAGGGGCGTCGTCGGGGGCCGAAGCGCCGTCGGGGTCGGCCGCGATCAGCTCGATTCCCGGCATCGCCTTCAGCGCGTGCACGTAGCTCAGGGCATGCGTGTGCGCGAACGAGAGCACGGCGATGCGCAGCGGGGCGGAAGCGGTCATCGGGGGGCCTCCTCGGCATCGGGCGCGAAAAGTTCAGGAGCACGGTGTTCGGACAGCGCCACGGGGGCGCCGGAAGCGATCGACGCGTATGCGGCCTCGGCGACGGCGACCGCCTCGATGCCGTCTGCAGGGCTGACCCTCGCCTCGCGCCCCTCGCGCAGCGCGGCGACGAAGTCGGCGATCTCGGCGTAGTACGGACTCTCCTGCGGAGACATCGGCGGCAGGTAGTCGGCGTCGCCCGCGGGGAGCACGGCGTCGGTGCGCAGCGCGTGGTCCTCGGCGCTGTCGTAGCGGAGGCGCCCCTCGGAACCCGACACCTCGACGCTCGTGCGGAACGGCATGCCCGGAGCGACCCAGCTGCCGTGGATGTGACTGATGACGCCGCTGCGGTGCGTGAGCACCACGTGCGACGTGACGGGGGCGGGAACGCCGTCGTCGATCGTCGGCGGGTTCTGCACTGCGTAGACGCTCGCGACGGGACCGGCGAACCAGACGGCCTGGTCGATGTCGTGGATCATCAGGTCGCGGATGACGCCCCCGCCCGCGCGTTCGGAGAAGAACCACGGCGTCTGCGGGGCGGAGCCGGCACGGCTGAACCGCTGCACGGCGAGCGTGCCGATCCGCCCGGCGTCGATGCCGGCCTTGATCTGGGCGTATTCGCCCATGTACCGCACGACGTGGGCCGGGAAGAGTCGTACCCCGGCCTCTTCGGCGGATCGGGCCACGGTCGCCGCGGCTTCGGCCGTCGCTGCGAGCGGCTTCTCGCAGATCACGTCGAGTCCCCGGGCGATGGCGCGCTGCGCGAAGTCGGCGTGGGTGCTGCTGGGGGTCACGATGTCGACGATGTCGACCAGCCCGATGAGGGTGTCGACGTCGGGCACGAGCTCGAATCCGTACTCCTCGGCGATCTCCTCCGCTCCGACGAGAGAGGTGACGTACCCCTCCGCCCCGAGTGCCCGCCAGGCGTCGGCATGCACGCGGGAGATGCCGCCCGCGCCGATGAGTCCGACCTTCAACGTGCTCACTGCTTCTCCTCGGTTGTGTCGATGACGGTGTCTTCCGCCCCCGCCGGTTCGAGCGGCAGTGGGGTGATGGGCGGCGCCGGCATGTCCTCGATGCCGTAGATCTCGGCGGCGTGCCGTTGGAACGCATGCACGACGGCTCCGTGCGCGGCGGCTTCGGCGCCCAGCCGTGCTTCGGCGATCGGCACCTGGAAGGGCAGGCCCAGGTGGCCGGGCAGGGCCGCCCGGAGCGGATCGAGCAGCTGCTCGTGCGCGGCGGAGAGCCCGCCGCCGATCACGATCATGGCGGGGTCGACCGTCATGGTCAGGGTGGCGATGCCGTGCGCGAGCTCGTCGATGAAGGCGTCGAGCTCCTGCTGTGCGGCGTGATCACCCCCGCGGACCAGAGCGAACACCTCGGCGGCGGTCGGGGCGGTGCGCCACGTGATCTGGCCCGTCTCGGTGTTCAGCCCGCGGAAGGCGAGGCGGCCGATGTCGCCCGCGGCGTTGTGGATGCCGCGGCGCGGTCGTCCGCCGAGGATCAGTCCCATCGCGATCCGGTTGCCGACGGACAGGTAGATCACGTCGTCGACGAGTTGCGCGACCCCGAGATGGTGCTCGGCGACGGCCGCGAGCCGCACCCCGTTGTCGACCGCGACGGGGCAGCCGAACGCGTGCCGCAGCTGCGAGCCGATGTCGATGCCCGACCATTCCGGGATCACGACCGAGGTGGTCACGCGTCCCGCATCGTCGACGATGCCGGGGAGCGAGACCCCGACCGCTCGTACCTTCGATGTGGGGATCGACACGACCGAGAGGGTGCGGCGCACGTCGTCGATCACGGCCGCGAGCTTGGCTGCGCCGTCGAGCTGCTCGGCCACACCGGAGTAGCTGCGCTGCGCGATCACGACCCCTGACAGATCGGCGAGCACGACGCGAACGCTCGCGACACCGATGTCGACGCCCACGACGGTCCCGGCGGCACCGTGAAACGAATAGCGACGGGCGGGGCGACCGGCACCGCCGCCGTTCTGGGCGGGGGCGTCGACGATCAGGCCCGAGTCGGCCAGCACGGTCACCGCGTTCTCGACCGACGTGCGCGAGATCTCGAGCGAGCGGGACAGATCGTTCACGGTCGCGGGGCCCGAGTCGCGCAGCTGCAGAGCGGATCGCGCGACGATCGAGAGCGGGCTGTTCACGGCCATGTGCGGTCCCTTCCTCATCTCCGTCGTCGGGTGCGATCAAATTAGCACACCCAATTCTCAGATCAAGCTTTGATGTTCTCGAACGGGAAACACGGCGGAAACATGGCTCTGAGAACTTGTACTTGACGAATTATCCCATTGCAGTGTCATAATGAACCGTACTCAGCACGGTATAAGCAAAGGAGCACCATGCGCGTCAGCAAGATCACCGGCGTCGTCGCGGGAATCGCGGCCGCCACCCTGTTGGCCGGATGTTCGGCCGGCGGAGGCAACACCGCAGAGGGAGAGCAGGACATCACCGTCTGGCTCTACCCGGTCATCGCCGACGAGGCGGTGCACAAGGACTTCTGGGACTCGACGATCGCCGACTTCGAGAAGCAGAACGAGAACATCAACGTGAAGTACGAGATCTTCCCGTGGGCGAACCGCGACGAGGCTCTCCAGACCGCGATCGCGGCCGGCAAGGGGCCCGACGTGGTCTACCTGATCCCCGACCAGCTCGCGGCGTACCAGAAGTCGATCGCCCCGCTCAACGACCTGCTGAGCACGGAGCGTCAGGACGACCTGCTGCCCAACGTGAAGAAGTCGGTCACGCTCGACGGCGACATCCTCGGAGCCCCGATCCTCACCAGCGCGCAGCCGCTCATCTGCAACGCCGCCGCGTTCGAGGCCGCGGGCGTCACCGAGTACCCCGAGACCTGGGACGACGTCACCGCGATGGCCCCCCGGTTCACCGAGAAGGGCATGTACGCCCTGAACTACCCGGCATCCGCGGAGAACACCCTCAACCTCACCTACTACCCGCTGCTGTGGCAGGCCGGTGGCGAGGTCTACACGAAGGACGGCGACGTCGGCTTCGACAGCAAGGAAGGCGTGCAGGCGCTCACCTTCCTCACCGACCTGGCCGAGGCGGGTGCTCTCGACCCCGAGGCGCTCACCACCAACGTCCCGCTCGAGCAGACCGCCGTCGCCCAGGGCAAGGTCGCGTGCACGTGGAACAACGCGGTCAACGAGGTCGTGCCCTTCTGGGGCGAGGAGAACGTCAAGGTCATGGCGCCGCTGACCGAGAAGGAGTCCGTGGCCTACGGCACGGTCGGATCGCTCTCGGTGCTCAAGGGCTCCAAGGCGCAGGACGCGGCGGCGAAGTTCGTCGAGTACGCCACCGGCGCCGACGTCGTCGAGCCGTACCTCAAGGCCGCCGGCTACTTCTCCGCACTCAGCACCACCGAGCCGCTGTACGCGGACGACCCGCTGCTCGGCGAGGTCGAGAAGTATGTTCCCGACACCACGGTCGGCGAGCTCAACGCCTCGTCCCGTGCGCTGATGGGCGTGCTCGCCCCGGAGATCCAGGCAGCGCTCCTCGGCGACAAGTCGCCGGAGGACGCGTTGAAGGATGCCGCGACCGCCGCGGCGCCGCTGGTCAAGAAGTAACACCTCGGGGGCGTGCGGAGCCCGAACTCCGCACGCCCCCGCACCCCTTCACTCCCCCCACGTGAGGTACCACTGATGACGACGGCAACCACGGCGAAGAAGCCCGCAGGGCGAGTCACGCGGGTGCTCGCACGACGAGAGGCGCGGATCGCGTTCCTGTTCGTGCTCCCCGCCTTCCTCCTGTTCATCGCCTTCCGCTTCGGCCCGAGCATCGCCGGAGTCGCGCTGAGCTTCTTCGACTACGACATCACCGGTGAGATCTCGTGGCGGGGTCTCGACCACTTCCAGCGCATGATCGCCGACCCGCTGTTCTGGCGGGCGATGGGCACCACGCTCATCTACACGGTGTGCGCCGTGCCGATCGCGCTGGTGCTCTCGACCGTGATGGCCCTCGGCGTGCGTCGGGCCTTCCGCGGCGCACGCTTCTTCCGCTCGATCTTCTTCCTCCCCGTCATCACCTCGCTCGTGCTGGCCGGGTCGATCTTCGTCTGGATCTTCTCCGCGAACGGACCCTGGTCGGCGCTGATGGCGCCCCTCGGTCTCGGCGGATCCTGGCTCGGCAGCACCGTCCTGGTGATCCCCGCGATCGTCGTCGTCGGCGTCTGGTCGCGATTCGGCTACGGGATGATGATCCTCATCGCCGCGCTGCAGGACGTGCCGCGCGAGCTCGAAGAGGCGGCGCTGATGGACGGCGCCAACGCCTGGCAGCGCTTCCGCTACGTGATCCTCCCGGTGCTGCGGCCGACGTTCTTCTTCCTGGCGGTGATCGAGACGACCGCCGCGTTCCAGGTGTTCGACGTCATCTACGTGATGACCCAGGGCGGGCCGGCGAACGCCAGCTACTCGCTCGTCTACATGCTCTACGACCAGGGCTTCCGCTACTTCGACTACGGCTACGCGGCCGCGATCGGTGTGGCCCTGTTCGTCATGACCCTCGTCGTCGCGCTCATCCAGCGCCTGGTGATCGGAAAGCAGAAATGACCGCTCTGTTGCAGCCGCCGACCCAGACCCCGGCGACGCCGCCGAAGACGTCGACGAAGCAGCGCCGCGCCTACCGCGCGCTGCAGCCCACCGGCTGGGGGATCGTGGGGCGATGGATCTGGCTGAGCCTGGCCGGCATCCTCAGCTTCTTCCCCTTCTACGCGATGGTCGTGCTGAGCCTGAAGCCCGGCATGGTCGTCGAGCTCCCGGGTTCCCTGCTGCCTTTCCAGGACATCTCGTTCGACGCCTACGAGCAGGTGCTCGCCGGGCAGAACATCCTCGGCTGGCTCGGCAACACCCTCATCTACTCGCTCGTCTCGGTCGTCGCGGTGCTGTTCCTCTCGGCGCTCGCCGGCTACGCGTTCGCCAAGAAGCGCTTCCGCGGCAAGGAGGTGATGTTCTGGTCGTTCCTCGCGATGGTGATGGTGCCGTTCCATGTCACCCTCATCCCGACGTTCATCCTGATGGCGAACCTCGGTGGCGTCGACACGTACTGGGGCCTGATCCTGCCGTCGCTCGCGAACGCACAGGCCGTGTTCCTGATGCGGCAGTTCATCCAGGGGCTGCCGGACGAGCTGTTCGAGGCCGCACGCATCGACGGCGCAGGGGAGTTCCGCATCTTCCTGCGGATCGTGCTGCCGCTGTGCAAGCCGATCCTGGCGACGCTCGGCATCTTCGTCTTCCTGTGGCACTGGAACGACTTCCTGTGGCCGCTCATCATCGCGAAGTCCAACGCGATGTTCACACTCACCGTCGGCATCTCGTCGCTGCAGCAGCAGAACGTGCCGCTGAGCACCATGCTCGCCGGATCCGTCGTGGCACTGGTGCCCATCTTCCTCGCGTACCTCATCGCTCAGCGGTACGTGCAGGAGGGCGTGGCCGGTACGGGCATCAAGGGCTGAGAAGAAGGGAAAGCACCACATGACTCAGCACCAGTTCACTTCCGAGGCGGAACTCGAGGAGGCGCTCGCGACACCGAGCGCCGCGCTGATCGCCGATCTCGCACGCGGTGCGGGCGACCTCGTGATCCTCGGCGCCGGCGGCAAGATGGGTCCGACCCTGGCGATGCTCGCGCGCCGCGGGATGGATGCCGCCGGACGCCAGGGCGACACGGTCTACGCCGTCTCCCGCTTCGGAGACGCCGCGATCCGCGAGCGCCTGGAGAGCGCCGGGGTGAAGGTCGTCCCGTTCGACCTGATCGAGAACGACGACTTCGCATCCCTCCCGGATGCCCCGAACGTGGTGTTCATGGTCGGTGCGAAGTTCGGCGCCGCGACCAACGCGTCGTGGGCGTGGGAAGTCAACGCCGCGCTGCCCGACCGCGTCGCCCGCCGCTACCGCGACAGCGCGATCTCGGTGCTCTCGACCGGCAACGTCTACCCGTTCCTTCCTGCGGCTTCGGGTGGAGCGTCTGAAGAGGTGCAGCCCGCACCCATCGGCGAGTATGCGCAGTCGTGCCTGGGACGTGAGCGCGTCTTCGAGTTCGGGGCGCAGGAGCGCGGCACCAGGGTCGCGATCATCCGCCTGAACTACGCCGTCGACCTGCGCTACGGCGTGCTCGCCGACATCGGCAGCGCCGTGCATGCGGGACAGCCCGTGTCGGTCGCCACCGCCAACGTCAACGTGATCTGGCAGGGTTACGCGAACGAGGTCGTGCTGCGCAGCCTCGTGCACGCCTCGACCGACCCCTTCACGATCAACCTCACCGGCCCGGAGCTGCTGAGCGTGGAATCGATCGCCCGTCGCTTCGGCACCCTGTTCGACCGCGAGGTCGAGATCGTCGACGAGCCGCAGCCCACCGCGCTGCTCAGCGACGCCCGCCGGTGCATGGCGCTGTTCGGATACCCGGCGGTCTCCGCCGAGACCCTGATCGGCCTCCAGGCCGACTGGATCGAGAAGGAGCTGCCGATGATCGCCAAGCCGACCAAGTGGGCCGTGCGGGACGGGAAGTTCTGATGACCGTTCCCCCTCTGCGCCCGGAGGCCGCGGCGACCCTCGCCCGTGGCGCCGTGATCCCGGCGCATCCGCTCGCCCTCACCGCCGAGCGACGCATCGACGAACGCCGTCAGCGCGCGCTCACCCGCTACTACCTCGACGCCGGGGCCGGAGGCATCGCGGTCGGGGTGCACACGACCCAGTTCGAGATCCGCGATCCGGAGCACGCCCTGTTCGAACCGGTCCTCGCGCTCGCCGCGGAGGAGCTGGATGCCCGCGCGGATGCCGACGTGGTGCGCATCGCCGGTGTCGCCGGTGGCACGACCCAGGCGGTCGCCGAAGCCGAGCTCGCCCGCGACCTGGGCTACGACGCCGTGCTCGTGAGCCCTCGCGTCGCCGGTGCCGACGAGCGGGCTCTGCTCGAACGCGCCCGCGCGGTGGGCGAGGTGCTGCCGGTGGTCGGCTTCTACCTGCAGACGGCGATCGGTGGACCTGTGCTCGATCGCGACTTCTGGCGCGAGTTCGCCTCGATCCCGGCCGTCGTCGCCGTCAAGGCCGCTCCCTTCGACCGCTACCGCACGCTGGAGCTGGTGCGCGGGGTCGCCGCCTCCGGCCGTGCCGACGAGATCGCTCTCTACACCGGCAACGACGACGCGATCGTGGCCGACCTGCTCTCCGAGTTCCACGTGGATTCGCCGACCGGTCCGCGCACCCTGCGGTTCGTCGGTGGGCTGCTCGGCCAGTGGGCCGTGGGCACACGTGCCGCCGTCTCGCTGCTCGAACGCGCGCAGCGGGCGATGGGGGGAGACGAGGACGCCTACCGCGAGCTGGGCCTCATCGCCTCCGACATGGTCGACGTGAACCAGGCGGTGTTCGATCCGGGCAACGACTTCCACGGCGTCATCGCCGGCGTGCACGAGATGCTCCGCCAGCAGGGGCTGCTCGATGGCACCTGGTGCCTCGACCCCGCCGAGGGTCTCTCGCCGGGGCAGGCGGAGGAGATCGCGCGGGTGCGTCTCGCGTATCCCGATCTGAACGACGACGCCTTCATCGCCGAGAACCTCGAGACCTGGTTGAGGTGAGTGTTGAGGTGAGTGTCGAGATGAGCGTGGGCATGAGTGCGCCGACCGTGGTCGCGGTCGTCTCGGAGGCGCTCTTCACGGAGTTCTTCTCCGACGCGGATGCCGAACGCCTGCGTGCGGTCGCCGCGGGTCTGGGCGGCGGGTTCGCACGGGTCGATCGACTCGCAGAGGCAGAGCTCGGCGCCGCACGCATCGTCATCACGAGCTGGGGCGTCGGCCCCTTCGACGCGGCCGTGCTCGCGGCGCTGCCGAAGCTCGAACTGATCGCGCACACCGGTGCGACGATCAAGCCCTTCGCGACCGATGAGCTGTTCGACCGCGGTGTCGTCGTGACCCAGGCGGGTGCGGGCATGGCGCGGCCGGTCGCCGAGGTGTCGCTCACGTTCACGCTCGCCCTGCTGCACCGGGTGCCCGAGATGCACAACGCCCTGCGCGCCGGCGACGGCTGGTACGACGCGGATGCCGTGGGCGTGCAGCGCGAGATCCTCGGCACCCCCATCGCGGTGATCGGGGCGTCCCGCACCGGGCGGGCCTACCTCGAACTGATCCGGGTGCTCGGCGCCGAGCCGCTGCTGGTCGACCCGACCATCGATGCGGAGGCGGCCACCGCTCTCGGAGCCGCACTCGTCCCGCTCGACGAGGCACTCCAGCGTGCCCAGATCGTCGCGGTGCACGCCCCCACCCTGCCCGAGACCCACCACCTGATCGGTCGGCGGGAACTCGCGCTGATGCCCCACGGCGCGGGGCTCGTGAACACCGCGCGCTCCTGGATCGTCGATGAGGCGGCGCTGATCGACGAGCTGCAGCGGGGACGGCTGAGCGCCGCGATCGACGTGTTCGACGAGGAGCCGCTCGCCGCGGACAGCCCGTTCCGCGCGCTTCCCGGAGTGCTGGTCACCCCGCACCGAGCCGCCGGGACGACCCAGGGACGACGGCGTCAGGGGCGGATCGTCGCCGACGAGGTCGAGGCCTTCGCCGCGGGGCGTCCCCTCGCGCACGCCGTCTCCCGCGGCCAGCTGTCGTCGATGGCATGACCGGCACCCCGCTGCGTGTGGCCTTCGCCGGACTCGCGCACTCGCACCCCTACAGCGACGCCGCGAACGTTCGCGCGCTCGGTGCCGAAGTCGTCGGGGTGCACGATGCGGATGCGGGGGCGGCCGAGGAGTTCGCCCTGCGCTTCGGTGGCGCGGCGGTGGCCTCGCTCGATCTGCTGACGGCGCTGCGTCCCGACCTGGTCATCGCGACACCGCGCCCGCACGATGCCCGGGGCTTTCTGCACCTGCTCGGCAGCCGAGACGCTCCGGTGTTCGTGAACAAGGTGATCGCCCCCACCGGGGCTCGATTCGCCGAGATCGACCGCGTGCTGACGGCATCGTCGGCCCCCGTCGGCACGAGCTCCGTCCTGCGCTTCGCTCCGGCGCTCGTCGCGCTGGCCGGGCAGATCGGGGGCGAGGATGTGCTCGCGCTCCGCGTGCACGCACAGCACGACAATGCCGCCTTCCAACTGCCGGACCGGGCGTGGCAGGACGACCCGCGGCGCGGTGGCGGTACGGCCGTGACGGTCGGGGTGCACGCCTGGGAGATGGTCGATGTGCTGCTGCCCGGGGCGGCTCTCGTCTCGGGGTCCGGCTGGACGCGCACGCGCCCCGGATCGACGAGCGCGTCGGAGGATGCTGCGGGCATCGAGGGTCTGTTGCGGGTTCCCGGCGCGGAGCGCGAAGTGCCGGTGCAGGTGCTCGTCACGGGGACGCCGGGCGCGGATGCGTACGGAGCGGAGGTGGTGACGGCCGCCGGTATCCGTTCGGTCTCGCTCGACGTGGACGGCGATCAGGACGCGGTGGGCGATCAGGGTGAGGGGCCGAACGAGACGCTGGGGTTCCGTGACCTGATCCACGCGTTGCTCGATGCGGCACAGCGCGGGGCGACCGTGGCTCCCTGGGGCGAGTCGCGGGTGGTCGTGGCGAACACGATCCGCGCGGCCGAGATCGCCCGGAGCGACGCATGAGTGCACCGATCATCCGTGCGGCTCGGGCCGAGGATCAGACCGCGCTCACCGCGCTGTGGGCGCAGGCGTTCACGCCGCCGCTCGCCCCCGACCAGTGGCTCATCGATCAGGAGCGGCTCGCGCACACACTCGTCGCCGAGGACGATGACGGCCTGTGCGGTTCGATATACGGTCTGCCCAAGCAGCTGCGCGAGTCCGATGGCGTCGCCGAGGTGCACGCGATCGGCAGCGTCGCGGTGGCCGAGCGGGCGCGAGGACAGGGCCTCGCCCGTCGACTCGTGGCGGCGACCCTGCAGACGGGCGGCGACGCCGACTGGGCATTGCTGTTCACCGGCACCCCGGAGGTGTATCGGTCCAGCGGCTTCGACACCTTCTCCATGGCGCGCACTCTGGCCGGCTCCTGGACGGCACCCGTGTCGGCCGGGACCGATGCGCGAGTCGAGCGCGCGACCGTCGGACTCGGGAGCTTCCGCCCGCTGTGCGAGGTCTACGAGTGCTCACGTGCGGGCAGGGTCGTGCTCGCCCCGGTGCGTGGTGACCGCGACAGGGCGATGGCGGAGGTGCGGATGCGGGGTGCGACGCTGTACTGCCGGACCGAGGGGTCGACGGTGCTCGGCTACGCGGTCGCCGAGCGTCGCGGCGGGATCGGCACGCTCCTGGAGAGCGCTGTGCTCCCGGGAATGGACGGCGACGAGGTGCGCGATGAGCTGCTCTCCGCCATCGCCGTCGACTGGCACTCCGCCGGGGTGACATCGTGCGAGCTCGCCGTTCCCGCCCTGCCGGAGGAGGATCGCGCGCTCCGCGCCTTTGCCCCCGAGGCCGTGCGGCAGGACGACCGCACCGGGATGATCCGTGCGCTGCGGCGTGCGCCGCGGCTCGACGGCATCCGCCATTTCACGGCGGGCGACTACTTCTGAGCGCCTCGCTCGGAAAAGCGCTGGGGACGGGGGATCGATCGGATGATGCGGCCCGGCCGAAGGACCGGACGCCTGACCGCGGCGATGACGCCGCAAGGAGGATGAGCATGACCCAGAAGATGAGCACGACCCAGAAGGAGACGGCCGCTCTCGAGAGCCCGACCGCGACCCTGCGCAGCAGGCGCATGCTGCTCGCCGGCTTCGGCGCGGCGGCGATCGGAGGCGTGGCGGCCGTCAGCGCGCAGACTCCGGCGCAGGCTGCCGGCCCCATCGTGACGCAGGGCGATTCGGGATCGTCGTCGGTGGCGAACGGCGGCACGGCGACCACGCTCGTGAAGCGCAAGGGCAAGGACGGTGATCTGGTCCGCACGACCGGTTACGCCGCAGCCGGCGACGGGGGTGCCGGGCTGTACCGCTTCGTGAAGAAGGACGCTCCGGCGGCCAACGGCGGCACCGTGCTGGCGGCCCCGAAGGGCGGAGCGTGGCTGCTCGTGCACGGCGGGATCGTGGACTTCCGGATGTTCGGGATCATGGATGCGAGCGTGAACGCCGACGACGCCCTCGACGCCATGGTGAACGACGCGAGCATCCACCGCATCGAGGGGCACAGCCCCCTCAACTTCGTGCGCCGCCACACGTTCTCACGGTCGAACATCGCCTTCGACTTCGGGGGACACCTCATGACCACGGTCGGCATCGAGAACGCCGGCAAAGACGATCCGTTCGCGGCGGTCATGTTCTTCCGCGGCGAGGTGACCGATGCGGTGCAGGAGGCGAAGCTCGGCGAGGTGGTGCCGGATCTCGGCGACATCTTCCCGGTCGCCGATTCGTCGTTCTTCGCTGTCGGCGAGTGGTACGCGGCAGAGGTGAACGCGCTGTCGGGTCGTTGGGAGCGCGAGCTGCAGCGCATGGTGCAGGTCACGCAGATCGTGGACGGCACGCACATCCGCATCAACTACAAGAACGGCTGGCCGCTGGGCAAGGACCGCACGATGACCTGGCGCCGGGTCGTGCCGGTGCAGGACGTGACGGTGTCGAACCTGAAGTTCCTCGGCACCGGTACCGACGAGTACACGGGATCGCACCCGCTGGCGTTCGAGTACGCGGTGCGCTGCGACGTCGACCACGTCGACGGCACGGGGACCTTCTGGCCGCTCATCCAGCGCCGGTGGAACACCTACTACTCGACCGTGAGCTGCACGCTCAAGAACCCGACCTCGGTCACCTGGGGAGGGGCCGGCTACCTGACGCAGCAGATCTACTGCCTCTACGGATACGTCGCCAACTGCCACACCGCGAACGCCCGGCACCTGAACGACTTCACCGCGAGCGCCTACTGCCTGGTCGAGAACTGCCACGGCGACGGTGACGACCAGGGTCCGTTCGTCACCCACGGGCAGTACGAGCACGACCTCACGTACACCGGCAATTCCGGTCTCATGACGTTCGCGAACTCCGGTGCAGCCTGGGGCTCGGCGGCCAAGCGCATCACGGTGCGCAAGCACGTGTGCTCGTGGTTCGTCGCCCGTGTGCGCATCACCGACCTCACGCTCGAAGACGTGCAGGTGATCGGCAAGCCCTCGCTCGCCGGCTCCGGCATGCTGTGGATCAACGCCGACGGCGCGCAGCTGCGCGGGTGCACGGCATCCGACACCCTCGTGATCACGCAGGCGTCCGACAATTCCGCACGGCCGACGGTGATCGCCGACTCGCACTTCACGTTCGTCGCGCCGGGAGAACTCACCAACGCCACGGTGAAGACACCCGTCACGTTCGTCGACACGGTGCTCGACCGGGTCGGCGGCATGAAGATCGCGGGAGCCGGAGCGGTCACGTTCCGGGGATCGACGCTCACGGCGGCTGACGATGCCGCGCCGATCGCCTCGTCGTCGGAGCGTCTGCGGTTCGAGGGATCGACACTCCGCAACGCCCGTGTCGCCGCGGCCAGAGGAGAGCGGCAGGCCGTCGAGATCGCGGGATCGGACGTGGCGGTCAAGGGCGGCACCGGCGTCTCCCGGACCGGCGACGGCGAGCTGCATCTGACGCTCTCCGACAGCACCTTCCGCGCGGAGGGGGCGGCGACGCACGTCGCGGTCACGAAGGGCGCGACTCACTACCGCGCGGTCGGCAACCGCTTCGAGGGCGGGGCGCTGGAGCTGGCGGATGCCGCGTTCGGCGCCTCGTCCACGTTGGTGCACACCGGCAACGTCGAGTCGGGCGTCACGCGCACGGCCTTCCCCGCCGAGGGCCCGCGCGTCGTCGACTCGGCGAACCTCAGCGTCTGACCCGGGCGCGCTTCCTGGCGCGAGTGCAGCGGATGCCGCCGAGCGCACGGGATGCTGCCGAGTGCACGGCTTCTCGACGTGAAGAAGCCGTGCGCTCGGCGAGCACCCGTGCACTCGGCGGGGTGCGGGGTGCGGGGTGCGGGGTGTGGGGGTGTCGGGTCAGAGGCCGGTGACGACGACCAGCTTGCCGACGGCGGTGCCCTGTTCCATCGCGGTGTGCGCCTCGGCGATCTGGTCGAAGGCATAGACCCGGTCGATCGGCACGGTGGCCTCGCCGGCCGCGACCGCATCGAGGAAGCCCTGGAGCACAGCCGGCGGCAGGTCGGCCGCGCCTCCGCCATAAGCGCTGAGGCGCACGCCGCGGGGGATGTACTCGATGGGGTAGAAGTCCTTCACGGTCCACTCGTTCGAGAGCATCCCGGTGAAGCAGACCACGCCGTGCACGCGCGTCGAGCGGAGGGTGTCCGGCAGGGTCGGCGTGCCGACCAGCTCGAGAGCCGTGTCAACGCCCTCGGGCAGGATCGCTCTGACCTGCGCCTGCACGTCGCCGTCGTCGATGAGCACGTGGTCGACGCCGATGCGCGTGAGCGCCTCGGCCTTGCGGGGGTTGCGCGTGGTCGAGAAGACCGTCATCCCGCGCTGCTTCGCGAGCACCGCGGTCGCCATCCCGATCGACGAGGTGCCGCCGCGGATCAGGATCGACTGGCCCGGCTGGGCGTCGAGCCCCACGGTGAGCGACCCGTACGAGGTCTGCAGCATCTCGGGCAGGGCGCCGAGGGTGCCCCAGTCGAGGTCGCTCTCGAAAGCGATCACCTGGGTCGCGGGAACGCAGGTGTACTCCGCGTATCCGCCGTCGTACGCGCGTCCCATCCCGCCCATCACCGCCACGACCTGCTGGCCGGGGGTGAATTCGCCCCCGGGCGCCTCGACGACGACTCCGGTCGCCTCGATGCCGAGCACGCGGGGAAAGGTGACGCCCTCCGCCAGGCCGAGTCGGGTGTGGAGTTCGGAGCGGTTCAAGCCGAACGCCTTCACCTGGATCAGCACCCAGCCCTCACTCGGTGTCGGGATCGGCAGCTCGCGGATGGTGAGGGCCTCAACGGGGCCGGGTGCGTCGAGCACGATCGCGCGCATCATCTCGGTCATGGGGTGACTCCTGTCGTCGGTATGGGCTTGCGCACCCGGAGGGTGGCGAGAGTGGTGGCGAAGTGCTGAAGGTCATCGGCGGAGACGCTCTGGAACCACGGCTCCAGTTCTCTGCCGAAGGTCTGGGTCGCGATCGTCAACATGTCCTCGCCCGCCGGCGTGAGCGTGATGAACGAGGCCCGTCGGTCGTCGGGGTTCGGTGTGCGCTCGCAATAGCCCGCTGCTTCGATGCGAGCGACCAGCTTGCTGGTGCCGCCCTCGGTGATCGAGAGCTCGGTCGCGATGTCGGAGGCCCGGCAGTTCTCGATCCGGTCGATGGCCCGCATGGGCTCGAACCAGCTCAGCGGCAGGGAATGCTCGGCGCGGAGACGTCGGTCGACCGCCTCCCAGATCTCCATCTCGAAGCGGATCACATCATCGAAGAGTCGATGCAGGTCCACGGCGCATCCTTTCCACGAGCACTGACTTACTTTCCGTGGCAAGTATATGGGCGATTCGGTGGACCGGGCGCGAGAAGGGCGAATCTCACCTGCGGGGGAGGCGGCGGGAGAGGTGCCGGAGCGAGGCGGCGGGAGCAGGCGGGACTAGGTGGAGGGGATGCCGACGAGCTCGGCGCTGCGCTGCCAGAGCGCCTCGGCCAGGGCCGCGTCATCCACCTGCGGATTGACCTTGGCGGTCAGCTGACGCTCGTCGTAGTAGGCGCCGGAGAACCATGTCTCATCGGGGGTGCCCTCGATGAACCAGCGCAGGGTCGCGCCACCCTTGTCGGCACCGATGAGCATGAGGTGCTTGAGCGGTGTGCGGTAGAGCAGGCGCATGATGCTCGACGAGTCCGAAGCGAAGTTCGTCTGCACGGTGCCGGGGTGGAACGCGACCGCACTCAGCCCGTCGGCGTGGAACTTCGTGTGCAGGCTCTTGGCGAACAGCACGTTCGCGAGCTTCGCGTCGCCGTAGGCCTTGTTCGCGCTGAAGCGGCGGTGATTGTCGAGGTCGTCCACATCGAGGTGGCCGAACAGGCGGTGCGCGATGCTGGAGGTGTTGATGACCGCGCCCTCGGCCTTCAACAGCTGAGGCCGCAGCAGGTTCGTGAGCAGGAACGGCGCCAGGTGGTTGACCTGCATGGTCTTCTCGAAGCCGTCGACCGTGGGGGTCTGATCGCCGAAGATGCCACCGGCGTTGTTCGCCAGCACGTGGATGCCGCCGTCGCCGACGGCCTCCGCGATCTTCGTGGCGAGCGCCCGCACGTCGTCGAGGCGTGCGAAGTCGGCGGTGAACCACGCAGCGCCCGTCTCCGCGGCGACCGCACGGGTCTTCTCCTCCGAGCGTCCCATCAGGATGAGCCGATGCGGGGACGACGCGAGCTGGCGGGCGGCTGCCGCGCCGATCCCGTCGGAGGCTCCGGTGAGGACGATCGTGCGCGCGGTCACGGGGTGTCCGCGTCGGTCGACGGGGTGATGCGCTCGACCGCCCTGGTCACGTGCGCGGCGATCACGGCCTGCGCCTGCTCCGGGTCACCGCTCGCGATGGCATCGACGATCTGTTGGTGGCTGCGCACATGCTCTTCCTGCTCGGCAGGGTCGAGAGCGGCGTTGGCGGCATGCAGGAAACCGGTGATGCGTCCGCGCAGCTGGCCGCTCAACTCGTCGAGGAAGCGGTGCTCGGCGAGGTCGGCGAGCGTCTCGTGGAACAGGCGGTCCTGGCGCAGCACCTCGTCGATGTCGCCGGGTGCCGCATCCGCCATCGCCTGGATGATGGCACCGAGTCGGGCGGCGGATTCCTCGTTCCACCGCTCCTGCACGCGGATCGCCATGAACTGCTCGAGCACGATCCGCAGGCTCGAGATCTCCTGGAGGTCTTGTGCGCTCAGCTGGGCGACGCGGGCGCCGCGGCGGGGCTCCCGGGTGATGAGGCGCTCCTCGGCGAGACGGGTCAGTGCCTCGCGTACCGGGATGTGGCTGACGCCCAGCCGGTCGGCGAGCTTGCGTTCGACGAGGCGCTCACCGGGGGCGAGTTCTCCGGAATGGATGGCCGCACGCAGCTCGTCTGCGACCTGTTCGGCGATGTTCTGATCCGAGACGCTGCGCATTCGGTGCCCTTCTCGATCCGCGGTTCCGTCTCGTCGAGCGGGCGCGCATTCGTTCGCTCGATGCTATGGCATTTTCCGGATGAGTGGACACGGCGAGGGTTTTGCTAGATGCTATAGCAAGCCAGTCCATCGATGACGAAGGAGTTGTCATGTCCGGGAACGGAATCGCCCCCGATACGCGCACGTCAGAGGAGGTCGGGGCCTCCGCCATGAAGAAGGCGATCTGGCGCCTCGGCCCGTTCCTCGGGCTGCTCTATCTCGTCGCCTACATGGACCGCAACAACGCGGGCTTCGCCAAGCTGGAGATGACGGCGGCGCTGCAGATCACCGAAGCGGCCTTCGGATTCGCCGCCGGCATCTTCTTCATCGGGTACCTGCTGTTCGAAGTGCCGAGCAATCTCCTGCTCGAGCGCTTCGGTGCGCGCAAGTGGATCGCGCGCATCATGGTCTCCTGGGGTCTGGTCGCCGCCCTGACGGCCTTCGTGCAGGATGCGACCCAGTTCGCCATCGCACGCTTCGTGCTGGGCATCGCCGAAGCCGGCTTCTTCCCCGGAGTGCTCCTGTACCTCACGCTCTGGTTCCCGCGGCAGTACCGCACGCAGGTGCTCGCGGTGTTCGTCTTGTCGAACCCGATCGCGAACGCGGTCGCGGCGCCGCTGTCGGGCTGGATGCTCGAACTGCACGGGATGTGGGGCCTCGACGGCTGGCAGCTGGTCTTCCTGCTGCAGGGCATCCCCGCGGTGATCCTCGCCTTCGTCGTCTTCTTCTGGCTGCCCGACCGCCCGCAGGACGCCCGCTGGCTCGACCCGACCGAACAGCGGTGGATCAACGACACCCTGGCCGCCGAGACCGCGGCCACCGAGCAGAAGCACGGGCGGCTGCGCCTGCGCGAGGTGTTCAGCAACGGGCGTCTGTGGACCCTGATCGTGCTCTTCTTCGGCGTCGTGTTCGGCGCGTACGGGCTGGGCATGTGGCTGCCGACGATCGTGAAGAGCATGGGCGACTTCTCCAACTCGACCACCGGATGGCTCGTCGCCCTGCCGAACCTGTGCGCCGCGCTCGTGATGCTCCCCTGGGAGCGCGCAGCCAGGAAGCAGGGCAACATCCCCCTGCAGATCGGCATCACGCTCACGATCACCGCGCTCTCGCTCATCGCGGCGGTCGCGGCCCAGGGCACGCCGATCCTCGCGCTCGCCGCCCTGTGCGTCGGCATGTCGGCCCTGTTCTCGACGACACCGCTGTTCTGGAGCCTGCCGCCCATGGTGCTCACGGGCACGGCGGCTGCTGCCGGGCTGGCCTTCATCAACTCGGTCGGCAACCTGGCCGGTTTCGCCGGTCCGTATGCGATCGGCTGGATCAGCGAGACCACCGGATCGGCGATCTGGGGTCTGCTCCTCATCGCCGGACTCACCCTGCTCGGCGCGAGCATCGCGTTCGTGCTGAGTCGACGGGCGGACTTCACGGTTCCGGCCGAGGTGCAGTTGAAAGCGGACGCCACGTCCGGGGTGCGGTGATGTCCCGCGCCGAACTGGATGCGAGTGTGCGATCGACGGGTCGCCGCGCCGTCATGACCGGACTCGGTGCGGTCGCCCTCGGCGCTGCCGGCTCTCTCGCCGGTGCGACGACCGCTCAGGCCGCTCCCGTCGCGGCCGGTGCGAAGGACATCCTCCGCGCGGAGACGGTCTCCGACCTGTCCCGGTTGCGGGCACGCGACGGCGAGGTGGCCATCGTCGCCGGCTACCGGACCCCCGGCGACGCCGGGCTGCTCGTCTACGTAGGCTGCGGTGGGGCCGACGTCGCGGCCAACGGCGGCACGGTGATCGCCGGAAAGCGCGGCACCACGTGGCTGCTGCAGCATGACGGCACGGTCGACTTCCGGGTCTTCGGCATCACCGGGCCCGAGACGGCGGCCGATGACGCGCTCGACGCCCTGGTGAACGACCTCCGCGTCCGGCGGATCGAGGCGAGCACCGATCTGCTCTTCCAGCGGCGGCACTGCTTCACCCGTTCCCACCTCGAGATCGACTTCGGCGGTCATGTCATCACGACGGAGGGCATCGAGGCGAACACCCACGACAACCCGTTCGGTGCGGTGATGTTCTTCACCGGGGTGTCCCGCGACGTCACCGTCGAGCACGCCCTGGCGGAAGCCTGGCCGGAGCTGACGGATGCGGTCGCCGTGCCCGATGCGTCGAAGTTCGCCGTCGACACCTGGTGGGCGGTGCAGTGCGATCCGGTCGCCGGCGGTGGGGCCGATGAGCGCGAGCTTCAGCGATTCGTCCAGGTGACGCAGCAGATCGACGGCACCCACATCCGGATCGATTACCTCAACGGCTGGCCGCTCGACAAGGGGCGAAAGCTCGTCTGGCGGCAGGTGGATCCGGTCGCGGGGGTGCGCATCTCGAACATGCGGTTCCTCGGGGCCGGGCCCTTCGACGGACCGACGGACGGCTCCTTCCCGGACTCTCGCGAGCTCACCGGATCGCACCCGATCGCCTTCGAGTACGCGATCCACTGCGATGTCGCCGACGTGCACGCCAGCCACACCTGGTGGCCCGTCATCATGCGCAGATGGAACACCCACTTCACGACCGAACGCTGCTCGGTCGAGAACCCGCCCACGGTCTTCTACGGCGGTGCGGGCTATCTCACGCAGCAGATCTACAGCCTGTACGGTCGCGTGAGCGACTGCACGTCGTCGAACGCGCGGCACCTGAACGATCTGACGGCCAGCGCCTACTGCATCGTCGAGAACTGCCACGGAGACGGCGACGATCAGGGCGGGAACCCCTTCACCACGCACGGGCAGTACGAGCACGATCTCACCTTCATCGGCAACTCGGGGCTGATGGACATCGCCAACTCCGGGGCGCAATGGGGCACCGCCGCGAAGCGCATCACGGTGCGCGACCACGTCTGCTCGTGGTTCGTCGCCGGCACGAAGATCAGCGACCTGACGCTCGAGAACGTCCGGGTGATCGGACGATCGACGTTCGATCCGCAGGCGACCATGACGATCAATGCCGACGGGGCTCAGCTGCGTGGCTGCACCGCCGGGCTGCTGGCGATCGGCCAGCGATCGGCGCGATCATCGCGGCCGACGGTGATCGAGGACTGCACCTTCGCCCTCCCGAAGGATCAGGTGCTGATCCAGACGCCGGTCTCGGTGCCCGTCAGCTTCGTGCGATGCACGATCACTGGAATCGACGGGATGAAGGCACGAGGCGCCGGAGCCGTCGAATTCGTCGACTGCCGGCTGAGCGGTCCGGCAACAGGTGCCCCGGCAGAGCTCGGTGCGTCGAGGGTGACCATCCGGGGCGGCACGGTGCGCGATGTGCAGCTCACCGTGACCGCGGTGCGGGACCAGGCCATCGCTGTCGAGGGGGTCGAGCTGTCGACCGAGCGCACCGACGGCGCTCTGCTGAGCAGGGCCGCCGGTGCCGGCGTCGTGACCTGGCGGATGGGTGGCGTGACATCGACCGTGCCCAAGGGTGCTGCCCACCTCGACATCGGCGTGGGGGTCAACCACGCTCGCATCACCGGGAGTCAGTTCGTGGGAGGACGGATGCGGCTGGCCGATGGCTTCGCCGCACCCTCCACGCTGCTCTACAGCGACGGCGTCGAGCGCGGCGTCGAGGTGACTCTTCCCGAGGCTGGAGCACGTGTGCTGATCGCCGACGTGCTGACGATCGCCTGAGCGGCGGCATCATGGAGAACATGGAGGACCAGGTTTGAACGACACGGCACCGGCCACACGTCTCGGCGCCCGCATCCGCATCCCCCGCACGCGGGCGCGCATCGGTATCGCCCGACGCGACATCACGCCGCCGGTCGGCATCCGTGCCAAGAACTGGGGACCCGCCGACTGGGAGCGATCCGAGGGGGCGCATCGTCCGTTCGAGCTGACCGCGCTCGCCGTGATCGCCGCCGACGACCGCCCGCGCGTGCTGCTTGCGGTGGACGGTACCTGGTGGCGTCGCGTCGCGGATGAGCAGGGTGTGCGCGGAACGATCCTCGACGCTCTCGGGCTCGACCCCGATCAGCTGATGCTCTCGCTCTCGCACACCCACGCGGGCGCCGTGCTCTGTGCCGCGGATGCGCATCTGCCGGGGGGAGAGCTGATCCCGGGGTATCTCGAGGCGCTCGCTGCCGCAGGGGTCGCCGCCGGGCGCGAGGCGCTCGACGGTGCGGTCCCCGGGCTGATCGAGTGGACGACCGGCACCTGCTCCCTGGCCGCCGACCGTGAGCTCGACGTCGACGGCCGCCCTCTCGTGGGGTACAACCCGCAGGGCACGGCCGACGACACCGTCACGATCGGGCGCCTCAGTGTCGACGGTGCGGTGCGAGGCACGCTCGTGAACTACGCGTGCCACCCGACCACGCTCGCCTGGCAGAGCCGTGAGGTGTCGCCGGACTACGTCGGGGCGATGCGCGAGGTCATCGAGTCGGCCACGGGGGCGCCCTGCCTGTTCGTGCAGGGGGCATCGGGAGAGTTGGCTCCGCGCGAGCAGTACACCGGCGACGTCGCGGTCGCCGATCGACACGGACGCTCGCTCGGGCACGCGGTGCTCGCGGCGTTGGACGCGCTTCCCGTTCCCGGAGAAGAGCTGACGCTCGACGGCATCGTCGAGTCCGGTGCACCGCTCGCGATCTGGACGGGCCGGACGGCGGACGGCGGGGAGGATGCGGCGGGTTCGGTCACGAGCGTCGAGCTTCCGCTGCGCGACCTGCCGACGCTCGACGCGCTCGCCGAGGAGTGGAAGGATATCGACCCGCGCTCGCGGGAGGAGCGTCTCGGTCGCGCGCGCAATCTGCGTGACGGATACATCGACGGTCCGACCGTGCAGCACCCTGTCTGGGCCTGGAGGCTCGGCGATGCCGTGATCGTGGGGCATCCGGGTGAGGCGTACTCGCGGCTGCAGACCACGCTGCGCGCGCGGTTCCCCGCGACGCCGATCGTGGTGATGAACCTCACGAACGGCCCGGGGTTCGTGTACCTGCCGACGCGCGATGCCTACGACCGCGGGGCGTATCAGGCGTGGCAGACGCCCCTGGCGCCGGGCGCGCTCGACCTGCTCGAGACGCATGCGGTGGCGGTCGTGGCGGAGCTGCTCGACCACTGACGGCGCCCCCGATACACTTGCTATAGCAAAACTCGAACCTGAGGAGAGCAATGACCGCCCCCACCCCTGCCGGCTCCGTCGCCGTCGTCACCGGAGGATCCGCCGGGATCGGATGGGAGATCGGCCAGCGCCTCGCCGCAGACGGCTACCTCGTCGTCGCCGCCGACCGGGTGCCGGGCCTCACCGCCGACGACAACCCCGCCGGCATCCTGTGGCGCGAGCTCGATGTCACCGATCATGCCGGCGTCGACCGTGTGTTCGGAGAGATCGAAGCCGAGCTCGGGCCGATCGAGGTGCTCGTCAACAACGCCGGCATCCAGCGCCATCGCGGCATCGAAGACCTCAGTTGGGACGAATGGTCGGCCGTGGTCGACGTCAACCTGCACGGGGTGTTCTCGGCGCTGCAGGCGGCAGGGAAGCGGATGCTGGAGCGCGGCGATGGGCGCATCGTCAACATCTCCTCCATCTCGTCGCGCGGCTCGGCCGGTCGTGCGCCCTATGCCACGACCAAGGCCGCGGTGATCGGACTGACCTCGACCGCGGGTGCCGAGTGGGCGTCGCGCGGCGTGCGGGTCAACGCGGTCGCGCCCGGCTACGTCGACACCGGCGTCTTCCGTCAGGGCGTCGAGGCGGGCACCCTCAGCCTCGACACGATCCTGTCGCGCATCCCCGCGAAGCGCCTGGTCGAGGCGAGCGAGATCGCCGCCGCGGTCAGCTTCCTCGTCTCCGACGAGTCGCGCTACATGAACGGACAGACCCTCTACGTCGACGGCGGCTTCATGGTCGACTACGGCGTGCCGCTGGCGAAGAAGCCCGAATGAGCGTGATCACCCGCATCGGCACGGCCACGGCCGTGCTGCCGCTCCCGGCACCGTTGCACCTGGGGGCGATGACGGTGACCCGCCGCGAGTACAGCGCCGTGCAGGCGACGGCTGACGACGGCACGACCGGGGTGGCCTACTGCCTCTCGCGGGAGGCGCCGATGGCCGAGATCGTCGACCGCCTCGTCGCCGTGCACGCGGTGGGTGCGGATGCCGACGACCCCGCGGCGACCTGGGAGCGGATGCTGCGCGGCAGCGCGATCGTCGGACGGGTGGGCCTGGTGCGGCGCGCGATCGGGCTCGTCGACATCGCGCTGTGGGACATCGCCGCGCGTCGTGCGGGCGTGCCGCTGTGGACGCTGCTCGGCACGGGTGACGCCCCGCGGGAGTCGATGCTCGTCGCCGCGTACCCGTCTGCCGAGCGGACTCCCCGCGAGGTGGCCGATGAGGTTCTCGCGCAGGCGGAGGGCTGGACGAACGTGAAGATCTCCCGCATTCCGGATCCGGCATATATGCGTGAACTGCTCGCCCTGCTGAACGCCGAGCTTCCCGATGCGACCGGTCTGGTCGTGGACGTGGGCTTCGGCTGGCCGGACGCCGACACCGCTCTGGCCGAGATCGCGCAGTGGGGTGACCCGCGCCTCGCGTGGGTGGAAGACCCCCTGCTCCCCGAAGACGCCGAGGGGGTCGCGCGCATCCGCCGGGAGTCGGGACTCCCCGTGTCCGTGGGCGATGAGGTCACCGACCCCGCCGTTTTGAAGGCGCTGGTCGATGTCGGCGGTGTCGACGTGCTGCGACTCGACGTCGTCGCGATCGGCGGCGTGACCCCTGCCCGCGAGATGATCGATTGGGCAGCCTCGCGCGGTGTGCCCGTGTCGGGGCATGTCTATCCTGAGGTCACCGCGCACCTGGGCATCGGTGTGGAGACGTTCGCCCGGGGAGTCAACCCGTACGATCCCGCACCATCGTTCATCCTCGGCGGTCCGTCGTTCGACGGCAGGGTGCGGCCGACGGGCGCGGCGGGCCTCGGCTTCGTGCTCGATCCGACGGTCTTCCGATTCGAGAGGGACTGAGATGACAGACGCCCCCCGCAGCTCCGTTGCTCGAAGCGTCGTGGTGACCGGTAGCGGAAAGGGCATCGGTCGCGCCATCGCCGAACGTCTCACCGCCGACGGGTGGATCGTGGTCGGGCTCGAGCGTTCGCCCGGATCCGGCACGGTCGAAGACGGCATCGTGGCCGAGGTCGTGCTCGGCGACGCCGCCGATCGCACGGCGCACGAGCGTGCCGCCGCTGCCGCCCGCGCCCGAGCGACCCTCGCCGGCTGGGTGAACAACGCCGGCATCACCACGCGCACACCGCTGCACGACCTCGACGAGGCCACGGTGCGCGAGGTGCTCGACATCAACGGCTTCGGCTACATCTGGGGCTGCTCGACCGCTGTCTCGGCCTTCGTCGACCAGGGCGTGCCGGGCGCGATCGTGAACATCGGCTCGATCCACGGCCGCGCGTCCTTCACAGACCACGCGGCCTACGAGTTCACCAAGGGCGGCATCGACGCCCTCACCCGCAGCGTGGCCGTGTCGTACGGGGCCCTCGGTATCCGCGCCAACACCGTCGCTCCTGGTGGCGTGCGCACCCCGCACCTCGAAGCCCAGATCGCGCGCGCGGCCGACCCCGAGGCCGAAGAGCGTGCGCTCGCGGAGGGGCCGCCGATGGGGCGCATCGCCCGCGCCGAAGAGGTGGCGTCGCTCACGGCGTTCCTGCTGTCGGATGAGGCTCCGTACCTGTCGGGTCAGTCCATCGCGGTCGACGGGGCGTGGACGGCGTCGTTCGGGGATATCGCGCTCGACCCGGGGTTGCGGGAGCGCTTCGACGCCTGAGGCACCTCGATAGGTGCAGGGGCACGCGAGCAGGCATCTCCGGTGCTCGGCACGGGCGGAGAACTCTGTCCCGGGCGGAAGATCTGCGCAGGATTCTCCTCCCGACACCGGGTCTTCCTCCCGTCGGGGTGCGCCACCGACGCGAGGGCCACTGACGCGAGGGCCACTGACGCGAGGGCCACCGACGCGAGGGGGACTGACGCGACGGCGGCGCTCGTCACCGCAGGTACGCGTCCACGAACAGCGCCCCGCGGATGGCCCGCAGCTCGTCGATGATCCGGGCGATGCTCTTCGCGCTCACCGACGACAGCGCCAGGTCGTGCGGACCGAGGGATTCGAGCTTCCCGGTGCGGATGCGGATGACCTCCCAGCCCGCGGCACGGAGGGCGCGGTCTTTGCGCAGATCGGCATCTTGCCGCTTGCCGACGTGCTCGAGTCCGTGGCGACCGACGGTGTCGTATTCGAGTGCGACCCGCAGCTCCGGAAACACGATGTCGGGCCAGACCTCGGTGTGGCGGAAGAACGGGCGCGACACTTTCACGGCGTTCACGGCCGGGTCGAAGGCGATTACCGCCCCGAGCTCCGTTCGCAGGCGGCCCTCGGTCGCGGATACGGGCTTCGGGGCGCACTCGCTGACGAACGCGGAGCCTGCGGGAAGGTCGGGCGTCTTCGTGCAGAGCACGGGCGCCGGGCGAGGGGCTCTACGGGGAAGCGCGCGAGCCTCGCCGAGCACGACCGGCTGCGGGCGGGCGAGCGCAGAGCACTCGGGGCACCATGCGGAGCGGCGCCGCACCTGTCCAGGACGCTCGCGCTGCTCGGTCGGGGTCGCCGCGAACCGGTGCCCGACCGCGCACTCCCAGCACAGGAGCACGTCGGCGGCGAGGGGGATCTGCGACAACACGATGCCGTGGTTGAGCTCCGGGTGGTACTGCCGGATCAGTTCGGGATACGCCGCCCACCCGGCGCGATAGGTGCCCACCTCATACGGGACAGCGCGACCGCGGGAGAACTGCCGTCGCGCCCACCACTGATTCACCGGTTCCGGCACGCGCCGACGATATCCGTGAGCACCGACACCGCAACCTCCCGGGCGAGAGGGCGAAGTCGCCACCCATCCCGGTGTCCCCGGTCCGTGCGACGATCCGCACGTCGACAGGAGAACGGGATGCGTGGGGAAGCGACGGTGCTGCACGCCGACCTCGATGCGTTCTACGCCTCTGTCGAGCAGCGTGATGCGCCCGAACTGCGCGGCCGACCCGTCATCGTGGGCGGCGGAGTCGTGCTGGCGGCGAGCTACGAGGCGAAGGCCCGCGGCGTCCGCACCGCGATGGGTGGCCGACAGGCGCGGGAGCTCTGCCCCGATGCCGTGGTCGTCCCGCCGCGCATGGAGGCGTACTCGGCCGCCAGCAAGAACGTGTTCGCGATCTTCCGCGACACCACCCCGCTCGTGGAGGGGCTGTCGATCGACGAGGCGTTCCTCGAAGTCGGGGGTCTGCGACGTATCGCCGGCAGCCCCGAGCAGATCGCGGCACGGCTGCGCGAACGCGTGCGTGCCGAGGCGGGACTCGCGATCTCGGTCGGGGTCGCGCGCACCAAGTTCCTCGCCAAGGTCGCCAGTGCCGTGAGCAAGCCCGACGGGCTGCTGGTCGTCGAGCCCGAACGCGAGGAGGAGTTCCTGCTTCCCCTCCCGGTGGAGCGCCTGTGGGGTGTGGGGGCGGTCACGGCCGAGAAGCTGCACCGCTACGGCATCCGCACGGTCGGAGAGCTGGCCGAGCTCGAGGCCGCGACAGCCGAGCGCATGCTGGGCAAGGCGACGGGGGCGCACGTGCACGCGCTCGCTCGTCTGCGGGATCCGCGGCCGGTCGACACCACCCGGCGCCGCGGATCCATCGGCTCGCAGCGCGCTCTCGGCAACCGCCCTCGCTCGCCCGAGGAACTCGACCTCATCCTCACCCAGATCGTCGACCGGCTCGGTCGCCGACTCCGCGATGGCGACCGTGTCTGCCGCACCGTCGTGCTGCGCCTGCGCTTCGGCGACTTCTCGAAGGCCACCCGCTCCCGCTCACTCCGCGCTCCTACCGACCGCACCGCCGTCCTGCTCACCCTCGCACGCACGCTGCTCGCCGCGGCGCAGAGCGAGATCACCGACCGCGGCATCACCTTGATCGGCATCTCGCTGTCGCAGCTCGACCGCGCCGATCGCGTGCAGCCCGAACTGCCGATCGACTGGGGCGATGAAGCCCGCCTCGACACCGTGCTCGACACGCTGCGCGACCGCTACGGTTCGACTTCGGTGTCGCGGGCGGCTCAGCTGGGTCGTGATCCGGGCTGGTCGTCCCCGATCCTGCCCGAGCACGAGTGAGCCGCACCGCGTGGGGAGGAGAACTCCCTGTCGGGAGGACTCCTCAGCGTGGAATCTCCTCCCGACGGCGAGTTCTCCTCCCGGGAGGCTGCCGCGCCTCAAGCCTTGAGCATCGACGCCCGAGCGATCAGCCCGTCGACGACGTCGAACGTCGCGATGGTCTCGGTCGCGACGCCCGCGTTGATGACCTGCTCCTGCGCGACGACCCACCGGGTGCCGAACAGCACGCTGGTCTCGATGACGCACGACAGCTCGGGGTTCTGCAGCCGAGGCTCGTAGAACGCGCGGATCGCGGCCGATCCGACCACCGGCTCGGTGGCGACGCCGGTGATCACGGCATCCTCGGCATAGGTCGCGACGAACGCGTCCAGGTCGTGCGCGTTGAACGCGTCGAGCTGTGCCTGGACGGCGTCGAGTGCAGAGCGGTCGAGTGCGGTGCGGTCAATCAATGCGTACTCCTCCGTTGACGTCGTAGGTGGCGCCGGTGATGAACCGGGCGCGCTCCGACGCGAGTGATGCGATGATCCAGGCGACGTCTTCCGGCTGTCCGAACGTGCCGAGCGGGATGCCGGCTTCGAGCTTCTCGCGCCCCGCGCCCTGCAGCTGGTCGGTGATCGCGCTCGCGACCGGTCCGGGGGTGACGGCGTTGACGCGGATGCCCTCGGACGCGAGGTGCCGCGCGAAGCTGCGGGTGATCGCGAGGATCGCGCCTTTGCTCGCGGCGTAGTGGATGCCGGTCTGCAGCGCGCCGACCTGGCCGGCGATCGAGGCGATGTTGATCACCGAGCGGTCGCCCTCGGCGGCCCGGAGCAGCGGGAGAGCGCCGCGAGTCAGGAAGAAGGTACCGCGAGCGTTGGTCTCGAGGACCATGTCCCACTCATCGAACTCGATGTCGTCGTACGGGGTGTACGGGCAGACGCCGCCATTGTTGACGAGCACGTGGAGCGATCCCCACGCGTCCGTGATCTCACCGACCAGCGCGTCGATCGACTCGCGCTCGCGCAGGTCGAGGCGCGACACGTGCACCTCGGGCGCCCCAGCCGCACGGCATTCGTCGGCGACGCGGAGGGCCTCCGCCTCGCGTCCGGCATACGTGATCCAGAGGGCGGCACCCTCGCGGGCGAGTTCGAGGGCGGCGGCCGTCCCGATACCGGAACTGGCCCCCGTGATCAGTGCGCGACGAGTCATGGGGTCGATGCTATAGCAAATCTTGCGCCTGTCGAGCAGGCGTGCCCAGAGCGCCGAGGCGAAAACGGAGACCACTCGCGTCGCCTGCGGCGTGTTGTAGCGAGGCGCGCCCGAGCCGGAGCAGTTCGTCTGGGTTTTCGCACGCGCCCCCGCGCCCCGCGCCCCGAGCCCCGCGCCCCGCGCCTGGAGGGGTGCAGCCGCTTGCTAGATGCTATAGCATCGCATCCATGACCGCGCCATTCATCCTCGTCAGCGACTGCGACCTGCCGGGAACCGTCATCGAAGACACCCTCCGACAGGCGGGGCTGCGTGCCGAGCGCGCAGCTTCCGGCAGCCTCGACGACATCGCCGCTCACGGCGCCGACGCCGAAGGACTGGTCGTGCAGTGGGCGCAGATCAGCGGCGAGGTGATGGACCGCATGCCGAACCTCCGCATCATCAGCCGCGTCGGCATCGGCTACGACATGGTCGACGTCGAGGCGGCCACCGCCCGCGGCATCGCCGTCGCGAACACCCCGAGCTACTGCATCGAAGAGGTCGCCGCGCACACCATCGCGATGATCATGACCCAGGGCCGCGGCCTCCCCGCCTACGACCGCGCCGTGCGCGCCGGCACGTGGAAGGCCGTCGACGCCCGCCCGCTCGCCGTGCGCCCCTCGGCCACCACGGTCTCGGTGCTCGGCTTCGGCCGCATCGGCTCGATGGTGGCCCGCGGTTGCCGCGCGCTGGGGTTCCGCGTGCTCGTCGCCGACCCGTACGCCTCCGGCGACGCGGTGCGCGAGGCTGACTGTGAACTCGTCGAGATCCCGGATGCCGTGGCGCAGGCCGACATCCTCACCCTCCACGTCCCGCTGAGCGACGACACCCGCCACCTGATCGATGCCGCTGCGCTCGCGACCATGAAGCCGGGAGCGGTCGTGGTGAACACCTGCCGAGGTCCGCTCATCGACGAGGGGGCGCTCGCCGCCTCACTCCGCTCCGGACACCTGGGAGCCGCCGCCCTCGACGTGTTCGCGGGGGAGCCGCTCGCCGCCGACTCCCCGCTGCGCGATCTCGACAGCGTGCTGCTCACCCCGCACGCCGCCTGGTACTCGCCCGAGGCGCTGGCGGATCTTCCCGTGCACGCGGCCGAGAACATCATCCGGTACCTGGCCGGGGAATCCGTGCCGATCGTCAACCCGACCTACGCCGACGCGCGCTGACCGAAGGATCGACGTGGAACTCCTGCGACTCGGCCCCACCGGCCACGAACGCCCCTACGTCCGTGAGGGCGACGTCGTCTACGACCTCGCGCCCCTCACCACTGAGATCGACGGCGCCTTCCTCGCCGCTGACGGCATCGCTCGCGTGCGCGAAGCCCTCGGCCGCGGCGAGCTCCCCACCGCCGATGTCGACGGTCTGCGCTTCGGCGCCCCGGTCGCCCGCCCGACCGCGGTGGTCTGCGTCGGCCAGAACTACGCAGCCCACGCGGCCGAGTCCGGATCGGAGCCGCCCGAGCATCCGGTGATCTTCTTCAAGCACCCGAACACGGTCGTCGGGCCGAATGACGTCGTGCTGCTGCCACCCGGTGCCGAGAAGGTCGACTGGGAGGTCGAGCTGGCGATCGTGATCGGCAAGGCGGCGCGCTACCTGTCGTCACCGGAGGCCGCACGCGATGTCATCGCCGGCTACACGATCTCGAACGATGTCTCGGAGCGCGCGTACCAGCTCGACGTCTCGGGCGGACAGTGGTCGAAGGGCAAGTGCTCCGAGACGTTCAACCCGCTCGGGCCGGCGCTCGTCCCCGCCGACGAGCTCGATCCGCAGGCGCTGCGGCTGCGGTCCTTCGTGAACGGCGAGCCGCGGCAGGACTCCTCGACTGCCGACATGATCTTCTCCGTGCTGCACATCGTGCACGAGCTGAGCCACTACCTGGTGCTCGAGCCCGGCGACGTGATCAACACCGGCACCCCGCAGGGCGTCGCGCTGTCGGGCAGGTTCCCGTACCTGCAGGACGGCGATGAGATGACCATCGAGATCGAGGGGCTGGGACGCCAGCACCAGCGCACCGAGCGGGTTCACCTGCGCTGACCTGCGTCATCCACCCGGCGGCCTGTGTCCGGGGCACGGTTCCTTTCGCTGAGTGCACCGTGCCTCGGGCAGAGGCCGTCGGTTTTGCGGGGTCTCAGCCGGCGAACGGCGTGACGGGCATGCCGCGCACGCCCGGTCGCACGGCGAAGAGCGAACCTGCCTCGGTGCCGTGGTCGGGCGAGAGGTCCTGTGCCGACGTCGTGATGTAGAGCGTGCCGAGGTCGTCGTCACCGAACGTGCAGGCGGTCACCTTCGGCACCGGCAGCTCGATGCGCGCGATCACGGCGCCGGTCGCGTCGTAACCGTGCACAGCGCTCCCGTCCCACAGGGCCACCCAGACGCTGCCGTCGGATGCCACGGTGAGCCCGTCCGGCATTCCCTGCCCCTCGGGGAAGCGCACGAAGGCGCGGCGTCCTCGCAGCTCCCCCTCGACCACATCGAACACGTCGACGCGATGGGTCAGGGTGTCGACGTAGTAGGCCCGCCTGCCGTCGGGAGAGAAGCCGATGCCGTTCGACACCGTCGTCTGCGGCAGCACCGTCGTCACCGACAGGGAGGCATCGATTCGCAGGACGGTTCCGGCATCCGCTGTCGCGTCGTAGGCCATCGATCCGGCCAGCAGGCGACCGCGGGGGTCGCAGCACCCGTCGTTCATGCGCACACGGGGGTCGTCGCCCAGCCCGGCGACGGCCCTGGTCCCGCCGTCGACGTCATCCGCGAGATAGAGCGTGCGGGCGCCGACGGCCACGAGCCCTCCGCCGGAACGGGGGCGGGCGAAGGCGAGGTACTCGTCGTCGATGTGCTGGCGGGTCACGCCGTCGGGGCGCAGCGTGAGCAGGTCGCCCGCGGTCCCGTCGACCCAGCGCAGTCCACCCCAGCCCGGCCACCAGACGGGGCCTTCGGCATGGTGCGCGACGGGTCCGGTGATGTTCTCCGGGGTCATGCGTCTTCGCGCGGCAGCGTCCGCGGTGGTGCCGGGCGCAGGGGATCGGTGATCGGCAACGGCTGGGCCTCCGCCGCGGGGGCGGGGGCCGCATCGGTCGATGCGTCGGTGGAGGTGCTCGCCTGGGCCGGCAGCTCCCGGGCCACCTGCTTCTCGAGCACCGTGACCGCATCGTCGGAGAGCAGGATGAGCCCATCGAGCTCTTCGCGCACCCGCTTGTACGCGACGTTGCGCTCGGCCTGCGTCGCCGATTCGTCCACCGCGACCTTCAGGAGCTGCTGTGCGCGTTCGAGTCTCTTGCGCTCCGGCTCGGTGAAGGTGGAGTCGCGCAGACGCCGGGCATCCTTCTCGGCGATCTCGAACGCGACCGCGTAGTCGCCGACGGCCTGCAGGTACTCGGTGACCTGCTGCTCGGACACCTTGGCGTCGGCAGAGGAGGGACGCAACGCATCCGCCGTCTTCTTCGCGCGCAGGAACGCGGCGGTCAGGGGCTGGCGCCCGTCGCTCATGGCGGGGAAGGCGATGAGCTTCGCGACGTCGAGTTCGTAGTCGAGCCAGCGGGCGGTGATCTCATCGTGCTCGGTGAAAAGGCGTGCGACCAGATCGTTCGGCGCGACGGATGCCGTGGTGTCGACGACCGAGGGTCCGCGGCGCTTGGCCTGCTGGGTCAGCGCGCGCGCCTCGATCTCGGCGGTCTTCAGCTGCGCCTTGACCTTGAGCGTCTCGAGGCGTCGCTCGTGACGGCGCTTGGAGCCCCGCTCCCACGCCTTCGCGGCCCCGCCGGCCATTCCCATGATCGGGAAGATGAGCCACCAGAAGTTGCCCGCCCACTGGAAGAACTCTTGCATGATGCGTTCAGCCTACTTCTCAGCGGGCTCCCCGAGAGGGCGGAGGTACCGTTTACGCATGTGGGATGACGACGCGGACCGGTATGCCGTCGTGGTCGCTGCCGAAATCGCGCTCCTCTCCTCGGAGGTACGGACCGACGCAGACCGGGTACAGGCCCTGCTCGCCCCCGATTTCGCGGAGATCGGGGCATCGGGGCGGCGATGGCTGCGGACGGAAACCGTCGTCGAGCTTTCGAACGAGGACAGCAGGGCCGTACCCGAGACCGCGGATTGGCTCTTCAACGAGCTGTCCCCCGGCATCGTCCTCGTGAACTATCGCCTGATCGCCGAGGGGCGGGAGAGCCGGCGGTCATCGATCTGGCAGCTGTCCGATTCCGGGCCCGTTCTGCGCTTTCATCAGGGGACGGTCATCCCCGGGTGACGGGTCAGCTCTTCGTGAGGTCCTGCGCGAACATCACCAGGATCCCGCTCGGGCCGCGCAGATACGTGAGCTTGTACACGTCCTGGTAGTTCGCGACGCCGCGGAGCGGGTGGTAGCCGTGGCGGGCGGCGATCGCGAGCGACTCGTCGATGTCGTCGACCGAGAAGGCGATCCGGTGCATGCCGATCTCGTTCGGCAGGGTCGGCTCGGTCTCGATCGCGTCGGGGTGGATGTACTCGAACAGCTCGATCTGGCCGCGTCCGTCCGGAGTCTGCAGCACCGCGATCTTGGCGTGGTTGCCGTCGAGTCCGACCGCGGTCGCCGCCCACTCTCCGCTGACCTCGTCGCGGCCGAGCACCGTGAGGCCCAGGTCGGTGAAGAAGGAGATGGTGGCTTCCAGATCGCGGACGGCGATGCCGACGTTCTCGAGTGTGATGGGCATGGGTGGGATGCTACTCGCGATCGACCCTCGCGTCAGGGCTACCGTCCGAGCTTTTCGGCGCAGGAGACGCAGTACTCCGCGAAGGGGCGGGCTTCGAGGCGGCCGGCCGGGATCGGTCTTCCGCAGTTCGCGCAGAGGCCGTAGGTGCCGGCATCCAGCCGCGCCAGCGCCTCGTCGACCTGGTGCAGCTCGGATGCTGCTGCCTCGGCGAGCCCGGTCAGGCGAGACCACTCCGACGACAGGGTGACGCCCTCGGGGTCGTGCTCGTCGTCGTCGTTCGAGCCCGCACGGTCGTGGGTGAGTTCATCGAGGGTCGCCGCTGTCGCCTGCACCCGCGCCTCGGCCTGGGCGCGCAGCGCGAGCAGTCGTTCCCGGGCGTCGGCGGTCATGCGCCCACTCTAGGCATGGCCTCTGACGTCGGGGTCGTGCTCCGTGCGGGGCACTGTGTCGGGGCTCCCTGTCGGGGCACCCTGTCGGGGCACCTTGTCGGGCGGAGAACTCCGTGTCGGGCGGAAGCTTCGCCCCGAACCCTCCTCCCGACACGGAGAACTCCGCCGGGCGAGGTGTCTCCGACTCCCGATCAGGCGGATGTCTCCCGCGTCGGCACCGAGTCGGTCGTGGTCGGAACGGCCACGGCCTTCATGCCGGGGTGGTCGCGTTCGAGCGCCGCTCCTTCCATGTCGACGTTCGGCAGGATGCGGTCGAGCCAGCGCGGCAGCCACCAGGCCGAGCGTCCGAGCAGGTGCATGAGCGCGGGCATCAGCAGCATGCGCACCACGAACGCGTCGAGCAGCACGCCGAACGCGAGACCGAAGCCGATGGAGCGGATGATCGTCGACTCCGAGAAGATGAACCCGCCGAACACCGACACCATGATGAGGGCGGCGGCGATCACGACCGAGCGGCCGGCGCGGAAGCCCTGGGCGACGGCATCCCGCGCCGAGGCGCCGTGCACGTACGCCTCGCGCATGCCGGAGGCGAGGAACAGCTGGTAGTCCATCGCGAGTCCGAACAGGATGCCGACGAGGATCACGGGAAGGAAGCTGAGGATCGGCCCGGTGCTGTGCAGTCCGATGATCTCGGCGCCCCAGCCGAACTGGAACACCGCCACGATCAGGCCGTACGTCGCGAAGAGCGACAGCACGAACCCGCCGGTTGCGATGATGGGCACGAGCAGCGACCGGAACACCACGATCATGATGAGCAGCGAGAGCCCGACCACGACCACGAGGTAGAGCGGCAGGACTCCGGCCAGCGCCTCGGAGATGTCGATGTTGATCGCGGCCTGTCCGGCGACGCCCAGAGTGATGCCGTCGCCGATCGCGGGCATCGAGCGCAGGTCCTGCACGAGCTTCTCGGTCGAGGCGCTGTTCGGTCCCTCCTTCGGCACGACCTGGAACGCGAGCAGCGTGTTGTCGTCGGACGTCGCGATCGGCGCGACGGCCACCACGTCGTCCTGGTCGGCGATGGCCTGGGCGATCGTGACCTGCGTGGAGAGCAGGTCGTCGTCGCTGACGGCATCGCCGAGGGTCGCGGTGACCAGCAGCGGTCCGTTCGCGCCCTCGCCGAACTGCTCGTCGACGGTCTGGAACGCGCGGTAGCTGGTCGAGTCGCTCGGTTCGCTCGATCCGTCGGGCAGCCCGAGGCGCATCGACATGGCGGGGATGGCGATGATCAGCAGGGCGACCACGCTCACGAGCGCGGTGACGACGGCGCGGAGGGTCGACATGCGCTTCACGGGCTTGCCTGCCGCGTGCTCCTGGCCGATCGTTCCCCGCGCTCGTCGGCTGAGCAGGCGCGTGCCGACGAGGCCGAGGATGGCGGGGGCGAGGGTGATCGCGACGAGCACGGCCACCGCGACGCAGACCGCGCCGACTGTGCCCATGAGGCCGAGGAAGGGCACGCCGGTCACGTTGAGGGCGAGCAGTGCGACGATCACGGTCGTGCCGGCGAACACGACGGCCGTGCCGGAGGTGCCCGTGGCGAGGCCGATGGATTCACGCACCGGCACCCCGGCGAGCAGCTGTTTGCGGTGTCTGTTGACGATGAACAGCGAGTAGTCGATGCCGACCGCGAGCCCGAGCATCACACCCAGCACCGGGGTCACCGAGGCCATGTTCACCACGCCGGAGAAGGCGAGGGATGCCGTGACGCCGACGCCCACACCCACGATGGCGGTGACGATCGGGAGGGCGGCGGCGATGAGGGAGCCGAGCATCACGATGAGGACGATCGCCGCGAATGCGAGGCCGACCGCCTCGCCGATGCCGAAGATCTCCGGGACGCCCTGTGCGATGTCGGTGCCGAAGTCGACCTCGACACCGTCGACGGGGGAAGATGCGAAGTGGTCGATCGCGCCCTGCTTCACCTCTTCGGAGAGTTCGAGGCGCGGGTCGACGAACGAGATGTTGACGATGGCGGTCGATCCGTCTTCGGAGACCACGCCGATGCCGTCGGCCAGATCGAGGAGGGTCGAGCCCAGCTCCACCTGATCGGCGTTGTCGTCGAGGGTGATGCGCGACTGGTCGAGCTCGGCGTTCTGGGCCGCGACCTGCGCCAGCTGGGCGTTCACCGCGGCGATCTGCGCGTCGAGGGCGGCGAGCTGTGCGGACCCGGCACCGGACTGCTCGGCCTGGGTGCGGGCCGCCGTGAGCTGTGTGAGCCCGGCTTCGAGCTGCGCGCGTCCGTCGTCGAGCTGGGTCTGGGCGGCATCCAGCTGCGCGCGGCCGTCGGTGATCTGGGTCTGGCCGTCGGCGAGCTGCTGCGCCTGCTCGTCCTGCTGCTTCTGCGCGTCGAACGGATCGATCACCCCGGCGACGCCGTCGAGATCCTCGGCGCTCGCGGCGAGGTCGGAGATCTCCTTCTTCTGGTCGTCGGTGAACGGAGACCCGTCTTCGGTCCGGTAGACCACCGTGCCGGTGCCGCCGGCCGTGTCGGGCAGCTTGTCGGCGAGCTCGTCGGTGACCGCGCCCGAGGCGGTGCCGGGGATGTCGAAGCTGTTGCTCAGCGTGCCGCCGAGGGTCAGGAAGGCTCCCACGCCGATACCGAGGATCAGGACCCACGAGACGATCACCGTCCACGCCTTGCGTGCAGCGAACGAACCCAGACGGTACAGCAGTGATGCCACAGTGGTCTCCTTCAGACTCGAAGATCATACGGCACGTCTCGTCTAGAGATCTGTGGCTATCCTGAATCCATGGTCAACGAGCACCGGAGCGGGCCCGTGCGCAGCACGGCGGCGCGCGAGGCGATCCTCGATGCGACCTCCCGACTGTTCCATGCGCAGGGGTACGACCGGCTCACGATCGAGGGCATCGCGAAGGAAGCCGGGGTCGGCAAGCAGACGATCTACCGCTGGTGGCCGTCGCGCGGCGCGCTGATCGCCGACTGTCTCGTGGACGGACGTCTCATCCCGGTGGACTTCGTCGTGCCCGACACGGGCGACCTGTTCGCCGACGTCGAGACGTGGTTGCAGTCGGTCTTCACGATCCTCGCGAGCGCGCAGGGTCAGGCTCTGCTGCAGTCGCTGGTCGCGGCTGCCGCCGAAGATGCTGCGGTCGGTGCGCACCTCGGTGGAAGCCTGGGCGTCGAGCAGCACCTGTCTGAGCGCTTGAGGGGCGGGATCCGCGACGGTCAGTTGCCGGAAGATGCACCGATCGCGCAGATCGGTCGGGCGATCCTCGGCGCGATCATCGTGGAGTCGCTCGGACGGGAGAGCCACGGACCCGACGGGATCATCGAGCTGACGAGGTACCTCTTCACCCGCTGAGCGGCAGGTGCTGTCCCGTGTCTCAGCCGAGGAGCAGGGTCAGCACGGTCGCGCCGCCACCGCCGAGGATGAGCGCGATGATGACGGTCCAGGCGACGATGCGGATGCGCCGGTTGCGCTTCTCGCCGAGGTCGCCGTAGTCCTCGTCGTTCGGGTTCTGGCGGCTGACCTCGCTCATGCGCTGACCTGCTCCGTGACGGTCGGGCCGAAGTACGACGGGAGGGTGGCCTGCGAGCGCTCACGCAGCTCGGCGGCCGACACGGTGAAGACGCCCTGCACCTCGAGCTTCGTGCCCTCGCTGTCGGTCACGCCGATGCGCATCACCGGGTAGTCGCGTCCTTCGCAGAGGCCGCGGAACTTCACGTCATCCTCACGGGGCACGGTCACGATCACGCGGCCGGTCGACTCGGAGAACAGGGCGGTTGCGGCGTCCACTCCGTCGCGCTCGATGATCTCGTTCAACCAGACGCGAGCTCCGACGCCGAAGCGCATGACGCCCTCGGCGAGCGCCTGCGCGAGGCCTCCCTCGGAGAGGTCGTGCGCCGAGGAGATCAGCCATTCGTCGCGGGCTGCCGACAGCAGACCGGCGAGGCGCTTCTCGCCCGCGAGGTCGACCTTCGGGGGCAGACCGCCCAGGTGCTGGTGCACGACCTCTGCCCATGCCGAGCCGGAGAGCTCGGTCGAGGTGGTGCCGAGCAGGTAGATGTTCTGGCCCTCGTCCTGCCATCCGGAGGGGATGCGGCGCGAGACGTCGTCGATGATGCCGAGCACGCCGACCAGCGGGGTCGGGTGGATCGGCACGTCGCCGGTCTGGTTGTAGAACGAGACGTTGCCGCCGGTGACCGGGGTGCCCAGCTCGTAGCAGCCGTCGGCCAGGCCGTCGACCGTCTGGCCGAACTGCCACATGACCTCGGGGTTCTCGGGAGAGCCGAAGTTCAGGCAGTCGGTGATCGCGGTCGGCACGGCGCCGGTGACGGCGACGTTGCGGTACGCCTCGGCCAGGGCCAGCTGTGCGCCCGCGTACGGGTCGAGCTGGCAGTAGCGGCCGTTGGCATCGGTCGAGACCGCGAAGCCGAGACCCGATTCCTCGTCGACGCGGATCATGCCGGCGTCGTCGGGGAACGAGAGGGCCGTGTTGCCGAGCACGTAGTAGTCGTACTGGTTGGTGATCCAGCTCGTGTCTGCGAGGTTCGGTGAGGCGACGAGGTTCAGGAACTGCTCGCGCAGCGTCTCCGGGTCGGTCGCGCGGGGCAGGTTCTCGGCGGCATCCGCCTGGAGGGCGTCGATCCACGTCGGGTAGGCGACCGGGCGGTCGTAGACGGGGCCGTCGACCGCGACCGTCGAGGGGTCGACGTCGACGATGCGCTCGCCCTGCCAGTCGATGATGAGGCGTCCGTCACCGGTGACCTCGCCGAGCACGGAGGTCTCGACCTCCCACTTGTTCACGACCTCGAAGAAGGCATCGAGCTTCTCGGGCGCGACGATCGCCATCATGCGCTCCTGCGACTCCGACATGAGGATCTCCTCGGCCGTGAGCGTGGGGTCGCGCAGCAGCACGTTGTCGAGCGAGACCTTCATGCCGCTGTTGCCGTTGGCCGCGAGCTCGCTGGTCGCGCACGAGATGCCGGCGGCACCGAGGTCCTGGATCGCCTCGACGAGCTCGCCGCGGTACAGCTCGAGGCAGCACTCGATGAGCACCTTCTCGGCGAACGGGTCGCCCACCTGCACCGCGGGGCGCTTGGTCGGGCCGGTCGAGTCGAAGGAGTCGGACGCGAGGATGCTCGCGCCGCCGATGCCGTCGCCACCCGTGCGCGCACCGAACAGGACGACCTTGTTGCCGACGCCGGTCGCGTTCGCGAGCTTGAGGTCTTCATGACGCAGCACGCCCACCGCGAGGGCGTTCACGAGCGGGTTGGCCTGGTAGACGGCGTCGAAGACCGTCTCGCCGCCGATGTTCGGGAGTCCCAGGCAGTTGCCGTAGAAGCTGATGCCGCTGGTCACGCCGTGCACGACGCGGGCGGTGTCGGGGTGGTCGACTGCACCGAAGCGCAGGGCGTCCATGACTGCGACCGGGCGGGCGCCCATCGAGATGATGTCGCGGACGATGCCGCCGACGCCGGTCGCCGCACCCTGGAAGGGCTCGATGAACGACGGGTGGTTGTGCGACTCGGCCTTGAAGGTGACGGCCCAGCCCTCGCCGACGTCGACGACGCCCGCGTTCTGGCCCATGCCCACCATCAGGCGTTCCTTCATCTCGTCGCTGACCTTCTGGCCGAAGCGGCGCAGGTAGTTCTTCGACGACTTGTAGGAGCAGTGCTCGCTCCACATGACGGAGTACATCGCCAGCTCGCCCGAGGTCGGGCGGCGTCCGAGGATCTCCTTGATGCGCGCGTACTCGTCGGGCTTGAGTCCGAGGGCCGCGTACGGCTGCTCCTTCTCGGGCGTCGCGATCGCGTTCTCGACGGAGTCGGGGACGTGCTGGTGGGAAGGTGCAGGGGCGGTGGTCACGCGCACTCCAAAGGAAGGGGCCGGCGGGGCAGGTCCAGTCTACCGGCGTGGGTGGGGCCGCTCTTCCGCGGGATGCGGAGTCAGAGTCGGTCGATGAGGACGGCGGCGATGTCTCTCCGCGTGTGAAGCACGCGGTGCACTCGTACAGCATCAGGGTCGTCGGTGTAGAAGACGAGGCACGGGTCACAGTTCGGCGTGCACGAGGGTGTCCCCGGCTTCGACAAGATCGTGTTCGGGCAGCTCGATTCCCCCGCGGGCATCCGCCTGATGGCCTACGACATCCCGGGCCAGGATGACCAGGACCCGGCGGCGACGGCCGGGACCACGCGCCGTGAGAACGGAGCGACCATCACCGACCGCACCTTCTTCCAGTCGCTGCGGGCCGACTCCCTCGACGAGGTCCAGGGGTACTGGGACGCGCTCTCCGAGGGCGCGACCATCGTCGAGCCGTTGGCCGCGTCGGCGTGGTCGTCCGGCTTCGGCATGCTTACCGACCGCTTCGGCGTGACCTGGGTGCTCGACGTCGCCGGCTGAGCCTCGGTTCCGGGCACTGTCCCGGGGGTCGCGTGCACAACTCAGGAGAAGCTCTGCAGATTCGGTTCTGAGAGGGGATTCGAGCCATCTGCGGGGCGAGTCTCCGGAGTTGTTCACGCCCCGGCTGGTGCCCCGTCGGCTGGCCGTCTCTCGGCGGGGCCCGGAATCGCGTCACGGATGGAAACGCGAAATGCGACGGCGCAGCGGTGTCCGTAGATTGGTCGGAGCCGTTGCGAATGGAGTCCCCGTGTCCGAGATCCGCGTCCTGCACGCGTCCTGTATCGACGCCGTCGGCTGAGCCGGCGGGCACCCAGATCATGACCACGGACCGTTCCTCGCAACCGTCGCATCCCTTCGATGCGCGCACCCGTCTCTTCCTCGATCGGCCGCAGAGTCGCAAGTGGAGTCTGCATCCCGGTCGCATCGGGGCATGGGTGGCGGAGATGGATTTCGGGGTCGCTCCCGAGATCGCCGAGGCACTGCATCGCGCGATCGACGACGAGAATCTCGGCTACCTCTCCCCTCCGCAGGCGGCAGAGCTGGGGGACGCGACGGCCGAGTGGATGCAGGATGAGTACGGCTGGGCGGTCGACCCTGAGCGTGTGCATCCGGTCTCGGACGTGATGGCGGCGCTCGGTGTCGCGGTGCAGGAGTATGCGCCCGCGGGGTCGCCCGTGATCGTGCCGACTCCGGCGTACATGCCGTTCCTGACATACCTGCCGGCGATCGGGCATCCGGTGATCGAGGTCTCCGGCGTCGAGATCGACGGACGCTGGCAGCACGATCTGCAGCGCATCGACGAGGCGTTCGCTGCAGGGGCGCGGACGCTCGTGCTCTGCAATCCGCACAACCCGACCGGCACGATCGTCGGACGTGAGGAGCTGGAGGCGATCGCCGAGATCGTCGAGCGGCACGGCGGGCGGGTTTTCGCGGACGAGATCCACGCGCCGCTGCGTTACGACGGTGCGCCGTTCGTGCCCTACGCGTCGGTGTCGGCGGCGACGGCCGCGCACACGGTCACGGGGACGAGCGCGTCGAAGGCGTGGAACATCCCGGGGCTGAAGACCGCGCAGCTGATCACCTCGAACGATGCCGACCAGCAGCTGTACAAGCGGTTCGGGTTCGCGGTGCAGCATGGCGCGGCGACCCTCGGCGTGGTGGCCTCGACGGCGGCGTATCGGGCGGGAAAGCCGTGGCTGACGGAGGTGATCGCGTACCTCGACGGATCGCGGCACGAGCTCGCGCGACTCGTGAACGAGCATCTTCCCGGGGCTGTGTATCGCGTGCCCGAGGCGACGTACATCGGGTGGATCGACACCTCCGCGCTGGGGATCCCTGGGCCGCCGGCCGAGTTCTTTCGTGAGCAGGCCGGGGTCGTGCTGACCGAGGGGCGGCTGCTCGGGCGTGGCGCCGAGGGCCATGTTCGGGTGGTCTTCGCGACACCGCGTCCGATCCTCGAAGAGGCGTTCGTGGCGATGGGTGATGCCGTGCGCCGGGCGGGTCTCAGGGTCTGAGCCGGGGGTGCTCGGGCGGCGCCATGGAGGCTGTCAAGCCCCTCTGTCGTGTCGGTGGTCTCACGTAGAAAGGAATACGAGAGAAGGGATCCCGCCATGGCTGCAGGCGACATCGAGACGTTCCACCGCAACGGCATCTGGTTCAACCGCATCGAAGGGGAATCGCAGACGTTGGGGAGCAGTTTCGAGAGTGAAGCCGAGGCGGTCAAGGTCGGTCGCAGCGCGGCGGTCGCACGTCAGGTCGAGCACACGGTGCGGACGGAAGAGGGCCCGTCGGCCGACTCCTCCGCGTACGACCTGCACCCGCGCGAGCTGATCGGCCGATGACGGTGGTGTCGGACTCCGACCCTCCTGCCCGGTCTGCGCGTCGGATGCAGTTGCAGGTATGTGTCAACGGCGCCCGTGATGCTGTCGAGCACCCGTGGCTGAGCGCGGATGCCTCGGTCGTGGCCGACGACGCCGCGCGTGCGGTGGCTGCGGGAGCGCAGGAGGTGCACGTGCACCCGAAGGATGCGGCGGGTCGTGACAGTCTCGCCGCCGACGATGTCGCGCGGTGGGTGCGGGCAGTGCGGACCGCGATTCCCGGTGTGCCGGTCGGCGTGACCACGGGGGCGTGGGCCGAGCCCGATGTCGCGCGTCGTCTCACCGCGATCGAGTCGTGGACGGAGCTGCCCGATCACGCATCGGTCAATTGGCACGAGGCCGGTGCCGACGAGGTGGCCGCCCTGCTGCTGAAGCGTGGAGTCGCGGTCGAGGCCGGTCTGTGGGACGCGGCCGGTTTCGAGGTGTGGAAACGTTCGCCGGTGAGAGGTGAGTGCCTACGGGTGCTGATCGAGCTTCCCGATGAACCGACCGAGCTGCTGCGCGACCACGCCGAGGGGATGATCGCGCACGTCGAGCTCGAAGAGCCCGACCTGCCGGTTCTGCTCCATGGCGAAGAGGGGTCGACGTGGCCCGTGTTCGACCTCGCTATCGAGCTCGGGCTGGCCTCGCGCATCGGATTGGAAGACACCCTGCTGCTCCCCGACGGCGCGCCCGCGCCGGGGAACGCCGCGCTGGTGCGGGCGGCCGTGGCGCGGATGCGGGGAGTCTGACCGGGCAGGTGCACGGGGTGCGGCATCCTGGGGCGATGTTCTCCGACTCGCTCGTACCCTTCATCCTCATGAACCTCGCGTACATCCTCATCGGGATCCTCGTCTCCTGGCTGGTGATCTATTCGGCCGTGCGCGCGGCGCTGACATCGCACCGTCAGGCGATGGCGAGAGACGGGCGGCCCGGTCAGGTGTGACGGCCGCTCCGCATCCCGGCGACCTAGACTCCCGCCATGCCGTTTTCCGACTATGTCCGGTCGATCCGCGCGCGGATCGGTCATGATCTTCTGCTGCTGCCGGGCGTGACCGCGGTGATCCGCGAGGGCGATCGTTTCCTTCTCGGGCGCGCGGCGGGTTCGGAGCAATGGGGTCTGATCGGTGGTGGGGTCGAGCCGGGGGAGGATCCGGACGAGGCGATCGCCCGAGAGGTGCAGGAGGAGATCGGCGCCCGCATCCGCGTCACGGGGATCGTCGGCGCCTTCGGTGGCGAATCGCTCGTCGTGACGTATCCGAACGGGGATCGCGTGTCGTACGTGTCGACTGCGTTCGCGTGCGAACTGCTTGATCCGCCTGTGCCCGATCAAGACGAGGTCGTCGAGGTCGGATGGTTCACCCGCGCCGAAGTCGCAGAGCTGCCGCATCCGCTCTGGGTCGACCGGATGTTGGCCGGGGCCGACTAGAGCGTGCCATCAGAAGCGGTCTGTCGGAAGCAGGTCCGCGAGACCTTCCCGTCCCGCGGCGGTGAGCCGCACCGCGCGGGTGCTGGATGGAACGTGTTCGATCCATGCCTTGTTCTTGAACGTCGCGAGGAGCATGTCCGCGGCGAGCCCGGCCAGGTGTTCGCGGCGTTCGGTCCAGTCGAGGCACGGACGGGTGAGAGTGCGCTTCGGATGCTTCGGCAGGTCGATGCCGAGCGACGTCAGCCAGGCTAGTCCCGGCGGGGTGAGTGAGAAATCCGACTCGATCAAGCCCTCCGCGTGCATACCGTCGGTGAGTGCGATGCCGAGTCTGCCCGCGAGGTGGCGGTAACAGGTACGAGCCTCCCTGATGGCGCGGTCACGGTGTTGGGCGTCGAGTGACTGCTTGGCGGGCCGCACGCGACCGGAGAATGCTGCGAGCGACTCGACCAGTTCAGCGGCGCGGGTGCCGGCGAGCCGGAGGTAGCGATGCCGTCCCTGCCGCATCTCCTCGACCAGCCCGGCGTCCAGCAGCCTGTCGGCGTGCTCGCTCGCTGACGACCGAGCGATGTCGGCGGTCTTGGACAGTTCAGTGAGCGTCCATGCCCTTCCATCGAGCATCAGGAGCAGCATCGACGCGCGGGCGTCGTTGGCGAAGACGGCGGCCGTCGCCGCCAGTTCCGGACTACTCGTTCCTTTCATCGCAAGAACTTTATCGCCGGCATTGTTCGGTCCAGCCCGAAACGTTCCCGCCACAGACTGGACCTCATGAACCCGACTCTGGCAATCGAACCCTCCGTGTTCTACTTCGGGACCCCCGTCGCCCTGCTCAGCACGCTGATGCCGGGAGACGAAACAGCGAACATCACTCCCATCTCCTCAGCCTGGGCTCTGGATGACACCTATGTCTTGGGGTTGAGCAATTCGGGCCGTGCGATGCGCAATCTCCGCGAGAACGGTGAGCTGGTCATCAACCTGCCCGACGCCGCGCTGTGGGAGTCGATCGAGAGGATCGCCGACACCACCGGGGTTGCTGAAGTCCCGCGCCACAAGCGTGAGAAGTACAGGTATGAGCCGGACAAGTGGACGCTCGGCAGATTCACTCCACGGCCGAGCGGGGTGGTTCTGCCCCCGCGGATCGCCGAATGCCCCGTTCAGATGGAGGCCCGGGTCACGAACATGACGCCGTTGGGTGAGGACGGAGACGCCACCATCGTCCACGCGAAGGTCCTGCGCACGCACGTGCATCAGGCGCTGACGGTGCCGGGAACCTCGCACATCGACCTGGACGCCTGGAACCCGGTGTATTACACGTTCCGGCACTACTTCTCGCAAGGCGAGAGGGTCGGGGTCAGCTTTCGCGCGGAACAGTGAATCGTTCAGTCCGGAACGTGCGACAGGTCGCGCGGATGGCCCGAGGCCCGATTCAACGTCTGCCGCCCCAGCCCGCCCAGTCGGGCCGGTCGACGATGCAGAAGCGGTTGCCTTCCGGATCTTCCATGATCACGTAGTCGGCGTCGGCCGGGCGGCCGTCCCAGTGCACCTCGCGTGCGCCCAGGTCGAGGAGCCGTCGCACTTCGGCGCTCTGGTCCTCCGCGTAGATGTCGAGGTGGATGCGCGGAGGCAGTATGCGCTCGGAGTGGTGGGCGTCGAGGGCGATGCAGGGAGCGTCGGCGTCGCGCGGCTTCAACACGACCCAGTCGTCTTCGGCCGGATCGCGTTCGACGTAGTCCAGGGCTGCCTTCCAAAACGCGGACTGCGCAGGGAGGTCGTTCACGCGGATCACGACCGACACGAGCTTCAGCATGGAGCGAGTGTATGACCGCTGGAGGGTTGTTCCGCCCAGTGATCGATAGGCGAGATGTCACGCCGCAGGTCGCGACCAGCTGCCGGACGCCACCTCTCGAGTGTGACGAGATGGCGCCCGACGTCTGGGCGAGTGTCACACACGCCTGTCTCGTGAATGTGAGGACCGCTCGCTGCTCAGGGCGACAAGCAAGAGCGAGGACGCGACGATTGCTGTCGTTGCCATGACTGCGCTCCACGATCCGCTGATGGTGACAGCAGGCGATCCGTTCACATCTACGTACCCTTCGAAGCGGGCGATCCAGGGGACCGTAATCGTGATGCTGTTCGCGAATGCGTAGCTTGCGAACGACAACCCGGCGATGACCACAAGCCCGATGGAGGTGCAGAGGGAGCACGCCATCACGAAGATGCGGTCACCCGTGAAGAGCCGCTTGGGAGACATCAGAAATCCCTCATTACTGTTGCGCTACCGCACGCACCTGGCGGTGAAGCCGTTCCGGGTGGAGAGCTCGGGGTACTTTCCCTGGGCGCGACAGGTGTTCCACCAACTGATGACAATCCAAGTGGCGACTCCAAGGGCTGCTGCTGCGACCACGATCGCTGCCGCCGCTGTGATGACGATGACGACGACAGGAAGCGGATCGGCGACGATCGGATACGAGATGCCGCTCAGGCTCTTGTGTGCGACGGTCTGGGTCAGGACGTTCCCTTGAACGGAGTACTGAGTCGGGAGGCTCTTTCCGCTCGAGTCGCGAGCCCAGGCTGGTTCGAAGATGACGACTGTCTTTCCGGTCGAGTCGACGATCCGGGCGCCGCCGTCTGCAGTCTCCTCCAGGCGGTTCTCGGGCGGCATTGTGAGCCCGTAGTCAAAGCGTTCGGGTGCTGCGTCGTTCGCGATGACGGTGAGGAGCTGAGCCCCGCCGTCTACGGGGATGACGGCATTCGCACTGTCCATCGTGGAGGGATAGGCCACTCCGCCTTTCGGAAGGTCCTCGCCGGCGATGGCTGCGTCCGCGTGCGGGAGGTCGATGCCAAGAACGAAGCTCCCTGTCGAAATCTGTACGCCATCTGTGGCGTCGTTCGAAACCTCGACACTGACGCCGACCTGAGCTGTCTTGCCATCTTGCCCATCTTTGATCTCAGAAGGAGCGAAGTCGCGGACCAGGCCGCCTTCCATGTGCTCCAGAGCAGCGGCGATCTCGTGCCCTGCTGTCGTCTGGTCTCCATCTTGCGCGGCATCCGCCCACGATGCTGTGGCGGGAAGGGCGATAGCTCCGAGGGCTAATGCAGATGCGGTCACTGCGGATATGAAAAGCCGTTTGCGCTCGTGGGGCCGCATGCGTGTAGTGCGGAAACTCGGGCCCATGGGGTCCTCCTGACTTCTATGTCGACGACTTGAAGCTGATACAAGCACACATATGAGGACGATAGTGATATATTCGTCGACGTACTCGTAGGTGAAGTTGCGAGTCAAAGCTGATCGTGAGGCGAGTGCCGCGTGGACATGCGAAACGCCCCCGCCGTTCGGGTCGGCGGGGGCGTCGGCTTCGCGGCGGGGCTTACTGCACCGACCATCCGCCGTCCGAGGCGAGGATGGCGCCGTTGATGTTCACGGCGTCGTCCGACAGCAGGAACGTGATGGATGCCGCCAGGTGCTCGGCTGTCGCCACGGTCGGGATGGCCTGCTGGAACGGGGCGAGGCGGCCCGAGCCGTATTCGGACATGTGCGGGGGCATCGGGATGCCGGTGGCGACGCCGCCCGGGGCGACGGAGTTCACGCGGATGCCCTTCGGCCCGTACATGAAGGCCGCCGACTTGGTGACGCCGATGATGCCGTGCTTGCTGGCCGTGTAGGCGTTGCCCGAGGCGTTGCCGCGCAGGCCCGCCTCGCTCGAGACGTTGAGGATCGCGCCGCGTCCGGCCGCCTCCATGACGGGGATGACCGCGCGCATGAGCTTGAACGGAGCGGTCAGGTTGATCGCGATGACGCGGTCCCAGACGGCATCCGGGGTCTCGCCCGCGGGGGAGAAGTCGTCGTTGATGCCGGCGACGTTCGCGAGGCCGTCGATGCGGTCGCCCGCGGCGGCGAGGACGGCGTCGATCGCGTCCTGCTTCGTGAGGTCGCCCGCGACCGTGACGATGTCGGCATCCGGAAGATCCTCCTTGAGGGCGTCGAGCTTCTCGGCGGCGATGTCGCTGGCGATCACGCGTCCGCCTTCCCGGGCGATGCGGGAGGCGGTGGCCTTGCCGATACCGGAGGCGGCGCCCGTCACGATCACGGTCTTGCCGGCGAAGCGGCCGGACGTGGGCTTCTCGGTCCAACCCTCGGAGGCGTCGTCTTCGGGGATCTCGCCGCCGTTGGCCGCGCGCACGAGGTCGTCCACGACCGACTGGGGAAGCTGGCCCTGGCTCATCGTGACGAGCTGCTGCAGGGGGAGTCCGAGCACGGGGGTGAGGAGCTCGGGGTCGGCGCCCGTCTTCTCGAAGAGTCCGCGGATGAGAGGCCCGCCGGTCGGGTCGTTCATCCAGTCGCCGATGGTGGAGTGTGCGGTGAGGGCCATGCTCTTTCTCCTTGTTCGGGTCCCGTGCAGGTTTCGCAACGGTGCGTCTACTTATGTTCCAGTGTACGCCTGGGTACGCTCGAAAGGTGCCCCGTCCTCGAAGTGAGAAAGCCCGTCGATCCGTGCTGGAGGCGATGCGGCGTGCGCTCGCCGCAGACGGGTACGAGGCCGTGACGATCGAGGGTCTCGCCGCCGAAGCGGAGGTCTCGAAGCAGACGATCTATCGGTGGTGGCCGTCGAAGGCCGCGATCCTCGGGGAAGCGCTGCTCGAGGGGGCGCTGCCGGGAGCCGAGGTGTCGGTGCCGATGACGGCAGACCTCGGAGCGGATCTGCGGGCGTGGTTCTCGGCGATGAGTGCCGGACTGGCTCGCCCCGAGGGTGTGGCGCTGGCGCGGGCGCTGATCGAGGTGACCGCGGCCGATCCCGAGCTGGGGTTGGTGTTGAACGAGCGGCTGGCGGCGCCGATCCGTGAGTGGGTGGCCGAACGTGTGTCGCGCGGGCGTGCCGACGGCGACGTACGGGCGGACGTGGATGCGGCCGCGATCGCGGATCAGTTCATCGCGATGGCGTCGTATTCTGCGCTGATCGGGCGGCCGTTGAGTGCGGAGCGGGTGGAGGAGACCGTAGTGCGGTTGCTGCGGGGGATCGCGGTTTCTGGTCACTGAGGCACCGCGCTCGTCGGCCTGTGCTCGATGAGGCGTGAGGCGCTCGCGGCCACGTGACGGGTGGCTTAGGGGGGCTCGGCAGAACGCAGAATATCAGTAGTGTCCTCATATGTATGCTTTTATTGCTCATATGGCCAAGCGTGAGAGGCGAGGTCAACTATCGGCGGGCCGCTACGAGTGAATGGACCCCAGAGATGATGCAAAGAACGCGCGAACTCGTCGTCGCGATAGCCGCCACCATTGCCCTCACGACGACGATGGCTTTGCCGGCTCATGCGTCGGACAGCGACGTCGATGGCGCGGAGTCTGTTGCGGCCACCATTGAGGCGGCGACCCCGACAACGATTCTGTCCCAGCCGGGGATGGTCCGGGGCGGCCAGTTGAGCACGACGGTAGGGGAGATTTCAGCGGCAGTACCGCTTTCGGCTGAAGAGAACGTCGTTGTGAGTGTGCCGATTGATGGAGGCACCCAGACGGAACGTCGGGCCATCGAGCTACCTGACGAAATCCCCATCAGCGATGGTGTGGTGGCTGAGGATGGCACCGTCGTCTTCACTGCCGACGACAGTTCGGGTGATGCAGTTGCTGTGCAGACGCTCGCCGACGGATCGACGCGCATCCAGACCGTGTTGGGCGGTGCCGAGAGCCCACGCGAATTCGGATACCGCATGGATGGCTATCAGCCGTACCAGAGTGACACCGGTGAAGTGATCTTCTTGGACGAGTCCGGGGATTACGTGCCCGTTGCGGCCCCGTGGGCGACTGACGCGAATGGTGCCGCGGTGGAAACGCGGTACGAGGTGCGAGGGGATGAGCTGTTCCAGGTTGTGACCCCGAGCGCCACAACCGCGTACCCGGTGGTGGCTGATCCGAGCTGGATCTGGAACGGCCCGATCTGGGGAATGAAGCTCACGCGTGCTGAAACCTCGCGGGTCCGGGACTACACGGCTGCGGTCGGGATGTGTGGAATCTTCGCAAAGGCGCTGCCGAAGGTGTTCCAGGCGTGCGCCGTCTTTGGCTCATACATTGTGGCTCAGGCGCATATCGCTCAGGGAGACAACCCTAAGACCTGCTTGTTCTTCACCGCCGCGCCGGTGCCAGGGGTCATCATGAGGGTGACATGCTGACGAAGGAGCGATGGCAATGATCTTGGAGATCGGCGGCGAGCTCGCTGTCTACCTCGTCATCTGTGCCCTGGGGGTCAGTATCGGTATCAGTTCCGGGATGACCCTCCCTCGAGGTCTGGGCGTAGTCGTAGCGATCGTCAACGTGGTCATCGTGGGCGGCGTTGTCGCTGTGGGATTCATGTTCGGATCCGAGGCGCCATGGATTGGACCGATCTTTGTGTTCGCGGCCCTGGTGATGAGGGTGGTGACGGGGGCAATGGAGCTGGCTCGTCTCCCGGCGTTGAGTGAGGAATCATTCGTACACCGAGCCGTGTTGGTGTTTTCCCCTCGACGAGTTCGCATTATTGACGAGAACGCGAATGCGCTTGATCCCGCCGCAGGCTAGGTCGACGCCGAGGCGATGTCGTCAGCGTGCTGGGCATACGACAGCCGCTCGCGTTCTGTCGGGGCGGCGCGTGCGGCATCGCGAAACGCTGAGCTCGCTTCTTCGACGCGCTTGAGGCGCTGCAGGAGATCTCCCCGCACTGCTGAGTAGAGGTGGTGTCCTCCCAGCGAGCTCTCGAGCGCCTCCGCCAGCGCGAGGGCTTCGTGCGGTCGTCCCGCGTTCGCGACGGCGACCGCACGGTTCAGGCGAACGAACGGCGATGCATCCACCTGCTCCAGCACCCCGTAGATGTCGGCGATGCGGGCGTGGTCGATCTCCATCCCCGGGGCGGGGCGGACGTACTCGGCCGCGACGGTGGCGCGGATGAGGTGCCGCCCGCCATGGATGCCCGCCCGTGCTGCCTTCTCGACGGCGTCGTCGAGAAGTCGCAGCCCCTCCTCGATCTCGGAGATATCCCACAGTCCACGGTCCTGATCGTCGAACGGCACGGACAACCCGTCGGCGGTCGTGCGTGCCGCGCGGCGGGAGTGCTGAAGAAGAAGGAGGGAGAGCAGCCCCGTGAACTCGAGTCGAGCCGGGGAATCCGAGGGGAGCAGCTGTCGGCACAGCCGAGCAAGCCGGATGGCCTCGGCGCCGGGATCGGGCTGGAGCGTCGGATCGGAGTAGCCGATGGTGAACAGGGCGGACAGGACCTCGCAGACGCTCGCGCTCCGACTGTCGAGCTGCGCGGCGTCCGGAACGCGGTACGGGATGTTCGCGTGCGCGATCTTGGCCCGCGCCCGCACGAGTCTCTTCTCCATCGTCGCGGGGGCGACGGCGAAGATCCCGGCGAGCTGTTCGATCGGCACGTTCAAGACGGTGCGGAGCGTCAGCGCCGCGCGGGCTTCCAGGGGCAACGCGGGGTGGCAGGCGGTGAAGATCAGCTTCAGCCGCTCGTCCCCATGTGGGAATGCGTCGTCGGCCTCGTGGGCGTCGATGCCTTCGTGCGGCTCGTGCTCCAGGCGAGCCACCGCCCGGCGCTCGGCGTCTGCGTGCCGCACGAGGTCGATCGCGCGGCGGCGGGCGACGGTCGTGACCCAGGCGGCGGGGTTCGCCGGAACCCCGCCGCCTGGCCACCGCTCGACGGCTCGAGCCAGTGCGTCTTGCACGGCGTCTTCGGCGAGAGTCCAGTCGTGGACTGTGCCGATCACGCTCGCGACCACACGGCCGTACTCGATCGATGCCACGTGCCGGACGGCGGCCATGGCATCCGAAAGCGTGCTCGCTGGCTCCTCCGGCGTGGTCACATCGTCGACCCGAGCGGCCACACGGGGCGCACTTCCACCAGGCCGAACCGGGCCATCGGGTGCGCGGCGGCGATCTCGATCGCGGCGTCGAGGTCGTCGGCGTCGATCACGTCGAACCCGGCGATCCATTCGCGGCTCTCAGTGAACGGTCCGTCGGCCACGATCCGCTCGCCGGCTCGGACGCGCACGGTCGTGGCGTCTTCGACGGGCCGCAGACGGTCGCCCAAGACGTAGGAGCCGCTGTCCTGCAGCGACGCCACCCACTCCCCGGCGTTGTCCTCGGCTTCGACATAGGGCTCAGCGGTCGGGTCTGTGCAGATGAAAAGTACGTAGCGCATGTGTGTTCTCCTCAAGGTCTTTCTACATCTACCTACCCAGACGACGGACGACCACCAGCCCGCAGGACACAGATACGGAAAAATGATGGACCGCACCGAGGTCGCTGAACGCGGACGGGTGCGCCTCAGAAGTTCCCCTCGGCGACCTGGAAGCAGACCAGTCCGCGAGACCGCCACATCTCGACCACGCTGCGGCGGTCGTCGACCACGCCGATCACGGTGAAGTGCGGTTCGATGTGGGCGTCGTAGATCTCGGCTTTGACGATGTCGTCGGCGCGCTGATCGCCGGTGCGGCGGAGTAGGAGGCGGTCGAAAGGGATCTCGTTGAACGTCAGCCAAGCCTCGGTGGCGCGGCGGGCGGTCTCGTCGCGGCCCGAGACGACGATGAGTGCGTCGACGTCGGGGTGGGCGGCGAAGGCCTGTGCTGCGACGACGACCGGATGGTTCGGGGTGTCGATCGACACGTTGCGCATGTCGTACGGGGAGCGGTCGCCGATGAGGGCGAGGGTGCCGTCGACGTCGAAGATCCAGGCGCGTGGGCGATCGGTGGGCATGGTGTGAGGGTAGTGGCTTCTTCGGTGGTGACGAGGTTCAGGACTCGTCGGAACGTCGTCGTTCACGCCGTGTGACGCCCACGAGCAACGCCGACGCACCGACGATGAGGACGAGGGCTGCGAGCCAGAAGGCCCACACCACGTTCTGGAACACCGGCAGGTTGGCGACCACCGGGAGCGCGGCGCTGATGAGGATCATCGCCACGACGGTGGCTCGCTCGCGCGACGTGCCACGGGCGCGTTCAGCCGTCACGAGACCGTCTCGTTCGCTGTGTGCTGGCCGGCTGTGCCCGTTCTCGGCTGATCTCTGAGTTCTGCGATCTTCATCACTGCTCCTTCACTGACCATCCCCGCCGTCGTGTAAGACGTTACTCCTGCTGCGCACGCCGTCTGGCTTCGACCAGTCCGGCGGAGGGCGCGGCGGAAGCGGGGTTGGCAGGTGCGCTCAGGTGTACGGGGCGGGGGTCAGGGGGAAGGGGGTGAGGCGAGAGACTTCGCTGCATCCGTCCGTCCTTCCGCGAACCGTGCCTGGGCCCGGTCATGACGCTTACCGACGGGCGCGAGCTCCGTGGCCTTCGGCAGCCCCATCGGCTTCGTCGAGACGTACACGCTCTCGGCGGTGTCGACGCGGAAGGTCTCGTGCCAGACACCCACCGCCCCCGGGCCCTTGCGGGCTGCGCGGTTGAAGGCGGTCCAGGCGGGGCGGTGCTGCTGGTCCGGGCTGGAGGCGTAGGCGTAGAGCTTGTCGACGGAAGACCAGTACTGCACGACGTAAGGTCCGCCCGAGCCGAAGAGCAGGTGGTAGCCGAGCATGCCCGAGTCGGGATCGGTGCTGAGTTCGCGCAGCATCCCTGGCATGGCGAAGAAGGCTGGCATCCACAGGTCGGGGCGCCACCAGCGGTTGATCTGCATCCCGATGTGGAACACGACGAGCTCGCCCTCGTGGCGGTGGGTCATGCGGCCCGTGATGACTTTCGACATGACGTCTCCTTGATTGGATAGCTCAACTATCCATAATGGATAGCGCTACTATCGAAGTCAAGAGGTGGCCATGAGAATTTCCGAACTGTCAGCCCAGACCGGCGTGACCGTGCCGACGATCAAGTACTACCTGCGCGAGGGGCTGCTGCCCGAGGGTGAGCGCTCGTCTGCGACGCAGGCCGCGTACGGCGATAAGCATGTGGAGCGACTGCGGGTGATCCGGGCCCTGCTCGATGCGGGAGTGAGCATCGCCGAGACGCGGCGGGTGCTGGGGGCGCTGGATGATCCGCCGGAGAGTGCGCACGAGCTGCTGGGGGCAGCGCATGCGGCGATCACTCCGCCGGTGGATGAGTCCGTGGACCTGACGGATGCTGAGGCTCTTGCCGCGGGGCTCGGGTGGAAGCCGGGGATGTGCGATCAGGCGGTGCTACATGCGGTCGCGCGGGCGCTGCAGGGGTTGGAGCGCGTGGGGTTTGTTGTGCCGGAGGCGGCGATGGCGGAGTACCTCGCGAGTGCGCGGCGGATCGCGGATGCGGAGATCGCGGGGGTGCCGGGGGAGTCGGCGGAAGCCGCGGTGCGATACGTGGTGCTGGGGTCGGTGTTGGTGGAGCCGTTGTTGTTGGCTTTGCGGCGAGTGGCGCAGCAGGTGAGCTCGGGGGAGCGGTTCGGGGCCAGCTCCTGAATGCGGCGGCGAGGCGCTTCCGAAGCGCGAGGTTGCAAACGTAGACGTAAGTCCCGCGCATACCCCGCAGGAGCAGTACCCCATAGAAGTTGCGGATGAAGGTCAGCAGGTCGTCCTCGCTGAATGCGTTCTCGAGGTGACCGGAGTTCTCCTTGCCCTTCTTGTAGCGAGAACTCTCGCGGTCGGCAACGGCCCGGCCCGCGGTGGCGTCCCAGCGGAGATCTGGTTCGATGATGATGCCCGCGTAGTTGAGGTCGTGTCCCCGGGCGGCGTGGATCGACCCGACCTCCTCAAGCGCTCCCGGCGAATTGATACACCTCTCGGATCGTTGATACACCTCTCGGATCGCGTTCACCGCATTAGCTTTAACCCCCTCAGTAGTGCTTCAGGATGTACTTCCACGCGGACTCCATGGGCTCGCCCGTGCGTGGCAGTGCGTACCTCTTGAATAGGGCGTTGAGCTCGCGTTTGACGGCCTTCATAGAGGACTCCTTCGACGTCCACTGCGGGTGCACCGCGTGACTGACTAGGTGGTCCACCTCCTTGGCAATCTGGCTGACCATTACCGTCATCCCGGCCGGCTTGTGCTCATCGAAGATGCGGGTGAGCATGCCCACGTTCGGGGCCGGCAGGTCGGCCAGCACGCCCTCCTCCTCGGCGTCTTCCACGGTCTTCAGGTCTGTGGCGACGCTGAACAGCTTCACGAGCCAAGCTACTGAGTCGTCCGCGTCGGATATCACTCTCTGTCGTAGCTGGTCCAGCCGTTCGGCGATCGAACTGTAGGCGCCGACGTTCGCACCGCCGCCTTCGAGCTTCTTGCGGATCCGCGCGGTGAGGGAGTCGACGATCTCCTGCGCGGACTTGCCCTCGTACTCGGTCGGCACGGGCGGCAGCTGACCGGAGTCGGTCATCTTCTTGATGGTCTCGGCGTCAGCGACCACCACGGCGATGTTGCGGTCGTCGACCCGGACGTTGCGCATGTGCGCGTGCACGAGCTCGCGGGTCTTCGGCCCGAGCCGCTCCCAGAGGATGTCGTCCTCATCACCCTCGCTCGGGATGGCTGCATACACCTGCGCGTACCAGCGGTAGTCGCTCTCCCAGTCCGACAACTGCTCGTCGGGGGCGATGGTTTCCCACAGGCCCTGGGCGTACAGGTACTCGGCGCGGTACTCGGCCCGGTCCGCGCTGTCCTGCGGGACCCGTTCCAGGGCCTGCTGCAGTGAGTCCATCGACCCGTCGCGGGTGATGCCCACGAACCGACGCCGCATCTCCTTCAGCGCCGCATCCAGGCTCTGCAGCAGCGCGTCAGTCTCGATCTGCCGCTGTGCATGCTCGGGATCGCTGGGTGCGATCGCGCGCGCGAACGCTCCGCCGAGTCCGACGTAGTCGACGATCGTGCCGTAGCGCTTCGTGAACCCCGTCCCCGGATGCCTCCAGGGCCTGTTAGTGCGGGTGATGGTCTGGAACAGCGTGTGCAGCTTCATCGGCTTATCCAGATACAGCACACCCTCGATGGGCGCGTTGAAGCCGGTGCCAAGCTTGGCGGTCACGACCAGGAACTTCAGGTCGTCGTCGACGTCCCGGAACCGGTCCAGCAGCGCCTCTTCCTCGCCCTCAGAGAGCTTGTACGACTCGAACTCGGTCTTGCCGGTGGCGGAGATCACCGCTGCTACCTCATCACCGCGGCCTTGCAGTGCGAGCTGCGCCCGGAGCGCCTGCTCGTAGAGGATGCACAGCTCTTGGTCGGCGACGACGACCTGCGCCTTCATCCCGTGCGGGTCGATCGAGGCGTAGAAGTGCGCGACGATGTCGGCAGCGACCTGGCGGATGCGCTCGGGGTTGTGGAAGATCGCCCTCGCGTTGGCGACCCGGCGCGCGAAGGATTCCTTCTGCGTGTCGCTGAGCTCCTCCTCGTCCGCCAGCGCGTCGAACGCGGCGTCCAGCTCCTCCTTGGCGACGTCGAACCGGACGGGCCTGGGGATCACCCTCATCGGCACGGTCGTGCCGTCGGCGATCGAGCGGTCCGAGTCGTAGGTGTCCAGCGCCCAGCCGTGGTCGCGCTCGTCGCCGAACAGCTGGTAGGTGTTGCGGTCCAGGTCCGCGATCGGGGTGCCGGTGAATCCGAACCGGTGCGCGTTCGGCAGGGCCGCTCGCATGTCCGAGCCCAGCGACCCCTCCTGCGTGCGATGAGCCTCGTCGACCAGCAGGATGACGTTCTCCCGCTCGGTGAGGACGCCGGCCCCCTTGAACTTGTGGACGGTGGTGGCGATGATGCCCCGCGCTCCATCTCGGAGAGCCTGCTGCAGCGCCGCGGTGCTCTGGGCCTTCACCGGCTCCGGCACCCCTGCTGAAGCGAACTGGGCGAAGGTCTGGGTGACCAGCTGTGTGCGGTCTGCCACGGCGACGATGGTCGGGTTGTGCATCCGCGGGTCGAAGTAGAGCCGGGTCGCCACCCACGACATCGTGAGCGTCTTCCCCGATCCCTGCGTGTGATAGATCAGGCCTCGCGAGCCTGCCTCGCTGGTCGCGCGGGCGACGATCTTCTCCACTGACTCGTACTGGAAGTAGCGCGGCAGCAGCTTGATGGTCTGCCCTGAGCCGCCGTCCTGGCGGTCGTACATCGCGTAGTGCTCGATGAGGTTCAGGAGCACCTGCGGTGCCAGGAGGCTGGTGACGCTCATCACGACCCGGCCCCAGCCTTCGACGGTCGCAGGCAACGCGCTGGATCCCCAGCGCTGCCAGTGGTCGAGCGGGGTGCGCACACCGGCGTAACGGAAGTCCTTGCCCTCGGTGGCGAAGGAGAGCACGTTCGGGACGAAGAACTCCGGCTGGTGCTCCTCGTAGGAGGTGTAGATGTCCTTCGCGCCGTCCTTCCAGCTCTTCACCACCGACACCGGTGTCTTGGTCTCACCGACGACCACGGGGATGCCGTTGATCCACAGCACCAGGTCGAACCGGGCGCCGCGGTACGTGACCTCGTCGGAGACCAGCAGCGTGTTGCTCTCCGGCTGCTCGAAGTCCAGCAGCTGGAACGGCTCGTCGTGGTTTGTGTCCGGCATGAGCACAGTGCCACCGCCGCGCAGCAGGTGCGTGAACTCCTCGTTCACGACCATCAGGCCCTCGGCCTCAGCCGACAGCGCCACCTGGCGCACCTTCGCGAGCACGGCGTCCGTGCGGCCTGCGAGCTCCGGGTTCAGCCGCTCGATCGCGTCACGCAGGTCCGTCTCGATGAAGACCTGCTGCGTCGTGCGCGGCAGGTTCTTCCCCTCCACGTGCGTCCAGCCGGCATTCACCAGCAGATCGATGAGCGCGGCTTGAACCGTGCCTTTCTCGGTGTACCCGGTCATGCTGCAGCCTCCTCGTCGAGGCTCAGGAACTGGTCGTAGCTCGAGGGGATCTCGTGCTCACCAGAGAGCAGGACGGTGAGCAGGTTGCTGCGGAGGGTGTGGAGGGCATCGGCGTGAGCTCGGGCGGCGGCACGGCTCGACTCGAGTTCTTCGTACGTCAACACTCGCTCGGTGCGGTCATTCGCGTCCTCGGGCCACGCGATGGTCATTTCGCGCAGTTTCGTCGCCGCGATGTTGCCCAGCCCAGTCGATCCGGATGCGGCCCTCGTGATCTCTGACTGGAAAATTGGCCGTCGCATCATCCAGTAGAGGTACGCGCAATCCTCGGGGATGAATGGTTCCACTATGAGCTGGAATGCGGATACCGCGGCACCAAGGTATTCGTCGGGCGCCCGGTAAACGTTGCCGATCCTGTCATGATTCCCGTTCGTTCGGATCGCGACGATGGAAGAAGCTGTGAGTCTGCCTGTCTTCGCGCTCAGACCGGCCACATAGGTGGGGGCTCCGGTCACGGTGCCGTCGGGCTTCGTGTTGGCGATGGTCAGAACGGGATCCCCTGCGTCTGCAGACGACTGAACATCGGCCTTCACCCAAGATGCACCCGACGAGATCGCCGCCACAGATCCGATCGAGGCGATAGTCGTGGCACCTGCGGCATCGAGCACTGAATTGAGCAGGCGCGCAGCAGACAGCGCCTCGCCCTCCGCCGCCTCGATCGCATCGTCGACGGCCGCGATCAGGTCCACGACCCGTCGTTGCTCGACGAGGGGTGGGAGTGCGATCGGGATGGACTCGAAGGCGCCCTTGCTGAGCGTCTTCCGGCGCAGGACTGTACCTACACAGCGGGATGACATGTCCTCGTGGAACGTCGGCGAGGTCGTGAGCAGTGCCATATAGCCGGGCAGCAGCGTGGACCGGTCGAGTGAGTACACAGGGAACGTCTGAGGAGTGACAAAGGCGCCCTCGAACTCCGAGGTGACTACCGTGCTGGGCGCCTCGAATGCCGTGATCGTCCGGTAAACCAGATCATCAGCGTGCAGCTCCATGAGCTTGTCAAACTTCATCGAGTCCCCGCGCATGGGATCGCGATCGACGAGACCCCAACCACTCCGCTGGACACCGACTACCCGATAGAGCTGGTCGGCGACGACAGGCGTGAAGTCAGTCCGGCGGATAGCCAGAGACCCCAGCGTCACCTCGCGCCACCCCTCACGCATCGAAGCCCGCCTCCTTCAGCCGCAGGTCCAACGTCTCGCGTGCAGAGTCCGTCGCTGCCTGCGCATCGCGCAGCGCGGCCAACGCCGCATCTACGTCTGCCTCCGCCCTCGTCTCTGTCTGGAGGTACCGCCCGACGTTCAGGTCGTAGTCGAACTCGCGGATCTTGTCGCGGTGCACCAACTGCAGCGCGAGACCGCCGTCGCCGTCGATGTCCTCGCCGCGCTTGTAGGCCGCATCGATCGCGTCGACGTCGTCGTCGCTGAGGGTGTTCTGGTTCTTGCCAGGGCTGTACTTCGTCCGTGCGTCGATGAACAGCACGTGCTTCTCGCGCTCGACGCTCTTCTGCGCCCGGAAGATCAGCAGGCAGACCGGGATGGAGGTCGAGTAGAACAGGTTGTTCGGCAGTCCGATGACCGCCTCGAGCGTGTCCTGCTCGATCACCCATTGCCGCATCTCGGCCTCGCGGCCGCCGCGGAAGAGCACGCCGTGCGGCATGACGACGCCCACACGGCCGGTGTACTCCTTCATGGTGGAGATCATGTGCTGGATCCACGCCCAGTCGCCGTTCTTCGCCGGCGGGACGATGCCGCCCAGGGCCCGCTTGTGCTTGTCCTTCGCCCAGGTGGATGCCGGCCAGTTGTCCAGCGAGAACGGTGGGTTGGCGATCACGACGTCGAACTTCCGCAGGCGCCCCGCATCGTCCAGGAGCTTGGGCTCGCGGAACGTGTCGCCTCGCTTGATCTCGAAGTCCTCCACGCCGTGCAGGTAGAGGTTCATCCGCGCGATGCCCGCGGTGGTGAGGTTCTGCTCCTGGCCGTAGAGGAACAGCGACCGGGGGTTGCCGCCGGCTAGCTTCACGGCTTCGGCTGTCTCCACGAGCATGCCTGCAGAGCCGCAGGCGGGATCGCACACGGAGTCGCCGGCCTGGGGGTCGAGGATCTTCACGAGCAGGTGCACGACGTGCCGCGGGGTGAAGAACTCGCCGGCCTTCTTGCCCGACGCCTCTGCGAACTCCCGCAGCAGGTACTCGTACGCCGAGCCCAGCATGTCGCCGGAGATGTGGTTGGGGTCCAGGGTTAGCTTGTCGAACACCTGCATGAGCGCACGGAGCGCGGACTGCGGGATGCGCTCTTGGTTGGACCAGTTCACGTCCCCGAAGACGCCGGCGAGCTTGCCCGGGTTCGCCTCCTGGATGGCGACGAGGGCCTTGTTCAGCGCCTTGCCGCTGTTCCTCGTGACCTCGAACGTGTCGTCCCAGTGCGCGCCGTCGGGGATGACGAAGGTCTGGTAATCCTCGTCCTCGAACTCCTGCGACCACTCGTCGCCCAGGTCGTCGAGCGCCTGATCGTGGTGGAAGTCGTAGACGTCGCTGATCCACTTGTAGAAGAGCACCGGGAACACGTACGCCTTGAAGTCGCCCGGGTCCACCGGTCCTCGCAGTGCGTTCGCAGCACCCCACAAGGCCTGCTCGAGCTCTCGCTGAGTGAGGTGGTCAGGGTTCGCAGGCGCGAGCGTCATCGGGTCTCCTTCTCACGAGTGCGCGGCCCCTCACCGCGTCACTCGCTCCCTACCGTATCGGCCTACCGGAGTCCTGATATTTCGCCGACGTCGGAGAGCTCAATTAGCCCGCGTCTAGCTCTTGCCTGCAGGTCTTTGCGCTGATCAAGCACTTCAGCAGCTCGCTGGCATCAACATCGAGCGCTTCGGCGATGCGTGCCAGCGACTGCACACTCATCAGGCCTCGCCCGCCCCGTCGCCGTGGACGGGCTCGCGCCGGGGAAGCATAGGACCGCGGCCGGCCGAGCCATCGCACCACCCCCGTATTGACGGCTTCCGAGACGCATCGAGCGCTGCCGGACTGCTCCCGTGCGCGCCCCTAGTCGAACCCACCCGTCAACCAGGCGCAGCACCTGGCGCGCGAAGTAGCCGATCTCCGGACAGCCGACTTTCTCCAGAGCCTCTCGTGGATCCGCGAAATGGAACTTTAGGTCGCGGAGAAGTCAGGGATAACGAGGGTGAAGTACGTGAAGCCGTGCGGCTCCGAAGTTTGACAACGAGACGTTCCATCAGCGCGCAACGGGTTCACGGCGTGTCGAATTCGTCCTGCTGCCGAAGAGGGACCATGGACAGACGAAGGGTCTCCGAGATGTTCGGCGCAGAAACGATCATCTCCAAGGACGCGTCCCGCAGTCGGGCATGTCTGGCAGCTGGTCTGGGGGCAACAGGAACCTGCTGGAACCCGACCAAGTACGTTGCCTCAATGACGCCGACGCCGTAGTCATGAACCGCGGCCTGCGCCCCTTAAGCTTCGACGAAGCTCGCCGTGTAAGACCCGGTCACAGCGCAGACGTCGTGCGTGGGCGATAGTTTCTGGGCATGACGACTTGCTCATCCCCTTCATGGATCGTCGAGTTCGGGTGCTTACTGGTGGCCCCGCAGACCTCCGTGGACTTCGTCACAACCCTCATTGGAGCCGCGCTTGCGGCCGGCGTCGCCTTCTACATCCTCCGTGGCCAACTACGCCACGACGTCGAGCTCGCAAGCCGGCAGGCATTGACAGACCGGGAGCTCGCGAAAGCCGCGGCCATGCGGCCGCGTGTAGAAGAACTAGCGACCGCCTTCCTCGAGGTCGGTCGCCTGCTGAACCACTACAGCTCGGAGGACATCGGCCGCATCGCCCGGGACGAGGAGCAACGCGCACAGCACGACCGGTTGCTCACCTTTTGGTCTGAATCTGACGACTTGATCATCATGGAGCCGCGACGCGCGGTCAGCGGTTTGTGGCTGGACCTGAGAACCCGTTGGGGGTGGTGCCACGAATTCACCCGTGACCTCCTTGGCGAAGACACGACACCCGACACCCTAGGTGCGGCCGGAGTTGCCGTGGACGCACTTCTCACAGCCACCTGCAACCGCACCACCGCCGTCGGAAAGGCGCTACTCACCTGGGATGGGGTTGGTGTGCTGACGCTGCCAGACTCGGCCGATGGTCCGACCTTGCCGTTCAGAGGCCCAGGGTTGGAGAAGGAGAAGCGCGCCGCCAGTGATGAATACCGTCGAGTGCTGCGCGACTATCTCAGTTCCGACACGGAAGCCGAACGTGCCGTGCTGCGCCGTCTCGGCGCGGCCGAGACCCGCGCCACTTCCTAGCGGTTGGTGTGCTTCTCGCCTAAGGCGAGAAGCACACCAGCGGTTGGGCTGGCTCGGGGAAGGCGGGCCGATGGCCAGTGAGGCTCTGTCTCGACCAGGACTGTTCTGCCACGATGATCGTCCAAGGACGCGCCCGGGTGCGGGATGCGCTTGGCCAGGCCGGGACGAAGAAGGCCTGCGACCCCGATACGGGGCGCAGGCCATAATCTCAATCCGGATGGTGCCTAGCTAGGCCAGAGGTCCGAGACCACCGGAAGCTCCATTATCGCAGATTCTCTTGTACTGGTCTACTCTCTGCCAGGATGCAACTATGTCTCTGCCGTACCAGACCGCTCAACGATGGCTCTCGCCTCACCGCCTCGGCGTCTACATGGCGGCCACCTCAGGAGATGTCCAAGCAGCCCTTGAGCTCTACGAATGGAACGCGGAGGTCGCGTCCGCCTGTCTCCGAGACGTCGGACACTTCGAGGTCCTGATCCGCAACAGATACGAAGAGCGACTTACGCCGCATCAGGCCGACTGGACCGAGAAAGACAGCGTGCTCTGGACCGTAGAAAACGGTATCGAGCAGACTCGTCGTAAGCAGCGTTTCTCGAACAAGAAGTCGCGCGAAGCCTTAGAGCGTGCGCTGAAGGACGCACCTCAAGGTACCCCAGGCCACATCATCGCCAATCTGATGTTTGGCTTCTGGACATCGCTGACGCGTGCAGAGCGAGAATCAACCGTCTGGACCCCCATCCTCAGCGGAATCTTCCCTGGGAAGGGACGCGGGCCCATCCATGACCAAATGACCAAGCTCAACAACTTCCGGAACAGGCTCGCGCACTGGGAACCCGTTTTCAGCAACACCACTGGGCTCGCACTCCAACTTCAGAAGTTCGACGACCTGATTACCCTCGTTGATAGCGACGTAGCCAATTGGGTCGGTTCGCGATCGGGAGTACTTGGCCTCATCGACGAGTGCCCAGTACCGGGCCTATCCCTCACGGCGTCGACGTATCTTGGTCGGACGCTGGTAGAGGGGTGACCGCTCTAGCGCGTCATGTGACGCCTACTGGCGATGCGGTGTGGAGGTGCGCGCCGGCGTCGTCGCGGCGGAGTTGGGCCGGGTAGATCTGGCCGAGGCAACGGACCGCCGTTCAGCCCCGCCCGCCACTCACCTTCTTGAACCACACGCCGACCTGCGTCTGGAACAGCTCGCGAACCAGGTCGCTGTCGAGCGCCCCGTCGACGCCTCGCAGTCGACCCTGCGTGAGCTCACCGCAGACCACCGCCCACGCGTAGCCGATCGCCAGGGTGAACGTGCTGGCGACGGTGCCCGAGATCACGCCGCCCACCACGGTTCCGGCTCCGGGGATGAACTTCAGGAGGCCGGCGACGGCGCTTCGTCCTGCCGCCGAGACGGCGACTGTTGCCGCGGTCGCTGCGATCGTGGCGGTCTCGACTCTGACACCGTAGATCGCCGCCACCCTCGCCATCATCCCGAGCTGAATGGGGATGAGCACACCGGCGTCCGCAACGGGGATCGGAATAGCTCCGACCGTCAACGCCGCCGTGGCAGCCGCGCGGACAGCTGTTTGAGCTTGCTTGCGCTTTCTTGCCAGATCGACTTTCTGGGCGGCAGCGAACGCTGCTTCAACACCCTCGGGAGCAGCGCGAAACGTGGCATCCACGAGCTCCGTGAGCCCGTGCTGCACCTGACCGGTGAACTCATCCGCCGTCGACATCACCAGGATCGGACGACCGCCCACGATCGGCAGGTCGAGCCCGGCGATGTGATCCGCCAGGGTCAGAGCGTCGGCGTGATACTCGCCGTTCCGCGACGGCACCTGCGTCAGGACGGCGACGACGGGCAGGCCGAGGTCGTGCAGCCGGCGGATGAACTCTGCTTCGGTGTCCTCGAACCGCCGGTCCGTCGCCCGGACGCAGTACCAGGCGACGTGGATCTGCTCAGAGAGCGGCTGCCGGCGCATCTTCTTCAGGTACTCGCCGAGTTCGCTGATCAGCTCATCGGTGTCCTTGCCGATCTCGAGCCCACGGGTGTCGAGCAGACCGAGGAAGCCGGAACGGTGGATGTAGAGATGCTCGTCCATCGTGACGGGCTCGCCGACTCCGGTGGGAGCGACCTCCTCGCCGAAGATCGCGTTGATCAGTGTCGACTTCCCGACGCCGGTCTTGCCGAAGATGGCGAGGTTGAAGCGGCCGATCTCGTCCGCCTGCTCTTTCCACTGATTGCGGAAGTCGTCTTCAGAGAAGGTCTCACCCGTCATTGCGCACTCCCTCTGAGGCCGTGGCCCCGATCCCCGAGGCGTCCCGCCCCCGCTGAGGACTAGCGTATCGAGCGGTGGTAGTGCAGGCCCTGTCTCAGTCGCAGGCGATCCCGTCACCGTCGCGGTCGAGGTCGTACACATCCGGCCCCACCACCTGCAGCGGCCCGCGCACGTACGCCGGCCCGTTCCCGCTCCCACCCGCGCAGTCCACATCCGACGCGATCGGCACGCACACCCCGGCATAGCTCGAGTGGCACTCGGCGGCGGGCTGCACCAGAGGCACGGGTGCGGGAGCAGGCTGTCGTGTCCCGTTCGACGTGACCTCATTCACCGGCGCTACGGTGACGACCTCGCCGAGGACTTCGCGCGACACTTCCACACCATCGACGTACGTCACGCGGTAGGTGGTGACCTTGGTTCCGTCGACCCCGACTGTCGTGATGGCGGTCTGTCCGACGTCGAGCTGCGGATCGTCGGCCGTCGTCCGCTCGAAAGGAACGACCGTCGACTCTTCGACCTCCTCGAAGGTAGTGGGCTTGGGAGAGGGGGTCGGCTTCTCTGTCTGCGCGGACGCGAACGGCTTGGCATCCGACGACCCTGAGCTCGTGGTGTCCGAACCAGGGCCGCCGAGGGCAGCGTTCGCTCCGGACCCCGCGAACATCAGAACGAACGCGATCCCCAGAGCAGCCCATGCCGCTCCGCGCGAGCGCACGCGAAAGAGCTTCGCCGAGCCACGCACGATCCCATAGATGGCGACGACGAAGAGCACCAACCCGGCGAGCATCATGATCACGCCCAGGCTGCGGGTGAGGAGGAGGATCGCGAGCACCACCGCTCCCACTATGAGGACGACCTTCATCCGAGAGGACTTCACCTGGGCGGGAGCGGCATCGACGGGGGTCACGGCGACAGCCGCAGTCGGCGCTTGCCCCAGGGGTGCGGTGTGCACCGTCCATTGAGTGCCGTCCCACCAGCGCTGCTGCTGTGCGGGGTGCTCCGGGTCTGCGTACCAACCCTGGGGTGCTGCAGGCATCTTTGCCATCCTTCTGCTCAGGCTCTGGCCGAACACTACCGATATTCCAGCAAGCAGGGGAGAGTTCGATCGCGGGCGCCAGCACCCGCGCTCTTTCCTCTTTCCACCCGCTGCGCCATCATGAGACGACCACCCCCCCAGGAGGCCCTCATGTCGCTCGCACCGACCACGCCGGCAACGGCCGCCGCCACAGGCCTCCCTGGCATCGCGATCATCGCGGAGATCCGCCGCGTCCTGGTCACAGCACTGCTCGCCGTCTTCGTGTACTCCTCAGTCATGGTCGCCAGCAGGAGCTATTGCCCTGGTGGCTTCGACGGGAGCGGCGGCTTCATCGACTCGGAGGGACAGTCGACCGACCAGGCGCCCGTGTGCATCGATCTGGCGCTCCGTCCCAGCCCCCTGATCTACATCGGCATCGCCGCGATCGTGCTGATCACACTGGGACGCGTGATGAAGGCGAGCGACGAAGCCTCTGCCCTCAAGGCACTGAACCGAGCAGCCATCGGAGTGGCGGCGCTTGTGGGCCTCGCGATCGTCGTCTCCCACGTCTGGTTCTTCCAGATCCCCATGGAGGGATTCACCTCCGGGTCGTGGACGGTCTTCAGTCCCTTCCCCTTCGGCAGCATCGACGTCACGACGACGCCGCTGACCGTCGAGTGACGCACCGCAAGGCCAGGAGAGTGCAGGGAACCGTCGGGCCAGGAGTGCGACACGCCCGGCGGTCGGCCTAGATTTGCCCGATCCCCGGAACCCACGTAAGTTATTACCTGTTCGCCCCAAACGGTTGAGCGGAGGTCCTCGGACCGGCTCCCGTCAAGCAGCTAACACCTCCCGAATCCCAGACACTCACTGAGTGAACAGGATGAAGGTGCTGATCCGTTCCCACGGTCAGGCCGAGAAAAACTCGGACTTGACAACGGAAACGAGATCGGTAAGATAGAGAAGTTGCCCTTCGGGCCTGGCTGTGATGGCTGGGTCGTGGGAGCATCCGATCCTTGAGAACTCAACAGCGTGCACTTGTCAAATGCCAAATTATCCTCGTCTAGC
>NZ_WNWT01000006.1:1434620-1434936 GCF_011754135.1 Microbacterium sp. Be9 | reverse complement strand
CCTCCACCCGCACCACGAGCGTGCGCACACCATCGAGCGCGAGCCCTGCCGCCTTCTCCACCAGCAGCCGCTCCCCCTCAGCGATCCGCTCCACCCCCGCCACAACCCGGCACCGATCCAGCGCCGCGATGATCACCGCCGCCGCCGGAGCCCCCAGCACCCCCGCATCCAACGCCGCACTCACCAACGGATACCTCGCCGGCAGACGCGCCCCCAGAAGATCACTCCGCGGCGCCGTCGCCTCACCCACCCTGACAAGACGCGACGCCTCACCCGTCGACACCCCCGTCGCGGCCGCGATCAACGTCGCCGGACT
>NZ_WNWT01000006.1:0-1434501 GCF_011754135.1 Microbacterium sp. Be9 | reverse complement strand
ACCACCGACATTCGAAGCTATGTTCGAATGAATACCGGCATATCAGCGGTGACACGATCCCTCTCCTGTCCGACGTCGACAGCTCGCTCCCGTCCGGCTCTCGACCGCCATCGATTCCACACGCGCCGGGAATCCTGCACGCCGACCTCGCGTTCTCCCCTTCGGACCCTCCACGAAAGGCCCCCGATGACAGATCGTCCTCGCCGTTCGGCATGGCCGCCCCTGCTGCTCGCGATTGCACTGGAGGTCACCGCGACCCTCTCGCTGCGTGCGGCAGAGGGATTCACGCATCCGCTCTGGCTGATCGTCGTGGTTCTGGGCTACTCCGGCTCACTGTGGCTGCTGTCGGTGGTGCTCGATCGCGGCATGGCCGTCGGGGTCGCGTACGGCATCTGGTCGGCGATCGGAGTCGTGCTGACCGCTGTGCTCGGCACCGTGCTGTTCGGCGAGCTGCTGGGACCGGTGCAGATCGTCGGCGTCGGCGTGATCGTGGTCGGCGTGCTGCTCGTCGAGCTCGGCTCCCACACGCGCGAGACCAGGGAGGTGGCGCAGTGACCTGGCTGCTCCTCTCCCTCGCGATCGTCAGCGAGGTCACCGCGACGTTGAGTCTGCGCGCATCCGAGGGGCTGCGACGTCGCCGTTGGATCCCCGTGATCGTCGTCGGCTACCTCGCGGCATTCACACTGCTCGGCACGATCCTGGCGATGGGAATGCCGGTGGGCGTCGCCTACGGAATCTGGGCCGCCGCCGGCGTCGCACTGACCGCCGTGCTGGGACGGGTGATCTTCAAAGACCATTTCTCGAGCATGATGGCCGTCGGCGTCGCACTCATCGCCGTCGGGGTCGGGATGATCGAGTTCGGCGGCGGGCACTGACGATCATCGTGCCGACTCGTTTCCGCGCCGTGCAATCGGCAGAAGACGACCCGCGTGCCGGAATTCCTCAAGCGTTGAGAACCGCCGCCTTCGCGGCGTTCACGAGCTCCGTGTAGTTCGGCATCAACGGCTCGACGAGCTTCGTCTCGAGTTGCGATTCCAGATCCCGCAGCACGCGATGCTCCGCCTCATCGACGATGAGCTCTTTCGCGTCGTTCATCGCCGCGAGCCACTCGAACAGCACCAGCGCTTCGGCGGTCGTCAGCCGCAACTCGACGTTCTCGTCCGTCATGCCAGCTCCTTCGCGATGCTCCCAGCGACCTGTGCGCCGTTCCGAAGCCTAGCGAGCCACCCCGTCAGATGCATTCCCGGAGCGGCTCCGGCTCTCCACCGCTCGCGACATGCCGCACCCCTCAGTACTGCGCCGAGAACGCGCCGTCGGACTTCAGCAGTTGCCCGGAGATCCAGCGCCCCTCGTCCGACACGAGGAACTCCACCACCGCAGCCACGTCCGCCGGCTGCCCGAGGCGCCCGAGGGGCGTCATCCCGGCCAGACCCGTGCGCGTCTCGTCGTCCATCCAGCCGGTGTCGATGGGCCCGGGGTTCAGCACGTTCGCCGAGATCCCGCGCGGACCGAGCTCGCGCGCCGCAGAGATCACGAGGCGGTCGAGGGCGCCCTTGGATGCGCCGTATGGGAGGTTGCCGGTGACGTGGTCGCTGGTGAGCGCGAGGATCACTCCCCCATCGTCGCCGATCTGCCGCGCGAACGCGGCGATCAGCAGCAGAGTCGCCCGCGCGTTCACGGCGACGTGCAGGTCGAAGCTCTCGGCGGTCGTGTCGAGGATGCCCGACTCCACGTCGTGCGCGTGGCTCAGGATGAGGGCGGTGATCGGTCCGTGCGCGGCGGTGACCTCGGCGATCAGCGCCTCCGGTCCCTCGTGCGTCGAGAGGTCGGCCGGGTGGTCGGCATCGTGCAGGTCGCTAGTGACGACGGTCCATCCGGCGGCGCGCAGTCGAGGGACGATGCCGGCGGCGATGCTGTCGGCACGGGCGGCACCGGTGATCAGAGCGAGGGGCATGTCGCCACGCTATCGGAACCCGGAACTCCCCTCACGTCGCCAGGCACATCAGGGCGACCCCGGCGGCCAGCGCCCACGATTCGGTCGCGACCATTCGCGCGGTGCGCCCGTGATGGACGGGCTCGACGAACCAGTCCGCCACGACGGTCCACAGCACCACGCCGATCACGCCGGCGACGATCAGGACCGACAGCAGCCCCGAGAGACCTCCATGACCTCCGTGCGCCCCCGCACCGGCCTCTGGAGCCTCGCCTGTCACCGCACTCTCGAACGCGCAGACGGCGAGGAGCAGGGCGATGAGCGCACGACGGAAGCACTCGCCGGCAGCCGAGGTTCCGCGCACCCCCACCGTGCCGAGCATGGCGGAGAGCAGAAGCACGACCCCCAGTCCCAGACCGACCATCGGGGCATCTCCGGCGAGCGCGGCCACGAGCATCGCGGCCGCCATGACCAGCACGGCCTGTCGACCCTGCCACGGCACGGCGCGCCCCGCGATCAGCGAGGCCACCGCCGCGACGACGGCCGCACCGACGAGCAACCAGGGCGCCGCCGGAACGAGATCATCCACACCCGAATCCTATTGACGTCGGAGCGCCCCGGGGCCGCGCCCGGCGTCCGGAATCAACGCCGCACGCGGCAGCCTGAATCAACGCCGCACGCGGCAGCCGGAATCAATGCAGCACGCGACGTCCGGAATCAGCACCGCGCCCGGCGTCCGAGAACCAGGTGCGCACCGACCTCAGGGGCGCGCCACGTTCAGGCGAGTGCCGCGATCGCGTCGCGAAGGATGCCGTCGGCCTCGTCGAGGGCGGATGCCGCATCCTCGGGCGTCGCGTCGGCGGCGAGCATGAGGAGTGCGAGCTTGACCGAGCCGTCCGCCGCCTGCAGCGCCCCGGCCGCCTGATCGGTGTCGACGCCGGCGAGCTGCGACACCGTGCGGATGGAGCGGGCGTGGAGCTTCTCGTTCGTGGCCAGCAGGTCGACCATCACCCCTCGATATGTCTTGCCGAGGTTGATCATCGACAGCGTGGTGAGCATGTTGACGACGAGCTTCTGCGCGGTGCCCGACTTGAGCCGGGTGGATCCGGAGATGAACTCGGGACCGGTGACGACCTCGATCGCGATCTCGGCGGCCGCACCGATCTCGGAGTCGGCGTTCGAGGCGATCGCGACAGTGAAGGCGCCGACGCTGCGCGCGTAGGTCAGCCCTCCCACGACATAGGGGGTGCGGCCGGATGCCGAGATGCCGACCACCGTGTCGCTCTCCGAGAGTGCGAGCCTCCGCAGCGAAGCCTCCGCGGCGGTGTCGTCGTCTTCGGCGTTCTCCACGGCCGAGCGGATCGCGGTCTCTCCGCCGGCGATCAGACCGACCACCATCGAGGGATCGGTGCCGAAGGTCGGCGGGCACTCGCTCGCGTCGAGCACGCCGATACGGCCTGCCGTGCCGGCGCCGATGTAGATGAGGCGCCCCCCGCGCCGGAACCGCGCGGTGATGCCGTCGACGGCGGCCGCGATCTCCTCGGCGTGCTCGGCGACGGCCTCGGGCACCCGCCGGTCCTCGGCGTTCATGCGCCGGACGAGCTCAGCGGTGCCGAGCAGGTCGAGGTCGCCGCGCTCGGTCGTCGAGGCCTCGGTGTCGAGGCGGTCGAGCACGGAGAGGAGGGCGGCGAGGCGGGAATCGTCATTCGGCACGGTGGACGAACCTTTCGTGGGGGAGGTCGGTGCGGCGTGCGAGCAGCAGCGCACCGTCGAGGGCGTCACCGCGCGCGGGGACGACCCGACGCCCGGCAGCCTGCAGGGAGGAGGTGAGGCACTCGCGGAACCACGAATGCGCGGTGAGTCCGCCATGGAGCACGACGTCGGCCGTGAGCGCGGACGCGGCGGACGCCGTCGCCGTGAGCAGTCGGATCCCCTCGGTGACGATCGCGCCGGCGACGACGTCGCCCGACTGCGCGGCGTCGAGGACGAGCGGGGCGAGCGTCGCGAGGCGCCGAGGGAGCGGACCGCCGCCCGCGAGCCAGGACTGGATGTCGGTGACCGCGCCGACGGGCTCGGCGATGGCCTCGGTGAGCACTGTGTCCGGCGCCAACCCGTCGTCGGCGCGCAGCACCGCACGCAGCGCTTCGCGCCCGAGCCACGAACCGCTGCCGAAGTCGCCGAGATCCGGCCCCCAGCCGTCGACGAGCCGTGCGTCATCGACGTCGATGCCGAGCGCCACCGCTCCGGTGCCCGCGATGAGGAGCACTCCCCCGGCCCCGTCGAGCGCACCTGCGTGGGCGGTGACCACGTCGGAGGCGACAGCGACTGCGGCACCGGTCTCGGCGGCGAGCCGAGAGGACAGCCCCTGCGCCGCATCCGGTGCCATCCAGGCTCCCGCGGCACCGACGCCGATCCGGTCGAGTCGCTCCCCCGCCAGGAGCGGGAGGATGGCGTCGAACGCGCTGGCCACCCCGCCTGCTGCGGCCAGGCCGGGAGCGCCGACACCGTCACGTTCGATCCGGCCCTCGGCGTCGGAGACCAGGACACGACACCGCGACTTGCCGAGATCGACGGAGGCGCTCTTCTGCACGCTCATCGGCTCTCCTCGGATCGGCGGAAAAAGGCTATGAAAAGAGACTACATGCGAAGTAGACTCTGCAAAAAGAATTTTCACCGCACCGGCGGCACCGCACGATGGAGGACCGATGAGCATCCAGTCGACGATCGAAGCCGCGGCCTCCACCCTCACGCCGTCGCTCGCCCGCATCGCGCTGGTCGTCCGGGAGAACCCCTCGGTCGTGATCGACAACACGATCAACGAGCTGGCCGCGGAATGCGAGACCTCGATCGCGTCGGTCGTGCGCTTCTGCCGCGCCATCGGCTTCAGCGGCTACGCGCCGCTGCGCATGGCCCTGGCCGCCGAGCTCGGCAAGGAGGCGGCGCAGTTCTCGACACGCGGAGCCTACGGGTCGGAGATCTCCGACGACGACACCCTGCAGGAGGCGGTGTCGAAGGTCGCAGCTCTCGAACTGCTGGCGATCGAGGAGACCGTCGCCCGTCTCGACTTCGCCGTGCTCGAAGCCGCGGTCGATGCGCTCGATCGCGCCGACCGCATCCTCCTCTACGGGCTCGGCGCCAGTCGGTTCGTGGCCGAAGACCTCACCCACAAACTCCTGCGCGTCGGTCGGAACGCGCACATGCCGGCAGACCCGCACGAAGCCGTGGCCGTCTCGGTGCTGCCCACCGCTCTGACCGTCGCGATCGGCTTCTCCCATTCGGGGTCCACGCTCGAGACGGTGCGCTTCCTAGAGACCGCACGCGCCAGCGGTGCCGCCACGATCGCGGTGACGTCGGCCAAGGATTCTGCCCTCGCGCGTGCGGCCGATCACCCGCTCTTCACCGAGGTGCGCGAATCGACCTTCCGCGCCGGCGCCATGGTGAGCCGCATCGCCCAGCTCACGCTCGTGGACTGCCTGTTCATCGGCGTCGCGAAGCGTCGATACACCGAGACCGTCGATGCTCTGCAGCGCACGGGCCAGGCCACCCGCGCCCTCCGCGGCTGAGGAAAGCGGCGGACGGACCACGCCGGTGCCGAACGCGAGCGAGCCGCCCCGACCCGAAGGTCAGGACGGCTCGCCGTTCCACGACGGTGAGCGTCGTGAAGAGGGTGCGTCTTACTGGTACGACTTCACGATCTCGAGGAGGCTCGGGACGTTGGCGTAGGCCTCTGCCGCGTTCTCCTTCGTGACGATGATCGGGTCGAGCAGGTAGGCCGGAACGACCTTCACGCCGTTGTCGTACTGCTCGGTGTCGTTGACGTCGACCTTCTCACCCTTCTGCAGCTGGCCGACCATCTTGATCGACTGCTCGACGAGGAGCGTGGTGTCCTTGTTGATCGTGGAGTACTGCACACCCTCCATGATCGACTTGACCGACTCGACCTCGGAGTCCTGACCCGTGACCACCGGGACCGGCTTGCCCGCACCCTGCACCGAGGTGATGATGGCGCGAGCGAGGGTGTCGTTCGGGGACAGGACGCCGTCCAGCGTCTCGGAGCTGTACGTCGACGTCAGGATCGAGTCCATGCGGCGCTGTGCGTTCTCCGCCTTCCAGCCCTCGGTCGCCGTCTGGGCGATCTCGGTCTGACCGGACACGACCTTCAGCGTGCCGTCGTCGATCTTCGGCTGAAGCACGTCCATCGCACCGTTGAAGAACACGGCCGAGTTCGCGTCATCGGGCGAGCCCGAGAACAGCTCGATGTTGTACGGAGCTTCATGACCCGCGCGCTCGGCGAGCCCGTCGAGCAGAGCCTGACCCTGCAGCTGACCGACCTTGAAGTTGTCGAACGCGACGTAGTAGTCGACGGCTTCGGTGTTCTCGATCAGACGGTCGTAGGCGATGACGGTGACGCCGGCGTCACGGGCGGCCTCGACCTGGGTGGCGAGCTGCTTGCCGTCCTTCGCACCGATGATGATGACCTTGGCGCCACCGGTGACCATCGCCTGGATCTGGTTCTGCTGCTCGGCGACCGTGTTGCTGGCCGGCGCGTACTGCACGTCAGCCTTGAACCCGGCCTTCTCCAGGCCGTCCGTGAACAGCTGACCGGCGAGGACCCAGTTCTCCGAGGTCTTGTCCGGAAGGGCGACGCCGATCGTGGCATCGGCGGCGAAGCCCTTGGCCTCGTCCCCCGATCCGGAACCGGTGTCACCGCCGCGCTCCGAGGAGCAGCCGGTGAGGGCGAAGGCGCCCGCGACGACAAGCGCTGTCGCCGACAGAAGAATCTTCTTCATGTGATCTCTTTCTCTGGTGTGTGAAGGTCCAGGTGCGCGTGCGGTACGCGCCTGGGCCCCTACTATCCGCGCGTCTCTTCGACGGCGGGGGCTTCGTACTTCTGGCTCGTGGGGTAGTTCGTCTTGGTCGGATCGAACGTGTCGGTCGCCGGGTCCTGCTTGCGGCCGAAGCGACGCGTGAGGAATCCGATGATCGACGGGCGGCCCTGCTGCTTGTTCCAGACGTCGACCCCGACGGCGAACAGGAGCACGAGGCCCTTGATCATGGAGACGACGTCGGCTCCGGCGCCCAGGAGGGCGAGGCCGTTGTTGAGGAACGCCATCACGAGACCACCGATGATCGACCCGATCACGGTTCCGATTCCACCGGAGACGGCTGCGCCACCGATGAAGACAGCGGCGATGGCATCCAGCTCCCAGCCGTTGCCGTCCTGCGGGCCGGAGGCCGTCGCCCTGGCGACGTAGATCATGCCGGCCAACGAGGCGAGCACGGACATGTTCATCATCACGAAGAAGTCGACCCAGCGGTCCTTCACACCCGACAGTCGCGCGGCCTGCCGGTTGCCGCCGACCGCGTAGATGTGGCGACCGAAGACGGTGTTGTTCGTGATGAACGAGTAGAGGATGACGAGGGCCAGCAGGATGATGCCCGAGATCGGGAAGCTGGTGCCCTCGCGCCCGGTGGCGAACAGCCAACCGGCGACGAGGATCACGACCGAGATGAGCACGACCTTGGTGACGCTCACCCAGAGCGGCGCCATGTCGGCGCCCATCTTGTGCTGGATGCGACGGGTGCGGATCTCCCAGAACACGATCCACGCGACGCCGGCGAGAGCGAGGAGCATGGTGAAGACGTTGAAGGGCACCGGGATGAACGACAGCTCGGGAAGGTATCCCGCGCCGATGACCTTGAAGCCCTGCGGCACCGGAATCGACAGCGAGTCGCCCACCGCCTGGTTCGCCCCTCGGAAGAACAGCATGCCGGCCAGCGTCACGATGAACGCCGGCACCCCGACGTAGGCGACCCAGAATCCCTGCCAGGCACCGACCAGCACGCCGACACCGAGACCGAGGAGGATGCCCAACGGCCAGGGGAGGTTCCAGTCCTGCATGGCCTTGGCCACGACGATGCCCGTGAACGCGGCGACGGATCCGACGGAGAGGTCGATGTGACCCATGATGATGACCATCACCATGCCGATGGCCAGGATCAGGATGTACGAGTACTGGTTGACGACGTTGATCAGGTTGCCGGAGGACAGCGTCAGTCCGGTGCCCTTGAAGATCCACGTCAGCACCTGGAAGACGACCAGGATCACGACCAGGCTGCCGAGGATGCCGAACTGACGGAGGGTCGACTGCCCTCCCCCGAACATCTTCGTGATGTCCTTGAAGTGGAAGCCGCGCTTCGTTGCGGTGGTGTCGGTGGTCATGCGGATGCTTTCTGGGTCGCGGAGGTCATGCTGCGCATGAGGTCCTCAGGTGTCGCCTGGTCGGCCGGGATGCAGTCGGTGACCCGACCTTCGAAGACGGTGTAGATGCGGTCGGAGATGCCGAGGAGTTCGGGGAGCTCGCTGGAGATGACGATGACGCCCTTGCCCTGAGCCGCGAGTTCGTTGATGATCGCGTAGATCTCGTACTTCGCACCGACGTCGATGCCACGCGTGGGCTCGTCGAGGATGAGCAGGTCGGGGTCGGTGAACATCCACTTCGCCAGCACGACCTTCTGCTGGTTCCCACCGGACAGCTTGCCGACACCCTCTTCGACGGAGGGCGTCTTGATGCGAAGCGCCTTGCGATAGCGCTCAGCCACCGAGAACTCCTCACGGGAGTCGACGACGCCGTTGTGCGCGATCTTCGAGAGCTTCGCCGCGACGATGGACCGCTTGATCGTGTCGAGCAGGTTGAGTCCGAGCACCTTGCGGTCCTCGCTGACGTACGCGAGCCCGTGCTTGATCGCCGAGGCGACGTCGTGCAGGGCGACCTCCTGGCCGTCCTTGATCAGGGTGCCGGAGAGGAAGGTGCCGTAGGAGCGCCCGAAGATGCTCATCGCGAACTCGGTGCGACCCGCGCCCATGAGACCGGCGATGCCGACGACCTCGCCGCGGCGCACGTTGATGTTCGAGCCCTTGACGACCATGCGCTCCGGCACGGTCGGGTGCTGCACCCGCCAGTCCTTGACCTCGAAGAACACCTCGCCGATCTCGGGGGTGCGATCCGGGTAGCGGCTCTCGAGCGAACGACCGACCATGCCGCGGATGATGCGATCCTCGTTGATCTCCCCGCGTGAGATGTCGAGCGTCTCGACCGTGCGGCCGTCTCGGATGATCGTGATCTCGTCGGCGATCTGCTCGATCTCGTTGAGCTTGTGGCTGATCATGATCGACGCGATGCCCTTGGCCTTCAGCCCCAGGATCAGGTCGAGCAGGTGCTGCGAGTCGTTCTCGTTGAGGGCAGCGGTCGGCTCGTCGAGGATGAGCAGCTTGACGTCCTTGTTCAGCGCCTTGGCGATCTCGATGAGCTGCTGCTTGCCGACGCCGAGGGTCTTGATCGGCACGTCGGGGTCTTCGCTCAGCCCGACGCGGGCGAGGAGCTCGATGGCCCGCTCCTTCTGAGCCGTCCAGTCGATGCGTCCGCCGCGCTGGATCTCGTTGCCGAGGAAGATGTTCTCGGTGACCGAGAGTTCGGGGATGAGCGCGAGCTCCTGGTGGATGATCGCGATACCCGCCTGCTCGCTGGCCGCGATGTCCCTGAACCGCTGCTCCTCACCGTAGAGCAGGATCTCGCCGTCGTAGGTTCCGTAGGGGTAGACCCCGGACAGAACCTTCATCAGGGTCGACTTCCCGGCGCCGTTCTCCCCGCAGATCGCGTGGATCTCGCCGGCGCGGACGGTGATGGAGACGTCGGCCAACGCCTTGACCCCAGGGAACTCCTTGGTGATGCTGCGCATCTCCAGGATGGGGCCTGACACGGTAGGCAACGTTGCTGTGGTGCTCACGGATCTTCCTCGCGACGTGCGGTCACCTTCGATGTGACCGTTCACATCGGTATATCGTCGTCTTCCGTGGGACCGGTGTCAAGTCGGCACCGGCAATTCGAATCCGGACCGTGACACTGTTGCTGCCGGCGCCATCTCGATCCACCACGCGACGGCACGGATCGAAAGGATTCGATGAATTCGAGCGGCGCGCCAGCGCTGCACGGAACGCGTCAGCGGATCGCGGCGGACTCGCGCGCGCGCAGGATCGTCTGCAGCGGCCCGAACGTCGGCGGCTGCTCCCCCCGGATCTGCGCGAGCAGGATGCGCACTGCTCGACGACCGAGCTCGGGGAAGTCCTGGTGCACGGTGCTGAGCGTGGGAGCCACGTGCGCCGCGACCGGGATGTCGTCGAAGCCGATGACGCTCACATCGTGCGGCACCCGCACACCGGAATCACGGAAACCGTGCATCAGCCCGATCGCCATCAGATCGTTCGCGGCGAACACCGCAGTGAAGTCACGCCGGAGCGACAGCTCCTTGCCGGCGAAGTAACCGAAGTCGGCCGTCCAGTCGCCGCGGATCGGCGGGAACGTCGGCAGATCGGCCTCGCGCAGACCGTCGAGATAGCCGCGCATGCGCGACTCCGCCTCGATCCAGTCCTGGGGACCGGCCAGGTGCAGGATGTCGCTGTGACCGAGCGAGATCAGGTGCTCGGTCGCCGCTTTGGCACCCGCGACCTGATCGGCGGACAGGCTCACGCCATCGGAACCCGAAGCCGTCTGCAGGGTCACGAACGGCATGTCGACCGACATGCCGCGCAGCACATGGAACACCCGCACCTGCGGGGCGAGCACCACGATGCCGTCGGCCTGCTCACGCGACAGCTGCCGCACCGCATGGCCGATGGCTTCCGGTGTCGTGTCGGCGAGGTTCAGGGTCGAGACCGAATAGCCCTCCTCCCGCGCCGCATCCTCGATGCCGGCGATGGACGAGGTGGGTCCGAACTCGCCGATCGTCGCGGACAGGATGCCCAGCATGTTCGACTTGCTGGTGACCAGGGCGCGCGCGGCGAGGTTCGGCCGGTAGTCGAGGACCGAGATGGCGTCGAGCACCTTGGCCTTCGTCTCGGGCCGGATGCTCGGATGATCGTTGAGCACGCGGGACACGGTCTGATGCGAGACACCGGCGAGGCGGGCGACGTCGCGAATGCTCGGCAGGCGGGCGCGCTCGGAGGCGGTGGACATCACTTGCCTCCTTGCGTGTGCACGGTCACATCCCCATTACATTATGTCGGTCGACGCCGGCGCGTGCACCTCTCGACGTCGGGACCATCGCCGAACGACTTGTGCCCGGGCACCGGAATGACCCCCCGGTTTCGTCGGGCGGCACCGGATCCACTCCGGCCTGCATGGCATGGTGACGACGTGGACACTCTGCTGCGCGGCGGGCGCGTGATCGACCCGAAGACGGAGACCGACCGGATCACCGATCTGCTGATCGCGGGCGGGCGGGTGGCGGCGGTCGGCGACGGGCTCACGGCGCCACCCGATGGCGAGGTCATCGATGCCGCCGGCCTCATCATCGGGCCGGGTTTCGTCGACCTGCACAGCCACGTGCACTCGATCGCGGGGCACCGGCTGCAGGCGATGGACGGTGTCACCACCGCCCTCGACCTCGAAGCAGGGCTCATGCCGATCGCCGAGGCCCTCGCGCGCGCCGCGGCCGACGGGCGCCCCCTGAACTACGGGTTCTCGGCCTCCTGGTCGCAGGCACGGGCATACGCGCACCTCGACCGGGTGCCCGTCGCCGACTTCACCGCGTCGATGGATCTGCTCGGCACGCCCGAGTGGCAGCGCTCCTCCTCCCCCGCGGAACGCCGCCGCTGGCTCGGTCTGCTCGAAGACGAGCTGGGGGCGGGGGCTCTCGGCATCGGCGTTCTCATGGGATACGCACCACGGTCCGATCCCGACGAATATCTCGACCTCGCACGTCTGGCCGCCGCAGCGCACGCCCCGACCTTCACGCACGTGCGGGAGCTGATCGAAGCCGACCCCCGCACGCCGATCGACGGCTCGGAAGAGCTCGTGCGCGCCGCTGCCGAGACCGGGGCCGCGATGCACCACTGCCATGTGAACAGCACCTCGCTGCGCCACGTCGACCGCGTGCTGGGCCTGCTCGACCGCAGCCGCGCCGCCGGATCCCGCGTCACCGTCGAGGCGTACCCCTACGGGGCCGGCAGCACAGCGATCGGCGCCTTCTTCCTGGCGCCGGAGAAGCTCCCAGGCCTCGGCATCACTCCACGGTCTCTCGTGCTCGTCGACACCGGCGAGCGCATCGCCGATGAGGCCCGCCTGCGCGAGGTACGCGCGACGGACCCCGGCGCCACCTGCATCGTCACGTTCCTCGACGAGGGCGACCCGTTCGACCGCGCACACCTGCACCGTGCCCTGGCCTACCCGGATTCGATCGTGGCGAGCGATGCGATGCCGATCTCGTGGAACGCGAGCGGCGGACGCACCGTGTACGAACAGCGCGACTGGCCGCTTCCCGCCGGCGGCCACACTCATCCGCGCACCGCGGGTACCTTCGCGAAGTCGTTGCGGCTCATGGTTCTCGAGAGCGGCACGTGGAGCTGGCTCGAAGCCTTCCGCCGCTGCTCGTTCCTCCCCGCGCGGGTCCTGGACGAGGTCTCGTCCGGCATGCGGGGCAAGGGACATCTGGCGGTCGGGGCGGATGCCGACATCGTGGTGATCGACCCGACGACGTTGACCGACAGGGCGAGCTACGCCGACCCGATCCGACCGTCGCGGGGCGTCCGGGAGCTCTACGTCCGCGGCACTCGCGTCGTGCACGAAGGAGAGATCGTGACCGCAGCCCTGCCGGGCCGCGCCGTACGAGGGGATGCCGCGTGAACGACGACCTGCAGGAGTTCTTGGACGCCACCGCCGCAGACCTGGGCGTACCCGGCGCGGTGGTCGGTGTGATCGACGGGGATCGGGAGCTCATCGCGACGACCGGCGTCGCCGCGGTCGACACCGGCGCCGCGGTGACGGAGAGCACCCTGTTCCAGGTCGGCTCGACCTCGAAGACCTTCACGGGAACCGTCGCGATGCACCTGGTCGAGAACGGCGCGCTCGACCTGGACACACGCGTGGTCGACGTGCTCCCCGACTTTCGTCTCGCCGACGGGGAGGCCCTCGCGGCGCTGCGCATCCGGCACCTCCTCACGCATTCCGGAGGGTTCCTGGGTGACGCGGATGATCAGCCAGGGTGGGATGACGACGCCCTCGCCCGCAACGTGGCCACCTTCTCCGATCTTCCGCAGTTCTTCGCGCCCGGTACCATCGCCTCTTACAGCAACGCCGGCATCCGGCTGCTGGGTCGCGTGATCGAGACGATCACGGGTGAGACGTTCGAGCAGGCGGTGCAGCGCGTCGTCCTCGATCCGCTGGGCATGACGGAGACGTTCTTCTTCCCGTGGGACGTGATCGCTCGCCCCCATGCGGTGGGGCATGTCCCCGGCGAGAACGGAGCGATGGCGACCTTCCCGCACTGGCCCCTGACTCGCGACATCGCGGCCGAGGGCGGCATCGTGTCGTCGGTGCGCGATCAGCTCGCCTACGCCCGTTTCCAGATGCGCGGCGAGTCCGAGGGCACGCCACCCGTGGGCGACGCGACCCGGCTCCTGATGCAGCAGCCCCACCTCGCCGCCGGTCCGCCCATCGACGCGATCGGTCTGCCCTGGCTGCTCAGCCGACACGGTTCGGCTCGCGTCGTGATGCACGGGGGGAACATCTCCGACACGCAGCTGAGCGAGTTCGTGATGGCTCCGGAGGAAGACCTGGCCGTCACCGTGCTGACCAACAGCGGCAGCGGCAAGGCACTCGGGGCGCAGCTCGTCGACTGGTGCTTCGCACGGCTTCGCGGCATCGAGAAGCCCCCCGAGACGGCGGAGCTGCACGCGGTGGAGCTGCTCGAGGAGATGGTCGGCACCTACGACGCCGGGCAGTGGCGCTACGACGTCACCCGTGTCGGCGATGCGCTCGAGTTCGCGATGGTGCTGCGTGAGGACATCGCCGCCCTCGGCATCCCGGCCCGCCCGCCGCTGCGGCTGCGCGTGCGCGCCGACGGCGCCCTCATCACCGACGCCGATCAGCCCGTCGGGCGCGTGCTCGACGCGGCTGAGGGCGGTCCCGAGCTGCTCCACGTGGGCATGCGCGCCGTGCGACGCCGCTGACCGCCGATCCTTCGTCCGAGCGCACCAAGGTCTGGGGAAGTCTCGTCGCCGGGCACCAACGAGGCGATGGAGCACGCGAATAGTCTCGGCCCCATCGCCGTCGCCCGAAGACGACGGCCCCACTCGACGAAGAGGAGCGCACGTGTCCGACCTGAACGAAATCGGCAGCTGGGTGCGGGAGAACCTTCCCACGATGCTGGCCGACGCGCACATCCCCGCGGCATCCGTCGCGATCCTGGCCGGTGGCGAGATCTTCACCACCGCAGCCGGGATCCTCAACCGCAACACCGGCGTCGAAGCCGACGAGGACTCGGTCTTCCAGATCGGCTCGATCACGAAGACGTGGACCGCGACGCTCATCATGCAGCTCGTCGACGAGGGTCTGCTCGACCTCGATGCCCCGGTGCGCGACACCGTGCCCGCGTTCGCGATCGGCGATGACGCGGCGGCGAGCGCGATCACCCCCCGCCAGCTGCTGAGCCACGTGAGCGGGTTCGAGGGCGACCTCTTCAACGACACGGGTGTCGGCGATGACGCGGTCGAGAAGTATCTCGCGACGATCGCCGACGCTCCGCAGCTCTTCGCCCCCGGCGAGCGCTTCTCGTACAACAACGCCGCATTCGTGGTGCTCGGCCGCATCGTCGAGGTGCTGCGCGGCACGTCGTACGACCAGGCACTGCGCACGCACCTCGCCGCCCCGCTGGGCCTCACGCACGTGGCCACGACGGCCGCCGAGGCGATCATGTTCCGTGCAGCGCTCGGGCACATCCCCGCCGAGAGCGGCGATGAGCCGGTCCCCGCGCCGGTGTGGAGCCTGGTGCGCTCGAACGCCCCGGCCGGATCGATGCTCGCCATGACGGCACGCGACCTCGTGACCTACGCCCGCATGCACCTCGACGGCGGGGTCTCCGCCGACGGCACGCGGGTGCTCTCGGAGCAGAGCGTGCGAGCGATGCAGGAGCGGCAGGTCGATCTGCCGGAGCTCGGCCTGATGGGCGATGCCTGGGGCCTCGGCTGGGAGATCTTCGACTGGGACGGCGGACCCGTGATCGGGCACGACGGCGGCACGATCGGACAGAACGCGTTCCTGCGGATGGTCCCTGGCGCGGGGGTCGCGGTGGCCGTGCTCACGAACGGCGGGCGCACGGTCGACGCCTATCACGCGATCACATCGAAGGTGCTGGCGGCTCTCGCCGGGGTCACCGTACCCACGCTCCCCTCGGTTCCGGAGTCACCGGTGCCGATCGACCTCGAACGGGTGCTGGGCACCTACTCGTCGTCGGTCTCCGACTCGACGGTGCGTGTCGACGACCAGGGTCGCATCTGGCTGGAGCGCACCATGAAGGGCATCTTCGCCGAGCTGGGTCCGGCTCCCGAACCGGTGGAGCTCGTCGGCTGGGCCGGCGACACCCTGCTCCCGCGCGAACCGCAGAACGGCATGCACATGCCGCATGCGTTCGTCGGCGACGACGGCAGCGGCCGCGCGCTGTACCTGCACACCGGACGCGCCGATCGCCGGGTGGACGCGTGACCATCACGACGACCCCGGCATCCGAGACGTCCGCGCAGATCGCCGAGATCTTCGCCGACGCGGGAGCCACGGGCTTCCTGCACGCGCGGGAGATCGGCGTGGCCGACGGTCCCGAGGTGACCGTCGGCGCCGACGATCCGGTGGTGCTCGCCTCGGTCTTCAAGATCCTGGTGCTCACCGCCTACGTGCGGGCGGTCGCCGCGGGCGAGCTCGACCCGACGGCCCGCACGACCGTGACGGCGCGCTACCGGATCGGCGGCGTGGGCACCGCCGGGTTCGCGGACGACGTCGAGGCCAGTTGGCGCGACCTGGCGCTGAACATGATGTCGATGAGCGACAACGCGGCGACCGACGTGATCTACCACCGCCTCGGAACCGAGGCGGTGGACCGGGTCATCGCCGACCTGGGGTTGGCGGACACCCGACTCATCGGATGCTGCGAAGACCTGTTCGCCTCGGTGATCGCCGACCTCGGCGGTACCCCGGACAGCCACCTGGACGAGCTGTTCACCGGCGCGACCGCAGAGCAGATCCTCGCGCTCGACGCCGTGCAGCCGCTGCGGACCTCGCACTCCACGCCGCGGGATGTCACCACACTGCTGAATGCCCTGTGGACCGACACCGCAGCCACGGCCGAGGCCTGCCGTCAGGCGCGCGACATCATGGCGCTGCAGATCTGGCCGCATCGGCTGACCGCCGGATTCCCCAGCGACGTGCGCATCGCCGCGAAGACCGGCACGCTGCCCACCTGGCGCAACGAGGCCGGCGTCGTGACCTATCCCGACGGCCGTCGGTACGCGGTGGCCGTGTTCACCCGGGCCGCCTCGCTCGCCGACCGGCAGCCGCTCGTCGACGCCTCGATCGGCCGTGCCGCCTTCGCCGCCGTCGAGGCCCTGCGCACACAGACCGTCTGATCCGCACTCCCCCTGCACCACCGCACTCCCCCTGCACGACCCACCTGCACCATCCCGAACACTGCTGGAGGCTTCTGATGCGTTCTCGTACCCCGCTGATCGCGCTGCTCGGCGCTGCGGCGCTGGCCCTGACATCCTGCGCCGCAGGCGCCCCACCGAGCGGAGGCGACGGCGCCGACGGCGTGCTCGCCGACGGCAAGACCTTCACCTCGGTGATCTCCACCGATCCGGGCAGTCTCGATCCGTTCGTCACCGTGATGTCGGTGGCGCGATCCATCGACCGTTTCCTCTACGCACGGCTCGTGGAAGTGCTGGAGGACGGCAGCATCGCCTCAGGCCTCGCCGACTCCTGGGAGGCGGACACGACCACGGCGACCTTCACGCTGCGCGACGGCATCACCTGTGAAGACGGCACCCCGCTGACGGCGACCGATGTGGCGGCGAACATCACCCACATCGGCGACCCCGCCAACGGCTCTCCCCTGGTCGGGCTGCAGGTGCAGCCGGGCACCAGTGCCGTGGGTGACGACGCCACCGGCACCGTGACGGTCACCAGCGGACGACCGGACTCGTTCCTGATCGAGAACATCGGGAGCATCTCCATCGTCTGCGGCTCGGTGATCGACGACCCGGATGCGCTCGCGAAGGGCGCCGGCGCGACCGGGATGTTCACCATGACCGAGGTCGTGCCGAACAGCCAGTACACGCTGACCCGCCGCGACGACTTCACCTGGGGACCCGACGACTGGGACCCGAAGCAGAAGGGTCTCCCCGACGCGGTGGTGTTCCGGGTGGTCCCGAACGAGACGACGGCCACCAACCTGCTGCTCTCCGGTGAGGTCAACGCCGCTCTCGTGATCGGCCCCGACAACCAGCGCCTGAACGACGCGGGCCTGTTCCACACCGAGATCCCGACTCCGGCGGGGCAGTTCATCTTCAATCAGGCGGAGGGACGCCCCACGGCTGATCAGGCCGTGCGCGAAGCGCTGATCGAAGCCCTCGACCTCGACCAGATGCGCCAGGTGCTCGGCAGCGGCGCCGGCACCGTTCCGACGGGTCTCGTGACCGTGTCGCCGAATCCCTGCCGCGCCGACGTGCTCACGGGCTTCATGCCGGAGTTCGATGCGAAGGCCGCCGCCACCGCCCTCGACAGCGCCGGGTGGAAGGCCGGCAGCGACGGGGTGCGCACCAAGGACGGCGAGACGCTGACGCTGCGCATGATCTACTCCTCGCAGCTCGGCGACGCCGGCAACGCGTCGGCGGAGCTCGCCCAGGCCGCGTGGAAGGATCTCGGAGTCGACATCACCGTCGCCGCCGTGGACTCCCCGACGCTGAGCGAGACCCTGTTCTCCACCGGCGACTGGGACATCTCGGCCGCACCGCTCACGGTCTCGCTGCCCAGCATGCTCGTGCCGTTCTACTCCGGTCCGACACCGCCCAACGGCACCAACTTCGCCTCCATCGACAACCCGGAGTACACCGACGCCGTCACCGCGGCATCCGCCAAGGCCGGCAGTGAAGGATGCGACGACTGGGGCGCTGCGGAACAGGCCCTGTACGCGACGACCAGCGTCGTGCCGTACGCGAACATCAACCGCTCGACCTTCGCGACCAAATCGACGTTCACCGAGGGCGACGGCATCGACCCCACGTCGATCCGCATGTACGAGTAGACCGAAGACCGGAGACAGCCGATGGCCAGCACCACCGCCACGCAGGCGATACTGATCAGATCCGCACGGTCGGACAACCCGTGGGTGTCCTTCCTGGTCCGGCGCGGAGGGCAGTTCGTGCTCTCGGTGTGGGTGCTGGTCACGGCTGCCTTCCTCATGATCCACCTCGTGCCGGGCGACCCGGTGCGCGCTGCCCTCGGGCTGAACGCCCCGGCCGAGCTGGTCGAGGCCCGACGCGCGGCGCTCGGCCTCGACCAGCCGCTCATCGTGCAGTACTTCCGCTACATCGGGGGCCTGTTCACGGGCGACATGGGCTCCTCGATGCTCACCAGTCAGCCGGTCTCCGAGATCATCGCCACCCGACTCCCCGCCACGCTGCAGCTCGCCGTGCTCGCTGTCGTGCTCGTGCTCCTGGTCTCGGTCCCCCTCGGGGTGACGATGGCCGTCGCCACCCGCGGCGGGCGGCGACGTGGCCTCGAACTCGCCTTCGCGACCGGATCGGTCATCCTGGCCGCGATTCCCGAGTTCCTGCTCGCCGTCGGTCTCGTCTACGTCTTCGCGGTGTCGCTGGGCTGGTTCCCGGTGGCGGGCAACACCGCGCCGTTCTCGCTCGTGCTGCCCGTGGTGGCGCTCGCGGTCGGACCGATCGCCGTGTTCTCCCGCATCATCCGGGTCGAGGTGCTCTCGGTGCTCGGTCAAGACTTCATCCGCACCGCACGGGCGAAACGTCTGGCCCCGCACCGCATCTACTCGCGCCACGCGCTGCCGAACGCCATGACCGCGACCCTCACCCTCACCGGCCTGCTCCTGACCGGCATGGTCGCCGGCACCGTGCTGGTGGAGAACGTCTTCGCCTGGCCGGGCCTTGGCACCATGATCGTGCAGTCGATCCTCAGCAAGGATTACTCCGTCGTGCAGGGCATCGTGCTCGTCTACGGGGTCGGGGTGCTCGTCGTGAACCTCGTGATCGACGTGATCCTCGCGCTCCTCGATCCTCGCTCCACCATCAGGGAGGCATGATGTCGGCACGCACCGCCTGGTCGGGCATCGTCCGTTCACCCCTCGGGATCACGGCTCTCAGCCTGATGCTCCTCGTCACCCTCGGCGCGATCTTCGCCCCGATCATCTGGGGTGCGCAGGCCGAGCAGGTGAATCCGGCCGCCATCACCCAGGGCCCCAGCGCCGAGCATCTGCTGGGCACCGACACCCTCGGACGCGACGTGCTCGCCCGTGTCCTGGTCGCGACCCGGCTCTCCGTGGTGCTCGCGGTGATCGCCGTGATCATCGGGGTGGTCGCGGGCACCCTCCTCGGCACGGCGCCGTCGGTGCTCCCCCGGTGGCTCGGACGCCCGATCGTCGGGTTCGTCAACATCGCGGTCGCCTTTCCCGGGCTCCTGCTCGCCCTGTTCTTCGCGGTCATCTTCGGCGTCGGCTCCACGGGCGCCGTGCTTGCGATCGGATTCGCGATGGCTCCGCAGTTCGCCCGACTCACGCAGACCCTGTCGGCCGCGATCGCGGGCCGCGACTTCATCTCCGCCGCCCAGGTCGCCGGCGTCTCGCGCTTCCGCATCCTGATCCGCCACGTCCTGCCGAACATCGGCGAACCGCTCATCGTGAACGCGACAGTGGCGGCCGGCTCGGCGCTGCTCGCCTTCGCCGGGCTGTCGTTCCTCGGCCTCGGCGTGCAGGTGCCCGAGTACGACTGGGGCCGACTGCTCGGCGAGGGTCTGAACCGCATCTACTTGAACCCGGCGGCCGCCCTCGGCCCCGCCGTGGCGGTCGTCATCGCGGGACTCGCGTTCAACCTCCTCGGCGAGACCGCGGCCGCAGCCCTCGGCGGACGATCCGCCAGGCGCCGGCACCGTCTCCCCGCCGTCGCGCTCCCCGGCGCGAGCACACCCGGCGCCGCCCAGCCCGCGCAGGTCGACGGTGAAGAAGTGGTGCTCCTCGTCGACGACCTGCGCGTCTCCTTCCCGACGCCGGCCGGCTGGGTCACCCCGGTGCGCGGCGTCTCGTTCACGATCTCGCGCGGTGAGGCGATCGGTGTCGTCGGCGAATCCGGCTCGGGCAAGAGCCTCACCGCGCTCGCGGCCGCCCGCCTCATCGAACGCCCGGGTCATGTCGCCGCCGCCCGCCTCGACTTCTGCGGCACGCCGTTGATGACCACATCGGACCGCGCGGTGCGGAGCCTGCTCGGCACCTCGCTCTCGATGGTGTTCCAGGACCCGATGACCTCGTTCAATCCGACCAGGCGCATCGGATCGCAGCTCGCCGAGGCCGCCTCCGAGCACCAGGACATCACCCGGAAGCAGGCCATGGATCGGGCGATCGAACGCCTGCAGTCGGTCCGGGTGCCCGCGGCCACCCGACGCGCCCACCAGTACCCCCACGAGTTCTCCGGCGGCATGCGACAGCGCGCCATGATCGCCATGGGACTCATGAACCACCCGCGTCTGATCATCGCGGATGAGCCGACGACGGCGCTCGACGTGACCGTGCAGCGGCAGGTGCTCCAGCTGTTGGCGGGCGTGCGCCGCGACACCGATGCGGCCATCCTGCTGATCAGCCACGACATCGCCGTGGTCGCCCAGACCTGCGACCGCGTGCTGGTCATGTACGCGGGCCGCATCGTCGAGGACCTGCCTGCGGCCACGCTGCACACCGACGCCCGGCACCCGTACACGCGAGCCCTGCTCGAGGTCGTTCCCGAGCTCGACGCCGACCGCAGCGAGCCGCTCAAGATGATCCCCGGCCGTCCCCCGGCTCCCGGCGCATTCCCGGTCGGCTGCGCGTTCGCCGCCCGCTGTCCTCTCGCGACCGATCTCTGCCGCGAGAGCGATCCCGAGCTGGTGGCGGATGCCGATGGACACCGCGTCGCGTGCTGGCACCCGGTGGACGGCGAGGCCCCGGTCCCGGTGGCGATCGCCACGGTCGCCGACGAGACGACCGCAGAAGAGGAAGAGACGGTCCTGCGATGAGCGAGCTGCGTTTCGATCAGGTCAGCGTGCGCTACGGCACGCATCGTTCCGGCCTCACCGCCGTCGACGACGTCTCGCTCGTGGTCCCATCCGGATCCGTCGTCGGACTCGTCGGCGAGTCGGGATCCGGAAAGTCGACCCTGGCCCGCGCGGCGATCGGGCTGGCCCCGATCAGCGAGGGGACCATCACGCTCGACGGCGTGGACGTGCGGACCTTCCGTCGTCGTCGCCCGATCCAGATGGTGTTCCAGGATCCGTTCTCCTCACTCGATCCGCGCATGACGATCGGCGAGTCGATCGCCGAGGCGCTGCCGCGTGACATCCGCGGTGCGAACGCCCGGCGCACCGAGGTCGCCCGTCTGCTCGACCTCGTGAGCCTCGACGCCGACCGCGCGCAGTCGCTCCCGGCCGCGCTCTCGGGCGGACAGCGTCAGCGCATCGCCCTGGCCAGGGCGCTCGCCGCCCGGCCCGAGGTCGTGATCGCCGACGAGATCACCTCAGCACTCGACGTGTCGGTGCAGGGCTCCGTGCTCAACCTCGTGCGGGAGCTGCGTGGCGAGCTCGACCTCACGATGCTGTTCATCTCGCACAATCTGTCTGTCGTGCGCTACCTGAGCGACCACATCGCGGTGATGTACCTCGGGCGCATCGTCGAGTTCGGGCCCACCGAGCAGGTGCTCGCCGACCCGCAGCACCCGTACACGCGGGATCTGCTGCAGGCGGCGCCCACCCGGCACGGGAACCTGCTCGCGGTCGATCCGCTCGCACCGATCGATGTCGAGCCGGCCGATCCGCACGCGCCGCCCAGCGGATGCCGCTTCCACCCGCGGTGTCCGATCGGCCCGGCCGCACGACCCGACCGTCAGATCTGCGTCATCGCGGAGCCTCCGCTGCCCACGGGCACGGCGGGCGCTGCCTGTCATTTCGCGGGGACGCCTGCCGACGCCGCGCTCGGGACTGTGCCCACCTCCCAAAGCATCCCCCTGGTTTCGGCCGCGACCACAACACGGTCCCCGCTCTCAGCGGACACAGTGGACTGACCATCGATTGGAGCTCTCATGAACCGCGTCACCGTCGACGACCTGCTCTCCGTCCGCACGCCCGAGCAGCCCGCGCTGTCTCCGGACGGCACCCGCATCGCCTTCGTGCTGCGGACCACCGACCGCGACGGCGACCGCGACGCACGGGCGCTGTGGCAGGTTCCGGCCGCGGGCGGAACCCCCTCCGCGCTGACCTACGCGACGGCGGACTCGACGCCGGTATGGAGCCCGGACGGCTCGCAGCTGGCGTTCCTGCGCGCGCAGGACGGCCCCGCGCAGATCTGGCTCCTCCCGGCTGCCGGTGGCGAGGCGCGCAACCTCACGACTCTCCCCCTCGGCGCCGGCGCCCCCGCCTGGAGCCCCGACGGACAGCGCATCGCCTTCACGGCGCCGGTCGACGGCGCCGCGCTCCCCGGCGAGGGCGCGGAGACCATCCTCGCCCGGCGTTCGGCACCGACGGCCACCGACCGTCTCGGCTACAAGGCGGACGGCGCGGGGAACCTCGGCACCCTCGTGCAGCAGGTGCACGTGCTCGACGTCGACTCGGGCGCCGTCACGGTCCTCACCCGCGGATCCTCCCACGCCTCCGAGCCGTTCTGGTCGCCCGACGGCACGCGGATCGCCTACTCGTCGAGTGTCGAGGACGATGCGGACCTGACGATGCGGATCCCCGTGTTCGTGCGCTCCTCCACCGACCCGAACAGCGAGGCCGTGCAGATCAGTGCCGCCGACGTGCAGGCCACAGCGGTCGGCTGGACTCCGGACGGTCGCCACGTGCTGGCGGCCGGACGTCTCGACACCGAGGTCGGCAACGCGGATCTGCTGCTGTTCCCGGTCGACGGCGGAGAGCCGCAGAACATCACGGGAAGCCTCGACCGCAACGTGATGCCGGGTGGCCCCGGCTACCCCGGTGGGATGCCGCGGTTCACCGACGGCGGGGACATCGTGTTCTGCCTGCGTGACAACGGCTACTCGCACGTGTACCGCGTGGCCCCCGACGGGTCGGGCGCTGTGACGCTCGTCGGCGGCACCGCGAACGTGTCCGGGCTGTCGGTCGCCGGAGCATCCGCGGCGATCGTGCTCGCCACACCGGAGTCGTTCGGCGACGTCGCACTCCTGGACCTCGCCGACGGGACGACGAGCGTGCTCACCGGATACGGCACCCCCGACTTCGACCTCGTCCGCGCCGAGGAGCGCCGCTTCACGATCTCGGACGGCACGGTCGTCACCGGATGGCTGCGTCGAGACCCCGACGCCGCAGGGCCTCTCCCGCTGCTGCTCGACATCCACGGCGGCCCGCACAACGCGTGGAACGGCGCGGCCGACGTCATCCACCCGTATCACCAGGTGCTCGCACGACGCGGCTGGGCCGTCCTCACCCTCAATCCGCGCGGCAGCGACGGCTACGGCGACGCCTTCTTCTCCGCAGTCTCCGGAGGGTGGGGCGTCAGCGACGCGAACGACTTCCTCGAGCCGATCGACCAGCTCGTGGCCGAGGGCATCGCGGATCCGGCTCGCCTCGCCGTCACCGGCTACAGCTACGGCGGCTTCATGACCTGCTTCCTCACCTCGCGCGACGACCGCTTCGCCGCTGCCGTCGCCGGAGGTGTGGTCACCGACCTGTTCTCGATGGGAGGCACGTCCGACTTCGGCCACTACCTGTCGTCGAAGGAGAACGGCGGACTGCCCTGGCGCGACGAGGAGCGCATCTCGGCGCAGTCCCCGTTCACGCAGGTCGATCGGGTCACCACGCCCACCCTCATCCTGCACGGAGCGGCCGACGACCGCTGCCCGGTCGGTCAGGCGGAGCAGTGGTTCACCGCCCTGCGCGAACGCGGTGTCCCCACGCGTCTCGTGCTCTACCCCGGCGGTTCTCACCTATTCGTCCTCTCCGGCGCGCCCTCGCACCGGGCGGACTTCTCACAGCGCGTGATCGACTGGGTCGAGCAGTACGCCCCGCCAGCGGGGAAGCCCGTGCGCGCACGACTCGACGCCCGGCATTGGCAGCAGCGACTGAGCGCCCTGGCCGAGGCGCACAAGGTTCCCGGGGCGACCCTCGGCATCCTCCGTCTCGGGGAAGAGCCCGTGTATGCGCACCACGGCATACTCAACGTGCGCACGGGGATCGAGACCACCGACGACTCGGTGTTCCAGATCGGCTCGATGAGCAAGGTGTGGACCACCTCGGTGGTGATGAAGCTCGTCGACGAGGGCAGGCTCGACCTCGACACCCCGATCGTGGAGTACGTCCCGGAGTTCGCCTCGTCGGATCCCGAGGTCACCCGCACCGTGACGATGCGCCACCTGCTCAACCACACGAGCGGGATCGACGGCGACGTGTTCACCGATACCGGCCGCGGAGACGACACCCTGGAGAAGTACGTCGCGCTGCTCGACGGCATCGCGCAGAACCACCCGCTCGGTGCCACGATGTCGTACTGCAACTCCGGATTCGTGCTGGCCGGTCGGGTGATCGAGAAGATCACGGGTACCAGCTGGGACCAGGCGATGCGCGACCTGTTGATGACGCCCCTCGGTCTCACGCACTCCTGCACGCTCCCCGAAGAGGCCATCATGTTCCGGGCGGCCAGCGGCCACACCGAGACCGGCGACGACGGTCCCGTGCTCGCCCCGGCGTGGATGCTCCCCCGCGCGATGGGACCCGCGGGACTGGTGAACTCCACGACCGCCGACGTGCTCGCGTTCGCGCGCATGCACCTCACGGGGGGACTCGCCGCCGACGGCACGCGGGTGCTGTCGGAGGAGAGCGTGCGACGGATGCAGCAGCGGGAGGTCGACATGCCCGATCCGTACTCGCTCGGAGACGCCTGGGGCGTGGGGTGGATCCTGTTCGACTGGGACGGGCGCCGACTCTACGGTCACGACGGGAACACCATCGGCCAAGCCGCGTTCCTGCGCATCCTGCCGGACGAGCAGCTCGCGGTGACGATGCTCACCAACGGCGGCAACACGCATGACCTGTATGCCGAGCTGTTCGACGAGATCTTCTCCGAGCTCGCGGATGTGCACGTGCCGGCGGGCCTCACCCCTCCGGAGGAGCCGTTCGCCGACGACTTCTCCGAGTTCGAGGGCATCTACGACCGCTCCGGGGTCCGCACCGAGATCTTCCGCGGTGACGAAGGTCTCCGCATGCGCACCACGCTCAACGGCCCCCTCGCCGCGCTGCTCCCCGACCCGGTGCAGGAGCACCCGCTGGTCCCGGTGCGTCACGGCGAGTTCGTGATGCGGCCGGAGGGCGAGCAGGGGTGGCATGCCGTGGTCTTCTACTCCCTGCCCACCGGCGAGCGCTACCTGCACCACGGCGTCCGCGCGGCGCCGAAGGTGTCGTGATGAGCGTGCAGGCGGACGTGGACCTCGACCGGGTCCTGGCCGACATCGAGACCCTCGTCTCCTGCGAGTCCCCCTCCGACGACCTCGACGCCGTCTCCCGCAGCGCCGATGTCGTCGCATCCCTCGGCGAGCGGCTGCTGGGCGTGGCCCCCGAGCGCATCGTGATCGAAGGGCGCACGCATCTGCGATGGCGGTTCGGCGAACCGGTGGTGCTGGTCCTCGGTCATCACGACACGGTCTGGCCGCTCGGCTCGCTGCGGAGACTTCCGTTCCGCCTCGACGACGGCGTGCTGCGGGGGCCGGGATGCTTCGACATGAAGACCGGCGTGGCGATGGCATTGCATGCCGTGGCGGCGCTGCCCGACCGCACCGGCGTCAGCATCCTGATCACGGGTGACGAGGAACTCGGTTCGCCGAGCTCACGCGCACTGATCGAGCAGGAGGCGCTCGGCTGTGCCGCGGCTTTCGTACTGGAGGCCGCGGCCGAGGGCGGCGCCGTGAAGATCGCGCGCAAGGGCGTCTCGCTCTACCGGGTGCACGTCACCGGCCGGGCGGCTCACGCCGGGCTGGAACCGGAGCGCGGGGTGAACGCCGCCATCGAGGCCGCGCATCTGCTGCTCGCGATCGCCGACCTCGGCGACCGCGCGGCGGGGACCAGTGTGACCCCTACGCTCGTGCGCGCCGGCAGCACCACGAACACGGTGCCGGCCGCGGCGGAGTTCGCGGTCGACGTACGGGTGCGCACAGTGGCGGAGCAGGACAGGGTGGATGCGGCGCTCCGCGACCTCCGTCCGACGATTCCGGGTGCGTCCGTCCGTATCGAGGGCGGTGCGAACCGACGTCCGCTGGAGCCGGAGTCGTCGGCGCACCTGTTCGCGCAGGCGGTCGCGATCGCCGCGCGCACCGGACTCACTCCGTTCCAGGGCGTCGCGGTCGGCGGGGCCTCGGACGGCAACTTCACCGCAGCGCTCGGCGTGCCGACGCTCGACGGCCTCGGTGCCGTCGGCGGTGGCGCGCACGCCGATGACGAGCACGTGGTGATCGCGATGATCCCCGAACGCACCCTGCTGCTGCAGGAGCTGATCGCCACCGTCCTGGCCGAGCGGGAGACACCGCTCGATCGGGATGCACGGGCCGGAGGAAGGGCATGAGCATGACGGATGCCGCCGCGTTCCGCGCTTCGCCGGAGGAGGCGGCCGATGCCGCGAGCGCCGCAGCCAGGAGAGCGGGAGTGGATATCCGCCTGCTTTCGGAGGTGGACGACTTCGCCCGGGTCGCCGAGCTGTTCCAGGGCATCTGGACGAAGCAGGGCGAGGCCTCTCCCGTCAACGTCGAGACCCTGCGGGCGCTGTCGAAGGCCGGCAGCTACGTGGGCGGCGCCTTCGAGCACGACGAGCTGGTGGGAGCGTGCTTCGGGTTCTTCGCCGCCCCCGGCCAGCGCGCCCTGCACAGCCACATCGCCGGTGTCTCCTCGCGCATGCGGGGCCGCAGCGTCGGCTTCGCCCTCAAGGTGCATCAGCGGGCATGGGCGCTCGACGAGGGGCTGGACGAGATCTCCTGGACGTTCGATCCGCTCATCAGCCGAAACGCGCATTTCAACCTCGTGAAGCTCGCGGCGAGCCCGACGTCGTATCACCGCAACTTCTACGGACACATGGCCGACGCCCTCAACGGCGCGGACGACACCGATCGGATGCTGGTGACCTGGTATGTGCGCGACCCCCGGGTCGTGGCCGCCTGCCACGGCGATCCCGCCGTCTCCGCCGACCGACCCGACGAGGGATTGACCGACGGATCCGCCGACGGATCCGCGCACGTCGAGCCCCTGCTCAGCGTGGGCGAGGATCTCGGGCCGCTCCGTCATCGCACCGACGCGCGCCTGGTGCGCGTGGCGTTGCCGCGCGACATCGAGACCCTGCGTCTGACCGAACCCGCCCGCGCGACCGCGTGGCGTCTGGCGCTGCGGGAGACGCTCGGATCATCGCTGGAGGGTGGAGGTCGCGTGCTCGCGTTCGACCGCTCCGGCGCCTACACCATCGACAGAGGAGAACAGGGATGAAGCTCACCGGATTCGAGCTGCGCGTGATCGAGATGCCCCTGGTATCGCCGTTCCGGACGTCGTTCGGGGTGCAGACCGTGCGCGAGGCGCTGCTGGTCCGCGCGGTCACCGACGAGGCGGAGGGCTGGGGCGAGGGGGTCGCGATGAACGACCCGTTGTACTCCTCCGAGTACGTGGAGGCGAGCGTGGATGTGATCACGCGATTCCTGCTACCGGCGCTCGCGCAGGTGAAGGATCTGGACGCGGGTGGCGTCGCGCCGGCGCTGGCGAAGTTCAAGGGGCACCGCATGTCGAAGGCCGCGGTCGAGCTGGCGATCCTCGATGCGCAGCTGCGCGCGGCCGGAGTGCCGCTCTCCCGCGAGCTCGGTGCCGTGCGCGACCGGGTCGACTGCGGTGTCTCGGTCGGCATCATGGACTCCATTCCCGAGTTGCTCGACGCCGTCGGCGGATACCTCGACGAGGGGTACGTGCGCATCAAGCTGAAGATCGAACCGGGATGGGACATCGACCCCGTGCGCGCGGTGCGGGAGCGCTTCGGCGACGACGTGCTGCTGCAGGTCGACGCGAACACCGCGTACCACCGCGGCGACGCCCGGCATCTTGCCAAGCTCGACCCGTTCGACCTGCTCCTGATCGAACAGCCCCTCGACGAGGAGGATCTGCTCGGCCACGCGCAGCTCGCCCGGGCCATCACGACTCCGGTGTGCCTCGACGAGTCGATCGTGTCGGCCCGCGCGGCGGCGGATGCGATCGCCCTCGGCGCGTGCTCGATCGTGAACATCAAGCCCGGCCGCGTCGGCGGATACCTCGAAGCGCGTCGCATCCACGACGTGTGCGTGGCCAACGACATCCCGGTGTGGTGCGGCGGGATGCTCGAGACCGGGATCGGCCGTGCGGCGAACGTCGCTCTCGCGGCGCTGCCGGGCTTCACGCTCCCCGGCGACACCTCGGGTTCGGGCCGCTACTACTCCCGCGACATCACCGAGCCGTTCGTCGTCGAAGACGGCACGCTCACGGTTCCGACGGGCCCGGGGATCGGTGTCACCCCGGACCAGGCTGCGCTGGACGCCGTGACGGTCCGCACCGAGTGGATCGCCGTCTGAGCACAGGATGACCGCCCGAGCGGGGCACGACGATCCTGTCGAGATCGACCAAGAGTCGATACGATTTCGTCGTGCCCCACAGCTCCGCGACCGGCGGTCTCCCCCTACCCTGGGCCCTGTGCTCATGTCCGTGACGACCAGGCCCCGCGCCAGCCTCGGCCGGGTCATCGAAGACCTCGGCAACACCCTGCTCGAGGTCGTGAGCGGTGCGGCCGACGACGACGCCGAGATCGAGACGGTCGTCATCCACGACGTCCTCGACGACGCCATGCCGATGCGCGGTGCCCTCGTCCTCGGCGTCGGGCTGAGCGACCCCGAGGAGATCGCCGCACTGCTGCAGACCCTCGCCGCCCAGCACGCCTCCGCCCTCGTGCTACGCGCCCCGGTGCGCGCCGAGCAGCCGGTGCGCGATGCGTCCGAGGCCACCGGCATCCCTGTCCTCGCCCTCACCCGCGGGGCGTCGTGGGCACAGTTGGCCGCGATGCTGCGCTCGCTCATCGCCGAGGGCGACGTCGGCGATCAGGGAGCCACCACGCTCGGCGGGATGCCTTCCGGCGATCTCTTCGCCCTCGCCAACGCGATCGCCACCCTGTTGAACGCACCGGTCACGATCGAGGACCGCAACTCCCGGGTCGTCGCGTTCTCGGGGCGCCAGCACGAAGCCGATCCGGCACGCATCGAGACGGTTCTCGGACGACAGGTCCCCGAGCGGTTCGCACGCCAGCTCGAAGAGCGCGGGGTCTTCCAGGAGCTGTATCGCAGCGAGGATCCTATCGACGTCGGCCCCGTGCTCAACACCGAGGGCCTTCCGTCCTTCCCCCGCGTGGCCCTGGCCGTGCGCGCGGGCGACGAGATCCTCGGATCGATCTGGGCCGCGGTGCAGGAACCGCTCTCCCCCGACCGTGTGCGTGCGCTGAAGGACTCGGCCGGCTTGGTGGCCCTGCACATGCTGCGCCTGCGGGCCGGTGCCGATGTCGAGCGCCGGCTGCGCGCCGACCTGCTCGCCACCATCCTCGAAGGGGGTCCGGGGGCGGCGGATGCCACGGCGCGGCTGCGGCTGAACGACCACCGATGCGTGGTCCTCGCGCTGTCCGCCGCGGAAGAAGCCGACGACGAACCATCGGCCGGCGCCCGGGGCGTCGCGGAGAGACAGCACATCGCCGACGCCTTCGCCGTGCACCTGGGCGCGGTCTACCTCCGTTCCGCCGTCGCCGTGATCGGCGATGTCGTGTACGCCGTGGTCGGCACCCGCCCGGAGCAGGGCGATGCCGAATCCGGAGCCGAGCGCAGCGACGCGGACAACCGCGCTGCGCGTGTGGCCACCGACTTCCTCGGTCGGCTCGGAGCGACCAGCGAGATCCGCATCGGCGTCGGTACCGTGGCGGACGAGACCACCGGCATCCCCTCATCCCGCGCGAACGCCGACCGCGCCCTCCGCGTGGTCCGACAGGCCCCGTCGCATGAACCGGTGGCACGCTTCACCGCTGTGCAGATGGAGGCACTGCTGGTCGAGCTCGGCGACCTCGTGCGTGCACGGGGTGACCAGCCCACCGGCCCCGTCGCCCATCTCCTCGCCCAGGATCGGGAGAAGGGCACGCACCTGGTCGAGACGCTGCGGGCCTGGCTCGATGCCTTCGGCGATGTCGCGGTGGCCGCGGCCCGGGTCTACACGCACCCGAACACCTTCCGGTATCGGCTGCGCCGACTGTCGGAGATCAGCGGACTCGATCTGACCGATCCGGAAGCCCGGTTCTCGGCCATGGTGCAGCTGCGTCTGCTCGTTCCCCGCGACTGACGCACCCCTCGCACCATCAGGGGACAGCGCCACCTCAGGGACAGGGCCGCATCAGCGGACAGCGCCACCTCAGGGACAGCGCCTGCCCCGCCCCTCCCGGGGACGGGGCCGGCAGAGGCTCGTGGCCCGTCGCCGTCGACACCCGGCAGGGGCGGCTCGTGGCCTCTCCGTCGAGTGCGCGTGATGCCCGCTCGTGGCCGACATCCTGCGTATCTGACACTCATTTCAACACGTATAGGGCATTCAGACCATAGAGTGAGTTTCGATTGATCGATCCGATCAATCCACGCGACCCGAAGAAGGTGACGGTGATCGAAATGGCCAACCTCGACGAGACCGACCGACGGATCCTCACGGTGCTCGACACCGACCCACGGCGCCCGGTGGCCCTGATCGCCCAGGACCTCGGCCTCGCACGCGGCACCGTGCACGCACGTCTCGACCGTCTCGAGTCGGGTGGCTATCTGCGTGCGCACAGCTCGCGCATCCTCCCGCAGGCACTGGGCCGCGGCGTCGCCGCCTCGATCCTCGTCGAGCTCGACCAGCACAAGATCACCGCCGCGATCGAGGCGCTCAGCCGTGTTCCCGAGGTGCTGGAGTGCTTCGCGCCGGCCGGTGACACCGACCTGCTGCTGCGCGTCGTCGCCCGGGACCCGGACGACCTCTACCGCGTCGCCGAGGTGGTGCGGCTGTGCCCCGGCATCCTCCGCACCTCGACGAGCCTGTTCCTGCGCGAGGTCATCCCCTACCGGGTGAGCGCACTGCTGCACGCGGAGTGAGCGTCTCGCCCGTCAGCCGATGATGCGCGCGCCCGGAACGGGACCGTGCACATGCAGGGGGTCGAGCCCTCCCTCCCGCAGCGAGGACTGCACGTCCTGTGCGGTCTCGGGATCGGGGCACAGCAGTGCCACGGTGGGTCCGGAACCGGAGACGATGCCCTGCAACGCGCCGGCAGCGACCCCCTGACGGATCGTGTCAGCGAGGTCGGGTCGCTCGTAGAGGGCCGCAGCCTGCAGATCGTTGAACAGCGTCTCGGCGAGCCTCACCGGGTCGCCCGACCGGAGCGCCTGCAGCACCGGGATCGGCACGTCGAGCGACAGCGGCGGATCGTCGGCGAGAGCCCCCTCCTCCTCGCGCAGCAGGTCGAGGCGCTCGTAGACCACGGGCGTCGAGAGCCCTTGCTCGCTGGGCACCAGGATCCAGTCGAAGCGTCCGCGCGCGAGTGCCGGGTTGAGCTGATCGCCGCGACCGGTGCCGACCGCCGTGCCGCCGTGCAGCGCGAAGGGCACATCCGCGCCGAGACGCGCGGCGAGGTCGTGCAGGCGCGTCTGCGACAGCCCGGTGCCCCACAGCGCATCGCAGGCGACCAGGGCGGCCGCAGCATCCGCAGATCCTCCCCCCATGCCCCCCGCGACGGGCACACTCTTGCGGATCTCCAGGGCGACTCCGCCGCGATGATCTACGGCCGCGGCGAGCAGCTTGGCCGCACGCATCGCGAGGTTGCGGTCGTCGAGAGGAACCGAGCCGATGTCTTCCACACCCGAGACCGTGACCGAGAAGTCGTCGGCCGGGCGCGCGATCACGTCTTCGTAGAGGGAGACCGCCTGGAACACCGTCGCCAGCGCGTGGTAGCCGTCGTCATGCCGCCCGCCGACCCCGAGGAAGACGTTGATCTTCCCCGGGGCGCGCACGTGCACGGAATCGGTGAACGCGGCATGGCTCATGATCGGGTCACAGCTCCGAGGACTTCGCCCACAGGTTGACGTCGATGGCGCCGGCGAGCTCGTCGATGCGGGCGAGCTCCTCCGTCGTGAAGGCGGGTCCGTTCACCGCCGCGATGTTCTCGTCCAGCTGTTCGGGACGGGAAGCGCCGATCAGTGCGGAGGCCACGACGGGGGTGCGCAGCGTCCACTGCAGGGCGAGCTGCGCGAGCGACTGGCCGCGTCCCTGCGCGACCTCGTTGAGTGAACGCAGCGTCTGCACCGCGTCGTCGGTGAGCCGCCCCTCCGGCAGCGAGCCGCGCTTCTGCGCGCGCTCGGCCGTACCGTCGCCGAGGTACTTGTCGGTGAGCAGCCCCTGCGCCAGCGGCGTGAAGGCGATCGCCCCCAGGCCCGACTGCTCGAGGGTGTCGGTCAGGCCGTCCTCGACCCAGCGGTTGAGGATCGAATATGCGGGCTGATGGATGACCAGCGGCGTGCCGAGGTCCTTCGCGACCGCGACGGCCTCGGCCGTGCGCTCGGCGCTGTAGGACGAGATCCCGACGTACAGGGCCTTGCCCTGCCGCACCAGGGTGTCGAGCGCGCCGACCGTCTCGGCGATCGGGGTGACCGGGTCGACGCGGTGCGAGTAGAAGATGTCGACGTAGTCGAGACCCATGCGGGTCAAGGACTGCTCTGCACTGGCGAGGATGTACTTGCGGCTCGCGAAGTCGCCGTAGGGGCCGGGCCACATGTCCCACCCGGCCTTCGACGAGATGATCAGCTCGTCGCGGTACGGGCGGAGGTCTTCGGCGAAGATGCGCCCGAAGTTCTTCTCGGCCGAGCCGTAGGGCGGGCCGTAGTTGTTCGCCAGATCGAAGTGCGTGATGCCGCGGTCGAACGCGTGGCGCAGCAGTGCGCGCTGGTTGTCGAGCGGGATGTTGTCGCCGAAGTTCCACCACAGCCCGAGCGAGATCGGGGGCAGGTAGAGGCCGGACGTGCCGACCTGGCGGTAGGCGAACTGCTGGTAGCGGTTCTCGTCCGCCGCATACGGACGGTGCAGCTCGGGGACATCGGGGCGGAAGCGGGGGGAGTCGGTCACGGTGCCAGATTACTGGGTGGGAGCGACGTCGTCGGTGACGATCTCCGCAGCGGCGTCCGCCGCCGGGGCGTGCTGCGCGATGCGCTGGTAGTCCTCGACCGTGAGGTCTTCTCCACGTGCGGTCGGGGCGACACCGGCGGCGATCAGCACCTCCGACGCCGCGGCCGAGCTGCCGAAGATCCCGGAGAGGGCCTGGCGGAGCATCTTGCGGCGCTGGTTGAACGCCGCGTCCACGATCTGGAACGTGCGGCGACGCTCCTCCTCGGTGCCGCGCTCGCCCTCGGAGCGGTCGAAGCCGACCAGCAGGCTGTCGACGTTCGGCACCGGCCAGAACACCTGGCGGGAGACGTTTCCGGACAGCTTCCACTCCCCATACCAGGCGGCCTTGACGCTGGGCGAGCCGTAGATCTTCGAGCCGGGCTTCGCGGCCAGGCGCTCTGCGACCTCGGCCTGGACCATCACGACGCCGCGCTGGAGGTAGGCGAAGTTCTCGAGGAAGTGCAGCAGCACCGGCACCGAGACGTTGTAGGGCAGGTTGGCCACCAGCACGGTGGGCTCCCCCGGCAGCGCGGTGATGCGCAGTGCATCCGCATCGACGACCGTGAGCCGATCGGCCTCGACGCCGTGCTCGGCCGCGGTCTGCGCGAGACGGGCGGCCAGTCGGTGATCGATCTCGACGGCTGTGACGGAGGCGCCGGTCTCGAGGATCGCGAGCGTCAGGGAGCCGAGCCCCGGTCCGACCTCGACCACACGCTCGTGCGGCTGCACGCGGGCCGCCTGCACGATCTTGCGGACGGTGTTCGCATCGGTGACGAAGTTCTGGCCGAGCTTCTTCGTCGGGGTGACGTCGAGCTCGGCGGCGAGGCGGCGGATCTCGGTGGCGCCGAGCAGGGTGACGGTCATCCCCCCATTCTCCCCCACTCCTTCGATGTCCCCCGCCGTCAGTAGTCTTCTCTGGTGCCTTCTCTCGGTGAACTCGTCGCGCCCCGCCGCATGGGCCGAGACTTCCGCTGGCTGCTCGCGTCGTCGTGGACGAGCAACGTCGGCGACGGCGTCGCGCTCGCGGCCGCTCCGCTGCTCATCGCGTCGATGACCTCGTCGCCGATCCTGGTGGCGGCCGGCGCGATCCTGCAGTTCCTCCCCTGGCTGCTCTTCGGCCTGCACGCCGGCGCGATCGCCGACCGCTTCGACCGTCGTCGCCTGGTCATGTTCGCCAACGCGGCCAGAGCCCTCGTACTCGCAGCTCTCTGCGTGTTCCTCCTCACCGGGGTCGCGAACATCTGGATCGTGCTCGCGGTCGCGTTCCTCTACGGCACCGCCGAGGTCTTCGTCGACACGGCGGGAAGCACGCTGCTGCCCATGCTCGTGAAACCCGCAGACCTCGGCGTCGGCAACGCGCGCCTGCAGGCCGGATACCTGGTCGCGAACCAGTTCGCCGGTCCCCCGCTGGGAGCATTCCTGTTCGCGGCCGGCACGGCGTGGCCCTTCCTGCTCGAGGTCGTGTGCGTGAGCTTCGCCGTGGTGCTCATCTCGCGCATGGCGAAGACGCCCGTCCCGCCCCGGGAGACCGACACCCACCCGCCCGTGCACACCGACATCGCCGAAGGCCTGCGGTGGCTGTGGCGCAACCCGCCGGTGCGGATGCTGGTGCTCATCATCCTGGTCTTCAACATCACCTGGGCGGCACCCTGGGGCGTCCTCGTGCTGTACGCCACCGAGCACCTGCACATGGGCGCGGTCGGCTACGGTGCACTCACGACGGCATCGGCGGCCGGGGGGATCCTCGCGACCCTCAGCTTCGGCTGGTTGGAACGGCACGTGTCGTTCGCGACGCTGATGCGCGTCGTGCTCTCGCTCGAGGTGCTCATGCACCTGTCTTTCGCACTCACCACCACCGGGTGGGTCGCCCTGGTCATCATGTTCTTCTTCGGCGCCTACGCGTTCGTGTGGGGCACGATCTCCACGACCGTGCGACAGCGACTGGTCCCCGCCGAGCTCCAGGGACGGGTGGCGTCGGTGAACATGGTCGGAGTGTTCGGCGGCATGGTCGTCGGGCAGGCGCTCGGCGGCGTGATCGCCCAGGTGTGGGGGCTCACCGCACCGTGGTGGTTCGCGTTCGTCGGTGCCGCCCTCACGCTGCTGCTGGTGTGGAAGCCCATCTCGCAGATCGTGTCGGCGAAGCCCATCGCCGACACCGCGCCCGACGACGCGGAACCCGCGAGTCCGTCGGCGAACGAGCCTCAGGAGTCGAAGGAGCCGTAGACCCGCAGCGTGTTCTCGGCGAGCTGGGCGCACAGCTCATCCACGTCGAGGCCGAGCTCTGCGGCCATGAAGCGCACCGTGATCGGCACCAGGTAGGGCGCGTTCGGGCGTCCGCGCAGCGGCACCGGGGTGAGGAACGGCGCATCCGTCTCGACCAGGAGGCGATCGAGCGGGGTGACCTTCAACGCATCGCGCAGATTCTGGGCGTTCTTGAACGTGACGTTGCCGGCGAACGACAGGTGGTACCCGGCGTCGGCGCAGATGCGCGCCATCGCGTCGTCGCCCGAGAAGCAGTGGAACACCGTGCGCTCCGGGGCGCCGAGGCGGGAGAGCGTCTCCAGCACGGCGTCGTGCGCGTCGCGGTCGTGGATCTGCATCGCGATGCCGTGCTTCTTCGCGAGCGCGATGTGCGCCTCGAACGACTCGAACTGCGGCGCCTGCCGCTCTGGCTCCGTGCGGAAGAAGTCGAGCCCCGTCTCGCCGATCGCCCGGGTGCGCGGGTGTGCGGCGAGCTCGTCGATCACCGCGATCGCCTCATCCAGACGCCCCTCCTCTGCGTACGTCGGCGCATCGTTCGGGTGGATCGCGACGGCGGCCAGCACACGAGGGTCGGATGCCGCGGCCTCGACCGCCCACCGCGACGACTCGATGTCGCCCGAAGCCTGCACGACCCCGGCGATGCCCACGGCCGCCGCCCGGTCGAGCTGCTCGGTCAGCGACAGCGGCTGATCACCGTCGACGATCTCCAGGTGCGCATGGTTGTCGTACACCGGAACCGTCAGCGGTTCGGGGGCGGACGGATACTTCAGATCCTTGCGTCCGTCCCCCGAACGCTCACGCACGTAGGTCTCGGCCATCTCTTCGCGCTCTGTGTTCCGGGCCGCGGCTCAGCCCGCTGACTCCACCCGCGGGAACAGCGGCGAGAGGCCGTTGACACTGGTACCGGGGCGCAGCACGCCCCAGGCGCCCGCCTCGCGGATCGGCTGGTCCTGCAGGCGACCCAGGGTCTCGGCGGCGCCGAGGGCGACCCAGAGCTTCTCGGTCGATTCCGGCATCACCGGCGACAGCAGCACCGCGAGCGCGCGCAGCCCCTCGGCGCAGGTGTACAGCACGGTGCCGAGGCGTGCGCGCTGGCCCTCGTCTCCGCTGTTCGTCTGCTTGGCCAGTGCCCACGGCTCGTTCGCGGTGATGTAGCCGTTGAGCGCATCGACGATCGTCCAGATCGCCGAGATCGCCTCATCGATGCGGAACTGCGCGATGGACGCATCCGCATTCGTCGCCGCATCCGCCACGATCTTCTGGATCGCGAGGTCCTTCTCGGTGTACTCGGCCGCGGGCGGCACGACGCCCTCGAAGTACTTCTCGATCATCGCGGTGGTGCGCGAGGCGAGGTTGCCGAAGCCGTTCGCGAGCTCGGCCTGGTAGCGGGCGGACAGGTCCTCCCACGAGAAGGAGCCGTCCTGACCGAAGGCGATCGCCGAGAGGAAGTAGAAGCGGTACGCGTCGGAACCGAAGACGTCGGTGATCTCGGTCGGCGCGATGCCGGTGAGCTTCGACTTCGACATCTTCTCGCCGCCGACGAGCAGCCAGCCGTGCGCGAACACGCCCTTGGGCACGTCGAGGCCGGCCGCCATCAGCAGCGCGGGCCAGATCACGGCGTGGAAGCGCAGGATGTCCTTGCCGACCACGTGGTAGGCGGGCCAGCGGCGTGCGAAAGTCTCCTCATCGGAGCCGTAGCCCACGGCCGTGGCGTAGTTCAGCAGGGCGTCGACCCACACGTAGATGACATGCGATTCGTCCCAGGGCAGCGGGATGCCCCAGTCGAAGGTCGAACGCGAGATCGACAGGTCCTTCAGACCCTGGCTCACGAAGGAGACGACCTCGTTGCGCGCGGAGTCGGGGCGCACGAAATCGGGCTGGGTCTTGTAGAGCTCGAGCAGGCGGTCCTGGAACTCGCTGAGCTTGAAGAAGTAGTTCTTCTCCTGCAGCAGTTCGAGAGGCTTGGAGTGGATCGCGCAGACCTTGAGTCCCTCGAAAGGACCGGTGCCGTCGACGATCTCCGACTCGGGCTTGAACTCCTCGCAGCCCACACAGTAGAGCGCCTCGTACTCGCCCGCGTAGATGTACCCGCGGTCGTACAGGCGTTGGAAGAACGTCTGCACGTTCGTCTCGTGCCGCTCCTGCGTCGTGCGGATGAAGTCGTCGTTGGCGACGTCGAGCGTCGTCAGCAGCGGGAACCAGCTCTCGCTGACGAGCTTGTCGACCCATTCCTGCGGGGTGACGTTGTTCGCCGCCGCCGCGCGCAGCATCTTCTGACCGTGCTCGTCGGTGCCCGTGAGCATCCAGGTGTCATCCCCCGCCTGGCGGTGCCACCGTGCGAGCGTGTCGACGGCCACCGTCGTGTACCCGTGACCGATGTGAGGCACGTCGGACGGGTAGTAGATGGGCGTGGTGATGTAGAAGGATTCGCCTGCGGGCATGGAGCAATTCTAGGTGCGATGCCGCGGGTGGTTACGCGCTCAGCCGACGGAGACGTCGATGCGGTGCCATCCCTGAGCGCCGTCGGGTGCCGGAGCAGCCGGATCCGAGGTCTGCGTCTCGCCGTCGGCGCTCAGCGCCCGGCATTCGATGGTGTGCGCACCGCTCTCGGCGGTCCAGTCGAGACTCCACTGCACCCAGGTGTCGGCGGAGATCGCGGTCGCGAGCTCGGCGGCGCGCCACGGGCCGTCGTCGATGCGCACCTCCACCCCGGCGATGCCGACGTGCTGCTGCCAGGCCATCCCGGCGATCACCGCGGCCCCCGCCGGGACCGACTGCCCACGGCGCGGGACGTCGATGCGGGACTGCAGCTTGATGGGCCCGCGATCCGACCACCCTCGCGTCGTCCAGTAGGCCGTGGCACGGTCGAACCGCGTCACCTCCAGCTGTGTGACCCACTTCGTGGCCGACACATAGCCGTAGAGACCCGGCACCACCATCCGCACCGGGAATCCGTGCTCGATCGGCAGCGGCTCTCCGTTCATGCCGATCGCGAGCAGAGCGTCGCGGTCATCCGTGAGCGCCTCGATCGGGGTCGATGCCGTGAAGCCGTCGGCCGAGGTCGAGAGCACCATGTCGGCGTCGCGATCCACACCCGCGCGCGCGAGCAGCGCCCGCACCGGAAGACCCAGCCAGCGGGCGTTGCCGATCAGTGATCCCCCGACCTCGTTCGACACGCAGGCGAGCGTCACGTCGGACTCCTGCATCGGCATGGCCAGCAGCTCGTCCCAGGTGATCTCGATCTCGCGGTCGACCATCCCGTGGATGCGCAACGACCAGTCGGCCGGGTCGACCTGCGGCACGATGAGCGCGGTGTCGATCCGGTAGAACTCCGCGTTCGGTGTCACGACGGAAGCCAGACCGCGGATCCCCAGCTCCGCGCCGGCAGGAACCGCGGCCGCTGCGCGTGCCGCGCTCGGCAGCCGCAGGGCATCGCGGACGGCTTCGATCGAACGGCTCGCGCCGCGCGCGACGTTCCCGACGATGAGAGCCACGGCGCCGGCCGCGGCGACCCCGGCGGTCCACAGCAGGAACCGTCTCCGGTCCTCGCCGTCGGGCTGCAGGCCCGCGACCGGTCGCAGTCGCGCCACGAGGAGACGCAGAGTGATCACCGCCACGAGCCCGGCGATGAGACCGGGGAGCCAGGCGAAGGGTCCCGCGCCGGGTCGGATCATCGCCGCGACGACGGCGAGAACGCCGAGGGCTCCCAGGATCACCGCCCCGAGACCGGATCGTCTGCGCTCCAGGATCCCGGCGACGGCGGCGACGACGACGAGCACGACGGCGATCCCCGTGATCAGGGCCGCCTTGTCCCCGGTGCCGAATAGCGCGATGGCGGTGTCCTTCGCCCAGCTCGGTGCGAGATCGATGAGCCCGCTCCCGATCACGGCGAACGGGCTCGCGCTCGGCTCCACCACCGCGGCGACGAGCTCCGCCAGGCCGACGGCGAGGAACGACGCGCTCAGGCCGGCGGCGGCTGCCCGGAGGGCGTCCCGCCGCGTCTCTTCCCCCCGCGTCGCGTGCATCGCGTTCGTCATGACCCGAGGGTAACCCCGCCGCGGATGCCGGGGGCGCATCCGCGGCGGGGTCGGCGGCGCCTCTCAAAGGCCGTTGCGGCGCGCGACCTCTCCGAGCCAGGCGAGCGACGGCTTCGGCGAGCGCTCGAACGTCTCGTGGTCGAAGCCGATCAGGCCGAACGTGGGCCGGAAGCCGCTGGCCCATTCGTAGTTGTCGAGCGCGCTCCAGTGCTGGTAGGCGCGCACGTCGATGCCGTCGGAGATGGCGCGGTGCAGTCCTTCGAGCGCACCCTGCGTGTAGGCGATGCGCCGCGTGTCGTCAGCGGTCGCGATGCCGTTCTCGGTCACGAGCACGGGCACTCCCCCGCTGCGCTCCCAGGCGCTGCGCACTCCCATCTCGAGCGCCTCGGGGAAGAACTCCCAGCCGGTCAGCGTGGTCTCCACATCGTCCGCCACCGGGCGCGGGCCCTCGGGACCGATGAAGGTGCGGGTGTAGGCCTGCACGCCGACGAAGTCGTCGCCGGCCGACTGGTCGAGGTACCAGTGGTCGCGAGGGTCGCCGTACGCGGCGAGCATCTCGTCGGCGCCAGGCTCTCCCGTGGAGTGGAAGGCCTGCGTGGCGATGGTCCATCCGGCCTTGACACCGGGCACCGAGTGCAGGATCTCCGATGCGCGGTGGTGCGCCTCGAGCAGCGTGTCGGCGACGGCGAGATCGGGGTTCGGGAGGCCGTAGGCGACGAGGTTCGCCGCGTCCTCTCCCCCGGCCAGCATCGCCGCGATGTTCGGCTCGTTGATCGTGCACACGTAGTCGATGCCGTCGAGGATCGGCAGCACGGTCTCGACGTAGCGGGCGAACAGATCCACCGCGTCGTCGGCACGCCAGAAGCCGTCCTTCTGGAACCACTGCGGCACCGTGAAGTGCATGAGCGTGACCGTGGGGTCGAGCCCGTTCTCGCGGGCGGTGTCGATCATGCGACGGTAGTGGTCGAGCATCGCCCGGGAGACGAAGCCGCGCTCGGGCTCGATCCGCGCCCACTCCACCGAGAACCGGTAGGAGTTCAGCCCGGCGGCGGCGAGCAGCCGCATGTCCTCCGGGTAGCGGTGGAAGTGGTCGGCGGCGTCACCGGAGGGCTCCACCATGGGCGAGCCGGGCGCGTGTTCCATCGCCCACCAGTTGCTCGTGGTGTTGTTGCCCTCCACCTGGTGGGCCGCTGTCGCGGCACCCCACAGGAAGCCGTCGGGGAATGCGAGCACGAGTGCTCTCCTCTCTCTCTTGTGTTGAAGTCGTGACGGTCAGCGCAGGCGCGCGGGGTTGGGCACGGCGTCGAGCAACTGGATCGTGTACGGATCCTCCGGATGCTGCAGCACCTCCGCGGTCTCGCCGCGTTCGACCACCCGACCGCCGTTGAGCACCAGGATGTTCTGGGTCACCAGGCGCGCGCTCAGCAGGTCATGCGTGATGTAGAGCATGCTGATGCCCCACCTCTCGCGCAGATCCTCCAGCAGAGCCAGCACCCCGGCGCGCAGCGAGACGTCGAGCATCGAGACGGGTTCATCGGCGATCAGCACCTGCGGGTCGCTCGCGAGCGCCCTGGCGATCACGACGCGCTGCCGCTGCCCGCCGGAGAGCTGGTGCGGCAGCTTGGCCGCGAACTGCTCGACGGGCGTGAGACCGACCGTCTCGAGCAGTTCGAGCACTCGCGCCCTGGCCTCTGGCCCGCGCAGCGTCGTGTAGTTCATGACCGGACGGGTGAGGGCGTATTCGACGGTGTGCAGCGGGTTGAGCGCCGCATACGGATCCTGGAACACCATCTGCACGTCCTTGCGGAGGTCACGCAGACCGTGTCGCTTGAGAGAGGCCACGTCGACATCGCCGAAGTGCACCGTACCGGAGGTCGGCTTCTCGACGCCCGTCAACATCTTGGCGATGGTCGACTTGCCCGAGCCCGAGGCGCCCACGAGTGCCAGGGCCTCCCCCGGTTCGAGCCGGAACGACACGTCGTCGACCGCGGTCACGGCGTCCTGCCCACGTCGAGGGGCCGGGTAGTGCTTCGAGACGCCCTCCACCACGATCGCCGCATCCGCACGACGGGTGTCGCGCGACGACACGGTCGGCAGCGTCTCGGTGACGTCGGTCCGCGCACGTCCTTCACGACGGCGGGTACCGGCATCGAGGAAGCCGGGGATCTCGATCTTCTCCGCGCGGGGGTCCGCGTAGTGGCTCAGCAGCATCCGGGTGTACTCGTCCTGCGGGCGCTCGAGGATGTCGATGCTCCTGGCGTCTTCGACGATGTGCCCTTCGTGCATCACCATCACCCGGTCGGTCGCCTCCAGCACGATGCCGAGGTCGTGACTGATGAGGATGGCGGTGAAGTGCTCGGCCCGCTGCAGCTCCTTGATCGTGTCCATCACCGCGTGCTGCACGAGCACGTCGAGCGCCGTGGTGGGCTCGTCGAACACCATCAGCTGTGGTTCGAGAGACAGCGCGAGCGCGATCGAGGCACGCTGGCGCATACCGCCGGAGAGCTCGCCCGGGTAACGGGCGAGCACCGACGCGTCGAGGCCGACCTTGCCGATGAGCTCACGGGCACGCGCATCGCGGGCGTCCTTGGGCACGTGTCCGTGCGCCGCGAAGATGTCGCGGAAGTGGTTGCCGATGGTGCGCACGGGGTTGAGGGCGTTCATGCCCGACTGCAGCACCATGGCGAATCCGCCCTGACGCTGACGACGCAGCTCCTCGGCATCCAGCTCGCGGATGTCGCGCCCGCCGAAGAGGATGCGCCCCGCGCTGATGCGCGCCGGGGGCTTCTGCAGTCGCGTGAGGGCGAAGCCGAGGGTCGACTTGCCCGACCCCGACTCGCCGACCAGACCGACGAACTCGCCGCGGCGGAGCGAGAACGACACGTTCTCGACCGCGGTGACGGGCTTCGTGCCCGGCGAGGCGTATTCGACGGACAGCCCCTGCACCTCGAGCAGGATGTCGTTCTCCGTGGTGGTGGTCGCGGGTGCCATGGCGGTCATCGACCCTTCCCCTCTCGCAGGCGCGGATTGGAGATGCCGTCCACGCCGAAGTTGATCAGTGTCAGGCTCAACGCCAGCAGTGCGATGCACAGACCGGGGGCGAACAGCAGCAGCCATTGTCCGGTGAGCAGGGAGTTGGAGTTCTGCGCCCAGTAGAGCATGGTGCCCCAGCTGACGATGCTGGAGTCGCCGAGGCCGAGGAACTCCAGGCCTGCCTCCGCCAGGATCGCGGCCGTCGCCGCCCCGAAGAGCGTGCCGGCGATGATCGACGTCATGTTGGGCAGGATCTCGCGGAAGATGATGCGCGTCCTGCTGTCACCCGAGAACTGCGCCGAGGTGACGAAGTCGTTGCCGCGCAGCGACTGCGTCTGGCTGCGGAGCACACGGGCGCCCCAGGCCCAGCCGGTCACCACGATGACCGCGATGATCATCAGGATGCCGCCGTTCTGCAGGTACGCGGCGATCACGATCATGAGCGGGAGTCCGGGGATCACCAGGAAGAGGTTGACGATGAAGCCGACCACCTCGCCGGCGAAACCGCGCATGTAGCCCCAGCTGAGACCGATGAGCACCGCCACGATGGTCGACAGGATGCCGGCGGCGAAGCCGACGAGCAGGCTGACCTGTGCGCCGTAGATGAGCTGGCTGAGCACGTCCTCCCCCGCGGCCGTCGTGCCGAGCCAGTGCGCCCACGACGCATCGGCGTTGCGCTCGAAGGTGTTGTCCTTCGCGCCGTAGGGGGCGAGGACGGGGGCGAACACCGCCACGAGCACGAAGAAGGCAAGGATGCACAACCCGAGCCGTGCCTTGCCATTGCTCCAGAGGGTGGCGACCATGCGTCCGAAGGCGCGCCATGGGCTGGGCGCAGCGATGCGCTCGGCGGGGATCTTGACGTTCATGGTGGAAGTCATCGGCGGGTCCTTGGGTCGAGTACCCCGTACAGGATGTCAACGAGGAAGTTGGCGATGAGCACGCTCACGGTGATCATCAGGAAGAGCGCCTGCATGAGCGGGTAGTCCTGCCCGATCACGGCGTTGAAGAGCAGATAGCCGATGCCCGGATACCCGAACACCTGTTCCACCAGGATCGATCCGCCGACCACACCGCCGAGCGTGAGCCCGAAGCCGGTGAGGTTCGGCAGGATCGCGTTGCGCGCGGCGTAGCGGAGGGCGATCGTGCGGCCGTGCAGCCCGTTCGCCTCGCCGAACGTGATGTAGTCCTCGCCGAGCGTGTTGATCATGGCGTTGCGCATGCCGATGATCCATCCGCCCAGGGAGGTGAGCAGGATCGTCAGGGCCGGCAGGAACGCGTGGCTGAGCAGGTCTCCGAGGAACTCCCAGGTGAACCCGGGTGTCGTGGTCGCCGAATAGGCGCCGGTGGTCGGGAACCAGTGCAGCACGTAGCCGAAGAAGAACAGCAGCAGCAGCGCGGTCCAGAAGTACGGGAACGTGCTGAGGAACGAACCGGTCAGCGTCGGGAGCGTGTCGAGCCAGGTGCCGCGACGCCAGGCGGCAGCGACGCCGATCAGCGTGCCGATCACGAACGCGAGGATCGTGACGATGCCGACGAGCCCGATCGTGTACGGCAGCGCCGTGGACACCATGCTCGACACCGACTGCGGATAGAACGTGTACGAGACGCCGAAGTCGAGCCGGACGACCTGGCCGAGATAGGCGATGTACTGGTCCCACAGCGATCCGGTCGGAACCCCCAGCTGCGCCTCGATGGCGGCGCGCGTGGCGTCCGACACCGGCCCGTTCTGGGACAGCTTGGCGATGGCGGCATCCGCCGGGGAACCGGGCATCATGCGCGGGAGGAAGAAGTTCAGGGTGACCGCGGCCCACAGGGTGAGCACGAACAGGCCGAACTTCTGGAGCACGTACTTCACTTGTCGTCCTCCTTCACGCGCTCGAGCCGGGTGAAGATGCCCAGCGGCGCGGAGTCGTAGTTCTGCGGGATCATGTACGGGTCTTCCTCACTCGGCCAGCCGGTGAACTTGGCGTCGCTGAACAGGCCCCAGATGCCGCCGTAGTAGAGGCCGATCACAGGCATCTCGTCGTAGACGACGCCCTGCAGCTCCTTCACGATCTCGGCCTGGCGGGCGGCGTCGACGGTCTCGCGATACTCGGCGAGCAGTGCGTCGACCTTGTCCGACTTGTAGCGCTCGAAGTTGTTCGCGGTCGGCTTTCCCGACGGCACGTAGAACTCGCTGGAAAGCAGGTTGTTGTAGGCCTGGTACACGTCGCCGTTGCCCATGCCGCCGATCGCCATCTCGAAGTCGCCGTTGCTGATCGCGCTCTGATATCCCGCGGGCTGCGGAAGCTTGAGGGTGACCTTCACGCCGACGTCGGCGAGCTGGCTGCGCACGGTCTGCGCCGCCCTGGTCCAGTCGGAATACCCGTTCGCCGTGGTCAGCGCGAACTCGAGTTGCTCGCCGTTCGCGTCGACGAGACGGTCGCCGTCGAGGGTGTAGCCCGCGTCGGCGAAGGCGGCGAGAGCGGCATCCTCGTCCTGCGTGATCATGCCCTGATCGGGGATGCTCGGATCCAGGTACTGCTCCTGGTTCGGAAGGATGAGACCGGTCTGACCCGCCGGCTTCATGTATCCCTCGGAGGCGGTCTCTGCGATCTCCTCACGATCGAGGGAGAGCGCGATGCCGCGTCGCACGTTCACGTCGTCGAAGGGCGCGACCTCGAGGTTCGGCATCAACGCGATCACGCCGCCGGGCGGGAACCACCACGCGTTGTGCTCGCTCGCCGCACCCCAGGTGCCCTCGACGTCGGAGATGAAGGAGTAGGCCCAGTCATAACCGCGGGTGACGGTGTCGAGCTGCGAGTTCGTGGCGGGGAGGATGATGTGCTCGATCTCGATCGAGTCGGCCTGCCAGTAGTCGGGGTTCTTGTCCATCGAGTACTGCTGGTCGTTGTAGTTGCCGAGCACGAACGGCCCGGTTCCGACCGGATCCTCGTTGCGATACGTGCCGGGGTCCTTCACATCGGACCAGAGGTGCTCGGGCACGATCATGGTCTGACCGAGGATCGCCAGCGATGGCGCGTCCTCGGTCTTGAGGTGCAGGATCACGTCGCTGCCCTCGGTCTCGACGCTGTCGAGGTGCTGCCATGCGCCCTTGATGTCGAGCGACGGGTTGTCCTTGAGCAGCTGGAACGTGAAGGCCACGTCCTCGGGTGTCAGGTCTTCGCCGTCGCTCCACTTCACGTCGTCGCGGATCGTCATGACGATCGTGCGCGCGTCGGGCTGACTCCATTCGGAGGCGAGCCACGGGTTCTGCGTGCCGTCGAGCGGATTGATCAGGATCAGCGGCTCGTAGATCCACCGCGACGCGGTGCGCGTGTTGGTGAGGTACGGGTTGAAGTTCTTCGTGAAGAACGGGTTGCCCTTGTCGGCATTGATCAGCATCGTGTCGGCGCCGATCGACGGATCGGGTTGGGATGTGATCTGGATGCTGCAGCCGCTGAGGGCGACCGCCACGGCCGCGAGGCCCACGATCGTCGCTCGGCGCCAGCGCTGCATCATGCGCCGTCCCGGTGTTCTGCCACCTGACATCTGCCACCTCATGTCGTCTCTGTCATGAAGGGCGCCCCTGCCGGACCACCGGAACTTCGGAACACCCGCACGGCCTGCGCCGTCTCAGGGCGGTGTGCACCGCCTCAGTGATTGTAAGCGCATACATTTTGCGATCGCAACCCCTTGACACGGGCGCGCCGACCATGGCCGCGCCGTTCAGACGGGGCGCTGAGAGCTCTCGCGCAGCAGGATCTGGAGGGGCAGCCGGGCGACCACCGGGTCGGCTTCCGCGTTCTCCAGCCGCCGGGCGAGCACCTGAACGGCCGCCCGGCCGAGGTCGATCATCGGCTGACGGATCGTGGTCAGCGGAGGCTGCGACAGCGCGGCGGCCTCGATCCCGTCGAAGCCCGTCACCAGGACGTCGTCCGGCACGCGGATACCGGCGCCTCGGAGCACGTCGAGCGCTCCGAGCGCCATCTGATCGTTCGCGGCGATCAGCGCGGCCGGCACCCCCGCGGCGAGAAGCTCCTCGGCCGCGCGGCGCCCCGATGCGCGGGTGAAGTCACCGCGCAGCACGGTCACGTCGTCGAGCCCACCACCGGCAGCCGTCACGGCGGCCGCGAACCCCTCCCAGCGCTGCAGGCCGTCCGGCGAATCCGCGGGCCCCGCGAGGAACGCGAGCCGCCCGTCTCCCACCTGCGCCAGCACGTGCCTGGTCAGCTCACCCATCGCCTCGGCGTTGCTCACCGTGACGTGGTCGTAGTGATCGCCGCGGGGAGGACCCGAGAGCACCACCACGGGGATGCGCCGCGCCAGCCGGGCCAGCACGTCGTCCGGCACGCTGCTCGCGAGGACCATGAGCCCGTCCACACGGCCCGCCATGTCGCGCACGGTAGAGCGATCCGGGTCGTCCCGCCCGACGCCGACCATCAGCACGAAACCCTGCTTCCAGGCCTCCAGCTCCGCACCGCGCAGCACCTCGTCGAGGAACAGCATCGAGGTGTGCCGGCCGTCGGATTCCACCTCGTCGCGGACGATCTCGAACGGCGGTGCGTCGGCGTCGGCGGCGGAGAGCGCGTCGAGGGGCGGAGCATCCTCGGCGGCGTCGAACCCCGGGAAGTACAGCCCGAGCACCCCGGTTCGACGCTCGGCGAGTCCGCGGGCGCTGCCGCTGGGCACGTACCCCAGCGCGGCGACGGCGTCGAGCACGCGCTCACGGGTGACCGGGCGCACCGCATCCGGCGAGCGCAGCACACGCGAGACCGTGGCGATCGAGACGCCGGCCCGATCGGCCACGTCGTACACGGTCGCCGCCTTGCTCACGGTCACGCTCCTCCGGAGCGGGCGGCGAGGGCGGCCTGATAGAGGTCGCGGGAGGAGAGACCCGTGAGGCCGGCGACCTCGGAGGCGGCGTCCTTCAACCGGATGCCGTCGGCGACGAGCTTCTGCACCTGCGCGAGAGCGTCTTCCGGGGAGGCATCGCGGTGCGCCGCCCCTTCGACCACGACGACGATCTCACCCTTCACGCCGTCCTCGGCCCAGGCGACGAGTTCCGAGGCTGTGCCGCGGCGCACCTCCTCGTACAGTTTCGTCAGCTCTCGGCACACCGCGATCCGCCGGTCGTCGCCGAATGCCGCCCCCATGTCGGCGACGGAGCTCGCGAGGCGGGCGGGCGATTCGAAGAAGACCATGGTGCGGGGTTCGGCCACCAGCGCGCGCAGAGTCGAACGCCGCTCCCCCGGCTTGCGCGGCAGGAACCCCTCGAACGTGAAGCGGTCGGTGGGCAGGCCCGAGATCGCGAGTGCCATCAGCACCGCGCTCGGCCCGGGGATCGCGGTCACTGTGACGCCCTGAGCGACCGCTTCGGCGACCAGCCCGTAGCCGGGGTCGCTCACGGTGGGCATCCCGGCATCGCTCATCACCACGATGTCGGTCTCGGCCGCGAGAGCCGCCAGCTCGGCGGCCTTCTGCTTCTCGTTGTGGTCGTGCAGGGCGATCAGGCGCGGGCGATTCTCGATCTGCAGGGCCTTCAGCAGACGTTGCGTGGTGCGGGTGTCTTCGGCCACGACGACCTCGGCGTTCTCCAAGACCTCCACGAGACGGCGCGACGCGTCGCCGAGATTTCCGATCGGAGTGGCGGCGAGGATGATCACCCGCCCAGCTTAGGCGGGCCGGATGCAGCCGGCCGAGAAGGCCGGTTGTCTAGGCTGGAGCGGTGACCGCGCCCGTGCCCCTGCTTCCCGCTCCCGATGAGCGGTTGACGCGCTACGGGCGACTGCGTGACCGCCTGCTCAACGCCCCAGACTGGGGACGCGCGATCCGGTGGCTCGCACCCCTCGTCCTCACCGCGATCGCTGCCCTCCTCCGGCTGATCAACGTCGCCCATCCGCATCAGCTCGCTTTCGACGAGACGTACTACGTCAAAGACGCCTGGTCGCTGTGGACGCTCGGCTACGAGGGCACCTGGGGCGAGAACGCCAACGACGCCTTCGTCACGCTGCAGCAGCTGCCGCTGTCCGAACAGGGCGCGTTCATCGTGCATCCGCCGCTCGGCAAGTGGCTCATCGCGCTCGGCATGGCGATCGGCGGGCCGGACAACAGCGCCGGCTGGCGACTCGCGACCGCGGTGCTCGGCAGCGCCTCGGTGCTCCTGGTCTACCTGATCGCGCGACGGCTCAGCGGTTCCGTGATCGTCGCGAGCGTGGCCGGGACGCTGCTCGCGATCGACGGTCTCAGCATCGTGATGAGTCGCATCGCCCTGCTCGACGGCATCCTGACGTTCTTCGTCCTGCTGGGTGTGCTCTTCGTGATCATCGACCGGCAGCGGACGATCCCCGTGCTCGAGAAGCGCGATCCCGACACCCCGGATCCGTTCTGGGGTCCGGTGCTCTGGCGTCGTCCGTGGCTGATCGCCGCGGGAGCCGCCCTCGGCGCGGCGTCGGCCGTGAAGTGGTCGGGGCTGTACGTGCTGGCGGGCTTCGGCCTGTACGTCGTCGTCACGGATGCGCTCGCCCGCCGTCGCGCGGGAGTGGTGCTGTGGCCGACTGCGGCCGCGTTCCGACAGGGGCCGGTCTCGTTCGTGCTGCTCGTCTTCCCCGCCCTGGCGGTGTACCTGATCAGCTGGACCGGCTGGCTGGTGACGGCAGGGGGCTATGACCGCCAGAGCGACCCGAACCCGCTGATCGCGCTGTGGAAGTACCACGAGTCGATGCTCGGCTTCCACGTCGGCCTCACTCGCGGCCACCCCTACGCGAGTCCCGCCTGGGAGTGGCCGTTCCTGCTGCGCCCCACGGCGGTCTGGGTCGACTCCGACCCCGCGGGCTGCGGGACGGACCACTGCATCGGCGTGATCTCGGCGATCCCGAATCCGCTCATCTGGTACGCGGGCGTGGCCGCAGCGATCTACCTGCTCTACCGCCTGGTGCGCGGCTGGATCACCCGGCAGCCCGTCGGCCCGGAACTGAGCATCCCCCTGGTCGGCCTCGCCGTCACCTACGTGCCGTGGCTGATGTTCCCCGACCGCACGATCTTCCAGTTCTACACCGTCGTGATGATGCCGTTCCTCGTGCTCGCGCTGGCGATGACGCTGCGGATCATCGCCGGGCGACGTGAGGATCCGCTGCACCGGCGGCAGTCCGGCGAGCGCACCGTGATGATCTTCCTCGCGTTCGTGGTGCTCGTGTCGGCGTTCTTCCTTCCCCTGTGGACGGGGATGAGCGTGCCGTACGAGTTCTGGCTGGTGCACAACTGGCTGCCCGGCTGGGTGTGAGCCCGCCCGACGCACCACGGCGTCCCTCAGACCGCGAGTGACCCCACGATCTCGTCGAGCGTGCGCCCGAACGCGAAGCGGTACCAGTCCAGGGCGTCCTCGCCGGAGAGCTGAGCGACGTGACCGTCCTCGCGGGTGAACGACCATCGCGAGGTGCCTGGGGGCCAGGACGCCATCGTCTCCGGCTGCGGAACCTCCGTCGACGCGGATGGCGGCAACGGAGGAAGGCCGTGCGCCTGCCGTCCACGCGCCCCCACAGCCGTCGCGAGCCAGAGCTCGGCGAAGGCGCGGGGACGCAGCGACGCGATCGGTGCGGGGGTCTCCGCCCGGTAGACGACCGTCATGGAGTCGGAGCGCCCGACGACCCATCGCTCGCCCGCGGCGAAGAACCGACAGCGCACGTCGGAGTGCAGGTCGATCGTCGCGCCGAGCCGCACGAGCGCGCCGACGGCCGCTGCGGAGAGCAGCTTCTCCGGCACCTCCCGTTCGCGGCGGCGCTGTTCCGCCTCCAGGCGCTCGGCCGCGAGCGGCGCGTACTCCACGCTCAGGGCATCCCGATTCGCCGCAGCGCCCGCCGCCAGTCGCCCGTGCAGCCACTGCGGATCGAGCTGCAGGAAGTAGCGGAAGACGACCGGGATCGGCGACGCCGACCCTCGCAGTCGGCGGTTCCTGACCAGCAGACGCACACCGTGGTCCACCGACCACACCGCCGACACGGTGCCGTCGACGACGGCGACCCACGACCATCCGCGGTTCTCGATCTCGGGATGCGTCGCCTCGAGCAGATCTGCCAGGCGCGTGCCGCCCGGAAACGACAGGCAGCGCGCATGGGAGGACATGTCGTCGCCCATCGCGACGCTGTCACGGTCGAGGTCCACGAGCACAGGAGCAGCGACCATGACGACGATGCTAGCGGGATCGCCGTCGCCCTAGAGCACCTCGTCCGCGGCGACGTGCTCGACCAGCGGGAGCACACGGCCCGAGAGATGCGTGCGCATCGCGATCGACGAGGCGGTGCGCGCGACTCCCGGCACCAGGGCGACCCGATCGAGCACCTCCTGCAGCCGCGTGGCATCGCGCGCCACCAGCCGCAGCTGCATGTCGCTGGCCCCCGTGACGGTGTGCATGTCGACGATCTCGGGGACCGCATCCGCAAGAGCCGTGGCGACGTCGTCGTGCCCCACCTTCTGATCGATCTCGACCAGGCAGAACGCGACGACGCCGTAGCCGAAACCCGCCGGATCGATCCGCGGCACGATCGCCTCGATCACCCCGCCCTCGTGCAGGCGCGCGAGCCGGCTCGTCGCGGTGCCGCGCGCGATCCCGAGTCGCCGTGCGCACTCCAGGATCGGTAGCTGCGGCGACTCCGTGAGCAGGCGGATGAGCTGGGCGTCGAGGCGATCGATGCGCATCGCTACTCCCGTGGGACGCCGGGCCGGGCCACGCTCCTGGTCGCCCGGGCGACGAGGAGGAGGACGGCGGTGAGACCCAGCGTGAGCAGCAGCTGGATGCGCGCGGCCTCATCGATCATCGCGAGGGCGATCACTGCGGCGAGCAGCACCAGGCACAGCCACGACAGCCAGGGGAAGCCCCACATACGCATCGGCATCGCCTCGCCGGCACGATCCGCGCGACGGCGGAGGATGATCTGCGCCACCGCGGTGGCGGTCCAGATCACGAGCAGCGTCGAGCCGACCACGTTGAGCAGGGCGGGCAGCACCACGTCAGGGAAGGCCCAGTTGAGCCCGACCGTGACGAACCCGAACGCCACGGAGGCCAGCACGGCGACGAACGGCACGCCCTTGAGGCTCGTGCGGGTCGCGGCCAGCGGGGCGAGCCCGCGCTCCCCCAGCGAATACGCCATGCGCGAGGCGCCGTAGATGTTGGCGTTCATGGCCGACAGCAGCGCGATGATCACGATGAGGTCCATCACCAGACCGACGCCGGGCACGTTCAGCGTCTCGAGCACCGCCGAGAAGGGCCCCGCCTTCACGGCGGGGTCGTTCCAGGGCAGCACAGCCACGATCACGAAGATCGATCCGACGTAGAAGACGAGGATGCGCACGAGCACCTCCCGCACGATGCGGCGGATGTTGTGCGCGGGATCGTTCGACTCCGCGGCGGCGATCGCGACGACCTCGGTACCTCCGAACGCGAAGACGACGATCAGCAGGGCGCCGGCGATCCCGGCGATGCCGTTCGGTGCGAAGCCGCCGTTGTCGACCAGGTTCGCGATGCCGGTCGCCGGCACACCGGGGATCAGCCCGACGATCGCGCACACCCCCACCACGAGGAAGGCGATGATCGCCGCGACCTTGATCGCCGCGAACCAGAACTCGAAGCGGCCGTAGTTGCGCACCCCGAACAGATTCACCGCAGTGAGCGCGACGACGAAGATCAGCACCCACACCCAGGCCGGGATGCCCGGTGTCCAGTTGGCCACGATCGCACCAGCACCGGTCGCCTCCGCGGCGATCACCACGACCAGCTGGATCCAGTAGAGCCAGCCGACCGCGCTGCCGGCGCTGCGTCCCATCGCCTTCTGGGCGTATGAGCTGAAAGCCCCCGAGCTGGGCCGAGCGGCGACCATCTCGGCCAGCATCGCCATCACGAGCACGACGATGCCGCCCGCGACCAGGTACGACACCAGCACGGCGGGCCCCGCGATGCTGATCGCCTGACCTGATCCGACGAACAGCCCGGCGCCGATCGCACCGCCCAGCCCCATCATCGAGATCTGGCGGCGGGTCAGGCCCGGGTGCAGACCCTTGGTGGTCGTGGTGGTCGGGGGGATCTCGGTCATGCGGTCATCGGTCATGCGCCGACCTCCACACGCTCAGCGGCACCGCGTTCCCGGGCGGCGCCTGCGAGCGCGGCCTCCACCCGGTCGATGTCCTCCACAGAGCCCGAGGAGATGCGGATGCCCTCCCCGGCAAAGGCGCGCGCGATCACGCCGCCCGCCTGCAGCAGGTGCTCGAGCTCCGCGGTGCGGTCGGCGGACGGCACCCACACGAAGTTCGCCTGGGACTGGACGGCGGGCCATCCGGCCGCCACGAGCACGGCATGGAGCCGGTCGCGCTGCACGACGACCTCGTCGATGCGTGTCGCGAGCTCGTCCTCGGCGTCCAGCGAGGCGAGCGCCGCGGTCTGCGCGAGGTCGGTCACGCCGAACGGCACGGCGACCTTGCGCTGGTTCTCCGCGACGGCGGCCGGGGCGATCGCATAGCCGATGCGCAGGCCCGCGAGCCCGTAGGCCTTGGAGAACGTGTGCAGCACCGCCACATGCGGGTGCCGCCGGAACAGCTGGATGCCGGCACCTCGACTCTCGGTGCGATCGAAGTGCACATAGGCCTCGTCGATCACCACGAGCACGTCGTGCGGTACCGCGGCGACGAAGCGCTCGAGCTCGTCGGCGCCGACCACGGTGCCCGTCGGGTTGTTCGGGTTGCACACGAAGATCAGGCGGGTGCGCGGGGTGATCGCCGCGAGCATCGCGTCGAGGTCGTGTCCGTGGTCTGCGTCGAGCGGGACCGGGACGGGCGTGGCACCCGCGATGCGAACCAGGGACGGGTACGCCTCGAACGACCGCCACGCGAAGACCACCTCGTCACCATCGCCGGCGACCGCGTGGATGAGCTGAGCGGCGATCTCGACCGACCCCGCACCGACCGTGACCTCCGACGGATCGACGCCGCAGCGGTCGGCCAGCCGTTCGCGCAGGGCGGCAGCGCTCATGTCCGGGTAGCGGTGGATGCCGTCGAGGCGGTCGCGCACGGCCGCGACGACCGAGGGCAGCGGCGGATGCGGGGACTCGTTCGAGGAGAGCTTCGAAGCACCGGCCGGGGCGGAGCGCCCCTGACGGTACGCGGGAACGGCGTCGAGTCCGGCGCGGGTGGGGAGGGGCATCGTCAGAGCGTCCTTGCTGTGATCCATGGGCGGCCCCCGAGCGGCACCGCCTGCTGTCGCGCAACAGTAGAACGGATCGCATCCACTGGGCAATCGGCGCACCGGAAGCTGCGCATCTCGCGCAACCGACCGCCACTCCTGGGGCGACGGTTAGTCAGATTGCACAGTCACGCTGTCGCGATCGCGGGCGCCGCGAGTCGGAAGCCGATGCCCACAGCGACGAGGTCCGCCTCGTACGCCCCGTGCCGTCGGGCGCAGCGGGCAAGATCCACGTCGTGGCGGAACGCTCCGCCGCGTGTGATGTGCGGGTCGGCCGCCCAGTCCTCGACGGCAGGGACGTCATCGGGCGCCCCCGGATACGGCGCGTACAGGGTCGAGGTCCACTCGTCGACGTTGCCGGCCATGTCGAGCACCCCGAACGGACTGGCGCCTTCGGGAAACGAACCGACGGGTGTCGTGGTGCCGAGTCCCAGGTCGAACAGGTTCGCCCGGCCCTGGACGTACTCGTCACCCCACGGGAACTCGCGGGTGTCGTCGCCGCGCGCCGCCCGCTCCCACTCGTCTTCGGTGGGCAGGCGGGCGTCCACACCGTGCTGCGAGCCGATCCAGGCGGCGTACGCGGTGGCCTCGTGCCACGAGACCCCGACCACCGGATGCTCGTCGATGCCGGAGATGGCACGGGCGCCGGTCGCCTCCGCGAACGCCGTCCACTGCGCCACCGTCACCGGGGTGCGGGCGAGTCGGAACGCCGGGACGGCGACCGCCAGGCGCGGCGTCTCCTTCCGATACCAGGCGGGCGGAACACCGGTGGCGGCATACCGGACGGTGAGGGCATCGATCTGATCGAGCGGCGTTCCCCGCTGCAGTGTCCCCGCCGGGATGTCGACCCACTCGATGTGCTGCACGGTCATGCCCGTTCCTCCCTCGAAACCGGTTCGTTCCCAGCGTAGGAGCCCCCGGCGGGAGCGCGGGCCGACGGTCAGCGCCCGACCGACACCTCGGCGGGATCACTCACCGGCAGTCGGCACACGAACGCCCGGCAGTCGTAGGCGCGTTCCGTCGTCGTATCCTTGCCCTGGAACAGGGCGAATCCCGCATCCGCGAACGATCGCGCCTGCTCGGCGCTGACCACGGCGACCACCTCGGCGTCCGCACCCCTCCCCGCCACGGCCAGGGCGCTGCCACGTGCCTCGGTGACCACGACGAGCTGGCGAGGTGGAACGGCGAGTCCTGCGGCCACCCGCAGCAGCGTGCCGTGGGCGAACGGCTGCTCCCGAGAGCGCTCGGCGAGCGCGCGCACCGTCGAGACGGTCGCTTCGCGATATCGCTCCCCCGCCCCCAGCCACCAGGCCGTCAGGGCGGCACCGGCGACGGCCGCCGCGTCTGAGGGCAGGTCGCCATCGGTCTGATCAGGCGACGTCGCGATGCCCTGGGCCGACAGGAGCGGGTCGTCACCGGCCGCCCCCTCGAGAGCCTCGTCGAGGACGACGCGCGCCTCGACCGCCCACCCCGCGTCGCCCGTCGCCAGGGCGAGCGCGAACAGACCGTCGGCGAGCAGCCCGAGGTCGGCGGCGGTCGCGACCGCGGCGGATGCCCGCCCGTCGAGGGAAGCACGTACCAGGGCACCGTCGGCATCCTGGTTGATCCGGAGCACCTGTTCCGCAGCGGAGACGGCCGCGTCGATCCAGCCCTGCTCCCCGAAGGCCGCCCCCGCCCGGGCGAGGGCGGCGATCGCGAGTCCGTTCCAACCGGTGATCACCTTCCCGTCGACGGCCGGCACCTCCAGACCCGTACGGTCGGCGAGGGCGCGAAGGTAGTACCCGCCCTCGTTGCGCACGCCGTCGATCGTCGACTCCGAGTCCTGCGCCGCACCGAATCCCCCGCCGTCGCGCTGGAGCACGTCGATCAGGAAGGAGGCGATGCCCCGCACGGTCTGCTCGTCTCCCGCGTCGCGCGCGATCTCGAGCAGCTGCGCGTTGTCGGTCAGCATCCGCTCGTAGTGCGGCACGGTCCAGTCACGCTGTGTCGCATAACGGAAGAATCCTCCATCGGCGTCGCGCAGGTCCGAACCCGCCATCGCCGCGAGCGCGCGTGCCGCCGCGGCCGCCGCCTCGGGCGCGCCTTCTCGCACGAGCGGATGCTGCAGGAATCGCAGCGTCGTGGCGACGGGGAACTTGGGCGCACCTCCGAAGCCGCCGAACTGCCGATCCTCGCGCTGCGCGATGGACGCGGCCGCCGCGGCGATCGCCACCATGTCCGGCAGGTCGGATGGTGTGGATTCCGCCGCCCGGGCGAGCGCGTCGGTCACGGCATCCGCCGACTCCTCCGCCTGCGCACGACGCAGCGTCCACGCCTCCCGCACCGCCGCGAGCACGTCGCGGAATGCGGGCATCGGCGGCCGGGCTTCCGGTGGCCAGTAGGTGCCGGCATAGAAGGTGCGCCCACGCGGTGTGGCGAACACGGTGAGCGGCCAGCCGAGGTTCTGCGTGAAGGCGGAGGCCGCGGCCATGTAGGCGCCGTCCACCTGCGGGTGCTCCTCACGGTCGACTTTGACGGCCACGAACCCGTCGTTGATGAGCGCGGCGGTGGCCGGGTCGGCGAACGACTCCCGAGCCATCACATGGCACCAGTGGCAGGTCGAGTAGCCGATCGAGATCAGGAGCGGCACATCCCGCCGCCGCGCCTCGTCGAATGCCTCCTCGCCCCACGGGTACCAGTCGACGGGGTTGTCGGCGTGCGCGCGGAGATACGGGCTGAGAGTGTCGGCGAGCCGATTGGTCATGCCTTCACGCTACGCCGCGCGGAGGGGGTGCGGTCAGCCGACGAGCAGCTCGATCGGACGCGATGCCGCATACCCCACCAGCGGAAGGGCGCGCTCGGCAGCCAACGCGATGCGGGCCTCGAGCACCTCGGAGGCGATCTCGTAGCCGTCGAAGTCGGTGTTGCTCGCGTAGACGCCGAGCGGAAGGGTGAGCGCCTGGAAGAACGCGAACAGCGGACGCAGCTGGTGCTCGATGATCAACGCGTGCTTCTCGCCGCCACCGGTCGCGGCGAGCAGCACCGGCTTGCCCACCAGGTCGTACTGGCCGACGAAATCGAACAGGTGCTTGAAGAGCCCCGTGAACGACGCCCGGTAGACGGGGCTGCCCACGATCAGCAGGTCGGCCGATTCGATCGCCTGCAGCTGCGCCTCGACCTCCGGCGGCAGCTGATCGCGCTGCAGCGCGCCGGCCAGTCCCGGACCGATCTGCGTCAGTTCGATGAGCTGCGACTCGACCTCGGCGCGCTCGGCGATGGCGGCGGTGATCGCGCGGACGAGGGCGGTCGTCTTGCTGGGCTCGTGCAGGGATCCCGACACGGCGACGACGCGGAACGGAGCTGTCATGCCTCGACGGTACTCACGACGGCGCCCCGTGTCGCGCGATGCGACACGGGGCGTCATGTGAGCCCGAGGCTCCGTCCCACGGGAGCGGGGTCAGTTGACCTCGTCCGGGTGCGAGCCGACGCGGCCGGAGCCGTCGAGCGGGTCGAGGGCGTCGATCGCCGCGATCTCGGCGTCGGTCAGTTCGAAGCCGAAGACGTCGAGGTTCTCACGCAGCCGCTCGGCGCGCACCGACTTCGGGAACACGATGATGCCCTTCTGCAGGTGCCAGCGGAGCACCGCCTGTGCCGGGGTGACGCCGTGCGCTGCGGCGGCATCTGCCACCGCAGGGATGCCGAAGAGGTCGTACTTGCCCTGGCCGAGAGGACCCCACGCCTCGATGCGGACGCCGTTCGCGTCGGCCCAGGCGACCTCTTCGCGGCGCTGGTACGCCGGGTGCAGCTCGATCTGGTTCACGGCCGGGACGACGCCGGTCTCCTTGACCGTGCGCTCCAGGTGCGGGACCAGGAAGTTCGAGACGCCGATGCTGCGGGTGAGACCCGCCTCGCGGAGCTCGATGAGCTTCGCGAACGCGTGCACATAGTCGTCCTTGGCCGGGGTCGGCCAGTGCACGAGGTAGAGGTCGACCTCGTCGAGTCCGAGCTTCTCGAGGCTCTCGCCGATGGCGGCGCGCGGCTCGTCGTCGTGGTGACGGTCGTTCCAGAGCTTCGTCGTGATGAACAGCTCGTCGCGCGGGATGCCGGAGGCGGCGATGGCGGCGCCGACGCCCTCTTCGTTGCCGTAGATGGCGGCGGTGTCGATGTGGCGGTAGCCGATCTCGAGCGCCTCGCTCACCGCCCGCTCGGTCTCTGCCGGCGGCACCTTGAAGACGCCGTAGCCGAGCTGCGGGATGGAGTTGCCGTCGTTCAGTTCGAGTGCAGGAATCGTCATGCCTCCAGCCTATGACCTGTGATGACAGGTCGGACCGGCCGGTGACGAAAGAAGTCAGTCGAGCCCGTCGAGCCCCTGCGACATGGCCTGGAAGGCCTCGACAGCGCGCTCCGCGGGACGAGCACCGTCGGGATCCGCCGCCCACTGCTCGAGACCGACGCGGATGGAGGCCGTCGCGACAGCGGCGAGCAGAGCCGCATCCCACACCGCGATCCCCCGCTCCCGGAGGATCGCTCGCAGTCGACGCTCGGAGTCGTCGTTGACGCGCAGCCAGACATCGCGCATCGCCGTGTCGTCGTCGAGGCCCCGGAGCACGCCGAGCATCGTGTCGAGTTCGAGCCCGTCGGATGACCGCTCCCCTGACCCGTCCTCGGCGAGCTGGGCGTGGATCACGGCGGGGATCCGCTCCCGCAGCGAAAGCTCCCCCACCTGCGCGAATGCCTCCTGCCAGCGCTGGGCGCCGACGCTGAGGATGGGCGTGATCGCGTCTTCCTTCCGGGCGAAGTACCGGTAGAACGTACGCACCGAGACACCCGCGCGCGCCGCGATCTGCTCGGCGGTGACCCCCGCCACGCTCTGCTCGGCGAACAGCGCGGCGGCGGCGGCCGCGATGTCCCGCTCGGTCGCGGCCCGGCGGCGTTCGGTGAGGGTCGAGGTCTCCACCGTCACAGCGTACGGGAATAGGCGAACGCCGCGGCAGGTTGGGTCTATGTGGCACGTTCTGTCATACAGGCATACTCTGCCTACAACGGAACGTCGCCTCGCGACACCATCACCGCATCCACCACGACATTCACCACGAAAGGGAAGATCATGAACCGCTACGAAGGACGTCGGGCGCTCGTCACCGGCGGAGGGTCGGGCATCGGTCAGGCCACCGTGCTGCGCATGCTCCGCGAAGGCGGCAGCGTCGTCGCCGCCGACGTCAGCACCGCGGGTCTCGAAGACACGGTCGCCCAGGCCGGCGCACTCGCCGAACGCCTCACGACCGTCACGATGAACATCGCCGACGAAGCCTCCGTGGCTGCCGGCGTCGCCGAGGCCGTCGCTGCTCTGGGCGGACTCGACGTGCTCGTGAACGCCGCCGGAATCCTGCGCTCCTCGCACACCCACGAGACGACGCTCGACCAGTTCGAGCAGGTCATCCGGATCAACCTGGTCGGCACGTTCCTCGTGATCCGCGCGGCGATCCCCGCACTGCTCGAAGGCTCGTCGTCCGCCGTGGTGAACTTCAGCTCGACCTCAGCCGGCTTCGCGCACCCCTACATGGCGGCCTACGCGGCCAGCAAGGGCGGCGTGCAGTCGATGACCCACGCGCTCGCCGCCGAATACGCGAAGAGCGGGATCCGCTTCACCGCGGTGCAGCCCGGGTCGATCTCGTCCGGCATGACCGACGGATCCGGCCAGAGTAACCAGAGCAACGGTCCGGGCCTGCCCGCCGACGCCGACATGAGCCTGTTCATGAAGCTCGCGCCCGCGATCGGTCAGGGTTTCGCCGGACCGGAGTCGGTCGCCGGCGTCGTGGCGATGCTCGCGAGCGAGGACGGTGCGTTCATCACCGGCACCGAGGTGCGCATCGACGGCGGCACGCACTTCTGAGAGGACCCGGTGGGGGCACCCGATCCGGTGCCCCCACCCGCGCACTCGTTCCTGAGCTCACTCGCCCGAGCGGATGGCCTTGACCTCGTGCACCCGCACGATGTTCGTGCCGGTCGCGCTGCCGGCCCGATACGAGAACACCGACGGCGATCCCTCGCCCTGGAGCGTCGACGTCGCATCCGTCGCGGACACCTGCCACGCCGCCGGCTCGGGCTGGCCGTCGGCCCACACCTTGGCGCGGATGGTCGTCGACGGTGAACCCGACGTCTCCGTCGACAGGTGGAACATCGTCCCGGCACTCCAGGTCAGACCGGGGACCGCCGCGCTGGCGATCGCCGTCCCGTTGCGCTGGATCACCACCCAGACCGCCCCATCGGCGCGATGCCAGGCCAGGGCTCGGAACCCGCTGTCGCCGGCGCGACGAGAACCCGCACCGACGTACGCCGTGCCGGACTCCGGACCGGCCGAGAGCGTGTAGGACATCGTCGTGGCGGAATCCCGCACCGATGCATCGTCCAGCAGCATCTCGCGCGTCTGCCCTGCGGCGAGGTCGATCACCCCGGCACCCTCTGCCACGGAGAGCGCGGTCGACTTGCCCTGCATCGGCGTCCACAGACCACCGACATCAGCGGTGCCCCAGCCGGAATCGACCGCACGGTCGAACCCGTCCGATGCCACGACGACATCGGCGACGACGGGGGCCGTGACCACGACCTGCTTCTCGCTCGATGCCGACAGTCCACGACTGTCCGTCACCGTCACGCGCACCGTGTAGGTCCCCGCTGCAGCGTATTCGTGCGTCGCGGTCGCGCCCGTGGCCGTCGAACCGTCGCCGAAGTCCCAGGCGTAAGCACTGATCGATGCTCCGCCGTCCGCGGACGAGCCCGACGCGTCGACCGCCACGCTCAGATCGGTCGACTGCGCCGTGAATGCCGCCGTCGGAGCCTTCATGCCCTTCCCCAGCTGGAAGTGCGACCGCACCTGATCCGCGTTCAACGCGAACGGGTACACCGCCGCCTCGTCCAGCGCACCCTTGAAGTAGTTCGACGAGGGAGCCGACGGCCAGCCCGCGAGGGCATCGCCGCCGATGCGGAGGTAGGCGGAGTCGGTCCTGGACGTCGTCACCGCGGGATCCGAGGCGACGAGCTCACCGTCGACGTAGAGCTTCATCCCCTCCGCGTTCTGCGAGACGACCGCGTGATGCCACGTTCCGTCGTTCAGCGCTTTGTCCCCTGCCACCGTGGCGCGCGTCTGACCGGCGAAGACGCCGAAGGTCAGAGTGCCGCTGTTCGTCATGTAGAGCTGTCGGTCGACGGTCGCGGAGCTTCCCGTCTTGGCGGCTCCGGAGCCGATGAGCATGCCGCCGGTCTTCGTGGTCGTCTGGAACCAGATCTCCGAGGAGAAATCCTTCGACACCGCCGCCTTGGCGTCGGACGACACCCGGCCGGTCGTGGTGCCGTTGAAGGCGGTCGATCCCGTGCCGCTGTTCTCGATGCCGGCCGACGAGACCGTGGCGCCCGACCCGTTCACCGGGGTGTTAGCGCCCGCCCAATCCTTCGAGATGTTTCCCATCGGGTAGTACAGCGAGGGACCGTCCGCGAGGACCTTGGCCGTGTATGCCGAGACGGTCCCCGCGTTCGCCTTCGCGTTCACGCTCGCACTGGTCGCGGTGTTCCCGGCGGCGTCCTTCGCGACCACGGTGTAGCTCTGCGTCGCGCCCGGCGTCGCCGTCGGGTCATCGAGCGTGACCGTCGCGCGCTTCCACCAGGTGCCGTCCGCAGTCGTGCTCGCCACAGGTTCAGCGGTTCCGGCTCGGTACAGCTCGTAGGTGAGGGTCAGGTCATCCCGATCCCAGTTCGTCTGGATCGTCACGCGAGCGCGCCCGGGGACGGGCGATGTGCCCGCCGTGGGCTTCCAGTCCGCAGCGGCGACACGGGGAGCGTCCTTGGCGCCGCCAGGCGGGTTCGTGGAGAACCGGACCAGTCCCTCGAACTGACCGCCGTTGACGGATCGGAACTCGCCGCCGATCGAGATCATGTCGCCCGCGCCGGTGATGGACAGGCCCGCCTGGCCGAGTCCGGTGGTGGTGCCCACCGACCAGTCCGGTGCCCACTGGTAGGGCGACGGCGCAGGGGTTCCCGCCCAGTTGGCGTACCCCGAGTAGGTGTTCGCGGAGAGGGTGCCGCGCGCATCGGCCGTGTACGCCTCGGCGTACTGGTAGACCGCCGGGTTCTTCTGCGGCTGCAGGCCCATCGTGTTGCAGGAGTGCATGTGGCTCGTCGTGTAGACGACCTTGCCGGTCGAGTACACGCCGTAGTGATCACCGTGGCAATCCGCGATCCAGCGCACCGCTCCTGTTCCCGCCTCTGCGGCGAACGTGCCCTCGAGGTTGCCCCCGCCGGCCCAGCTCCACCCGGTGCCGTAGACCGAGTTCGCGTCGGTGGCGAGGGCGAAGATACCGGAGTTGCTGCTGCTCCCGCTGTTCTTCACGACCTGGGAGATGCCCCAGGAGGTGTCCGCTGCACCGGTGGATTTGTCCACAGCGGCCGAGCCACGGAGACTGCTGCCGTTGACCGTCGAGAAGCGACCTCCGACGATGACGTTCGTGCCGGCCGGATCCATCACCAGGGCATCGACCTGGCGGTCGGCCTGGGGAGCCCAGCTCAGCAGCGCACCGTTCTTCTGGTCGAAGGCAGCGAGGTTCTTCCGGGCGACGCCGTTGGCCTGAGTGAACAGACCCCCGAGGTAGATGTTCGATCCGTCGGTGGTGATCGCGTACACGCCACTGCCGCCGATCGACGGCGCGAACTGCGGGACCAGCTCGCCGGTCTTCGCATCGAGTGCCGCGAAGTTCCACCGGTCCTTGCCGTTCACACTGTTGAAGGATCCGCCGATGTAGATGCGCGTGCCGTCGGGCGATGCCGCGACGGCCTTGATCACGCCGTTGACCTTCGGGGCGAACGACGACAGCGCGCCGGAGACGATGTCGTACGCCAGCACGTTCGAGCGTGCGGTGAGGGCCGTGCCGGGCGCGGCCTTCGGCTCACGCGCGTTGTCGAACTTGCCGACCGCGTACACGGTGGTGCCGATCGTGGTCTGCGCCCACACGTATCCGTTGTCGATCTGGACGGTCGGAATCGGATCCGACGTCACCACGTTCTCGTCGCGCTGCAGCTGCGGCGGCGTCGTCGGCGGCACGTCGGCTGCAGCGGCCGCCGTCGCTCCCACACCGGACAGACCCGCGATCAGCAGGCCGGCCGTCAGCATTGATGCGACGGCACCGCGTGCCCGTCGCCCGAAACTCGTGTTCCCCACCGTGACTCCCCAGTCGATGCCGTTCCGAACGCGCAGGCGTCATCCCCCGCGCACTCGACGACATCGAGACGGCGAATGGATCGCCGCAAAGCGGTGGTGTGAACTCCCCAGTTCGAAACTCCCCAGTCCGACCCGAGATCGGGGTCGGTCGCGAACGCCAGAAAGCGTCGCCGTTCCACGCTAGCACATCGTCTTCTCGGCCCTCGTCGTGGTCGGCGACGTGGTCGGCCCTATGGTCGGCGACGTGGTCGGCATCGACGGAGTCAGCTCCGGGGCACCGACGCCATCGCCGTCGCTCCCCGACCGACCAGGCGTTCGAGCGGTCCGCGGCCGAAGAACATCGACCAGAGCGTGGTCAGCAGGAGCAGACCGATCGCGGTCGCGGCCCAGAACGTGTTGCTGGTGAAGAACGACCCCGGTCCACCGACCAGCATGATCGAGAGCACATGCGCACTGTATGCCGAGAGCGGCATGGAACCGAGCGCACCCAGCGGGAGCAGCGCCCAGCGCACAGGTGTGCTCAGCAGCAGGCACAGGGCGATGACGACGAGGGCGAACCCGCCGGAACCGAGGATCTCGGCCGTACCTCCACTGTGCGGGTCGACGGCGAAGACCGCCGTGAGCACGGCACGGAGCGGGTCGGTCTCGGCGAACGCCTGCGGGTAGGCCTCCCACCCGGTTGGAGCCGTGCCCATGTCGACGAAGCCGGGGTCGACGATCGAGCTGCCCGATGAGACCTCCGTCCCCGATGAGCCGTTCCCGACGTCGCCGGCGAGACCGGCGGCGTGGCCGACCCCGCCCAGGCCGTACCCGACCACCACGAGCGCGAATCCGACGCCGAGCGCGACCGCCGCGGTGCGCATCCGCTCGACGCGCAGGCGTCCGAGGGCCATGCCGGCCAGCACCAGTGACATCCAGACCGTGATCGGGTACGTGCCGTACAGCACGAACCCGATGCCGGAACCGTAGGGGTTCAGCATCACCGCGTTCAGGAACGCGAGCAGCGCCGGACCGAGGAGTGCGAGCACCGCCGCCCCCGTCAGCAGCTGCCAGGGCCTCCAGCGCAGGAACGGGATGACCGCGACGTAGAGCAGACCGTAGAGCGTGAGGATCACTGCGATCGGGGTGTTCAACATCTCGAGGGCCAGGCCGATCACGAAGATCACCGCGCCCCGGCCGATGAGGTTCAGGCGGATGCCGGGGATGCGCTCACGTTCGGGCAGCGCGCTGCGTCCCGTCATGAGGGCGATCGAGATGCCCGCGAGCACCGCGAACAGGATCGACGAGCGTCCATGCACCAGGTCGGTCCACGTCGACGGGTCGAACCAGTCGAACGGCTCGGTCTCGCCGATGTGCGCTCCGGCCATGCCGAGGATCGCCAGTCCTCGGGCGACGTCGAGCCCGAGGATGCGCGGAGGTCGTCCGAACTCGTGGAACCACCGGACGGGGGCGAGAGCAGTGATCACCCCCTGATCGTAGAGGCCGGCATCGGTGCGTGGATGACCGATCCCGGCATACGATGGAGGGCTATGTCTTCCCCCGTGATCTCCTATCCCCCGGAGCTGCCGGTCAGCACCGCCAGGGCTGAGATCGCCGACGCCATCCGCGACCACCAGGTCGTGATCGTCGCCGGTGCGACCGGATCGGGAAAGACCACCCAGCTGCCGAAGATCGCCCTGGAACTCGGTCGGGAGCGCATCGCCCACACGCAACCGCGACGCCTCGCCGCCCGCACGATCGCCGAGCGCGTCGCCGAAGAGCTCCACGTCGAGCTGGGCACGCTCGTCGGATACAAGGTGCGGTTCACCGACAAGGTGTCGGACGCCACGCGCATCGCCCTGATGACCGACGGCATCCTGCTCAACGAGATCCACCGCGACCGGTTACTCACCCGCTACGACACGATCATCATCGACGAGGCGCACGAGCGCTCCCTCAATGTCGACTTCCTGCTCGGCTACCTGTCCCGCATCCTCCCGGAGCGACCCGACCTCAAGGTGATCATCACCTCGGCGACGATCGATCCGGAGAGCTTCGCCACGCACTTCGCCGCACCGGACGGCACCCCGGCACCGATCATCGAGGTCTCCGGCCGCACCTATCCGGTGGAGATCCGCTACCGCGGGCCGGTCGAGGATGCAGACGAAGAGGATGCGCCGCCCGAGCCGGAGGACGAGGTCTCGGCGATCGTCGCGGCCCTGCGCGAGCTCGACCGGGAAGCACCGGGCGATGTGCTCGTCTTCCTCCCCGGCGAGGCCGAGATCCGCGATGCCGCCGATGCCGTGCGCGGCGCCTACGCGAGCGACCGCGCCCCCACCGAGGTGCTGCCGCTGTTCGGACGGCTCTCCGCCGCCGACCAGCATCGGGTGTTCGAGCGCAGCCGGGTGGCCGGCGTGCGCCGCCGGGTGATCCTCGCCACGAACGTCGCCGAGACCAGCCTCACGGTGCCCGGCATCAAATACGTGATTGACACCGGCACCGCGCGTATCTCCCGGTACAGCAACCGGTCCAAGGTGCAGCGCCTGCCGATCGAGGCCGTCTCCCAGGCCTCGGCCAATCAGCGTTCCGGCCGTGCGGGCCGCACCAGCGACGGCATCGCGATCCGTCTCTACTCGGAAGAGGACTACGACAAGCGACCGGAGTACACCGAGCCCGAGATCCTGCGCACCTCGCTGGCCTCGGTCATCCTGCAGATGCTGTCGCTCGGATTCGGCGACATCACCGCGTTCCCCTTCCTCACCCCGCCCGACTCGCGGGGCGTGAAGGCCGCGTTCGACCTGCTCACCGAGCTCGGCGCCGTCGAGGCATCGCGCCGCGACGGTACCCCGCACCTCACCCGCACGGGTCGCGACATCTCCCGCATGCCGATCGATCCGCGGTTCGCACGCATGCTGATCGAAGCAGGGAAGGCGGACTCCGGCGGCACCGTGACGCGTGACGTGCTCGCGATCGTCTCGGGCATGACCATCCAGGACGTGCGGGAGCGGCCGGAGGAGCGCCGGGACGAAGCCGACCGGATGCACGCGCGTTTCGTCGACCCGACCAGTGACTTCCTCACCCTGCTGAACCTCTGGAACCACCTGCGCGAGCAGCAGCGCGAGCTCGGCTCGAGCGCGTTCCGCCGCCTGTGCCGTTCCGAGCACCTCAACTACGTGCGGGTGCGCGAGTGGTTCGACGTGCATCGCCAGCTGCGCACGCTCGTGAAGACGCCCGACCGCCCCCGCGACGACCGGAGAGCGGGCGGCGACGGCGGCACCAGCGATCCCGATGCCATCCACCGTGCACTGCTGTCGGGCCTGCTCTCGCAGATCGGCATCCTCGACGAGCGCACCGCCCCCGCAGGCAAGGTGCACTCCCCTGCGAAGGAACCGAAAGGCCGTCGCATCGCCGAGTACCGCGGGGCGCGCGGCATCCGCTTCTCGATCTTCCCCGGCTCCGGTCTGCGCAAGAAGAGTCCGCGGGCGGTGATCGCCGCCGAGATCGTCGAGACCTCCCGCACGTTCGCCCGCACGGTCGCCGCGATCGACCCCGCCTGGGCCGAGCCCCTCGCCGGCGACCTCGCCAAGCGTCAGGTCACCGAGCCGCACTGGTCGAAGGATGCCGGTGCTGCGGTCGCCTTCGAGAAGGTGACCCTGTTCGGCCTCGAGATCATCCCGCGTCGGCGCGTGCAGTTCGCCCGCATCGACCGCGCTGCCTCACGCGAGCTGTTCGTGCGGCACGCTCTCGTCGAGGGCGAGTGGGATCCGCCACGGCTCGACAAGCGGGTGAGCGCGTTCTGGCGCAGCAACGCCGAACTGCGCAAGCGCCTCGAGAAGCTCGAGGAGCGCGAGCGTCGCCGCGACATCCTCGCCGGCGACGAGGCCGTGTTCCGCTTCTACGACGAGCGCATCCCCGCCGAGGTGTTCGACGTGCGGTCGTTCGAGAGCTGGTGGCGAGAGGCCATGGCGACGACGCCGAAGCTGCTCGTGATGCGCGAGAGCGACCTGATCGACGACGAGGAGCGTGCGGATCAGCGCGAGTTCCCGACCCGGTGGACCCAGGGCGACCAGGTGCTCGGCCTCGCGTATCGGTTCGAGCCGGGCGCCGACGACGACGGCGTGAGCGTGGTCGTGCCGCTACCGCTCCTCGCGCAGATCGAGGACCGCGGCTTCGACTGGCAGGTTCCCGGTCTGCGTGCCGAACTGGTGACGGGCCTGCTGCGCGCCCTCCCCAAGGCGATCCGTCGCCACGTGGTCCCCGCCGCAGACTGGGCCGAGAAGTTCGGTGCCGAGCTCGTCGAGGAGGGGCCGGAGTCGCACGGCGGCCTGCCTCCGCGCACGCTCAAGGAGGCGCTCGCCCGCCGCATCCAGCCGCTCGCGAACCAGCTGGTCTCCGCCGCCGACTTCGACGACGAGCGCGTGCCCCCGCACCTGCGCATGAACTTCCGCGCCGTCGACGAACGCGGCAGGATCGTCGGATCCGGACGCGACCTGCGGGCGCTGCAGACCCAGCTCTCGGACCGCGCCCGCAGCAGCGTCGCCCGCTCGATCGCAGCTCCTCCCCGCTCCGGGGGGACGGGAGCGAGACGCGGCACCGAACGCGGGGGGATCGAACGCATCGCGTCCGCGCCCCTCGAGCAGACCGGCCTCACGGCGTGGACGTTCGGAGAACTGCCCGAGGTGCTCGACACCCGCGTCGCCGGCGGCGTCGTGCGGGGGTACCCGGCCATCGTCGACCAGGGCAAGAGCGTGTCGGTGCGCGTCGAATCGACCCCGGATGCCGCGGCGGCCGCCACCCGCGACGGCGTGCTGCGCCTCGTTCTTCTGGGTGTGCCCTCGCCCTCCTCGTACGTGCAGGAGCACCTGACGAGCCAGGAGAAGCTCGCTCTCGCCGCCTCGCCCTATCCGTCGGCCGCCGCCCTCATCGAGGACTCGCGTGCGGCGGTCGCCCGCACAGTCATCGAAGACATCGTGCCGGATGGCATCGTGCGCGACGAGGCGGGTTTCGCCCGCGTGCGCGACGCGGTCTCCGCCGTCCTCGTCGACGAACTGTTCGCCTGCGTCTCCCTGGTCGCACGCATCCTCACGAAGTCACGCGACGTGGAGCGCGGCATCAAGTCGCAGAACTCGCTCGCCCTCCTCGGCCCGCTGAACGACATCCGCACCCAGTTGAGCGGACTGCTGCACCCCGGGTTCGTCTCCACCGCCGGTGTCGACCGCCTCGCGCACTTCCCCCGGTACCTGGAGGGGATGCTCGACCGGTTGAAGACCCTGTCCAGCGAGCCCGGCAAGGACCGTGCACGCATGACCGAGTACGAGCGGATGGCGAAGGCCTTCGAAGACGCCGGTGGCACGATCCCGCTCGCGGCCGACGCCTCGCCGGCGCTCGTCGAGGCGCGCTGGCTGCTCGAGGAGTACCGCGTGAGCGTGTTCGCGCAGCGTCTGGGCACCGCGCAGCCGGTGTCGCCGCAGCGCATCATGAAGGTGCTGTCCGGGCGCTGATCCGTGACCGCTACTGTCGGCGCAGGTAGCCTGAATGCATGGCTCGCGCGATCGTGTACACCGAAATCGGCTCCCCCGCTGTCCTGCATCTGATCGAGATCCCCGACCCCGTGGCGGGCCGCGGCGAGGTCGTCGTCCGCATCGAGGCGGCGGGGGCGAACCCGATCGATGCGAAGCTGCGCGGCGGCAAGCGCCCGTCGCCGCCGATCACCGAACCGCGTCCGGTCGGCTTCGACGGTGCCGGTGTCGTCGAAGCGCTCGGCGAAGGCGTCGACGACTTCGCGGTCGGCGACCGGGTGGCGATCCGCGATGGGCACGGCACCTACGCGTCGGCGCTCGCCGTCCCGGCCGAGAACCTCGCGAAGCTCCCCGACTCCGTGACCACCGCAGAGGGCGCCGGCATCGGCATCCCCGCCGGAACCGCCTACCAGGCGCTGCGCTCGCTCGGGGTGACCGAGGGCGACGTGCTGCTCGTGCACGGCGGCTCCGGAGCCGTCGGGCAGGCAGCCGTGCAGTTCGCCGTCGCCTGGGGCGCGACCGTGATCGCGACCGGGAGCCCCGCCCGCCACGATCAGCTGCGCGAGCTGGGCGCGATCCCGGTGGCGTACGGCGACGGCCTGCTCGAGCGGGTCCGCGAGGCGGCTCCCTCCGCCGTCACAGTGGTACTCGACTGCGCGGGAACCGACGAGGCGATCGAGACCTCGCTCGCCCTGGTGTCCGACCGCGACCGCATCGCGACGATCGTGCGGGGGCCGGATGCCGCATCCTTCGGCATCCGTGCCTTCTCCGGTGGATCGCCGGTGCCGCTGACCGACCAGGAACTCGCCTGGCGTGCCGAGGCCCTCGCCGAGACGATCGCCCTCCTGGACACCGGCGACTTCACGATCGAGCTCGGACCGCAGCTGCCGCTCGCCGAAGCGGCGCAGGCCCATGAGCTCATGGAATCCGGCGCCGCCTCGGGCAAGATCATCCTGCTCCCGTAGTCGCAGGGCTCCGGGTCAGGCCGGAGCCACCGGCCGTCCGATCGACAGCATCAGCCGGTTCGCCCAGTTGAAGAACGCGGCGCCGTGGATGACGTCCGCGACCTCCAGATCGTCGAGCCCTGCCGCGCGCAGCCGGGCGATCTCGTGCTCCCTGAATGCGCTGGGCGTGTCGGTGAGGGCGACGGATGCCGCGACGATCGCGTTCCATCGCTCGCCCAGGTCCGCGTCCACGCCCTCCTCGAGCAGCAAGTCGACGTCGTCCGTGCGCTTGCTGTGGTGCGCGGCGAAGCGCGAGTGCACCGAGGCGCAGAACACGCAGCCGTTGCGACGGGATGCCGCAGTGGCCGCCAGCTCGCGGTCGGCACGCGGGAGCCCCTCGGCCGCGTTGTAGAAGATGTCCTTGTCGACGAGGGTCCGCGCCCTGAGCACCTCGGGGTCGCGGGCGAGCAGTCGGAAGTAGTCGTTCTTCGCCCGCGCGGCGTCGACGAGACCGTCGTGGTGCCGCTCAGTCAGCTCGTCTTCCGCGAGGGGTTCCAGGTGCGGGACCCAGCCGACCTCCCCGCGGGTGAAGGCGTGCGGGTGCGGAGCGTCGTCGTGACGGAGCACGGTCTGTTCGATGGTCATGCGGCTTCCTCTTCCTCGGAGACGGCGGTAGCGGGAGCGGTCGCCAGCCCCGCGGCCCCGAGCACGCGGAGTCCGGTGACGACGCGCTGCTGGAAGGCGAGGAACGACACCAGCTGCGACAGCGTCACGATCCCGTCGGTCGACCACCCGGCGTCGAGCAGCCGCCCGAGGTCGGCTCCCGAGGCCTCGCGGGGCCGGAACACGAGCAGGTGCGTGTGTGCGAGGGCGGCGGCGAGGCGCTCACCGATGACCGCGGTGACCGCGTCGGAGGGGACGTACCGCTCCCCCTCCGTGTTCTCCTCCTGCAGCCCCAGCTCGGTGTACGCGCCGAAGGGTCCGCTGACGGCCGCGCCGGCGGCCTCGGTGAGCACGACGCTCGCGGTCTCCGGATCCGCGTCCTGTGCGCGGTCGGCATAGAACACCGCGGTCGCGTCATCCGCTCCGGCGAGCCCCGTCGCGAAGGCGGCGACGAGCTCGCGCTCCGCCTGCGAGACGTGTTCGACCGTGACCGGTCGGAAGAGTGCGTCGAAGCTCGCCTGCAACTGCTCTCGGGTGACCGGCCGGCGACGGCGCAGCGCATCCAGCTCCGGCGTCACCTCCACGATGCGGTCCACGATGTCGTCGGTCATGCGTTCTCCTTGAGGGTGAGGGTGTCTGGGGCGGAAGGGCTGAGTGCGTAGCCGAGGGCCGGCGCGACCTCATCGGCGAAGAGGGCGATGGATCGCAGCACGTGCTCGTGCGGGGCGTCGACCGAGTGCACCTGGAAGGCCACTTCGGTCGCGCGGGCGAGGGTGGCGTCGGCGGCGAGCGACTCCGCCACCTCCTCCGGCGTGCCGAGGTGCGTGTCGAGAGCGGCGATCAACTCGTCAATGCTGTCTCCGGGGATGGTCTGCCCCTGTCGGCGGAAGCCCTCCGCCCCCCGGCGCAGCCCGACCTCGGCGAACCGCAGTGCCTCGGCGCGGTCGTCCGCGACGAACACGGTCCGCGACGCGGTGATCCTCGGCTCCACCCCGGCCGGAAGCGCCTCGAGGTACGCGTCGATGATCGGATCCTGCAGTTCGGAGAGCGGTGCGTGCAGCCGGTCGGCGCGGCGAGGCTGCGTGCGCGAGAGCAGCAGTCCGTGCCCGTGCACCCCGGCGCGGTGCCCACCGGGCGCCGAGAAGGTGGCCTGCCAGATGCGGTCGGCGAGATCTCCGGCATCCGGGTAGAGCGTGTTGCCCGCCCCGATGTCGCGACCCGCCAGCCCGTCGAGCAGCGTGCGCAGCTTGCGGTCGTAGGTCGGTGCCTTGTCGCGTACGTCCTCCCCGAAGGGCACGAACGACGACGGTGTCCCCCCGCTGCCGAGTCCCAGATCCACGCGCCCCCCGGAGAGCAGATCAGCGACCACGGCATCTTCGGCCACCCGCACCGGATCCTCCAGCGGCAGGGTGATGACCCCGGTTCCGAGCCGGATGCCGCGGGTCACGGCGGCCACGTGGGCGAGGAACACCAGAGGGGACGGCAGCCCGCCCTCGGCCGCGTGGAAGTGGTGTTGGGCGACCCAGGCCCGCCCGATCCCGTGCCGCTCGGCCTGCTGGATCTGCGCGGTCGCGAGCGCATACCTCTCGACAGGTGCAGCGTCGTCGAGCAGGCGGGTGAAGAAGGCGACGGTGGGTGCGGTGGTCATACGACGGTCTCCGTTCGTCCGGGGACAGCGGCGAGCAGCTCCCGGGTGTAGTCGTGCTGCGGGTCGCGGAAGAGTTCCTCCGTCTGCCCTTCCTCGACGATCCGGCCACGACGCATCACCGAGACCGTGTGGCTGATCCTGCGCACCACCGCGAGGTCGTGCGAGATGAACAGGTACGTGAGTCCGAGCTCGGACTGCAGCGAGGTGAGCAGCTCGAGGATGCGCGCCTGCACGGTCACGTCCAGCGCTGACACCGCCTCGTCGAGCACCACGACCTCCGGATCGATCGCGAGCGCCCTGGCGATCGCGACGCGCTGTCGCTGGCCGCCCGAGAGCTCGCGCGGAGTGCGCCTCGCGACGTCGGCCGGGAGCGAGACCCGGTCGAGGAGGGCCAGCGCCCGTTCTCGGCGCTCGGCGCTCGATCCGACGCGGAAGTTCTGCAGCGGCTCCGCCACGATGTCGATGATGTGCTGACGAGGATCCAACGAGGCGAACGGGTTCTGGTAGACGAGTTGCACGCGTCGGCGCAGCGCGCGCAGCTGTTCGCGCTTCGCGTGGGTCACGTCTTCGCCGTCGACCTCGATCGTGCCGGCGTCGGGCTGATGGAAGCGCGTGACCAGCCGCGCCGTGGTCGTCTTGCCTGACCCGGACTCCCCGACGAGAGCATGAGTGGTGCCCCGACGCACGCGGAACGAGACGTCGTCGACCGCGCGGAAGCGCTCGCGCCCCGCGACGCGGAACTCCTTCACGAGCCCCTCGGCCACGATCGCATAGGGGTTCTCCGCGGCGACGGCCGCCGCGTCCCGCAGGAACGGCGGCGCCTCCGGGCGGCGGAATCCGGTCGTGAATGCAGGAGCATCGGCGAGCAGCTGCCGCGTGTACGGGTCGGACGGCGCAGCGAGCACCGCTGCGCTCGGGCCCTGCTCCACGATCCGGCCGTCTTTGAGCACGACCAGCCTTTCCGCGCGATCGGCGGCCACACCGAGGTCGTGGGTCACGAGCAGGATGCTGGTGCCCTCCTCACGTTGCAGCTCGTCGAGCAGGTCGAGCACCTTGCGCTGCACCGTGGCATCGAGGGCGCTGGTCGGTTCGTCCGCGATCAGCAGGCGCGGCTGCAGGGCGATCGCGGTCGCGATCAGCACGCGCTGCCGCATACCGCCGGAGAGCTCGTGCGGGTACTGGCGCGCCCGCAGGTCCGGATCGTCGATGCCGACGCGGTCGAGCAGCTCGATCGCACGCGCGCGACGCGAACGCCGGTCCCGGTGTCCGTGCAGGCGCAGGATCTCCTCGACCTGCGCGCCGATCGGACGCACCGGATCGAGCGAGGTCGTGGGGTCCTGCGGCACGAGGCCGATCTCCGCGCCGCGGATGCCCCGCAGCGCGCGATCGGTCCATCCGGAGATGTCGAGGTCTCCGAGTGCCACGGTCCCGCCATCGACCTTCCCGCCGGCCGGAAGCAGACCGAGGAGCGCATGAGCGGTCGTGGACTTGCCCGATCCCGACTCGCCGACGAGCGCGAGGGTCTCGCCCTCCTCGATCTCGAACGAGATGCCGTGCACGACTTCGCGACCCCCGTAGGAGATCCGCAGATCCGTCGCAGCCAGAACGCTCATCGCGTCCCCCTTCCGATGCGGTGGCTGATGCGGTTGGCGCTGAGCACGACCGCGACGACGACGAGACCGGGAAGTGCCGTGAGCCACCAGGCGGTCCCCACGTAGTTGCGTCCTTCGGCGATCAGCAGCCCCCATTCCGGGGTGGGCGGCGGGGCGCCGTAGCCGAGGAAGCCGAGAGTCGAGATCGCCAGGATCGCGGTGCCGAACTGCAGCGCAGCGAGCGCCACGATGGGTGTGAGCGAATTGGGCAGCACATGCCGACGCAGCACCGCGAAGAAGGTGGCGCCGCTGCCGAAGGCCGCCTCGACGTACTCGGTGCGCCGCACGCGGGCGACCTCGGCGCGCATCAGCCGGGCGAAGGCGGCGACGCTGCCGAGACCGACCGCGATGGCGGCATTGACGGTGCCGAATCCGAGCAGGATGATGACCGACAGCGACAGCAGGAGCCCGGGGATCGCGAGGAGCACGTCGACGACGCGCATGAGCACGTCATCGACCACACCGCCCACGGCCCCGGCGATCGCGCCCAGCACCGTGCCGAGCGCGAGGCCGACCGTGACCGCGATCAGCGCGCCGGAGAGCGAATGCACCGCGCCATGGACGACGCGTCCGAACAGGTCGCGTCCGAGGGTGTCGGTTCCGAACCAGTGGGCGGCGCTCGGTGGCAGCAGCTTGTCGGCCGGTACGCCGGTGAGCGGGTCGCCGGGGGCGAACACCCCGGGGATGACTGCCCAGAGCACGGCGAGCGCCACGACGGCGAGCGCCAGATACAGGCCCCAGGCGCGGCCGCGCAGACGACCACGCCGCCGAGGTGCCGGCGCTTGCTCCTGAGGGATCGGTGCCGGCACGGCTCCGGGCTCGACGCTCGTCTCGGCGATCACGGGAGCGGTCATGCAGACACCTCCTGAGGTGCGGGCTTCGAGGCGGCGAACGCGGCGGATGGGCGGGAGCGCGTGAGCGTCCGCTGGCGCGGGTCGATGAGCGGGGTGACGAGGTCGACCGCGAAGCTGATGACCACGAAACCGAGAGCGGAGAGCAGCACGACGCCCTGCAGCACCGGGATGTCCTGGTTCGTGACGGCCTGCTCCGTGAGCCTGCCCACTCCCGTGCGACCGAACACGGTCTCGGTCACGACCGCTCCCCCGACGAGCTCTCCGAACAGCACGCCGGCGATGGTCAACGTCGGCACCGCGGCGTTGCGGGCGACCGAGCGCGTGAGCACCCAGAGCGGCGGCGCGCCCTTCGCGCGCACCACCGTGACGAACGGCTGCGCCTGCACCTGATCGATCGCCCGGACCAGCACCTGCGCCAAGGGCGCCGAGATCGGCACCGCGAGGGTCAGCACGGGGAGGATGAGCCCGCTCGCCGGGTCGGCCCCGACGATCGGCACCCAGCCGAGTCCGAAAGAGAACACCTGGATGAGCAGGATGCCCAGCCAGAACACCGGCACGGCGACGAAGAGGCCGGGGATCTGGCGCAGACCATCACGCAGCCAGGCGAACGGCGCGAGGGACGAGAGCCCCGCGATCAGGACCGCCAGCAGCAGCGCGACGAGGAGTCCGAGCGACGCGAGCAGCAGTGTCGCCGGCAGCGCCTCGGCGAGCATCGCCAGCACCGGCGTGCCGAACTGCGTCGAGAATCCGAAGTCCCCGGCGAGGAAGCCGAGCCCTGCGTGCACGTACTGCTGCCACCAGGGCAGGTCGGCACCGTACGTGGCGCGGATGCTGTCGAGCTGATCCGGCGACAGCCCGAGGCTGGGGTCGGAGAACTTGATCAGGATCGCATCGCCCGGCAACAGCTGCAGCAGGAAGAAGGTGGCCGTGAAGGCCGCGATCAGAACGATCGCGGCCTGCCCGGCTCGTCGGAGGACGAAATTCATCGACGCACCATGCCGATCAGTGCTCGGAGAGCCAGACGCCGGAGAACGTCGGGCGCCCCACCGACTCGAACGCGACGCCGTGCACATATGTCGCCGTGCCGTACACCTGCGGCTCCTCGAACAGCGGGATGACGTAGGCCTGCTCGGCGATGTAGTCCTGCACGGCCTGCGACGCGGCGACGCGCTTGTCGGCGTCGGGCTCGGAGGCCACCGCGAGGAGCAGCTCGTCGAGCTTCGCATCCTTCGAGATGAGCACGTCGCGGTTCTTCGTGAAGTACTGGCTCTTGATCACGTCGAGATCCGCCCGGCCGACCATCGAGTGGTAGAAGCCGGTCTTCAGCGGGTCACGGGTGTCTTCGGCGTAGCTGCCGGCGTCGCCGGGCTTGACGGAGAGCTCGACACCCACCTTCGCCAGCTGCTGCGCGACGAGTTCGAGGGTCTGCTTCGACAGGGGCTGGGGCTTCGCCTCGTAGACCGTGATCGCGAGACGCTCGCCGTCCTTCTCGCGGATGCCGTCGGCACCGGGCTTCCATCCGGCCTCGTCGAGCAGCTTCTCGGCCTTCTTCGGGTCGTACTCGTAGTGCTCCGACTCGTCCTTGTAGCCGAGGGCCTGAGAGGACAGCACCGAGGTCGCCACCGGGTAGTTCTCGGTGAAGAGCGTGTCCACGACCTCCTGCGCATCCACGGCGGAGATGATCGCCTGCCGGACGCGGATGTCGGAGAGCAGCGGGTTCTCGGGGCGGAGGGCGATCGAGTTGTTCACGCCGCGGGTCTGCGGGGCGTAGAGCGTGAAGCCGGCCCCCTCGACGCGGTCCTCGTCGAACGCCTGCACGTAGCGGACGTAGTCGGCCTGGCCTGCGAGCAGCGAGCCGATGCGCACCGAGTCCTCCGGCGTGATCAGCACGTGCACGGCATCCAGGTAGGGGCGACCGTCGTTGTCGACGCTGTCGGGGCCCCAGTCGTAGTCGTCGCGGGCGGTGAGCGTGTACTCGGTGCCGAGCTTCTCTCCCGTGACGGTGAACGGCCCCGAGCCGATGATCTCGGCCGCGTTGCCCGCACCGAAGTCCTCGATCGTGCCGTCGAGGGTCGCAGGCGACAGGAGGCCCGAGTTGATCGTCGAGGTCGCCTGCAGGAACCCGGGCGACGGCGCCGAGAAATGGAATGTGACGGTGTCCTCGTCGACCACCTCACTGCTGGCGTAGTTGTTGATCGCCTCGGAGACAGTGAGTCCCCGCTCGGCATCGCCCAGCCCGTAGGTATCGAAGTTCTTCTTCACGGCCGCGGCGTCGAGCACCGTGCCGTCCGAGAACGTGACGTCGGGGTTCAGGTTGAACGTGTACTCGGTGGCGTCGTCGTTCACGGTCCAGTCGGAGGCGATCCAGGGCTCGATCTCGAGCGTTTCCGGATTCTGCCAGGTGAGACGGGCCGCGATGTTGTTCACGATGCCGCCGTTCGGGTAGAAGCCGGCCTGCGGCGGGTAGAGGTTCGTGTACGCCTGGTGCTCGAGGTAGGTGAGCGTTCCTCCTGTGACGGGGTCGCCGCCTTCGGCAGGCGAGTTCGCCGGTGCGGGCGTCGACGCGCAGGCGGCGAGGCTGCCCGCGAGGACGAGCGGCAGCGCGATGGCGGCGGCGCGGATGAGACGACGGTTCATGGGTGGGCCTCCAGGATTCGGGTGCGGTGCTTCGGGTGCTGTGGTGTGCTTCTGGTGCTGTGGTGAGGTGACTTCACCGTAGGAATCGCGGTTCCTCCGGCGCGAGGTGGCCGACTCCGGATGTCGCGTGGCGACACGCGTGGTCACGCGTCGACATACGAGGAAATGCGCAGACGGTCGCGGAGGGTCGCTCGGGTGCTCTCCTGCGCGTCTCGCAGCAGGCCGCGACGACGCAGCTCGGGAGCCGCCTGTCGCGTGAAAGCCTCGAACTGCGCGGGCTGGAACGCCGACAGCACGTTGAACCCGTCCGCGGCGCCCTCCTCACGCCAGGTCTCGAAATGATCGGCGATCGTCGCCGCGTCTCCCACGACGAACGCCGCCGGCACCGCATGCGCGGCGACCAGGTGCCGCCATGTGAGCGGATCGCCGTTCCCGATGCCCGATCCCGAGACCTTCGATGCGGAGACGCGCAGCCCGGCGATGATGCCGAGGCGCTCGATCAGCGCGGCGCCGCGCTCTCCCAGCCGCAGGGCCTCCGCAGAGGTCACGGGGGCGTCGAAGGTCGAGGTGCGCAGCGGGTCGTCGAGCGGGACGTCGAGTGCATCGGCGAGCGCGGCGACGGTGCGATTCGACGGGAACGCCGTTCTGGCCGCCTGGTGCCCCTCGGCCAGCGGCACCAGGGCGAGCAGCCGCTCCACGATGCGTCGCGCGTCGGCATCCGTGTCCGCGACGACGGGAAGCACCGGGGCGATCACCTTCAGCGCATCCGGCGATCGTCCGGATTCCGCCGCGATGTCACGCAGCAGTCGACGGGTCGCGATCGCATCGGCCAGCGTGGGCGCGGCCGTCAGCGCGAGATCGGCTTCGGTGGCCGCGAGCGCCCTGGAGCGCGGCGACGTCCCCGCGTGCACGATCGGGATCTGTCCCTGCGGCGGGCGGGCGACGTTGAGCGGTCCCGTGACGCGCACCTGCGTTCCCCGCAGGTCGGCGGCGCGGAGTGCCTCCGGGTCGATCAGCACCCCGCGGTCGGCGTCGGCGATCCAGGCGTCCTCGCCCCACGAGTCCCACAGTCGGCGCAGTGCCTCGACGAACTCCTCCGCCCGGTCGTAGCGGGACTCGTTGTCGGCGTGCTCCTCGCGGCCGTGGTTGCCCGCTGCACGCGGCTCGGCGCCGGTGACGAGGTTGATCCCGGCACGGCCTCGGGTGAGCACGTCGAGGGACGCCAGCGAGCGTGCCGTCGTGTACGGGTCGGCGTACGTGGTGTTGACCGTGGCGATCAGGCCGATCCGCGAGGTCACCCCCGCGAGGAAGAGCACGGCGCTCACGGGATCGATGCGGGCCAGCAGGTATGGGTCGCGGAACTCCAGATCCGGGCCGGTGGCGAGCCAGTCCCCGAAGAAGAGGTAGTCGAGGCCGGCGTCCTCCCCCTCCCGCGCGATGTGCCGCAGGATGTCGGCGTCGGACGCGGGATCACGATGCGCGCCGGGCTGCCGCCAGCCCGAGGGGTACGCGCCCAGGGTGCGCACCATGGCGCCGATGATGAGGGGCTCGGTCATGGCGTCACGGTAGGAGCCGTCGAGCCTCCGCTGCCAGGGCGCCGATGCCGGGCGTCACGGGATGTAACAGTCCGTCACAGCCGGCACACCCCCTACGCTGAGACCATGACAGGTCTTCGGTGGGGAATCCTCGCGACCGGCGGTATCGCCGGCGCATTCGCGTCCGATCTGAGAACCGCGGGGCTCGACCTCGTGGCCGTCGGGTCCCGCTCGCAGGAGTCGGCGGACGCGTTCGCCGCCCGCTTCGACATCCCCCGCGCGCACCCCTCGTACGAGGCGCTGGTGTCCGATCCAGACGTCGACATCATCTACGTGTCGACGCCGCACCCCATGCATCACGAGAACGCCCGGCTCGCGCTCGAGAACGGCAAGCACGTGCTCGCCGAGAAGGCGTTCACGCTGAACCGCGCGGAGGCGGAGGATCTGCAGGCGCTTGCGGCCGAACGCGGCCTGCTCGTCATGGAGGCGATGTGGACCCGCTACCTGCCGCACATGGTCCGCATCCGCGAGCTCATCGCCGACGGCGTCCTCGGCGAGATCCGCGCAGTGAACGCCGACCACACGCAACTGCTGCCCTCCGACCCCACCCACCGCCTCAATGCCCTCGAGCTCGGCGGCGGCGCGCTCCTCGACCTCGGGATCTACCCGATCTCCTTCATCTGGGACATCCTCGGCGCACCGACCACGCTCCACGCCGTCGGCCGGCTCGTGGAGACCGGAGCCGACTCCGAGGTCGCGACCGTCATGACGCACGAGGGCGGAGCGATCTCGACCAGTCTGTCGTCATCGCGCGCCGCCGGACCCAACGTCGCGAGCATCATCGGCACGGCCGCCCGCATCGACATCGATGCGGTCTGGTACAGCCCGACCACGTTCCGGGTCGTCCTCCCCGACGGCACCGTTCACGAGACCTACACGTCCGAGGTCGAGGGCCGCGGGATGCAGTACCAGGCACTCGCCGCCGAGCGGCTCGTTCGCGACGGCATCCTCGAGGGCGACATCCTGCCCATCGCCGAGAGCGTCGCCATCATGGGCGCTCTCGACGAGATCAGAGCGCAGATCGGCGTCCGCTATCCCCGTGAGGAGGTCTGATCATGGCCGAGACCACCGATGCCCGCGTGGCCGTCTACCTCGACTTCGACAACATCGTCATCTCCTGGTACGACCGCGTGCACGGACGCAACGCCTACGGCAAGGACCGTCAGCGGATCAGCGAGAACCCGAACGATCCCGAGGTCACCGACCGACTGAGTCGCGCGATGATCGAGGTCGGCGCCATCATCGACTACGCGGCCTCGTTCGGCACCCTGGTGCTCACGAGGGCCTACGCCGACTGGTCGTCTCCCGTGAACGCCGAGTACCGTTCGCAGCTCGTGGCGCGCGCCGTCGACCTCGTGCAGCTGTTCCCGGCAGCCGCCTACGCCAAGAACGGCGCCGACATCCGCCTCGCCGTCGATGCGGTCGAGGACATGTTCCGGTTGCCCGACCTCACGCACGTCGTGATCGTGGCGGGCGACAGCGACTACGTGCCGCTGGCTCAGCGGTGCAAGCGTCTCGGACGCTACGTGATCGGCGTCGGAGTGTCAGGCTCCACAGCCAAGTCGCTGGCCGCCGCGTGCGACGAGTTCGAATCCTACGACTCGCTTCCCGGTGTGGTCCGCCCCGTGAAGGCGGCGCCCGCCGTCGCCGCGAAGGCCGAGGCCGTCGCGGAGCCCGCGCCCGAGGCTGTGCCCGATGTCGCAGACGCGGTCAAGGCGAAGACCCCGCGCCGGGCGAAGTCGAAGGCGGCCGCACCCAAGGTCGAGGAGCCCAAGCTCGACGAGCAGGGCGAGGCGACCCAGTTGCTCGAGCGCGCGCTGCGTCTCGGCCACGACAAGGCCGACGCCGACGAGTGGCTGCACAGCTCAGCGGTCAAGACGCACATGCGCCGCATGGATCCGTCCTTCAGCGAGAAGGCCCTCGGCTACCGCTCGTTCTCCGATTTCCTGAAGTCGCGCGACGACATCGCCGAACTCGAGGAGACCGGGCACGAGCGACTCGTCCGTCTGCGCGAGCCCGCCGCCTGATCGACGCGCTGCCTGATCAGCACGCGCGAACCTGCCCCCTGATCCGGTCGGTGGCGACGAAGGCTCGGTGATCCGAACCTCCGCCGCCACCGCCACCGGCTGCGATCAGAGCGTCGCTTCGAACGGGTCGAAGTCAGAGGCGATCGAACCGACCTGATCGAGCGTGCTCTCGACCTCGACGAAGCTGCGCGATTCGGCGGCCTCCTCGATCGACAGGAGCGTGTCGAGCACGTGGTAGCCGAACTCCCCCGTCGCCACGTGCGGGCGACCGGCGGCGATCGAGCGTGCCATGTCGAGCAGCCCCACGCCGCGGCCGGAGAGCACACCCTCCTGCTCGACGTCGATGATGTCCTGCTGGACGGGCTCCGGTGGGATGAACAGACGCGTGAGCGGTCGGGTGATCGAGATCGCGCCGCCGAAGGTGTTCGGGTCGGGGATCACGATGGTGCCCTCGGTGCCGGTGATCTCGACGATCCCCTGCCGGATGACGGGCGAGTCGGTGCTGTAGACGCTCTGCGCCTGGCCTCCCTGCTCGAAGTCCATCAGCACGCTCAGGGTCGACGGGATCTCGACCGGGAACTCCTGACCGGCCAACTCGCCGACCTGCACACGCCGCGTCGGCGTCCCCTGCAGCCCGAGGGCCGCGACCGAGGCGACCGGGCCGAAGACGTGCACGAGGGCCGATACATAGTAGGGGCCCATGTCGAGCAGCGGGCCCGCGCCCTTGGCGTACAGGAATGCGGGGTTCGGGTGGAAGATCTCCGGCCCCGACCACTGGAACGTGGTCTGCGCGAACAGCGGACGGCCGATGTCGCCGCGCGCGATCGCCCGCTTCGCCGTCTGCACACCCGGTCCGAGCACGGTATCGGGGGCGACTCCGATGCGGAGACCGGCCGCATCCGCCTTCTCCAGCAGTCGGCGGGACTCCTCACGGCTCACGCCGATCGGCTTCTCGGTCCAGACATGCTTGCCCGCCGCGATGATCGCCTCGGACACCTCGACGTGCACGGCAGGGATCGTGAGGTTCACGACGATGTCGATCTCCGGATCGGCGAGCACCGCGTCGACGCCTCCGGAGCGCGGGACGCCGTATTTCTCGGCTTGCGCCTGCGCGCGGTCCTCGAGCAGGTCGCCGATCGCGAGGACGCGCACATCCGGGAACGTCGTGAGGTTCGACAGGTACTGATCGCTGATGTTCCCGGCGCCGATGATGCCGACGCCGACGGGGCCGTCCTCGAACGAACGGGTGGCGCCCACCATCAGCCGGCGACCTTCTCGTCGAGGTACACCCGGCTGCGCTCGATGGCGTCGAACAGGTCGCCCTCGTAGTGGTCGAACTCCACGATCGCGAGCTCGAGGGCCGGAGCCGCGGCGATGGCCTCGACGAGCGGAACGGATCCTTCGCCCGCGGCCACCTGGTCGGCGGGCGGGTAGGCGCCGGCGAGCGCGGGGTCGAGCGTGCCGTCCTTGGCGTGCACGGCCACGACGCGGCTGTCCAGACGCTCGAGCAGCGCGACGGGGTCGACGCCGCCGCGGGCGACCCAGTACAGGTCGACCTCGAGCACGACGCGCTCGTCGAGGAGGCCCGCGAGGACCTCCAGTCCGGTGACGCCGTCGAACACGGCCTCCAGCTCGTGTGCGTGGTTGTGGTATCCGACGCGCACGCCCACGGTCGCACCGATCTCCGCCGCCTCGTTCAGCAGTCGCGCGGTCTGCTCGATCTGCTCGACCGACTCCCAGCGCGCGGGCTCGGTGTACGGATCGATGACCGTGTCCATGCCGAGCACCTTCGCTGCGGCGAAGACCTCTGCGGGCGACGGCACCGGCACCGTGGTGCCGCTGCCGTCGGGGTTCACGAACGACTCCGACGCCAGGAAGGCGTGGCCGGACGGGGCGACCATCCCGGCGGTGGACAGTGCGGCAGCGAGGGGCTCGGCGCGGCGGACGAAGTCATAGGGCTCCACGGCGGTGAATCCGCGGGCGGCGACCGCCGCCAGGGAGGATTCGAGGTCGGCCTCCAGCTCGTCCTTGATCGTGAACAGCTGCAGGGAAGTCCGAATCGTCATCGGTCGTGCTCCTTCGGTCATCGGTGACGTGGCGGGACCGCTGTCCCGTGCAGGCACGCTATCACCAAATACCTCCATGCGGAAGTTTTGATTGGCTAGACTCGCCACATGCCCCCCGACACGTCCGATCACGCCGATCCTCCCCGCCCACGCGGCGCGTACGCCAAAGGGATCGCTCGACGACAGGAGATCCTCGATCGCGCGATCGAGGTCTTCGCCGAGCGCGGCGCGGACCGCACGAGCCTGCGGGCGATCGCTCGCGAGGTCGGGGTCACCCATGCGGCGCTCACGCACTACTTCGGCTCGCTCGAAGAGCTCCTCGTCGCCGTCTACGAGGAGAGCACGGTCCCGTCCCGTCAGTCCGGCTCTCCCCCGGAGGATGCGACACCGGTGGAGATGATGATCGAATCCGCGCGGACCAACCGCGCGATCCCCGGCCTCGTCCAGCTCTACTCGACCCTCGTCGCCACCGCTCTCGAAGAGGGACACCCGGCGGCCCGCACGTTCGCCACCGGTCGCTTCAGCCGCCTCCGCGCCCGACTCGCCGACGTCGTCCGTCGCCAGCAGGAGGACGGCCGGATCCGCGACGATATCGACCCGGATGCGGTCGCCGCCCTCGTCGTCGCGGCATCCGACGGCTTGCAGACGCAGTGGCTGCTCGACGAGACCGCACCGCAGCACGAAGCGCTCGCGCTCCTCGACCGACTGCTGCGACCCGCATCCTGAGCAGGACGTGGCGCGGATCGGGACCCCGACGACCGGGCTAGGCTCGAAACGTGACGCCCGTGCCGCAGTCTCCCTACGCCCGGGCGCTCGGCGAGCGCATCGATGAGCTGCATCCCCGGCTTCGCACGTACTTCGAGGCGATCCCCGACGGCGCCGTCGGCATCGGCGATGGGGTGTTCGGGCGCGTCGGCACCCCGCGGCGATGGCTGTGGCCGTTGCTCCGGCTGCTCGAGCGCCGCGGGGTGGTCGCCGCAGGATGGGAGCGCGATGTGCCGTTCCGCGTGGAGAATCGGACCATCGCGTCGAGGGCCATCGGAGAGCGCACCTTCCAGTTTCGTCACGGCGCGTGGACCATGCGCGACGCGGCCGCACTCACGCGACACGGTCGCGTGGTCGACGAGCTCGGAGAGCCCGCCCTCCTCGCCGCCTGCTTCGATGTGGACGTCCACCACGGGGCCCTGCACCTCACCAGTCGCGCGGTCGGCCTGCGTCTCGGACGCCTTCGGGTGCGCCTCCCGCGTGCGGTCACCCCCGTGATCCGCCTCACCGAACGCTTCGACGACGCCCTCGACCGTCAGCGCATGTCGCTGACCGTCGACGCGCCGCTGCTGGGCCGCGTGTACGAGTATCGAGGCGACTTCACTTACCGCATCCACCATTCCGAGACGGAGCAGATGGCATGAGCGCAGGACGGGTCGTGGTCGGCGGGTCCACGGGTTTCATGGGCAGATTCCTGCTGCCGCGGTTCCGCGCCGAGGGCCGTGAAGTCGTCACGATCTCCCGTTCGGGCGCCGACATCCGCTGGGGCGACCAGGTCGAGATCGACCGCGCCGTCGATGGCGCGGCCCTCGTGGTCGGCCTGGCCGGCAAGAGCGTGAACTGTCGTTACACACCGGAGAATCGCGCGGAGATCTTCCGCTCACGCCTCGACACGACGGCATCCTTGAGCACCGCGATCGCCCGCGCCTCGACGCCGCCGGCGCTCTGGGTGAACTCCTCGACCGCGACCATCTACCGTCATGCGGAAGACCGTGCCATGACCGAGTCGACCGGCGAGATCGGCACCGGGTTCTCGGTCGAGGTCGCCAAGGCCTGGGAGAAGGCCCTGTTCGCCGACGACCTCCCCTCCACGCGACGCGTCGCGCTGCGCAGCGCCATCGTCCTCGGCCACGGCGGTGTCCTCGGTCCGGTGAAAGACCTCGCCCGGCTCGGGCTCGGCGGATCCCAGCACGACGGACGATGGCCGGTCAGCGCTGCGCGTCGGGCCGCAGGCACCGGCCACTTCCCCGGCGCCCGTCGCGGCCGCCAGCGCTTCAGCTGGGTGCACATCGAAGACGTGGCCCGCATCATCGAATTCCTCGAGCAGACGCCTTCCCTCGAAGGGCCCGTCAACGCCGCATCTCCGCACCCGGTCGACAACGTCGAATTCATGGCGACGGTGCGTCGGGTGCTGGGCGCGCGCATCGGTGTGCCGATGCCGCGGTGGATGCTGGAACTCGGAGCGATCGGCATGCGCACCGAGACCGAGCTGATCTTGAAGAGTCGGTGGGTGTTGCCGGAGAAGCTCACCACGGCCGGATTCGAGTTCCGATACCCGACCCTCGAAGAGGCGATCCGCGAGTCGTTCGACCGCGAACCCGCTGCTTAGCCGGCGTTCGCCGCCCCGGCGGGCCCCTCGCCGTCGGTGCCGCGCTTCTTCTCGATCTCCTGGCGCAATCGCCACTCCTCGATCTCACGGTCGAGGTCGGCGATCTGCTGCTCCGTCGTGCGGGTGTCCCTGGGTGGCGCCGGACGCACATCGGTCGGCGTCGCGGGTCGCTCGGCTCTCCGCATCCGCGGCATCTGGATGCCGGACTCGCCGTAGTCACGCCCGAGCCCGAACCACAGCAGGCCACCGATCAACGGCAGCAGGATCACGATGATGATCCACGCCAGCTTCGGCAGGAACTTCACCAGCGAGCTGTCCCGCGTGATGATGTCGATCAGTGCACCGATCATCAGCGCGATGACGAGGAGCGAGAACAGGAACGACATGAGTTCAGGGTAGACGACGCCGCGCCGTGCCGCTCGGGCTACGGCAGCAGATGCCCGCCGGCGCGGAACAGTTCGTACCACTCGGGCCGCGTGAGCGTGATGTCGGCTCCGGCCGCCGCGTCCTGCACCCGCTGGGGTGTGGTGGTACCGAGCACGACCTGCATACCGGCGGGGTGGCGAGTGATCCACGCGGTCGCGATGGCGATCGGCGCGACGTCGTACGCCGCTGCGAGGCGATCGATCACGGCGTTCAGTTCCGCGTATTCGGGGTTGCCGAGGAACACCCCGTGGGAGAACCCGTCCTGGAACGGCGACCAGGCCTGGATCGTGATGTCGTTGATGCGGCAGTACTCCACGATGCCACCGCCGTCGCGCACCACGCTCTGCTCCTGCCCGGCCATGTTGGCTGCGACCGGCTGCGCGATGATCGGCGCGTGCGTGATCGACAGCTGCAGCTGATTCGCGACCAGCGGCTGCCGGACCGCCGTGCGGAGGAGGTCGATCTGGCGAGGCGTGTGGTTCGAGACGCCGAACGCCCTGACCTTGCCCGCGCGCTCCAGGTCGTCGAACGCGCGCGCCACCTCGTCGGGCTCGACGAGCGCGTCGGGGCGGTGGAGCAGGAGCACGTCGAGGCGGTCCGTGCGCAGCGCCGCGAGCGAGCCCTCCACCTGCGCCAGGATGTGCGCGTACGAGAAGTCGAACATCCCCTGCGAGGGCACGATGCCGCACTTCGTCTGCAGCACGATCTCGTCACGCTCGGATGGGGTGAGCTGCAACGCGTCGGCGAACCGCGCCTCGCAATGGTGCATGCTGCCGCCGTAGATGTCGGCGTGGTCGAAGAAGTCGATGCCCGCCGTCCGCGCGGTGCCGTACAGCGTGCGGATGTGAGCATCGTCCTTGTCGTCGATGCGCATCATGCCGGCGATCACGGCGGGGGCGGTGGCTGATCCGAACGGCACTGTCTTCATGCGCATCACGCTACCGCCCCGCACCGACGTCGTCAGGAATCTTCGGTCGCGGCGCCGGGAATCAGCGCCGTGACCGGAACGCCGAGGACTCCGGCGATGCGCGCGAGGTCGACCACCGTGAAGTCCTCCATGCCGTCGAGCAGATTCCCCAGGGCATCGGGGTCGATGCCGGAGCGCGCGGAGAGCTCGGAGAAGGACACTCCGGCGTGGAACCGGGCCCCGTCGACTTCGGATGCCAGCAAATGACGCAAGTCTGTCCCCATACGCCTACACTACCGCCACGAACGAACCCGCATGGTGGTCGAATGGACCAGAATGGCAGCATTTTGGCGTCGTCTCGCTGCTATGGTGAGCCGGGTGAAGACACCTGCCGAGGATTTCAACGACGCTGTCGGGCGCCAGATGCGTGCCGAGATCGCCGCGTCGCGCAGCAGCATCGCCGCCATGGCGCGCACCATCGGGATCGCGCGCAGCGCACTGGACAACTACGTGACGGGCAAGCGTGCGATCCCGGTCCCCGTCGTCTACGCGGTGTGCGCCGATCTCGGTGTCGAACCCCACGTGCTGCTGGCACGCGCGGAAGAACGTCTCCGCGCCGACGGAGAGGCCGTCGCGCGCATCACGCCGATCCGACGCGCGCCCGATGTCGCCGGCCCGCGCGAAGATACCCGAGAGGTCGCCTTCGAATCCGGTGTCCGCCACGACGCCGACACCGACGACCTCTACGAATAGGCCGGACACCGCTCCCGGCGCGAGATCGGCACGGGAGGAGTGACCATGCACCACCTTCTCCGGCTCGCCGATGAACAGCGGGTTCGCGTCGTCGAGCGGACCGGTCGAACGCGCGGGGGCTACGACCCCGCGACTCGCACGATCCGCCTCAGCCCCGGCATGAGCGTCCGCACCACTCGCAGCGTGCTCGCGCACGAGCTCGGACACGCCGCTCTCGGCCACGTTCCCGCCCCGACCCCCGCCATCCGCGCCCAGCAGGAGCGCCAGGCGGATGAATGGGCGGCGTCGCAGCTCATCACGCCGCGCGCCTACGCGGAAGCAGAAGCGGTTCGAGGTCCGCATCTCGCGAGCTTGGCCTTCGAGCTGGAGGTCACGATCGAGCTCGTCACGGCCTACCAGCGGCTGCTGCGTCAGACGATCCTCGTCGCTGGTTGAATATCGTCATGCCCTTCCTCGTCACGCCCTCCCCTGTCACCCTGACCGGCGAACTCGTCGAACTCCGTCCCCTCGAACGCGCCCACGTCGATGGACTGATCGAGGCCGTGGAGGAGGGCGACCTGTGGAAGACGGCCTGGTACACCTCGGTACCCGCACCCGATGGTGTCGCCGCGGAGGTCGAGCGCCGGCTCGGGCTCGTCGAGAAGGGCGAGATGGTCCCTTTCACGACGTTCGACGCCACTGGTCGCATCCTGGGACTCACGTCGTACTACGACATCGTCGCCGACGTTCCCCGGCTGCACATCGGCTTCACGTGGAACCGACCGTCGGCACACGGCACGGGCACGAATGCCGAGTCCAAGCTGCTGCTGCTCCGGCACGCGTTCGAGACGCTGGGAGCCTTCCGCGTGGGCCTGACCACGCAATGGGTGAACTTCCAGTCGCGCACGGCGATCGAGCGGCTCGGCGCCAAGCAGGACGGCGTCATGCGGGCCATGAGCCGCTACCGCAACGGCGCGCTGCGCGACAGCGTGGAGTATTCCATCATCGAGCCGGAGTGGCCCGCTGTCAGGGCGAACCTCGAAGCGAGGCTCGCCAGACGACGGTGAACCGTCGACCGTCGGCGGTCAGCCGCCACGCTTGACGACCTGCGGACCGCGGGGAGTCACTCGGTGGCGTTGCCCGACCAGTTGTTCGACCGGCGGGTGGCCGAGCCGCCCTGGCGGAAGAGGAAGGCCATGGCCAGGGTCACCAGCAGGAGGCCACCGCAGAAGGCGAGAGCCTGGAACGCCGGCAGCCCGAACGAGATGCCCATCAGCAGGATCCCTCCGATGAAGAGGATCATGAAGAAGAGGAAGCTGAGGATCACGGGATCTCCTGTCGTCGGTGCCGTCTACCAGGATAGCCCGGACTCGGAAACCCCCTGTGCATGTTCTTCCTCGTCTGGTCTGCTCGGAGCATGAAGACACCACTGACCGCCGTCGCCATCTCCTGCACACTCAAGCCGTCGCCCGCGCCCTCCAGCTCCGATCTCCTCGCGACGCAGCTGCTCGACGGCCTCGCCGACCACGGCGTCACCGGTGACGTGGTCCGCGCCGTCGACCTCTCCCTCAGCCCCGGTGTCGAGAAGGACATGGGTGGCGACGACGAATGGCCCCAGATCCGTCGGCGAGTGCTGGACGCCGACATCCTCGTCCTCGTCACCCCCACGTGGATGGGGCAGCATTCGAGCGTCGCACAGCGCGTGCTCGAACGCCTCGATGCGGAGCTCGGCGAGACGGACGCCCGCGGCCGCCCCACCCTGTTCGACAAGGTGGCCATCGCGGGCGTCGTCGGGAATGAAGACGGCGCGCACCACATCGCGGCGATCCTCTTCCAGTCGCTGAACGACGTGGGATACACGGTCGCCGCACAGGGCTCGGTCTATTGGAACGGCGAGGCGATGCACACCGTCGACTACAAGGATCTCGATGAGACACCCGAGAAGGTCGCGTCGGCCATCGGGACGGCGACGAGGAACGCCGCACACCTGGCCCGACTGCTCAAGGCGCAGGAGTATCCCGCGGAGTGATCTCGGTCACTCCGTGAGGTCGAGTGCCCATTCGTTCACGGTCAGCTCGGCACCGCGGAACTCCTCTGTGAAGCTCCCCGCCAGGGTGAATCCGTTGCGGCGGCACACCCCGTTCGATGCCGGGTTCTCGACCCCGGGAAATGCGGTCAGGAAACGTCGTCCCTCGCGATGCGCACGGGCGTCGTCGATGAGGAGAGCAAGGGCGGCGGACGCCACACCGTGCCCCTGCGCCTCAGGCCGGACGAACCATCCCGTCTCGAGCGCAGGCTCTTCCCGCCAGACGACGTGCCAGTACCCGATCGATCCGAGTGCTCGCGCTCCCTCGTCTTCGATGACGAACATCCGCGCTTCCCCGGAGGCGACCAGCCGCAGGTAACGGGCGTGCCGCTCGATGATCTGGTCGACGCTCTCCGGGCCGTTGATGTGCGCCGTCATCTCCCGGGTGTTGGCCGCGTGCAGCAGTCCGAGGTCGTTCTCGGACCAGATCCGGAGTCTCAGGTCTTCCATGCTCGGATGCTGCCACAGGCCTCCGACACCGCCTTCAATGTGAGGGGGGCTCCGCATCGTGTGTGCTCAACGTCGGGTGCGCTCAGTGTGCGGGTGCGCGTGACGCCGGCTCCGACGCACTCCGGAACGTGACGACCTCGTCGCGCCGAGCCTTCTCGACGATGAGTCCCGCCAGCTCGAGTCGTCGAAAAACCCGCCGAGGCAGTGCGGGAAGCTCGGCGGAGAAGCCGCGCGGCGGCGTGGCGAGCCCGGCGAAGAGCGACAGGTCGACACCGGTGCCACGCACCTCGATCCGCGCGTAGTCGCTGCGGCACCGCCAGCGCAGGAATTCGAGCCTCCGGAACGGGATCGTGTGGAGCTGATCGCCTACCCGTACACGCAACTCGTCGTTCCCGAAGGCGACCGCGCACTGCGCTGTGCGTCGGCGCAGGATCGCCATGAACAGGAGGTACACGGGAAGCCCCAGCACGATTCCCATGAGGACGATCGCGATCCGCGGTCCCATCCGCATCACGATGTCGTCGAGTCCGATCAGCAGCGCGACGCCGAGGAGTCCGACGACCACGACGATCCCGACGATCGCCTGCGTGAGCGTGCGCATCCGCAGCTCGATGGCGGGGAAGCGCACGATCGACCCGTCGCCGCCTTCCTCCCGTTCCCAGTCCGGCGTCACCGGCAGCGGCTTCTTCTTCGCGTCCCGACGGGCGAAGAGATCGGTGATGCGACTGAGGAGTCCGAGCCAGATCCACCCGGTCGCCGGTATCCCCGCGAGCTGCAGGACGACGGCGACCCCGCGCACCGCCTCGGGGAAGCCGTCGAGCAGGTCTCCCCCGAACTCCACCATGAGGACCAGGACGGCCCCGAGCACGATGGCGACACCGAGGTGCAGGATCGCCCCGTTGCGCGCCGGCACCATGCCCAGGGTGACGTTCACGAACGCGAAGCCGAAGCACCAGCCCCCGACCAGCATGAGCAGGAACGGGAAGAAGCTGAGGTCATCACCCGCGAGCGTGAACCCGATGGCTGCGATCAGCAGCACCGTGCCCACGACGATCGGCGCGCGCACGAACGTCCGGTTCACCTTCGCGCGCATGCGCGTCTCGGTGGCGGTCTCGTCGATCATCGGGTCGATTCTAGGTCCGGGCGCGTGTCGACGCGCTCCCGAGCATGCGCGCTCGCCTACGTCTGCGCGTGCTCGTCTTCTTCGTGGGTCCCGTGGGCATTCCTCTGCTCCTCGGTGCGCATGTCCCAGGCGGGCTTGCGAACCGCATAGAAGATGAGCGGCGGAGCGCCGAGCACGACGATCACCGCCGCCACGATCCAGGGATACAGGGCCGGCGGGAACGCCGTGAACCCTTCCGGCGGGATGAAGGCGAACACGAAGGCCGCGAGGCTCGCCAGGAATCCGATGCCCGCCACGAGGTTGATCGCAGGAACACGGTAGGCCCTCTTCACGCTCGCCTGCGTCCGCCGCAGGACCATCGCCGAGGCGAACATCATCATGTACATGATGAGGTACAGGGCTGCGGCCATGTCGATCAGGGCGACGAACGCCGCACTGACGTTGGGGACGATGATGAAGATCGCCGCCAGGGCGGTGACGATCGTGCCCTGCAGCATCAGGATTCCGGACTGCACACCGGCCTTGTTCTTCTTCTGCAGCAGTGGGGGCAGCAGCCCCGTCTCCGCCGCGGCGAGAACACCTTTGGACGGTCCGACGATCCAGGTGATCACGGACGCCAGTGCGCCGGCGGCGATCAGCGCGGACACCGCCGCCGTCGCCCACTGACCCACACCCCAGTGCGAGAAGTACTCCTGGAACGCGAGCATGATGCCGTTGGTCAGGCCCAGCTCCTTCTGCGGGACCGCAACGGCGATGGCGATCGTCGGCAGGATGAACACGATGAGGATGAGGACCGCGGAGATGAAGATGGAGCGAGGAAAGCCCCGGCCCGGGTCCTTCATCTGGTTCACGTGGACGGCGTTGACCTCCATGCCGGCGTAGGCGAGGAAGTTCGACACGATCAGCACGATCGATGCGATGCCGGTGAAGGGGGGAATCACCGCTTCGGGCGTGAGGGGTACCTCGCTCTTCTCTCCGCTGAACACCCAGATCGCTCCGAACACGATGAGGAGGGCTGCGGGGAGCAGGGTGCCGAGGATGCCGCCCCAGGAGCCGAGCTTGGCGAAAAGGTTGCCGCCTCTCAACGCGATGAGAGTGGATCCCCAGTAGAGGACCAGGATGACCACGGCCGTGAAGAAGCCGGAACTCGACAGGGAGGGGTCGAAGAAGACGAACGCGAGCGCTCCGGCGATGAAGGCGAGCTGGGTGGGGTACCAGACCACGTTCTGGATCCACTGCAACCACACGGCGGTGAACCCCCAGCGGTTGCCCATCGCCTCCCTGATCCAGATGTACACGCCTCCCTTCCACCCGGTCGCGAGCTCGGCGGCGACCAGCGCTGTCGGCACGAGGAACAGGATCGCGGGGATGATGTAGAGCGTGATGCTGCCGAGGCCGAACACGGCCATCGCCGGGAGCGATCGCAGGCTCGCGACCACGACCAGGGTGAGGAGGGCGAGCTGCCCCACTCCCAGGAAGGAGGTCACCGCGGAACGGGGTGCGAGCGGATGGTTCGATGCGGTCGGGGACGACTCGGCCGGTGCCGGCGACGGAGCGGAACTCTGAGGCGAGGACATGGCGGCTTCTCTCAGTGGTGGAAGGCCGACTGCGGCTTCTCGATCGGCATCGGCGACTCGAGCGCGTCGAGGTACGCGACCTCGGTCTCGATCGCCTGCAGCAGTTCGATCGCGAGGTCCATGCTCAGCCCGTTGCGGACGACGATGCGCTGCACCGTGATCTGCTCGAGGTCGGCGGGCATCGGATAGGCGGGGATCAACCAGCCCTTCATCCGCAACCGGTCCTGCAGATGGTAGAGAGTCCAGTTCTTCGTGTGCCCGTCCTTGAGGCGCCAGGCGAACACCGGGATGTCGCTGCCGTCGTTCCAGAGTTCGAACGCGTCGAGCTTCGCGATCCCCGCGGAGAGGTACTTCGCGACGTCCTGCGAGGCCTGCTGCACGGCCCGGTATCCCTCGAATCCCAAGCGCAGGAACAGGTAGTACTGCAACACCACCTGGGCGCCGGGCCTCGAGAAGTTCAGCGCGAAGGTCGGCATCTCCCCACCGAGGTAACTGACCTGGAACACCAGGTCCTCCGGCAGCCACTGGGCGTCACGCCAGACCACCCACCCGAGCCCCGGGTACACGAGACCGTACTTGTGACCCGAGGTGCTGATCGAGTGCACGCGCTCGAGACGGAAGTCCCAGACCAGATCCGGCTGCAGGAACGGCGCGATCATCGCGCCGGAGGCACCGTCGACATGGATCGGGATGTCGAGGCCGGTGTTCTTCTGGATCTCGTCCAACGCCGCGGCGATCTCGGCGACGGGTTCGTACATGCCGGTGTAGGTGACACCCATGATGGCGACGACGCCGATCGTGTTCTCATCGACGTACTTCGCCAGGTCATGCCCGTCGAGCGTCTTGTGCTCCGCACTGATCGGCACGTAGCGGGGCTCGACGTCGAAGTAGTTGCAGAACTTCTCCCAGCACACCTGCACGGCGGAGGACATCACGAGGTTCGGCGTCGAGGTGTCCTTGCCCGCTGCACGCCTGGCCTGCTGCCACCGCCGCTTGAAGGCGAGACCGCCCAGCATGCACGCCTCGGACGAGCCGATCGTCGAGGTGCCGATGCTCTTCTCCGCATCGGGCGCGTTCCACAGGTTCGCCAGCATGTGCCAGCAGTTGTCCTCGATCGCCGCCGTCTGCGGATATTCGTCCTTGTCGATCATGTTCTTGTCGAACGACGCCGCGTACACCTGCTTCGCATCGTCATCCATCCAGGTGCTCACGAACGTCGCGAGGTTCAGCCGCGCGTTCCCGTCGAGGATCGTCTCGTCCTCCACGATCTGCTTCGCCGTGTCCGGAAGCGACTCACCGGCAGGGATGACATGACGTGCGGCGCCGGTAGCTTCAGCCGGCCTCGCGAACATCGGTGTTGCCGGGCTGGAGGTCTCGTGATCAGTCATGTCGTCTCCTTGCTTGCGTGCATCGCGGCGGCACATGGAACCGACGTGCAAAATCGGTTAACCGCCACCTGGGTCGATGGAAACAAGGTAAGACGTCCTCAGGGGATCACGCAAGCCTGTACGACGAAGGCGAGGCGGAAACCGCCACCGAAGGCAGCTCGAGAAGGAGGTCAGCAGGGGTCTCGCCGCTTACGAGCTCGGCCATGGCCTTCACCGCGAGGGAGCCGTTCCGGAACGGATCGGTGGCGAAATAGTCCACGCCATGCTGCGCAGCGAGCCCGCCGGGATCACCGACCGTCGTCACACGCAACTGACCGGGCACATCGAGCCCAGCCCGTTCGGCCGCTCGGAGGATGGCTGCGCTGAATGACTCGTTCATGCAGTGCACCACCGTGGGCGGCAGTGCGCCCGAGAGCATCCTCGTGGCAGCGTCGTCCAGCGACTCCCCCGGCTCCAACGCCCCTCCCCGCGGCGTGATCCCCCGCCGCGCACACCAGCGCTGAAACCCGGCGATGGCATCGTTGGTGAAGTGATCCAGTCGCGCCCCGACGAAGATCGCAGGCCGGACTTCTTCGTCACCATCTGCGATTGTGTCGAGGTAAGCCGGAAGCGCATCCCGTATGCCCAGCCGAATCTGCTGGATGCGAGCCGTCGGACGCTCGTCGTATCCGCCGACGGCGACGACCGGTCGACCGAGACTCAGCGCGCGCTCCACCACGGGGTCGCTGGGCATGGGGTCGACCACGATGATCCCGTCATACGAGAGCGTGGTCGTGATCTGACCGTCGACCCCCGCGCGGCCTGCCGTGACCGCCAAACCCATCGCGCCGGCCTCCAACGCCGCCCCCGCGAGGATGTTCCGGAAGCACGGCATGAACGAGGCTTCCGTGACGCGCGGATCGCGGAAGCTCGCCACGACCGCGATCACGTTCGTCCGCCCGAGTCGCAGTGCCTGACCCGTCTGATTCGGCTGGTAGCCGAGCCGGTCGCCGATCGCCTTCACACGGGCGCGCGTGCGCTCGGACACTCTCCCTCGCCCGTTGTAGACGTGCGAGACGGTGGCCGCCGAGACACCTGCGGCGAGAGCGACGTCCCTGATGCGAACGCGTTGTGCGGAAGGTTCGGGCATCCCCTCAGCATAATCGTTTAATCACGGTCTGGTGCCGCTTCTGTCACGCAGTGACGCAGCCCGGCGCCGCCGCGCCACGCGCGTGCCGAGCACACGAACGAAGGGCGACGACCGCGCCCGGCCTCGTGGGCGCAGTGGGCCACGATCCCGCACCCGTGCATGGATGAGCGAAGGGATTCGACGATGCAGAGAGGGCCTCGGGATCGAATGATCCCGAGGCCCTCTCACCCGCTGGTGATCCGGCTGCGCCCGAAGCTCGGGCGTCCTCCCTGACTTCTGTGCCGCGTCGACCAATCCGGCGCAGATCTGCCGCAGTTGGCTCAAGTCCCGACTGAAGTCGGGCTGTCCGTCGCCACCACCGTTGCGTCGTAGAAGTTGGCACAGTCTTGGACCCCCGGAATATCAAGGGTTCCGCGTGTCTTGCTTCGCTCTCCTAGGCGCACTTCCCGAAAGCGCACCGGTGGGGGGGGGGGGGGGGGGGNNCGGTACCCCCCCCCCCCCCCCCCCCCTCGCCAGCAAGACAATCAGTGCTTGGTGTCTCTCCCGGAAGGTTCGTTCCCCGGGTAGACCGTGTCGGCGTCTCGAATCCTCCCGCCAGGACGATGGACGTGGACATGACCTTCGCCCGCATCAGACACTTGGGCCTTCGCCCGTGTCTCCGCTTCTCTCTGCGTCGGTTCCGGGTCAGTCGCCCGATGGTGTGGTTCGTGATTGTCGATCCTCGACGAGATATTCGATGCCGCGCCGAAGGAGCGGCGCAAAATACTGCCGAGCGAACTCTCGTTGCATGACGCCGTGGAGGGGTGGGACGCGCCTCTCCACGGCATCCTGAGCCGGTACTTAGATCAGTTCAGTCGAAGAATGCCATTCCAGGCGACTGTCCCAGGGGCCCAGGACCCACCGTAATCAGCGCTGCGCGCGTTCAGCGCCACGTTGCCGGAGATTGTCCCACCGCCTACTTTTGTGAAGTACTTCCACGTGTATCCCTGGCCGGGATCGAACTGTATCGAGTTGGACACCTGCGCCCCAGAGCCGTTCCGAAGACCGAACCGCATGTACTGATCCGCAGCACCCCAGTTATGGTGCCAATCACTCAGCTGGAACATCGGGTTTGCAATTCCCGTGTTGTAGCGAAAAGTGCTGTACTGAACGAGATGTCCAGCCGCGCTGATACCGCTGTCGTTGAGGTAGTAGTCGGGCATGGTTTTCCTTTCAAGGGAGCGGCTACGCTCGAGATCTCACTGCGCGGACGATGTTCGAGTAGTCGCCGAAGATCGCTGGTGCGATGAGGTGGTCGAACCAACTGACCGGCGCCTGATGGTCATTGAACTTCTTGAAGATTTCCGTGTCGGGCACCATCGCTGCGAGGGTGAGCAAACCGCTTGTCTTGCGGCGGTCACCGTCTAGGTGAGCCCGGACAATAGCCCGCTCGATACCATCGATCCACAGCAGAAGCGCGGCGACCTCTCCCGCACCTTGCTGGTACAGGACGGCTCTGCCCTCCCCACCTCTGGGTGCGTCTACCGGGAATACGAAGCCGTCGAACACCGCTAGAGGGAAATTATCCACAGCGGTTCGATACTCCCAGTTGTGAGCGGCGTACGAGAGAAACTCGCTGGCCCCAACGCGAGGGATCTCGGCGAGAGAAGTCTCAGACGATGTCACCGGCGTTGCGCGCGATTTCTCGTGAGACCGGATCGGACAGGAACTCGGCGATGGATGTTCGCCGGAGGGAATCAAAGTCGCCGTTCTTCGCCGGTTGAACGGCCGTTGCAACGAAGACGTTCTCGTAGTCCTCGACGCAACTCCTTCCGACGTTGGAGATATAGCCGCTCTCGAGCGAGTCGAGGTGCGCCCGCGCCCCTTCGGCATCCCCACGATTGTGAGCGGCGTACGCGGCTGTCGCCATCGCGCCCGCCCAGAACAGGAATGCCTCGGCTCCGCCGGAGCCTACGCGCCAACGAACATCCACCTCTCCGGGAGGATTCGAAGCGAGCGACTTGGTCCGGAAGACATACCCTCTAGGGAGCGTCAGCGGGAATACCGCAACCGCAGCTTCGTATTCAGCATGAACCCCCGACAGGTCTGTCGTCGCTGCCTCGTGCGAGGAAGGGAAAGCCCTCAGATACGCATCCGCAGATGACGTACCGGGTGCAGAAGTCCCGCTCGGCACGCGCGACGTCGTCGATGAAGCAGCGGCTCCAGTAGCCGCGGGACCAAGGACTACGAGGCCCGCAGCGATTGCGGATCCGGTGAGGAGCTGTCTCCTTGAAACTTTGAGGTCTTTCTCTCGCATTAGAGTTCCTGTCGTAGCTCTGGCCAGATCGCAACTCCGCCTAGCTCCCGGGGCGGGAATGGCGATGCGAACAGCTCTCCTCCTCGAATAGTGGACCGAATTCGCAGCGAGGTCAAGAGCTTTTATGTACACCAATGCGGAACGGCAGTGTTGCGCCCGACAGCGACACACATACGCGCCCCGAGGCAGGCCTTGTGTGGTCCGGTGTCGCGGGATGTGGTTCGCGACGGAGCAGAATATGTCGAGCTGTGCCGGCGGCCGAGAACGGCACGCGGATCACGCAGTAGCGGCACACACAACACCTCGACGCGGATCGTTACCGCGTTGCGCTTCTGAGGCCTGATGCTACTACTCGGGACGAGTCCTAGCGTCGGGTACTGTGCACACCGTGCGAGAATCCGAAGTCGTGTCGTAGGACGTCAGCGCTAAATCCTGCGCCCGGCTCGCCGGACTACGAATCTATGGCAGCAGTTCATTCAGCTTGCTCATTCTCCCATTGCGCGCACAGCCCGCTGTCTCCGGCGAACCTCATGTTCTCGCTCCAGTCGCTGCTCCGCAGACCGGGAATGTCCCACTCCGTCGTATCCTCGTCGAGGATGGCGAGCATCGCGTCCGCAGCGACGCGGTCGCCTCCCAGCGCGTGTTCCCACGCCGCTCGGATGGTGAAGCATCCCCACAGGTACCGAGCAACGTCCGCTCCGTCCTCCCCCCAGCCGTCCTCCGGGGCCTCTGCTGGGAAACTGAAGCCAGCCGGGAGCGTGTAGGGGAATCCCTGCACTGCAGCCTTGTATTGCGACTGACGATCCATCGCTGGGGATGGGGATGCGGACGGAACCTCGGTTGTTGCGACGGTAGGAGACGGCTCAGGACTGTCTTCGCTGCGTTCGGGGACGTTCGTGCATCCGACGAGGCTTGCACACAGCGCAAGAACGATCAGAGGGAATGCTACTTTCCTAATCTCTGCCTCCGGGATTTTCGATAGGTGTTTCACGCACACTGAGCGCTTAATGTAGCACGCTCGCCGTGCACTCAGAGCGGCTGGCAGCGTAGACTCGCGCTTCGCGGAGCTCCCTACATTGTGCCAGTGAAGTGTTGCGGCACGCGCTCTCACCGGTGACGCTGCACTTGTCGGTAGAGTCGCTCTCGCGAGCGTATGAGGGCTGCCAGTTAGTCTTTTCCAGACCTTTCCGCCAGTTGCGTCTGGCCCACGCGTTCCCCCGAACGGAACCCTAGGGTGCCGAGCACAGTCACCCGCGCCGTGGTGACTCGGGACGCCCTGTCCTGGGTTCAGTCCCGTCCCGCCGACGACTACGGGCTCTCGGCGGGACGGTCCCTGTGCATCATCCTCTATGGAATCGGATTTTTAGCGTCAACCGATGCGACGTGCTCCAGGTTCGGATGCCGAAGCGCCCTCGTCAATGGGGTGGGACTCGCACTGACGTCCTAGCGGAATGACTCTTCCCACTTGCAGATCGTCAGGTACTGACTCATCCGGTTGCGGCCGTAGACGAGAGCACTGTCGCCGGTGCCGTTGTATCGGACGCATGTTCGCATGATTTGGCTGGGGGTCATCGTTCGCGTCTGATTAGGTTCGATACCCATATCGATGTTGGCCTCCATCATCATCACGAACATCGCCGACCGGAGGTTGTACTCGGCGTTCTGCAGCGCTTTCCACATGGTCCACATGTCTTGCCAGACGTTAAAGTCATAGGTGCGCTCGCTGATGAGGCCCTTGAATACCGCGAAGTTGTGCGCTTTGATCGCGGTCTTGGCGAAGATCTGACACAGACCCGTAGATGAGTCTCGGAACTCGCTGGTCGGATCCTCCGGAGCCCCCATCTCTAGAGCGAGGTAGTACGCCTCCACTAGCAGGTCTTTCCCTCTATCCTCGGCGTTGATACAGAGGCTCTCGTGAACGAAGGGGGTAAGAATCAGAGCCTTGTAGCAATCGAACTGGGCTGCGAGCGCCGTGATGTATGCGTCGTGCTGCCAGACCTCAGCTTTGACTCGCGACTGGTTCCCCGCTGTCACCGCTTGATCCTCCGCATTGCGGTGCTCGTACGTATCGCGGTACATCTCGGCCCACATGTCGTCGTAATCCTGGGATTGAATGAGCGGGTCATCCCCTTGTCCCCACACCGGAGTGAGGTAGTTGAAACCACCGTCGCGCCCCGACACGATGTTCTTGTCGATCTCCACCGCGCCGAGCCCGCTGCCTTCCCATCGCGTCTGAATCTGGTCGAAGGCCCAGTTCGACGGCAGCACTTGCGCGCGGTTACTCCCGTAGCCGATGGACATGTCCGACACGAACGCGCTGACAACGAGACCCGCAGCGTTGAGCTGATGGCAGACTCGGCGGGGCGCGTAGACGCCGACGCGATAGTTCAATCCCATCCGCCCGAGGGTCTCTGGGATGGCCGCGAAGTACGGGACGACGAACTCAGTCACCTCGGCTTCTGTTGCGTCGAAGTCGACTGAGAAGTAGATGATCGTGTTCTCAGGAATTCGGTAAGCCCAGCACGCAGCAGCTGCCTCCTCACCGACTTCCTTACCTCGCCTGGCCGTGAAATGCCCAACCTGTCCCCCTCCGGTCTGGAACAGCGGAAACACGCGTCCGCCAGCGTTGAAGATCCGCTGGAGCTCGCCGTTCTGGATGCACTTGTCGAGCTGGTTGTCAGGGGTATTGGTCAGGTAGCGCCCGAAATAGCTGTAACCAGCCGACATCAGCGCCGTCAAGCGCGGCGATGTCAGTGTGGTCACACAGTCCGCACCGGTGCCCGCTCGATCCGCATCACCGGTGCTCACGAGCAGAGAGCCCCATGTCTGTACATTCGCGCCGCCCGTTGCGGGCAGTTTGACGAACTGTTGGAAGGCGGTGGTCTTGCTTGCTGTGCCAGCCCCGTAGTTGCCATCGAAGGAGACGTCGTATCCGTTGAAGATCAGTGCAGCCTGGAAGAGATGGACGAAGTACTTGCTGGAATCGACGGACCCGTTGGAGAGGTTGGCCTGGGCCTGGAGCCGCGCCTTCGTTGTAGGGCCAAAGTTACCGTTGGCGACTCCGTCCTCAAGACCGAGTTCGTACTGAATCCCGTACAGCAACGCCGTCTGCACGTCGCCTGTGTATCGGCCGTCGGTGGGCACGGCGTAGAAGTCGCGGCGGTTGAGGTATCGCCCGTTCAGCGCCTGCTGGATCGTACGCACCGCGGCTCGTCCACCACCCACGAGTTTGAACGCGTCCATGTTCAACAGAGCTTTAAACACCTTCGGTTCGATGTCGCCGTTCCCAGGTGCGAGGCCGATGTCTTGGCGAAAGCTTTTCATGCCGGCTACGGCGGTCGCATCCCATACTCCGCCGAGCTCGCCATCTCCGCCCGGGTATCCCTTGCAGTACATCCCGCCCTGCGCGATACGGATGATGTTCTTCTTGGTCGATGAGTTGCTGATGGGCGACACGGCGCTCAACGCTGTGAGCGTTGTCGGCCCGAAACTATCGGATCGGTTGGTGATGCCAAGCTCGTACTGGAGCGCGCGCACCAACGCCGTCACCGTCTGCCACCCAGTGAAGCCGTCCTCAGTCACCGGCCCGATGTCGGGAGTCGCTGGACGTCCTGAGTATGTCGCGTTGATCCACTCTTGAGTGTTCTTGACGTATGGATCCATTCGTTCCTCCGGTTGTGTTGGCATGGATGAGAGCTCTGCACAACCGCGCGAAAAATCGCCGACGGCTGATACAGATCGGCGACTCTGTACCGAATGAGTACACCATAGAGTGCGGTTGGGCGTTGAGCTGGCAGTTCCGATCAGAATCTCAGCTTTCGAGAACGAATGTCCCCCAAACGGAGGACGCCGTGCTGGGAGATGGACCAAGAGCGTGTTGATTTAGAGAAATCCCGATTAGTCTGGAGCCCCGTGGAGCTCAAGACGTCGGGTAGCGGTCTTCTCGTTGCCTCGCACGGCTCCCATCCTCGAACAGTCAGGGAAACCATGAGCACGTCCGCCGTCTCCAGGTTGATGTCCGTCGCGGCGGTAGGCGCTCTCCTAGTTTCGTTGACCGCATGCACCGAACCCGCACGAACCTCTGAGGAACGCGCTCGCGACATCGCTGAAGAGTGGGTCGCAGCGAGCAATAGGGGGGACGAGGATTCAGCGCAGAGCTTGGCTTGTGGCGGCGCCATGCTTGGAAGCGTTAACTCCGACACTGCAGGCGCCGAGAGCTACACACTCGCAATAGAGTCTGTGGGAGACGGCGACTTTGCCGTGACCGTGACGCAGTCCTACAGCGACTACCCAGATCTCGTTTCGAATTTAATGGTGCGAACAAACGAATCCACGACCTGCATTGCGTGGGTGCGGTAACTCGTAGCCGCTGAAGGCGCCGCGCACCGTTCATCTAGGTTCTTCCTCGACCTCGCCGAGTGACGAGGAACGTATGGCGAGGATACGCGCGAGGTCGGGCACTGTCCGGAGCCTTCTATACGGTCGCTCCACGAAGCACACCAGAAGCCGAAGTACCTGACGACAGTTCTCCTCGAGGAACCCGAAGATTCAAATCATGATGACCCTCGCTCTCGGAGAGGAGATTCTCTGCGACGCCGAATACTTCGGATACGGCGTCGACTACTACGATCCAGACGGAAGCGGCGGCAAGCGCATTGGAGCCCGGTTCGGGGACGGCGGAGTTACTGCGTCCATCTTCGAGTGGTCCAGTGCTACGAAGGCGAACGCGGGAAACGTCGTGCGAGTCGATGATGGCCTGGTGATCATCTATCCGGATGTTAGCTTCGGCGTGATGAGGTGGGTTCGATTCCCGCGTTCGCGCATGTAAACGAAGATGAGGTGCAGACGGATCACGAGGTGACCGTCGTACGCTCTCGACCTTCTGCGTAACGAACGTTCAGAGCACAGGGACTATGCCGCCGGAGAGCGCAGAGCGCCCTGGCGCCGTCGCTGCACTCGCCTGCGGCCCCTTACGGCTCCTGGAACAAGTTGTCGGTGAGAACGATGCCTCGCGCCCGCAGTTCCCTCACGTCGATGTCACTGCTCCCGCCGTCCCGCGATGAGATCCTGAATCGTTCCCCCATGAAGCCGGCCTGTCCCCAGTCCTCGATGATGAGCGCGTCGTTACCCCACTGCGCGTCGACGAATGCCCCGATCCTCTCCGAAGCATTCGCTGCGCTCGGCGCGTCAACGAGGGGCCGCACTACGACCGCACTCTCTCCATCGGTAAGTCGCCATGCCTCAACGCGGTAAGCATGTCCTCCGATTGTGGCCACAGTAGGGCCGTCAATGAGCGTCGGGGTCAACTCGTCAGGCGCGAGTTCTGGGCGTACAGTGAGATTGGAATCAGTGAAGGTCACATATTCACACTAGTGCGCTCACAGAGTGATTCCTGCACGAAGGCCATCGCCGATGCGCTCCACCACACAACGCGAGCAGTGCTCGCGCATCAGCTGCACGGCGAGGCGACGCGGGAGCTCCGGCTGATGTTCGAGCCAGAGGTGGAGTCCGAGGCGACGGGTTTCGACGATGTCTCGGATCATCCGAAATCGCCGAGGCGTCTTCGAGGAGGGTCGCATCCAGGACCAGCGCTCGGACGCCTCGACCCGCACGGCCCCTTGCCCGCACTCGGGCCTCAGCATGGAAGGCGTCGAGCGCCACCAGCTGAGCGCCGACTTCGTTTCCACGCACATCGGTGAGGTCGGCGTCCGCGTGAGACGCCGCGACGAGCAGCGTCGACACCTGCTGCGCCGTGCCGGCGAAATGGGGACTCTCGTCATGGGTAGGGGCGACGCAGCAGATGGGACGGATATCCGCGCGAGGTACTTCGAGGTGTGCCATGTGAACTCCAATGTGAGGCGACCATCCTCTACCCTGCGGCGAACCGGTCGGCCCGACGGTGAGGATGGCACCGTTCGATATGTGGCACAGTCACTTTTGGAGTGACCTCCACTAGTCTTTCCCTGAGTGCACACAGTGGTGCACAGAATTGGGGATGCACTATGCCGAACTACATCGTGAACAGAAACGCTCAATCGAACGGCGACCACGAGGTCCATGACGAGGCGTCGACCCGCGGTTGCCTACCGAATTGGGACAACCGCGTATCGCTTGGCTACTTCTCCTCGTGTTCCGGTGCAGTCGCTGAGGCGAAGCGCCTCGGCTACACTCGCGCGAACGGTTGTGCTATCTGCGCGAGTGCCTGCCATACGAGCTAGGACACCGCACCGCAACGGACAGACAAGAGCGTGGGGCGCCGCCGGAAGCGACGTCCCACGCTCTTGCGCGTTGGCGCGTGTGCGCCGCTTCGGTCGCACACGCCTATCGATAGGGCTAGCCCTGACCGATGTGCCAATGTGGGAGCAGGGCCGCCTCGGCGTCCCAACCATCCTTCGTCGTCACCTCACGTCGCACCAGCTCAGCAAGAATGCTGGGCATGACCTTCTCGCGGATGACGGAGTGCGGGAGCTCGTCCGCCGCGCGCCATCCTGCGCCACCTCGAAGGTGATCCCACTCCCCGAGCCTTGTGCTCTCCACCGTCGCTGCGATCTCGTCCGAGGTCAACCAGATTGGGGCGGAGGCGAGCGGAGGTTCTGTTCGCCACACATCGAGCTTCGACCCAGCCGGCACCTGGTCGGCCACAATCGCGCGCACCACGACGACTCGGTCAGAGATGTTTCTCAGGTAGGGCGTCCATACGGATTCGATCTGAGCCGTGAAGAAAGCCGACAGCGCGAGTTGTGCTCGTCGAGCCTTGGCTTGGTACCGCCGCCTGATCTGAGAAGCGACCATGACATCGTCGATGCCCTTCAGCTGGTCATCGAGAGTGGGTAGCGAAACCTCGACACGAAACGGCTTCTCCTCATACAGCGCGACGACGATTGCTTGGACAACATCAGCGAGTTCATCCTCCGAAGCTATGAGCGCAAGCTCACCGTCGAGCTCGAAATCGAACTGCTCACCCTGCGGCTCTGGTTCTTCTGCAGAGGCGGCCGACTGGCGAAGTTGTTCAATCGCCGGCTCGATGACCGCGTCGAAGTGCGCTTTGATGTCGTCGGCGAGGTCAGGTAGACCCCGAACAGCCCGCAGTGTTTCGCCCGCGGCCTGCGACATAGCGGCTCGATTCGCCTCCGCGTTCGTCGAGTACCACTGCGAGATCAGGTAGGCGATGGCCTCGGACACAGCGGTGACGTACGCCTGCACGTCATCCGAAGACGAATTCAGAACGCGCCGGTCGTCGGCAACGATCATTGCGTCCGCCAGACGCGCCACCGCTTCGGCCCCGATGAGGCCTTCACTCATGACGGGCCGCGCGGGATCTGTGGCCAGACGCACGTAGGTGCGCGAAAGCATGCTTTCCGCCCACTCGCGGTCCGCCTGGCCAACGGCAACGAACTCTGCGGAGGCGTGGTCGGAGATCTGGCTCTTCGCCGTTCGCACCAGCGTGTCGATGCTCTTGCGGCCAAGTCCTGTGAGGTCGCCGATTGCGTCCGCGAGATCCGATGCGCCGATAAGGCGGAGAGCGACTTTCGTGAGCGCGACGGGGATGTTGGGGGATGATTTTCCAGGCAATGCTTCGGCCAAGTTCTTCTCCTTCTTGTAGGATGCTCAATCTATCGACAGCTGTCCGCGCTTCAGCTACGCGGCATAGCCCGGGTGCGCGACGAGAAGCGTACAACACAGAGATAGTGCTCTATCGCCATAGAGTCGCGGTAGTGTGACGAATCGTCTCGCGCAGATCATGGTGAAGTTCTCGCCCAAGCCCACAGCGCGGAGCGATTCATGCTCCTCGGTTAGAGAAGGTCGCGGACGGACCCGTGCCGATGCGGGCGCGGGTGCAGGCTCATGCCGCCACTCACGTCTAGCACTGCCCCGGTCGTGCGATTGGCGCGTTCAGAGACGAGGAAGCTCACCGCGTCCGCTATCGCTGAGGGCGTGGCGACACCGCCCAGCATCGACAAGGAGCTCATGTAGGCGACGGCGGTCTCGTTTGAGAAAGCCGGGTGCCCGTTATCGGTGAATCCCGGCATGACCGCATTGACGCGGATCCCTGCTGGCGCCAGCGCCTCTGCCATGTTCCGAGTGAGGGATTCGAGAGCAGACTTCGTCATCGCGTACACGATGTCGCTTGCGCTGGCGATGTGCGCGCTCGCCGACGAGATGTTGACGATGCTGCTGCCCGCGGCCATGTCGCGGGACAAGGACTGGGCGAGGAAGAACGGCGCTTTCGTGTTGATCGTTACGAACTCGTCGAACTCGTCCGGCGTCGCATCAACGAACGACGGTCCGAGCATCCGGGCGGCGTTGTTGACGAGAATTGCCACCTGAAGCCCCGACTGAGAGGCTCGAGAGCGAACTGCGTCGATGAGCGCCTCAAGCCCCGCAGAGGTCGCCAGGTCCGCTTCGACGACCTCGCCACCCGCGGGGGAAGCCGCGAGAACAGTTTCGAGTTGCGAAGCCTGCCCCCTGCCGCTCCGGAACTGTCCGACCACATAGAAACCATCTGCGCTCAGCGTTCTCGCGATCTCCGCGCCGATGCCCCCTGAGGCTCCCGTGACCACTGCCAGTCTCTCGGTCAATGCTTGCCCTCTCGTAGATCAAGTACGCCCGTGACTTTCGCGGAGCGTGCGCCACGCTGCGTGACCTCAGCCTGAAATCTCCCGCTCTGCGCGACGTTGAGCCGCAACAACGGAGCCGGCTCCACATCGGTGTACCGGTAGAACGCGAGCTTGAGCTCCCGAACACCCGCCGACGGGAAGTTCTCGACAGCCACTCTCTCAACATCGGCGAGCACCTGCATCGCCGTGAGGTGGTCCGACGGATGATCCGAGATCAGCGGGTCACGACCGTCGACCACGAGGGCACCTGCATACCTGGAGTCGGACGTCGTCGGTCGCTTCTCTGACGGCACCGATTCGGGCGGCAATCGACGCACGCGGTCGTAGACCCCCTGAGGGATCAGCGACGCTCGCGCAGTCCCCACGGCCAAAAGACCGGAGGGCACTTCGATGGAAAAGTGCTGCGAAAGAGATCTAGGCCGACCTCGGGCGCCCGTCGCGACGATGTGTGCTCGGACAGTGCCCGCGTTCCGTGGCTCGTCTGCGACGGTCGCTCGTGTCACGAACTTCAACGCAATGCGGTCGAGCACGAATACAGTGTTGCGGGGTACTCCCAGTTGCCGGTGGGCTTGCAGAATGCCGATCTGACGCTGCACCTCAATGAGGTCGACGAATCGGAGCCTCACCCCACGAGGGGGCACCTCGAAACGCGAGCGCATCGAACGCGGCGACTCGTGAACCGCGTCCTGCAACCAGACGTTCTCCGGTCTTCTCTTGTGCACCTCGTCGGGGGAAATACCCTCGACGTTCGAACCCTCCCTGCCAGGCGCAGGGTCGGAACCCGGGGGTGGGAGTAACTCTGTTGATCCAGCGACCATCGCCGGTCAGGCGCTCATGCGGACAGGACCGCTCTGAGGGTGGGAATGAGGCGCTCAACTCTTCGAGGTAGCGAAGCCCAGCGGTCCTCGAGCCCGGCGAGGACTTGCGAGCCGACGAACACGGTGTTGAAGAGTTCAGCGTAGAGGTCGACATCGGCGTCACCGCGGATCGAGCCGTCTCCGATGCCGCGCGATATGAGCGACCGCGCGATTCGCACCCATTCCATGTAGGGCTCACTAGCTTCGGGGTTCACCTCCGACGATGGTTGTCCGGCGAGGTGGATTCCCGCTTGTACGATCTCGTCACGAGAGATGAGATCTCCGAGATTGGTCATCAGGCTCAGCAGGATCTGTAGCCCAGATCCTGCCTCTTCTTCGGTGCGCACCAGGACGGCAGTCATTCGCGCTTGCTGTTCGTCGAGGACAGCTCTTGCAAGGTCGGCTTTGCTGCGGAAATGGAAGTAAAGAGCGCCTTCGCTAGCGCCAGACTCATCCGCCACATCGCGGTAGCGAGCTTCGGCATAGGTGACACGCGCGAACACGCGGGCTGCACCTGTCAAGATCGCTTCTCGCGTGTCAATCGACCGCTGTTGCTGGAGGCGCGGCATCCTGCTTGGGCACATGACGTCGCTCCCCTCGGCCGACACGTAATCGTCGATGCGCGCTCAGTCTAACGGCGCACACGCGGAGCGCGACAGTTCCAGGTATGGGTGCGGACATAGTGAACGGCTTGAACTCGGCTTCACCGTCCCTCTGCTCGACGCGGGAGACTCTGCGAGAGTGCATGGTTCGGTGGCACCGGGCGCCGAGCGCTTCGAGCCTCGCTCGTCGCGAACAGAGCCCGCCGCAGAGGGAAGTCCGTCCCGAACAGATTGATTTCTTGAAAATTCAAGTCGGGCACATTGCTTTTGTATTCAGTCGAAATACTCACCGGAATGGGGAATTGTTTGCTTATCCTGGATCGTGAGCGCGGGACCCGAACCCGCGCTCTCCCCGGACCCTGACGAGGAGCGAAATGTCTAAGCGAGTGACGGTCGAACTGTTGGACGATCTCGATGGCACACCTATCACGGACGGTGCTGGGGGTACTGTGCAGTTTGCGCTGGAGGGGCGTGAGTACGAACTCGACCTCAGCGCCGAGAACTTGGAGAAGCTGAAGGAGGCTGTCGCCCCGTTCGTGGGGGTGGCCCGCTCCTCGCAGAGTGCGCGCTCCTCATCCGGGGTTCCGCGACGCCGAAAGTCGACCACTGAACTGGCGGAGATCCGTGAATGGGCGCGTGCTCAAGGGATCACGGTCAGCGACTACGGACGCGTGCCGACCGAAGTTCGTGCGGCATACATCGCGAGCAAGTCCAAGCGCTGACGTTTTTCAACCCTCGAGAGCCGACAGCGACTGCTGAACCGGCATAACATTCGGGGAACCTTCCGCGCCCGACAGGAAGGCAACGCCTACGCTGTCCGGCATGACGGGGATCCAGCAGCGCGCTCTGCTCATCGGATACAGCGATGCAGGCGACTACGAGTACGGCGAGAAGTGCATACCCTTCGATGGTGCGCACTACCATCCGTTCATCGTGGAAGAGCGAGCGGACGGGCTGTTCCAACTGTGGCAGCTCGACGAGGGTTATGCCGCGAGCGGCCGCGCTGTCTACCGGCCGAAGGAGTCCGCGAGTCTGTCGAAACTCATAGACGCCGGTTTTGGTGATGTGCCTCGCTTTCGGATCCCACCCGCGACCGACTGACCGAATGCGGCTCCCCCGGTGGTGGTGCGCTACGTCGTCCATAGCCTCCACGAATCGGGAGTGAAGTCGCGCCACACGCTCACCCTGTCTGCACGCGGAAGCATCCACTTGCGCTTCCACCAGGCAGCGAGATCGTCGACAGGAGACGACACCCACTCCAAGTGCGGTTCTTCTCCCCTCAACCATTCCAGGCTGTTGCGCGCGAGGGGCGCGAGGAAGACCTCCCGCTGGACACCATGCATCCGGAACCGGGATGAGCTCAAGCCAACTGCGGAGAGCCCGCGTTGGATGACCTCCCGTCGATTGCGGAATCCGGTCCCCCAGTTTGCATGGCGGTGGGTTACGTCGCCCTCCCCCATCTCGCGACGAGCTGCCTCAGCCAGCAGGTCGTAGACCTCGCCTGAGAAGTGGAAATCTCCTGTCCCTTGCGTGAACCCCACGGTGCGGAGCGCCAAGGAACCGTCGGAGTCCCGCACCCTGTTGTACACGGAACTTCTCCCGAGTGCTGAAGCCGTCGTCACCAACGCGAGAGAAGCCTCCGGATCACGCCGAGAGATGAGAGTCTCCCTGTTGCCGTACCTCTCATCGAACACCGCACGCAGTTCATCGCTGCGGAGAAGAAGAGCAGCGAGCTTGCCACCGAGCAGGGCATTGTATGGCGGGATTGCGCCAAGGACGAAGGCATCCATGACGGATGTCAGCCGGCTCTTGCGTTGCTCGGCTGACCACCCGATAGCACGGTCGCGGACGCCGAGGGAGTAGACCGGATCTGCCAGTCCGATGAGCCCCATCACCGCGTCGTCATGACCTTCATCGAGGATCAGTGCACGTATCCGACGCCCGTACCCGCCGGAGACAGGAATAGACCAGTGCAGCGATAGCCATCGCCACAGCAGCGCATCACGGCCTCTGCCCGGCGGGAGGACAACCAGGCGTGGAGACACCTTCGCTGGGTCGATGGCACCTCCGTGGGCGAGGCGCCGGATGAACGTCGGCTCATGCCTCTCCAATGCACCTCGTGCTCGCTCCCGTTGCGTTGCGACAGCCAGGTCATGCAGAGAACGGACGCTGGCCTTATCTCCGACTGGTGCGAGGAGACCCTTGTCGTCGAGGAGCTTGAAGCCTTGTCCAGCAAGGCTAGAGAGGATGCGCTCACGGAGTTCCGATTCGACCGAGGCGTTCGCGCCCGGCACGACGCGAATGTCCGGGGATGCGCGTAGCGCGTTGGTCTGCACGCTTCCCTTTCCTCTCGGGGTGTCCCTGCTTGCGTTTATCGTACGGTTCACAGCCCATACATGCGCGGTCGGCACGGTTGCTCGCGACAACCATGCCTGCAACGTCCTCGTCACGCGTCCTGCGGCTACCGAGATCCAGTGTTCACTCTAGTTCTCGGCACCTCCGCGCCTCGACGCCGGCTATTCGAACATGACCGTCGTGCGAGTTACTCCCGGACGATGCCCGAGCGGACTCCGCTACTTCCGCGCGCCCGGATCATCGAGGAATGTGGGGGTTGAACACTGACCCCGGCGCGGGGACTCCTCCTCCTCCTCCTGGCTACGGTCGCGGTAACTCGATGGCTTGCATCGACCGGGGACGTGTTCTCCGCGACGCTCTCTCACCGTCTACCCTGCGGCGACTCCGGGGTGATCTCGGCCAGATTCTCCAGAAAATCTCGATGTCACGGTCGCACCAAGCTCGCTGCCAAGCCAGAACGGCTCGTTTGGCCAGTCGAGAGTAGGTCTGGTGCTCCATCTGCCAAGGTGACCAAGTGCAGGGTGTAGCCCTGTAGAGGATTTAGAGGTGAGTAGGGCCCCCTTTACTACTTACTTACTTTTGATCTCTCATATGAACTACCTACTACTTGGCAACCTTGCCACCGGCCCCCGATCCCTCGAAAACACTGGGGAAACTCCAGCCAAGGTCACCTTGGCCGACAGTTGGCATTTTCGTCATCGACCACGAATGCCGGCGTGAAACCGTTTCGTGACGGCGGCGCGCATACGGGCTTCGTGGGACCCCGTGGCACCTGCCGCAGGGTACTCAGAGACAGCGAATCACAACCGGCTCACAGACTGACAGGAGACGCCATGCGTGCACTCGACGCACAGGCTAGGCGCACTGGGACAGCGACAAGCCATTCCTGCTACGTTGTCCGTCCGTTCCGATGCTCGCCTATGCCAGGAGGAATCTGACCCCTATAACTTGAAGCCCAACGTCAATCATGTCGAAGCTGGCGGCTCAGTACCTCGGCGTTCGCGTCGCGGATGGTGAGTTCGGCGTTGACGTGCATCGCCACGCGAGCTCCGTGGGCGATAGCTTCACTCACCTGCTGTGCGGACTGTGCGACGTACCAGCGCTCAATATGTGCACGTACAGCTGCCGATCAGCCGGATCGGGGTCACCGCGATGAACAGCAGCCTTCACTCCCTCACAGACGGTTCGGTACATCCGCGCATACTGCGAGAATCGACGGATGAGAACTGCAGTGCTGCTGGGGGCCGGGGCTTCCTTCGATGCGGGGTTGAAGACCACCTTTGGCCTCGCACAAGAAGTCGTCAGGCGTTTCAACGCGCGAGACTCCAGACTCCCGCCCGGAGTGCGCGAAGCTCTGAACTTCGTGTACAGCGAGATGGTCGCCCATCGGGGTCGACACGGCGACAGCCCGCTTGAGGCGGTGAACACCGAGCGGTTGATCTCGGCGGTCCGGCTCCTCAAGAACCGCGACGAGCACGAAGCGGATCCTTTCGTCGCGTCGTGGAAGTCTGCGCCCGGCATCTTCAGTGCAACAGCATCCGCCGGCGTTCCCGATCTGCGTCGCGCGCTCTACGACGCCCAGTACTCGGAGGGCGCAGGAATCGACCCCGAACGATTGGCGCTCGCGATCCGGCAGATCGCGTCAGATCGTCACGACCACATCTTCGACCAACTGGAAGAGCACCTTCTCAAAACTGTCTCGAGCATCCTTGCGGCGCACGGGGACGTCGGCTATCTCCGACCGCTGATCGACCTTGCACATCACCAAGACGGCGTAGACATCGCAACACTGAACTACGATCTCACCCTCGAAGCGGCCGCGGCGGAGTTGTCAGCTCCCGTGCATCGCCGTATCGACCAATGGGTCCCAGGCACGCAGATGACGTTCGAGTCTGAGGCTGGTCACATGAATCTCTTCAAGCTGCACGGATCTCTCGACTGGCAGTATGTATCCGCGGAAACCCAGCTTGATGAGTGGTCAGAGGCCCACGACGCGGACTCGCCTTTCCCATTCGTTGCGGGTCCATCCGTGCGGGTGTCGCCGCATGGACCCGTAGATCGCCCCGCCATCATCATCGGCGACCGTGAGAAGCTCAACGGCGAAGGACCGACACTCGCGCTCATCGCGAGCTTCGAACGCGCCTTGTCACGGGCGACACATCTGGCGGTCGTGGGCTACTCGTTCACCGATGTACACGTCAACGCGCTTGTCCGCACCTGGGTGAACGCAGATCCGACTCGGACCATATCGGTCATTGACCCGGGTTGGCCATCGCGACAGGAAGTGGATGGCTTCCGACGGGTCCTGATCGATGCCCTCCGGCCTGAGCGTGTCCGCGCCGAAAGTGCGCCTCCCCGCCTGGATGTGATCTTCCAAGGGGCGAAGGACGCTCTACCGACAGCCCTCGACGGCATCCGGCCACGCCCCGTGCATCCCGTCACCCTCGAGATTGTACGCGGCGAGACCGGCCCCGAGCTCAGGGCGGCTAACGACTACGCACTGCTTCAGAAGGTGACGCTCTACCCGCCTTTCGCCACCCCTGACGAGCCCAATGTCGTCGAGGTTCAGATCGGTAAAACCGCGTGGGGCGGTCCATTCGCCATTGGGGCGATGCTCGCCGATGAGCATCGCACGGCCCCCATCTCAGGCGACCTCGCCGCCGGCGATGAGTTCACCGTCACCGTGGAAGCGCGAGACCACCAAGACTGGTGGAGCTACGCGGTGGCACTCCAGTGGCCAGCCGACGAAACCAGCTGAGAATCCTCGCGACAGGACCATGGCCACAGCTTTCATCGAAGGCACCGACGCACTCTCGCCGGCGGATTTCACCGCCTGGGATCGGCTCCACCGAGAGTTCGCAGGCGACCCGGACGAGCATCGCGCAGCGCAGGTACTCTGCCGTTTGACGGGCGGGGCCCCTGAACTGTGGGACAGGGATGGGCGTCACAACGCCGTGGACATTCTTCTGACGTTGCCAGGTGGAACGCTCGCGGCCGTCGAAGTCTCCTCTACCTTCGACCGGATCCTGCGACGAGATATGCACAACAGTGATCGCTTCGCGGCAGAAATTGTCTCTCGCTACAGGGGCGCGGATCACTGGGTGCTTCACCTTCATCCGGGTTGGGAGGTACCGGCAGCCCGCCAAAGACGCACACTCGCGGCGGCGGTCGCTAAGGAGCTAGAACAGCGAGAGCCGGACGGTGCATACGGCAATCTCGCCAGCGCCAACTGGGTCTTTGCGTGGCGCGACGACACTCAGCCCGCGGGCGTCGAGATTCGCGGGTGGGACTCGAGGGTGCCACCAACCTCGATGAGCGCGTCCGCGGAACTCTCCCGCTTTCTGGACGGCGAGGCGATGCGAGGAAAGCGCAAGAAGCTGGTGACGGGTGCGCACAGCACCGGCGGGCGCTACAAGTACCTCTACATCCTCACCACCCCAACCGGCGGCAACGCTCACATCGGTACGGCGACCATATGGGAACTCTCGGATGGCACCTTCAGCCTACCGACCGATATCGACGAACTGTGGCTCGACGGGCTGAATGGAACCGTCCGGCGATTCGTGCAGGCACAGGAGCTGTGGACCGAGTATTCGGTGTAAGTCACCCGTTGTGCGGACGCGAGGTGAGCGAAGCTGAGACACTTGGGGGCGCGGCCATCCCGCCTCGAACATGCAACGTGGTGGAAGCCGCGTGCGACAGCCATCACCGGGACAGCTCGCAGAGAACTGTCACCACACTCCATGGAGCAACGGCGCATGACCGCAGTACTACTATCCGTAAAGCCACAGTTCGCCCGTCGTCTGCTCTCCGGAAAGAAGACTGCGGAGGTTCGTCGTCGCTTCCCGACGCTCCCCCCTGGCACGGTCGTTTATCTGTACGCCAGCAGTCCCCTGCGGGCCGTGATCGGCGTGCTCAAGATCCATCGAGTGCACACAGGGACCCCGCAATGGCTCTGGCCGACATTCGGCAAGCAGCTCGACATCTCGGAAAAGTACTTCCACGAGTACCTCGCGGGCAGGGACTCCGCTGCCGTCATCGAACTGCAGATCGCTGAACGATGGGAGCGGCCGGTGGCGCTCGACGACCTGCGAAAGGGCTTGGGGGTGCACGCTCCGCAGAGCTACCGCTACCTGAGCTCTGAACTCGAGCAAGCACTCCGTCGTCTGTCCGCGGCTGCGTGAAGCAGCGTCGTCGCCGCTTCTGCACAACGATTCCTCCCGTTCGTCGATACTGTCTGAACAGAACAGGTCCGTCACAGTTTCGGCGCACTTACCCGCTGACACGTACCTCTACCGGCATAATGTGCATTGGACTGGGGACGACATCACCCCGCTTACGAGAGGGGCAGTATGTCCGGTCATGGGGGACCGCGGCTTGACGCGGAAACTATCGCGCTGATGACTTCGACCGATGCCTTCGAAGATAAGACCTTCGAGGCGGGACACACATACACCGCTGAGGAATTCGTTGCGCGCGGCGACACAGGCTTCGTATGGCGGGTGAAGGACCGTTACGGGCGCGAGCGAGCGGCGAAGTTCACTCCCATCGAGTTCACCGACGAATCTGATCCCCGGCGCGAGTTCGATCTTCGACAAGCGCTGCCCTCCCCGCTGTTCACCCGCGCGGAAGACGTCGACATATGGACGCACGAGGCCACCGGCAAGCGATTCCAGGTCATCGTCGAAGAGTGGGTGGCGGACGCACTCACCCTCGAAGACTTCGTCCAGCTTCATTCCGACCGTATTGACATGAACACCGTCGTGGGGCTCGTGCGCCACCTGTCCAGCGCACTCGACGCGCTGGCCGCCAAGGGCCTGGCACACGACGACCTGCACTGGCGCAACATCCTGGTCCGCGATTCGCTGCCCGGCGAGGTGAACTACTCGCCCGCCGCGAACACGCTGCAACTCGTCATCGTTGACACGGGGAGCCTGAAACTCATCGAGAACACGCGCAAGCCGTGGACCGACTACAACCACGTCGCGCACCACCTCGCCCACATGCACAACGTGATGCACGCGCGACGAGATCTGACGGCCAGCGACCGGGAGTTCCTCGGCGAGCTTCGGGAGATCATGCCGATGCTCATCGAGGAGGATGCGAACCGCGGGATACGGACGGGCAAAGAACTGCGCGATGCCATCGACGAGGCGTTCGAACGGGTACGTTTCGGCGGCCCACGACGTACACGAGCGCTGACCAACCCCTTCGAGTTCATCAGCGCGGAACAAATCAGCAGCGACAGCCTTCTTCTCGACCTCTTCGCTCAAACCTCGTGGCTCGAACAGGTCACCTCTGGCGACGCCGTTCTTCTCACCGGACCGCGCGGCTGCGGGAAAAGTATGGTGCTGCGATGGATGAGCCTACGCGCTCACGCCGAGCAACGGGGCAAGGAGGTACCTCTGGACCTCCTCAACGTCGCCGGAATCTACGTCTCATGCACCGCGGACTTCCAGAATCGTTTCGCGGAGATTCAAACGCAGTCCGACCTTGAAGAGATGCGCCATGAGGTCATCCACTACTTCAACCTGATTCATGCACGCGAACTCGTGGCGACGCTGATGGCTATCGCTGCCCGCGACGACGCCGAAACGGTCTTCGGGTTGGGTGACTCGGCGGCTGCGTCCATCGCTGCGTTCTTCGCCGCGCACATCCACGAGCCGGATGGAGCATCGTTCGAGAACATGCCGCTGCGTTCATCCGCCAGCAGCCTCGAACGAGCCATCTTCGAGTCGCAGAAGCGCCTCCACACGCACGCAGCCCCCGAAACGCCCCTCACCTCCATCTCCTTCTTAGGAGACTTGACTTCGACACTCGTGCGAACAGCTCCCTTCTTCGACAAGCACCGCATCGCGTTCCTTCTCGACGATTTCAGCCTCCACAGGTTGTCGGAGCATGTTCAGAGAGCCTTGATCCCTATCGTGTGGGAGCGACGCTCCAGCCACATGTTCAAGGTCAGCAGCGAGAAGCACGGCATCGTTGACGACTACCAAGGCGGTGAACTCACCATCGACCTCACGCGCGAACGAATCGAGGTCGACGCGGGATCCGAATTCGTCTCCGCCACGTCAGAACGCAACCTCGAGTTCGCAACTCAGTTGCTCGCCAACAGACTTAGAGCCGCGGAATGGTCCGGTACCCCCGACGAGCTCATCGGTGGCTCGCCGTCGATGAGGGCCATCGCGGACAAGCTCGCTGATCCCGCGCAGAGCAACGATGGGACGTACTACGGAATGGGCACCATCGCCAACCTCTGTTCCGGCGATGTGGCGACGCTACTGTATGTCTTCAGGCATGTCCTCGCCGGCAGCACAAGCTCGTCGAAAGCTCAGGTACCGACGAAGCAACAGCATAAGGCCATCATCGGAGTGAGCCGGGAGATGCTGCAGTCATTGATGCATCATCGGCCGCTTGGGAAGCAGTTGCACACGCACAGCGAGGCCTTCGGGCACTTCGCCCGCCAAGTGCTCGTCGACACCGCGAAACAGAGCGGAGGCAAGGCTGTGCAGATCCCGCGCATCGAGGTCGACGGCGACAGCGCGGCACTTCAAACGTTGACCGCGGAGCAGCAGCGGCTGCGGAAAGAGCTTCTCCGCAGGGCCGTGTACATCGCCATCCAGCCCGGCCGTAGCCGGCATGACATGGTGACGACGACACGGTGGCACTTGCGGCGCATCTTCCTTCCGGCATTCCTCGCAGGGCTCGGTAAGGACGAAGCGGTGAAGGCGACCGCCTCTGAGTTCGGTGATTTTCTCGACCGGCCCCACGACTTTCTCGACGACTGGCGCAAGCGGCGGCGCACGCATGACGAACCCGCCGAACAGCTCGACATCTGGGGGGAACAACAATGAGAATCACAGCCGTCTCCTACGACCGCGTGGCCGAGACACTACCCGACGTCCAGGAACTCGAAGCTGATCTTCGCGATTACGACGTGCTCATCTGCGCCGCAGGGTTTGAAGACCGCGCCACGCACATCACTGAGCGCGTCCGCATGAGCAGCGCGTCCATCGCGACCGCCATCATCCTCGACTACGACAGCAACACCGAGGACAACGCGCGCAAGCGAGACGAGCTCGTGACTCTGGTGACCGACTCCGCGAACGCGGTACACATCATCAACGACCGGGGCACGGAAGCCGATTTCGACAGTCGACTGCAGACCCTTCTTCCCTCAAACGCCCGCATTCTCTTCGATGTGAGCGCGAGTAGCGGGACTTATCTTCTCCGCGTCATGCGGGCACTCTTCGGGCATGCGCGAAGTCATGCGGTCGATGTGGACATCGCCTACGCATCCGCGCTCGACTACAAGCCGTCGCACGAGGAAGCGGAGGCACTCATTAAGAGGCTCGACGATGGCGAAGCCACCGAGGGGACAACGCTCGGCCTCGACTTCGATGCCGATGAGAACGCGCACGTCATCGCTCCCGGCGACGTGCGTCTGGAGCCCGTCTCCGAGAGTGCAGTTGTCATCTGCGGATTCAACGCCGACAGAGTTGCCGCGTCACTGGACAAGATCGACACGTCGTTCAACATCGATAAGAACCACCCCGACGTCAAGTTCATCAGTGGGCACCCGCCGCGCGCCCGCGACGAGTGGCGCTACGGCGTGATGAACCGGATCAACGGCCATCGCCCGTCGCAGAAGGCTTCGACGTTGCACTATCAGGAGACGCTCCGGCACTTGGAGGCTGCCTACGCTGCCACGGAGCCACGGAGCCGCCTCACAGTATTGCCTTTCGGCTCGAAGATGCAGTCCATCGCCGTCGCACTGTTCGCCGAAGCACATTCCGATGTGCGCGTGCAGATGCTCCCTCCCGTCAGCTACGGAGGCGCCGGGTACTCCCACGGAGTGGGCGAGACCTACCTCCTCTCCCTCGGTGACCTCGGGCGCCTCAGCCGCACGGTCAGATCCATCAACGCGCTGTGCATCGAGGAGGACGAAGACAAGCGTCCGCGCACAACAGCGGTAACGTTGACCGACCCGCTGGGAGGGGTGATCTGATGTCGTTTTTCTCTGTTCTCGACGCCGCAAAGGCCGCCGACCGGACCGGTTTTGAGGTCAGGCGTGTGCACCTCAACCTGTGGTCTCTCGCGGCGCTGGGAATCCACCGGCGGATGTTCGTCCTCGACGTCGGACTCCTCATCGAGGCGAAGAAGAAGAATGTCGGTCAGGTCACTCTTGCTCTCCCGTTTGACACCCTCGCACCGTCAAGTCTTCATTCGAAAGTCCTCGACAGGAAGCTGGCGGGACTGATCTTCGACCGCGAGGTCAGCTTCGTCGGAGACAGGGTGACCTACGGAAGTACCACGTTCACCGCGCTGGAAGCGATGACCCAGATGGCGACGAAGGTCGACGCGTTCACTCAGCGCGGCTTCTCGTTGTGGGACATCCCGCTGACGAAGGAGATCCAGAAAGGGCAGTCTGCGTACGTCCGCGTCCGCTTCCCTATCAGCGGCACCGGCCGAACGTGGCAGTGGACGAAGTCACGCCTCGTGAGGAACGGAGCGATCTTCGACTTCCGCATCTCCGATATCCGCAGTTCTCAGAAGGTTGTCGGCGGCTCTCAGCTTATCGACCGCATCCGGCCCATCCGTTCGGTGGCCGCGTTCGTGATGGCACCGATCTGGCTCCATGCAGCGACGCTGCACCCGGAACCGGAATACATCCGGCTGCTCGAGGGGAACGTCTGGTCTGACTACCTCGAGCGGTCGCCGGAACTATCGCGCAGGTCTCGCCTCGTCGTCTACTACTGGAAGGAGGAGCCCCGGCCAGACAAGCCCATCACGACGCAGAATCCCATGCGTGCCTTCGCCCAGTTCCGTGTCACGGCGAGACCTTCGGCGATTCGCACTGCTCTCATCGCGTCTCCCATTCTCGCGTTCGTCGTCTGGGGACTCTTCGGTGTGCCTGTGCGGGCCGAGATCGTCCAGTGGTGGAACGAGACATGGGCGGCAATCGCCGGCTTCATCGCACCAAACGGCATCGCCATCATTTCGATAGCCATCGTCATCGCAGGAATCACCGCCATCCTCAAACTCGTTGGTTGGTCAAAATCCATCGGCCGCTGGGTCAAGAAGCGGTTCCACGGGTTCGAGCAGTGGTTGTTCCATCTCCTTCGCGACGTCGGACCTCGCGACTGACGCGCAGGTCCGGTGCTCCTTCTCACAGTCAGAAAAGGGGTCGCGCCATCGCTTTCGCGCCATCGTCGCAGAGCCGCTCCGATGCGCCTACTGCCGTCCCCGTTCGGGCCGCTAAGCACCTATCGGCAGCCGAGTAGCCGCCTCACGGCCTCATGAGAGCGACGACCCGTGTGTCCGACTCATCGCTGCGCACCGCCGCTCCGCACTGCTCGCGGGTCAGACCGCGCGACTATAGACGTCCTCGTCACGTCCCACGCCATACCGGTCTTTCTCGGTGGCGACGCGCACAAACCCTCGCGATGACAGCAACGGGGACAGCTCGTCCCGCACCGTCGTCGCACCGGTGATGTAAATTTCCTCGCACTCAGCCTGGCGCGCGTGCAGGAGAGCAGAATCAATCAGGGTCCGACCAATGCCTGTACCTCGGTGCCCGGGAGCGACGTACAGCGTCGACACCTTGAATCGGCGAGACTCCTTCGCGATGCCAAGCAATACTCCAATGAGAGCGCCCGCGCTGTCACGTACGAGGTGGGCGACAGCTCCACCTTCGTCAATGAGCCGGAGTCGCGCGTCAAGCCACTGCTCCCCGCCCGGGTACAGGACAGGGAGGAAGTCCAGCAGGTTCCGGACGTCCGAATGCCAGCTGTTGTCGTTCGTGTGGTTCAGTTGGAGACGGGGCGGAAGAAGTCTCGTCATTACATCACCTTCAATCGACTCACTTCGAATGATAGCTGCTCGTTCATGCGAGCGGCTGGCGGAGACATGGGCGTGCAGGATATTCCGCGTCTCATCGCCGACCGCCGTTGGCAGTCCATCCACGATAGCGGTTACCGGGGACGTTTCGTCAGGCGTGTCGCGTGCGTGCACGACATCGTCAGGTCTGGGGTTTTTCGACACGCGTGCTCTATGCGCGTCACCAGTACGCAGGACCTCACTCCTGCCGCACCACCGAGCGTCGTTCTGCCGTCGCGCTCAGATCGTCAGCGGCGGGCTGTCGGCAGCGCCCGAAACGTCAGCCAGCTTCGCACTGGTCCGCCAGCCATGCCTGCGCAGCTAGGCGGGGATCGCGTCCGCCGCGCGGGTTGACGGTGACGTCCGGGTCGATAGGGCCGTCATAGACGATCTCGTCGCGGTCGACCATGAAGCTCGTCGTGAGGACTAGGAGTGCCCCGTCGCTCAATTCGAATACCTCGTTCCCCGTGGTGTAACCGGCCGTGCGGCTGCCGAAGCTTCGGACGCTGTCCTGTCCGGTGAAGGCGATGACGACTGCCTCCGCGGCGCTCGATGTCGCAGAGCTGGTCAGCAGGGCTACGGGTGCGTCAAGAACGAACCCGCTATGCCCTTGTACGCCAACGGAGAGTCAAGGAGGCGACCGTTCGCCACGTCCACGTGAGAGTGCGCGCTCTCCGACTCGAGCGTCAAGACGGTGCCGTCATCGAGGAGCGGTGCCACCGCCGCCAGCATGGGGAACATGTTCCCACCGGCGTTGTCTCGCAGGTCGATCACCCACCCGCATGACGCATTCCGATGTCCCGCCTGCAGGCCGTCGAGAGCCGCGTCTACATACTCCTGCTGCAACTCCAGGTCGCTGCTGTTGAAAGCGGGGAGTGTCACCGTCCCGACACGACCGTCGGACGTCACCTCAGGAAGCTGCACAGACTCGCCGGTCGTCTTCCACTCGCGAGCTTGGTCGGGAGTGATGAAACTTGAGTGCTTGCCGCCCGCTTGGACTGCGAGTGTGTTGAGCTGCACGTATGTGTCCTCGATAGTTGGCTGCTGGTAAAGCTCCTCGAGCGCCGCTTCGCGCTGCTGCTCCCACCGCGGACCGTCTGCATTGATGCCCTGACCGAGCAATGGGATCACCTCATCGACGTAAGCCCGAGCCTCGTCGTCGCCAGCATCGGGGACACAGCCCGCCATCGCCAGAGTCGCGAGCACGGCGAGCCCAGCCGAGCTCACGCGCAACGACTTAGCAGCGATACTCGCCACCTCCTTTCATACGCTCGTACTCGCTGGACCGCCGCTCTACTTGCTGAACCACTCCCACGTCTTGTGATCTTGCATTCCAAACGCCCCGCTCTCGTTACGACGCAACCACGAACGCGAGGACGGGTCCTCCGCACCCCACCCCAAAGCGGCTTCGATCTCCTCTCGGGACGGCGAGGCACCGCGAGTCACGACGAGGACCTTCGGTTTGATCGCTCGACTGATGAACTCGCGACGCAACAGGTCGTTGACCGCCACATCCCGGAAGCTATAACCGATGATGAGCCAGTGATCTGAGTCCTCAAGCCCCTGGTTGAACATCTCGTATGCGAGCTTGAAGGGGTGAGCAAGCACGTCGTCGATCTTCTGCCGTTCTCGATTCAGCACGACGAGAGGGCGGAGATCGGTCCTCCCCCGCCGCAGCTTTTTGAACAGCTGCTCGGCCATCACTTCGGTTCGGTCGAGCTTCCCAAACTGCTCTCCGTCTGCCGTCCCCCAGTACGTCAGGGAGCCGTGCAGATGAAGCAGCTGCACGGGAAAATCCGCCGCATCTGGAAAGTCCTCGGCGCTCTCGCGGAGAGGCATTGCGTCGATCCGGTCGTCCCCCAGTTTGATGCGCATACTAGGCTTTCCCCACGCGAGATCGGCGAAACGCCGAGTCCTCACGTTCATCAGGGCTGCGAGGAGAAGGGTGTCGTAGTTCAGGTTGCCGAACGTAACCCGCCCAGGGAATGCCGCGTACACGGCTTGCACAAGCTTCTCGAGCGGTTCAGATTTCATGAAGCTACTCCGACTTTCTCGGTAGACCACTTCGAGGACGTGACCAGTCCCCAGATCGCGAAGCTTCTGCGCAAAGTCGATCACTGCCTCAATCGATCTACCGAGCTCGCGGTCATCTGGATAGGAGTACCGCGCCAACGATTGAAGATGGGTGAGACTGCGTCCCTCAGCGCCGAATGCACCGACCAGTCGCTCGAAATCTAGGATGCTGGTCTCGCCGGGTGGCAGCGATACGTTCGCAAGCTCCCGCATCGCGCGGACAATCTTTCGTCCACCGTCTCCCGAATTCATGATTCGTTTCCGCACCTGCTTGGTGATGTTCGGCAGCAGCAACTTCTCATTGAAGGCGATAGACAGCCCATTGCCCACGAGAACTGCAACATTGTGGCGACGCTTCCGCGGCATCGGACCTCCATAATTCGGCTCTGATAGTCAGCCTACGGATAAACCCTGAGGCGGCCGCACCGCGTGCGCACACTCACGCCTACGCAAGCGTGCAACTGATCAGCTCAACGGAGACCAAGTCTGCGACTCCGTTGAGGATCTGTGTCGGACTGTGAGCGGCACTGACCGTTTCTCGAGCACTCCACGCGCGTGTCAATAGAGACCCCTCTGTGGGCGCTGGCCAGTGTCGGGCAACCCGTGCAGTGCTGACCAACGCGAACACCCCTCCCTGCGAGGAATGTCCCATGCATGTCGGAACCCGCTCCTACACTGAACCTGCTCGGCCGGAGGAAGGATGCCGTGGGCTCCAGCAAGAGGCTCGCGCCGCTGTACGACATGCAGGCGCAACACCGGTCGATTCTCAAAGCGGCGGAGGCGGGGCCGCTACAGTCGCTGACCGACCGCGAGTTGAATCTTCGAGAGCGGCCGGTGACCATCTACCCGCGGCCCTACACGAAGGTGCGGGCCTGGGTACGATTCGGCCCGGAAGCGATTCGAGTGGACGCGGTCCTGCTTCGTTCCACGCCGACCGCCGCGGGCATCGGCTTCAAGGCTGAGGGGCAGACTTTTCGATGCTGGGTGTGGGGCAACGCTATCTCCCCACTTGACGAGGAGTGACGACGTCGCTCATCAGCTTGTTGATCTGTTCTAAGTGGTCAGCTTGTCCCCTACGCGTATCGAGTCGACAGCAGAGCAACGCCGTCCCAGAGCAGCGCCCGTTCCCAGCCAGACAAGCGTAGGTATGAGTCCCCACCGTCATGGACGATGCGGCGACGTTGCTCTTCGCTGCGGAACACGTCGAGCGTCGGGACAATGACGGCCCGAGTAGGGCTGACGATCTCGATGATCCGCGACTCGATCCGTCGCACGACGACAGTCCTCGGCGTCGCTCGGATCACCTGGTAGAAGTCGACGATGTCCTGATCCCGCCCCCAGGTAGACATGAGGATGTCTCCGCGGGCGAACGGGTTGGGGTTGGCGACGGGCATCGCGCGCTCCTTGGGAGATCGGAAGGACGAGACGCCAGTTGGCGGCCCCTATGTTCCATGCGCGGTGCTTGGTCGAGTCAGCGCTATCGCGAGCCCATGGATGAGACCACCGCCACGCTCGTCGCCGCCATCATCGCCGCGGCCATCGCGGCGCTCGGCCTCGCATGGTCAGTCGTCAGTTTCTTCATCACTCGCCGCGCCCAACAGGCAGATGCCGCGCGGCAAGAGTGGGCAGGAAGGTACGAGCAGGCATTCGCGCAGGCGCTCAGCACGGATGCACGTGAGTCAGCGGCAGGGCTGCTCCTCATCGAGAAGTTGTCGAAGGCCGAATGGGCGACCGACGAGGATCGTGCGACCGCGGCGAGCGTCCTCTCCTCGCTGGCGCCTTCACCCGATGACGAGGCGGCACATATCCGTGCCTCCGTCGTCAGCGACATCACCGACAAGAGTGTCGCCGAGCAGCTGATGAATGCGCCCGTCGGTCCGCGGGGTCGATTCGAGGTGTACGACGACCGCGCCGGCGCCTACCGCTGGCGGTTGAGGGCAGGGAATGGTGAAGTTCTCGCAGTCAGCGAGGGCCACGTCACGAGGGACGCGGCCCTCCGCTCCATCGGCATCGCGAGAAGAACACTCGGTGCTCCCGAATAGTGAACGGTCGGGTCAGCGAACGCGATTCGGGAGATCGCGGACACCCGGGAGACGCGGCTTCGGCATCACGCCCGAGACCGTTCCCGTCGCGCGCACTCCTTGCACCCCCGCTTGCTGTTCGCCCGCGAGTCCCCGGTCGATGGCCATTCGTGTCTGCAGGTCTGGCATTCCCACCAGATGCGCTTGCCGGTTCCGGCCACCACGTCCTGTGGGGTCAGATCACCGTTGCGGGAGCGAGAGAACTCCGCGGCCATATCGGGTCTGGTTGTCGCCATGTCGTTGAACCCCACCCACATCTTCTTGCCGCTGCAGTACGGGCAACCCGTACCCTGTCGGACACGATTGTCGCCAGACACCTCCCAGTCGTGACCGTGCGGGATGCACAACCACCACAGCTTGTGGGACGTGCCCGCCACCACGTTGTCCGGAGTGCGCTCACCGTTCTTCCAGGGGTGGAACTCGGCACTGAGGTCAGGCCTCGTCACCCGCATGCAGTTCTTCTCGCTCACGGCACGGTTCGAGCAGTAACGACAGCCGACGCCCTCGACGCGCTTGGCGATGACGCCGTCATAGTCGCATCCGTTTACGCACTTCCACCATGCCTTTTCGGAGGACCCCGGGAACACATCCCACGGGGTGAGGTCGCCGTTCATCGTCTCGTGCCACATGGCGGCGACGTCCGGCGCGACGGTTGCCAGGCACGTGCTGGGGTGAACCACCTGGTGGGTGCAGACCAGGCACTGGGAGCCGCGGGTCCGGTTCGCCGGTGTCGTCTCGTAGTCGTGCCCGAGGGCGCACGTGAAGGTCATCCTGCACTCGGAACCCGCGACGACATTGTCAGCTGTTCGCCCCCCGCTCAGTGCCTCGTTGACTTCGGCGGCGATGTGCGGGTGTGTAGCACGGAGGGAGTTCGTCTCGTCGACGAGAAGATTCGCGCAGTATCCGCACCCAACGCCGGACGTGGTCCTCGCGTTCGGCGACACCTCGAACGAGTGGCCCATTGCAGCGCACACCCAGAACCGCTTCACGCCGGACCCGGCGAGCACGTCCTCAGGGGTGATGTCGCCGTTGCGCTGAAAATCCCACTCGGTACACAGCAGCTCGTGGGTCGCGGCGAGTGACGTGTCCGGGCTCGCCTTCTTTCTGGCGCACACGCCACATCCGCCACTCGCCTTCGATGCGCGCAACCGCCGACCGGTCGACGTGAACGGATGGCCTCCAACGCACACGTAGTCGTTGTCCCGGTCCAGGCGCCCAGCGTGCGTGAAGCGGTCACCGATGCCGTCAGGGCGCACCATCTGCGTCAGCTGCAGGTGCCGCGTGCGCGGGTAGAAGCTCGTGGTCAGATGACTGAGCAGATCCTCGTGCCCCACCATCTTCCCGTCGCTGCCGACGACGAGGTCGGCGTAGTGGTTAGCGCGCAGTAGCAGCCAGAGTGCGTCCACGAGGACAGTGGAGCTCCGGCAGTCCACCGTTTCTTCGACGGCCGTAACAAGGCGGGCGCGACGGTCCGCGGTTTCCGCGGTCACCGCGGCCTTCGGCAGCGCCTGGACGAGCGCGACTGCAACACAGAAGCGCTGAGCGGCGTCCATGGGGTGGCCTGCCGCTTCCGTCCATGCACTGACGCACGCGAGAATCTCCCCCAGACGCACGGCGTCGACGAGGCCTGCTCTCCGCATCCGGCGGTAGGCGCGGTCGGCCCGGAGGACGTCCACGTCAACGGGGTGCTGGTCTTCCGGTTCGGTACCCGGTCCCATCCACCGCATATGCTGCCGGCAGACGCGGGGACCATCGTGCGGAGTCTGTTCCGCGTGCTCCCCGTGGGTGCAGAGCACGCACGCGTGGCGTTGTCCGATTCCCTCGAACGGGCGTGCACGACGCGCGTCACGCTCGAAGTGCCGTGGGCGCAGCCCGCCGAGGATTTCGAGCACAGCGGGCCGCTCGGCGGGAGCGTGCGCGCGCAAGGCGTCATTGATGGCGACGTTCCAGGCACGCTCGGTGTAGCCGTTCGCCGCGCTCAGGCGCCGCTCGTAGCTGGCGGGAGTTTCGTGGGCGACGGGTCGGACGCGTTCCGGGAGCGCCTCCATCTGGTCACGCAGCATGAGCGACCACCTTCTTCCCCTTCGCCTTCTTCTCACCTTCGCGCTCGTACTCCCGCTCGCTGGTCAGGTCCAGTCGCACCGTCGCCATGTGCTCACGGGTGATGAACTCCTGGGTGGGGTCGCCCGCGTCGATGAGGTCGAGCGCGACCGTGGTCAGCAGGCGTGACAGGGCACTGAGCGAACCGCGGGTGCGGCTCCAGAGGTAGTCGGCGTGCGCGGCGGGGAGCGACTTCGGTGTCTGCGCGAGGAGCCCGAGCTGTGTCTCGAAGGCGTAGACGATGGCTCCCCAGAGCTTGCGTTCCTCGACCGTGTCCCGGCCGAAGTGGTTGAGCCGGACGAGGGTGGAGCGGGCGGCGAACTGCTCGCCGAGCCCCTTATCCGAGTGCAGCTTCTGCTCGAGGTTGAAGCCGAGGTAGAGCGGGACGGCGGGCACCGCGTTCATCAGATTCTTGGTCGCCTGCTGCGTTTCGGAGTGGCCGCGCCCGTTGAAGGCCATGTTCTGCATCTCGTCGATGACGATGAGCGAGGTGCGCCGGCGGATGAGGGCGTCGGTGACGAGCTTGGTGCGCTCCTCGACCGTCGTGTGGGCGGTGAAGCGCACGCCGAGAAACGTGAGGAACCGACCCATCAGGTTCTTCGGGGTGCAGGAGGATGGCGTCTCCACGTACACGACGGGTGAGTGCTTTAGGGTCCTCCACTCGGGATGCTTCCGCTCGTGCCGACGCAGAGCGTCGACCATGACGTGCTTCGCGGCGGTGGTCTTCCCGGCGGTCGGCGGGCCGCTGACCATGACGCTCGTGCGTCCGACGGCGCGGCTCATCCGGAGGGACGCGCGATGAACCTCGCGGAGGAGGTCTTTCAGGTCGGGAGTGAGGATGTCGGTGTTCCCAGCGATGCGCTCGATGCGGCGGTCATTGAACGCGGTCTTCTCCTGCGCGCCGAGGGCGGTGAACTCGTCGAGCGTCATGGGCTCGGGCTGCGGCGTCTGGTAGTTCTCAAGCAGCGGCAGCAGAGTGCGCTCTCGGTCGAAGTGACCGAGGGGCTCGTCGTCGATGAGGGACATGAGTGTGTGTGTTCTTTCTCGTGGGAGAGGTTAGGCGAGCTCGAGCTCGTCGAAGTTCAGGTAGTCGTCGGCGACGTGGCTGCGGTCGGTGACCGGTTCGACGTCGATGAGTGCGCGGCGCTTGGCGGCCTTCTTCCGGGCAGCGTCTGCTTCGGCTTTCAGCGACTTCTCCAGCGCGCCGGCTTCGCGCCGGGAGCGGGCAACGAAGGCGTGGGACTCATCATTGGTGAAGCGCTTCGTGGTCTTGCCGAGCTTGCGAGCCTGGTGCAGCATGGCGCGCTCGTTGGGCCGGAGGAGGCCGGCGTCGTCGGTCCAGCCGCAGGTAATCCACTCCCCATCGGTCGGCGACAGCACCCAGACCTGGGACGGGTCGTGACGGTCGTAGTGAACGGAGACCTTGATGCTGTGGCCGTCCGCGTCCTTCTGCAGCCGCAGGGGCGCGAGGTAAGGGCTGTCATAGGTGCGGCCGCGGAACGAGATGCCGTCGGTCTGGACCGTGCGGTCTTCGCGGGGCATGAGGGCGATGTAATCCTCTTCGCCGAGCGGGAGCATGAACTGACCGGTGAACTCGATAGACGCGGCATACATGGTGTTCGGGGAGTGGACGAAGGTCGGGTCCAGCGGGTCGGTGAGACCTTCATGCTCACGGTTCTGCCAGATGATGCTGACCCACTGGTCGAACAGTTCGATGACAGTGCGCAGCTCCAACACGTCCTCTTCCTCGGGCTTCGAGCCGCGCTCGTCGAGGTTGCCGCCGGCGTATCCAGGAAGGTGGCGGGTGAACATCGTCTTGATGGTGTCGAAGTGTCGCTCGACATGCGGCTTACCGGTCGGGGTTCGCGGCGGCGTCTCACTGATGTGCATGCCATATCGGGTGCAGGTGCCGAGGACGACGATGGCCCTGTAGTCCTGGCCGTTGTCGATGAGGATGCGGCGGGGGAAGATGTACGGCCGGTAGGTGTCGTACGAGTGGTTCTCGCCGTCCACGAACGCCGCCCACGGCATCTCCGGGAGGTCCAGTTCGGCATACTGAGCGCTCCACGGGCGCAGCGCGTGCGGAACGACGGTGCGGGCGATGACCCATGCGTGGTCTTCGGCGACGGGGGCGCCGTCGGTGAAGTTGAACCCGATGATGCTGCGGGTGCGCTTGTCGATGAGGGTGGTCAGGTGCGGGCGGATGACGGACCCGTCCGGCATACGCACGAATGCGTCGAACCAGGTCGTGTCCATCTGGCACTCGTCGCCGGGGGCGCTGACGTCGCGCTTGCGGAACGTGTGCTTCGGCACGAGAGCCGCAGTCCTTCGCAGTTCCGCGGAGGTGGTGGGGTTCTGGTTGCCGGAGAGCTGCTTCACGTACCGTTCGACGCTGGACGTCGACGGGAGCGCGGGGCGGTCATTCGGGTGCGGGAACTCATCCTTCAGCTCCAGGTCCAGGTCCGACCGGATGACGGCGTAGGACGTCCTCGAACGTCCGGCGTATGACTTCAACACCCGTCGCAGGGCGGTGATGACCCTCTCATCGGCGCGCGAGAAGGCCTCCTCCTTGCGCCCTTGCGTGCGCTTGTCCCCCAGCGCGGCGATACCGCCATCACGGTACCGCTGCAGACGCCGCTGCAGCGTGCGGTACGGCATCGGCATCCCGAGGTCATCGAGTTCCTTCATCTTGGACTCGAGGCGACCGGTCATCGGCAGGCGCGGGTCGTGCTTCGCCTGACGCTCGCCCCCGTCGACGGGGGTACCGTCCAGCAGTTCCTGCAGGTGCGGGATGAGCGCGAGGGTGTCCGCATCGAGGTGGTCGATGACCTCTGCGAGCGGCGTAAGCACCTTCTTCTTCGTGGTCTCGTCCTCTTCTTCTTCGACGGCATCGAGACGTTCGCCCGGCGCCATGAGCCGGAACAGTTCCGACTGGTGGAGGACGATGGTCTCGTTCGTGAGCTCGTGGCGGAGCCGGAAGACGACGCCTTCGTAGCCGACGAGCTTGTAGAGGCCGTCGGTGAGTTCGATGTTCTGTCCGATGAGGATGGTGCGGGGCTTGCGCATGAGGGTGGTCTTTCTCTTGGGCGACGTGGATGAGGGTGTTGTCGGTGAAGGGCTTGTCGATGGGGAAACGGAGGGCGCGCTGCCACATGAGGTGGAAGACGGCGGGCAGGTGCTCTCCCGGGCGGTCGGTGCGGAGAGCATCCCGAAGAGCACCGAACGTCCCGACCTCGCGGGCGACGTGGAGGATGAGGTCGCGGGTCTCGTCGTCGGGTTCGAAGCGTGGGTGGTGGTAGCGGCCCATCATTTCGATGTTCCACCGGGTCACGTCCGGGAACATGTCGAAGAACTCGTAGCGCCACCCGATGCGCTCGCACATCTGCCCAGTGAGCTCGAACTTCAGTGCTTCGGCCTCGGTCGTGCGGTTGGTGTCGTGGACATCGACGAGGATGTTCTCGCCCTGCGCGGTGCGGAAGAAGACATCGGGGACATGGTGCAGGTCGTCGCGCTGGAAGGTCAGCATCATCGGCTGGGAGACGATGTCGACGATGTCGAACAGGTGGTCCAGGAGCATCAGCGCGGTGAACTCGCTCATGGACTCGTACCGGACCATCGTTCCGGTGCATGCGCACCAGTAGTAGCCCTGAGACGAGCGCTGGGTATCCCACTTCATGGGCAGTCGTGCGGGGTGCGCAGGCGCGACCTTTTCCACGGACGCGGGGTCGGTGGCCCGGGCGGAGTGGACGCGGTGCTTGGCGTCCTTCCATTCGATGCGGTCGACCCCGGTGCCGGGGGTCTTTTTGATGCCAGTGATCTTGCTCATGGTTCTTCTCGTGCGCGGCGACCTCGTGGGATGACCGGGGATCACAGCATTCTTTGCTCTTTTGGCTCGGGTAGGTGCCAAAAGATAGAATTCGGGCCATGTCGAACCCCCGATACGTGCCGCGCGAGTTCGCGCTCTACCCACTCGAATACGGCCGGAAACCCCTCATCGAATGGCGCAGCGAGGAAGGTCTGACGAGTCGAGAGCTCGCCCAGCGAGATGCAGCTCACCTTCAACACGGCGTCGCGTACGGCGTCACTCAGCTGTACATGCCGCGCTCGGAGACGCGGCAGATGACGTCGCTGGCGGAGGCGTTGGAGATCCCCTACGCGCGGCTGCAGAAGGTGCTCTCTGGGCACAGCGTGATGCAACTGGAAGACCTCGGCCGCCTGCGCAGACTCATCGGCGACAGCGTCGATCCGTGGCTTCTTCGAGGACACCATGCCGCCCTGTTGACGGAAGGTCGCGCGGCAATGGACCGGGAGGCCGCACGAGAACGGCGCGAGCGACTCTCCCGGGCAGGAGCCTGGGCACGGTCGACGCCGAAGACGCCGCCACCGATGCGATAACCGAATTTCGTTGACCATCGGCGTGTCGAGTTGTATTTTCGACATATGCGGATACTAATCCGCACGTCTCCTCGCGACAAGGGCCGGTGTCGCAGACGAAAGGACTCTCATGGAAGCTCTCGAAGTGACCCGATCCATCGTGCTCCCGGACCCCCGCGTCGCCGTTTGCGGCGATTGGCACGGAAACGTGGGGTGGGTCCGCACCCTAGCCAAAGCCCTACCCCACCTCGCCCCCGACATCCGCACCATCTTGCAGCTCGGCGACTGGTGGATGGACCCGGGCGCCGACGCCCTCCTCATGGAGGCGGGCATCGAACGCGTCTACGTGACCTTGGGCAACCACGAGAACTACGGCGAGATCACCCCGCTGCTCAACGCGCACCCCGGGCACGCCGTCCGGGTCTCCGACATCACCTGGATCCTCCCTCGGCCGGCACGCCTGACCATCGGTGGCCGATCTGTGCTGTCGCTAGGCGGCGCGACTTCCGTCGACAAGGCGTGGAGACGAGAAGGAGTCAGCTGGTGGCCGGACGAGGACATCACCGACGAGCAAGTCGAAGCAGCTATCGCCGGAGGCTCAGCCGATCTGATGCTCACCCACGAGGGACCCGACCGCACTCCCGTCAGCGCCGTGCGGGCGGTACTGAGTTCGAACCCGATGGGGTTTCCCGACGACGCTCTCGCCGACTCCCTCCACTCTCGCCGGCAGGTCGCGAAGGTCTGGGATCGCGTTCATCCCGCCCTCCTCGCGCACGGACACATGCACGCGCCCGGTGGCGGTCAGACCGACGACGGCCGGCGCGTTGCGAGCTTCGGATGCGATGGACAGCAGGGCAGCATCGGGTTCCTCGACATGTTCACCCTGACCATGCAGACCCCCGGCCTCCGCGACATCCGCGACGCGGCCGGGCGATGACGAATCCGTGGGCCGCCATCATCGGGCCGTGCTACACCCGCTCCTCTCTGGCGCGAGCCCTGAGGTGGACGGAGCAACAGGTCGTGGATGCGGTGGGCGCATTGGACGTGCTGGAGATTGTCCCCGTCGACGGACAGGCGCTGTACCCCGCCTTCCAGGTTTCGGACGGCCGGATCGTCTCAGGTCTGGGCGAGGTGCTTCGGACGCTGCACACTGGGACCGACTCTCGGTGGACGTGGGCGCAGTGGCTGAATACGCCCGTCGACGACGAAACCGGCCAAGAAGGCCGACGCGCTATCGAACAGTTGCGTGCCGGGGAGATCGACGACGTACTCCTTGATGCACGTCACGCCGCAGCATCCTGGCGCGGTTAAGTCTCGACTTCCCAGCGCCCCGATGCCGACCTCGGTGGTGAGCACGTCATGCTGCCGCTGTAGCGCGCAGAGATCGAGCGATCTCACACACCGGTCAACGATGCCGCTTTCTCGTACGCGGCCTTCAGCTCCGCAGACAGTCTGCCTCGGACACCGACCGCATAGCCGTTAGCGATCCCCCACGCGCGTATCTCCCCCGGCGACCCGGCCGCCGTCCCCGGGACGGCCGCCCCCGGGGCCTTGCGCTGCGTAGCCGGCGCTCTCGGTGCGACCTTCGGGGCACCAGTGAGGGCGGGCTGCAGGTGCTTCAACAGGGCCGCATACGTCTCAGGGTCGACGATCCGTGTTCCCAGCTCGTGTGCGCGCTCGAGCTTTCCGCCGGCGAACGACCCGTCGGTGACCAGCATCGCCGTCAGCCCCGAAACTGAGCCGAGAACGCGAACCCCCAGCTCTCGGGAACGAGCTTCGAGGCGCGCACGCTGCCGGTCCTTACCCACGAAGCCGGTGAACACGACCTTGTCGCCCACGCGCAGAGGGTCACCGTGAACCCACGTGCTCGGCAGCGGCCGCAGACCTGCGCTCAGACGCGCGGCGCGGGCAGCATCAGCTTCGGCGATGAGGCCCGGCACCATCTTTGCGGGCAGGCGCAACGCCGAAGCGATGGCCTCAAGCTGCGCGCGCTCATCACCGGAGACATGCCCGTCGTCGAGCGCGTTATGGGCGAGCGCCAGGAGGAGCGCGGTGTGCGCCGATGTGATGTCGGCCGCGCTGAGATCGTACGCCTCGACGAGGTCCTGGAGCGCGGCCGCCTCAGCGTCGGTGATGACGCCGTCCTCAAGGGCATCGAGGACCGTCTCGACATATGTGAGGGACCCGACCGGAGCGCCCTCGTCTAGCACTTCCGCGAGGCTCAGTTTCGTGAGCTGCGCGATGAGCGCCGGTCGGCGCGGTGCGGTGGTGGTCCGTCGGGTGCGGCGGCGAGTCGCCGGCTCGTCCGGCACGAACGTGAGCGGTGGGCGGCTGGGTCCTGTCGGCCAGACGACGGCGCGCGCCTCGTTCGGAACGGACACGAGCGCGGGGTGCGGCGACACTCGCCCCTGAGCCTGAAGGTAATGGCGCAGAAGCCCGGCTGTTGCACGAGCGTCCCCGAGTGCGGAGTGCGCGTCGTTCAGAGGTACTTGGGCGCTCCAGCAGCAGTCAATCAGACGACGTCGGTCAAGGTTCGGGAGGTAGTGGTGGCTGCCGTCGAGCGTGCAGTACGCGGGGAGCCACGGGACGTCCCACCCTGCGCGTCGGAACTCCGCGCGGAGGAACCCGAGGTCGAAGCGCGCGTTGTGGGCGGCGATAGGAAGACCGGAGATGTAGGGGACGATGGAGGTCGCAACGTCGCGGAACAGAGGCGCGTGGGCGACGTCGGCGTCCGTGATGCCGTGGATGTGAGTCGCTCCGACGGGCCCCTCCGGGTTGAACCGCGTCGACCACTCATCGACGACCTGGCCGAGCTGATCTACACGCACCACCGCGAGTTCGAGGACACGGTCCCTCTTGGGGGACAGGCCTGTGGTCTCCACGTCGATGATGGCAAAGTACGGCGGCTGGGCCGGAGTTCGCAAGGCGGGTGCCGCGTCCGTCTTCTTCGCACCGATACCGAACAGCCTCTTGAGCCAGCTCATCGCCACCCCTTCACCTAGGTCACCAGTCATCGACGTACGTCATCATCATGCCCGAGACCAAGCACAAGTCTGGCGAACTGGTCAGTGCCGTCACGCCAGGATGGCGGCCTCATGGTCAGGCGTAGCGCCGAAGAAGCGACGCGGCGCGCTGCTGAACTTCCGGCCGCAGGTCCAACCGATGCATCAAGACCAACGTCAGCAGCCCCACCGTTTGCAGCTCGAGGTCGAACATGTTCGTGCCCCCTTCGTAGTTTCCTGTGTGCGCCAAAGCGTTACGCGCAGTGACCAAGTTCCTCACCCATTGGTCGGCATCGTCGATGACGATTGCGCGGGCAAGCTGGTCCGGAGTGCTGACGAGCTCAGCGAGGCGATCCCGGTAAGTAGGGCCGTTGCGGATCTTCGCACGCAGCCACGACCGTTCCGCCTCATCGACGGCTGCGTTGAGCACCCTTTCCCGCAATGCTTCGAACCGCTGGGCAGGCATTGACGTCGCGAGCGTTGAGAACGTGGTCTCCAGCGATTCCGCGGCAGTGGCGCTCAGCAACAGTCGCGTCTCGGTGTAGCCCGGACGCGAGTACTGCAAGCCGAAGAACACGTTGCACGCAGTGTTCGCCTCGCGTCGAAGCCGAAGCCAAGAGGGAATCAGAACCTCGAATGGGGCATCATCGCACGTGAATCGAAAGCGACCGTGCGTCGGACCGACCCGGTCGGGGACTGCCGTGTGAGTGCGCTTGCCGTACGCGTCGACCATGACGAGGTCGTCCGGCTCCATCCCCGCCCTACGTAGGATGAGCATCTCACTTATCAGCCCGGATGGCTCGCCGGAAGCCAGCGTCATCAGATCCGACAAGTGCATGATCGCTTCGTCGACCCCCTCCGCAGCCACGGGCTCGGGTGGGGTGATGAAGAGGTACGGTGTGATCTCAGTCGACACGGTCTGCGTGGCGTGCGTTGTCTCCACCCCGAAGTATTGCGGTATCGAGCGCACGCGAAATTTCCATCCGTCGGACTCGGCCTCCTCCGATCTGTACTCGCGCACAGTAGACGAAAAGCCGAGCTCGGGTCTCACTTCACCTCGCTCGATACCCGGTGCTGACAAGAACGTCGGGAGATTCTCCAGCTGTACGCGAGCGCTGGTGAAAACCTTCTCTTCAGGAAGGAAATGCGCACCGATGAAGCATCGGCTGACGTGTAGCCGCTGGAAATGGTCGCCTCCGCCCATCCCTCCGCGAGTATGCACCGCAAAGGCTCTCAGCAGCGTCACCGGCTTTCCTTCTGCTTCGCCATGAATCACGGCGATGGTGTCGCTCAGCTGAGCAAGATGGCCACCCACCTCGAGTCGCGTCTCCCCGTCGGCCTTGACCGTAAGCCGGCCCGCGACAACGGAGTCGGGCGTTCCCGCCACCCACCAGCGGCCGTGAAGGTCATGAAGAAGCTGTTCCATGTGATCTTGTCAGCGCCCGTTCTCGCGGCGCGCCTGTTCGCGTTCCTGCACAGCCACATCCGCACCCAACAGTCGAAGGAGGTGAGCGCGCACAGCTCCGTCCAGTATTCGCTCAACGTCGCGGAGTTCACGAGCGTCGTATCCGCGATTCCCGTGAGCGAGGTCATTTCGAACGATGCGCAGCGCATCGAACGGTCCCGAAGTGGTTACCTTCTCATCACGCGTGACACGTTGAAGGAGGTCGGTGTTGGCCAGCTCGTCGGTGAGGTCACGAGGGAGTCCACCCAATGTATGACGAAGAATGTGGTCGAGGCTTTCGCCGGGACGGCGAGCGAGGTGCTTCTTCACGAAGGCAGCAGCAGCCGCGGACGCTACCCCACGGATCTCCGCGACGACCGACTTCCGCCGCTCAGAATGCTTCCGAAGCCGCTCCTCATAGGTATTGCGAGTCTCATAGCCGTACAACCCCTCCAATGCCTGCAGAAGGGTGAGAAGCTGCGACCGGGGGTGTTGGGTCGGCGCATACATCATCTCCGCGTAAGTCTCGAGGAGCGGATGGTGATCCGCGCGCAGCGCCTGCCAAGAACGAAGCATCCCCAGCAAAGAGGGGCCCGCATCGCCGAACTGGAAGCTGCGATAGCCCCGTCGAGCAACGTTAGCGTCTGACGCATACGGATTCTGCGTCAACCGAGAGCCGTACACCTGGAAGGGGTGACTAGCCCCTGAAGAGCTGACCGCGGCGCCCAGATAGGTTACGGCCTCTTGTCCGCCCGTCGAGAGCGAGATGATGCGCCGCAGGGGCTCCACCCACGAGGTGAGAGCATCCTGAAGAGACAGCGCGACGACAGCGCAATGATGAGGACTGGGCTGAACAGCACCCTGTAGATGAAGCCGTTCGGAGGACTCACCGAGTTGTAGAACTTCAGGGTGATCTCAGCTCCGTCGTCTTTCCATACCTGCGTGCTGTCGGGATTCCCGTCCGCGTGCCAGCTTCGGTCCAAGTAGCGAGCATCTTTCTTGTCGCCCGGGAAGTTGACCCACTTGATGGGGCCAACGCCAGCGACAGCGTCGAGACCATGGAGTTGAATCTCGAGTGAGCTCACCGCGTTGTCGAGTGAGTCGTCGTCCGCGTGTCCGACCAGTGCCGCAGCTGCAGCGAGAACACCGACCTGGCCATCTATCGTTGTGACCTCGGCATCCAGCAGGATGACGGACATACCGTTGAGAAGCTGACCGCGGATCAGCTCGAACACCCGAACCTGCGGTCCCGTCATGTAAAAGGAACCGTCTGAGAGAGAGGTTCGTTCGACCGGCACGTCGTACACAGCGCCGGTGGGTGGATGCTCGGCACGAAGTTCGAGATCCCCCTCGCGATCAAGGAGCGAGCCGTCCAAGTCAGGCAACGCCCACCGGACGCGATATTCTCCCGGCTCGAGCACTTGACGCAGCGGAGCAGCCTCCACGACACGCTTCCTTCCCCGCTCCTACCTCGTGTACAACCGGACCCCGAGGGATTCCTCCAGCATGACGATTGCCCGCAGATGGGGCCAAGCGTGCCCTGACAGCACACGTCGCACGGATCCCTCATCGAGACCGGCATCCGCCGCGACTTTTCGAATGCTGGCCGCCCCCATCGCAGCGCGCAGATTCAGCACGAATCGGCGTGCGGCCTCACCAGCGGGATCCTCTGACGGAACGTCAGGCCAAGAGCTCGAGAGGTCCTTGGGAGTGGGGTGCGGTTTGTTGGGCATCGGCCCTGCACCCCACTCTCAATGGTTTCTTACGCCAACTACCGAATCAGTGCCTGGTCCTGTGACGTGTGCCAACTTCAACGTGTGGCGGCGCCATCTTGCGTGACGCCGCACAACTTCTCAGAAGTCCCAGTTCTTGCCAGCGGAGGACGGAGGGGCGGAATCATGCGGTTTCTGCCAACCTGCTGTCTGCTCGTGCCTTCTGCGTGCCACTCGCGGCTGTCTACCGCTCTGGCCGCAGTCGTGGACCAGGAGCACTCCCCCAAGTTTACTCGCCGCGGGCCCACCCAGACAGCTCGAATCAGCACTCCGGCTGGACGGCGCACGTCAGTCAAGTCTTCACTCGGGCGGCCGGGAAGGTTACGCACGACCTCTCGAGGTAGAGGCTCACTGAGGTGGAGACGGATCCGATAGTCGTAATTATGTCAGTCTGATTTTGGGCAGACTCCTCCTTAACCATTGGCGTAGGGCGCTTTTTGTTACTTGCTCCGCTTGGCCCGGATCAGTCGAACGGCGAGCTTGTTAGCTCGCTTCGACAGAAGGGGCAGCAGCCGGTAGGTGATTTGACCGGCTGCGATCAGCAGAGCAGGCAGCAACAGCGGATCCGAGAACAGGCTCGAAAGATCCACGTTGCGACCTCCCCTCTGGGTGGTCCGTCCACGAAACTGTGGACGGTGGAACGCGGCAATAGCCGCGAACGTGGTCCGTGCACGCATGCCCTTGGGCCACGGCTCCGGAGTAGCTCTTAACGACAAAACCCGGCTCAGGGCCGGGTTCGGGGCGCACGACTATCGCGCAGTGTCACTCTAGGGGGTCCAACGGGATCAGGCGGCTACGACACGCCGTAGGAGGGGCGGAGCCTCGCGCAGGGGCTGGTCATTCTGACGCTAGGGGGTGACAGTACTCCGTCGGCCGCTCGCCACGCCGGCCCGTGAGAACGGGTTTAGCGCGTGTCCTTCCGCGGCGACTCGTTGTTGCGACCAGAGTCGGAGTCGCGAAACTTGCCGTCACGGCCCTGGATTCGGATGTCTCCACGCCCTCCACCGGAGTTGTCGACGATCTCCCGTGCACGGTCGATCGCCTCCTTCTGGGTCTGGAAGTGACCAGATGAACGCTCTGCGTTCTTCTTCTTCACGTCCCAGCCGCCACGATCCTTGTTCTGGACGACGTACCGGTCCTCGTCATTGTTCGCCATCGCGTTTCCTCCCCGTTGAGCTGGGGCTCACGGTACATCTCATGGGCAGGTGTATCAAGAACCTCGTTGACGCACGGCTACACGGTGGTGAGGGAGGACCTCTCGGCCCATACTCGGAAGACATTGATTGGCATCCCAAGGGAGCTGTTGGTGGGGGCTCCAACCCTTGCCGGTGTCACGACGCACTGGCTGCGTCCGGCCAGCGAACGTCGACGTGTCCGGTGTGATCCCAGGCGGAGCGAAGCGACTCCTCGAACTGTTCCGGCGAGAACTTCTCTCCGCCTTCCACGCTTTCGTTGAAATTCGCAAAGAACGACATGGAATCACCAGGGATGTTGAGGAAGGGCGCCGCGCTCCCGACTCCCCAATCCACGTCATGACCGGCTCGATGCAGGTCCTTGAAGAACCACACCAGCCATTCGATGGTCAGCCAGCCATGTCGTGACGGCCCGAACTCGGCGACTGATCCGAGAGGCTCTTCGGATTGGGGAGAGAACCAGATGTCCCATCCCTCCGCATTTTCTCGCGAGCTCGAGCAGTAGACCCGGATCCCGGGGAGCGCGTTCAGTGCGCGCATCGCGCCGATCAGGTGGGCAGGTATACGGGAGTAGTCGACTACGGCCTCTCCGGGCGTTTCCTCCCATAGCGCTCGAGGCACATCAACGCCCGCAGGTACGGTCAACTGGCGCGCGCGGATAGCGGCCTCTTCGAGCAGATCCCACACCTCCTCGGGCTCTCCTTGAAGCGTTCGGGCGTTGTTCGCCCGGAGCACGGTCTTCGCGGCATGCAGCACGTCCCGCGTTCCCTGAGCAACTTCTAGCTCGGGGCGCCCCACCGACGTGGACAGCGAACCGTCGAGATAGACCGCAAGCGCTCGACGAAACAGGTCGAGATCACGGCGCCTGAAGTTTGTGATCGCGGACGAAACCGACTTTGGGCTGACTCGCAGCCTGGCCGCGATTGACTCACCGGTTTCACCTGGCACCAACGTGGCCTCGTAGATCGCTTGCCGACGGACCTCAGCTATCTCCGCCTGCAGTCCCCGTGCGTCCTCGGCTGCGGCGTCACACGATGCGATCCGTTCGAGGGGGTTGACGATCAGCTGTAGCCCGCGGACGAGTCGATCGGTGGGTTTCAAAATCGAGATAAGTTCGTCGTTCATGGCTAAACATTACCACCCGGGGTAAGAAAAGTCTTAGATTGAGAGAAGTTAGTAACGGCCGGGGCCGACACGACGAACGCCGGCGCCGTCGCGTGGTCAGGAGAGGGGCACCTACGTCAGGCGCGCTGGACAGTGAGTGCGCTGGTGGGCACGCCGACTTGAAGCACATGGGAGGCTGTCGCCGTGACATTGTTCTCTTCTCTCGAGCCCGCGGCCGAAGCTGCCCTTCGATTTCTCGTTGCAGTCGGTGAGGCCAGCGATGCGGAGCTCGCGACAGCCGCCAACCAAGGAACGAGGTCAGCCATGTTGCGATCATTCCCGCTCTCGGGCTTCGTTGGCTTTCAGTACATCGCCTCGGATTTGCGCGAGCTGGGTCTTGCCACCGCTGAACGTGGCGTCAACCGGCCTACAGAGCGCGCCCAGCGGTTGCTAAATCACACGGACACAGCACGCCTAGAGGCGGCGGATCGGAGCCAAAATCACGAGCCTCGCACGATCATCGGCGTACCTAGCGAACCGCTCATGTACGCCGGCATTCTCAGTGCGCTGGCCGGTTTGAACAGCGTTCTATTCGTCGATCCTTACCTTGCTGCCGTCGACCTCGAAGTGCTTCAACGAGTGGGAACCGTCTCCCGTGTCCTCACCGGCTCACGACTGGTCAGGGACCGCGATGAGCAGGGCGATCGAGAGACGCTATTAGCAATCTCGGCCGGACAGCAGCCGGAACTTCAAGTTCGGATCTCAGCGGGCATTCATGACCGATACGCACTCCCCGCTAGCGGCGCTGGATTCATGCTTGGCGCCTCGCTCGGCGGCACCAAGACCACAGTGGTGATCGAACTGTCAGAAGAAGCCACTCGGGATTTGCGAGAGACGCACGAGGTGCTCTGGCAGAATGCGGCACCGGTCTCCCCGATTATCCCGCCAGCACGACGCTAGGTTCGGGTAACGGTACGGCTCCTCGGCCGCCGCGGACCAAGACGCGCAGCGCCCGGTGCGCCGCGTAGGCGCCTTGCCACCAGGCTTTGTCCGCGGAGAGACGGTGAGGCGGCAAAGCGGTGCGGGTAGCCTTCGGTAGCCTCATGACATGCATCTTCACGCTGTACCTGGCAGGATGCCGGCGCCCCCATCTGAGCCGGCCGAGACCCTCCGACAGCTGATTGCTGAGGGCGTCACTTGGGGCGACTCCACCGCGTGGCTTCCGCAGCTGCCTCCTAAGAGCGTGGATCTGTTCTTCACCTCGCCGCCGTACGCAGATCAGCGGGCTTACAGCCGGATCCATCCAGATCGATATGTGGAGTGGTTCCTCCCGTACGCACGCGCGATGTACGACGCAACCTCGGACACGGGGTCGCTCGTGATCAACATCAAGAACCGCGTCGCAAAAAGCGGTCCCCTGCGCGGACAGCGGCACCCTTACGTCTTTCAACTTGTCCTCGCACTGCAGAACATGGGATGGCGGTGGGTCGAAGAGTACATCTGGCAGAAACCCAACGCGATCCCGGGCAAGTTTGGGCCACGGACGAAGGACGCCTTCGAGCACGTCTTCCACTTCGCTCGCGGCCAGAAGCCATACTTCGATCTAGATGCGGTCCGCGTCCCCTACAAGACCACAGCCGATGAGATCGCACGTCGGAAGCTCGACACCAATGGTCGGCGCACCACCGAGGCAGGATTCGGACGAGACCGGGTTACCACCTACCGGCATGGTGGGGCAGACCCGGGAAACGTCATCGCCGTCAGCCAGACCTACAACCAGCATCGTGGTGTCGCACACACCGCTCCAATGCCCGAAGGACTCGCAGAGTTCTTCATCAAAGCGCTCTCGCCCGAGGGAGGCGTAGTAATCGACCCGTTCGCTGGCGGAGGCACGACCTCCGTCGTGGCACGCCGACATGGCCGCCAAGCGGGAGGCGTTGAATTGCATGAAGAGTTCGCTATTGAAGCCCGACGCCGGATTGCCGCAGACATAGCTGATGACATCCCTGGACACGCGGTCGGCTTCAGCGCATGAGTTCGGTTGATCAGACCGTCGACAACATCGTCGGCGCAGCGACGTGGGATCAACGTGTAGCGCAGATTCGGCTGATCAGCGAAAAACACGGTACGGGACAGCACCAAGCGATCTTCGCCCGCGTAGCGCGCGAACTTTACGTGCCCCACCTCTCACCAGACTTCGCCTACATTCACTCTGCGCCGTTCTACGAACTTCCCACTTTTCAGGCTGCCTACGCCTCTGCTAGCGCTGCCACCAGCAGATTCACGGATGTGTCGGAGGAAAATCTGGCCAAGGCGATCATGGATGACCCGCGCACGCTGCTCGTGTTCCGCACGATACTCGGCCTCATAGGCAAGGAATTTGCGCAGTCCACCAAACTTCTCGCTGAGTCGACCGGGGTTTCGAGCATCAGTGCAGGGAAAGTGGACTCGATGGAGCGCAACGGCACCGCCGTCACGGCGCAGCAGGCCGAGCTGATCGCGATGACCATCACGAAAGTCATGGACGGTTCGCTCTTTGGCGACCCACCCGGTGATCTGAAGACCAAGCAGGACAAATTCGATACCGAGAACGGTTGGTCCGGCGTCGAAGCCTTTGCGCGCGAGGGAGTCCCGTTCGATGCGTTCCTGCATCAACGTCACTACGGCGGATCATTCCGTCAACTCTTGGACGCCACGTCGACCCAGCGAGGCAATCTGCTCGAGGATGCCGTTGAAGACCTGTTTACCGAGAACGGCATCCCGCACATTCGCACCGGCAGCCACAATCAAGCTGAGATCGCCGCCCGATTCGAGATCAAAGTCGCCCCCGCCCCCGACTTTGTTGTCTACGACAGCGCCGGAGCGTTGCGCGGCATGCTCGAGTGCAAGCTCGTCAACGACGGCGGGACTGCGAGAGATAAAGCGCTGAGATTCGAACGATTGCGGGCCGAGTCGGCACGGTTGGGAGGCGTCCCGCTCCTGGCAGTTCTTGCTGGTCTCGGGTGGACCCGAGTGAATGACACGATCGGTCCGGTCATCCGTGATACCGACGGGCGCGTCTTCACTCTGGCTACGCTTCCGGAGATGTTGGGAGTCAGCCCCTTCCCATCGCTCATCGGCACCGCACCGGCAGAGCCGGTGGTATGAAGATCTGAGGCGTCAGGCGCGGCCCAAGCCGAGCCTGGTCTATCTACTGACAAGTGATGAGGATCTAACGTGGCGGAACCAAGCGATGGTCAGATTGAGTTTGAGCAGCTCGGGATTGCCTCCGTTCTGAAACGACACCGTCTCGTCGTGCCGACTAACCAGCGCGAGTACGCCTGGGAGGAGGGGCACATTGAGCGACTGTTCCAAGACATCGCGCGAGCAATCACTGAAGGAGATTCGTCTTACTTCCTTGGCACGGTTGTCACGATCAGGAGAGGGCCTCATCTTGAGGTCGTGGACGGCCAGCAGCGGCTTGCCACTACCGCCCTCCTCATCCATGCGATGGCTAATCATCTCCAGGGCAAGGTCGAGATGCTCGAGCAAGCCCTCCGAAATGAGTTCCTGTTCACCGTCGACCGCAAGCAACTCGAAAGGGTGCCCCGCCTCACGCTGAACTCCATCGATAACAACTTCTTCAAAGCGGTCATCACTGACGAACACCCGCGTCCGAAGCCCACCAAGCCTTCGCACGAGCTCATCGCTGAATCGTCGAGACTTGCGAAGGCGCAAGTACGGAAGATCGTTGCCACCCTCGACGAGGCCAACCATGGCGATCACATCGACCGGTGGGTGACGTTCCTTGAGGAGAAGGCAAAGGTGGTTCTCCTCATCGTCTCTGACGACGCCAACGCCTACCGGATGTTTGAGACTCTGAACGATCGCGGGCTGCGTGTCTCCCAGGCCGACCTAGTCAAGAACTATCTTTACGGCCGTGCGGGTGACCGCCTGGAGGAAGCGGCCACCAAGTGGTCTCTGATCCGCGGCACACTTGAGGCCCTCTCTGATGAGGATGCGCTGATCGACTTTCTGCGGCACAGTCTCACCGTCAAGAACGCGCTGGTGAGGGAAGCCGACCTCTACAAGAAGGTCGAGTCGACCGTTCGTTCGCCTCATCAAGTTATGAGCTTCGCCAACGATTTGGAGGTGCTGGCAGGCACGTATGTGGCGATTCAAAACCCCGAACACGAGGCGTGGAACGCGCACGCGAAGACCGCGCGACAAGCAATCCAAGTGTTGTCGATGTTTGATATCAAGCCGATGCGACCGCTGGTACTCGCTGTCGCATCGCGCATGCCTACCAGAGAGTGCGATACGGCTCTTCGGATGCTGGTGAGCCTCGGGGTTCGTCTGTCTATAGTCGGCGGAACCAGGTCCGGCTCGATGGAAACTACGTTTGGCTCAGCCGCCGCGAAGGTTTACACCGGGGAGATCACGACGGCCGCCGCGCTCAAGCGAGCGCTGAACGACATTATTCCGATGGACAGCCAGTTTGAGGAGAGGTTCGGCACGGCGAAGGTGATCAACGGGAAAATCGCGCGCTACTACCTCCGGTCTCTCGAAGATGGACGCGAGGGTGCAGACGACCCTTGGTGGACGCCGATCGACGATCCTGCCGTCGTAAACCTTGAGCACGTCTTGCCGCGCAAGCCTATGAATAACTGGCCGCAGTTTGGCACGGACGTTGAGGCCAACGCCTTCAAGACGCGTCTAGGCAACCAAGCGCTGATCCTCGCCGACGACAACTCAAGAAACCAGAGTGATGAGTTCGCGGCGAAGAAGGCTTCCTTCGCCGCTTCCAGCTACTACTTCACCAAATGGATTGCAGATGCTGAAGAGTGGACACCGGTTGAGATCGACGAGCGGCAGCGGCTTATGGCGAAGGCTGCGGCTCAGATCTGGAAAGTCTGAGCATACGGCAGCCGGTGGACGGAACGCCGGATGAGCGATCGCATCCAGTCGATTCACGGGGGTCTATTCAGCTCCTGAGACACTACTGGCGAGAGCGCGCCTCACGCTCGAGGGTCCGACTCCGAGCACGCGACCGATACTCTCCCAACTCTGTGCCTCGGCGCGCATCCGCTCGGCCGTGATGATTCTTTCGGGCGTCATGACGCTCGGGCGGCCGCCGACGCGGCCTTGGCTGCGCGCGTAGTCGAGGCCGCGCTGCGTGTTGTCACGGATGGTGTCGACGCGGAGCTGGGCGAAAACGGCGACGATGCCGTAGAGCGCGCGCCCCATCGGGGTTGTCGTGTCGATCAAGGGCTCGGTGAGACTGACAATGTTCACTTCCCGGGCGTCGAGGTCTTGCAGCGTCTCGATAAGGATGCGCTCACTCCCGGCGAGGCGATCGAGTCGGCGGACCTTGAGAGTGTCCCCTGGCCGGAGGTAATCCAGACAGGCGAGCCACTGCGGGCGGTCAGTGACGCGGCTGGACTCGCCATGGTCGACGAACACTCGTTCGCAGCCGGCGGCGCGCAGCTCGGCCTCCTGCGCCTCGGGGTTCTGCTCCCGCTTCGAGACGCGGGCGTATCCGACTTCATGTGTCATGCCGAAAACGGTACCGCCGAAGTTACGGCGGGTTTCGGTTTCGGCAGGGGGTGTGGACATTGTCGCTTTTTGGCGGTGTTTTGTGATCGCTTAGTGACGGGTGTGGCTGGCCGGCGACTGACGGAAAGCAGAGGTAGTCGGCTCTGTGTGTTAGTTGGTCAGAGTAGGGAGCCGAGGTCGGAGCCGAGGGAGGGGTAGGTGGCGGTGGTGGATTTGAGTTGCCGGGTGGTGAGACCCAGTTTGATGGCGATGCCGAAGGTGTTGATCAGTTCGGAGTAGCCGGGGCCGAGCAGGTGCGCGCCAAGGATCTGATCGGTGTCGGTATCGATGATGATCTTCGCGGCGGCGGTGGTTTCGGCGACCCGGTAGGTGGAGTACCAGTTGCTGGTGTCAGTGAAGCGAACGGCGGTGTTGTGGCTTGTGGCGGCTTCTTCTTCGAGGAGGCCGACCCGGTTCAGCTCCGGGATGGTGAACACGGTCGTGGGGACCCCGGTGTAGTCGGGTGCTGTGGTGGTTCCTTTGAGCATGTTCGACGCGGCGACTTTCCCCTCAAACACGGCCACCGGAGTCAGGGGACGTCCCGCGGTGTCGGCGGCGTCTCCTGCGGCATAGACGGCGGGGTTGGTGGTGCTTTGCAGGTGCCCGGCGACGGTGACTCCACGTAGGCTGCCGGCAATACCGGCAGCGTCCAAATGGAGGCCATCGAGGGCGGGGACGCGACCTGCTCCATGAACGACGAGGTCCGCGTCAAGACGGGTGGTCGTGCCGTGGGTGTTGATGCTGATCTGGAACCCGGCGGGGGCGGCCTCGATGGCGGTGACGTTGGTGTTTCGGTAGACGTGGATGCCGGCTTGCTCGGTGCGGGAGGTCAGCAACTCCACCAGGTCGGGGTCGAACTCGCGCAGGGGTCGCGGGCCGTGGTCGATGATCGTGCACTGCGCGCCGGCGCGGGCGGCGATGTGCGCGAACTCGAACGAGATGAAGCCGCCGCCGATGAACACGATCCGCTGCGGTAGAGCATCGAGGTCGAGGAATTGGGTGCTGTCGATGAGGTGTGCCGCACCGGGGAACGTCAACGGCCTCGGGGTGGCCCCGGTGGCGATGAGGAAGCGGTCGGCGTGGTGGGTAGTGCCATCGATGGTGAGGGTGTTCGGGCCAGTGAACTCGGCGTGGCCGTGAAAAGTGGTGGCACCGTTGCCGGTGAGTTCGTCTTCCATGCCTTTCGGGACACCGTCGGTGAAGCCGCGCTTGCGCCGCATCAGGGCCGGCCAGTCGACACGGAGGCCGCCTTCTGTAATGCCGGTGTCGTTCATCAGCCGGGCGGCATCGACGATTTCGGCGCCGCGGCGGAGGATCTTTTTCGGGTCGCATCCCCGGAGCGCGCAGGTACCGCCGTAGGGCAACGCGTCGACAATCCCGACCCGCCAGCCCTGCGCCGCACACTTGTTCGCAGCGGACGTGCCCGCCATGCCTGCACCGATGACCAGCAGATCGAACGCGTCACTCACCGGATACCCGCTTCGACGGTCCTGATGGCGTCCCGGATCTGCTCTGTCGTGGGCGACCCGGCAAGACCTGCCGGTGTCAAATACACCCGGCACGACAGGCCGGGCGGAGCTTCTGGCGCGGGAAACAGCGGCACACCGTCGGCCAGGAGAGTCGGGGACCCGCGGAAGTCGAGAGCTTCCGCTTCCTCCTGCGTCTCGATGAGCTGCCGGCTCACCGTGACGTCGGATCGTTCCGCGGCGATCACCGTGAGGCGATCCGCGGCCGTCTCCCAGTTCGGGCACCCATCGAAGTACTGCAACGTGATCTGCATGCATCGACCGTAAACGTTGCAGCCCGGTACAAGGTCAAGTGGTGAAATGGGGGTATGCGCATTGGAGACCTCGCCGCCACCACGGGAGTCAGCACCCAGACCCTTCGTTTCTACGAACGCGAAGGGCTACTTTCTGCACCGAGTCGACAAAGCAATGGATACCGGGTCTATGACGATGAGGTCGCTTCCCGCGTCGGATTCATTCGCGCCGCTCAATCTGCCGGATTGACGCTGGCCGACATCGCCGGAGTCCTCACTCTCCGGGAAGACGGGCAGGCGCCCTGCTCGCACGTGCACTCGCTGCTCGATGGCAAACTCAATGAAGTCAGGGTCCGTCAACAAGAACTCGCCCGTCTCGAAACAGAACTCGTCGACATGCTCACCACCAGTTCGGCCGTCGACCCAGCGACGTGCTCGGAGCGCAGCATCTGCAACGTCATCCCGCGGCTGCTACCGTAAACCCGTCGTTGTACGCACCAGCAGGGCATCTCGAAAAGCTACAGCTTTTCGAGACATCGGCCGGATCCCGGCTGTGTGATCGCTGATCCGTGTGATCCTCGGTCAGCGTCTGTCTCAACAATGCGTCTCACCGGAAAGTGTCTCAGCGCGATGACGCGGCGGGGTTTGTGAGGCACAATGGCCGAGTGAGACTTCTTGGATACACCCGCGTGAGCACATCGAGCCAGGATGCGCAGCTGCAGCTCGACGCACTCGTCGCCGCTGGTGTTCAGAAGCGCGACGTGTTCGCCGATGTCACCTCCGGGAGCAAGACCGCGATCGAGCGTCGTGGGATGAAAAAACTCCTCGAGCACGCAGAAGCCGGTGACACCGTCGTCGTCTGGCGCGTGGACCGCCTCGGCCGCTCCCTCATCGACGTGCTGAACACCGTAAACCTGCTGCGCGAGCGGGGCATCCATGTGCGTTCTGTCTCGGATGGGATAGATCCAGCGACATCGACGGGCCGGTTGATGCTGAACATGCTCGCCACGCTCGCGGAGTACGAGCGTGAACTGATTGTCGAGCGGGTAAATGCTGGGATCGCCGCCGCCAGGCAGAGCGGCACTCGCTTCGGTCGTCCACTCTCGGACCCAGCGGTAATCGCCGACAAGCTCGCGATCGCCGCCGACGCCCGAGCGAAAGGTCGCACCGCCGAAGATGCAGCACGGCTCGTCGGGTGGAGTCGCGCCACGCTCTACCGCCACCAGCAAGCCCTCGCCAGCCGCGAGAGCATCACCATCTAGCGATGTGATGAGCGGCGGGGAGCGGTGGCGAATTCTTCGACTACACGTCGAGGACCAGATACCTCTCACCGCTCTCTCCCGAGAAACCGGGATTGGCCTGCGTACGCTCCAACGCTGGCACCAGCTCTACCGAGACCACGGCATCACTGCACTCGACCCTCAACCGAGAGCCGACGCCGGCATTCGTCGCACGGGGGGCGAATTGGTCAGATTCATCGAGCACCTCGCGTTGACCAGGCCGAGGCCAGCGATCGCGACGCTGCACCGCCTTGCGAGTACCGAAGCGGAGCGGCAAGGCCTGGTTGGTGCCCAGCTACGCCACTGTCAGAGATATCGTGCAGTCCCTCGACCCGGCACTGGTAACGCTCGCGTTGGATGGACCCATTGCGTATCGCGATCGATACGAGCTCGTATACCGGCGCCGAGCCGACGGGCCCAACCAGATCTGGCAGGCCGATCACACCGAACTCGACATCCTCATCACCAGTGCCGTAGGCGGCAAATCTGATCGACCCTGGCTCACGATCGTGATCGACGACCACTCACGCGCGATCTGCGGATACACCGTCTTCACCGGTGCACCATCAGCGATGAACACGGCCCTCGCGCTCAGGCAGGCGATCTGGCGCAAGACCGACCCCGCGTGGGCCATGTGTGGAATACCCGACGTGCTCCACGTCGACCACGGCTCCGACTTTACCAGCCATCACCTCGAACGCACCGCCATCGAGCTGCGCATCCGGATCATCCACTCCACCGTGGCTCGGCCCCAAGGCCGCGGCAAGATCGAACGCTTCTTCCGCACCATCAACACAGAGCTTCTCTCCACTCTCCCCGGGCACCTCAGACCAGGCGACAGGAATCCTCACCCCGCTCTAGATCTGGCCGCCCTCGACCAGGCGATCGGCGGGTTCATCGGGATGTACAACGCACGCCCGCACCGGGAGCTCGGAGTATCGCCTCGGGACGCGTGGGTCGCGAACGGCTGGCTTCCGCGAATGCCCGACAGTCTGGAACAACTCGACGGCCTCCTGCTCACGGTCCCCAAGAACCGGGTCGTGCAGCGCGACGGCATTCACTTCCAGGGCCAGCGCTACCTCGCTCCGACACTCGCCCCCTTCGTCGGGCACACGATCACAATCCGCTACGACCCGCGCGACATCTCCGAGATCCGCGTGTACGACCGCGACACATTCGTCTGCATCGCCGTCGACGAAGCCCACCCCAATCTCCGCCTCAGCCTCCGCGACATCGAAACCGCCCGCCGAGCCCGCCGCCGCGCACTCCGACACACCATCAACGACCGCATCCTCACCGCCGTCACCCGCGACGAGCCACGCGATGAACCAGCCATTCATCGTCACCAAAGAGCACCGACGCTTCACCGAATTCGCGAACGCCGTCCGCAAAGAGAAAACCATCGGCATCTGCCACGGCGACGCCGGCGTCGGCAAGACCAACTCCGCCCGCCGCTACGCAAACTGGGACGCTCTGGAGCCCTACATCAACAAGTGGGGACCTCGCGGCGAGCACGACGCCAAGCACTACGCCCTCGCCAACCGATCCCGGACTGTCTTCTACACACCCGAGGTCCTCTGCAGACCCAAAGATCTCATGCACGACATCGACCGCTGGCAGGCAAAGGTCGAGATCTGCGCCGACGAACACCTCCGCTCGCGTGAGACCGAACCGACCACCACGCCGATCGGCATGTCTCACCTCGTGGATCTGCTCATCATCGACGAAGCCGAAAGGCTCACACCGACTGCGCTCGAGCTGCTCCGCGACCGCCACGACCGTGAACACCTCTCTATGATCCTCATTGGCATGCCCGGCATCGACCAACGGTTCCGCCACTACCCACAGCTCTACAGCCGACTCGGCTTCTCCCACCACTACCGAACCCTCGGCCGAGAAGAACTCCTCTTCGTCCTCGACCGCCACTGGAAACACCTAGGACAGCAACTCGACCCAGAGGACTTCACCGACGCGCAGGCGATAGCTGCGATCGAACGCATCACCCGTGGCAACTTTCCTCTCCTTGAACGGCTCTTCCCTCAGATCGCCCGAGTGCTGAAGATCAACGGGCTTGAGACCATCACCGACGACGTCATCGAAGCCGCAGCTAGCATCCTCGTCATCGGCAACTAACGCCGCCAAGCGATCACAGAACACCGCCACCGAGCGATCAACTCCACAGATCGACTCACGGCGTGTCGCGCACCTGGTCGGCGTCAACGACCAGTCCACCGAAAACGATCGTTTTCGGCAGCTCTCGCGCAAGGCTGAGGCATAGGGTTGCCTGATCGACCCGGACCCTGTCGACGGCGGTGGTCCGGTCCGCTCGTCATGAGAGCGGTAGCCGGTCCACTCGTCGCAAGGGTGGTGCCGACGCCCCACTAATCGTCGAGACGGTCGAGAATCTCATTCATCTGGTCGATCTCTTCCTGCTGTGACGAGATGATCTGCTCACAGAGATCTTGGATCTCCGGGTCGCTGATGTCTGATTGCTCACACACCAGAATCGCTCGGGAGTGATGCGGGATCATGGAACGGAGGAACTGGTCGTTACCGACGAACGCTTCCGAGCGTCCCATGAAGAAGGCGGCAAGGAAAAGCGCGGCGAAACCGACGAGCAAGCTGATATTCGCGGCTTTGTTCGGGAACATCTTCCACATGACGATGACCATGATGATGCCCATTGGGAAGACCATCATCAGTGCCATGTAGAGGTTGCTGACGTTGAGGAAGAGATCGTCCAGAACGTTGATCATCGCGAACGTGAGGAAGTACATCACAATGAAGCTGAGCGATAGCGAGATGGCGAGCTTAAGGTAGCTCGACATCCCGCCCTGATTATTCCCCTGGGAGTGGCCGGCCGGCGGGCGTGAACCGTTGTCGGTGTGCTGGCTTGTCATAGCGACTCCAGTAGTGCAACGCACGCCTGTTCGCAGCGTCGGCATGCCTCAGCGCAGATCGTGCAGTGCTCATGCATGGTGTGCTGTTCACACTCGTTGGCACAGCTCGAGCAGGCCGTTCGAGATGCTTCGAGGGCGGCGCGGGTGAGGCTAGCGTCGTGCCCGGTGTGTCGGGAGAGGATACGGGCAGTGGTCGCGCAGAGGTCTGCACAGTCCTGGTTCGTGCGGATGCACTTGGTCAGGTCAGCAACCATGTCCTCGCTGAGGCAGGCGTCGGCGCACGCGGTGCAGGCTTGCGCGCATTCGAGACACGCGTCGATGCAGTCGACGAGCTTCGTGTGATCGATTTCGCCCAGATCTTTCGGGTATGTGCGGAGCATTTCTTCGGTGACTGTCATGAGTGAAATCCTTTCGTGAACCACGAAAGGTACGCTCGCATCGCCCGCGCAGTGAGGCCCTTGAATACCCCGCTGGGGTCTGGTAACCCGGTACCGATACGCCGCCGCGCGGCGCAGGTCAGCTTGTGAGCTGAACAGAGTCGGCGACCACGTTCGCCTAGCGGGAACAGAAACGAAACCATTGAGTTAGATACCCCCAGGGGGTATACTCGAGGCGTGAACGGGTACGACGGAAGCAAGGACGACCTGCGCAAGCGGTTGAATCGCGTCGAAGGCCAGGTGCGGGGGATCTCCCGGATGGTTGATGAGGACAAGTACTGCATCGACATCCTTACGCAGGTCTCTGCGGCGACGAAGGCCCTAGAGACGGTGGCGTTGTCGTTGCTTAGCGATCATCTGAGTCACTGCGTCGCTCAGGGAAGTGCTGAGGGGGGCAACTTCGCAGCGGAGAAGGTTCGTGAGGCCAACGAAGCCATCGCCCGCCTGGTTCGTTCATGACCACACGTCTGTTTAGTGAAGGAGAACACCATGACTGATCGCATCGAGCTGGGACTGACGGATGCGAACGCTGGCTGCGCATGCTGCGCTGCCCCATCGAACATAGAGACAGCCGTGCGCGACGATTCTGCGGTCACATCGGAGGTGCTCGTCGACGGGATGACGTGCTCGCATTGCGCGTCGAGCGTCAGTGAGGAGCTCGGCGCTGTCGACGGTGTCGAGTCCGTCACCGTGGATCTGAACGCGGGTGGCACCTCCCGGGTGACCATCCGCAGCACCGCCCCGGTTGACCCCGCTGCTGTGAAGGCTGCGGTGGAGGAGGCCGGCTACGCTCTCGCGACCAGCGGCGTCTGAGTCGCATCTGACGGCGTCCGGCTTACCCGGGCGCATCCGAACAAGGAGTCCCCGATGAGCCAGCACGACGAACACACAGATCACACCGCGCACCGCAATCACACGGCGGCGGCCGCGACGGAGCACGACCATGGGGCGATGAGCCACGATCACGCTGCACCGCACGAAGACACCGGGCACGGCGGCCACGAAGATCACGCCAGCCACGGCAGGCATGGTGGCCACGGGGATCATGTGGGGCAGTTCCGGCGCCTGTTCTGGATCATGCTGCTCCTCGCCGTGCCGGTGGTCGGGTTCTCGATGATGTTCTCGATGCTGCTCGGGTACCCCCTGCCGGACGCCGCCTGGGTCGGGTGGGTCTCACCGGTTCTCGGAACGGTCATGTACGTGTGGGGCGGCGCACCGTTCCTCACCGGCGCGGTGAGTGAGCTCCGTGCACGTAAGCCCGGGATGATGTTGCTGATCGCCCTTGCGATCACCGTGGCGTTCCTCGCGTCGTGGGGTGCGAGCCTGGGTGTGCTGCACCACGAGCTGGATTTCTGGTGGGAGTTGGCGCTGCTGGTCGTGATCATGCTGCTCGGCCACTGGATCGAGATGCGCTCCCTCGCACAGACGACCTCGGCGTTGGACTCTCTCGCCGCGCTGTTGCCCGATGAGGCGGAGAAGGTCGACGGAGACACCACTGTTACGGTCGCACCGTCTGATCTGCAGGTGGGTGATGTGGTGGTGGTGCGCCCGGGCGGGCGGGTTCCTGCTGACGGGCGGATCGTGCAGGGCTCGGCCAGCATGGATGAGTCGATGATCACCGGAGAGTCCCGCCCGGTGCGCCGCAGCGACGGCGACCCGGTGATTGCTGGCACGGTCGCCACCGATTCCGGGGTGCGGGTGGAGATCACCGCTATCGGTGAAGACACGGCTCTCGCGGGTATCCAGAAGCTGGTGACGGAGGCGCAGAGTTCATCGTCGCGGGCGCAGCGGCTCGCGGATAAGGCGGCGGGGTGGCTGTTCTGGTTCGCGCTCGGTGCTGCCGCGATCACCGCGCTCGTCTGGACTCTTGTTGGCCAGCCTGACGCTGCGGTGATTCGCACGATCACGGTGCTGGTAATCGCCTGCCCGCACGCTCTCGGCTTGGCGATCCCGCTTGTCGTGTCGATCGCGACCGAGCGCGCTGCCCGTGGGGGCGTGCTGATCAAGGATCGTCTCGCCCTGGAGAGCATGCGCACCGTCGACACGGTCTTGTTCGACAAGACCGGCACCCTCACCAAGGGCGCCCCCGCCGTGACCGCGATCGATCCCGTGACGGGGGCCGACGCCGATCAGCTGCTGGCGTGGGCGGCGGCCGCGGAAGCGGACTCCGAGCACCCCCTCGCCCGTGCGATCGTCAACGCGGCGAAAGAGAAGAACCTCACCGTTCCGCGCTCGTCCGATTTCGAGTCCTCCCCCGCCGTTGGGGTGCGTGCCCGTGTTGACGGACGTGTCGTGCAGGTGGGTGGCCCGTACATGCTCGAGCAGGAACACGCGCAGGAGCTGTCGGTTGCCGATGAGTGGCGGGAGGAGGGTGCGATCATCCTTCACGTGCTCGTCGACGGGCAGGTTGCGGGTGCGCTGCGCCTGGCGGATGAGATCCGTTCTGAGTCGCGTCACGCGGTCGAGACCCTTCATGAGCGGGGCGTGCAGGTGGTGATGATCACCGGTGATGCCGACGCGGTCGCCGCGTCCGTGGCGGGCGAGCTGGGCATCGACCGATACTTCGCCGGGGTGCGGCCAGAGGACAAGGCCTCGAAGGTGAAAGATCTACAGAGTGAAGGCCGCAAGGTTGCGATGGTCGGAGACGGCGTGAACGACGCCCCTGCCCTCGCCCAGGCGGACGTGGGGATTGCAATCGGTGCGGGCACAGATGTCGCGATCGCTTCGGCCGGTGTCATCCTCGCCAGCGACGACCCCCGATCGGTGCTGTCGGTGATCGAACTATCGCGGGCCAGTTACCGGAAGATGAAGCAGAACCTCTGGTGGGCCGCCGGCTACAACCTCCTCTCCGTGCCCCTCGCCGCCGGCGTGCTCGCCCCCGTGGGTTTCGTGCTGCCGATGTCTGTGGGCGCGGTGCTGATGTCGCTGTCCACGATTGTTGTTGCGTTGAACGCGCAGCTGCTGCGGCGGCTGAATCTCAGCCCGGACACCGTCGTCAACAAGTAGGCCCATGCGCGGCGGCAACGTACGCTGGAGGAAAGGGAGGTGAGACGGTGTTGATCTCGATCGCACGGCGCGTGAATGACCAGCGCACCCTCACCCGCACCCTTCTCACCGTCGTCGCCGTCGCCCTGTCCGTGATCTTCGGGCTCTTGGCGATGCACTCGATGAACACGCACACCATGCCCTCCGGGCACAGTGAGACCATCGCCGTCGCACCCGCGCAAGCCGACGCTCACCCCGCACACGCCTCAGACGAAGCCGCAGCGGTGGATGAGGCAGGTTGTGCGACGTGCTCTGACGATCACGGCATGGCGTGGATGGCCTGCGTTCTCGCGCTCCTGATCGCCGTCGTGCTGGTCGCGCGACCATCCACCTGGTGGCGTGCACTCACCGAAAACCCTGGCACGCTCCTTTCACGCTTTGCGTTTCGCGGCGCGCTGTATCCGCTGCGGCCGCCGTCTCTCACCGTTCTCTGTATCAGTCGCACCTGATGGCTGACGTGCCCGCGTTCTGCGGGCAACGCCCCTTCGCCCAGCCTGGTCTCGCTGGGCGCCGTCATCGACTCTTGGAGAGAACCCCTCATGAAGACCCGTTTTGCGGCGACCGCCGCACTTACCCTCACTGCTGTGCTCGCCCTTGCCGGCTGCGCTGGAAACACCTCCGGCGGCGGCGATATGCCCGGTATGAATCACGAGAGCAGCAGCTCCGCCCCGGCGTCCGCGGACGCCAATGACGCCGACATCACGTTCGCCAGCATGATGAAAGAGCACCACGCTCAGGCCATCGAGATGTCTGACATGCTCCTCAGCAAGGACGGCGTCGACGACCGCGTCGCCGCCCTCGCGGAAGAGATCAAGGCCGCTCAGGGCCCCGAAATCCAGACGATGGACAAGTGGCTCGAAGAATGGGGCGCTGACACCTCCGACATGGAAGGCATGGACCACGGCGGCGGCATGATGTCCGACGACGACATGCAGGCCCTCGAAGATGCCACCGGGCCCGACGCCAGCCGCTTGTACCTCGAGCAGATGATCCAGCACCATCAGGGTGCCGTCAAAATGGCCCAAGAAGAAGTCGACAACGGTCAGAACAGCGACGCGGTCGCCCTGGCCGAAACGATCATCGAGGCACAAACCACCGAGATCGCCACGATGGAAGACCTCCTCGCCACGCTCTAATCCACAGACGGGGGCGGGACTCTCTCCCGCCCCCACTCTGGTTCTGCCCTCACAACTCACACCCGCACGCCCGTGACCCCGCTGGTTCTCATCCCGTGACGTACCCGCGCACTCGCCTGCTTTCTCACGTCGGAGCTTCATGAACCGCTACTCACCCCTACCCGCTCTCGCGATCGCTCTCGCAGCCGTCGTCCTCACCGGATGCGCCGCACCACAAGCCACCGGCATCAACGCAGTTCCCCCCGTCATCGAACACATTCACGGCGTCGCCGCAGATCCACGTGGGGACAACCTCTTCGTAGCCACCCACGCAGGAATCTTCACCCTCACACCCGCTGGCACGATAAGCGGACCCATCGGAGGGCACGACTTCGACGCGATGGGCTTCACCGTCCTCGACGACGCCCTCTTCGCCTCCGGACACCCCGGCACCCAAACACCGGCCGAGCTCGGCGCCCCGAACCTGGGCGTCATCCGCAGCGACGACTTCGGCGAAACATGGTCGCCAATCGCCCTCAACGGCACCACCGATTTCCATGTCCTCACCGCCGGACCAAACGGCACCCTTTACGGCATCGCCTCCGACAGTGTGGACCTGCTCGTCAGCACCGACGACGGCCAGGAATGGACCCGCGGCGCCACACTCGCCGCAGCAGACCTCGCCGCCACCAACGACGGCCTCTACGCGGCCGCCGAAGAAGGGCTGCTGGTCAGTACCGACAACGGTGTCAGCTTCACCCCGGTCGCAGACGCCCCCTTGCTCTATACCCTCGACTCGCGGCCCGACGGCTCGCTCGCGGGAATCGGAACGGACGGTGCCCTCTGGTCACAGAACACGGAGGGAACCTGGGAGCGCCTCGACGCTCTCCAAGGGGCCGCGCAGGCCTTCACCGTCCTCGATGACGACCTTTTCGTCGTGGTTGACGATCGCGGGATCGTTCAGATCACGCCCGACGACACAACCGTCCTCGCGCCCGCCCGATAGGGCAACACCTATAGAACGGCCGACCATGACCCCGCGCCGCAACCCCTTCCGCCGCATGCCCGTCTTCATCGCGTGCGCCACGATTCTCGCCGTGCTAGTCGCCCTCGCGAGCTTCTACCTCATCGGAGCCACGTTCACATGATCCACCGGCATCCCATCCACCCCCGCGAGCCAAGCGCAACCGCCCGGTCGCCTATGCGCACCAGTCGGCCGACACCTTACCGACATCACTATCGACTCGTCCGGCTAGGAGCCTTCATTCTCCTTGCCGCCCTTGCACTGACCGCGATCCATTTCCTCATCGACACAACTGCCCCCGAACAACGGTCACTGTGGGTGTACACGCTCGGAAGCTACGAAACAGCGCTCATCCTCGTGATCATCGGACTCGCACTCGTGCTCCGCGAGCCCCCGGGAGGCACGGATGGATCTCGATAGCTATGGGGCAACACCCTCTGGTCCATCGTCCCCACCATCGGCGTCGTCGGACGCAGGAAAGTGGCGAACAACAGCGGCATCAGTGCCGGTGCGATCGAGTGCTCAAGGGTCGGAGCGGCTTGCCGCGTTTTCGGCCCTACGGTCGCTCCGAAGGCGATAGCGCCGATGTAGTGAGCAAGTTGATGAGTGTTCTACCACCTCACAAGGGATCTGACCCTGTGGTCACATCGCCGGCGCGGGTCATGAGGAGTGCTCCGGTGATCGCAGCGGTGAACATCACGATGTCGGCGATGTTCCCGATGAACCAGTTTCCGTAAGCGAGGAAGTCCACGACGTGTCCGCGGGCGAATCCAGGGTCCCGAAACAGGCGGTCGCCTGCGTGTGAGGCTGCGGCCCCACCGAGCGCGCCGATGATGATCGCCCATCCCGGCCGTTGAATTCGGAACGCGAAAACGATTGCTGTGACGGCAGCGGCGACAGCGATCAGCGCGAACACCCAGGTAAAGCCCTCCCCAAAGGAGAATGCCGCCCCGGGGTTATACGCGAGTTGCAGGCCGAGCAGGTCGCCCACCACCGGGATGCGCTCGCGCTCCGAGAGGGTAGCTTCGGCCCATATTTTCGTCCCCTGATCGATCAGAACGACGACCAGCGCGATCAGGAGCGCTCCACCAGTGAGCCGCCAGCGCCGCGCCGACGGCAACTTTCGCGCAGCGGACGACTGAGCCTCTGCCCCGGACGACGTCATGCGAGGACCTCAATCAGGCGGACGATGACGCCCGATTCGATCAGGATAAACAGGCCCAGACCAATGAACACGGCCGGAACGAGCCAGTGCTCGATACGTTCCAGTCCCTCAGTGACTGCCTTGTTGGTGCCGATCAGCCGTCCGGCGGCGCACCAGACCGCGACCAGGATGAGGAACACGACGATCATGACGGCGACGTCGCCCGGCGCGCTGGTGCGGAAGATCGGCGTGTACAGGGAGATGTTGTCCGCCCCGTTGGCGATCGTGATCCCCGCTACACCCCACAGTCCGACCGCGGTGATCTTGGCGTCGTCGTCATCGTCATCGCCGTTGCGACGGAGGCCGCGGACGAGCGTCCAGATGCCGATGCCGAGCGGGATCAGACCGAGGAAGCCGACCCATTCGTCCGGGACGATCGTGAGTCCGAGCGCGGCGATCACGCTGATCAGGACGAGGGTGATGAACCCGAGGTATTGGCCTGCGACGATTTGCCACGGTCGGGGTTTGCCTCGGCTGGAGGCAAGGAACAGCACGGTGAGCACGACGATGTCGTCAATGTTGGTTGCCGCGAACAAGCCGATCGCTGATCCGATGGTGGCGAGCATCAGCCCTCCAACCGTGGTGTGCGGGTGCGGGCGGCACGTAGGCCGTTGAGGATCACGATGACCTCGGCGACCTCGTGGACCAGGACGACGGCCGCGAGCCCCAGGACGCCGAAGAGTGCGAGCGGGAGCAGTGCGGTGATGATCAGCAGCGACAGGATGATGTTCTGGTTGATGATCCGTCGACCGCGGCGGGCGTGATCAAATGCCCGCGGGATGAGGCGCAGATCATGTCCGGTGAAGGCGACGTCGGCGGATTCGATCGCCGCGTCGGAGCCGGTCGCGCCCATCGCAATACCGATGTCCGCGCCAGCGAGGGCCGGGGCGTCGTTGATGCCGTCGCCGATCATCGCGACCGGCCCCGCCTTCGACAGCTCCCCGATCGCGGCCGCCTTGTCTTCGGGGCGCAGTTCGGCTCGCACCTCGCTGATCCCGGCCTGCGCAGCCAGTGCACGGGCGGTGCGGGCGTTGTCGCCGGTGAGCATCGTTACGCCGATGCCTTGACCGGTGAGGGTCCGGACAACGTCGGGGACTTCGGGGCGCAGCTCATCGCGGACGCCGATCGCTGCGACCGGTGACCCGTCACGATGCACGATCACCACGGTCATGCCTTGCTCTTCGAGCCCCGCGACCGGCTCCACGAGTTCGCCGGCGTTCAGCCAGCGGGGGCTGCCGACGGTGATTCTCGATCCGTCGACGGTGCCATCGATGCCGTGCCCGGCCTGCTCGGTCACATCTGCAGCTGCCGGAGTACCCGGGGCGGCGGCGGTGATCGCAGACGCGAGAGGATGCGTGCTGTGCTGCTCCAACGCCGCAGCCCAGGCCACCGCCTGAGCCTCCGTTACACCACCGGTGGTCAGGACGGCGGTGACCGCGGGCTCGTTGCGGGTGAGGGTGCCGGTCTTGTCGACGGCAACGTGCCGTATGGTGCCGAAGCGCTCGAAAACGGCACCGGACTTGATGATCACACCGAACTTGCTCGCCGCACCGATCGCGGCGACGACCGTCAGCGGCACCGAGATTGCGAGCGCACACGGGCTGGCCGCGACCAGCACAACGAGCGCCCGAGTGATCCACACCTCTGGATCTCCCAGCAGCGACCCGATAATAGCGACGAGCGCCGCGAGGATCAGAACGCCGGGCACGAGCGGGCGGGCGATCCTGTCCGCCAGACGAGCACGCTCGCCCTTCTCGGTCTGCGCTTTCTCTACCAACTCGACGATCGTCGTGAGCGAGTTGTCGATGCCGGCAGCGGTCGTCTCGACCTCCAGCGCGCCGGCGCTGTTGATCGCGCCGGCCGACACCGCATCGCCGGGCTCGACCTCGACAGGGATCGATTCCCCGGTGATCGCCGATGTGTCCAGGCTGGAGCGACCAGAACGCACGATCCCATCGGTCGCGATCCGCTCGCCGGGGCGGACCACCATGACCTGGCCAACCATCAGCTCTCGCGCCGGCACCTGCACAGCGGCGCCGCCCTGCAGCACGGTTGCTGTCTCCGGTACGAGCTTCAACAGTGCACGCAGCCCGCCGCGGGCGCGGTCCATCGCCTTGTCCTCGAGCGCCTCAGCGATCGAGTACAGGAACGCCAGAGCTGCAGCCTCCTCCACGTAACCGAGGATGATTGCACCGATGGCACTGATTGTCATCAGCAGACCGATGCCGAGCTTGCCTTTGAACAGTTTCCGAATCGCGCCAGGGGTGAACGTCGACGCGCCCAGCAGTAAGCCGATCCAAAACAGCGCGAGCGCCGGGATCTCGAGGCCGGACCACTCGAAGATCAGACCGGTCAGGAACGCAACGCCGGAAAAGACCGGCACCATGATCCCGCGGTCCCTCCACCAGGGCCGCTCAGCCTCTTCGTGTTCCTCTGCCGCAGTGGTGGCAGGCTCGTGCTCGCACCCGCACGCCGCGCTCACGCGTCAGCCCCCGCTCCGCAGCAGCCCGGCACCGTGCAGGCCGAGTCCACGCACGGCGCGTGCTCGTCAACAGCCAGCGTCACATCCACAAGTGCAATGAGGGCTGCGGCGAGATGAGGGTCGGCGATCTCGTAACGGGTCTGCCGGCCCTCAGGCTCGGCGACAACGATCCCGCAGTCGCGCAGGCAGGTGAGATGGTTCGACACGTTGGACCGCGTCAGCTCTAACTCGCGCGAGAGGACTGCCGGGTAGCTCGGGCCGCCGAGCAGAGTCATGAGAATCCGAGAGCGCGTAGGATCAGCCATGGCGCGGCCGAGCCGATTCATGACATCGAGACGAGAAGCAATAGTCAGCATAAGCTGAACTATACAGTGACTACTGACCTATTGCCTACGCGGTCCACCTAATATGCCTCGGGGCATGGAGCCCGCAAGCACGCCGCCGCCCAAAATGTACAGTCGAGCTCGACGAGTCTCTGGCATGGGTCGTCTTCTGGTTCCGGATGCACTCCGCGGGTTCGCGATTGTCGCGATGCTCATCGCGCACGCGGCTCCTTTCGTGCCGAACGCACCGTGGGCGGTGCAGTTCATCACCGCGAACTTCAGCAGTGTCGCGTCGCCGCTCTTCGCGCTCGTCATGGGCATGTCGGCGGAGCTTGTGTGGCGACGCGGCGGCCCCGTGGGGGTGACGTTGCTGCAGCAGACTCTGCGTGGCCTGTTCCTCATCGTCCTGGGTGTGTGGATGGCCACGTGGGGCTCTGGCTGGCGGTCATCCTCAGCTACCTTGGACTGCTCATCATCATCGGCGCGCCCCTTCTACTCCTGCGCAGCTCAGTCGTGATCGCCGCGACTGCGGTCCTCTTCCTAGCCAGTCAGCCATTGCTGAGCGTCGCACGCACCTGGATTTGGGTCTACACCGCGCCACCGCCCGTACGTGAGGTCATGACCTGGATGTTCCTCGGCCCTCAGTATCGGGTGGTCAACCTGTTACCGATGTTCCTCATCGGCGCCCTGTTGATCCGTCACGGCTTGAAACGCGATCGCTTGTTGTGGATCATGGCGGCCGTGGCACCGTTGGCGTATCTTGCCTGGGGGTTCGGGCAGCGCTTCGGCACGGTGTTGTCCGGGGACTACCTGGACTCTCTGAGAGATATTGGCCTGGTGTTCGCCGTCTACGTCTGCGTTGTACTTGGGGCTAATGCACGGCGGGAGCATACAGAGCGCTTTTGGGGCGCTGTCTTTGTTCCCCTGTCCGCGTGCGGTCGGGTGGCGTTGTCCCTGTACATACTGCACGGCGGCCTCATCGCACTCTGGAGTAACGCGTATGGCCGCCCGGTCGAGAACTTCTACTTGGGCTGGCTGGTGATCGTTCCGGGCATGATCGTGGTGGGTTGGCTGTGGTGGCGGTTCGTCGGAACTGGCCCAGTTGAATGGGTGATGGGCTGGCTCAGCGGACGTCCCAAGACTTCCTCGTTTCGCCGGTAGAACAAGCGCGTGGCTCACGGGTTCGCAAGGAATCTCGATTGGTAGGGCTGGTAGCATCCTGAGGTCATGGTCGTCCACGGTCGCACTCGCAACTGCGCCAGCCGCACCGACGATTTCCTGATAACGAAGATCATTACAGCCCTCGGACTGGCGCTTCTTCTCGTTGTCGGAGCATGGCCGGGCGGCCATCGTGACGCGACGGATGCGACTCAGTATCTGAGCACGACATCCTCGTCGTCACTAGGGACGCCTTCGACTGGCCAGGTTTCGGCTGGTTCGGATGAAAGGGTTGTCGGCACGACCGCCGAACAGGTCGTGGCCGGGGATACCGCGAACGACATCGTGATCGGCGTTGCCGGGTGCCTCTTGGGTATCCTCTGCTGCTTCTTGGGGCTCATCGTCACGCGGACCTTCCGCCGTCACGTCCCCTCTCACGTTCGCGAACGTTTGCCGCGCGCACCATCACCGGCGGCCATGACGGGGCGCCTGTTCGCCTTGCCTCCTTCTCTCACACAGCTTTCTCTGTCGCGGACCTGACTCTGGCGGCGCCATCTCTTCGATGGCGCTCCACTGATCGTCCTCGTTCGTTGTGTGTGTCTGGAGTGTCTATGAAATCTTCCGTGAAAGCGGTACTCGTCACCGTGGCTATCGCCGTGGTGTTGCTGATAATCGCGCTGGTCTTCGTCCTCACCAATCAGAGTCGAGCCGCCGCACCCGAGACGGGGACCGCTGACGGTCCCCAGGTCGTCCGTGAGAACTCGCATGTCCTCGATGACGGTGGAGAAGGGGCGGTGACGGTTGTCGAGTTCCTCGATTTCGAGTGCGAGGCATGCGGTGCTTTCTATCCGCTCGTCGAGGATCTCCGCGGCAAGTTCGATGGCGAGATCACGTACGTGATCCGCTACTTCCCGCTGCCGGGTCACTTCAACTCGAAGAACGCCGCAATCGCTGCCGAAGCCGCAGCACAGCAGGGACGGCTGGAAGACATGTATCACCGCCTGTTCGAGACGCAGCCTCAATGGGGTGAGGCTCAAGAGTCGCGTGCGGACCTGTTCCGGGGGTTTGCGGAGGAGCTCGGATTGGACATGGCCGCGTTCGATGATGCTGTCGCTGATCCTGCGACAGCAGAACGAGTCCAGTTCGATCTAGACGAGGGTGAGCAGCTCGGTGTCGGCAGTACCCCCTCGTTCTTCATCGATGGGGAGCCTGTCGTGCTGGAAACGTGGACCGACCTGGAGGACAGCATCGAAGCCGCGGTGAACGGTGCTGAATGATGGCGCGTTCGCTATCGCACCGTCGCGTCATCATCGTCGGCGCCGGGCACTCCGGATTGGCTGTGGCCGCCGCGCTCAGGGCCTCCGGGCTTGAGCCACAGAAGGACTTCGTGATCATCGATTCTGCACCCCCTGGTCAACGAAGCTGGACTACACGGTGGCAGTCGATGAAACTGCGCAGCGCGGCACGCCACAGTGTCGTCCGCGGGTTCCCTTTCCCGGGCGATGGAGACCGTCATCCGAGTGCGGATGAGATGTCCGATTACCTGTCTTCGGTGGAGAGAGCCCTCGGTGTGAAAACGGTGTGGGGCACCCGTGCGCTGGGAGTCGCCCGGTTGGGCGACGGATCCACGCTGCATTTGTCGACCTCCGCCGGGGAGGTGCAAACCCGAAATGTGGTCTGTGCAACGGGTGCTGCCGCAGTGCCGCGCATACCGGGCTGGCGCCAGGAACTGGCAGTCCCCGGTGCTGTGCTGCATTCCAGCCAGTACCTCTACCCCGCGCAGATACCTCCCGGCCGCGTGTTGATCGTTGGCGGTGGATACAGCCGAGTGGAGATTGCTGAAGAATTGGCTTCCTCCCACGACGTCACCCTCTCGACTCGAGCGGAACCCTCACGGGTATCAGAGCGGCCCGTCTGGTCAAGGCTGCGACGTAAGGGTCCAATGTCCGAGGCACGCCCCCGCGTAGATTCGACAGACGTCACTCATGCCGCCGCCGTAACAGAGGTTCACGGAGACACTGTGATGTTCGCCGATGGGGCGTCTATGAAGCCGCATTCCGTGATCCTTGCGACCGGGTACACGCCGGCAGACGCATGGCTACCCGATTCGGAGCCGCCCGGTCAGTCTTTGCAGGTCAGTGCACGCATCCCGGGACTATTCACTGCTGGCATGCCGCGATACTCCCGAGCGGATGCGGACACCCTCGCTGGGGCGGGTCGCGATGCGGCGACCGTCGCCCGGCTCATCGTTGGACGGCCGTAAAGGAGCACCATGACAGAAACAGGACACAGTCACGGTATTGGTGACGCCACTCCCCGCAATCGCCTAGTCATCGCGTTCGCGATCACCTCTTCGGTCTTCATCATCGAAGTGATCGGGGCGATCATCACGGGCAGCCTCGCACTGCTCGTTGATGCCGCGCACATGCTCACCGATGTCATCGGGTTGGCACTGGCCGTCACCGCTGCACATCTGATGAACCGTCCCCCGACTGCCAAATACACCTTCGGTCTTCAACGCACGGAGGTGCTCGGTGCGCTCGCTCAAGCAGCTCTGCTGCTCGGAGTGGGCATCTTCGCGCTCGTGGAAGGCGTACGGCGGCTGTTCGAGCCGCCTGAGATCGCCTCGGGGAGCCTGCTGTTCTTCGGCATCGTCGGTCTCGTCGCCAATATCGCCTCCATGCTCGTGTTGTTCAGCGGCCGCGGACGCAATCTCAACATGCGCGCCGCGTTCCTCGAGGTCGTCAACGATGCCCTCGGTTCCGTCGGCGTCATCGCCAGCGCCATCCTCATCGCCGTTTTCGGGTGGTATCAGGCGGACGCCGTCGCGGGCGTCTTGATCGCGCTGCTCATCATTCCCCGCACCCTGATCCTGTTGCGAGCATCCGGTCGGGTGCTGTTGGAGTCCACACCTGCCGGCCTCGATCTCGAGGATGTCCGCCGCCACATCCTTGCCCTTCCGCACGTGGTCGCGGTGCACGACCTCCACGCAACCCAGGTCTCGACCGACCTCCCCACGCTCACCGCCCATGTGGTGGTCGATGACACCGTCACGATGGAAGCTTCCGCCGCACTGCTGACATCACTTCAGCAATGCGTCAGCGAACACTTCGCCGTGAGCATCGAACACTCCACCTTCCAGATCGAACCCGAATCCCACCCCGGAGAGCACGACACCCATGCATAAACGCCTCTCGGCACGCACCACTGCCGTCCTCACCACCCTGTTGTTGTCGGCATCCGTCGTACTCGGGACTGCATCTCCGGCCGCCGCTCATGACGACTTCGTCTCGTCGTACCCCACCGCCGACTCGACAATCAACGGCTCTCCCGACGAGATCTCTCTGATGTTCACCGGAACCGTCACCGGTGGTGACGACGCAACGGTCGTCGAGGTTATCGATGAAAGCGGAGCAAACGTCGCCGTCGACCCGCCAACGGTGAGCGGTGACTCGATCACTCAACACCTCTCCCCCGACGCCGCAACCGGTATCTTCACCGTCCGCTGGAAGACCATCTCTGCCGACGGACACCCGATCAGCGGAGAGTACGTGTACACCGTCGCACCCGCGACGGGCACGGAAATCAGCACACCGACCGCAAGCCCCACCCCTGAAACCTCCCCAACGGAGGAACCAGAACCGGCCCGACCCGCGCAAACATACGGTGGCACGGCATCCGGCGGCGGCGCTTTCGAACTGCTACCCCTGTTCTTCCTCTCGGGTCTGGCACTGATTCTGGGGATCGGCGTCGTGGGAGTAGTTATGGCCGGGCGCCAGCGTCACCAGCGCGACCGTGCACAGGCCGCCAAAGATGCCGCGGCTGCGGAGAACGACGCCGATGCGTGATCGATTCCGCCGGTCGGCCGTGATGCTCATCGTCGCCGCCATCGTCATCCTGATCGATCAAGGCACCAAAACCCTTGCTCTGAACACGTTGCGGCAAGATGCGCGTATACCGCTGATCGGTGACTGGCTCGGTCTTCAACTGGCCTTCAACCCCGGGGCGATCTTCTCGCTCGGAGAAGGCTCCACATGGGTCATCACCGTCATTGGGGTCGCTGTCACCGCGGTCCTTATCGGCGCCGCCACCCGAGCCCGGAACATGTGGTCGGCGGTCGGTTTCGGTTTCATCGTGGGAGGTGCGATCGGGAACCTCATCGACCGCTTGTTCTCGCCGCCCGCGTTCGGAATCGGGCACGTCACCGACTTCCTCGCGTACGGGAACCTGTTCATCGGCAACCTCGCCGATGTCGCTCTCGGCATCGGTGCCGTGTTCCTCATCGTCGCGGGTCTGCGCACGAGCCGTCGCCGGCAAGACCCCGCATCCCGCCCCGATCCCGTCGACCCTGTACCCGCCGAAGAAACGGTTCACCCATGAGTCCCAAAGAACGCGTCCCCTCCAAATATCAGCGGAACGCCCTGGCCCCCAGCCTCGTCGCCGCCGCGATCCTGTTCCTTGCACCGGCGCTTTTCCAGGCGAACTGGGCACCCCTCGTCCTCTTCATCGCCTCAATTTTCGGGCTGATCATTGCGTGGTTTGCGCTGCAGGCACGCCACTGGTGGTGGATCCCGGTCTTCCTCGCGATCGCCGTGCTCTGGAATCCGGTGATGCCGTTCCCCTTCTCCGGTGTCGTATGGACCACAGCACAGCCCATCGCGGCCGTGGTGTTCCTGGCAGCGGGGGCGACGATCAGGGTGATCCGGAAGTGAGCGGCGTGAGCTTCGTGTCACGACCATGCGTGTGAGCGACGAGATCCCCAACAGCCCCCCGTCGCTGCAGGCGTTCCTCGCACCGGCCGATATTCCGCTTCCGGTGCTGCCCGTCGTCGCCGGGATCATCGCCGCGCTGTATCTCGTCGGAGCAATCCGATTGTGGACGCACGGGCGTCGTTGGCCCGTGTGGCGGACGGTCAGCTTCCTGCTTGGGTGCGCTCTCCTTGCGGCGGTCACCGGTCTGGGCGTTGAAACGTATGGCCAGGCGCTGGTGTCCGTTTTCATGTTCCAGCAGCTCACTTTGATGATGATGGTGCCGCCGTTACTGGTCCTCGGCTCTCCCGGAACCCTTCTTCTGCGAGCAACGCCGCATCATGGAGCGGGACGGGCAGTCCTCCAAGCGGCCCATGGTGCTCTTCGAAACCCGGCCGCGAGATGGGTACTCAGTCCGTGGGCCACTGTCCCGCTCTACCTGTTCGCGTTCTACGGCATCTACCTTGCGGGTGCTGCCGATGCCATCCTCACCATGCCCGGGGGTCACGTCGCGCTCGAGGTCGGATTCCTCCTCGCCGGCATGCTGTTCACCATCCCGATCTTGTCCTCCGATCCTCTGCCAGTCAGGTTGGGTCATGCTGCGCGTGCGCTGGACGTGTTTGCCGAAGCCGCGCTGCATGCGTTCTTCGGGGTATTCCTGATGATGGCCAGTACGATCCTGGTCGGCTCGTTCGTCGCTCCCACAGAGGCGCTGGGCATCGATCCCCTCGCCGACCAACAGCTTGCCGGCGCCCTGGCATGGTCCTACGGTGAAGCCCCGACCGTGCTGATGTTGATCTACGTGATGCATCGTTGGTTTCGCAGCGACACTGCTCGTGCGGCCGCGGCCGACCGGTACGTCGACGTGCATGGGAACGCCGACCTCGACTCGTACAACGCCTACCTGAAAAAACTGAGCTCTCATGACCGTGACCGCTGACCCGTTGGTGAGACGCGCCCTCTCCGTTCGATCAAGGTGCGGCGACCACAGAGCGCGCGATGCGCGCCCGCCTGTTGCGGTGCCGTTTCCCGTAGCGATCGTCGCGTCCGCCATCGCAGGAGGAATACTGGATCTCGCGTACCCCGCATTCGGGTGGTGGCCCGCAGCGTTCGTAAGCGTAACCATCGGGCTGTGGACGCTCCGCGGACGATCCCTACCCGGGGGGTTCCTGATCTCCCTCATCTACGGCGCGGCCTTCTTCTTCACCCACGTGGTCTGGGTGTCACGGTTTCTCGGACCCATCCCGTGGGTTGCGCTGGCCGGCTTGGAATCGCTGCTGTTCGGTGCCGGCGGCGCGCTGATCGCACTCGCCTATCGAGTCACCACCACCCGGACCGGATACGGGTACCGCGCGATCACCCCCGTGCTCGTCGCCGGGGTGTGGGTGCTGCGGGAAACGCTGATGGGGAATGCGCCGTACACCGGGTTCCCGTGGGCGCGCGTCGGTTTCAGCCTCGCCGAAAGCCCGCTCGCGGAAGCTGCTTCCTGGATGGGAACAACCGGGCTGTCCTTCCTGACAGTCCTCGTCTGCGCGAGCGTCGTGGAAGCCCTCACCCTCCGCCGATGGCAACCGGGAGCAGCCGCCGCGATCACCGTCGTCGCCGCGATAGCCGTTCCTCTGTTCCCCACCGAGCAAGCGGGAAGCCTGCGCGTCGGATGGGTGCAGGGCAACGGCCCCAGCGGCTACTTCGACACCAAGACGACCGGTGACATCCTGCGCGCACAGGAAGAAGCGACCGCTCCTCTCCTGGGACGGGAGATGGATCTTCTCGTCTGGCCAGAAGGGGCCGTCGACGCCGATCCCCTGCGCGATGACATCGTCGCAGGCCGCCTGAATCAACTCGTGCAAAGTGTCGGCGCTCCGGCGCTGGTGAATGCGGCGACCACCCGTGGAGCCGACACGTTCAACACCTCCATCCTGTGGACGAGCGCCGGGCCGCAGCAGCTCCACGACAAGGCCAACCCTGTCCCTTTCGGCGAATACGTCCCCGACCGTTGGTTCTACGAAGCCATCGCCCCCGACCTCATCGGGCTGATTCAACGCGAGTACACGCCCGGCTCCAACACACCCCTCATGAACGTTGGCGATGTCCCCATCGGTCTGGCGATCTGCTTCGACGTCATCTACGACGACGTCATCTACGAAAGCGCGTCATCTGGCGCGCAGATGTTCGTGTTTCAAACCAACAACGCGGACTTCAGAGGCACCGACGAGAACCTCCAACAGCTGGCCATCGCTCGCATGCGCGCGATCGAAACGGGGAGAAGTGCCGTGAACGTCTCCACGACCGGGACCAGTCAAGTCCTCGGGAGCGATGGGCAGGTGTTGGCTCAGGTGGCGGTGGACACGACCGCGGCGAAGACCACCGAGGTCCCCCTCCGTACCGGCACGACCCTCGCTGTCGTGCTGATGCCGTGGCTCGGCTGGACGCTCAGTGTCGGAACCGTACTGGCCCTGCTCGTCATGTCGATCCGACAGCGGCACGCGGATGCTCACTCCCAGGGAGATGGATGGATGAAGTTGTGAAGTTCAAGATTCTCACCTTTACCGTGGCGGTATGCGCGCTGCTCGTGCTCAGCGGCTGCGCACCCACCGTCCACCTCGAGCCCGCAGCAAACGCGAATGACCCGCTGTGCGCGGAGGTCACCGTGCGACTACCGGACTCGATTGGCGATCAGGCTCGCGTCTGGACGGACGCTCAGGCCACGGCAGCATGGGGTACCCCCAGCAGCGTGCTCCTCACCTGCGGCTTGGAGGCCCCGGCCCCCACCACGCTGCAATGTGTCAGCTTGGGTGGCGTCGACTGGATCGTCGATGAGGAGGAGACCCCGAATCTGCGGCTCACAACCTACGGCCGGGAGCCGGCTGCCCAGGTGTACGTGGACACCACCACCCTGTCTGCAGACACGGTTCTTGAATCTCTCGCCGGGGCGATCCAGCAACTCCCGAAGACCGGTGAATGCACGGCGCCTGTGACGGAAGACCCAGACGTCGCGGACGATGAAACGGGAGGTTCCGCTCCATGAATCCCGTCGTTCTCCGGATCGTTGGACCGACGATCCTCGTTGTCGCGGCACTCATCGCTGTGGTGGTCGGACTCGTGATCGGTGGAGGAGCTGCACCGAGACTCACCAGCGACCCTGGAGCGATCGTGCGATGGGGACTCCCCGCCGCGAAACTGTTCGTCAATCTCGCCGGTGCGTCGATGCTCGGGCCCCTGGTATTGGCGGTGTTCGCTCTCCCATCGGCAGGGAAGCCTTTCACCGTCGCGCTCGATGTTGCCTCTGCCGGCGCCGCGACCCTCACCATCACAAGTGGGGTGGTGGCTTTCCTCACCTTCCTGTCGTCATTCAATCCGCAAGTGAACCTGAGCGCCGAGTTCGGTGCGCAGCTGGGCCGCTTCCTCCTCGACACGGAGCTAGGACGATCATGGCTTATCACCGCGATCCTCGCCTCGGTCGTGACAGTCCTCGCATTCGCTGTGCGCAGCTACGGTGCAGTGCTGATCACAACCGTGCTCGCGGTCATCAGTCTGATACCCATGGCCACCCAGGGCCATTCGGGTGAGCTCGCCAACCACGATCCCGCTGTCATGTCCCTCGTCCTGCATGTCATTGCGGCCGCGATATGGCTCGGGGGCCTCATCCTGCTCGTCGTCGTGCGACCGATCAGCTCTCCGCACGAACTCGACAACATGCTCCGCCGGTACTCGACGGTGGCCCTCATCGCGTTCATCGGCGTCGCTGTCTCGGGATACGCGCGGGCGCTCACGGCCCTCGGCCGGTGGGAGGGCGTGGCCTCACCGTACGGCCTCATCCTCCTCACAAAAATCGGCGCTCTTCTGGTCATGGGAGTGCTGGGCGCCACCTACCGCCGTCGACTCCTCGCCAAGGCCAGCGAGGGCCGTGGCGCCTTCTGGATGATCGTGTGCGTCGAACTCGGTTTCATGGGTATTGCGAGCGGGGCCGCCGCCGCCCTCGCCCGCACCGCCGCCCCCGCCGATACGATCGCGCTGCCGCAGAACACGGCCGCGGAAATCCTCACCGACGCACCCGTCCCGATCGAACTCACCCTGCAGCGATGGTTCACGGCGTGGAGCCCCGACCTCCTCTGGGTGCTCGTCGCGGGTTTCGGAATCGTCTTCTACCTCGTCGGCGTGCGACGCGCTCAGCGCCGCGGGTATCCGTGGCCAGCCCGGCGGACAATCAGCTGGATTGTAGGGATGGGGGTGCTTCTGTGGACGACCAGTGGACCGCTCGCCGCCTACGACGACGCGCTCATCAGTATGCGATTCTTCTCCTTCGCTCTCCTCAGCCTCGCGATCCCCTTGCTCCTTGTCTTCGCGGCGCCCGTCACCCTCGCAACCTTGGTCATCCATCCACGGGACGATGGAAGCCGAGGACCGCGGGAATGGCTTCTCTGGGCCGCCCACAGCCCGCTGGCACGGTTTACTCTGCGCCCCGTCGTCGCCGCGGCTCTTTTCGCCACGTCGCTGTGGGTATTCCACTATTCCGACCTGTTCCGATGGTCGCTCTACGACCAGCTCGGCGCGGAATGGATGATCAGCCAGCTCCTCGTCACCGGATGTCTCTTCGTACGATCGCTCGCCCTCAACGCGTCCACGACCCCCGAGGGGCGGTGGCGTTTACCCTCGCTCATCGCGCTCACAGGCGTGGCCACCTTCTTTGGCATCGTCACTATCACTCGCTCCGACCTCATCGTCGCGGAGTGGTTTGGTGCCATGGGGCGGACGTGGGGGCCCGCCCCCCTCCAGGACCAGGCCCTCGCCGGAGGCGCCACCTTGATGATCGCCGGAACGCTCGCAATCCTCACCGGCTTCTCCGTCCTCCACACGAAACGCAACAACAGACCTACCGACAGCACCCCCGTGCCCGGCGTACGAAAGGACCCGCACCTGTGACCTCCTCCCGCCGCACCCGCTGGCTCGCCAGCACCCTTCTTGCCCTCATCGCCCTAGGAATCGTGGCTGCCCCTGCCCCTGCAGCTCTCGCGCACGACAACCTCCTGGGGACCGTGCCCGGGGCAGACGAAACTGTCATTCAACTTGACGACGTCGCTCTCACGTTCAGCGGGGAACTCATTGACTTCAGCCAGGCGAGCTTCGCCCAAGTACAAGGCCCCGACGGCCTCTTCTACGAATCCAGCTGCTCCACCGTCGACCGCAACATCCTCACCACCCCGGTCGCACTCGGAGAACCGGGCGTCTACACCGTGCTGTGGAACGCCGTGTCCAGCGACGGTCACCCTATCTCCGAGACCTTCACATTCACGTACGCTCCCACCGGCATCGAGCCGGGACTGGGGTGGAACAAACCAGCATGCGGGAACGAACAATCACGGATCCAACCAGCAAAGGCGTCACCCTCCGCCACGCCAACCACCGAACCTCCCGCAGCGGACACCACTCCACCGGCGGCATCCGCAGGCGAGAACGAGGTGACTTCGATCGCGATCCCGCTCATCATCGCCGTCGCTGTCATCGGTGCCGCGGTGATCACCGCCACCGTTGTCGCACGGCAAGTGAAGAAGAAACGCCACGGGTTGAGCGCCGACGTTCACTCGGACACGAAAGAGTGAGCTTCGTGTCAGGGCAGTCGAGCTCGAGAGCGGGGCGTCAGATTTGGGCCGCAGATCAGGGATCGCGGGCGAGTCTGCGCCGCTTGGGCGACCACGCACGGACGATAGACCAGACGGCAGGCAACGGGAGCATGGCTAATCTGCGCGCCCCTGGCCGCAGAATCCATGAGGCCGAGCTCAAGGAGAGGGCACAGTGAACGATCGAAGCGTCTCTGCGGCTACGGAGGCGGCCGAGGAATGCGGGTGTGCGCCCACGCCGGCCGAGCGCGATTCGTTCTGGAAGCTAAGTGTTACTCGACGTGGTGCTTTCGGACTCGGCGCCCTCGGCGTCGCTGCATTCGCTGCCTTCGGTATCGGCTCCGGCGTCTCAGCGGCGTACGCTGCGTCGTACCCGAGTTGGGACGATGTACAACGCGCCAAGAACAACGAAGCTGCCAAGGCTGCCGAGATCACGCGCATCGAAGGGCTGATCGAGTCCTTGACGCAGAAGGTCGCCGAGACTCAGGCTGCCGCCGATACAGCCTCCGACGAGTTTTATGCGGCGCAGCAGGAATACTTCGCTGCGATCACGGAAGCCGAGAGCCTGCAGGCGCAGGCGGACGAACAATCAGCGATTGCCGAAACTTCTGCGCGCAGGGCGGGCCAAGTCGCGGCACAGCTCTACCGCAACGGTGGAGACGATTCAGCACTTCAACTGTTCTTCTCCGGTTCCGCGGCCAATGCCGATGAGCTGCTGTCCCGTCTGGGCACCATGGACAAGCTGCTCGAGTACAACCAATCGGTCTACGATGACGCTATTTCGGCACGCAACACCGCCCAATCGCTGACGGATCAGGCAAAGGTCGCCCGCGACGAACGCGACCGCCTGCAGCAGGTTGCAGAGCAGAAGATGATCGCCGCACAGGAAGCGGCCGACGCTGCCCAGGCCGCTCTCGATGAGCAAGCCGAGAACCTCGAGACCATGCAGGCTCAGCTCGCCGCCCTCAGGGACACCACTACGCAGACGGTCGCCGGTTACCAGGCCGGTGTAGCCGCACGCGAGGCCGAAGAGCGAGCCCGCCGCGAACGCGAAGCCGCCGAAGCGGCAGCCAACGGTGGCGGCAACGGTGGCGGCGGAGGCTCCGCCGGAAGCGGCGGTTGGGTCCGACCCCACGGGGGCGGCCGCAGCTCAAGCTACGGTCCTCGCACTCCGATCTGCGGCTCGCAGGGCTGCTCGTCGAGCTACCACTACGGTGCGGATCTGGCCAACGGTTGCGGGGCGGCGATCTACGCCGCCAACTCCGGAACAGTGGACTACGCCGGCGCCAACGGTAATTACGGCAACTACGTTCGCATTCAGCACGGCGGAGGCATCAGCACCGGCTACGCGCATCAAACCCGGAGGTATCGTCGTCGGTCGAGGCCAGTGGGTCAACTCCGGCCAAGTCATCGCCTACGCCGGCGACACCGGCCGATCCTTCGGCTGCCACCTCCACTTCGAGGTCTACATCAACGGCGGATACACCAACCCCGTCCGATTCATGGAAGACCGCGGCGTCTACATTTAAGGCTCCGATACGGATCGCGAAGTGGCTCCGTCGACGTGAGCACTCGGGTCGAGAGGGCTGCTCCAGAAGTGACTCGCGACATCCTTGCTAAGGATCTCAGAGAGGGAGGATGACGGTGCCCATTACCGCCGTCAGTCGCGACATGATGTCGGTCCACAGCCCGGTCACCATCAGGATGCCGAGGGCGATCAGCAGGATGCCGCCGCAGACGTTCACCACCCGGATGTGACGACGGAGGAACTCGACTGTCTTCGCCGCCCAACCGAATCCGAGTGCAACCAGCAGGAACGGGATGCCGAGGCCAAGCGAATACGCGAGGCCAAGGAAGCCGGCCCGGACAGGGTCGCCCGCGTTGAACGAAAGCGCGATGATCGCGGCCAGCGTCGGACCCATGCATGGCGCCCAGCCGATACCGAGTGCCACTCCGAGTAGCGGCGCCCCTATGATTCCTGCCCGGGAGCCGACGTGGAAGCGGACCTCGCGCTGGGCGAAGCTGAACAGTCCAAGGAAGACGAGCCCCATGAGGATGACGACGACTCCGAGGATACGTGTGATCACGTCGCCCCAGCGGAGGAAGAACACGCCAGCCGTCCCGCCCAGCGCAGTGACGAGAACGAAGACGACACTGAAGCCAAGGATGAACAGCAGCACGCCGGCTACAAGCTGACGGCGCCCGGGCGCGACTGCGTTCGTCGCCCCACCCTTCGAGCGAGGCGTGACCGCCCCGCCAAGGAAGCCGAGATAGCCGGGGACCAGCGGGAGCACGCAGGGCGACAGAAACGACACGAGACCGGCGAGCATCGCGATGGGAACTGCGAGCCAGAGCGCACCAGACCCGATGATGGTGTCGGCGTTCACGGTGTCTCCGCCAGAGCGTCCTTGACGAGCGTCGAGAGGATCGAGGTGCCGTCGATGGGTCCGATGATGCGGGCGGCGACACGGCCCTGTCTGTCGAGAACGAGAGTCGTCGGTGTCGCCTGGATCGGCACGACCTTGGAGAAAGCGAGTTTCGCCTCAGCCGTGTTCACGTCGATCAGGCTCGGGTAGGTGACGCCGAACTCGTCAGAGAAGGCCTGGGCAGTATCGGCCTGATCGCGGGTATTGATGCCGATGAAAGCTACATCTTCGCCGCTGTACTCCTGCCAGACACTCTCGAGATCCTTCGCCTCGACGCGGCACGGCGCGCACCCGGCGTACCAAAAGTTGACCACCGTGACCTTGCCAGAGTTGTCGGCACTGTCGAACTCATCGCCAGTTTCAGTAATGCCGCTGAAGACGACCGGTTCGCTCCGCTCGGCCACCGGAATCTCGACAATCGCGCCGTTGGCGGCTACATAGCCGGTGTTCTCGCCCCGCAGGAAGGAATCGCTGACCGGATCCGGCGCACACCCGCTCAGGCCGATCGCGAACACCGCAGCGAACATGAGTCCGACCGACCCACGAACGGTACGGAATTGCGGGTTTCGGGACACGTTTCGCACTCTATGCAGATCACCTATGCGTCCGCCGAGCCCCAACTATTTCGCGATCTCGAGGCCGCAATCCAAACGCCGCTCTAGAACACATTGAACGCCGCCGATAGGCGCGGTTCGCGCTCCCATGCCTGGGTTGCGACCTGGACGGCGTCCCATGGGGAGCCGAGCGGGGGTGTGTAGGAGAGGTCGAGGTCACTCATTGCTGCGACGGTCATTCCGTGGTGCAGGGACGTGGCGTAGGTGTCGACGCGCTTGGAGATTTCCGCACCGCGGGTGCCGACGAGCTGCGCGCCGAGCAGACGCCCGTCGTTGGTGTCTCCGGTGATGCGGATGCTGATGGGCGTGGCGCCCGGGTAGTACCGCTTGTGGTCGTCCGCGATCGCGGTGTGACTGTGCGGGGCGAAGCCTGCGGCTGTCGCTTCGTGGTCGCGGAGCCCCGTGCGTGCGGCCACGACGTCGAAGACCTTCACGACCTGCGTGCCGAGGCTCCCTGCGAACCGTGTATCCCCGCCGATTGCGTTCTCCCCTGCGACGCGTCCTTGCTTATGCGCCGTGGTGCCGAGAGGAAGGTATGTGACGCCGAGCAGGCGGTGGTGGGTGATCACCCCGTCGCCGGCCGCCCACACGTTCGGCAGACCGGTGCGCATCTGTTCGTCGACGACGACAGCGCCGCCCGCTCCCGTGGTTGCGCCGGCTGCGGTGAGCAGGCTGGTGTTGGGCCTTACTCCGACGACGACGAGCACCACGTCAGCGGTGCGAGAGAGGGCCTCTCCATCGTGAGTGCCGGTGACGGTGATCCTGCCGCCGTCACGGGCGACGGCTTCGACGCGCGTCCCGGTGAGGACGTCGACGCCGTGTCGGGTGAGTTCGTCGTGGACGAGTGAGCCGAGTTCGGGATCGAGGGTGGAGAGGACTTCGGGGCCGCGCTGCAGCTGGGTGACCTGGAGGCCCCGCACAGTGAGCGCTTCGGCCATTTCGAGGCCGACGTAGCCAGCTCCTACGATGATTGCCGTCTCGGGCTGGTGCTCGTCGAGGTACTTCTCGAGCGCGAACGTGTCGCCCATCGAGTGCAACAGGTGCACCCCGTCGTCGGGACCGAGCTGGTCAAGACCTGCGATGCCAGCGGTTGACGGGGATGCTCCGGTACCGACCATGAGCTCGTCGTACGGGATGGTCGATTCGCGGCCGTTCGCGTCACGGACCGTGAGTCGTCGGCCGTTGACGTCGATGCCCGTGGCGAGGGTGTCCAGACGGAGGTTCATGCCGGTGGCTTCGAGATCTGCGTGGGTGCGGTGCGCGAGGGACTGCCAGGGCTGCACCTCGCGGGAGAAGTAGTACGGGATGCCGCAGATCGAGAAGTTCGGGTACGAGTCGGCCACCACCACGGTGACGTCGACGGACGGGTCGAGTTCGCGGGCACGGAGGGCGGTGGAGATTCCGGCGTCGCTTCCGCCGATCGCTACAAGATGCATGAAGGCGCCTTTCAGGGCTGGGTTTCGAGTTTCTGAGGAACCACGACGTCGCCGGCCGTGCGGGCGGCGATTGGATAGAGGGCGAGGAGCAGTGCGAGGCCGATGGCAGCCCCGACGAGCTGTGCAGCGATGAACGGCGCCACAGACGACGGTGCGATACCGGCGAACGTATCGGTGAACATGCGAGCGATCGTGACGGCGGGATTCGCGAACGATGTGGAGCTGGTGAACCAGTAGGCCGCGCCGATGTACGCACCGACCGCGGCGGCCGTGACCGACCCCTTTCCGGTGCGGGCGAGAGCGAAGATCAGCAGCACGAGCCCTGCAGTGGCGACCACTTCCCCGACCAGGTGCCCGCCTGTGGCCCGGTCGTTGGACGAGAACCCGGGGCCGGTGTCGAACATGACCCCCGCTAGCAGGGTGCCGGCGATGCCGCCGAAGATCTGCGCGAGCACGTACGCAGCGACGTCGCGCAACGGAAGCCCGGTGCTGGCGCTGCGGCCAAGCAGCCAGTCCGCGACCGTCACCACGGGGTTGAAGTGCGCGCCAGACACTGGCCCGAGCATCAGGATCAGCACCGTCAGACCGAGGGCAGTGGTCAGGCTGTTCTCCAGCAGCTGGAGGCCGACATCATCCGGGGACAACCGCTGCGCGGCGATACCGGAACCCACCACGATAGTGACGAGCAGACCAGTTCCAAGGAACTCGGCGGTAGCTCGGCGCAGAAGGTGTGGCCGCGCGAGGGCGGGGTGAGGTGTTTTCATGTCGGCTCATCTTGACCCGAACGGGGTACTTCAGTCAAGATTGAGACAATGAACACTGAACGAACTGACCAGGTGGAGGTGCGCGCCGCGAAGCACGCTGCGCTGAGCGACCCATCTCGCCTGCGGATCGTCGATCGTCTCACGCTGGGCGACCTCTCGCCCACCGAAATCGGAATGGCGTTGGGCCTTCCCTCCAACCTCGTCACCCATCATCTGAACGTGCTGGAGTCGGTGGGGATGGTCTCGCGGTCCCGCTCGGAGGCCGATAGACGGCGCAGCTACGTTCACCTCTCAGATAACGCACTCCGCGGGCTCACACCCGGCCGGGTCGAGCGCGCAGATCGCGTCGTGTTCGTTTGTACGGCGAACTCCGCCCGGTCGCAGCTCGCCGCGGCGTTGTGGTCGACCCGCAGCAGTATCCCCGCGACGTCGGGAGGAACGCACCCGACGGGGCGGATAGATCCGGGCGCAGTCGCCGCTGCCGATCGCCACACTCTCGCGCTGCACGATGAGGCACCCCGCGCTCTGACTTCGGTCCTGACCGATTCAGATTTCGTGGTGACGGTGTGCGACAGCGCCCACGAAGAACTCGGCGCCATCGGACACCTGCACTGGTCGATCCCCGACCCCGTTCGGATCGGCACCGATGACGCCTTCGACACCGCCTACGACGAGCTGGAGCGCCGCATCGCGGAACTCGCACCCCGGCTCGCCGCCAGCTGAAACCCAACCTGAAAGAGCCCCCGTGACTGACACCACTCCGACCGTCCTTTTCATCTGCCAGCACAACGCCGGCCGGTCGCAGCTCGGCGCGGCTCTCCTAGAGCACCTGGCCGGGGACCGGTTTCGGGCCACGTCTGCGGGCCTCTCCCCCGCCGACGAAGTGAACCCGGCCGTGGCCGACACTGTCGCAGAACTCGGAATGAAAATCACCGATCGCGTACCGCGCGCCGTCACAGTCGAAGACCTGGACGCCGCCGACCTCATCGTCCTTATGAAGCCCGGACTCACCCTGCCTTCCACCCCTCGCGGAAAGGTTCTGGAGTGGTCGTTCCCCAACCCCGAGTCCTGGGACGCCGAAGCAGTGCGCCCGCTACGGGAAGCGGTGGCCGAGAAGATTCGTACGACGATTCTCACCTGAGTTTCCCTTGTCACGAACCCGGCCCTGGCGTGGGTGATTCGTGCGGGACCGGGTGAGTCGACATGCTGGGAACGTGAGCAACCTCGTCGCCTGGTGGGAACGTCATCAGATCGCCCTCTATCTCGCAGCGATCGCTGCGGGCGTCGTGCTGGGCTTGTTGACACCAGGAGCCGCGCACCCTCTCGAGCTCGCGATCAACCCCGTTCTCGGGCTGTTGCTGTACGCGACATTCCTCGGTGTCCCTTTCTCGATGATCGGACGCGCCTTCCGCGATATGCGGTTCCTGTCCGTGGTGCTGGTCGTGAACTTCGTGATCGCCCCCGTCATCGTGTTCTGCCTGTCTCGGTTCGTCGCTCACGACCAGGCGCTGCTGGTGGGTGTGCTGTTCGTCTTGCTGACGCCCTGCATCGACTATGTGATCGTCTTCACGGGGCTCGCCGGAGGGGCGAAGGAACGGCTACTTGCGGCCGCGCCGATCCTCATGCTGGGACAGATGCTGCTCCTGCCGGCATACCTCTGGCTGTTCGTCGGCCCTGAACTCGTCGCCGCGGTCGACCTCGCGCCCTTCGTCGACGCTTTCCTCCTGCTCATCGTGCTCCCGCTCATGGCGGCCGGCCTCACCCAGTACGTCGCCTCCCGCACGCGCTGGGGCCGCACTCTCCGAGACACCGCTCTAGCCGCCATGGTGCCGCTGATGATGCTCACGCTCGCCGTCGTCGTCGCTTCCCAGGTCTACGGCGTCAGCCGGCAACTTCCTGCACTGTTCGCCACAGTTCCGATCTATGCCGCCTTCGCGGCGGTCATGATCCCGGTAGGGATATTCGCGGGGCGTGCGGCACGACTCGATGTCTCCAGCACTCGCGCCGTCGTATTCTCCGGCGCGACCCGCAACTCCCTAGTGGTTCTCCCGCTCGCCCTCGCGCTCCCCACATCGTTCGCCCTTGCCCCTCTCGCCGTCGTGACGCAAACACTCGTCGAGCTCGTCGCCATGGTGATCTTTGTCCGCCTGATCCCCCGGCTCGTGGGTGACCGTCGTCTCGCAACCGATTGAGGCACCGCCGAAAACCCCTGCCGTAAGGGACTTCTGGAGAGCGTTATCGGCAGCTGCTCACGGCCACAGAACGGTCTCACGCCGAAAACGATCGTTTACGGCAGGCGCACGAGTTCTCGTCGGACTCGCACCGCTAGAGCTACCAGTCACGCGGGAATGCACACGACTGGCCTTGAGTTGGATACCCACAGGGGGTATGTTTTAATCATGAACGGGTACACCGACAACAAGGCTGATCTGCGTAAGCGGTTGAGTCGCGTCGAGGGTCAGGTGCGAGGGATCGCACGGATGGTCGACGAAGACAAGTACTGCATCGACATCCTCACGCAGGTTTCTGCAGCGACGAAAGCGCTCGAAGCGGTGGCGTTGTCGCTGCTGAGCGATCATCTGAGTCATTGCGTCGCCGAGGCCAGCGCTGAGGGCGGCGAAGTCGCGGCAGAGAAGGTCCGCGAGGCTAACGAAGCCATTGCCCGCCTGGTCCGTTCATAACCGCCACGTCTGTCTACTTGAAGGAGCACACGATGACTGATCGCATTGAACTTGGCCTGAAGGACGAGAACGCTGGCTGCGCGTGCTGTGCCGTTCCATCGAACACCGAGGCATCCACACCCACTGCGGCCTCGTCTTCCTCGGAAGAGGTTTTGGTTGCGGGTATGACGTGCTCGCATTGCGTGTCGAGCGTCAGTGACGAACTGACGGCTGTGGACGGTGTCGAGTCCGTCGACGTCGACTTGAACGCCGGCGGCATCTCCCGCGTGACCATCCACAGCGCAGCACCGGTCGATCCTGCTGCTGTGAGGGCTGCGGTCGAAGAGGCCGGCTATACCCTCGCGACCAGCCAGGCCTGAGTCGCTAACTGTCTGCACCCGGCTCGACCGGGCGCATCCGAGCAAGGAGTTCCGATGAGCCAGCATGACGAACATAGCCATCACGCCGCGCACGAGAACCACGGCAGCGCGCCGACAACGGAGCATGACCACGCGGCGATGAGCCACGATCACGACACTTCGCCAGAACATAGCGGCCATGGTGGTCACAGCGGACATGGTGGCCACGGTGATCATGTGGGCCAGTTCCGGCGGTTGTTCTGGATCATGCTGATCCTCGCGGTCCCGGTTGTCGGGTTCTCGATGATGTTCTCGATGCTGCTCGGATACCCACTGCCAGACACCGCCTGGGTCGGGTGGATCTCCCCGGTTCTCGGAACCGTCATGTATGTGTGGGGCGGTGCCCCGTTCCTCACCGGCGCGGTGAGTGAGCTTCGCGCCCGTAAGCCCGGGATGATGCTGCTGATCGCCCTCGCGATCACGGTCGCGTTCCTCGCGTCATGGGGTGCGAGTCTGGGCCTGTTGCACCACGAGCTGGACTTCTGGTGGGAGCTGGCCCTGCTGATCGTGATCATGCTTCTCGGGCACTGGATCGAGATGCGCTCTCTCGCGCAGACCACCTCGGCACTGGATTCCCTTGCCGCTCTGCTGCCCGATGAGGCGGAGAAGGTAGAGGGCGACACGACAACCACTGTCGCGCCTGCTGACTTGCTGGTGGGGGATGTCGTGGTGGTGCGCCCCGGCGGGCGGGTCCCCGCGGACGGGCGGATCGTGCAGGGCTCGGCGAGCATGGACGAGTCGATGATCACTGGCGAGTCCCAGCCGGTGCGCCGTAGCGACGGCGATCAGGTCATCGCCGGCACCGTCGCGACCGATTCTGGTGTGCGGGTGGAGATCACTGCGATCGGCGAGGACACTGCTCTGGCGGGGATTCAGAAGCTAGTGACCGAAGCGCAGAGTTCGTCGTCGCGGGCGCAACGGCTCGCGGATAAGGCGGCGGGGTGGTTGTTCTGGTTCGCGCTCGGCGCTGCCGCGATCACCGCGATCGTGTGGACGGTCGTCGGCCAGCCCGACGCCGCGGTGATCCGCACGATCACCGTGCTCGTGATCGCCTGCCCGCACGCTCTCGGCTTGGCGATCCCACTGGTTGTGTCGATCGCGACGGAGCGCGCCGCCCGTGGGGGTGTGCTGATCAAGGATCGTCTCGCGCTGGAGAGCATGCGTACCGTCGACACGGTCCTGTTCGACAAGACCGGCACCCTCACTAAGGGCACCCCCGCCGTTACCGCGATCGACCCCGTCTCCGGCACCGATTCCGACCAGTTGCTGGCGTGGGCTGCGGCCGCGGAAGCGGACTCCGAGCACCCCCTCGCCCGCGCGATCGTGAACGCGGCCAAGGAGAAGAACCTCACCGTTCCCGCGTCCTCTGACTTCGAGTCGTCCCCGGCTGTCGGAGTTCGTGCGCGTGTCGATGGACACGTTGTGCAAGTCGGTGGACCGTACATGCTCGAGCAGGAGAACGCCCACGAGCTGCCGGTTGCCGACGAGTGGCGCAATGAGGGTGCGATCATCCTCCACGTCCTCGTCGACGGCAAGGTTGCGGGCGCTCTACGCCTGGCAGACGAGATCCGCTCCGAGTCGCGTCACGCAGTCGAGGCCCTCCATGAGCGCGGTGTGCAGGTGGTCATGATCACCGGTGATGCCGATGCGGTCGCCGCCTCCGTGGCGGGCGAGCTGGGCATCGATCGTTACTTCGCCGGGGTGCGACCGGAGGACAAGGCCTCGAAGGTCAAAGAGCTGCAAGGCGAAGGCCGGAAGGTCGCGATGGTCGGAGACGGTGTGAACGATGCGCCTGCGCTCGCGCAGGCGGATGTCGGTATCGCCATCGGTGCGGGAACGGATGTCGCGATCGCCTCCGCCGGCGTCATCCTCGCCAGCGACGACCCCCGGTCGGTGCTCTCGGTGATCGAACTGTCCCGAGCCAGCTACCGGAAGATGAAGCAGAACCTCTGGTGGGCCGCCGGCTACAACCTCCTCTCCGTCCCGCTCGCAGCAGGCGTACTCGCCCCCATCGGTTTCGTGCTCCCGATGTCCGTGGGTGCCGTGCTGATGTCGTTGTCGACCATCGTCGTCGCGCTCAACGCGCAGCTGCTGCGCCGGCTGGACCTGCGCCCCGACGCAGTGGCCAGCAAGTAGCAAGAAACAGTCGGGACGACGGACGTAGGCTGATAGGAACGGGAGGTGAGTATGTCGCTGATCAACGTCGCACAACAGGTGCGGGGACCGCGCACGCTCACTCACACCGTCTTGGCCGTCATCGCGGTCGCCGTGGGCATCATCGCCGGCCTGCTGGCGATGCACTCCTTCAACTCGCACGCGACAACTGCCGGCCACCACGACACCGTCGCTGTCAGCACTCAAGCCGGAGCGTCCGACCATCATCGCGATGCGTCCGCTTCCGCCGTCTTGCCGGACTCACCGCAAGTGGACGCGGGATGCGCGACGTGCGGGGGTGGGGACTCGATGACGTGGATGGCGTGCGTTCTCGCGCTCCTGGTCGCCACCATCCTGCTCGGGCGGATCGGGCTCGGCTGGCGGCGTACCGCACTTATCGCGGTACTCGCTGCCGCGACGACACGCTCGCCTGCCCGCGCTCGCGCCCTCCCGCTACCCCCTTCTCTCACGGTTCTCTGCATCAGTCGCACGTGATGACGCGCTAGCCCACCCAGCAGGCAACGCACCCCTGGCGCCGGCAGTAGCCGGGCCCCATCACCGACCCTTGGAGAACACTCATGAAGATTCGACCCGCGGCGATCGCCGCACTCACCCTCACAGCTCTGCTCGCTCTCACCGGCTGCGCCGGAAACACCGGTTCCGGCGACGGCATGGAAGGCATGGACCACGGCGGAAGCTCGTCCGCACCCGCCGACACAGCCGACGCGAATGACGCCGACATCATGTTCGCCAGCATGATGAAGGAGCACCACGCGCAGGCCATCGAAATGTCCGACGTCCTTCTCAGCAAGGACGGCGTCGATGAACGCGTCGTTGCTCTCGCGGAAGAGATCAAGGCCGCTCAGGAGCCGGAGATCCAGAAGATGGATCAGTGGCTTGAAGACTGGGGCGCGGAGATGGACAGCATGGAGGGCATGGATCACGGCGACGGCATGATGTCCGAGGAAGACATGCAAGCCCTCGAAGATGCCACCGGTCCCGATGCGGGGCGTCTGTTCCTCGAGCAGATGATCCAGCACCATGAGGGCGCTGTCGACATGGCACAGGAAGAAGTCGACAACGGTCAGAACAGCGACGCCGTCGCACTCGCTGAGACGATCATCGACGCGCAGACCGAAGAGATCGCCACCATGAAGGAGATCCTCGCAACCCTGTGATCCATTGGGTGGGGTGCGGGACTCCCGCACCCCACCCAGTGATCTGTTGCGCACACCATCATGCGAACCCTCAAGACGTCCATGCTGCCCACCTTCCGAACGCGACGCCGTGCGGCACTCACGGTCGCGACAACGATCTCGGCCAGCATCGTGCTGGCCGGGTGCACCGCACCCGCCGAGCCCACCACCGGACACGACCACGCCACCACCATCAGCCACGTTCACGCGATCGTGCCCAACCCCGCAGAGGACGGGTACCTCCTGGGCGCCCATGACGGGATCTACACGGCCACATCCGATGGCGAGGTCGGCTCCCGTATCGAGACCACCGACTTCGACGCGATGGGCCTCATCACCGTCGGTGACGCTCTCCTCGCGTCCGGGCATCCCGGACCGACCACGCCCCCAGAACTCGGCTCCCCCAACCTCGGAATCATCCGGAGCGACGACAGCGCCAGATCTTGGACGCCCGTCTCGTTCACTGGCGAGAAAGACTTCCACGTCCTTGCCGCCGGGAAGAACGACACCCTCTACGGGATCGCCTCGGACTCCGCGGAGCTCCTCCGCACCGACGATCTCGGTGAGACCTGGTCGCCGGTCGGAGAAATCCTGGCGTTCAGCCTCGTCCTCGACAACGCGGGACAACTGATCGCTGCCACCCCAGACGGGCTGCAAATCAGCACTGATGAGGGCGCCACCTTCGCGCCCCTGAACGACGCACCTGCGCTCTACCTCCTCGCCGTATCGCCTGACGGCAAACAGCTGGTCGGTGTCGGCCGCGGCGGGCAGATCTGGGCCAGCACAGGATCCAACGCCGAGTGGGTTCCCGCCGGCGTCACCCATGGCTCCGCGCAAGCGCTCGCGACCACGAACGACGGTGACATCTTGGTCTTTGATGACAGCGGCCTGGCGGCAATCGCCAAGTAGCCGAGAAGACGACATCTCCAGCGGAAGGCGCTCACTTGTCCCGCTATACGCCGAAACTGTCTGCCGATAAGAGGTTTCGGCGAACCATAGCGGCACGCCTTCGAGCGCCGACTAACTGCTGCTGCCGCAAACGATCGTTTCTGGCGGGGCCTATAGCTAGGCCGTGTTGCTAAACCGGGGTCGGGGTTTCGAGCCGGCCCCGCCCCCGGTCAGCATCAGGGTGGGCGGAGCGAATGTTCCGTCGCGCCCGCTGCGGGTCAGAGGTACGGCTGGGTGATCAGCTCGAGATAGTGCCCTGAGGGATCGAGAAGGTAGACGCCTCGACCGCCGTGCTCGTGGTTGATCTCTCCGGGCTTGGAGCGCTGGGGGTCTGCCCAGTGATCGAAGCCGTAGTCAGTGATCTTGGCGTATGCACGGTCGAAGTGGGGGTCTTCGAGGAGAAATGCGTAGTGCTGCGGCGGGAACTCCATCGGCGGGGCTGCGAACTGCAGCAATACCCCGCCGGCGATCTGGACGTTGACGAACGGGCCCCATGCGGGCGCGTCGTCGGCTTCGAGCAGGTCACGATAGAACTCCGCCATTTCGGCAGCGTCGATCGAGGCGATGATTGTGTGGTTGAAGTGTGCTGTCATGATTCTCCTTGTGTCGTGTGGGTGAGTTTGGGTCACTCACACAAGGAGGAGCGCGGATCAGCGCACGACCAGATCGCCGTTCTGGGAGCGGCCGACGCGGGCCTGGCTGGTCATCATGCTCACAAGGATACCGTGACCGCGAGTTGATCTCCCTCGATGCGCTCCGGAGCCGACATGCTGCCGAGCCAGTGCAGAGTGGCGGCGAGGCAGAGGCCGGCGTGGTAGTTGCGGGCGAGCTTGTCTGAGCGCATCGCTATCCCGCGCCACTGCTTGAGCTTGTTGAAGCACCGCTCGACGACGTTACGGCCGCGGTAGCGGGCCCGCTGCTCGTCACCGAAGTCGATCGGCCGGCCGCGCCGCTTGCGTCGGTGAGCGATCTGATCCTCACGCTCCGGGATCGTCGCCGCGATCCCGCGCTCGCGCAGCCCGGCCCGGTTCGCCTTCGATGGGTAGCCCCTGTCCGCGAGCACCCGGTCCGGCCTCGACCGTGGCCTACCCCTCGCGCCGGGGACGCGGATCTCGCGCAGCGTCGCGGGCAGCATGCTGGTGTCCGCCGCCTGCCCCGGGGTGAGGATGAACGCGAGAGCGCGTCCCTTCCCGTCGCAGACCAGGTGATTCTTCGTCGTCAACCCGCCACGGGAGCGGCCGATCGCATGATCGGGCGGCTCGTCACCGAACTTCTTGTAGTTCGACAATGCCCCCCGTGGTGCGCGGAAGGGTCGCACCATGCTGATGCACGCGCACGATCGTGGAGTCGATCGACGCGACCCAATCCAGATCACCGGACTGCTGCGCGAGCGACTGTGTCTTCTCCAGCACCCGCGCCCACACGCCCTGCTCGGACCACCGGTTGAAGTTCTTGTAGATCGTGTTCCAGTTCCCGAACCGCTCCGGCACGTCCCGCCACGGTGCCCCGGTCCGGAACCGCCACGCCATCGCCTCGACCACCGTGCGCCGATCCACCGGCGGCCGACCCGTCGACTTCGCAGTCGGGAACAGCGGCCCGATCACAGCCCACGCCTCATCCGAGATCACATCACGCAACACGGTTCAAGATTCGCCCACGAGGCACCCGAAGGCGTTTATCAACACGGCCTAGGGCTAGACGTGAGTTCCGTGCTCCGTGCTTCTCCCGGTCGCGGTGCTCGCACAATTGAGCGCCTCAACAGCCCAGCCGCGACGTTATGTGGGGAGGAGAGGAGGATGGTGCGGAATGGTGATGGGTCGCGTTGACCTGCTCTGCTCGTGCAGTCGCCGCACATCGTCGAGCGCCTCGACGGGTGACATGTACCGTGTCGCGACGGGCAAGGTACGCATCCACATCACTTCGACTTCGTACGGGTCAACTTCGTAGACGCAACCGACAGTACGGCGGGGGTCGTCGGCTTCGTATTTGTGGTCGAGGATCAGCCAGTCTTTCTCCGCGACTTTGCGGAGTTCGAACCGCGCCTGAGCCAGTTCCGTCATCTCGTCCTCCATCTCGACATCCTCACTGTCGCGGTGCGTAGCTTCCAGGAGAAGATCCTTGACAGCTCTCATTCGGCATGGGTAGGTCCCCGGTCCCCCTCAGGCGTTCACGAGCGAGGGTGCCAGACTCTCGGACAGGATCCGTGAGGTGAGCTTGAGGCGGAGATGCCAGGCGGCGCCGTAGTTCTGTTCGGGGAGGTCCTGCAAAAGCGCACGGTCGTCTGCGCCGAGCCCGTCACGGGTGGCCTCGCGGAGGAGATCGTCCCGTGTGGCGGGGTATTCCATTTCGGTGAGGAATCGTTCGAGCGACGGTGAGAGTGACATGGGTCGTCCTTCCGAAGGGTGTTGGGGACGGTGGGCGGTCGCGACGAGTAGTGCGACCACCCACCGTCGCTGCGGTGACGCGGGGATCCGATGAGTTAGGCGGTCACGGCCTTGGTGTCGTGAGAGCCCATCGATTCGATCTGGATCTTGCGCGGCTTGGCGCGTTCAGCGATAGGGATAATCACGCTGAGCACACCGTTGTTGTAGGTGGCGCTGATGCCCTGGGCATCGACGTCGTCGCCGATGGTGAATCGGCGGACGTACGAGCCGAAGGGGCGCTCCTGTGCCAGCCAGCGAGAGTTGTCGCGGCTCGCCTCCGTGCGTTCGGCACGGATCGTGAGGAGGTGACCGTCGACATCCACGTCGACCGAACCGGGGTCAACCCCCGGGAGGTCAGCGTTGAGGACGTAGCGGTCGCCTTCGCGGAACAGATCCACGGGCATCAGACGCGGCTGCCTGCTGGTGTCGAACACGCTCTGCGCGATCCGGTCCAGCTGGCTGAAAGGATCAAATGACATCGACATGGCGAAAAATCTCCTTCCGAAGATGAACGGCGTGACGCCGTTCGACGAATGATGATCAACGGTGGAGGCCGCGCGCGGCCACATCACACGGAGGCGCGCGCACCCGCTCGGGAAGCTCGTCTGCCCGGAGGATCCCAGCAGGCGGCGTCACAAATTGCCGCGGACCTGCGGGAGCTTTTGCGCGAGGTGGCATCGCGGCTGTCATGGTCGACAGGGCGCGGATGCCGGCCACCATCCGATCGAACTCGGTACGGACCCACTCGGGATCCGCGCAAACGATGTCCGCGAACACGACCCGCGTGTCATCGACCCGGCTCGGTACCGCCACGGTAAATCACCTCCATACCTGTCATCGCCAACTGCTGCGGGCGTCGGAGATTCCAACACCTGCAACCCCGAGAGATCTGGATCACTTGATGCATATTTTATAACCCGGCTACTTGACCTGATGCAAGCGCTTCGAGCAAAATTTCTGCATGGAATCGACTCCTCAAGAGCGACCCGTCTACACGATGGGGATCGCGGCCGAGCTCCTCGATCTCCCTCCGGCGACACTGCGACTCTACGAGCGCAAGGCCCTGATCTAACCCGCACGCACGGACGGCGGAACGCGCCGCTACAGCGCGAACGACATAGAGCGGATGCGCCGCATCGCGGACCTACAAACCGACGGCGTCAACCTCGCTGGCATCGGCAAAGTGATGGGCCTTCAGGATGAGAATGCCGAGCTGCGGGCGTCACTCGACCGCGCAGACCCGGAATAGGCTCATTCGGATTCCGTGCTGCTCGTCGCGTGCGGCGTTCCGACAGGTTTCGACTCGCTGGAGCCGCGTTGTCGCAGGTAGATACTGAAGACCACCATGGCCCCGACGGCGAGGAACTCCGACTGCCAGTTCTGCAACGTCCGGTTCCAGAAGTCAGACGACGCGACGTAGCCCGCCCACGACACGGGAGGCATCCCGTGCTGCGCGTTCTCTTCATTCGCGACGATCTGGCCGGCAAGCGATTGCGCGAACCAGGACAAGAGGAAGATCGACCCCATCAGGATCAGCAGAGAGTTGGAGTAAGCCCACAATCGGATGCCGCGGACGCGTGCCCACGCCGGTGAATCGGCTTTCGCGTGCTCATCGACGAATTGCTCCTCGTCGGTGCCCACACCCTCGTCTCCAGGTCTCTTGGACTCCGGAGAGCCTCGTTGTATCAGCCACACCGTGGCCAGGATGAAGAGAAAGAACTGCAGGAACTCCGACTGCCAGTTCTCCGCGACATCAACTAGAAAATCCGACGAGGTGATGAAGTCCAGGTACCCCACCGCCGGCTCACGGTGCTGCAGCAGTTGCTCGTTCGCATACGCGTGACCTGCGAGGGACTGACCCACCAGGGCGAGGAGGAAAATCGCCAGGAAGGCCAGACTCAGCCCGTTGTCCCGAATCCGCCGACGCATAACCTCACCGTCCCGCGATCGGCAGCACGATCATCACCGCGAGCCCCGCGCCGATGATGACGATCCACGTCCAGAAGACGCCCCGACCTGAAGATTCGCCACTACTCGCCACGAAATCAACCCTTCCTACGCGATGAACACGCCACAAATGTACGACCCGCCCGCTAGACACGGAAGGGGACCGCCATTCGCGGAAGGGGACGTCCGTCCGCCGGTTACCCGCTACTGCGTCGGTTCGGGAGTCTCGAGAACCTCGTCCACCAACTGGATGCCGCCGGAGGAGCTCGCCGAGTGCATCAAGTCCTCGATCCACCTCAGGTTCAGTTGCGGCGCCTCGGGCTCTTCGAAGGTGAAGCGCAACGGAATCGAGGGGTGTAGCCAGATCGTGGAGCGGCCCCCGGATTCATCGTCGGGGTGCTTCCACGACAGTGTGAAGCTCTCGTTCCGGCGGAGCTTGGTGGCGATGACGACCTTGAGGTGCGCGAGCGCGCGATCTTCAATGTGGATCGGAGCATCCTCATTGCCATATGACAGAGTGGCCATGTTCAGAACTCTACTGTCCGTCGACTCACGCCCACCGACCGCCTATGTGAAACGTAGGACGCACTACGCGGGGTCGGATGTGCCGAGCTTTTCCGCCGATGCTCCGTCCGTCGGCTCCGCAACGAGGTAAAGACCGCTCGGGGAACTCGCCATATAGGCGAGCGCGTCGACCCATTCACGGTTGATCGACGGTTGACGACTACCGTGATACTTGAAGACGAGCGAGCTACCAGCGTGGATCCACAAGTCGTGCGACCGCCACCGACGCTCAAATCCTCCCGCCAGGCGAAGCTAAACGGCTCTCCCCGCCGCAGCTTCGCGGTCATCACAAGTTGCAAGTGAGTAAGGGCAGGGTCTTCGATCTCAGTCTTAACGGACCCGTCCGGGGTGGCTTCGAAGTTGTCGACCTGCCCGCTGTTGAAGCAGCCATCTGCGGCATCCATCTCGGTTCCATGGATTACATCGCCGAAAGCTGGCAAGCGATCCACGCTGAGATATTTGCTCGAGGGCTTGTTCACTCGGGACCGTGTCGTGAACTGCATGTTCGGGCGGTCTCGCAGAACCAATCCGATTGGGTGACGGAGTTGCAGCAGCCTGTTCGCCGCAGCTGAAGACTGTACGGCGCCCCGCATTCCCGCTGGATGTTCCCCACAGCTTGAGTCATGCTCGCCCGCCAAAAACGATCGATTTCGGCAGCTCCTGAACCTCGCTGCCGAACGACCGGCTCGGATCTGTCGCGGGCGAATTGCTCGCCGTGAAACTGCTTGAGGAGGCCGCGGGGAAAAGAATGAGCCGCTGAGAGTGTGGCGGGGCACAGCAGCGGTCCCGGTTCAGTCTGGGGAACTGGTCGGGACCGCCGGTCGGCTTCGCTGGGGACTCCGCCGACCCAGACCGCCTACGTAGCGCGGCCACAAACAACGTAGCCGGGGCCTCCCCGGTGTTCAGAGGGGCTTGCTTAAGCAGCCGCCGTGATAATTCGTTGCAGTGACGCGGGTCACTATCAGCAATCCGCAACAGACGAGAGCGTTGCCCTACGTCCAAGCCCGGTTCAATCGGCGGAAGTTACAGCAGCTCGTCCACGCCATAGATTTGTCGTTTCGGGGGGCGACGAGAGTAGTCCCCGGCTGTCACTGCTGGGCTGTCCCTGAACCAGGGTGTCGTTAGGGGCAGCCCAGCCCGGCTCAAACGCCGGCTCGAACAGTGCGTTGCGCCCGCTCCCCAGTACCGACCGACCCACCGCGCGGTAGATCCATGGTCGCACCTTTGCTCGGATGACAAAAGGTCTCGTGGACGCACCGAAGTAATGTGGTGTTCGGACATCACAGACTGAAGGACGGGGGCTAGCGACTATCGTCGTGGCTCCAAGTCGGGTATCCGTGGAGACAAGAAAAGGATCCGTCATGGGCAAGTTTATTTACGAGGGTGGGCCGAAGGTTGAGATCGAAGACCGTGCTCTCACGCATCTTCAGCTCGTGATGACTGCGAAGTTGCGGCGCGGTGAACCTTTCACTTTCACGTGGAAGGAAGACGTGAGCACTGGTGGGGGCCGTACAAGCGTCTGGATCCACCCGGGCAGTTCGATGGTGTTCAAATTCTTCGGTAGTCGAGCGCCAGCGATCAACCGTGCCTGGGTGGATGCTCTCGCTTTTGGCGCGAACTCCCCCACGGGGCTGTACCTCACGCCTGAACCGGTAGAAGGAACACGGTTGGAGCGCGACTCGGAGACTGCCTCAATCCGCGCGTGATTGCAACCCCCGTCGAGCGCGTATCACTCGTATGTAGGGTTCTGGCATGCGTGAGCGTTCGGTGGTGCAGACTCGTGTCAGCATCGACGGCTCCAGTTTTGTCCTTGCTCCCTCGCAGGACATCGAGCAGCTGTGTGATCGGCTGGAAGCTGCCGTCACGGGGACGGGGAGGGTAGTGCTCTTCGTAACCGCGGATGAGCGACGGGTGAGAGCGCTGATCACCCCGAGCAGCCGGGTTGTGATCTCTGAAGAGGACGTGCATGTCGATTCCGACGACGCCGTGCTTTCGCTGAATGGGTCGGGGAGCTGGGATCTGCTCTAGGCCTGCTCGAGTTCGGGCGTGTCCAGCACTTCATCGACGAGCGCAATCCCGCCGCTGGAGTTCGCCGTCTGCATGAGCTGCTCCACCCATTTCATGTTGATCTGAGGTGGTTCCGGTTCTTCGAACACGAACCGCAACGGAATCGAGGGATGAATCCAGATCGTTGAACGCCCGCCGGGTTCGCCGACGGGGTGCTTCCAGGAGAGCGTGAAACTCTCATTGCGGCGGAGCTTCGTCGCAATCACCAGTTTGAGATGAGCGAGCGCGCGATCTTCAATGTGAATCGGCTCGGTGCCTGGACCGTAAAACAGGATCGCCATGCGACCTACCCTACTTACGGTGCTAGTCACAGTGTGGCCGATACCCGCGTGAGACGTTGCGTCCATGATCGACGGCTGACCACATAGTTGTACGGCAGGCGCATCTGCGTCTGATCTTCGTGGTCGGGCCGTTCGCTAACGTAGAAGACGCACTCCTCAGACCCCGCACTTGGAGGCAGCCTTGAGTCTTCTGGAAGAGGTTCGGCGAATCGTCGACGCAGTTCCCTCGGGGCAGGTGATCACGTACGGCGAGATTGCTTCGCTGGTGGGGGTTCATCCCAGGCAGGCAGGCAGGCCGGCTGGTGGCACGGCTCGAAGATGACAGTCCTTGGTGGAGAGTGGTGTACAGCGATGGGTCTCCGGCGACCTGTCATGATGGTGCCGCTCGTACTCTTCTTCGGGAGGAGGAGACACCGATGTGTGGTGAACGAGTCGATGTCAGGAGATCTCTTGAGCAACGTCGAAGCTCCTGATCCTTTCGCTCTGCTTCGCCATGAGCTGATCCACGATGTCGCCAACAGCGGTTTCCGAGAGCAGGGCATGGATCCCGTATATACGGCGGGCGCGAGCGCCCGTGTCGCTGTCATCGGTCAGGCGCCGGGTCGGCGTGCACAAGCCAGCGGGGTGCCCTGGGACGACGCGAGTGGCGCCACGCTCATGGAATGGCTGGGGGTCACGGAAAGACAGTTCCGTGACCCGGAACAGTTTGCTCTCCTGCCGATGGACTTTTACTACCCGGGACCCGGTCGGAACGGATCGGGCGATGCACCTCCGCGACCAGGCGTCGCCGCTCGGTGGCACCCACCTTTGTTCTCGTTGATGCCGAGTATCCGATTGACCCTTCTCATCGGTAGATATGCCCAGCAGGCATATCTACCGATCGCCACCACACAGACTCTGACCGACACCGTGCGGAACTACGAGCAGTTCCTTCCCGAACGATTCCCGCTGGTGCACCCCTCGCCGCTGAACTTTCGCCGGCATGCCAGGAACCCGTGGTTTGCGACGGATGTCGTGGAGGACCTTCGTCGGCATGTCGAGAAGGCACTGCGGTAAGTCCTGTAGTGAACGCCGAGCCGCTGCAGCTTGGCCGCCATGTCCCCCCTTTGGGGGACATGGATGGTAACGTTTGGTTAGTAGCTGGGGCTACTTGCGGAGCGTCTGGGGCGCTACGCCACACGCAACGAGGCTATGTCACGTTTCTGTGACGAGCCCTCTCGGAGCCTCGGTTCTGGGGAACTCATCGTTTCGAGAGGGCTGCCCCCTCGGCTCGAGAGTCTTCGACTCGCAATACTCAAGGCGGGCCCACGTAGTGTCGTTCCCGCTCGAGCGGGGTCATCCTGTGGGTGTTTCCAGGACTTCCTCGAGGAACGTGATTCCTCCGGAGCTGTTGGCTGACTCCATCAGCGCGTGGATCCATTGCAGGTTGAGTTGCGGAGGTTCGAGCTCATCGAAGGTGAATTGCAGTGGGATCGACGGGTGTAACCAGATGGTGCTGCGCCCTTCAGGGTCCCCTTCCGGATGGCGCCAGGACAGGGTGAAGGACTCGTTGCGGCGGAGCTTGGTGGCGACGATAACTTTGAGGTGAGCGAGGGCCCGTTCCTCGATGTGGATCGGTGCTTCGGAACCGCCGTAGTGCAGTGTGCCCATGGTGGACGACATCCATTCTCGGAATGACAATTCGGTCACATCGGCGGGAGGCTCGCTATGTCTCCCCTTGCTCTTTCAGGTTAGTGGGCGGGTACCAGACCCGATTGCCCTCCACCGATGCGAACGACGTGAGTGTGTGGGGTTTGGTGGAGGTGGCGCTCATGATGTCCTCCACAGAAATGTGGCGAACGACCAGCGCATCCGCGATGAGAGACCGGTGGCAGCGCCACGGGACCGCTTCCGCGCACATGATCGCCACAGTCTTCTCTCTTGCTCGATCGATCAGACGGTCTATTCCACGCGCGAAGGGCTCGGTTTGCATGTAGTCGGCGTAGCTGCGGAAGCTTTTGTTGCGCCAGGCGCCGTTGATGCTCTCCACATTCACTGGGGTGTGGCGGAGACCGCCGAGTTCTTCCATCCGCGCATAGTGCAGGCCTGCGTCCGTCAGGCTTTCCTCAAGCGCCTGCGCGCCGAATTGCGGGTTATGTCGGGAGCCGGGAACCGTCCGCACATCGATGAGTTGTTGCACGCCGTTGTTTTCGAGCAGCGCTATGAACTCCTCGATCGGGTGTGTGGAGTGACCGATGGTGAACACTGTCGGGGGTTGCATCCTGCTCCTGAACGGTTGCGAGCGGTCGGTTGCGACCGGGGAACTCCTCGCACCCAAGGGGTCCCCCGGTCAGCCGATCAGCGGCTCGCTCCCTTGCGCGGCTTGAGGAAGACGTCGGGTTCGCGCTTTTCGCGCTTGGCCGCTCGTTTTTCCTTGATTGACAGCTGAGCGATCTTTTTCGCTCCACGTGTGGTTGGTGACTTACCGGGCATCAGAACTCGCTTCCCCTATTTGGCTGGCGGATGAACCTCTGACCATAGCCGTCTTCCAAGGGAAGTCAACTTTGCAATCCGCCGCGCAGTCGCGGTGTAGGAAAAGGCCTTTCCTTTCAGATGAAGTCGTTTGCGGATGCTTGGGCCATTGGCTCTTCCCAGATGAGGGTGTAGGTCGGCCGGGCGCGTCGGTCCGCAGATAGACGTCGAGATCTCCCGACGATGGAGGTTCCTACGCCATCCATCCGAAAGACCTCGACGTGACCGACGCTACCCCGCCGGCCGGCTTTGGCCGCCCTGACCTGACCGCCTTCGCGTCTTATCCCAATCGACTCTGATCGGGTCTGCTGATCCTCTCGACGAGAACGCAGCGACATCACAGCCACCCAACCCCGACCGTCCGGGAAGCCGGGACACGTCACATAGCCTGTGCGGCGGGCGTGTCGAGTGGGTCGTCCAGAGGCGACGCAGGAGCGTCGACGCGACGTGCTGAGAGGTGGTTCCAGTCGAGCACTAGCACACCGGCTACAGGCATGGCGATAGGTCAGGAACGGCGTCGCTCCCTACGCAGGAGGGAGCGCAGAGTCTCGGCGTTCGCGTAGCCGACTCGTAGCGCGATCTCGGCGGAGGTGAGGTCCGTGGTTGCTGAGAGGTGCCGAGCTCGTTCGATGCGAAGCCGTTGGACGAAGCCGAGCGGAGTGAGGTTGAGCGCCGCACGGACTCGTCGTTCGAGGGTGCGCCGGCTGGTGCCAAGTGACTGCGCGACGAACGCGACGTTGAACGGTTCGTCCAGGCGGGCGCGCACGAAGCGTTCGAACTCGACGACGATCGGGTCCTCGTGCCGGAGATGTTCGTAGGCGACGAAGGCCGCCTGCGACGGACGCTCGTCGATGATGAGGAGCTTGGCGACATGTTGGGCCAGGTCGGGGCTGATCGATCGCACGAGTGAGAGCGCGAGGTCGATGTGGGCGAACGCGGCGCCGGCGGTGACGAGGTTCCCGTCGGCCACGACCATGGTGTCGAGATCGAGGGCGACGGTCGGATAGCGCTTCAGGAACTCCGGCCCCAGGAACCAGCTGGTCGTCGCCCGCCGATGATGCATCCGTCCGGTCTCGGCGACAGCGAACACGCCGGTGCACGCCGCGGCGATCCGGGTGGTCGCCTCGTCGAGGCGCCCGAGCGAGGCGATGACCGAACGAGCATCTCGGCTCTGGAGGGCGTCGTTGGTAGCGGCGGCCGTAAGGGTTCCAAGCGCAGGGACGACGACCACGTCGAACTCTCCGGACTCCGACAGCGGGTGGTCCACCGACAGGGTCATCGATGCCGTCGTGGTCACTCGCCGTTTCGGTCCGAGGATGGCGAGTTCGATCGGGTCGATCCGCGGGTCGACATCGCCGCGGGCTCCGTCGGCCACCCGCACGATGTCGATGATCGACGCGATAGCCGAACCGAAGCAGCCGTCGATCGCGATCAGTCCGATACGCATGACGTAAACAATAGCAATACTGCCGTATACGCCACTCCCCACCGGTCCTCGCTCGTCATACGCTGAACTCGTCCCACGAAGAACCCCGATTTCAAGGAGAGTCCCTCATGTCCACACCCGCATCACTTCCGTATGCCTTCGTCGCCAAGATCGTCGCGGCCGATGGACAGCACGACGCGCTCGCCGATCTGCTCGCCGGCGCTGTCGCACTCGCCAACGAAGAAGTAGGAACGATTGTCTGGTTCGCGGTCAGGACCGACGCCGACACCTTCTGGATCTTCGATGCATTCCCCGACGAGGCCGCTCGCGACGCCCACGCCAACGGCGCCATCGTCGCAGCCCTGATGGCCAACCAGCACCTCCTCGGCGCAGCACCCGAGATCCTGGCGGCCGACGTCCTCGCGTCCAAGCTCCCGTAGTCCGCCAACGCACGAGACGATCGCGCCCCGCCGAGCCGTCGCCAGGTCGCGACGCAACGCCATGCTGCGTTGCCGAGCGGTGCGAGGCCTATCGGCACACGGACAGGATGCCGGCCGCGAGCGCTCAGCCGGCGAGGGGTCCGTCGCACAGGAGAGCGACGTCGGTGTCGGGCAGAGCCGTGAGGCCAGCGCATCGCGCGACCACCAGAACCGAACAGAGGCGTGGAAAGTCGCCCTCCACTGACCTTGGGCGTTCATCGGCGCACGACCGGTAGCCGATCCCTGAGGTGTGTACACACTTGATTCGCCTGTGGAAAGTTTGGCTGCTCAGTGCTCTTGTGACTGCGTACCGGGTCATCGGTTGTCAAGCGTCGGCTCTTCTGCTCAGGTAGCCGCAACGATCAGTTTGATCGCGGCGGCAAGGTATTCCGCGGACGCGCCGACGCCGTTCTCGGCAACTTGTGCAGGAGTTCCAGCGGCGACGACTGCGCCGCCATCATCGCCGGCGCCGGGTCCGAGGTCGATGACGTAGTCGGCTGCTGCCACCACCCGCATGTCAAGTTCCACCGCGACGACGGTGTTTCCTGCGTCGACGAGGGTTTGCAGATGCGTCACGAGCCGGTCAGCGTCAGCGCAGTGCAGGCCCGAAGTTGGTTCGTCGAGAACATACAAGGTGTCCCCTCGTTGTGCGCGCTGTAGCTCGCTTGCGAGCTTCACGCGTTGTGCCTCACCTCCAGAGAGCTCGGTTGCCGGTTGTCCGAGTCGCAAGTATCCGAGACCCACGTCTGACAGTGCAGCTAGTGAGCGGGTGATGTCGTCTTCACCGTCAAAGAACGGGTGGGCTTCCTCAACGCTCATCGCGAGCACGTCAGCGATGGTGCGCTCCCGCCAAGTGATCTCGAGGGTCGAGGCTTTGTACCGGGTCCCGTGACAGTCGGGGCATTCGGTGTACACGGATGGGAGGAAGAGTAGCTCGACCATCACGGACCCTTCGCCCTCACAGGTGGGGCAGCGGCCGCCGGAGACATTGAAGGAGAAACGGCCGGGCTTGTACCCACGCGAGCGAGCTTCGGGCGTCTCAGCGAAGCGTCGACGGACGTGGTCGAACAAGCCCGTATATGTTGCAACGTTCGATCGGGGGGTTCGGCCGATGGGTCGTTGATCGATGTTGACAACCCGCCGGACCCCCTCGAGAGAGCCGTCGAGGACACCATCGAGCCGCTCTGGGGTATCGGCAAGGAGCAGCTCGTCGCCGGTCGGTTCGTCCTCCGCCGGAATGCTGTGACCGAGGCGGTCACCGACGAGAGCCGGGAGGGCCTGGCTGACCAAGCTCGACTTGCCGGAACCCGAGACTCCGGTGACCGCGGTGAAAACACCCATGGGAATGTCGATGGAGACGCCGTGCAGGTTGTTACGAGTCACGTCCTTCAAGTGGAGCCACCCGCGCGGGTCGCGAGGGGTGTGCGGGGGCAGTCCACTGCCACCGAAGAGGTAGCCGCGTGTCACTGAGTCCTTGACGTCGGCAAGCCCATCGGTAGGGCCGCTGTAGAGAACGCGGCCGCCATGCTCGCCCGCGCCGGGGCCGATGTCCACGAGCCAGTCCGCGTGCCGCATGACATCGACGGAGTGTTCGACGACGAACAGGCTGTTTCCGCTTCTCTTGAGCCCGTCGAGGATCTTCAAGAGCGCTGTCACGTCTTGTGGGTGAAGGCCTGCGGATGGTTCATCGAGGACATAGACGACGCCGAACAGGTCGGAGCTGAGCTGTGTGGCGAGCCTGATTCGTTGCAACTCGCCACCCGACAGGGTCGGGGTGGTTCGACTTAACGACAGATACCCGAGGCCAAGATCGGTCAGTGGGCGGAGTCGCTCGATCACCCCGGAAGCGAGCCGGGACGCAGCGGCGCGCTTCTCCGGCGAACGGTTCGCGGTGCGGCGCACATCGGGTGCGGCGGCGTGCGCGGACCCTCCGGCGGCGATGCGCTGCTCCGTGGCTGCGCGACGGGAATTGGCATGCAGCACAGCACCATTCGGAACGGTCTCGGCCTGTCGCGCTCCCGCGACAACGTCGGAGAGCATGTCAGCAAGCTCTCGAAGCGGCAACTGCGAGAACTCCGCGATGTCCAGGCCCTCGAACGTGACCGAGAGCGCTTCAGGCTTCAGCCGCTTCCCGTGACAGACCGGGCACAGGGCAGCGTCGAGGTACTGCGCGACGCGACGCTTCATCGACGCGCTCTTCGAGTTCGCGAATGTGTCCAACACATACCGGCGGGCTCCGACGAAGGTGCCCGAGTAGCTCGGCTCGACCCCGGCCTTGGTCGCGGCGCGAGCCTCAGCAAGCGTCAACCGGGAGTGGACCGGAACGAACGGAGTCTCATCCGTGTAAAGGATCCAGTCCCGGTCTTTTCGTGGCAGATCTTTCCATGGCACGTCAACGTCATAGCCGAGGGCCACCAACACGTCGCGGAGCTGGTGTCCGTGCCATGCCGTCGGCCAGGACGCGATCGCGCGCTCCCGGATCGTGAGCGACGGATCCGGCACCATCCGCTCCTCGGGCACCGCGTAGACACGACCAATGCCGTGACACTCCGGGCAGGCCCCCTGCACCGTGTTCGCAGAAAAATCCTCCGCGTAGAGCATCGGCTGCCCATCCGGATAGTCCCCGGCGCGGGAGTACAGCATCCGCACGAGACTGGACACCGTGGTGATGCTTCCCACCGTGGACCGGGCACTGCGTCCTCCACGCTGCTGCTGCAACGCCACGGCCGGCGGCATCCCGGTGATGGAGTCAACATTGGGAACACCCGCCTGGTCGATCAGACGGCGAGCGTACGGCGCCACCGACTCCAAATACCGTCGCTGCGACTCCGCGTACAGCGTCCCAAACGCCAACGATGACTTCCCGGAACCCGACACACCCGTGAACACCACTAACGAGTCCCGCGGAACGGAGAGGTCCACATTCCGCAGGTTGTGCTCCCGAGCACCCAAGACCCGAACCTGCGCGTCGGCGGCGAGTGAAGAATCAGACGAAGTCATGACCAGATCGTACTGACCTGTGAGCAGCTTCGCTTTGTGTCGTCGTTTTCGCTGCGATCGGTGTCGGGTTAGACCACGGGTGACCGCTGGTGAAAATCAGATCGACGTTGCAATAAGCTGCGCCCGATTGCGCGCGCCGACCTTCCGGAGAAGGTTCGACACATGGAACTTCACCGTGTTGACGGAGATGAGGAGCTCTTCCGCGATTTCGGCATTGCGCGCTCCCGATGCGAGAAGCCGTAGCACATCTCGTTCGCGCATGGAGAGTTGTGAGAATTCCGGAAGTGGCTCGGGTTCCGCCGGCGGATCGAGGGGGAGCCGGATGTCTACTGAGGACCCCCAGCCGGGTGTTGAGGAGACCGAAATCGCGCCGTCGAGGGCTGTGACGCGTTCGACGATTGGGCGGATCGAGTCGTCGTGTGCGGAAAGTTCGCCGGCCCCGTCATCTCGGATGCCGATCAGGAGATTCAGGCCGTCGCAGTCCCACTGGATGCGCACCCGCCGAGCCTCGCTGTGATCCGCGAATGCGAGCACCGAGCTGCGGACGATGGCGCGCGCCGCGTGCGCGACCTCTCCTGGGAGTGCCCGACCGGTCGCGGGCGGCTCAACGAACTGCACGTCGAGATCGCCGAACCGGACGAGGGGGAGCAGGTCGCTCTGCAGCCGGGCGAACGCACCGACGACGGGTTCGAGGATGCTGCTGCGTTCCTGATCGGTAACAGCGCGCAGCCCGATCAAGGCGCTCGTTGCCGCCTCGATCGCCATGTTGCGTGCTGCGCGGTCATCGAGGCGGGGCGATCGCAGAAGCGCGAGCATAGATTCGAGCGTGATCGCGTGCCGGTCAGCATGTTCGGCGACGATTCGCGCGTGGTCGGCGACATGCTGACGTGACGCGGGCGACGCCAGTTCGGTGAGGTCCATGGTGGCAACCTACCCACTCAGGTAGGCCTATGCCTACGGGTAGGTGGGCCTGCTCCTTTGCGGGGGAGCCAACGCGACCGACGGCCGTGATGATAGAGCGATGGATGTCCTCGAAATCGGTGTGGGTGACTCGCTCAGCTGCATCGCCCGCGAACTCGAACTCGCCACCCACAGACTGATAGCTCGCGACCCGGCGGGATTGGCGGAGCTCGCGGATATCGTCGGCGCTGCTCCGCGAGTCTTCGTGCTGGGTGCAGGCCGATCGGGGCTCGCGCTGCGAATGACCGCGATGCGACTCATGCATCTTGGCCTGGCCGTCCACGTCGTCGGGGAGGTCACCGCTCCTGCGATCGAACCAGGTGACTTGCTCCTCGCTGCCAGCGGTTCCGGAACGACGGGCGGCATCGTGCGCGCGGCACAGACTGCCGTCGATGCTGGCGCCCGGGTGGCGGCTGTTACAACAGTCCCAGACTCTCCGCTCGCAACGCTGGCAGCCGTCACGATAGTCGTGCCGGCTGCCGGCAAGCTTGATCGCTCTGAAGCGGCATCTGAGCAGTATGCCGGCAGTCTCTTCGAGCAATTGGTCGTTGTCCTCGGCGACGCGCTTTTCCACACACTCTGGCGCCGCTCCGGCTTGACCGCTGATGATCTCTGGCCTCGCCACGCAAATCTCGAATGACTCAAACCACTGCACGAAAGGAATCCAAATGAAACTGCAGTTTGCCATGGACACCCTCTCCACCGAGGCCGCCCTCGAACTCGCTGCTGCCGCCGCGCCGCACGTCGACATCCTCGAGCTCGGTACCCCGCTTATCAAGAGTGCTGGCCTTTCGGCGATCACGGCGATCAAGAAGGCCCACCCCGACAAGGTCGTCTTCGCCGACCTCAAGACGATGGATGCCGGCGAGCTCGAGGCTGATATGGCCTTCACTGCGGGTGCCGATCTCGTGACGGTCCTCGGTAGCGCCGGTGACAGCACGATTGCCGGTGCCGTGAAGGCGGCGAAGAAGCACGGTAAGGGCGTTGTCGTCGATCTCATCGGCGTGAGCGACAAGGCGAAGCGTGCGAAAGAGGTCGTTGCACTCGGAGCAGAGTTCGTCGAGATGCACGCGGGCCTCGACGAGCAGGCCGAAGAGGGTTTCGCCTTTGCCACCCTGCTCGAGGACGGCAAAGCTTCGGGCGTGCCGTTCTCAGTCGCAGGCGGCATCAATAGCTCGACGATCGCTTCGGTGCAGGAATCTGGTGCGGAGGTGGCTGTGGCGGGAGGCGCGATCTACGGCGCTCCCGATGTCGGTGCTGCCGCCGCGGAACTCCGTGCAGCCATCGTCTGACGACCTAGGTCTTGCCACCCACACGCACAGAGAGCGAATCAGCCGAAAACCCCGGCCGGAACCCGGTTTCGCACCACCTTTTCGGCAGACGTAATCGCGGCCCGCTCGCAACTCATCGGCTCAAGTTCTCGACAAGTCGAGCGATACAGTGCACGTCCGCGGGAAATCATCAGTTCCGCTTGCGTCAACGATTCCCGATCGTGGTGGCGAGGACGATGCCCCAGCCTGCTGTTCTCTCGTGGGAGGGGCATCGTCCTGGCCGTTCGGCGCTCAGCCCTTCGAGGAGGGTGCTCCCGGGACCAGCACGGCCCGTCCGGGGATCTGACCGGTGGCGAGGCGTTCGAACACTTCGTTGATTTCCGAAAGTGGGTGTCGTTCAATCGCCGATACCAGGCGCCCAGAGCGGGCTAGCGCGAGTACCTCCTCGAGTTCATTCCGGGTACCCCAGTTGCTCGTCATCATCGCTGCTTCGGCGGCGAAGCGGAAGAACGAGAACGGGAAGCTGCCGCCCGCGAGCCCGACGAGCACAAAGACACCGAGCCGGTCCACCGCTCCAGCGCCAAGGGCCATGGTCGTGTCGATTCCGACAAAGTCGAGAACAGCCGCTACCCCGTCCCGGCCGGCGGCAGTGCGAATCTGTTCCGCGGCATCAGCATCTCGGGGGTCGACGGTGACGTCGGCGCCGAGCTCGCGTGCGGTCTGACGCTTCTTCTCGTCGGTGTCGACGACAATCACCTTTGCAGGGGAGAGCAGCTTCAGGAATTGGACTCCGTACTGGCCGAGCCCTCCAGCGCCGATCAAGACCGCGCTAGTGCCGGGCACGAGGTGTGGCAGTGCCTTCTTGACCGCCGAGTAAGGCGTAAGGGCTGCATCGGTGAGAGCGGCTGCTTCTACAGGGTCGAGTCCGTCTGCCGGAAGCAAATGCCGCACGGACGGCACGACCATGTACTCCGCATACCCGCCTGCTGGGCCCATGCCGCCCCACAGGAATGTGTTGCAGAGCTGTTCCTTGCCTCCCAGGCAGAAACGGCAGTGACCGCAGCCCCAGCCGCCGAACACGACGACCGCGTCGCCGACCTCGAACCCGTTGCCTTCTGCGCCGGGACCGAAGGATTCGATCCAGCCTGCATTCTCATGACCCAAGGTGTGGGGGAAAGCGACACCCGGAATCTCGCCGGACTTGACGTGCAGGTCGGAGTGGCAAGCCCCGGATCCGCCGATTCGTATCAGGACCTCCCCAGGCCCAGGTTCTGGAGTCGGGATGTCCTCGATGACGAAATCCGACCTTACTTCGTTCAGTCGTGCTGCTTTCATGATGTGCTTCCTTTTCTGTTCACAGATACGCCATTAGCGGGCCTTGTTGGGGATGGTGGTTTGCGGTCGCCTGGTTGCCCTGCGGTCGCAGGAGGCGACTCGTCGAAGCGCCAGTGTTGTTCGATCAGGGCGTTGAGTTCGCACCTCCCATCGACGTCAGGTTCGCGTGGCGCGGCGGGCTGCCCACCTCGAGGAGACGGCGTGGGGTGGCAATGAGAGGTCCCGACGTGAATTGTGCGAGGGTCCGCACGTAAGCGATCTCCGGATCAGCGCCCGCTGTGACCATGTCCTCGAGGGCGATCCGAATCGAACTCGCCACGGCTGCGGCAGCCGCGCGGGCGGCGACAGAGTCCGCCGCCAACCCGAGCCGGGGCGCCAACACGGGCGCGACCGACAGCTCACCGTCATGTACCCTTCTCATGAACACCGACCACATCTCCGAGTTGCGGAACACGAGCGGAAACAGCTGCAAAGTGCGCTCGGCCGATTCGCCCAGCAAGCTTGCCCGGAACGCCAGGCGCAGCACCTCCGTCAAGGCGATGTCTGGATCCGTTTCGACGATCACCGCGTTGAAACGTCGAATGGACCAGTCGAACACTGGCCCAACCGACTCAGCCTTGACCGGAAAGTACCGATAAAACGTTCGCTGCGAAATGCCGATCTCGCTCGCGATCTCTGTGATCGTCAGGTCGGTGGTGCCGCGGGCGCTGAACAGTGCGCAGCACTGTTCAGATGCGCGAAGGCGCGCGCCCTCTCGCGGCTCGATTTCGCACTCCATCATGGGGGTGATGCTACAGCTGCCTGGCAGAAACTGCCACGGCCTACCTAGGTGCGAAGTCTCCCTCGCTGAAGGTTCCGCTCTGCAGCAGATCTCCAATCACATCCGGCCCTCAGTTCCCGCCGGCATTGCTGCCTTCGTGTCGGGCTGCGCACGCTAAGACCTCACTGCCTCTTCTTCAGCGACGGCCCTACAGGTTCCGCGATCTTCACGATGATGTCTCGCACCGGTGCCTCCGCCGTGCTGAACCCTCCGCGAGGGGCAAGCGTCGGGCTCACCTGGTCGAGTTCTGCGAATGTCACGCCATGCATAGCCGGGACGAGAAGGCTTCGGCGGAGCAAGGCGCTCTATTCATTGCTCCCTGTTCTCCCGTCGGCACGTTGGACCCGATTACCTCCGGTTGGGTGGCCGATCACGTGTGATCGATCTTGAACCCGCCGCGGGCGACACCAGCGGGACCGTGGTTGCAGCTGGTACGCCCGCCCTCGTCGCGGATAAGGGCGTCGGTGCTTCCGCGGGCTGCCTCACCGCCGCACTGCAGGCAGCCACCGACGTGACCCCCAGGTGACGAGTGTGTCGGCCAGAATCGCGGGTCACCCCCCGCGATTGGGAGACACTCTCTAGCTCTGGGCCTCGCCGAGGCGCGCTTCGGGCGTGAGCTCGGCGCGGAGACCGCCGCCGGTCGCAGCCCGGGCAAGAGCGCGACCCAGCGCAGGTGCCTGTTTGAACAGATTGTGACCGGCCACAAAAAGGACAGAGCCTGCCTCCCACACGGCTACGCCGTCCTCACTCCACGGGAGGTCGGTCACCCAGCAGTGAAGGAAGTCGCGCGGCTCTGGGTGGAGACCGGGCAGCGCCCGTATCACGTATTCGCGTGCGCGTTCGTCCAGCGATCGAATCGCCGCCGGGTCGATGAAAGTTCCGTCGTCGCGGACGCCGACGGTCTCGCTGAGTCCGACCGAATAGCTGCTGTTGCCCGGTAGCGGCGTCGCGTAGACGCCGACTTCGCCGAAGACGCCGCTGCTGTCCTGCAGGCACGCGACTCGTTCCGGGGCGGCGGCTTTCACGTCGAAGGTCAACCTGACGTGTGCGGCAAGGCGAACCGGCAGCGACAGGCCGACGCTGCGTGCTAGACGGGCGGTTTCGCGGCCGGCGCACACGATCACCTTGGAGTAAACAGCCCGGTCGGTGATGCTGCGCACCTCGACCGTCCCGTCGGCGCGGGGATCGATGGAGATGACCTCACCGGTGGTGACCGCATCTGCGAGGGCACCCGTGAGTGCCGTGATCGCGGCGCGGGTGCGGATCGCGCCGCCCGACTCGTCGAGCACCGCTGGCCCCGAGTACCCAGCAAGCAGCGGCATCCGCTGGGCGACCTCGGCCGCATCGATCTCGTGCGCTTCCACGCCGCCGACCTGGTCGAGCACCCGCAGCCGCGCCAGTGCGCTGTCTCCGATCGCCAGGACACCGTCTGATGAGACCAGCTCGACGTCGAAGTGTTCGGACCACTCATCCCATACGCCGCGGCTTTCGCGCGCGAAAGCGACGAGTCGCGGGTCGTCGTGGGCATGCCGGAAGATCCGCGACTCGCCTGCGGACTGACCCGTCCCGGGCACACCAGCCTCGTACAAGCGCACCGGTACGCCCTGCTCCCGCAGCGCGTACGCCGTCGACAGACCGACGATCCCGCCCCCGATCACTGCTACCTCGGGTGAACGCGTCGTGGCAACGCCGTCGTCAGTTCCTGTCATCGCGGTTCCCCGATCTGTTGGTGATTAGCGGTAGGACGCAAGGAAAGGGGCCGCTGCCACGACGTCAGCGGGCTGTGCAAGCCCGAAGCCACCGCGCAGCGACCCCCTTCTTTCTGGGCCAGTACTCCCGGTCCGTGGTGTCAGGCGGGGAGTTTGGAGCCCAGGACGTCGAGCTTCTCGATCGTCGGCTCGCTGAACAGTTTGCCCGTCTGCTCGCCGAGAGCGGTCGCAACTGCGCCGGACAGGTGCGCGTCGCGGCCGGCGTCATCGGGGAACACATCGAAGATCCCGAATGAGGACGGGCCGAGACGGATCGCGAACCACGCGGTGGTCGCCTGCTCGTCCTCAACAAGCGCACGGCCGCTGTCAAGGAACTCCTTCACGTCGTCCTCCTTCCCGGGCAACGCCTCGAACCTGACCAGCAATCCCTTGGTGACACTCATGACTTCTCCTCTTTCTCTGTCGTGGTACCGGCGAGTTGGGACACTATCGCTTCGGAGAACGCAGGCAGGTCGTCGGGCGAGCGGCTGGTGATCAGGTTCCCGTCGACCACGACGTCCTGGTCGACAACGTCCGCACCGGCGTTGCGCAGGTCCGTTCGGATGCTCGGGAAGGACGTCAAGGTGCGACCTTCGACCACGCCGGCCTCGATCAACGTCCACGGCCCGTGACAGATCGCGGCAACGGGCTTGCCAGTTTCGACGAACTCGCGGACGAAGGAGACCGCGTCGGGGTCAACCCGGAGTTGGTCGGGGTTCACCGTACCGCCGGGGAGAAGCAGGGCGTCATAGTGGGCCACGGACGCGTCCGAGACCAACCCGTCGACGGTGAAGGTGCCTGCTGCATCCAAATCGTTCTCACGCGCCTGAATCTCACCCTCATGGATCGACAGGACCTCGGTCTTCGCACCGGCCCGTTCCAGTGCATCGCGGGGCTTCTCGAGCTCCACTCGCTCGACCCCGTCGGCGGCGAGGATCGCGACCCTCTTGCGCTTAAGATCTGCTGCCATCTCAGTTTTCCTTCTTTCCGTTTGACATGCCGGGCTTGATGAGGACCTTGGTCCAACCCTTGGACCTGGCGTCGAAGTTCTTGTAGGCATCGGCAGCCTGGTCCAGCGAGATCTCGTGGGAGACGATCCAGGAAGGGGTCGCCTTGCCGGCCGCGATCAAGTCTCGTAGCCGGCGGTTGTACCGCTTGACCGGGGCCTGACCGCTTCCCATGGTCTGCCCCTTGAACCAATGTGTGCCGAAGTCGATGGCCGCCTTGCCCTGCTTGGCCAATTCGCCCTCGGCCCCCGGGTCCTGGGGGACGAACACGCCGACGGTGCCGATCCCTCCGGTGAAGCGGACCGAGTTGATGAGCATGTTCAAGGTGGCGGCGGTGTCCTCGTTGCCCTGCGGATCGTGGGCCTGGTAGCCCACGCATTCGCAACCACGATCAGCTCCGAGCCCCATCGTCTCGTCCAGCACAGCCTGCACGGGGTCGACCTTGGAGTCGTCGATGGCAATCGCACCGATCTGCTCGGCCAGCGCGAGCCGGTCAGGGTGGCGATCGACCACCATCACCTTTGCTGCGCCCTTGATCATCGCGGACAGGGCGGCCATCAATCCGACCGGACCCGCCCCAGCGATCACAACGCTGTCGCCGGGGATCACGCCGGCCATCTCGGTGGCGTGGTAGCCGGTGGGGAAGATGTCAGAGAGCATGACGTAGTCGTTCTCCTTCTCCTCCGCATCCTCGCCCAGGCGCAGCGCGTTGTGGTCACCGAAAGGCACGCGGAGAAGCTCCGCTTGGCCACCGCCATAGGGACCCATGTCGGCGAACCCATAGGCCGCTCCGGCGAATGATGGTTCAGGCTGGGTGGTGAGACAGTAGTTGGTCAGGCCGCGTTCGCAGTTCTTACAGAATCCGCACGAGATGTTGAACGGGAGCACAACCCGGTCTCCGACCCTGACCTTCTCCACGCCACTACCGACTTCGATGACCTCCCCCATGTTCTCGTGACCGAACGTCCGGCCTACTTCGAAGGAAGTCCGCCCCTCGTACATGTGGAGGTCCGAGCCGCAGATGTTCGTCGTCGTCACCCTGACCAGGACATCGGTAGGGCGCTCGATCTTCGCGTCCGGGACGTCCTTCGTGCTGACCTGACGGGGTCCCTCGTACACCACTGCCTTCATGTCCACTCCGATCCGATTGTGTTGCTCGATGTTTCTTTGGCAGGGCCTCGACAACGCTGGCCCTCCGCGAGACAGCAAACGCCCCGCCGAACGACATGTCAAGGGGCTCGCCTTGAGTTGACGTGTAGCGATCGAGCCGGGATAGTGCCCGGGTCCCGCTGCGCGGAACCCTCTCCCCCAGTCTCAGGGCATGGGGTTTTTCGGATCAAAAGAGCCACAGTCGACACCCGACCAGCGCCGTCGATGCCTGGGATGCCGCACTCGCGGATCGCAGCAAGGAGATGCTGAGCCGGCTGCGGGCCGAGGTTGAGCAGATTCAAGCCGAGGCTGACGCCTCGGACGACGAGGCGGACGAGCACACGAAATAGAACATCTGTTCTAAAATCGATAACCTGGCGGTCCGCAAGGAGGATCGGCAGTGGGTACATCGAAGCGATACGCGTCGGCGGTCGATCGCAGGATGGATACGCGCATCCTCGAGCGGATCGCCGCGGAGGCCGGCCCCCTGCAGTCGCTCTCGAGCGCCGAGCTGCGCTTAGACGTAGAACCGGTGACGATCGACCCGCGGCCGAAGCCTGCGAAGGCGTGGGTGCGCTTCGGCGCGACGCCGGCGCTCGTCGACGCGGAGGTCTGCCGGTGGACAGCGGATGCCTGCGCGATCAGGTTCCGCGTGGGCGAGACGGAGATGAAGGCGTGGGTGTGGGCCTCGGCGGTCACGCCGGCCTCTCCTGGAAGGCGCTGAACGTCCCTGTGGACGGTTTCTGCGGCGCCGCCGGCATCCTGGTTGCCTGGCGTCATGGATGACGACGAATGGCCAGGCTTCTCCCTACCTGTGAGCGCTGCCTGGTGCAGCTGCAACCGTCGTGGAACCCGCCGACTCCCCGGGTCTGGCGGTGCCCGAATTGCGGCCTGGTGCGCGTGTTCTAGCCGATCTGGCGCACGAAGAGGATGACTTCATCTGCCGGGATCCTCGACCGCAACTGCTCGATCGCAACGCCGGAGGACGGCGCCTCGAGCTCCACGCGCGTGGACTCGTCGACATCGCGGGGGCGGTGTGCGAGTTCCCGAGCATGTGTTCATTCTCCCGGCACAGCGATGCCCCGGGCCGGGAGAGGTCGGCTCGGGGCATCGTCAGTGTCGGGCCAGTTATCGTGTCGCGCGAACCTCGCAGTCCGATTCGTCCTCTGCAATGAACACACTTTCAACCGTCACGTCCCAGTGCCTGTATCGGCCCGATTCCTCGAGCTCGCGCTCGATCGTGCTCATGAACGAGGTCGTCGCGCTGCCCACGTGGGGCAGGAACGGGCCGTAGTGAACCGCCCTCTCGTCGCCTACCGGGCACTAGGCTCGCGTTCATGGGTACGATCTCATTCGCCTTCTTCGGCATCGACCGCCCCACCTTGGATAGCGACGTCCGCCGGCTCACAGCCGACACCGCGTCGCAGCTCCCGCACTGAACGAGCGACGCCGACCGACGCCGCTCCCCGAGAGAAAGAAGCACACAATGTCAAACTCGCTCGATGGCAAGGTCGCACTCGTCACCGGTGGTGGCGGAGGGATCGGGCGCGAGACCGCGAAGGTCCTCGTCGACCACGGCGCACGGGTCGTCGTCGCCGACCTGTCCGAGGATGCCGGCAACGGGACGCTCGAGTACGTCGACGGCGGAGACGCCGTGGCGTTCGTCCGGGCGGACGTGACCGACCTCGCGTCGATGCAGCACCTGGTCCAGGCCACGGTGGACCGCTACGGCCGACTCGACATCGCGCACAACAACGCCGGCATCGAGATCACCGGCCCCGACCTCGCCGACGTCACGGTGGAGCAGTTCGACAAGGTGATCGCCGTCAACCTCACCGGAGTGTTCATCAGCATGAAGGCCGAGATCCCGCAGATGCTGGCGCAGGGCGGCGGATCCATCATCAACACCGCCTCGTCCCTCGGGCAGGCCGCCATCGCCCACCAGTCCGCCTACGTCACGTCGAAGCACGGCGTCATCGGCCTCACCCGAGCCGCCGCGGTGGAGTACTCCGACAAAGGCATCCGCGTGAACGCAGTGCTGCCCGGGGTGATCCAGACGCCAATGATAGACGCGCTGGAGGAGACCTACCCCGGCTTCAAGGACGCGCTGCTGACGAAGCACCCGATCGGCCGACTCGGCACGCCGCACGACGTCGCCGAGATGGTCGCGTGGCTCGGTTCCGACGCGGCCGCCTTCGCGACCGGCTCGCAGTTCGCCGTCGACGGCGGGTACCTCGCGATTTAGACGAGGTGGCCACGACGGACGGTAGGCACGGTGTCAGCTGGCTCCGTGCCTCCCGTCCGTCACCGGTCGCGCCGCGACCCGCGTGTCAGCCGTTCTTCGCGGCCAGTCGGTCCGTCTCGCTGTCGTTCCGCCACCCGGCGGTCGCGCCGCCGTCGACGCTGTAGTTCTGTCCGGTCACCCAAGAGGACTCGTCGGAGGCCAGGTAGAGCGCCATGTACACGATGTCCTCGCCCGTGCCGGGGCGTTGAATGAGCGCGTTGCCGACCTGCCAGGCCTTGCCCTCCGCGTCCACCGCCTTGTCCGTCGCCGGGGTGCTGACGAAGCCAGGTGAGATCGAGTTCGCGCGGAGGCCGTAGCGGGCGCCCTCCGCAGCGAGCGACTTCGTCATCGCGATGACGCCGCCCTTCGCGGTGGTGTGCGCGACCTGGGCGAGCGGCTCGATCCCGCGCAGCGCGGAGTACGAACCGATGTTGATGAGCGAGCCGCCGCCGTCGCAGAGCAGTGGCCACGCAGCCGTCGTCGTGTGGAAGACGAGGTCGAGCTCGACCGAAATGACGTGCCGCCACAGGTCGAAGCTCATCTGGCTGAAGGGTGCGAAGCCGAAGCCCGCCGCGTTGTTGTACATCACGTCGAGACCACCGAGCTGCTCAGCGCCGTTGCGCACCCAGTCCCCGGCGTCGGTCGGGTCGCCAAGGTCGACGGTGAACCCGGTGACGTCATGGGCGCTTGACCCCTGATCTTGGACACGCTGATTCCAGCACGATGCTGGGGAAGCGAGAATCCAAGGGATGGCTAGGAAGAACTACACGGACGAGTTCCGGCAGCGGGCGGTGGACTTGTATGAGTCCACGCCGGGTTCGACGCTCAAGGGCATCGCCGGGGATCGGATCTCGGGATCTCTCGGGGTGCGCTGAAAGAGTGGGTCGGCAAGTTCGGCTCCGGGGTCACGGTTGCCGCTGCGTCGCCGCCGGGGGCGACGGGGCGACCGGAGTCGCAGGCGGCGAAGGTCCTCCGGTTGGAGCCGACCTCATGAATAAAGCCGATTGGATGACCGCGGCGGGCTCCATCGTCGGCGTCGGAGGCATCGGCTTGGGGTACTGGTGGGCCGACTCTGCCGCAGCGACGTTCATCGCCGGCAGTATCCTCTGGGACGGACTGCGCAACACCCGCGCTGCGATCACCGACCTCATGGACACCCGCGCCACCACGTTCGATGATCACAAACCACATCCCGCGTCCGACGCTGTTCTCGAGTATCTCGAGACACTGCCGTGGGTTCGCGAGGTGGCCGTGCGCGTGCGGGACCAGGGCCAGTTCTTCCACCTGGAGGCATTCATTGTCCCCGTCGACGCCGCGATGCCCAGGTTGGTGGATCTGCGCGCGGCGCAGCAGCGATGTGAAGAGCTGGATTGGAAGCTCATCGACGTTGTCCTCATCCTCACCACGGAGCTGCCGGATCACCTGAGCAACACGAGCGCCGGTAAAGACGAACGGCAGGCTGGTTCCGAGGTCACGTCCGAGCGCACGGTTCGAGCGTCGGGTAGTGCCCTCAAGGGGGCTGCGGCTCGCTGGCTGGCGCTCGGATAGCCGGACGCTACTGCGGGGCTCAACGCGTATCGCTACTCGTCGACGAGGGCGCCGACCGTTACCGCAGGATCCCTTTCTGGCGTGCGGCGGAGACTGCTGCAGTGCGGGAGCTGACATCGAGCTTGGAGAAGATGTGGGCGAGATGGGACTTGACGGTCGTTTCGCTGACAAAGAGTTCATCTGCGACCTCGGTGTTCGATCGGCCTGAGGCGACAAGTTCAAGTACTTCGATTTCCCGGCTGCTGAGAGCGACCTGGGGCGCGCGCATGCGGCTGAGGAGTCGCGAGGCGATGACGGGTGCGAGGGCGCTTTCGCCGGCGGCGGCCGCGCGGACGGCCGCGGTCAGTTCGTGGGGTGGAGCGTCTTTCAGGAGGTAGCCGCTGGCTCCGGCTTCCACGGCGCTGAGGATGTCTGCATCCGAGTCATAGTTCGTCAGGACGAGCACATAAGGGGGCGCGTCGAGTGCTCGAATACGTCGGGTTGCGTCCGCACCCGTGTCCGATTGTTGGGAACCGAACTGCAGGTCCATCAGAACAACGTCTGGGTTCTCGCGTTCCGCCAGCATGACGGCGTCATCTGGTGTGGCCGCTTCGGCGACGACGTCGAAGTCCGGTTCGAGGCTGAAAAGGGCGTTCAGGCCGGCACGGACGATGGGGTGATCGTCGGCGATGACAAGCCGGATCATGCGAACTCCGTCAGAGAGAGGTCTACCGCCAGGGTTGTCCCCTGTCCCGGGGCGGCGTTGATGGTGAGCGTCCCACCAAGCTGTTCGACCCGCTCTGCGGTGGCCTGCAACCCGAACGAATCCGTCTTCTCGACGCTCCCCCTCTCGGGGAGATGAACGTCGAACCCGGTTCCGTTGTCCGTGACCGTGAAGTGAAGTTGGTCGTTCTCGATCGCGATGGTGACAATCGCGGTCGTCGCATGGGCGTGCTGGATGACGTTGGCGATAGCTCCTTGCGTGATTCGTAGCAGAGCGGTTTGCAGGTGCATGGGAAGGGTGACGGTATCGGAGACACGCACCTGCACGTCGAGTCCTTGGTTCGCCCATTGGGTGCGCGCGAGCCGGCGAAGCGCCCCACCGAGGGTTTGGTCGTCGAGCTGTGGCGGGGTGAGCTCGCGGATGAATCGTCGTGCTTCGGCGAGGTTTGCCGCGGCTGTTTCGCGGGCGAGGCGAATGTGTTCGATTCCGGGGCGTCCCGGGTCGGCACGTTCCGTAGCGTGCAGGAGCATCTGGATGCTGGAGAGTCCTTGCGCAAGAGTGTCGTGGATTTCGCGGGCGAGCCGGGCACGTTCTGCGAGAACCCCTGATTCATGTTCGGTCGCGGCGAGCTGTCCCCGAGTGGCGAGCAGCTCTTGGACTAGTGCTTCCCGCTGGAGGGCCTCCCGCGCGAGCGCTTGATAGCCCAACCCGATCAGTAGAGCGACACCGGCGCCGACGAATGGACCGACCACGCCGCCCACGCTCCAACCGCTATGGATGCCCAACGCGCAGATCGCGAGGATCGTCGAGACCAGAATCGCGGCTGACCCCCACCATCGTCCCAAGAGGTGAAGGAAGAGGAAAAACAGCGGGAAGACCAGGTACGCGGCATCCGCGATCAACCACAGCAACCCCAGCCATTCGGCAGTGAGAAGCGCCAACCATCCCAGCGGCAGCAGGCCCCTCGCCTGGGTGCCTCTGGGGAGGAATGTGCCCAACGCGTACGTCGCACCGACGATCAAAGCCAACACGATCACGAGGACGCTGGAATGGGTGGGGTCCAACACGGCACGGGCAATCACGAGCACAGTCAGCGCAAAGAAGAGAACGTGCAGCCCGGTCCGCAGACCCACGAAAACGGGGGTCAACGCGGTGTGCACCATGGGTGGAACTCTACGCCGCTCGCGCAGTGTGAGCATCGTCCGAAAGGACGATTGGCGGCTCCGCATTCCAGTCGCGAAACGCTGTTCGGGCGGCCGATGACCCGCCGTGTGCGGAAGGCGAGAGTGGAGTAGTCGCCGTCCGGTGACAGGAAAGGCAGCCCCATGTTCGTCGCTCTACGCGATCTCCGCTTTGCCCGCGGCCGGTTCATCCTCATCGGCTCCGTCGTCGCTCTTATCACCGTTCTCGTGGGATTCCTCAGCGGGCTGACGGGAGGACTTGCCACGCAGAACGTTTCCGCCATCCTGGCGCTTCCCGCTGACCGCATCGTGTTCTCCTCCCCCACAGTGGGAGACAGCGCAGCCAGCTTCTCCGACTCGACCATCACGGAACAGCAGGCGGCCGATTGGGCGGCGACGAACGATGTCACCGCGGCGCGTCCTATAGGAATCAGCCAGACCCGCGGCGAGACGGCCACCACCCGCGCCGCGATCGCCGTGTTCGGCGTCGAACCGGGATTCGCCGCCACTGCCCCGACCACTGATGGGCAGCTGAGCCTGTCGGACCCTGCCGCGGAAGCCCTCGACGTAGCCATCGGCGATGACGTCACTATCGCCGGTGTCGCCTACACGGTCGAAACGATCGACGGAGACGGGTGGTACAGCCACACTCCTGTCGTGCAGATGACCCTTGAGGACTGGCAAGCCTACTCGGTCGCCACCGGCACCCCCGACGCCTACGCCACAGTCCTCGCCGTTAAAGGAACTCCGGACTGGGACACCGCCGACACGGCGAACAGCACCATCTCGGAGACAACCCTCGGATCGTTGACAGCGCTGAGCGCTTTCCGTTCGGAGATCGGGTCCCTGCTTCTCATGGTCGCCATGCTGTTCGGCATCTCCGGTCTCGTCATCGGGGCCTTCTTCACCGTCTGGACCATGCAACGAAAAGGCGACGTCGCCGTCCTCAAAGCACTCGGAGCCAGCACCCGGTCCCTCATCCGGGACGCACTCGGTCAGGCACTGATCGTGCTCCTCCTCGGGATCGGAATCGGTCTCGGCATCGTCACACTGCTCGGCACCCTCGCCGGCACCGCGCTCCCATTCCTGCTGAGCCCAATCACGACCCTCCTTCCCGGGGGCATCATGATTGCCCTCGGCCTCGCCGGGGCCGCATTCGCGCTTCGATCCGTCACCTCCGCCGACCCCCTCACCGCCCTCGGGAGCAACCGATGATCCGCCTGAACAACATCACCCTCACCTTCCCGGACGGCGATGCCCGGGTAACCGCCGTCGACAACGTCTCCCTCACTGCGCACCCTGGAACTGTCACCGGCATCACCGGACCCAGTGGTTCCGGCAAATCCAGCCTCCTCGCCGTCGCCGCAACCCTCATCCGCCCCGATTCCGGAACGATCCTCATCGACGACGTCGACGTCACCACACTCAGCCTCAACGACGCCACACACCTGCGACGGGACAACATCGGAATCGTCTTCCAGCAGCCGAACCTCATCCCTTCCCTCACCGCCCGAGAACAGCTGAGCGTCATGAACGAGCTCGGCGCTCCCCACAGCCGTCGCAACCGCGCCAGAACGGCTGCTCGCGCCGACGACCTCCTGGACGCGGTCGGCCTCTCAAGCCAAGGCGACAAGCGGCCACACCAACTTTCCGGCGGTCAGCGTCAACGCATCAACATCGCGCGGGCCCTGATGAACGACCCCAGTGTTCTCCTCGTCGATGAGCCCACCAGCGCCCTCGATCAGGACCGAGGTGCGAGCATCATCGACCTCATCCTTCGCCTTACCGACGAGTTGAACACGTCAACCCTGCTCGTCACTCACGACCTCGTGCACCTGCCACGTATGCACGGGGTCGTGCACCTCGTCGATGGTCGACTCGTCGACACCCTCGTCAACGCCTAACCCGCCACCCCAGAAAGAAGGAAACACCATGGATATCCTCTTCAGCATCCTCCACGTCACCTCAGCAGTAGTTGTCGTTGGCCCGATGGCCATCATCCCGATGGCCACGTTGCGATCGCTCCGACACGGAGACAACGAAAGAAGCCTCAAGTCGGGGAAGAGTATCCGTCTCCTCAGCTACCTATCGCTGATCGTCGTGGTCACCGGATTCGGCGTCATGGGTATGGCCGATCCGGAGTACGACCTCTCCATCACCACACCCTGGGTGCTCGCGTCACTGGTCCTCTACGTCGTCGCTCTGCTGGCTACCCTCCTCGTTACGGTGCCCGCACTGCTGCAGGCCGGCCGCGCGACGGCACGGTCCTCGTACACGCGAGCGTCAATCAGCTCCTGCATCGCCACACTCTGCCTCGTCGTCGTAGTCGTTCTCATGGTCTGGAAACCCTGACCGAAGCACCAGGAACCTTGCCCAATGGCGCCCCTGCGTGCCTGTTGATGGACCGCGTCTAGATCTGGACGGCCAGCGTTTAACGGCGTACTCTGCTCGCGGAGCCGCGGTGTCGCTGAGCTGGGGAAGATCCGCGCCGCGTTCTGAGCCTTCCGCCGAGCGAGCTCTGGGACGCGTCGCGGAGCGGAAGGCCTCTAGACCTGGTTGACGACCAAGCTCATGACTCCCGGGCACCAGACCTGATCGCGCCGAAAACGATCGTTTACGGTGGGTCGATCGCCGAACGCCACCAGGTGTGCGACACGCCGAAGGCTGATCCGCCGAAGCCCACTGCCGAAACCAAACCGCGCCGGACACCGGTATTACCTTTTTGGCGCGGTCGCGAGCGACACCACCGCAGACGGTGTCATGCGCTGGGTCCCGACTGCTATATCGAGGGCACCGTGGACGCGACGGCGGCCGATCCAAGCTCGCGCGGGCATGTTTACGACCTCGCCTACGACTGCGTGAACAAGGGTGACGTCTCGAACGCGCAGACGATCAGCCTCGGGATCGAATAGACCAGTCGTAAGAAAGCAACTACAGCGACGGCCCGACCCGCTGCGCTGCGGTGCAGCGCGCCTGTTCCTGTTCAGGCTGGTTGTCCTGGGCGAGGTTCTGTGCCCGGTCGAGAGCGGCACGAGCGCGGGTGACGTCAATCTTCTGCGCCTCCGACTCGGCCGGCGCCCCGAGTGGTGATGATCCGGTGATGCCGTAGCGGTCGCGGTAGGCGGCGATGGTGCGGGCACTGTAGCGCCATGCCCGGACCGCTCGTGGCTGCTTCGGTGGCGTGCCGAGCTTCGTGATCCACTCGTGTTTGTCTGTGAGGGCGGTGTCGAGGAGGGCATCGGCGCGGTTCTCGATGAGCTCACGCCGCTCGGTCAGCGCCCGCCGCATCTCGGACGGCATGAAGCCGGTGGCTTCCGGGATGAGGCCGGCGATCAGGCGCGCGGCGTTGCGAGCGCGGCCGGCGCCTGCTGGGCGGGAGGTCGCTTTCGTTACGCGGTCGTGCAGGACGGCGGCGATGTCGTCGGCGTCGCCGAACCCGCGCGCTCTGACCAGGCGTGACAGCAGGGTGTCGATGTCGTGCTGGTTTGATTCTGCCCGTCGAAGCTCGGCGTTCAGTGCTCCGAATGCGGGTGACGTGATCGCGGCCTCGGCATCGTTGTCGGTGAGGCCCGAGGATCGGATGAGTGCGGCCCAGCGGTCGTGCTGTGCGGCGGCGGCCAGGGTTTCGTACTCGGCGGTGAGCTGGCCGATCGAAGCCCAGGCATCCTGCTCGTCGGCGACGGTCTCGTGCGCGGAGAGCTCGGCACCGACGTGCTGCAGCACCCCGAACAACACCGACCGGGCGGTCGCTTCGGTATCGTCGCCGGGGTGCGGGCCGTCGTGGGCGGGGTCGGGCTTGTCGACGGCGACGTAGGCGATGTTCTCCTCGCGACCGCGGGTCATGGCGACGTAGAACGTCTCCCTGGTCATCGACGCATCCGCGACTACGTGAGAGGAGTCCACGGTGATGCCCTGCGCCCGGTAAGAGGTGACGGCGTAGCCGAGGTCGAGATGTTCGGCCGCGTAATCGGCCGGGACCACCACCGACCCGCCCCACCTGCGCCCTGCCCGTCCGAGGGTGAGGGCGCCATCAGCGCGGACCTCGGCGATCACCCACCTGTCGCCGTTGCGAACCCAAGACCGGCCGGCGCGCAGGCGGCGGTCGTTGCGGCGGGTGACGACGGTATCCCCGGCCGCGGCGCGGGTGCCGTCGTGTAGTTCGACCTCGCGGCGTACGTTCACTGTGCCGTCGAGGATCAGATCGACGCGCGCTCTGTTGTTGAGGGCCTGGACGGATTCGTTGGAGTCGGTCACGAGGACGCTGGCCCGCCCGGCGAGAGTGTCGGCGCGCCAGGCGGCGTAGGCGGCGTCGATCATCTCCTCGGTGTCACCGCCGATCACGCGGCGGTGCTCGGCGTAGGTGTCAATGACCTCGGTGCGCCCGTGCCGCAGACGGAGGGAGGCGGTCTTCTCCCATGGGTTGACGAATCTGTGCACGTCGACCAGCTCTGGAGCGTCGTCGCGATCATGAACGAGCAGGGAGAACGCGCCGCCTGCGTCGACGGGCTGGAGTTGCGAGTGATCGCCGACTAGCAGCACCTTTGCCCCGGCTTCCGCGGCCAGGGCTGCGATGCGGTCGAGGGAGAGCGTACCCGCCAGCGACGCCTCATCGACGATAGCGAGCTGACCCCTGCGGAAGGTCTCGCCGGTGCGGTCGTGGGTGTCGAGCCACTTGGCCGTGTTCTCGGTCTGGATGCCGAGGTCATCGGCCAGTACCTGCGCAGCGACCGCGGACGGTGCGAGTCCGATCACGCTGCCGCGCCCATGTTCGTGCTCCCACGCCCGCCGCAACGCCGACATCGCCGTCGTCTTCCCCGCCCCCGCCGGACCGACCAGCACGTCGACCACCCGCCCGGAGACGGCGATCTTCGTCAACGCGGACGCCTGGTCGTCACCGAGTATCCGCCCCTTGCTGTCGGGCCGCGTCGTGATCCGTTCGACGGTCGTCAGCGGGACAGTCGGGGCGGTGATGGTGCGGGCGCGCGCGAGGAGGCTGTCCTCGGCCGCCAGGAGTACCTCGGACGTGAACAGCGCGGAGTGCTTCGGTCGGAACACGCTCGTGCCATCCGGCCGGCGGAACGCAGCCGGGCTCGACGCAAGCTCGGGCGGGGTCAGGCGCAGCGACACGGCCTCGGCGGCATCGACGACCAGGCCAACGACGGCTTCTCGATCCTCGGTCGATGCGAACCGGTAGCCCATCGTCTGCCGCGCCGCCTCCGCGGTGAGGTTCCAGCGATGCCAGGTGGAGCGCTTCTCACCGACCGCGGTCACCACGTCCCGCCCGAGCGAGGAGATCACATCCAACGGTACGTCGTCGGCGCGCAGCAGTAGCGGCTTCTCGTTCACCGTCACGGTGCGCGCCCACGCGGTCGCTTCCGACCCGAGTGCCCGCCCGGCGCGCTCCCACCAGGATGCGGTGAGGTCGGCCAGCGACCGCACCTCCTTCTCGGGCCGGGTGGACAGCGTAGCCTGGGCGCGAAGCTTCATGATCGTCGTCGGCGACGGCCGCCGCCCGCGCGCCTCGACGTACTGGCCGATGAGGCGATCCGTCTCGGCGTCGATGTGCCGGGCACGGGTGGAGAACTCCTTGACCAGGACCTCCGGCACCGCGGTGATCGCCCATGCCGGGTTCCGGTCGCGGCCCCTGTCACGCGCCTCCCACGAGACCCCGAGCATCCGTGTCAGGTGATCAGCGAACACCGCCTCGTGCAGTTCGGAGAGGGCGACGACGGCGGTATGGATCGGCCGCCCATCCAACGACCGCCACTTGTTGTCGAGGACGGTCTGCACCTTGTTGCTGATAACGACATGCGTGTGCAAGTGCGGATCACCCGCCCTCGAGTCGTAGTGATCGAACGCCGTAGCACTCAGACCGCGGACGTCGACCTGAGCAACCGCACCGTCACGACCGGTTGCACCGGTCCGGGTGGCTGCAACCTCCCGCTCCATGAATGCAACCACCTCCGCAACCGCCGCATGATGCGCGCCCGCGATCAACGCCTGCGTCCCCGCATCCGCGACCGCCCACAGCACGCTGGCGGACTTCGGGATCGAGAACGTGAAGTCGAACCCCGCCACCGCCCGCCGTGTCCCTCGCTCCGTCTGCTCGGCCTCGATAGCGACGGCGGCTTCAGCGCGTGATGCCGGCCCGAGGGCTGGATCGAGTGCCGCGGTGTGTGCCTCAATCCGCTCGGCCACGCTCTGATATTCGGGGTACGCACGCCCGAGCGGTTCGCCGGTGATGGGGTCGCGGCCCATGCCTACCAGGAGCTGGAGCTGAGCTTCGGAGACCTGATCGCCCACGCCGATCCTCCCGCCACCGAGCACTGCCACCCCGGCCCCAAGCCAGCGACCCGGCGGGGTACCCTCAGCGTTGTAATAGCGCGTCAACGGGGTAGAGAGCGACCTGTCGCCATCGCCGGCCGCGACGGTGCGCAGCAGGTACTTGTACCCGTCGCCCGCGCTCATCACACGCATCGACACCGTCATACGTCCGCTCCTCTCCACCTACTCACGAGGTGAGCAGCAGCCCGCCGAAAGCGTGCTCACCCTCGATCTGCAAGAGGCGTGGCAGCTGATCAGTGCGCTAGCTCGAGGCGCCCCGAGATCCGCGCAGGATCACCGTGTATGTGCGGCGCTGCCCGTGTAATGCCGTGCGAACTAGTAGCAACAGAGATCGCCGTGCTTCAATCGACGACCACTGTCGATAGCCAGGCGCTGACGCTCGAACGCCAGCGCTCAGGGTCAGAATTCCATGCCATGGAATGGCCCGCCGCGAACGCAACTAGTTCGACGAAGCCAGGACGTCGATCGCGGAGGGCTTCGGACACCGCAGGGGGGACCGAATCGTCTCGGTTGCCGTGCAGAATCAAAGTCGGCACGGTGAGATCTCGGGCTCGCTCGATCCAGTCCATCTCCCGAAGCGAAATGGCCCCCGGCAGCCCGGCTACGCGAGCGAGCGGATCAAGCGTCAACCAGGGCAACGAGAGACGGCCCGCCACAGCCGGCAGTCCGCTTCGTACACAATTGGCTTCGATCACCTCGATCCAACTGAGCACTGGAGAATCCAGTACCAGCGCGGCAATCACCCCCGCAGACCGCATCCGATCCGCAACGCGCAGAGCAATGGCAGCGCCCAACGACCATCCGAAGAGAACGATCCGCTCAGCGCCCTGTTTGACGGCATACTCGACAGCAGCCTCGACATCGTCGGCCTCCGAGTAGCCCAGCGTTGAGCGACCCTTCTCAACGCTCGGCCCCTCACCGTCATTGCGGAAGCTGACGACGAGCGACGTCCAGCCAAGCTCAGCAGTCACCTGCACACCGCGTAGCGTTCCTCGTCGGCGCCCGCCCATGCCATGGACGTGAATTGCCCATGTCGCCGCGCGGTGCTCGCCGTCGGCGAGCCATGCCGGGGCCGGACCCGCGGGCGTAGTGATGAAGACCTCCCGCACGCTGAGGCCCGCTGCCGCGGGGCCATCGAAGTAGATCCCGCTCCACGAAAAGGATGCCCCCAGAGATGGGAGGCGACCGGACGCGGCATGCGTCACGACCCGAGCGATCTGGCCAGGCCCTCGATCGATCACCTCGTCGGAGACTTGCACCCACTCCCCCGTTTCGAACCACAGGCTGAATATGCCTGGCGCGGCCGTGGAGCGAGTGCGGTCGAGAATGAGCAAACGCCGATCCCCGTCAGTCTCCATATCTCGAAGTCTCAGGTCGAAGGTTCGAGACCCGACCGCCGACGTTAGCTTCCGAGCGAGGACCCAGCCGAGGCTCATCGCACCCGCACAGAGGAGCACAACGCTCGCTGCAACGATGCGCCTCATGTTCGGTCTCGTTCGTCAAGAGAGCGCGGCGCAACGACCGCGGGCTTTCCGTTGGCACCTGCGCCGCTGCTTCCGAGGAGGTGGCGTTCCGCCTGCTCGAGTAGCGTCTCTTCTGCGTTAGTGACCTCGAACGCAGTACGCGGGTCGATCATCGCGTCTCTGATCTCGACGATCTCACGGTGGAGGCGGCTTTCATGGTCTTCGATTTGCGCTGTCGAAGACTGCGCCTTGCTGAGACCTGGCCGCACTCGCACAGCCCGATGCCACAGTGAGTCGAGTCGCTGCAACATCTCGGCCGTTCGCGCGCGACGAGCCCGCTCCTGCAAGTTGCGGACCATCGGCTGCACGGCGAAGCCCGCACACAGGAAAAGAAAGGCGAGGAGAGACAGCGGCCCGTACGCGGCGCCGACGGAGCGCATGAATTGAAGATTGCCGGTGACGTGCGCCAGATCCATGGTGATCACGGCGACACTGAGCGCGATACCTGAGCTCGAGCCCATGAGAAGTAGCAAAGCGGGAACCAGCTGCGCCCCTTTGCCGATGCGGAACTGCCTCATCGCCAGTGTGAGCATCGCACCCAAGATGATCCCGCAATAGGTGAACACAATGATCGAGTACGCCGCGACCCACGGCTGCGCACCGAGGTCGCGCATGAAGGTCACCGTCGTCGCCCCGCGATCGATGAGGAAAAACGCCATTGTTGTTCCGACGAGTGCGTTGAACAATGCGGGGCGACCGACCGCTGCGCGCACCAGCCGCGGACGGTACTCGCCAGCCTTCATCGCCGCTCGTCCGAGGAAGAAGAGCCCGATGATCAGAAGGCCATCCGAAAGCAGCATCGCGTGATTCGTCGATCCCAGCAAACCATCGACGGCGACGTAGACGGCGTCGACGTTGAGTGTCATGGCGACAGCGATCGTGAGGGCAGCGTAAGTAATACTGCGGTCCGTCCGCCGGCGTCGAAAAATGAGCAGGCTCGCCACGAGCACCCATAAGAGCGTCGCGATGAGCGTCTGGATCATCCGAAGATCTCCGAATAACGAGACTCCGCGAAAACAGACCCCCGAATACCCGCCGCGAGCCGGTCTGCCAGTGACTCGGCGGCAATCTCGGTCTCGGTGTCGAAATCCTGGCGTCTGAGTAGACGCGTTCTGGTGTGCGGTGGGATGTCTGGCAGGAGAGCGTCCGTGACGGAACATTCGTCCCCGTCGCAGTGTCCGAGCAGTATGTGAGCGAACTCATGGAGCACGAACTGTTGTTGATGCAGGACCGAGTCGCTGTGCGCATGAAGGATCACGTCCTCTGCTCCGGTCGTCAGCCATATTGCGCAGACGCCATCATTGTCGCCCAGCGCACTCAGCTCGACGACGCGGAGGCGTCGTCGACGACGCTGCCTCACGGCGCCCAGCAAGTCCTCGAACGTGAAGACGCTACCCAGGGCGAGTTCCGTCACGGCCGTCGTGACGGCCTGATCAAGGTCCACGGTGTGCTCACTCTCTTCGAGGGCATCTACCGGCGTCTACTCCACTTCGGGGGACGTCGTCACTGCTCGACTGTGTTTGCCATTTCCTCATCAAGGAACTTGCTAATGGCTTGGAGCGCTCTCGGCGAGATGTCTCCAAGCGTGCGCGCTGCGTAGGTCTTGACCTTCGCAGCGCGCATGGAGCGCACGAGGTCAAGCTGCGCGCTAACTCTTGCCGGGACCGCGGCCCCATTCGCACCCAAAAGGAACTCGGCGTCAACGTTAAAGAATGCAGCCAGCCCCTCGAACACCTCCGGATCTTGCACGTATCGGTGGCCGTTCACCATGTAGGTCCAGCGCGATCTCGACAGATTGGTGCCGCGGTCACCCAAGTAGGCGGCGATCTGGGAGTACGTCGGTTCAGCACCAGACTCGGCGATCGCGACGTCAAGCAGCAGCCGCAGGCGTTTCGCGAGATCCGCTGCCGCATCCTTGCTCTCGTCTTCGGTCATGGTGGCTGACCTCCTTTGTGCATGCTCAATCTACCCGTTGAGCATGACCAAATCAACAGTTGCGCATGCCCACCGTCGATGTTAGAACTGAAGCCCCAGACCGTTTGAGCATGCTCAACGCTCGTGATGTGGCGCGACTGCACTCCTGCTCAAAGGGAGGCGAACCATGCCCAGAACCATGACGATGACGGCGCCCTATTCCATGCTCGTGCGCGACGAGCGTGCGCGAGCCGTGCGGCCGCATCCCTCATCGTTCTCTCGCGGGCGCCCGCGCCCACCTCTCTGGTGTGGCGCCGCGCCTCTCCCGGTCGTGGCGTCCCAGAGAGGAGGCCATCCGATGGTCGCGACCGAAGTTCGCCGGGCAGCGCGCGAAGCCAAGCTTGACGAGGTCCACGAGAAGCTGGTGGATGCCGTTGATCGACTTGTGTCTGGGGACGACTGGGCGAAGGCGCTCACCTTCGCGGCCCGTTTCCGCAGCCGCTCTTTCAACAACACCTTGCTGATCTGGATCCAGCACTCTCTGGCGCACGAAGCAGGACTCGTAGCGGAGCCGACGCCGTCGTACGTCGCCGGGTACAAGCAGTGGCAGCATCTGGGGCGCCAGGTGGAGAAGGGCCAGCCCGGCTATCAGATCCTCGCCCCCGTCACAGGGCGTTTCGCGTCACCCAATCCATCCGATCCGGCATCGTGGCGACGACTCAATCGCTTCGAGAAACCCCGTCCCGGTGAGATTGTGCGCTCGAAGATGATCGGTGTTCGCCCCGCGTACGTGTGGGATGCCTCCCAGACTTCCGGCGACGCGCTTCCGACCACACCGGCGCCGGCTCTGCTGAAAGACGAGGCTCCGTCGGGGCTGTGGAATGGCATCGCACGGCAGATCGAAGCGGCCGGTTTCACCGTTCTCGGCGTCGCGCACGAGGGCATGATCTACGGCGCGAATGGCGTCACCGACTATACCCAGAAGACCGTGACCGTCCGAGAAAACATGGATCCCGCGGCCCGCGTGAAGACTCTCGCTCATGAACTCGCTCATGTGCTCATGCACGGCCCTGATCAGGATGTGGCGAGACAGCATCGTGGTATCGGCGAGGTGGAGGCCGAGTCGGTCGCGCTCATGATCGGTGCCGCCCACGGCATGGACACCAGCGGCTACACGATTCCGTACGTGTCGACCTGGGCTGCGCAGGTCGATGGGCAGGAGCCAGCCGAGATCGTGCGCGCTACAGGTGAACGGGTCCGCGCCGCTGCGATGAAGATTCTGGACCAGCTCGACACCGAGATGCTCGGCGACGGTACCCCGCCAGGACTTGAACGATCGTCGACGCGGATCGTTGTGCCCACCTCGAACCGCGCGAGTCGTGCACTGGCGACCTCAACGAACGCAGAGCGTGCGGCTCTGACCGAATCGCGGACGCTGCGATGAACACCGCCGCGTTCATACGGACACTCGACGGCTCGGGCCGTGGGCTCTCGACCGCTGAGAGCGCGCTCGCTTACGCAGCTCACGGCATCCCCGTGTTCCCGTGCGCGGCGGGCGGGAAGCGCCCCGCGGTGGCTGGAGGATTTCACGCCGCCAGCACCAACCACGTGCTCGTGCGTCGATGGTGGACGGCGATACCCAGCGCGAACATCGGCATCCCGACCGGCGCCGCATCGGGCCTCGTCGTCGTTGACGTTGATGTGCACGGCTTCGTCGATGGTTACGAGACGCTGGATCGCGCGCGGGCTGAAGGTCTCGTGGATGGCTGGACTGCTGCAGTGAGAACCCCGTCGGACGGTCTGCATCTGTACTACCCCGCGGCGAGCGGGTCGGAGGAGCGGTCCTGGCAGTGCGCACGAGCGGGCATCGACTTCCGCGGCGACGGCGGTTACATCATCGTTCCGCCGTCAAGTCGAGTGATCGACGGGCGTCCGCGGCGGTATGAGGTCCTTCGGCTCGCCAGTGAAAGCGTGCATGGGTTCAACGCGGAGCGACTTCGCGACTTCCTCGATCCTCCCCGTAGGGCCGATCAGGCCCGCGGTGGCGATCAGGCCCGCGGTGGCGATCAGGCCCGCGGTGGCGATTCGGCGATCCGATCGGGCGATGTGCAGCGTCTCGCCGAGTGGGTCGCTCGGAGGCAGGAAGGCGAACGTAACCACGGGGTCTTCTGGGCGGCTTGCCGGATGGCGGAGCATAGTGTCTCTCCGTTCGAAGCGCTCGATGCACTCACGGCGGCCGGTGCGCAGGCCGGGCTCACTGAGCGCGAGGTGACGACGACCGTCCGCTCTGCCTACCGAAGTGTTCAGGGCGCACCGGCCAGGCCGTTAGCTCCTGCGTCGTCGGCGCCACCTCACAGGCCATCAAGCGGCATAGAGCCACGGGCACTGGCATGAGGAACATCAGGGGGCGACGAGTGGCTGTCATGACAGCCGTCGCGGGCACGGTGTTCATCGCCGCCGGAGCGTTCTGGCTGTCATTCACCTCGCTCGTGGACCTTGCTGCGCGCTCAGGAATCGGCGACGGGCAGGCGTGGGCATGGCCGCTCATCGTCGACGGGGTCATCGTCGTCTCGACTGTCGCCGTCGTCGCCCTCGCCGATTCACGAGCCGCCTGGTATCCATGGACGCTCCTCGCGGGCGCTGCGGCAGTATCAGTGACCGCAAACTCGCTTCATGCCGTCGTCGCCGCCGATTCAGACATGCCCGGCTTCCTCGCCGCGGCCGTCGCGGCCGTGCCACCGGTGGTCTTGCTTGCGATCACTCATCTGACGGTGCTTTTGATCCGCGCGCCAGAAACCGTAGTTCCGAGCGAGTCGGTCTCGCCGCAGGAGCGCGCAACGGCATTTCGGGCGGAGGGATGGTCGAACAAGCGGATCGCCCGCGAGCTTGACGTTCACCCGTCGACGGTGGGCCGCTGGTTCGCCAGCGCACCTATCGAGCAGGAACGGACGGACGCCGCATCCGCCACATCCGAGGAGGCATCGGCATGAGCGAAATCGAGAATGAAACGCCGCGCAACGTTGATCGAGAAGACGACGGACTCGCGACAGCCCCCGAGGCCGTCGAAGCGACAAGCGTGCGCAGTCGCCGTCGGTGGGCGGTGGTGAACCCGGCGTCGCACCCCGGCCGTGGCGTCGAGTGGGTGCGCCCAACGGATCTGATGGCGCGCAGCGGTTCCCGTGTGGCCGGAGCGGGGATCAACTTCCAAGCCGAGCTTCATCGACGCACTCGCGATGCCGCGACGACCAGCATCCGCGGCATCGCGGAGCGAGCCCGACGACTCCCACCCGTCTCCGCGTTCGGACACGGCTCCTCTCGACGCGGGACAGAGCGCGGCGTGGTCGGCGCCGCCTGAACCACACACTCGAGACAACCTGATGGGAACCCACCGGCATCCAGGACCCCCGTTGGGGAGCGGGCGCGCACCTGCATGTCAGGAGGTGTCTTCGCCATGACCCATCACAGTTCACCGCTGCAATCGCGCGAGGATTACAGAACGAGCGAAGGGCTGCGCGCCCTGCTCAATCGCCTGCATCACGCGGGTGCCCGCGCCTGGGCGCACGACCGCGTTGCCGCTGATCTCGCCGTGTTCTCGGCCGAGAAGTACGGCGCCTTGGCACGTAAGCACGGCCTCGACCCCTGGGAGGCAGCGTCGGCAGCATTCGACGTCATGCGAACCCGCTCCGCACGAGAAGCAGACGATCCGTGGGCCGTCGTCACTCGCGGTGTTCAGATCACCTGCATCGCCGAGGAGCGCGGGCAAGGCTTGTTGTGTGCGACTCACCAAGCTCGCCGACCTCATGTCTCCGCTTTCCATGATCCGGAACGGTTTGCCGATCGGGAGACTCCGCTGGCCGATTACCATCCGGCGTTCCACGTCCAAGACGACTATCCGAGTGCTCAAGACGACGACGCCTACTATGCACCCGAGGACGTCGACACTGCCCACCGTGCGGTCGAACTGTCGATCGTCCTCTTCACGACCTTGGGATGGCCGGAGAGCACTGCGCGCGCAGCGATCGAGTACGTCTGCGCCGCGGTCGCACGGGCCGGGTCTCGACAGAGCGCCTGCGAGCTGCTCCGCCGCGACAAGCACGCCCGAGCGCTGCTCGATCTGCCTGCCGACTCGTGGTCGGCACTGCTGCGTGTGCTGCTCGGGCATCCACATCCTGCATACCGGTCAACCAGCGCCGGTCGCGGCATCCTGTTCCGTCTGCTCGTCGGCGACACGCTGCCCGCGTTGCTCAGTGATGACGACCTGGTGATGACGATCGCGATGTCCACGCCCACGCACGGGGGCAGGCGATGAGCACCGACAACGGGCACATCGAACTGGAACGGTCGGTCGACTCGATTCGGGTCGGGCTACGCCACCGAACGGAGCTCGGCGACCTCGCCTCGCTTGCCGCGTCAATCGAGCGGGAAGGCCTGCTGCAACCGATAACCGTCACGCCAGAAGGGATCCTCGTCTGCGGTGCACGGCGACTGGCCGCGATCAAGCAACTCGGGTGGCTGCACGTCAAAGTGTGGGTGCGTTCGGGCATCTCGGGAGACCTTGGGTACCTGCTTGCTGAGCAAGACGACAATGTGCTCCACAAGCCGCTCACTCAACTGGAGAACGCGACTCTGTACCGAGAGATCAAGACGCTGATGGCAGAGGATGCCGCTCGCCGCCAGGAAGCGTCGCGCTTCAGCAGGGTGAACCAGCCCGGAGATCACGGTGCCGCCAATCTTGCGGCACCGTCAGAGGCTGTGGGCGACACACGCGAGCAGGCCGCTGCGATGATCCCAGATGGCCCCTCCCACACCACGCTCGAGAAGATCAACTACCTGCAGCACCTCGTCGACGATGAGACCCAGCCCGAGTCCGTGCGCGAGGGCGTCGCAGCCGAGCTGGAGCTCATCGGATCCGGGTCAGCCGTGCACCCGAGCTACGAACGGGCACGCCAACTCGTCGCTGCGGCGCAGCCCGGCGGGAGTGGGGATAACGTGGCGAAACTCGCTAAGGAAGCCCTGGCTCGCATCAAAGGCAAGCGGATGCCCAAGCGACGCCCGTCGCCAAGCCCTGCTGCCCGTACGGACGGCGATGACCCGTGGCCCGTGCGCGCGTTCGTCGTGACGTGGACTGAGCTCGACGGCTGGTGGCGGCACTTCACCGTCGACGACCTGGCTCATCAGCTCAGCGACGCCGAGGTCGACCTCTTCCTCCACGTCGTTGATGCCACGGTCGACGTCGCTAAGCAGCTCCGAGCATTTCGAAACGACGCCGACTCAGACACCGAGACGACAGCGCGGAGCCTTCGCGCGATCTGAGCAGGGGTCAGGGCTGCGCACCTGCCCGGCATGAAGCACCAGATAGCTCGCCGTTCGCGCCGCACCTTGGTCGCACTGATCGCCGTCGCGGTGATGGCCGTCCTCGTCGTCGCTGTCGGCACCTACGGACTCATCTCCGGATCACCCGAGCCGGAGGACTCGCCGGAGCCGACCTCGTCGAGCGCCGCGCCGACCACCGAGCATTCTCGTCGACCTGCCACGACGGCACCGCGACTTCCGACGATCCTGCCCACTCGAGATGCAGAGACGTTCGCGGGCAGCGTCGCGACGGCGCTGTTCACGTGGGACACCGGCGTCGGTTTCGTTCCGCTCGACTACACCGACGTCATCCTCGACGTCGCCGATCCCACCCCTGCCGAACAGCCAGGGCTCGCGGCCGACATCGCCACCTACCTGCCGACGCAGAACGCGTGGGTGCAGCTGGGTCAGTACGCGACGACGCAACGTCTGGAGGTCACGTCAATGTACGTGCCGGATGCCTGGTCCGAGGCGCTCTCGCAGGCACGGCCCGGACAACTCCCCGAAGGCGCGACCGCGTACACGATCGAGGGCATCCGTCACCGCGCTGGCACGTGGAACGGCGATTCGATCGCTGCTCAGCAAGAGGTGGCGCTCACGGTGTTCATCGCTTGCCCGCCCGGTGACAGTTGCTACGTTCTGCGGCTGTCCGAGCTGAACAATCCGCTCCGATAGGACGGCCGACTCATGCTGAAGAAGCTCGCGATCACACTCATCGGGCTTGTGATCCTCGCGCCGACGCTAGGACTGGTCGCGGTCGGTCTGGTTGCAAACCCCGCCGTCATTGCTTGCCTCGCCTCGACGGGTCTCACCGTCGGCCCCATTCCGGATTCGCTTGTGGTGACGACGGCGAACGGAGATACTTTCACACTCAATCGGCAGCAGCTCACTCACGCGGCCACGATCATCTCTGTTGGGTCGCGGATCGATAGCGTCACCCGCGATGGCGTCCAGATCGCGCTCATGGCTGCGCTCACCGAGTCAACGCTGCGGCAGCTCGCGAACACGAGCACCTACCCGGAGTCCGGTGACTATCCGAACGATGGAAACGGATCCGATCACGATTCGCTCGGTCTGTTCCAAATGCGCCCGCAATCCGGATGGGGATCGGTCGCCGAGTTGATGGATCCGGAATATCAGGCTGAGGCGTTCTTCGGCGGATCGACGGGACCGAACTATCCCTCGCCGCGTGGCCTGCTCGATATCCCCGACTGGCAGAGCTTGAGCAAGGGCGAAGCCGCGCAAGCGGTTGAAGTATCCGGATACCCCGACCGGTACAACAACTACGAGCCGGTCGCCGAAAAGATCCTCACCACTCTCACTAGCGCCACCTCGCAACTTGCCGGGAGCATTCCTGCGCCGACCGAGAGCGTTGCGGAGTCGGCCCGCGTCGTGTTTCCATTGCCGGAGGGCACCTGGGTACTCACGGGCAACTTCGGCCCGCGAGTCGACCCGTTTACCGGAGAGGGCGCCTTCCACTCCGGCACCGACCTCGCTGCGCCAGATGGAACGCCGATCCTCGCGGCCGCGGACGGAGTCGTCACAGTCGCCCAGCTCTCTGGCAGGTACGGCGGGCTCATTGTGATCGAGCACCGCATCGACGGCGCCACCGTCGCGACCGCGTACGCGCACATGTGGCAGAACGGCATCCACGCCATCGTCGGCGAGCAGGTCATTGCGGGTCAACACATCGGCGACGTCGGCTCCTCCGGGCGCTCGACCGGCGCGCACCTGCACTTCGAAGTCCGTCCAGGTGGCACGAACGCCGAAGCTGTCGACGCCGCAAAGTGGCTCAATGACCACGGCGCTGCAGATCTCCCAGAGCCCGCCGCGGGCGCCGGGTGCTCGGCGATGGGAGGGGGTCAGTGATGAACGTGTTCCCCGACTTCAGTGGTCTCGGCGGTATCGGTGACCTCAAAGTCGCCATCGGTGCTGCGCTCACGATCATCCTGATCGTCGCGGTGCTCACGATCATCATCTCCGCGATCGTCTGGGCGATCGTTACGTCCACCGGCAACCCCGCGCTTGCGGCGAAAGCGCGCGCCGGGGTCTTCGTCGCGCTTGGTGCAGCGGTGCTCGCTGGCGGGGGCGTGTCCTGGGTGAACTGGCTCATCAGCGTCGGCGAACAGCTCTGACCTCATCGCCCCGCGTGCGACTCGGCATGCGACTGGTGGTGAGGAGCTGCGCACCTGGCTCTCGACCATCTTTCGCCTACCGCCCGTGGCGGTGTTCATGCCGAGGAGCCACCGTGTTCGAACTCATCGCGACCGTCGCCACCGCCCTGCCGATGGACATCGACATCACTCCGAACGACTCCGGTCTACCCGGGATCGCGCAGCTACGAACGATCGTCGGCGCCGTGATGACGGTCGGGCTCGTCCTGTCCGTGCTCGCGCTGATCGTGGCCGCGATCGTCTGGGGATTCGGGTCGAACTCGTCGAACCCGCACCTCGCCTCACGAGGCAAGCTCGGCGTGCTCATCTCCTGTGGTGCTGCGGTCATCTGTGGCGCGTCCGTGACTTTGATCAACTTCTTCTGGAACGTCGGACAGCAGGTCTGAGGCCACTCGGTCGCAACCCGTTGGGAACCCCGCGATGAGTGTCTGCGATATCCCCGTCATCTCAACCGTGTGCGATGCCGTCGGCGAAGGCGCGGCTTCGCTGGTATCTGCCCCGTTCGATTGGCTCGCCGCCACAATGGGACAAGCTGCCGCATGGCTCATCGAAGCTATGTGGACGGTCTTCGACAGCACCACTCTTGTCGACGTCCAATCCTCCGGCTACCTCGACGTCTACAACCTGCTCTTCGGCATCGGCGTCTTCATCGTCCTGCTGTTCTTCTGCTTCCAGCTGGTCCTGGGACTCATCCGACGCGAACCCGCTGCGCTTTCCCGCGCCGCGCTCGGAGCTGCCAAAGCAGTACTCGGTTCCTTCGTTGTCGTCACGCTCACCGCGACCGGGCTGGAGATCGTCGACCAACTCTGCGTCGGCATCGTCCAGGCCGCAGGGGAAACAACCGCGACCATGGGCGACAAGATCGCGCTCCTGACCGCAGGCCTCACGACGATCAACATCGCGGCTCCCGGCGTCGGCGCGATCATCACGATCTTCCTCTCAGGACTCATGATCTGCGCGGTCGCCATCGTGTGGTTCTCGCTCCTGATTCGCAAAGCCCTGCTATTGGTGGCCATCGTGCTCGCGCCCATCGCGTTCGCGGGCGCGGCGTGGGACGTCACCCGCGGATGGATCGGGAAATGGGCGGCGTTCGTCGTCGCGCTGATCATCTCGAAGCTCGTGCTCGTCGTCGTGTTCCTCATCGCGATTACCCAGGTGTCCACCCCGATCGAGGCAGACCTCGCGTCCGTGACCGAGCCAATCTCGGGCATCGTACTGCTGTTCATCGCAGCCTTCGCGCCATACATGGTCTACCGGTTCATCTCGTTCTTCGGCTTTGACCTCTACCACGCGATGGGAAGCGAGCAGGAGGCGAAGAACGCTATCAACCGGCCCGTCCCGGTGCCGTCGAAGCCGCAGGGCGATGGGGTCAAGAAAGTCCTCGACGGCGGGTCCGGTGGCGGTCCAAGCACCACTCCCCCCGCGCGCACTGCACCGAGCGCGACGGCGTCGGCTGGCGCCACCCCCAGCGGAACTGCGGCTGGCACGAGTGCGGGCGCTGGAGCTGGTGCCGGAGCTGGTGCCGCGGCCGGGCCCGCTGCAGCCGTCGTCATTGGCGCCGAAGTCGTCGAGGGCGCTGCTACTGCTGGACCGAAGATCGGCCAGGGCATCGGTGGCACCTCCGAGACAGTTGCGGCGAGCGCGGGAGACCGGGGGACTCCGGCACCCGCAGCATCCGCGACCCCTGGGTCGCCTTCCACACCGCAGCCGTCGGCCCCGCGCGCAGATCCCGCTCCGCCCAGTCGGCCGCGACCGCAGCCTCCCCGGAAGGAATGACGCATCATGCCGAATGATCTCGACGACCGACGAGCCGGAGACCTCGTCCCGGTGAAGTTCTCTCGATTGACGCGACGGGGTGTCCTCTTGGGCCTGTCGCTCTCACAGCTGATCGCCCTCGGAATCGGCATCGGCACGCTCGTGTGGGCGTTCTACGCAGGAGGTGGCATCCTCATTGCCTTCTCCGCTCCGGTCTGGGCCGCCGCTGCCTCGGTGGCATGGATCCGTATCGCCGGGCGCGCGATCGTCGAGTGGATCCCCGTCGTCTTCTGGTGGTTGTGGAAGACCACGGGCGGGCAGCTGCTCTATCGTCGACGCGTCGTGAAGCCGCGCTCTGCCGGATCGCTCGCGCTTCCTGGCGACATGTCGCGATTGCGTGAGTACGATGATTCCGCCACCGGTGCCGGGATGGTCCATGACCCGACCGCCGCAACGCTCACGGCGATCGTTTCGGTCTCGCACCCTGCTTTCGTGCTCCTCGACCCTGGTGAGCAGGAACGTCGAGTCAGTTCTTGGGGACGTGTGCTCGCGACCGTGTGCCGGTCCGGTCGAATCTCGATGCTGCAGGTGCTGGAGCGCACCCTGCCCGACTCCGGGACGGGCCTCGCCGAATGGTGGGCCTCGCATGGCACAGCGGATGCATTGTGGGCGTCGACCACGTATGCCGAGCTGATCGAACGGGCCGGGCCTGCCGGAGAACGCCACGCCACCACGCTGTCTCTGTCGCTCGACATGCAGGCGGCGTCGCGGCAGATCCGCACGGCCGGTGGCGGCATCCGCGGTGCCGCTGCCGTGCTTCGCCAAGAGATGTCCACGCTGGTGGCAGCGCTGCGCTCCGCCGACCTCTCGCCGTCTTCATGGCTCTCGTGCGGGGGGATCGCGGTGATCCTGCGCTCCGCATACGACCCCGCAGTCGCAGCGACACTCGAACGCCACGGTGAGCTCGGGCAATCGCTCGCGACCGCGGGACCGGTGGCTGTGAACGAGTCGTGGTCGAGGCTTCGCACTGACTCGGCGTTCCACGCGGTGTTGTGGATCTCGGAATGGCCGCGGTCGATGGTCTACCCGGGCTTCCTCGCGCCGCTGCTGCTGTCGACGGGGATCCAACGGTCGTTCTCGCTGCTGTGCACGCCGATGCGCTCTGATCAGGCGGCACGCGACATCCGGAAGAAGAAGACCGAGTACATCTCGGACGCAGCCCAACGCCAGCGGATCGGCCAGATCGAGGATGCAGCGCAGACGGCGGAGTTCCAGGACGTATTGCAACAGGAAGCCGATCTCACCGCCGGACACGGCGTGCTCCGCTACACGGGGCTCATCTCGGTCTCAGCGCGGACCGCGGACGAGCTCGACGCCGCGGTTGCCGCAATCGAACAGGCCGCGATTCAGGCTTCCTGCGAGACGCGGCTCCTCGTCGGCCAGCAGGCGCAGGCGTTCACCGCGGCGGCGCTGCCCCTCTGCCGCGTTGTGTGACCTCACGCGATGGAGGGAACCAAGGCGCCCGACTCCTCAGCAAGTCGTCGGGTTGGGTATTCGCCTCGTCCGATATGGCGGGATCGCTGGCGCACCTAACCATGGAGTCGCTTACTACCCGGGAGGTCACCGTGCCCACGTTCTATGATCCCGGCGCTGATGCCGGTGAAGCAGCCGAGGCGCTGCGCGGGCTCGCGCATGCGACGCGCACGTGCGAGAACCCGCAAGACGTCTACGGCGTACTCGGCGATGTCCTTTCCGGCGTGCGCTCACTGCGACAAATCCTCGATCAGCTCGCAGCCGCCCATTTCAACTTCCGCTCTCGCGCATTCGATGGCCGCGGCGACCACGCGGCCGGATCGAAGGACGCGCTGGCTGCTGCCGATGACCTTCACCAAGCCGCGACTCTTGTCGACCAAGCCGAAGATCGACTCAACGCCGCAGTATCCGCGGCAAGTCGTGTCGCCTGGCACGATGTCCCTGCGCCCGACAAGACGGCAGTGCAGCGGTGGGTCAGTGTCGTCTTCCTGCAAGGCGAAGAAGCTGACGAGGTGCTCGACATGATCGACGCCGGCGGTGCCGCCGCGGGATTGAACCATTTGAAGAGCTGGGACTTCGGCGACGAGACCACCAGTGCCGCGATGGAGAACGGTTACGTCTACGGCGTGCCGCCGAGCGGTCCGCTCGAGCGCGAGGCGCGCGACGGTGACTACCACCTTGCGTACAGCCACAGCTTCGACCACGTCGCTCTTTACCGACTCCACCATGTCGAGTCGATTGACCTGCTGCCGGAAGACTCTCACGGGCTCGACGCCCGCGCTGCAACGCCACGTCAGCAACGGTCCTCGTGGTTCGAACCTGCCAGCATTACGGCCCTCAAGCAGCAACGGGGTCTGGGACTGTGAACCGGGATGATGCCGAGCGACTCCACACCTCGGTACTGATCTCTCCGGCTTCTGAGAAACGTCGCCTGCGAAAGAAGCGTCGACTAGCCGCTGCGAAAATGCAGACTGATCAGCAGCACGCTGAACGCCAGGAAGCCCGGAAGAAGTACGACGCCGAACTGACCGAACGGCGGGCCACCAAGTATCTCCCTGCCGCCGGTGAGGCTGGTTCCGCGCGGCTCCGATCGCCGGGAAAGTTCCGCTTGCCCCGGCATCAAGACACGTCAGCGACCCTCGCCGGTGCCTATCCTTTTCTTGCCGAACATGGGCTCGGACCCGACGGAGTCTTCGTCGGCCAGGATTTGTACTCCGGTGGATCCTTCGTCTACGACCCGTGGGTGCTGTACGCCCGTGGCGTCATCACCGCTCCGAACGTCGTTCTCGCGGGCATTGTCGGATCTGGCAAGTCCAGCCTGGCCAAGAGCCTCTACACAAGGTCACTTCCGTTCGGACGCCGCGTCTACGTGCCGGGCGATCCGAAGGGCGAGCACACGGCTGTCGCCGAGGCAGTGGGCGGAAGAGCCATCGTGCTCGGGCACGGGCTCGCCGCGCGACTCAATCCGCTCGACGAGGGATACCGGCCCGTAGGCATGAGCGACGTGAGCTGGGCGTCCACGGTTGCTTCCCGTCGCCGGGACTTGATCGGAGCGCTCGCGGAGACGGTGCTCACTCGACAGCTCACGCCGCTGGAACACACTGCGATCGATACCGCGCTGACCGAGGTCATGCGCAGCAACGGCATCCCGGTCCTGCCGATGATTGTCGAACACATCCTCAATCCGACCTCGCATGCCGACCCCGACGGACGGCTCGCCGAGGACGGGCGACTTGTCGGTCACGCTCTCCGACGCCTGGTCGCCGGTGACCTCGCCGGGCTATTCGACGGCCCTTCGACCGTGGCCTTCGATCCGACCCTGCCGATGATCTCCCTCGATCTGTCGCGAGTGACGGAGAACTCGACGCTGACCTCGGTACTCATGACCTGCTCCTCCGCATGGATGGAGTCCGCCCTGCTCGATCCCAGCGGAGGCCAGCGCTGGTGCATCTACGACGAAGCCTGGCGCCTCATGTCCCACCCGGCGCTGCTACGGCGCATGGACGCACACTGGCGACTCGCACGCCACTACGGGATCGCGAACATGCTGATCTTCCACAAACTGACCGACTTGGAGAACGTCGGCGATCAAGGCTCGGCGATGCGCGCCCTCGCAAACAGCTTGTTGGCCAATGCCGAGACGAGGATCATTTACCGGCAGGAATCCGACCAGCTCGGCAGCACCGCGAGAGCACTCGGGCTCACGGGCACAGAGCAGAAGCTGCTTCCGGGCCTCGGGGTCGGCCAAGGACTGTGGCGCATCAAGGACCGATCCTTCGTGTGCCAGCACCAGCTCCATCCAGCCGAGCTGGAACTCTTCGATACAACCGGGCGCATGACCGGCTGACCCGACGCGAGGAGCCGCTCGCGCACCTGCGTGGCATGAGCAATCGCAGCACAGGAGGATTCCTGTCCGAAGCGTTCGTCAATTTTCCACTCGCCAGCATCCGCGTCGACGAAGGCGGTGTGATGCGCGTCACTCATGACGGACGCGACTTCCCGCCTCTGCGCGCAGGCTTCGAATGGAGTCGGGCGCAGTTCGGTGAACTACTCGATGCGCTCTCTGACCACCGCACTCGCACCATCCGCGTCGAAGTACGAGAGCACGACGGTTCCATCTTCACCGACATCATCCACGCCACAAGACACGAGCACACAGACGTCGATTCCCCGGCGCCTGGTGCAACGCGGCGAGCGCGGCATCGTCCGATGCGCCAGCTCTTCGAGGTCCGCGGATCCGGGTTCGTCCCCGGTGAGGACGTCGCCGTTGCACTCTCGATCTCCGGCGCGGAGGGCTCGGCCAATGGGACCGCTCGTGCCGTCATCGATCTGAGCCAGCTGGTTGACCACCGGTCGGAGGTCGTCCTCATCGGCCGGGTCTCGGGCGTCATCATCTCGGAGTTCGTCTCGTCATGAGTACCCCGCATTCGCCAGGCCGGGGCCTCGGAGACGAATTCACCAACGCCCTGATAATCGGGCTCGTCGCGTTGTTCGGCGTCGCCGCGGTCTTTCGTGGCGCCGGGTCCGTGGCTGCCGCGCTCGCTGGAATCGAGCAACCGCGAGTCGGGATCAGTGGCGGCTTCAGTGTCTTGTTCGACCCTACCGATCCCGCCGCGGCGCTCGAGGCGCCGGGGCTCAATGCGGTCCTCTTCTGGGCCGTCGCAGCGCTCATGCTCGTGCTAACCGCCGCTGCATTCGGGTCGGCCTGGGTGATGCTACGACGCCACTCGAACGACATAAATGCTGACCCGCGTCGGCTGCAGGGCACCGCCAGCGTGCACGAGCTCGCGTCCAGCGCATCCACCAAGGCGCTCCTCAGCCGTGCTGGCGCGCTGCGCCCGTCCCTTGACCATCCCAGGCCCGAGGATGTCGGCTATCTGCTCGGGCAATCGCATGGTAAGCAGATCTGGGCGAGCATTGAGGACTCTATCCTGCTGATCGGGCCACCTCGATCTGGCAAGGGTCTGCACATCGTGATCCCGGCGATCCTCGATGCGCCCGGAGCGGTCGTCACGACGTCAACCAGACCCGACAACCTCACCGTGACTCTCAAAGCGCGCCAGCGGATCGGTCCTGTCGCGGTCTTCGACCCCCAGCACCTGGCCGCAGGCATCCCCGCCGGGCTGAGATGGTCACCCATCCGCGGTTGCGACGATCCGCTCACTGCGATGATCCGCGCCACCGGCCTCGCCGCTGCGACCGAGCTTTCTTCCGGCGGTGTTGAAGGCGGAGGGTTCTGGGAAGGCAAGACACGCATCGCCCTCCAGTCGCTCCTGCACGCCGCGGCACTCGATCAGCGAAGCCCGACTGAACTGTTCCGCTGGACCCTCGACCCTGCCGCGGCAGCCGAGGCCGTCGCGATTCTGACGGGCTCGCCGAGAGCCGCGACGGGATGGGCCGAATCGCTGGAGGCGATGCTCGACGCCGATCCGCGCACGCGTGACAGCATCTGGCAGGGCGTATCCCTCGCTCTTGCCGCGCTCGCCGATCCCAGAGTGCTGGATGCCGTCAGCCCGTCCGAAGACGAATATTTCGATCCCGAGCAGTTCATCCTCAACCACGGCACGCTCTACCTGCTCGCGACCGGAGCTGGCGCCGGAAACAGCGCCGCGCTCGTCGCTGCATTCGTCGAAGACCTCGTCGAGACCGCACGTCGGATGGCTGCGCGCTCGCCTGGCGCACGCCTTGATCCACCGCTCCTGCTCGCACTCGACGAGATCGGGAACCTCGCGCCCCTGCCGTCACTTCCCACACTCATGGCTGAAGGCGGCGGCACGGGCATCACAACGATGCCCGTGCTTCAGTCGCTCGCTCAAGCGAGAGACAAGTGGTCGGACAACCAAGCTGCTGCGATCTGGGACGCCAGCATCGCGAAGATCATCCTCGGCGGCGCATCCAATTCACGCGACCTCCAGGACCTCTCCACGTTGATCGGCGAGCGGGACGAGTTCACCGACTCCGTGACCCTCAGCGACTACGGCTCACGCTCCAACCAGCGCTCCGTCCGCCGTGTCCCGATCCTGCCGCCCGACCGCGTCCGCACCCTCCCGTTCGGCACCGGCGCCGTCTTGCTCCGATCGGCTCCACCGATCATCACAGACCTGCATCCATGGCCGAAGCGCGCTGACGGCGAGAAGCTCCGACTCGATCGCGCGGCCGTGGAAGCACTCATGGAGGGCCCCACGACGAATCAGACCGCTCCGGGGAGGAACGCGCACCTACCTGATGCAGTGGCCGAACAAACCCGGCCACCTGACCAGATAGGGAGTTGATCATGTCGATCCACACGCAAGAGTCCGTCTCGGGCTTCGTCGCCTCAGAGCCGCAACTGACGAACTCCACCAGCGGGAACCCGCGCCTCTACTTCCGCTTCGGACAGGAGCACTTTCGTCGCGAAGAGGACGGTACCTTCACACAGTTGGAGACGAGCTACCACCACCTCGTCATGTTCGGACGCTCGGCCGAACGCACATCCGCGAAGTTCGCGAAGGGCGACAACTTCCTCGCCGAGGGATACCAGCGGCCTGTGAGCTACGAGCGCGAAGGCCAGACAGTCGAAAGCGAAGAGTTCGTCGCGAAGCGCATTGGTCATGACACCGCACGCACCCGGTACGACGTCGACCGTTCACCTCGAGGTGCCGACCGGAACCGCGCGGCCAGCGAGCCTAGTCGTGCGTTTGACCCCCGAGCGCAGCCAGCCGTGAGCAACGCCCCTTCCCTCGGTCGCTGATCCAACGGGAACGTAACCATGAACGACGACAACGCCCTCAACGAGGGCCCCGAGAGCAAGCACGCTGAGCCGTTTGAGCCCGATCTCGTTGCGGAGCCACCGCACCCGATCAACTGGAACCTGCTCACCTCGCACGACCTTAAGCAAGAACTCCTCGAGCTCAACCGCTGGGTGAACTGGCTCCGGCTGGAGTACGGTATCCCGGCGGCAGTGATTCCGCCGCTTTGGCACCGCCATCCAGAGCTGATCTGGGAGCTGTCAGCGCTCCACCTGCACTGGCTCTGCGCCTACGACGCCGAACAAGACGGATCGGCACCGCTGGGCTGGCATCGCGACTTCGCGGATGCTCGCCAGCGTTTACGCGATTGGGTCACGGTCAGTGGCACGCGCCTCGATCGGGACCGTCCGACGCGGCAGACTGTCTGGCCGGGGGAAGACCGCACCGTCGACATCGTCGAGCATGTCATCGCTGACCGAGACGCCGACTTCGTCGAGTTCGTCATCGAACAGGTCCAAGCGCGCCAGGCCGCAGAGGATGCGTTCTTCGCCACCATCGACGAACGCACGGGCGCGATCCCTGACTGAGATCGGTCGGGCGTTCAGGCCGCGACAAGCTCGACGGCTGCGTGCGCCCGCTCGGACACGCGCCTCGCGACGGCCTCGCGACGCCGAGCACGGAGCAGGAGCACCACGGCGACGGGTCCCGCCGCGATGAACTTCATCGCGTTCCACAGGCACAGCAGGATGATGAGGTTCAGCCACCCTGGGGCGCCGTCACTGATCGCCGCGGAACACAGGCTGGCCGCGATCAAGTAAGGCACTGCGAGGAACATCGCAAGAACGCCCCACTTGAGTCCGCAGCGACGTCGGATGCGGCCAAGAACGATGTTCGTCGGTGCGCACCGCTGCAGGACAGCATGGATGAAGATGCTGACCGTCCAGATCGAACGAATCATGATGGGCCTCTCGTCACACGTCGTTCTCCGTCGAGGAAGCAGCATGTGTGTCGAGTGCCCGTGGAGGGCCGCCCCGAAGGGCCTGCAGAGTTGTGAACCTGCTTCGCCTTCCAGGGTACGCCTGCTCTTCAGGAACCAAAAGGGCTGATCCTGCTCACCTTCCTATCGAGATCTCAACGCCCAGGAGGCTGTCATGCCCACGCTCTCGCACCTCGCCAAGGATGAGCGGACTGCCCGTATGGTGCTCGCGCTGATCGACGCTCCCAACGACACCGTGACCGGTGGTCTCCTCATGAGAGTCGGCGCGGTCGAGCTGATCTCCCTCATCGAGCGTGACTCGTCGGTCGCGGGTCTGGATCGGGTGGAGGCCGCGGTATGGCGACATCGCTTGCGATTGACTGCGAACCCTGATCACGTCGCATCGCGCATGGGCTCAGGAGGCGACTACCGGGTGCTGATCCCCGAGGATTCCGAATGGCCAACCGCCCTCAACGATCTCGGGGCACGGACCCCGTACGCGCTTTGGACGCGGGGACGTACTGAACTCCTCACCGCACCGCTCGCCCAGCGCACTACGCTGACGGGTGCACGGGCGGCAACTGGCTATGGTGTTCACGTCGCCGAGGAACTCTCCGGAGACCTCGCGGAGAGCGACAGAGCCCTCGTCGCCGGTGGTGCTTACGGAATCGAGGGATCAGCACACCGCGCGGCACTCATGCACGGAGACAACACAATCGCGGTTCTCGCTTCTGGCCTCGACCGCGCGTACCCCGTCGGTCACGCAGACCTGATCGAGAGCATCGCACACCGGGGGCTTGTGTTCACTGAGGCGCCACCTGCATCCGCTCCCACACGGCAGCGGTTTCTCGATCGTTCACGCATCCTCGCCGCGCTGTCGGGAGCGACCGTCATCGTTGAAGCGGGATTCCGCTCGGACACATTGCAGACGGCGAGAGAGGCTTCAGTCCTCGGACGGTTCGTCGGCGCCGTTCCGGGACCGGTGACGAGCGCTGCCAGCGCCGGTACGAACCGTCTCCTTCAAGACGGTCGTGCCCGTGTCGTCACCTGCGGGTCCGATGTCTTGCGAATGCTCGGGGATGACACGAGCGCCCCCGGGCGGAATGCGATCCGCCCCGGGGCACCTCATGTCGTCTCGCCGAACACTCGAGTGTTGTAGCGGTCACCCCGCCGTCGGGATCTCTACGACGAGACTCCGCCGCAGCTCGTCCGGGTCGACGCGGATGAGTCGTCCGACCCGGTATCCCCGGACAGTGCCGTCGGAGATTCGACGCCGGATCGTCTTGACCGAGACACCCAAGCTCTCAGCCGCGATCGCCAGGGAGACCAATCCGGTGTCGTGCTCCTCGGAGCGAGTTCGAACAGTCATGGCGCTACCTCCCCGTGAGTGGACTCGTCTCACTTCACAGGTGGCCGCGGCTGTCCGCTTAGGTCTCCTCATCCTCCTCTATCGCGCGGGCGATGTTCTCGACGACTCGGTCGCTCATTCGATTCGCCAGCTCGCGATCACGGACCATGGTGGCGTGTTGGTACCGCAGCACGATTCGAATATCCGCGTGCCCGCCCCGACGCATCAGCTCAGCGAGCGTCGCACCTTCCTGAGCAAAGATTGTCAGGCCCGTGTGTCGCAGGTCGTGAAAGCGGAAACGATGCGGCAAGCCGTCGACGCCGTCTCGCGCGTCGGCCCAGACGTACCCCCAGCGAGTGTTCGAGAGCGGCATCCTGCCCCTGACGCTCGCCGGAACGACCGGCGCTTTGGCTTCGGCGGCGACATTGTCAGCCAGGTGTTGCTTGAGTCGAGCGGTCATGAGCTTTGGGATGGTGAGCGACCGTTTGCCTGCATCGCTCTTGGTGTCGGTGTAGTCACCAGTGTTGGCGTTCAGCTGACGACGCACATGCAAGATTGCGCTGCCGTCATCGTGCCACTCGATGTCGCGTCGTTGGAGTCCCAGGCACTCCCCGCGACGCAGCTGGCACCAGGCGGCAAGCGGCACCATGATCGCCCACTGCTCGGGAACCGCCCTGTAGAGCGCTTCGACCTGCCTGGGCGCCACGACATCCTCACCTTCGTCGTGGTCAGAATCGTGACGCACCGACTCCTGACGCGGAATGGAGACGCTCGGTGCCGCAGGGATGATCCCGTCACGGGCCGCTTGGCGCAAGATCATCATGAGCACGACCAGCACCGGCCGCGTGATCCCGTTGAATTTCGACTTTGGATTCAATGGCGCAGGGATCCGGTCGAGTCGCTGCGTCATTGCTCGGATGCGGTTCACGTCGATCTCCCTCACCGGAGTGTCGCCGAACTCCGGAATGAGGTAACCGCTGACCTTGCTCTGATACGAGCGGACGGTTGCGATTGCCCGAATCTTGCCGCTGCGATTGCGCTCTGTCTTGATCATCTGCACCCATCGCTCCGAGTACTCCTCGAACCCCATCGACCGCGCTTTCTGAGCAGCGGCTTCGGCGCGATTCTGTGCCGCTACGGCCGCTGGCGGGTTCCACTGGCCGAGCGAGATCTTCGCGTGCACGGCGGCAAGCCATGTCCGCGCGTCCGTCTTCGTGAGGAACGTAAGCGCTTTGTCGCCCTCGGTCCGAGCCGTGTACGTCTCTCCGTCGGGTCCGGGATAGCGCGCTTGCCAGCGGCCAGAGGGGAGCTTGCGCAGGCTGCCCCACGACTCTCGCTTCGATGCACTCATCGTGCCCTCCCGTGGACTCGGACGGACGAGCGTGGACGGTCGTGCCACTCCGTGCCACTCGACGCCCACGAGACCCAGGATCCGCATATTTCCGCAGATCGTGAGGAATTCCGTAGGTCACCTGTGGCACGAAGTGGCACGCCCCCAGCCGCTCGCCAACCCGAAATTTCGGGTGCCGGACTCTCTCGCCTCCATAAGGGAGGTGTGCTCGTGCCACCGGCGTGCCCCACCGAACGGGTATTTCTGGTCATGTCTGTCCTCCTCTGTCATTTCGAAGAGGGCACGAAAGAGGCCCGAACCCGCGAGATTTCGCGGATCCGGGCCTCTGACCAGCTGTTTCGCGGGAACCTCAGAGAGAAGCTCTCAGAAGTCCCAGTCGTCGTCTTCGGTGGCCTCGGCCTTGCCGATGACGTACGACGAGCCCGACCCCGAGAAGAAGTCGTGGTTCTCGTCGGCGTTCGGCGAGAGTGCCGACAGGATCGCCGGGTTCACGTTCGTGACGCTGGAGGGGAACATCGCCTCGTAGCCCAGGTTCATGAGGGCCTTGTTGGCGTTGTAGTGCAGGAACTTCTTCACGTCTTCGGTCAGACCGACACCGTCGTAGAGGTCCTGCGTGTACTGCACCTCGTTGTCGTAGAGCTCGTACATGAGCGAGAACGTGTAGTCCTTGAGCTCATCGCGGCGCTCCTGGGTCTCGTTCTCGAGGCCCTTCTGGAACTTGTAGCCGATGTAGTACCCGTGCACGGCCTCGTCGCGGATGATGAGGCGGATCAGGTCGGCCGTGTTCGTCAGCTTCGCCTTCGAGGACCAATAGATCGGCAGGTAGAAGCCCGAGTAGAAGAGGAACGACTCCAGAAGGGTGGAGGCCACCTTGCGCTTGAGCGGGTCGTCGCCCTGGTAGTAGTCCATGATGATCTGAGCCTTCTTCTGAAGGTTCGGGTTCTCGGTGGACCAGCGGAACGCCTCGTCGATCTCCTTCGTCGACGCGAGGGTCGAGAAGATCGAGGAGTAGCTCTTCGCGTGCACCGACTCCATGAACGCGATGTTCGTGTATACGGCCTCTTCGTGAGGGGTGATCGCGTCGGGGATCAGCGACACCGCGCCCACGGTGCCCTGGATCGTGTCGAGCAACGTGAGACCGGTGAACACCCGCATGGTGAGCAGCTGCTCGTCGGGGGTGAGCGTGTTCCACGACTGCACGTCGTTCGACAGCGGCACCTTCTCGGGCAGCCAGAAGTTGTTCACCAGACGGTTCCAGACCTCGAGGTCCTTGTCGTCCTGGATGCGGTTCCAGTTGATCGCCTGCACGCTGGAGACCAGCTTGAGTCTTTCGGGAGTCATTTCTTCGTCGTTTCTCGGGTTTCAGCCGCGTTCTCGGGTCGACAGTTTGTCAGGTCAGAGCATGCACGAGACGCACTCGGCCATGTCGGTGCCCTCGAGCGCCAGCTGACGCAGACGGATGTAGTAGATCGTCTTGATGCCCTTGCGCCATGCGTAGATCTGCGCCTTGTTGATGTCACGCGTGGTGGCGGTGTCCTTGAAGAACAGGGTCAGAGACAGACCCTGGTCGACGTGCTGCGTGGCGGCCGCGTAGGTGTCGATGACCTTCTCGTAGCCGATCTCGTACGCGTCCTGGTAGTACTCCAGGTTGTCGTTCGTCATGAACGCCGCCGGGTAGTAGACGCGACCGAGCTTGCCTTCCTTGCGGATCTCGATCTTCGACGCGATCGGGTGGATCGACGACGTGGAGTTGTTGATGTACGAGATCGAGCCGGTCGGCGGGACGGCCTGAAGGTTCTGGTTGTAGATGCCGTGCTTCTGGATCGACGCCTTCAGCTCGGCCCAGTCGTCCTGGGTCGGGATGTGCTTGCCGGCGAAGAGCTCCTTGACCTTCTCGGTCGCGGGAACCCACGCCTGGTCGATGTACTTGTCGAAGAACTCCCCCGACGCATACTTCGAGTCCTCGAACCCGTCGAACGTCGTGCCGCGCTCGATCGCGAGGTTGTTGGACGCCCGCAGGGCGTGGAACAGCACCGTGTAGAAGTAGATGTTCGTGAAGTCGATGCCCTCTTCGGAGCCGTAGTACACATGCTCGCGGGCAAGGTATCCGTGCAGGTTCATCTGGCCGAGGCCGATCGCGTGCGAGCGGTCGTTGCCGTCCTCGATCGACCGCACCGAGCCGATGTGGCTCTGGTCGCTCACCGCGGTGAGGGCGCGGATCGCCGTCTCGACGGTCTGCCCCAGGTCATCGGCATCCATCGACAGCGCGATGTTCATCGAGCCGAGGTTGCAGGAGATGTCCTTGCCGATGTTGTCGTACGACAGGTCGTCGTTGTACGTGGTCGGCGTGTTCACCTGCAGGATCTCGCTGCAGAGGTTGGACATGTTGATCCGACCCTTGATCGGGTTGGCCTTGTTCACCGTGTCTTCGAACATGACGTACGGGTAGCCGGACTCGAACTGGATCTCGGCGACGGTCTGGAAGAACTCGCGCGCGTTGATCTTGGTCTTCTTGATGCGCGGGTCGTCGACCATCTCGCGGTACTTCTCGGTGACCGAGATGTCGCCGAACGGAACGCCGTAGACCTTCTCGACGTCGTACGGCGAGAACAGGTACATGTCCTCGTCGTTCTTGGCGAGTTCGAACGTGATGTCCGGAACCACGACGCCCAGCGACAGCGTCTTGATGCGGATCTTCTCATCGGCGTTCTCGCGCTTGGTGTCGAGGAAGCGCATGATGTCGGGGTGGTGGGCGTTGAGGTACACCGCACCGGCGCCCTGACGCGCACCGAGCTGGTTGGCGTAGCTGAAGCTGTCTTCGAGGAGCTTCATCACGGGGATGATGCCGGAGGACTGGTTCTCGATCTGCTTGATCGGCGCACCCGACTCGCGGATGTTCGACAGCAGCAGGGCGACGCCGCCGCCGCGCTTGGAGAGCTGCAGGGCCGAGTTGATGCCGCGGGCGATCGACTCCATGTTGTCTTCGATGCGCAGCAGGAAGCAGCTGACGAGTTCGCCGCGCTGCGCCTTGCCGGCGTTGAGGAATGTCGGGGTGGCCGGCTGGAAGCGACCGGAGATGATCTCCTCGACGAGCGCGACCGCGAGCTTCTCATCGCCGTCGGCGAGGCCGAGGGCGGTCATCACGACGCGGTCCTCGAAGCGCTCGAGGTAGCGCTTGCCGTCGAACGTCTTCAGCGTGTAGCTCGTGTAGTACTTGAACGCGCCGAGGAACGTCTCGAAACGGAACTTCTTGCCGTACGCGAGGTCGTTGAGCTTCTGGATGAACTCCATCGAGTACTTCTCGATGACGGCGCCTTCGTAGTACTCCTTCTCCACGAGGTAGTCCAGACGCTCCTTGAGCGAGTGGAAGAACACCGTGTTCTGGTTCACGTGCTGCAGGAAGTACTCCCGCGCGGCGCGCTTGTCGGCGTCGAACTGGATCTTCCCGTTCGCGTCGTACAGGTTGAGCATCGCGTTGAGGGCGTGATAGTCGAGACCCTCGTAAGAGGGGTTCGCCTTGAATGCCACTGTCTCGGTCACTGAAGCTGCCACCGTCGTTCCAATCCGTCGCTCACGCGATCCACATCGTCTTGTGTGCCGAAGATCTCGAGCCGATACAAGTGAGGCACGTTGCACTTGCGGCTGATGATGTCACCGGCGAGGCAGAAGGCGTCGCCGAAGTTGGTGTTGCCCGCGGAGATCACGCCGCGGATGTGGCGCCGGTTGCGCTCATCGTTGAGGAACCGGATCACCTGTTTCGGAACGGCGCCCTTCTCGACGCCGCGCCCCGCTCCCCCGCCGTAGGTGGGGGTGACCAGCACGAAGGGCTCGTCGATGACGAGGTCTTCTTCGTGTCGGTGGAGGGGGATGCGTCGGGACGGGAATCCGAGCTTCTCGATGAACCGCGCGGTGTTACCCGAGACGCTCGAGAAGTAGATCAGGAGCGGCGCTGCGGTCGCGACGGCGCTCATGCGGCGTCACGCCAGACGGGAGGCGAGTTCGTCGATCTTGTCGGGACGGAAACCCGACCAGTGACCCTCGTCGGTGACGACGACGGGTGCCTGCATGTAGCCGAGCGCCTTGACCTGCTCGAGCGCCGTCGGGTCTTCCGACAGGTCGAGGATCTCGTACTCGATGCCCTTGGCATCGAGGGCACGGTAGGTGGCGTTGCACTGAACGCAGGAAGGCTTTGTGTAGACCGTGATCGACATCTTTTTCGTAACCCCTCAAATCTCTGGCCCGCTTCTCATCAGGCTGTTTCCCGGTAGACCCCCTGCCGGGACTTCAATACTACATATGGGGACCGACATTGGGGGTGACCACAAGGGGTAGTAGTTACATCCGTGTAGTTATCCACCGTTCTCTACAGATACAACACAGGTTCTCCACCGTTTCTTCCACAGGCCGAGCCCTCGTCCGGAGGCACTCGAACCGCGTGAAATCGCGGCTGGGAAGCCCCTGTGAGCGATCCATCCACAGGGGGGACGTTACGACGCCCCACCGACATTCGGATTCCTGTGGAAATCGACCTTCGGCGTGTCGCGGGCGTGTCGCGGATCGACCTCTTCGGCGGCCGACCCCGCGGCCCGGTACCGTGGTCTGGTGGCGGGATATCGGGATCTTCTTCGCACGCCGGGAGTGGCGCGCATGATCGCTGCTCAGCTGACCGCGCGCTTCCCCAACGGAATGATGTCGCTGGCGATCCTGCTGCACGTCGAGCAGCAGACCGGGTCGTACGGATCGGCAGGCCTGGTCCTCGCCGCGACCAGTGTGGGCCAGGCGATCGCCGGTCCCATCACCAGCCGCTGGAGGGGCGTCTGGGGCATGCGACGCGTGCTCACGCTCACACTGTCGGTGTGCGTCGTGGCGGTGCTGTGCCTCGCACTGCTGCCGCTCGAGGTACCGGGCTACATGGCTCTCGGCATGGTCGCCGGACTCTCCACCCCGCCCGTCCAGGCCGCGGTGCGCACCATCTACCCGAAGCTCGTCAACTCCTCGAACCTCACGCCGCTATTCTCCCTCGACGCGTCGCTGCAGGAGATCATCTGGGTGCTGGCCCCCGTCGTGATCACGCTCGTCTCGACCCAGATCGGCACGCCGGAGGGCCTGCTGCTGGTGGCGATCATCCTCGTCGGCGGCGGCGCCTGGTTCATCCTCTCCCCAGAGGTCGGACGGGTCCGCATCCCCCGGAGCCGCAACGCTCTGGGCAAGGTCGTGCTCAAGCCGCCCGTACTGCTAGCGACCGTGATCGGCTTCCTCCTGATCGGAGCCTGTGCGGCTGTGGAGGTGGGAGTCGTCGCGACGTTCGAGCACGGAAGCCTCGCGGCCGGTCTCGTGCTCGCCGTGTTCTCGGCGGGAAGCCTCGCCGGCGGTCTGGCCTTCGGTCACATCCCCATCGGGCCGTGGGCCATGGCGCGCCGTCTGCTGATCGTCACGATCGGCCTCGGCCTGACGATGGTCATGCTCAACGTGTTCTGGCTCGGCGGCACCCTGATCCTCGCCGGCATCGGCATCGCTCCGGCTCTCGCCGTGCTCTTCGCGATCACCTCGGCCAGCGTGAAGTTCAGCGAGACCGCTGAGGCCTTCGGCTGGGCCGGCACCGGTCAGCTCATCGGCGCCGCCGCCGGATCCGCGGTCGCCGGCTTCCTCGTCGATGTCGGCGACTGGCGCGGCGCCTACCTCGCCGCCACGATCTTCGCCGCGGTGGGACTGCTCGTGGCCGTCGTCTTCGTCCGTTCCTTCCCCGATCTGCGTCACCGCGACGCGAGCCCGCATCCCGACACCGAACCCTTGGCGGTCACCCCCTCATGAGCTCCCCCATCTCTTCGACCTCTGCCCCCGAGATCGTCTGCATCGGCGAGACGATGGCGTTGATCACTCCGACGGATGCCCCGCTCGCCGACGCCGCGCAGGCGTCGATCGGCCTGGCCGGCGCCGAGTCCAATGTGGCCGCCGGCGTCGCCTCCTCCGGACACCGCGTCGCCTGGGCGTCGCGCCTGGGCGCCGACCCGCTCGGCGACAGGGTCGCGTCCGAGCTCGAGCGGCGGGGTGTGGAGTTGTGGGTCGAGCGCGACGATGCCGCGCCCACCGGAGTGATGTTCAAGGACCCGGGCGCCGAATCCTCCTCCGTCTACTACTACCGTCGGGGATCCGCTGCCTCCCGCATGGAGCCGGGGTTCCTGACCGCGCGGCGTCTCGACGGGGTGCGGATCGTGCACACCACCGGGATCACCCCCGCGCTGTCCGCGTCGTGCCGCGAGACGGTCGACCAGCTCTTCTCCGACGCCCGCACCGCGGGAGCCCTCGTGTCGTTCGACGTGAACGACCGGCGTCCGCTGTGGAGCAGGGAGGATGCCGCAGAGACGCTCGCCCGCCTGGCCGACACCGCGGACATCTCCTTCGTCGGCCGAGACGAGGCCGAGCGCATCTGGGGTACCGCGACACCCGCCGAGATCCGCACCTTCCTCCCGAACTGCGCGCTGCTGGTCGTCAAGGACGGCGATGTCGGCGCCACCGCCTTCCATGGCGACGACGAGCCGATCTTCGTGCCCGCTCCCGTGGTCGACGTCGTCGAGCCGGTCGGCGCGGGAGATGCGTTCGCATCCGGCTTCCTGGCGGCGACCCTCGACGGAGCCGACCTCGCCGCGCGCCTCTCCGCCGGCCACGCGGCCGCGGAGCGCGTGCTGACGATCGCCGCCGACCTCCCACCGCTGGTGCCGCTCGCCTGACGCGGCTCGGGTGATCCCGGCCGCCTGAACACCACCGGTCGTAGGCTGGTGCCATGCCCGCCCCGCTCACCCTGCCCCGTATCTCGTGGGGCTCCCCGTCGGCATCCCGTCGCGCCCTCCTCGTCCACGGTCTCGGTTCCTCAGGAGCACTGATGTGGCGTCTCGGAGACGCTCTCGCCGCAGCGGGATGGCACGCGACCGCCGTCGACCTGCGGGGTCACGGCGATGCACCGCGCGCTCTCGACTACTCGGTGGCCGCGTACGGTGCCGATCTCGCCGCCACCCTCCCGGACGGCGGCGGCGCGTGGGACGCGGTCATCGGCCATTCGCTCGGCGGCGCATCCAGCACGGTCGCGGCGGCATCGACCCCGGAATGGACTCGACGGCTGGTGCTGATCGACCCCGCGATCCAGGTGGGCGGGCGCGATGCGGCGATCGTGCGACGGAGCCAGGAGCGCGCATTCGCCGACACTCGCCTCGAAGTGGTGCAGGCGGAGCATCCGCACTGGCATCCGCAGGATCAGGAGCTCAAGGTCGACGCGGTGCTGCGTGCGAGCGCGTGGGCGGTGGAGCAGACCAGTACCCAGAATCAGCCCTGGGACGTACGGGCAGAGGCTGCGCGTCTGACCGTGCCCACGCATGTGATCGGCGCCGACCCCGCGGTCTACAGCATCTTCACGGGAGAACTCGCCGACGAGGTCCTCGCGGCGAACCCCCTGATCACCCTCTCCGTCGTCGAGGGTGCAGGACACTCCCTGCACCGCGACCGCCCGGAGGAATCCGTCCGTCAGCTTCTGGAGGCTCTGGCATGACATTCGACCCTGCGACGCTCCTGCCCGACGACCTTCTCGAGCGCATCCGCGAGCGCGCACCGATCCACGACCGCGAGAACACCTTCCCCCAGCAGGACCTCGACGAGTTGCGCGCGGCCGGCTACCTGTCGATCCTGGTGCCGAAGGAGCGCGGAGGGGCGGGGCTCGGACTCGCCGAGGCCGCGATCCTGCAGCAGCGTCTCGCCGGTGCCGCGCCGGCGACGGCGCTGGCCATCAACATGCATCTCGTGTGGACCGGCGTGGCGAAGGTCTTCTCCGACAGAGGCGTCCCCGGCCTCGAGTTCGTGCAGGACGGCGCTGCGGCAGGCGAGGTCTTCGCCTTCGGCATCAGCGAGGGCGGCAACGACCTGGTGCTGTTCGGCAGCGACACCGCGGCCGTGCCCGACGGCGACGGCGGCTACGCGTTCACCGGGACCAAGATCTTCACCTCCCTCGCTCCGGTCTGGACGCGGCTGGGGCTGCACGGCCTCGACACCACCAGCCCCGATGGGCCGAAGCTCGTGTTCGCCTTCGTGGAGCGGACGCACGCCGTCACGACGTCCGACGACTGGGACACCCTCGGCATGCGGGGCACGCAGAGCCGCACCACCCGGCTGAACGGCGCCGTGGCCGATGCCGCGCACGTGGTGCGGCGCATCGACCCCGGGCCCAGCCCCGATCCGATCGTGTTCGGCATCTTCTCGGTGTTCGAGATCCTGCTCGCCTCCGTCTACACCGGCATCGCCCGGCGAGCGCTCGAGCTCGCCGTGACGACGGCGCAGAAGCGGCACTCGAAGAAGACCGGCCTCGCCTACAGCCAGGACCCCGACATCCGCTGGCGCATCGCCGACATGGCCATCGCCTACGACGCCCTGCCGCCGCAGATCGCCTCCCTCGCCCGTGATGTGGACGACCGCGTCGATCACGGCGCGCGCTGGTTCCCGCAGCTCTCCGGCGTCAAGCACCGGGCGATCACGATGGCCAAGCACGTCGTCGACGAGGCGATGCTCGTTGCCGGTGGCGGGTCGTACTTCTCGGCCAACGAGCTGTCGCGTCTCTACCGCGACGTGCTGGCCGGGGCGTTCCACCCCTCCGACCCCGAATCCGCGCACTCGACGGCGGCGAACGCCTGGCTGGGTCCGCTCGAGAGCTGAATTTCCTGCCGATTCCGCTGGACGAATCGCCAGATTCTGCGAAATCGGTTGCCGAGCGCATTGCGGAGTGCGAAGATCGCACCATGAGTCCGGCGAAGAAGCACCCTTCCCTCGATGCGGTCTCGAAGACGATCGTCGAGCTGCTCCAAGAGGACGGCCGTCGTTCGTATTCGGAGATCGGCCGCACCGTCGGGATGAGCGAAGCCGCGGTGCGCCAGAGGGTGCAGCGGCTCACCGAGTCGGGTGTGATGCAGATCGTCGCCGTCACCGACCCGATGCAGCTGGGCTTCCACCGCCAGGCCATGATCGGCGTCCGCGTGTCCGGCGACGCGCGCCGTGTCGCCGAGGCCATCGCCGCGATCGAGTCCGTCGACTACGTGGTCATCACGGTCGGATCGTTCGACGTCCTCGCCGAGGTCGTCTGCGAGGACGACGACGACCTGCTCGCGCTGATCAACGACGTCATCCGCCCGATCGATGGCGTCCTCTCCACCGAAACCTTCATCTACGCCAAGCTGCAGAAGCAGCTCTACAACTGGGGGACCAGATGAGCACCGCACGCACCATCCCTTCCGAGTCCGCACTGCAGACGATGGCGAAGGACCATCTCTGGATGCACTTCACCCGGCAGTCGACGATGGCGGAGTCGGGTGTGCCCATCATCGTCAAGGGAGACGGGCATCGTATCTGGGATGCCAAGGGCAAGGAGTACTTCGACGGCCTGGCCGGACTCTTCGTCGTGAACGCCGGCCACGGTCGGCGTCGGCTGGCCGAGGCCGCGGCGGCGCAGGCCTCCGAGCTGGCTTTCTTCCCCCTCTGGTCGTATGCGCACCCGGCAGCGATCGAGCTGGCCGACCGTCTCGCCGACGAGGCTCCGGGCGACCTCAACAAGGTCTTCTTCTCCACCGGGGGCGGCGAGGCGGTCGAGACCGCATTCAAGCTCGCGAAGCACTACTGGAAGCTGCAGGGCAAGCCCGCCAAGCACAAGGTGATCTCCCGCGCCGTCGCGTATCACGGCACCCCGCAGGGCGCGCTGGCGATCACGGGCATCCCGGCGATGAAGTCGATGTTCGAGCCCGTCACCCCCGGCGGCTTCCGCGTGCCCAACACCAACTTCTACCGCGCGGCCGAGATGGGTGGACCCGCCGACGACCTCGAGGCGTTCGGACGCTGGGCGGCCGACCGCATCGAGGAGATGATCCTCTTCGAAGGCGCTGACACCGTGGCCGCCGTGTTCCTCGAGCCGGTGCAGAACTCCGGCGGATGCTTCCCGCCCCCTCCCGGCTACTTCGCCCGCGTCCGCGAGATCTGCGACCGCCACGACGTGCTGCTCGTCTCGGACGAGGTCATCTGCGCCTTCGGCCGCCTCGGTCACACCTTCGCCTGCACGGGCCTGGGCTACGTGCCCGACATGATCACGTGCGCCAAGGGCATGACGAGCGGCTACTCCCCCATCGGCGCGACCATCGTCAGCGACCGTATCTACGAGCCCTTCTCGAAGGGCGATCTGTCCTTCCCGCACGGCTACACGTTCGGCGGACACCCGGTGTCGGCCGCTGTCGCTCTGGAGAACCTGGCGATCTTCGATGAGGAGGGGCTGAACGCGCACGTGCGCGAGAATTCCCCGCTGTTCCGCACCGAGCTCGAGAAGCTGCTCGACCTGCCGCTGGTGGGCGACGTGCGGGGCGACGGCTACTTCTTCGGCATCGAGCTCGTGAAGGACAAGTCGACCAAGGAGACCTTCGACGACGACGAGTCCGAGCGGCTGCTGCGCGGCTTCCTCTCCCCCGCCCTGTTCGAGGCCGGTCTGTATTGCCGCGCCGACGACCGCGGCGACCCCGTGATCCAGCTCGCGCCGCCGCTCACCGTCGGGCCTTCGGAATTCCGCGAGATCGAGCAGATCCTGCGCGACGTGCTGATACGCGCGCAGTCGGTGCTCTGACCCTCGCGCGCACCGATCGGGCGGATACGGGTCAGGCCACCGGCACCGCGCTCCGCTTCGCCAGCAGCGCGAGGTGGAGCGCGGCGAGCGTCTCCCCGTCGTCGAGGTCGACGTCGAGCAGATCACCGATCAGGGTGAGCCGCTGGTAGAAGACGGATCTCGAGAGGTGGCTCGCGGCCGCCGCCGCGGAGCGATTTCCGGGGTGGGTGACGAGCGCCGCGAGCACGTCGAGCAGGTCTCCGCGCCGGTCGCGGTCGTACGCCACGACCGGGGCGAGCATCCGCTCGCTGTGCGCGAGCAGGCGCTGATCGTCACGCAACGAGGCGACGAAGCGCTCGAGCGGACGGTCGTCGACGCGTCGCACGCGCGGGCCGGATTCGGAGCGGTCGCTCGCCGCGAGGTCTCTCGCCGCGCGCAATGAGGCGAGCAGCCCCAGGACATCTTCGGCGGGAGGGCCGACGAAGACCGTGCGCGCGGGCCCGGCGATGCGCACGGCGAGAGCATCGGTGAGCAGCGCGGACTCGGGGAGCGATAGCAGGGCGACGTCATCCTCTCCCACGCGGGCGGCGACCACGGCGGCCCCGGCCTGCCGAGCCCGGTAGGCGAGCTCGGCCGCCGACTCCGCCCCGCGGGCGACGAAGCCGTGGCAATGCCGACCCGAAAGAGCGAACCCGCCCGAAGCCAGACGGGCGGCGATGTCGGCCGGGTTCGCGAACCGCGCGCCGAGCAGATCGTCGATGATGCCCCGCTGCGCGAGCAGCGACCACTCGGTGTCGCCCCCGTCCGCCAGGCAGCCGAAGGCCAGTGCCGTCGCCCCCTGTTCGAGCACCGTGTGCCGGCCCGCCGGGTGCACGGGGCCCGGAAGGGCGAGCAGGGTTCCCCACCGCACCCCCCGCGCCTGCACCGGGATGCGATCGGCCGCGTCGAGCTGTCCGAGCGCCTGCGCGACCGGCATCCGCAGGGTCTCGAGCGCGATCACCTCGTGCGCGAGGTTCTCCAACACGACGGGCGCGCCGAGCGCTCTCGCGGTCTCGGCGACGACGACGTCGGCCGGAGCGCCCTGCAGGCTCAGCGCAGTGAAGAGCTCGTGCAGGCGCTGGCGTTCGTGCAGCGCATCCGTCTGAGCGGCGATGAGCGATCTGTGCACCGACTCCGTCACCGCGACGAACTTGATCTCGCTGGTCAGGGCGATCAGGGCGAGACCGACGTCCCGGCACACCTCGGTCACGGCATCGGGGATCTGCGATTGGCCGGACCCGAGCTCCACGACGATGCCCGCGATCCCCGCACGGTGCAGGGCTCTCGCGAAGTCGCGCAGCTCGTCCGGAGCCGTCGGCCATCCCGCCCCGGTGCTGAGCAGCAGCTCGCCGCCGTCGAGCAGTCGGGCGACTCCTGCGCTGTCGGAGACATGCACCCAGCGCACGTCGGCATCGAGAGCGGCGCCGCCCACGACCACGTCCAGTGCGCCCGCCTGCAGCACCGGATCGGCGAGAACGTCGGCCACCGTGAGCACACCCCCTGCCCGACTCGGACGATCTGTCCGATGCGGGCTCAAGTCCTGACGTTCTGACACCACTCGACGCTCTTCCGCTCTGTGATCATTGAGGAACATCAGCGTATCGAACGTTCAGTCAGAGTGTTCGAATCCGTATTCTTCAGCCTCGGAGGAACATCGTGGACATCGTCCGTCACGTCATCAACGGAGTGGAGGCCGCAGAAGCGGCCCGCACCGGCCAGGTCTTCGACCCCGCCACCGGCCAGGTGTCGAAGCAGGTCGCATTCGCCTCGACCGCCGAGGTCGACTCCGCCATCGCCGCGGCGGCGGCCGCGCTCCCCGCCTGGCGCGAGACGAGCCTGATCAAGCGCGCCGACGTCTTCTTCCGCTTGCGGCAGCTGCTCAAGGAGCGCACACCCGAACTCGCCGCGATCGTCACCTCCGAGCACGGCAAGGTGCTCTCGGACGCTGCCGGCGAGGTGTCGCGCGGCATCGAGAACGTCGAGTTCGCGGCGGGACTCGTGCATCTGCTCAAGGGTGAACGCAGCGAGCAGGTGTCGCGCGGTGTCGACGTGCACTCGGTCAAGCAGCCGGTCGGTGTCGTCGCGGCGATCACACCGTTCAACTTCCCGGTCATGGTGCCGTTGTGGATGGTCGCCTCGGCGATCGCCTGCGGGAACACGGTCGTCCTCAAGCCGAGCGAGAAGGATCCGTCGGCTTCCGTGTGGCTCGCGAAGCTCTTCGCCGAGGCCGGGCTGCCGGACGGCGTGCTCAACGTGGTCCACGGCGACAAGGAGGCCGTCGACGCGATCCTGGAGTCGCCCCGGGTCGATGCCGTGAGCTTCGTCGGCTCGACCCCCATCGCCCGCTCGATCTACCAGCGCGCCTCGGCCGCCGGCAAGCGGGTGCAGGCGCTCGGCGGCGCGAAGAACCACATGGTCGTCATGCCCGATGCCGACATCGACGCGGCTGCCGACGCAGCGGTCTCCGCCGCCTACGGCTCCGCCGGCGAGCGCTGCATGGCCGTCTCGGTGCTGGTCGCCGTCGGCGACATCGCCGATGACCTCGTCACCGCGATCGCCGATCGCATCGGCGGCCTCACGATCGGTGCCGGCACGGATGCCGCGAGCGAGATGGGTCCGCTCATCACCCGCGAGCACCGCGACAAGGTCGCCTCGTACGTGACGGGCGCCGAGGGCGAGGGCGCGAAGGTCGTCGTCGACGGCACGCAGAAGCAGTTCGACTCGGAGGGCTTCTTCCTGGGCGTCAGCTTGATCGACGAGGTCGCGCCCGGCATGAAGGTCTACGACGACGAGATCTTCGGCCCGGTGCTGTCGGTCGTGCGCGTCGAGACCTACGCCGAGGCGGTCGAGCTGGTCAACGCCAACGCCTACGGCAACGGCACCGCGATCTTCACGCGCGACGGCGGCACGGCCCGGCAGTACGAGTTCGACATCGAGGTCGGCATGGTCGGCGTCAACGTGCCGATCCCGGTGCCGATCGGCGCCTACTCGTTCGGCGGATGGAAGGACTCGCTGTTCGGAGACTCCCACATCTACGGTCCCGAGTCGGTGCACTTCTACACACGCTCCAAGGTCGTCACCACCCGGTGGCCCGACCACACGCCCTCCCAGGTCGACCTGGGCTTCCCGAGCAACCACTGACGAGGAGCGACCACGATGATTAACTTCACCGACCGCCACGGCGTCTCGCACCCGCTCCCCGCGCCCGAGGCCGAAGCGCAGGTGCGTGCGGACGACCGCGGCCACGTGTTCCATTCCTGGAGCGCGCAGGGCCTGATCGATCCGCTTCCCGTCGCCGCGGGCGAGGGCTCGACGTTCTGGGACTACCAGGGCAACGCGTACCTCGACTTCTCGAGCCAGCTCGTGAACCTGAACCTGGGGCACCAGCATCCCGACCTGGTTGCGGCGATCCAACAGCAGGCCGGGCGTCTCGCGACGATCCAGCCCGCGATCGCCAACGACGTGCGCGGGGAACTCGCGCGTCTGATCGCCGAGGTCGCGCCGGAAGGTCTTGAGAAGGTGTTCTTCACCAACGGCGGCGCCGAGGCCAACGAGTATGCGGTGCGCATGGCCCGCCAGTTCACCGGCCGTCGCAAGGTGCTGTCGATGTACCGCAGCTACCACGGCTCCACATCGACCGCGATCTCGCTCACCGGCGACCCGCGGCGTTGGGCGAACGACACCGTCGACTCCGGCGCCGTGCGCTTCTTCGGACCGTACCTGTACCGCTCGCCGTTCCACGCCGAGACCCCGGAGCAGGAGTCCGAACGAGCACTCGCGCATCTCGAGCAGACGATCCAGCTCGAGGGACCGCAGACGATCGCGGCGATCATCATCGAGACGGTCGTCGGCACCAACGGCGTGCTGGTGCCGCCGCCCGGATATCTGCAGGGCGTGCGCGCGCTGTGCGACCGCTACGGCATCGTCTACATCGCCGACGAGGTCATGGTGGGATTCGGGCGACTGGGCGAATGGTTCGGCATCGACGCGTTCGACGCCAGCCCCGACCTGATCACCTTCGCGAAGGGCGTGAACTCGGGCTACGTGCCCCTCGGCGGCGTGGTGATCTCCGACCGCATCGCCAGCGCCTTCGACACGATGCCCTTCGCCGGCGGGCTGACCTACTCGGGGCACCCGTTGGCCTGTGCGGCGGGCGTCGCGACGTTCGAGGTGTTCCGTCGCGACGGCATCCTCGAGCGCGTGCGCGACCTCGGCGAACGCGTGGTCGGTCCGACCGTGCGCTCCTGGGCCGAGAAGCACCCGAGCGTCGGGGATGTGCGCGGTCTCGGACTGTTCTGGGCGGTCGAGCTGGTCCGTGACCAGGCGACGCGCGAGCCCCTCGTGCCGTTCAACGCCTCCGGCGCGGATGCCGCTCCGATGGGCGCCTTCGCCGCTGCCGCCAAGAAGGCCGGTGTCTGGCCGTTCACGCATTTCAACCGCATGCACGTGGCCCCGCCGCTGGTGATCAGCGAAGAAGACCTGGTGCGCGGACTCACCGTGCTCGACGAAGCGCTCTCCGTGGCCGACGAGGCCGCCGCAGGCTGACGCGAGAACACGGGTTTTCAGATGACGACCTTCGACCCTCGTACTACGAGCCCGACTACAGCCCTCGCTACGACCCACGCGAACCTCAACGAGGGCACTAGCCGCTAGTCCGGAACAGCGGAGGGGTGAGCGCAGCCGCTCTCACCCCTTCTCGTTCGTCACTTCATGTTTGTTGACGCCTCAGAGCCGCGATAAGGGCTCTGGAGAATCTTCTTTCTACAAGATAGAGCGCCGTCATCATGAGCAGCAAGATCGCTGCAGCGATCGCGCTCAGCATTGGAGGGTCATTCCAGAAAACGATAGCTGCGACCAGCGCGAGGACAGGCGCCACCCAGCTGATGATGAGAAGACTGCGCTTCCGTTTCGCCATAGGGCCAAGTTCATTGAGAGAGACCATGGTTGAAGCTCCTTATCTCCTTACGGTCCTGTACACCAGATGTGACCCGCCCAGGTCCAGTACACCCAGATGCCCTTACCGGCCTGGTTGCAAAGCCCCAGCCCCACGTTGTAGAGAGCTACCGGGCCAACAAATCCTGGAATCAGTGCGTACAGGATGGACGCAGTTTGACTGATCGAGACCTTGTTCGCGGGGATCCACGTTTTCCCTCCCCACCAATAGGTCGGATCGGCGACGACCGGATAGGCCACATCGCGGGCAGTGTGTTCAACGACCTGCACGAGCTGAGTGCCATCAACTTCGTATCGAGTCGGAACTGCAGCGCCGTTCGCATCGACCGCCCATGGCACATTCGTTGTGAGCACCGTGATGCCATCTCGATCCGCAACCACCGCTGATCCGTCCTCGACCAACATCACCGAACCGCCGACAGGAACGTCGATTCCGTAGGCGAAGCGCTCGGGAGCTTTCGATGAAGCGATCGTGGTGAGCATCTGCACACCATCTGAAAATGGCACGACCGTGTTAGCCACACCGTTATCCGAGGGGTATGCGACAGCCCCCGATTCCAATGAGACGCCCGCTTCACCCCCTTCCGCAGCAGGAAGGCTGATGCCCACCGCAGCATCCCCGACGGCGAGCTTCACTCCCTCGGACGCATCCCGCGGCACGGTAACCGTGCTTCCTCCGACATCGAGCACCGCCACCGCATCATCTGTACGCGAAGACGCCGCCGCATCCTCAACCAAACCTGCCCTCACTCCGGCAAGAGCCCGCTCAACGTCTGCCACCGAAACCGTGTCAACATCCTCGGACGCATATGCCGGACCCACCCACGTACAGATCAGAGCCACGGAGGCCACCACCGCCCCAGCCGAAACCTTTGTTCGATATCTCACTGTGTTTCTCCGATCACTCGACCCGCCGCGCGCACAAGCATCCCGCACTCCAGCAGAACCTGTCTGTCCACCATTCGGGGGACGGACCAGCGAAACCCGCACCACATCGCGAAGAGCGACCGATATACGATTAGGCGGCAAACTCCACTCTCACGTCGATGTGTTCGACTGGTGGCTTCCCGAGGTCTACGCCGGCCCCACCTTTCGCACGCAGATCGTTGTGCGTCCGGCGGCCGCCGAGGAGATCGCAACGCACCAGGTCTGGGGGGCGGTTAGCGACCGAGGGGCCCTGAGCTACTCCCCCCGATTCCCCTCGGCGTAATTGTCGGTGTGGTGTCATTCAGTCGCCCACGGAGTCGAACACCCGCTCTCCCCCGACCCAGGTGCCGCGCACCTCGGTCAGGCCGATCTCCTCCGCGGGATGCTCGAACGGATCCCGGTCGAGCAGGGCGAGGTCGGCCCGCATCCCCACCGCGATCGTCCCGGTGTCGTCGAGGTGGTTCACCCGCGCCGATCCCGCCGTGTAGGCGACGAGGGCCGTGGCGAGGTCGATCGCCTGCTCCGGGAGGAACGGTTCGTAGTCGCCCTCCCACTCGGTCGGCGCGGAACGGCGGTTGACGGCCACGTGGATCGCCGCCATCGGGTTCGGCGTGCTCACCGACCAGTCGCTGCCCGCCGCGAGCGCGGCGCCGGAACGCAACAGGTCGCCGAACGGGTACTGCCACGCGCTGCGCTGCGCCCCGAGGAACGGGATGGTGAGGTCGACCATCTGCGGCTCGAGCGTCGCCCACAGCATCTGCATGTTGGCGGTGACGTCGAGGGCCCGGAACCGTGGGATGTCGTCAGGGTGCACGACCTGGATGTGGGAGATGTGGTGCCGGTTGCCGCGCGGACCGTTCTGCACGAGCGCGGCCTCGACCGCATCGAGGCACTCGCGCACGGCGCGGTCGCCGATCGCGTGGAAGTGCAGCGTGAAGCCGAGGGCGTCGAGCCGGGTCGCGGCTTCTTTGAGCAGCTCCGGTTCGACGAAGGAGATCCCCGAATCCTCGCGCGGGTGCCCGTGGCCGTCGCAGTACGGTTCCAGCATCGCGGCGGTGAAGTTCTCGGCGACGCCGTCCTGCATGATCTTCACGCTGCGCGCCCGGAAGCGGCCGACCGTGCTCTCGTCCCGACGGCGCACGATGTCGTCGATCTGCTCCAGGCCCCGTGATCGATCCCACCACAGGGAGCCGACGACGCGACCGGTGAGCATCCCGGATGCGGCGGCGGTCCGATAGGCCGGGAGCGGATCGCCCGCATCGCCGTACTCGGTGCCGACGATCGCATCCTGCCAGGCCGTCACCCCGTAGGAGTGCAGGTGGCGCTGCCCCTGCAGGAGCGCCTCGACGAGCCGCTCGGGCGCCTCGGTCGGCAGGAGCCGGTTGACCAGGCCCATCGCGCCCTCGTGCAGCGTGCCGCTGGGGGCACCGGTCGCATCGCGCTCGATCCGCCCGTCCGCGGGGTCGGCCGTCTCGCGGGTGATGCCGGCGAGCGCGAGCGCACGGGAGTTGACCCAGGCACCGTGTCCGTCACGGTTCGGCAGGAACGCCGGGCGATCGGGCACGACGGAGTCGAGGTCCTCTGCCGTCGGTGTGCCTCCGGGGAACGCCGACATCTGCCATCCGCCCCCGAGGATCCACTCGTCGTCCGGGTGCGCGGCCGCATACCGGGCGATCCGGTCGAGGTACTCCTCGCGGGTGGCCAGAGCGGACAGATCGCAGCGGAGCATGTCCAACCCGCCCCACACCGGGTGCACGTGCGCGTCCTGGAAACCGGGCACCAGCAGTCCGCCGGCGAGGTCGATCACCTCGGTCTCCGGCCCGATCAGCGCCGCGACGTCGTGCCCCACCGCGCTGATGAACCCGTCCGTCACGGCGACCGCGTGCGCCGTGGTGCGCGCGGCATCGGCGAGGAACACCCGCCCTCCGCGCACGCCACCCGTGAAGACCAGATCTGCGTATCCCACCCTCAACCCCCTGCCATCGTGCGGGCGATCTCGGTCGCCGAGTCCCCCGCCCTCTTCAGAACCACGGCCACCAGCGCGAGCGCCAACAGCGTGAGCACGAGCATGATCGTCGACACCGCGGCGATCTCCGGACGCAAGCCGCTGCGCAGCGCGCTGAGCACGTAGACGGGCCACGGCGTCGTTCCCGACACCTGCACGAACGCCGACACGACCGTGTTGTCGAGGCTCAGCGTGAACGAGAGCAGGAACCCGGCGAGCACGGCCGGCATCGCGAGCGGCAGCGTGATCTTGAGGAACGTGCGCACGGGCGGCGCGTAGAGGTCGGCCGATGCCTCCTCCAGGCGGGCGTCGAGCCCGACCAGCCGCGCCCGCACGATGTACGACACGATGGCGATCGAGAACAGCGACTGCCCCACCACGAGTCTCATCGTGCCGTCGTTGAAGATGCCTATCCCGGCATCCTGCCCGAGGAACACCAGCCACGGCAGCAGCGCGACCGCGTCGACGATCTCGGGCGTGACCGACACGAGCAGCAGAAGCCCGAGGAACCACCACACCCACCTGCCGGGATTGCGTGCCATCGCGATGCCCGCCAGCGTGCCCAGCGCGGTGGCGAGCAGAGCCGCGAGCAGACCGGTGCGCACCGACACGAGCACGGCATCGCGGATCGCGGGCTTGTTCACGATCGCGAGGAACGAGTCGAAGCCGAAGTGGTCCCAGGACACCAGCAGGCGCCCGACGTTGAACGAGTACGCGATGATCACGAGAATCGGCAGGAACAGGAACAGGAACACCAGCGCCGCCCAGATCGGCAGCACGAAGCGTCCTGCGCCGCGGCGCACGCGCGGTGCCGTCATGGCGGTCTTCGTATCGGTCATGATCCCTCCCCCAGGACGAGTCGGTTGCGTTGTCTGAGCGGCAGGGTCAGGAGCCAGAGGAGTCCGGCCGCGACCGCGATCGAGAGCATGATGACGATGATCAGCAGCACGGCCATCGCCGAGCCCAATGCCCAGTTCTGCGCGGTCTGGAACTGGCTCGCCACCACCTGCCCGATCATGTTGCCCTTCGCTCCGCCCAGCACGGTGGCGGTGATGTAGTCGCCCATCAGCGGGATGTACACCAGGAGCACGCCGGCGATGATGCCGGGTCGGGCCAGCGGCACCGTCACCCGCAGGAAGGTCGTGATGCTGTTCGCGCCCAGGTCCTTGCTCGCCTCGCGCAGCGGTCCCGACACCCGGTCGAAGGCGACGAACAGCGGCAGGATCATCAGCGGCAGGTAGTTGTAGACGACGCCGAGGAGCACGGCGCCGCGCGAGTACAGCAGGTCGAGCGGACCGGGGATGACCCCGACCCCCTGCAGCAGCTGCGAGAGCCAGCCCTCGGGCGCGAGGATCACCTGCCAGCCGATGGTACGCACCAGGAAGTTGGTCCAGAACGGCACCATCACCAGCGCGAGAAGCAACCCCCGCTTCGAGGGCGGTGCCTTCACCGCGATCCAGTACGCGACCGGCCCGCCGATCACGAGGCACAGGGCCGTGCCCAGGATGCCGATCCACAGCGTGTTCAGGAACGTGCTGAAGAAGGTCGGCGAGAGCGCCTCGAGGTAGCGGTCGAACGAGAGGTGGTCGAGCGCATGCGTGGCGAAGATGCTCGGCTTGTATCCGAAGCTGAACACGATCACCATGAAGATCGGGGCGACGAAGAAGACGAGCAACCACACCCAGGCCGGGATGGCGAGACCGAACTTGAGCTTAGGCACCGGCAGCCGCCTTCATCGAGTTCCAGATCGAGACGACGCGGTCCTGTGCGTCCGTCAGCTTGCCCTCGTGCATCGTGGCCACCTGCTCCTCGTCGAAGAACACCATGTCGAGCCGTTCCAGCCCCGCGGCCTCCGCCTCCTCCCGGATCCCCGAGATGCCGGTGTCGTAGCCGATGTAGTCGACCTGTGCGAGCTGCACGTCGGGCTGCAGCACGAAGTCGATGAACGCGTGTGCCGCCTCCGGGTGCGGGGCACCGGCGGCGATCGCCCAGTTGTCCATCCACAGCTCGGTCGCGGGGCTCCCCAGCACCCACTGCCACCGATCGGGGTCGTCGGACTCGAAGATGCCGAGCCTCGCGTCGCCGTTGTAGGACTGCAGCAGCGCGTGCGAGGCCTGCGGGATCGACGAACCTCCCGGGTACGAGTCGAACGCCGAGATGTGCGGCGCGAGGTCCTTCACCAGGAACTTCTCGACGGCGTCGAGGTCGTCCGGGTCCGTGGTGGTCCAGTCGATACCGTTCGCCCAGAAGTAGATGCCGAGCAGCGGCGCCGGATCGTCGAGCACCGAGGTCGAACCGGAGGCCTCGTTCTGTGCGGCGTCGATGAAGTCGTTCCAGGTCGTGAGCTCTCGGGAGATCACCCTCTTGTCGTACACGAAACCGGTCGTCCCCCATGCCTTGCACACGGAGTACTCGTTGCCCGGATCCCACGAGCGCCCGCGGAACTCCGGCGCCACGTGCTTCATGTTCGGCAACAGGTCGAGGTTGAACTTCTGCAGGAGGCCGTTCTCGGCCATCGGTCCGACGAAGACGCCGGTCGGCACCACGATGTCGTAGCCCGAGGTGCCCCGCGCCGCGACGAGCTTGGCGATCAGCTCTTCGTTCGAGTTGAAGGCGTCGAGCACGATGCGCGGGCCGCTCTCGGCTGTGAACTGCTCGAGCACTTCCGGCGCGTCGTAGTCGCCCCAGCTGTAGATCGAGAGCTTGTCCTCGAGCGGTCCCCCCTTGGCGTGCACGGCCGCGGCGTTCTGGCCCGGTGCGCACGCGCTGAGCACGACCGCGCCGCCCGCCATGATGGCGGTGGCGAGGAAGCCGCGCCTGGTCAGCTCGGTGCGGATCACCCGCGCGGCGCTCCGGTGCGCGAGCACCCGCACCGGAGGCGTACCGGTCACCGGCCGCCGTCCTTGGGCAGGGTGATCACGTGCGTCGCCGTCGTGGGGATGCCGTCCGCGGCGAACAGCCGTGCATCCGCGGGATTCCAGACGCAACGGACCTCGTCGTCGACTCCGACCTCCGGCGCGGTGGGCGCCGGCATGCGCGAGAGGAACGTGGCATCCTCGCCGATGCGCACAGCGACCTGCAGTGTCTCGCCGAGATGCGAGACCCCGAGCACACGACCGCGGACCCCTGCACCCTCGCCCTGTTCCAGGCGGACGTACTCGGGCCGGATCGCAGCGACCGCCGGCTGACCGGCGGCGACCCGCTCGCCACCCCAGCGACCGGCGATCACGCCGATCGCCGTGTCGACGGCCTCACCGTCGGCACGCACCGTGCCATGCACGAAGTTCTGCTGCCCGATGAACGAGGCGACGTAGGCCGACGCGGGCTCCGCATAGATGGCCGCGGGCGCATCGAGCTGCTCGATCCGTCCCGCGCGCATCACCGCGATCCGATCGCTCATCGACAGCGCCTCGGCCTGATCGTGCGTGACGAACACGAAAGTCGTACCGAGGCGGGCCTGCAGAAGCTTGAGCTCGAGCTGCATCTCCTCGCGCAGCTGACGGTCCAGCGCCGCGAGCGGCTCATCCAGCAGGAGCACGCTCGGCCGGTTGATGAGCGCCCGCGACAGCGCGATCCGCTGCTGCTGGCCGCCGGAGAGCTGCGTCGGCTTGCGATCGGCGAACGCCCGCAGCTGCACCATGTCGAGCGCTTCACTCACCCGCTCCCGCTGCTCGGCTTTGGGAACGCGCCGTTGCTGCAGACCGTAGGCGACGTTCTCGGCGACCGTGAGGTGCGGGAACAGGGCGTAGGCCTGGAAGACGGTGTTGACCTCGCGCCGATAGGGCGGCAGGTTCAGGACACTGCGGCCGGAGATGAGGATGTCCCCGGCATCCGGATACTCGAAGCCCGCGATCATACGCAGCGTGGTCGTCTTCCCACAGCCCGACGGACCGAGGAGCGAGAGGAACTCGCCCGGTTGCACGTCGAGACTCAGGTCGTCGACCGCGATGGCGGTGCCGTACCGCTTGGTCACGCCATCGATGCGGACCGCACCGGTGACGGTGGGTGCGTCGAGTGTCGCCGTCGACGTTCGGGTGGTGTCGGGCATGGAGCCTCCCCATTGAGATTCGCTTGCCGCGAGTCTGACACAGGAAAGTCGCCAGGTATAGCGAAATCGGAAGTCTCTTGATCGATTCGCAACGATATCCGTTGCGAATCGTCGAAGTCGCGACCGATTAGCGCTGATCAGATGAGGAAGCCGCGCAACAACGCCTCGGATCCGGCGAGGTGATCGCGCATTGCGGCCTCGGCCGCATCCGGGCGTCCGGCGAGGATCGCCGAGACGATGCCCTCGTGCTGCGCGCCCGAGTGCTGGATATTGCGCGGCATCAGCGGGAAGGTGTCGAGCCAGGCGTTCACATCCGCCCTGTTCTCGGCGACCAGAGCGACGAGCGAGGGGATGCCCGCGGCCTCGGCGATCGACAGGTGCAGCAAAGTGTCCAGGCGCCGGTATTCATCCGGCCCGGCCGGCAGAGCCGCCTCGTGCCGCGCCCAGAGGTCGGCGCGCGTCGCGGCGTCGAGCGAGCGGCTCGCCGCGGCACGCACGGCACCGGTCTCGAGCACCAGGCGCAGCCCGAGCACATCGTCGATCTCCTCCGCGGTCACGGTGCCCGACACGGTCGGGTGCGGCAGCGGATCGGCGACGAACGTCCCTCCGTACCGGCCGCGCCGTGGGAGCAGGTAGCCGGTGTCCGCGAGTTCGCGGATCGCCTCGCGCACGGTGTCGCGACTGACCCCGAACGATGACGCGAGCTCGCGCTCGGGCGGCAGCGATTCCCCCGGAGCGACGACGCCGAGACGGATCGTCTGCACGAGCCGGGCGACCGTGTCCTCCAGGGCGTTGCCGCGCCGCAACGGCCGGTAGACCGCTCTGCGCACCTCGACGAGGTCGCCGTCGTGGGGGTGCTCGCTCATGCCTTCACCCTGTCACAGCGAGGTGAGGGGCGCTCACAGCGGGGTGACGTAGGCGTTCGTGATCCCGCCGTCGACGACGAAGGCGCTCGCCGTGATGAACGACGAGTCGTCCGAGGCGAGGAAGGCGACCGCCGCTGCGAGTTCCGTCGGCTCGGCGAAGCGTCCCATCGGCACATGCACGAGGCGCCGCTGCGCCCGCTCCGGATCCTTCGCGAACAGCTCCTGCAGCAGCGGGGTGTTCACCGGTCCGGGGCACAGCGCGTTCACCCGCACTCCTTGGCGCGCGAACTGCACCCCCAGCTCGCGGGACATCGCCAGCACGCCGCCCTTCGACGCGGTGTAGCTGATCTGCGAGGTCGCCGAACCGAGCAGCGCGACGAAGGAGGCGGTGTTGATGATCGACCCGCGTCCCGCCGGCACCATGTGCCGCAGCGCGGCGCGGCTGCACAGGTACACGCTCTTGAGGTTCACGTCCTGCACCCGATCCCACGCCGGGAGCTCGGTCGTCTCGATCGAATCGTCGTCCGCCGGTGAGATGCCCGCGTTGTTGAAGGCGATGTCGATACGTCCGAACTCCTCGGCGACGCCGTCGAACAGCGCATTTACCAGGTCTTCGTCGGCGACGTCGACCCGGCGGAACACCCCACCCACCTCGGCAGCCGCCGTCTCGCCCGTGGCCGGATCGACGTCGGCGATCACGACGAACGCACCCTCCGCTGCGAAGCGCTGCGCGGTGGCGAACCCGATTCCGCTCGCGCCACCGGTGATGATGGCGACGCGGTCCTTCAGTCGCTGGGTCAGATCGATGCTCATGTGGGTTCTCCGTTCCGGATGGGGTGGGTTGCGCGACGATCAGGATTCATCGGTCGCGAAGAAGACGTTCTTGGTCTCGGTGAAGTGCTCCGCGGCGTCCGGCCCGAGCTCGCGCCCCAGCCCCGACGCCTTCATGCCGCCGAAGGGCGTGGAGTACCGCACCGAGGAGTGAGAGTTCACCGACAGCACGCCGCTGCGCACACCACGCGCGACACGCACCCCGCGCCCGAGGCTCTCGGTCCACACCGAGCCGGCGAGACCATAGGCCGTGTCGTTCGCCAGGCGGATCGCGTCGGCCTCGTCTTCGAAGGGCATCACCGCGAGGACGGGACCGAACACCTCCTGCTGGGCGATGCGGTCGGCGGGAGCCGCGAGCACGACGGCCGGCGCGAACCAGAAGCCGTCTCCCTCGGGCGCGCTCCCGCGGAACGCGATGTCGGCGCCGTCGAGGAACGAGGCGACGGTGTCGCGGTGCCCCGCCGAGATGAGCGGCCCCATGTCGGTGTCCTCACGCGCGGGGTCGCCCACGCGCCACGCGGTCACGGCCGGTTCGAGCAGCTCGAGGAAGCGGTCGTACACCGAGCGCTGCACCAGGAGCCGACTGCGTGCGCAGCAGTCCTGGCCGGCGTTGTCGAACACCGAGCCCGGGACTCCCGCCGCCGCGCGTTCGAGGTCGGCATCGGCGAAGACGATGTTCGCGCTCTTGCCGCCGAGCTCGAGCGTCACGGGCTTGAGCGCCCTGGCGCATCCGGCGGCGACCTCGATCCCGACCTCGGTCGAGCCCGTGAAGACCACCTTGCGCACATCCGGATGCTCGACCAGGCGCTGACCGACGACGGAGCCCGAGCCCGTGACGACCTGGAACAGCCCCTCGGGGAGCCCCGCCTCGAGCGCGAGCTCGCCCAGGCGGATCGCGGTGAGCGGTGTGAGCTCGGCCGGCTTCAGCACCACGGCATTGCCCGCGGCGAGCGCCGGCGCGAACGCCCAGGACGCGATCGTCATGGGGAAGTTCCACGGCACGATGACGCCGATCACGCCGTAGGGGTCGTGGAAGGTGACGTCGAGGCCACCGGCCACCGGGATCTGACGCCCGGACAGCCGCTCCGGGTCGGCGGAGTAGTAGTTGAGCACCTGGGCCACGTGGCCGGCTTCCCACCGGGCCGAGCCGATCGGATGCCCCGAGTTGAGCACCTCCAGCTGTGCCAGCTCCTCGACCGCGCCCTCGACCGCACGGGCGAACGACCGGAGGACATCGGCTCGCGCGACCGGGGCGAGCGCCGCCCATCGGCGCTGAGCAGCGACGGCGCGGGCGATCGCGGCATCGGTCTCGGCGGCATCGGCACGGGCGACGTCGCGGATCGCTTTCCCGGTCGACGGGTTGATGACTGTGAACGCGCTCATCGGGCGCCCTCCTTCCGCCGCGCGGCGAGCGCACGAGCCTGTGAGACGAGATCGGCGAAGAGGCGCCGGTCGTCGGCGTTCTCCTCCGGATGCCATTGGATGCCGACGATGTGGCCGGCCGAGGTATCGACGAACGCCTGCACGAGTCCGTCGTCGGAGTGCGCAGCCGCGACCAGCCCTTCCCCGAGGCGATCGATGCCCTGGTGGTGGTAGCTGTGCACGCGCACGTCGCCCGCACCGAGCACCTCGGCGAGCGCGGTGTCGTCCGAGACCTCGATGTCGTTCTCGGCGAAGATGCCACCGCCGAGGCGGTACCGCTCGGTGCCGAGCGATTCGGGCAGATGCTGCTGGAGTGTGCCTCCCCGTGCCACGTTGACGAGCTGCAGCCCTCGGCAGATCGCGAGCACCGGGATGCGTCGTCGCTCGGCCGCACGGAACAGCGCCAGCTCCCACGCGTCGCGGTCGACGCGTGCGGGATCGGTAAGCGGATGCCGCTCCTCGCCGTAGAGCTCGGGGGCGACATCCGCACCTCCGGAGAGGATCAGGCCGTCCATGCCGGCGATGGCGGCCTCCGCCGACGCCGGGTCCTGCGGCGGCAGCAGCAGCGCGATGCCGCCGGCATCCGTCACCCCGGTCAGATACTGCTCGGGCAGGAACGCCGCCCGCACATCCCACACCCCCTGCTGCGCCCGCTCGAGATAGGTCGTGACACCGATCAGCGGTGCCGGGTCAGAGCCGCTCGAAACCACGGATGCGCTCCCAGTCGGTGACGGCGGCGTCGTAGGCCTCGACCTCGATGCGCGCCTGGTTCAGGTAGTGGTCCACGACGTCGTCGCCGAACGCCGCGCGGGCGATGGATGATTCGCTGAACAGCTGCGCCGCCTCCCGGAGGGTGGTGGGTAGGTGCTCGACGCCGGCTTCGTAGGCGTTGCCTGTGAAGCGCTCGGGCAACGGCAGCTCGTTCTCGATGCCGTACAGGCCCCCGGCGATGATCGCCGAGATGCCGAGGTAGGGGTTCACGTCGCCGCCCGGCACCCGGTTCTCGACCCGGAGGCCGGAGCCGGAGCCGATCACGCGCAGCGCGCAGGTGCGATTGTCGATGCCCCAGGCGACGCCGGTCGGGGCGAAGCTGCCCTTCGCGAACCGCTTGTACGAGTTGATGTTGGGCGCGTAGAGCAGCGTGAATTCGCGCAGGGTCGCGAGGATGCCGGCGATCCAGTGCTCCATGATCGGGCTGAACCCATGCTCGGCGTCCCCCGCCATGACCGGGGTGCCGTCGGCGGCACGTAGGGAGAGATGGATGTGGCAGCTGTTGCCCTCGCGCTCGTTGAACTTGGCCATGAAGGTGAGTGCCTGTCCGTGCTGCTCCGCGATCTCCTTCGCGCCGTTCTTGTAGAGCGCATGCTGGTCGGCGGTCTCGCGCACCTCGGCGTAGCGGAACGCGATCTCCTGCTGCCCCAGGTTGCACTCCCCCTTCACGCCCTCGCAGTACAGTCCCGCGCCGTCCATGCTGTTGCGGATGTCGCGCAGCAGGGGTTCGAGGCGCGTGGAGGCGAGCAGGTTGTAGTCGACGTTGTAATCGGTCGACGGTGTGAGCCCCTCGTACTTGCGGGCCCAGGCTTCGCGATAGGTGTCGTCGAAGACGATGAACTCGAGCTCGGTGCCCGAGAACGCTGTCCAGCCCCGCTCGGCGAGACGGTCGCGCTGCCGATCGAGGATGGCTCTCGGTGAGGGCCCCACCGGTTCACCGTTCCCCCACACCAGATCGGCGATCACGAGCGCGGTTCCATCGAGCCACGGGATGCGGCGGAGGGTCGCGACGTCGGGCCGCAGCACCATGTCGCCGTACCCGCGATCCCATCCCGACATCGCGTAGCCGTCGACCGTGTTCATGTCGACATCGACCGACAGCAGGTAGTCGCAGGCTTCGGCGCCGTGATGCAGGATGTCCTCCTGGAACAGCCTCGCGGAGACCCGTTTGCCGACCAGCCGTCCCTGCGCATCGGCGAAGGCGACGATCACCGTGTCGATCTCGCCGGCGGCGATGCCGGCATCCAGCTGCTCGATGCTCAGGTTTCCCGACATCTTCTCGCTCCCGTCGTCGTGGTGAAGCGATCGGCCGACCGGCTTCGCCCTCAGAGTAGATCACCTCGGCGTCTAAAGGTAGACGAAACCACCATTGACTGCCACAATCATCCGCAAGGTGCACCCGGCGCCTGTGTGCATGCGAACGGAGAGCGGATGTCTGAGCAGAGCAGTGAGTCCCGCAAGGTCGCTGGGGCGACCTATACACGTGCCGGAAGCGAGTACTTCGAGAAACGGACGCTGAAGAGATCCGCCGGCGTCTGGGGACTGTGGGGGCTCGCGGTCGCAGCCGTCATCTCCGGCGACTTCTCCGGATGGAACTTCGGTATCGACTTCGCGGGCTTCGGCGGGATGCTGATCGCCTTCGTGATCCTCGTCCTCATGTACTACGGCATGATCTTCGCGATCGGCGAGATGGCCGCGATGATGCCGCACACCGGCGGCGCCTACTCGTTCGCCCGTTCCGCGATGGGCCCGTGGGGCGGCCTGGTGACCGGCGCCGCCGAGACCATCGAGTACGTGGCGACCACGGCGGTGATCGTCTACTTCTCGGCGTCGTATGCGAACGGCATCACGAGCGAGCTGCTGGGGCTGGAACTGCCGGGGTGGCTCTGGTACCTGATCCTCTACGTCGTCTTCATCGCGCTGAACTCCGCGGGCGCGGCGATCTCCTTCCGCTTCGCGATCGTCGTGTCGATCATCTCGATCGGCATCATCCTGGTCTTCTCCCTGATGGCCATCTTCTCCGGCGCCTTCAGCTGGGACGCTCTCTGGAACATCGCGCCCGACCCGGGCCAGACCGAGTTCCTGCCACACGGAGTGCTGCCGATCCTGTTCGCTCTCCCGTTCGCGATGTGGTTCTTCCTCGGCATCGAAGAACTGCCCCTGGCCGCGGAGGAATCGCACAATCCCACCCGCGACATCCCCAAGGCCGGATTCTGGGCTCGCGGTACCCTCATCGTCACGGGTCTGCTCGTGCTGTTCCTGAACACGGGCGTGATCGGGGCCGAGGCCACGGGCACCGCCGGCGAGCCCCTGCTCGACGGCTTCCGCGCGATCGTCGGCGACCAGCTCGCCGCGGTGCTCGCCCTCTTCGCCCTGATCGGACTGCTCGCGTCCCTGCAGGGCATCATGTTCGCCTACGGCCGCAACATGTACTCACTGTCCCGTGCGGGCTACTACCCGCGGTTCCTGTCCCTCACCGGCAAACGACAGACCCCCTGGGTGGCTCTCGTCGTGGGTGCGGCGATCGGCTTCGTCGCCCTCATCGTGCTCGATGTGCTCGCGGCCGTCGACGCCGAGGGCGCGGGTTCGGTCGCCGGTGCGATCGTGCTGAACATCGCGGTCTGGGGTGCCGTGCTCGCCTACGGCCTGCAGCTGGTGTCGTTCATGATCCTGCGGAAGAAGTATCCGAACGTCGACCGCCCGTACCGCAGCCCGTGGGGCATCCCCGGTGCGGCCGTCGCGCTGGTGATCGCCGCGCTCATCTTCGTCGGATTCCTGCTGAATCCGACGTTCGGACCGGCGATCATCGCGATCGCGATCGTGTACGTCGTGATCCTGCTCGGGTTCGGGCTCTTCTTCCGCCACCGTCTGGTGCTCTCCCCGGAGGAGGAGTACGCGATCTCGGGCGGCTCGCACGGCGATCCGCAGACCGAGGGCTATGACGCCATGGAGGGTGAGGTGTTCGACGACAGCGGCCGGTGAGTCCGCGCACAGCGCCTCGACGAGTCGGTCGGGGCGCTGTGTCGTGCCCGACCCCGGAGCGCTCTACTTGCGGTCGAAGTCGAAGGCCTTGAGCAGCTCGACGACGGCCTTGTCGCGCTCCTCGCCGCCCTCGTCGAACATGTGCGTCACGTGCGTACGGAGGTGGTTTTCCAGCAGCAGCCGGTTCAGCGACTCCAACGAGCGCTGGATCGCACGGGACTGCGTGATGATGTCCATGCAGTAGTCCTCGTTCTCGATCATCCGCGCGACGCCGCGCATCTGCCCCTCGAGGATGCTGGTGCGGTGCAGCGCACGCTTCTTGATGTCTTCGATCACCCCTTGAGGGTACTCGTCTCTCCGGGTGTGCGGCTGTCTGCGCACCGAGACACCGCACCGTCGCCGGTCGGGACCGTCGGGGCAGCACCGTGAAAGGATGACGTCATGCCGCGAACACCGATGACGCAGCTCTCGCCCGCCGACCAGGAGCGCCTTCGCGCGCTCCGACGCATGAAGGCCGTCGCCCTCGGGGCTCTGGTGTTCATGGCCGTCGTGTTCGTGTTCGCCTTCGCGTTCCAGCAGCGGTTCGACGGGCTCGCCTATGTACGCGCCGCCGCGGAGGGCGGCATGGTGGGTGCCCTCGCAGACTGGTTCGCGGTGACCGCGCTCTTCCGCCGTCCGCTCGGGCTGCCCATCCCCCACACCGCGATCATCCCGAACCGCAAGGACGAGATCGGCCGCTCCCTCGGGGAGTTCGTGGAGACGAACTTCCTCGCAGCCGACGTGGTGCGCACCAAGCTGTCGAGCACGCGGATCGCGCTCCGCGCCGGTGAATGGCTGCGCGAGGCCCCGCACGCCGAGCGGGTGGGCACCGAGGGGGCGACGATCGCCACGGCCGTGCTCAATGCGCTGAGCGACGACGACGTACGCGACCTGATCACCGATCTCGCCCGCGAGCACCTCGTCGATCCCGAGTGGGGTCCGCCCGCCGGAGCGTGGCTGGAGAAGATCGTCGAGGCGGATGCCCATCATGGCGCTGTCGACCTCGCCGCCGACAGCATCGCCCGCTGGCTCGATGCGAATGCCGATTCGTTCACCGGCCTCGTCTCGCGACGGCTTCCCGGGTGGGTGCCGAAGCTCGCGCACCGGTTCGTCGACGACACCGTCTATCACGAGGCCGTCAAGTTCGTGCACGCCGTGCAGGCCGACCCGCGCCATCCGGCTCGTCTCGCCGTCGACGGCTACCTGGCGCGTCTGGCGGACAGCCTGCAGAACGATCCGGCCACGCGCGCGAAGCTCGAGAACGCCAAGGCCTCGCTGTTCGACAGCCCCCGTGTCGGCGCCCTGGCCGCCGAGGCCTGGAACACCGCGAAGAACGGCCTGCTCACGGCCCTCGCCGATCCGCAGAGCGGTCTGCGCCGCCGCGCCGTGCAGGCGCTGCAGGAGGTCGGCGAGCGCCTCACGACCGATACCGCGCTGCAGAATCGGGTCGACACGTGGGTATCCGACGCCGCGGTCTTCCTCGTCGACCGCTACCGGCACGACATCGCCTCGATCATCACCGACACCGTCGAGCGCTGGGATCCGGCCGAGACCACCGAGAAGATCGAGCTCATGGTCGGCCGCGACCTGCAGTACATCCGCCTGAACGGCACGTTCGTCGGCGCCCTGGCCGGTCTCGCCATCTTCTCCATCGCCCACGCCCTGATCCCCGGAGTCTGACCATGTCCCCCTCCTCCCGACAGCTGAGTCACGACCCGCTCTGGCCGCGTGCCGGAAACTGGCCCGCCTTCGACACCGCCGCCGACGCCGTGCTGCTCGGAGTACCCACCTGGCGCACCTCGCTCTCACCGACCGGAGCCCACGCGACTCCGGCCGCCATCCGCGACGCCCTCCCCCGCTACGGGACGACGCTCATGGGCCCACCCGCGGTCGAACTCGACGAGGTGCTGCGCATCGCCGATGCGGGCGACGTGGCCGACCCCGACGGCTCCGCCGGTGAGGCGAGGGTCATCTCGCGGGTGCGCGATCTCGCCGCGACCTCGAAGCTCGTGATCGCGCTCGGTGGCGACAACTCGCTCACATATCCCGTGGCACTCGGCGCCGAGGCGACGGGACTGATCACCTTCGACGCGCACTTCGACCTGCGCGACGGCGTCTCCAACGGCACGCCCGTGCGGCGCCTGGTGGAGGACGTCCCCGGCTCATCCTCGCTGCACACGTCTCGGATCGACCCGACGAGGATCGTGCAGATCGGGATCGCCGACTTCGCGAACTCGGCCGCCTACGCCCGGCGCGCCGCCGACTGGGGCATCCGCGTCATCACACTCGACGAACTGCGCCGCCGCGGCATCGACGACGTGGTCGCGGAGGCGGTGGAGGTCGCCGGCGCCGGAGCCGATCCGCGCGTCCATCTCGACATCGATGTGGACGTGTGCGACCGCTCCGTCGCGCCCGGGTGCCCCGCGAGCGTTCCCGGCGGCCTGCAGGCATGGGAGCTTCGGGCCCTCACACGTGCCGTGGCTGCGGACGCCCGCGTCGTGAGTGCCGACCTCGCGGAGGTCGATGCGACCGCCGACGCCGACGATGCCCGCACCGTGCGGCTCGCGGCGCTGTGCGTGCTGGAACTGCTCACCGGGCTCGCCGCTCGCGGCTGAGACCACCGTGCGCCCACCCCTGTGTCGGAGGCGGGCGCACGCGGATCAGACTCCGGCGATCAGCCTCTCGGCGAACCAGAACAGCCCGATCGCGGCGACCACAGCCGCGATCCAGAAGCCCGCCGACGGCAGCCGACGGCGCAGCAGCACGAACAGCGGGAACACCACCGCGATCACCAGGAGCTGCGCCAGCTCGATACCCACGTTGAAGACGAGGAGCGCCCCGAGCAGATCCCACGAGAACGGCTCGTCGATTCCCAGCGCTCCGGCGAAGCCCACGCCGTGCATCAGCCCGAAGGCGAAGACCACCCCGATGCGCAGCAGATCCCCTCGGGTGAAGCCGTCGACCTTCGGCCCAGGGGACGGCGTCGCGAGGATCCGCTCACGCAGAGCGACAGCGCTCCCGCCGCCTCCGACGAGCGGCTGCTCGTCGAGAGGACCCTGGGCCTTCCCGGACAAGGGCCGAAGCGTCCCGCCCACCCCTATCGCATCCGCCTGTCCGGCACGCCGGAACCGTCGCATCTCCCAGAGCGCGACGACGGCGATCGACAGGGCGATGGCCGGCTCCACGATCCACGCGGGAATGCTCACCACCCCGAGGGCGGCGAGGATGAAAGTCGCCGAGTGCGCGACCGTGAACGCCGTCGCCGCCAGCACGATGTCCCTGAGCCGGCGAGATCCGATGATCAGCGCCAGCAGGAACAGCAGGTGGTCGGGGCCGAGCAGCAGATGCTCCGCCCCCAGCACGAGGAACTCACCCATCCGAGAGCCCCAGTCGGTCGTGGTGACCATCGAGGGGTTCGTGTCGGTGTCGAGGCTGGCCACACCCGCCCCCGAACGCACGTCGTAGTCGACGATCGTCGTCGTCATGCCCCCGGGAGCCGTTCCGGGAAACAGCTCGGTCGTGATCCGATACGGCACGGGCATCGCCTCTACCTGCGCCGTGCAGTCGGCTTCGATCACCAGGCGCGCATGCGGTACGCCGTCCCGGATGACGATCTCGTAGGGCGCCACCACGGCGTTGGGGCACGCCTGCGACGGTTCCCCGTCCTGCGCCACGCTCACCGAGAACCGAGGCAGCACGTATCCCTCGACGGAGTCGGCATGATCGTCGAGCACCGCGGGCGTGAGCTTCTCCGGATCCCGGCCGCTCGCCTGCACGTCGGCGTAGGCCTCCTGCTCCAAGCCCGTGTCGCCCATCGCCCGCGCTCCGTCGGTCGCGAGCAGGACGTACTCGATGTCGAGCACGGTGCGCACGACGCCGCGCTCGGGTTCGGACACATCGGCGAAGACCGTCGCCGCATAGCTGTGCGCCGCGGCCGGGGCCGCCGTCAGCATCACGCTGACGGCGACCCCGGTGAGGGCGACGACTCCGGCGACCAGGGTGCGGATCGCCAGTCGGGGGCGCTGACGCGCACCCGGATGCCGACGCCGGTTCCTCATTCCTGTCCCTCCGGGTGGCGCAGCATCCGTCGGCGGAGCAGAACGCCGCCTCCGGCGAGCAGCAGCAGTCCGGCGAAGGCGAGCATCGTCGGGGCCGGGCCACCGGTCGCCGCCAGTGGATCGGACTGTCCGCCGGCGGAACCGCCGCCCTGGTTCGCGCCGCCACCGGGGGTGCCACCGGGGGTGCCACCGGGGGTGCCGCCGGGGTTGCCGCCGTCGGAGCCGGCTGTCGAGGTCACGGTGAACGTGACCTGGTTCTGCCGGGCGGCCGCGTCGGTCGCGATGTACTTCAGGGTGTAGGTGCCGGTCGCGGTCGGGGTGAACGTGTATCCGTCTCCGGCAGCCGCGGCGAGCGCCCGCAGGCCGGACGCCGGGTCGTCGACCGCCACGGGGGCACCCGACGGGTCGGTCACCTCGAGCATCGTGCTCACGCGTCCCGAGTTGTCCACGGCCTCGGCGCGCGGGGCGGTGTAGGCGGTTCCGACCGTGGCCTCACCCGCAGGTTCCGGGGCGACGCGCACGAGCGGCGGCATGGTGTCGAGTGCGGTGAGCTCCCGCGTCGCCACCCGGTACACGTCCTTGTCGGAGAGCGGAGCGCTGTAGACCTCGACTCCGGCGATCCGTCCGTCCATGGTGGCGTCGTCGAGCGCGCCCGACGTGTTCGCGTCGCCGCCGATCACCATGTAGCGCGCGTCGGCCGCGCTGGGCTTGACGGAGAACGACACTCCTTCGGACTCGGCCTTTCGGACACCGTCGACGTACAGCCGTGCATCCTGGCCGTCATACCAGGCGGTCACGTGGTACCACTGGCCGTACTTCAGGCTGACCGCCGGACGAGGCGAGGCGTACCAGAACTGCAGCTCGTACGTCGTCGCGCTGGTGCCGACGGCCTCGAGACCGATGCCCCCGCTCTGCATGCCGCCGAACACGTCGACGTATCCGCCGGCGATCGCGTCGAGACGGAAGGTCGCATCGAGGGTGAAACCATCCTGCAGCGCTGCATACTCCGCGTCCGTCCACTTCGGAGTGCGGATGCCGGTGGCAGCTCCCTCCGCGCCGATCACGACATCGGATCCCACGCCGGGATCGTTCTCGATCCGGGCATCGGCGCCTGCGGTGAGCGGACGCGCGGCCGGAGAGGAGTCGCTCACCGTGCCGCCCGCGAAGCCGACATCCAGGAGATCAGCCGTGGGCAGGGCGGCGCGGAGGTCGTCGAAGGTCAGACTGCTGGGGTCGAAGGGCCCCTCACCGCCGCTGCCTTCGGTGCTGGTGAACCGCGTCGTCAGCGCGGCACCCTCCTTGCCCCAGGCGTTGATCGGGGTGACCCGCACCTCGTACTCCTTCCCGGGGAGCAGGTTCCACACCTCGTGGCTGCGGTCGGCAGGCATCGGCAGGTTGTAGAAGCCCGACCACTGCAGGAACGAGTTCACCTCCTCGCCGGTGGCGACGTCGACCGTGGAGTAACGGTACTTGTGCACGATGTCGCCGACGGAGTTCGGCGCGGGCACGGCCTGCGGGAAGGAGGCCATCGCCTTCGTGCTCGCGATGTCGCCGACGGTCACGGCCGCACCCTCCGGCCAGATCGGGCCGGCGGACTGCGCGGCGCGGTGAGAGTTGTTGAACGGGAAACGCTCGTCATAGGACTTGGTCTCATCGACCGAGTCGGCCACGTCCCAGGTCCAGGTCTGGTCGATCCACTGATCGGCGAGCAGGTCGTAGTTCTTGATCGTGACGGTGGTGCCGGTGATCTCGACGATGGCCGTCTGGCGGTTGTTGCCCGCGTCATCCGGCGTGGTGTCGTTGCCGCGGCTGGTCGGGCTCGAGTTCACGACACCCGACTCGAACTCGTAGTACGCCAGCGGCGGCGCGTTCACGGTGGTGAATCCCTGAGTCGACCGCTCGCCGCTCCGGTTCTCCTGGCCCTGCCAGATCGAGGTCGGGATGTTCTGCGGCGTGTGGATGTGACCGCCCCAGACGACAGCCTGCGGGAAGTCGTCGAACACGGACTGGAAGCCGTCGCCGCAGCCGCTGGAGAGACCGGTGCCGTACCACTCGTTCGAGACGTAATGGGTGCACTGGAGCGGGTGGTGCACCAGCACCATGACGGGCTTGTTCGGGTCTTCAGCCGTGGCGGCTGCCAGCCTCTGCTGCAACCAGGACTGGGCGTAGGCGTAGTTGCCGCCGCTCGCTCCCGAGGGCTTGCCCGTGTCGGGGTCGATGGTGCCACTGCCCGGCGACACCGTGATGACGTGGTAGCCGTTCACGGTGTAGTCGGCGTTCGGCTTCTGGCCGCCCGTCGCCTGCGTGAACAGGTCGTACGAGGAGATACCCGAGACGTCGTGGTTTCCGAGCGACGCGATCGCCGGGATACCGAGGCCTGCCTTGGAATCCATCGTCTGCTTGAGTCCGGCGAATTCGCCCGGCGTCGCACTGTTGGTGAGGTCGCCGACGAACAGGGCGGTGTGGACGTTTTCCTGTGCCCAGAAGTCGTAGGCCTCGGCGAGCTCGTCCCAGTTGACGTGGATGTCACCGATCGCCGCGAAGCGCACGTCCGGTCCTCCGGCCTCGACCGCCGGCGCCGCTGCGACGCTCGGAGCCGCAGCCACGGCCGCATCCGGCGCACCGGCCACGGTGATCGTGCGGGTCTCCTCGCTCACACCGCCCGCGGCATCGCTGATCGAGTAGGCGACGACGTACTCGCCGGGGATGGTCGGGGTGAATCGATATCCGCCCGATTCCTCCGGCATCACCATCGTGACGACACCGGAAGGGTCTTCCACCGTGACGACGAGCTCGCTCGCGGAGCCGTCGACATCGGCCGCGGAGGCCGAAGGAAGCAGCACAGCACTCCCGACCCGACCGCTGGTCGGTGCCTCGCGCTCGAGGCGGATGATGGTGCCGCCCGTCTCGGTGGCGGGCGACACGTCTTCGGGATCGGTCACGGCGAGGCTCGCGTTCGACGTGGTGACGACCGGTGCGGCCACGGACGCAGCAGCCGGGAGCACAGGCCCCGCGATACAGGCGGCGACGGCGACGAGCGATGCGGGGCGGAGGAGCCGCGCGAATCCGCGGCGGGAAAGGGACGGATCGGGGGCGGGCGGTTTACGACGAGACACGGAGCATCCTCTGTGAGACGAGAAGAAATCGGACTCCCCCAATCGACCGCCGCAAGATGACGCCGGGGTGAACACCGGCCGACGCAGACGTGTCATCGGCCGCCCGCGCGGTGATCCGGGCGACCCGGTGCGCACAGTGGGCGCGGTCGCGCGACCCGTTCAGTCCTCGCCGGGGAGCGCGGCCGCTCCGAAGGCCTGCGCTTCGAAGGAGATCGTGTGCGGAACGTAGCGATCCTCGGCGCATTCGACGGGTCGGCCGTTCGAGGCGAAAGTCTCGCGTCGCACCTGCAGGAGCGGACTGGATCTGCGCACTCCGAGCAGACGCGCATCCTCAGTCGCCGCAGCCACCGCTTCGATCCGATGGTTTCCCGACGAGACCACGATCCCGGCGTCTGCGAGCACCCGCGTCGTGGAGACCACGTCATCCGGAAGACCTGCGACGTGCGGAACCACCCAGGGCGCCCATGTCGAGCGCTCCACCATCACGGGGCGCTGGTCGAGTGTCCGCACACGGGTGAAGGTCAGGACGTCTGCGTCCGTGCGGATCCCGAGCAGTCGCGCTTCTCGCGCCGTGGCCTTCCGCGTCGTGCGGGCCACGATGCGTCCACCGGGGGTGCGCCCGCGGCCACGCGCCCACTGGGTGAACGAGCGCATCCGGTCGAACCCCTGCGGCTGGCTGGGTTGCACGAACCACCCGGAGCCCCGGTGCGACTCGACCAGGCCCTGGCGCGCCAGGGTGGCGAGCACGGTGCGGATCGTCCGTCGAGAGACCCCGTGGAGGGCGGCCAGCTCCATCTCGCTGGGAAGCCCTGCACCCCCGGCGTAGGTGCCGTCGAGGATCTGCGCGCGAAGGAGCGCGAGCACCTCACTCATCGGCCGCATGCGATCGCATCACGGTGTTGTCGAGCGGAGCGCTCCCGGGTTGCGACGGCACAGCTCACTCTAACGCCCATGCGCCGGCACCCCGGAGATGACTGAAGCCCCCGGGCATGTGCCTGGGGGCTTCAGTGTTCGGTGGACCTAAGGGGATTCGAACCCCTGACCTCCTCGATGCGAACGAGGCGCGCTACCAACTGCGCCATAGGCCCGTGAACGACATCTACGCTATCACGACGGAGAAGCTGTTCGCGCCGCGGACGGTCATCCGGCGGCGCGGCGCGAGAGCAACTCGCGCACGTGCGCTTCGATCTCGGCGTCGTCGACGAAGCCCATCCGCGCATACGGCGACGAGGCCGCAGGAAGGGGCACCGGCGCCTCGGGCGCCATCTGCTCGGCGCGTTCGCGCAGGGCGGCGACGCGCGCGGCCTTGCGACGCTGTTCCTGCGCCTCCAGCTGAGCTTGCGCGGCCTGCGCCCGAGATCCGGCCACCGATACCAGGGGCTCCGGCAGCGGACGCGGTGTCCAGGTCGCCCGACCCTGATCGTGCAGCTCGGGGGCGACGCGCGGGGCGGCCGGCGTGGCCACCACGTGCGTGGCGCGTGCGACACGGCCGGCGACCGCGGCCATGCGCTGCAGGGCGATGCCGGCGACGACGACGGCGGCGCCACCGATCCACAGCAGCGCCGAGCTCCCGGCAGCCAGGAGCTGCCAGACGCCGAGCCCGGCGATGACGAGTCCAACGAGGAGGGTGCTGGTCGCGGCGACACGGACACGTCGACGTGCCCGTGCCCGTCGGATCACGGGATCGGCCCTGGTCGCCGCGAGTTGCTCACGAAGGGACTCGAGTTCGGCAGCCTCACGTTCGGACTGCACCCGCTTGGCCAGCTTCTGCTGGGCCAGCGCGGTGCGCGCGTTCAACTCGAAGCGCACTTCACCGGGAGTCTCGCTCGTCTCGGCGAGCACACGCAGGGCCTGGTTCAGCCGCACCGCGTTGCGTTCAGCGGCGTTGTATTGGAATCGCCCCCGCCAGGATGGCAGCAGATAGAGCATCCAGAGCAGCACGGCGACGAGCACGATCACTCCCCCGCTCAGCACCGGCCCGTCCATACCGACAACGCTAAGGGCTGGAAGCTGGCTGGGCCGTACAGTAAGGCGCGTGTCGCGGCGTGTCCGTCCGGATCAGGACCAGATGACCCTTTTCACTGCGAAATGCGGTCGGAGGGGGGCACCGTTGCGGCGTCGGGCGGCACCTGACCGCTGAGCCAGCGTGCGAGCACCCCTTGCGGCACATCTTCCTTCGTCAGGGCGAACGCATAGTGGTCGCGCCAGTCGCCGTCGATATGGATGTAACGACGACGCAGCCCCTCGTACCGGAACCCCAGCTTCTGCACGATGCGCAGACTCGCCGCGTTCTCCGGCCGGATGCAGATCTCCATGCGGTGCAGTCCGTACTCCGTGAAGCACGCGTCCGTGGCCATCGCCACCGCAGTCGGAGTGATCCCCCGGCCGGCGAACCGCTCGCTCACCCAGTACCCGATCGTGGCCGAGCATAGCGAGCCGCGGGACACTCCCCACACGTTGAGCTGTCCCGCGACCTCGCCGTCGTACTCCATGACGAACGGATAGCCCGAGCCGTCACGATACTGCTGGAGCAGGCGTCGGATGCTGAGCCTCATGTCGAACGACACCGAGCCGTAGGGGACGGTCGCCTCCCACGGCTGGAGCCACGACCTGTTGGCGAGCAGTTCATGCTGCAGCGGTCGCGCATCCTTCGCACGGACGAGCCGCAGTTCTATGGGTCCGTGTCGCATTCCCGTCGCCAGATCCATGCCGCACCGACGCCCGCAGAGTCGCCTAGAGGCGTTCCGCGAACTCCTTGAGCCAGGGACGCAGCTCGGGCCCGAGGTCATCGCGGTCCGCGGCGAGCTGCACGATCGCCTTGATGTAGTCGACGCGGTCGCCGGTGTCGTAACGGCGTCCACCGAAGACGACGCCGACCACGCCGGGGCCGTCGGGATCGGTCGCGAGCACCTGTAGCGCGTCGGTGAGCTGGATCTCTCCGCCCTTGCCCGGCTCGGTGTGCTCGAGGATGTCGAAAACCGACGCCGGGAGCACGTAGCGGCCGATGATGGCCAGGTTGGACGGCGCGTCTTCCTGCGCGGGCTTCTCGACGAGACCGGTCACCTGGACGGCGTCGGACCCCTCGAGCGGCTCGACGGCGGCCGCACCGTACATGTGGATGTTCGCGGGGTCGACCTCCATAAGCGCGATCACGGCCGCGCCCGAACGCTCGTGCTCGGCGATCATGTCGGTGAGGAGCGGGTCGCGCTCGTCGATGAGGTCGTCTCCGAGGAGCACGGCGAAAGAGCTGTCGCCGACGTGGGTGCGCGCACGCAGGACCGCGTGACCGAGCCCCTTCGGCTCGCCCTGGCGGACGAAGTGGATGTCGGCGAGATCGCTCGACTTCATCACGCGCTCGAGACGACCGGTATCGCCCTTCTCCATGAGCTTCACCTCGAGCTCCGGCACGGAGTCGAAGTGGTTGGAGATGGCGTTCTTGTTGCGGCCGATGATGACGAGGATGTCGTCGATGCCGGCGTTCGCCGCCTCTTCGACGACGTATTGGATCGCCGGCTTGTCGACGACGGGCAGCATCTCTTTGGGCATCGCCTTCGTCGCAGGGAGGAATCGCGTCCCCAGGCCTGCGGCGGGAATGACGGCTTTGATCTTGTGGTCAGCCATCTTGCCAGCCTAGTGGTGAGCGCCGACGTAGACTCGGAGCCATGTCGAACGACGTCGAACATGCGAAGCGTGCACTCCGCGCCGAACTCCGCGAACGACGCCAGCTCCTCTCCGACACGCAGCGCGACGCCGCGGCCACGGCAATCGGCGAACGCCTCGACGCCCTGATCGACGAGCTTGGCGCCCGCTCCATCTCGTGCTTCCTGTCCACCACCACCGAGCCGGGCACCCGTGAATTCGTGACCAGGGCCGTGCGTCGCGGCATCCGCGTGCTCCTCCCCGTCACTCGCGCCGATGGGCTGCTGGACTGGGCCGTGGCGACCGACGACGACGAGGTCAGCGAGGGGCTGTTCGGTCTACCCGAGCCCACGGGCGAGGTGCTGGGCCCGATCGCCGTCAACGACGTCGACCTCATGATCGTCCCCGCTGCCGCTGTCGATCGCACCGGGATGCGCATGGGCTGGGGACGCGGCTACTTCGACAAGACCATCGGCTCGATGGAGAAGTGCCCGCCCGTCTATGCCGTGATCTATGATTCCGAGGTACTCGACGAACTTCCGCGCGAGGTGCACGACCAGCCCGTGAATGGCGTCGTGACCCCGTCGCAGACCCTCACCCTGTCGCCGCGGCGACGCTGATCGCAAGGACCCCCATGCCCACCTACGCCTATGCCTGCACCTCGTGCGGACACAAGTTCGACGCCGTGCAGAGCTTCGCCGACGACGCTCTCACCGTGTGCCCCGAATGCGGTGGCGCGTTGCGCAAGCAGTACGGCTCGATCGGCGTGACCTTCAACGGCTCCGGCTTCTATCGCACGGACTCGCGCGCCAAATCCGGTGGATCGAAGGATGGTTCGGCATCATCGAAGACGGAATCGACGACGAGCGCCAAACCGGCGGCTGCGTCGACTCCGGCCTCTTCCTGAGGCCCCGATCTGTTGGGGGATCCCATGCTCAAAGGTTTCAAGGACTTCCTGCTCCGCGGCAACGTCATCGACCTGGCCGTCGCTGTCGTCATCGGTACGGCTTTCACCGCGATCGTCACGGCCGTCGTGAACAGCATCATCAACCCGCTCATCGCGCTCTTCCTGAAGGCGGATGCCGCCGGTCAGTTCGGCATCCCCGTGACGAACATCTACGGCGAGACGGTCACGTTCCCCATCGGCGAGCTGATCTCGGCGATCATCAGCTTCCTCGCCGTCGCCGCCGTCGTCTACTTCGTCTTCGTGCTGCCGATGAACACGTTCAAGGCCCGCGTCGAGGCCCGCAAGGGCACTCCGGCCGAGGAGCCCGAGGAGGAGCCGGCCGCCTCGACCGAGTCCGAGCTGCTCGTCGAGATCCGCGACCTGCTCAAGGCACAACGCGGAGCCTGACCGCCTCCGCTCGCACCCGAGACGCACGGTCCTCTTCGGAGGGCCGTGCGTTTCTGGTTCCGTTGCCCGGACGACCGGACACGGCGTTCAGCGACAGCACTGCCCCGTCATCCGGCGACTCCGTTCTTCCGGCGCCTCAGTAGTGCGGCGGCACATCCTGGATCAGCTGGTCGTCGTTCGGCCCCTTGGCGCCCTTCGGCCGCGACCGCGGAGGCACTTCGGCGGGGCCGGACTCCGGTGCCGGGTCGCTCCCCGGCACCGGGGTCAGGCGGGCACGCCGTGAACCGGTGACCCGCACCACGCGCTGGCGCGGCGTCGGGGTGTCGGACTGGTCAGTCATCGCGGGTGTCGACGATGTCGATCGGCTGCGTGTCGTTCTCCGCGCGCGGCGTCGACTCCGAGATGCCGAGAACCGCGGCGATCCGCGTCGCGGCGGTCACGGGGTCGCTGTAGAGATCGAAGGCGTGCACGCGCACATAGTGCCAGCCCAGACGACGCAGCACGTGCGGTCGCAGCCGCAGCGTCTCCCGCAGAGACTCGCCCCGCGTCTCCGGATCGGACTCGATCACGACCGCCTTGCCGCCGTGCTGGGCCACCAGGGGCAGCAATCCGCGATAGTCGACGTCCACCGAGGCGCCCAGACGCCGCAACTCCCGCGCGAGGGCGAGGGTGAGAGGATCGGCAAGGTCTTCCAGGCGCGCGTCTCGGCTGCGGGCGGCCAGTCCGCCGAGGATCGACATCAGCGTCGCCGCTCCATGCTCCAGGCGTCCGTCGTCGAAGGAGGAGGGACGGATCGAGGAGACGAGCACCATCGAGCGGCGCGCGCGCGTCATCCCGACAGTGAGGAGTCGCTCTCCGTCGGGAGTGGAGAGATCGCCGAAGTCGCTCAGCACCCGACCGTGCTTGGTGAGTCCGAAGCCGAGCGAGAAGATGACGCGGTCACGGCTCTCGGCGACCGACTCCTCGAGCGTCAGCACCGCGAACGGCTCGACCGTGTCGCGTCCGACGAAGTCCGCGACGTCGGAGCGCCCGGCGAACGCCGAGGTGACGGCGGCGCGTACGCGCTCGGCATGGCGCGCGCTCGCGGTCACGACCATGAGCGATTCGGCAGGACGATGCACGGCGTGCTCGACCACGAGCGTCACGACCCTCGCCACTTCGGCGTCCGGACTCTCGACGGCGCCGGAGATCGGATCCGGTGTTCCCGTGCCGCCCTCCACGTAGTCGACCGTGAGGCTGCCGCGACCGAGATACGAGCCCGCCCAGGGAAGCGACACGATCTCGCCGCCGTAGAACGCGTCGTTGATGAGCTCCGCGAGGTCTTCGCCGCCCGCACGGTAGCTGCGGGTGAGCGTCATCACCGGCAGGAGCTCGGAGAGCCGCTCGAAGGCCGAGACGTCGTCGAACGGTACCTCGGCCTCCCACGACTCCTCCGGGTCCACCGCGATGCGGAACGGCGTAGGACGCTGCGTCACCGGGTCGCCGAACGCGACGATCTGGCGCGCGCGCCGGATCGCCGGGGCGGCCTCTGCGAGGTTGATCGCTGCGGCATCGACCAGGATCACCGTGTCGAACTCCACCGAGTCGGGAATCTCCGGCACCAGGTACGGCGACGAGATCCAGACCGGGGCGAGCACGTCGACGAGGGTGGGCGCGGCGCTGACGACCTGCGCGGTCGTGGTCGCCGACTGCGTCAGCGCACGGCGCAGGTGCTGCGACTGCTGCGGCTCGTCGACGATCGCGATCCGCCACTGGTTGGCCAGCTGCCAGGCGAGCAGCGGTCCGGCCATGGCGGCATGCGCCTCATCGACCAGCCGGAAGTCGCGTTCGAGCCGATCGACGACTGCGGTGTTCGCGCCGAGGAGGGCGCGGTTGTCCTGCAACGCGCGCTCGAGGAGGGACTGCCACCACGCGAACTCGAGTTCTTCCCCCACCTGGGACTCGGAGACATGGCGCACGGAGAGCTCGGCGAGCAGCGGCTCCAGCCCGAGCAGAGCGAGTCGGTCGCGCAACTGGGCGCGTTCGACGAGGTTCTCGAAGACATCGGACTTGGCGGCCAGCCCCGCGAGCGTGCGCACGAGTCGCGCCACCGGGAGCGACGCCAATGGCTCGCGTCGTCCGAGTGCGGCGTCGAGCTCGGCGAGCTCGGCCTCCACCCGCTGCCAGGCCACGTACACGTCGGCGAGACCGAGGGGGATCTCGGGCGCGACACCCGCCTCGACGCACCGCTGCCACTGCGTGCGCTGCGCCTGGATGCGCAGCAGCGCCTCGTGCATCTCGGTGACGTGCACGCCCGGACGGACGTACTCCTTCGCGAGACGCCGCAGCCGACGTCTGTTCGCCCCGGACAACCCGGGAGCGTCGCGGCGTGAACCGTGGGCCTGGATGAGCTCGCCCAGCGGACGCTCGAACACCGTCGGGCTGAACCGGTCCAGCGAGTCGCGGATCCCCTGCAGCAGACGCAGGTACTCACCCAGTTCGTCGATGGTCGAGAACGGCCGCATGTGGGTCTGAGCGATCAGCTCGTAGCCGCGCTCGAGAAGGGCGGGAACACTGTTCGCGTGCAGTCGACCGGCGAGCTCATGGGCGGCACGAGCGGCCTCGGTGCTGGAGAAGGTGACGCCGTACCACGGCGAGTCGTTCGGGCCGAAGCGGAACTCCCCGAGACGGGCCGCCTGGGCGAGCGCCTCGGCGGCCTCGGTGCGATCGGCGGCGAGTCGACGCAGGGCATCGGGGCCGAGTCGAGCAGTGGTCGACGGCGGCACGGGAAGCGACGCCAGCCGTGTCAGCTGACGGGTAGCGTCGAGCACCGAGGCGTCCAGGCCGGCGACGGGTGCGCTGAGCGCCTGACGGTAGTCGCGCAGGACGGTCCGCAGACGCACGAGTGCATCGTCGACCTCGCTGACCTTGGGCGCCGTGGCCTTCTCATTGCGTCCGATGGCCCTGACCAGATCGCGCCGCACGCTCGCCGGCGAGATCGCCAGGCTGTCGAGGCCGATCCCGGCGAGTCGGTGACGCACCCCGTCCAAGGTGGAGCGCCGCGCGGAGACGACGAGCACGCGCTTGCCGCCGCGCACCAGTTCACCCAGCGCGTTGATCACGGTCTGGGTCCCCCCGGTTCCGGGAAGGGTCGCGACGGTGAGGGAATGCCCTGCCGCGATACGGGCCAGCACTGCTTCCTGCTCCGCGTCCGCATCCAGGAGGAGGTTGTCCGAGGCCGGTGCGCGATCATCCGGGCCGATGTGATGCGGGATGGCTCGCGGAGCGGTGACGCGCTCGCGGTCTCCCACGTGACCGGCCAGGGCGTTCAGCACCGGATGATCGAGGCTGCCCCCGTCGCGGGACATCAGTCCTGACACATCGGCGAACGTCGAGACCACCAGACGCGGTTCGACCGAGAACGTGTCGATCGAACGCGTCATCGCGCGCAGACTGTCGATCACGGGTTGCGGCTTGAAGATGCCGCCGTCGTAGGCCAACGAGGCGAGCGCGGTGGCATCGATCGTGAGGCCGAAGTGGTCGCGAGCGATCCGCACGAGTTCGGGATTCACCTCGAAGGTGCCCTGCAGCTTCAACTCGAAATCGGAGTGGTGGCGGCGGATCGCCAGCGGACGCAGCAGCACGGGGGCCGCGAAACCCGCTCCCCCGATGCGCCACCGGGCGACTCCGACGGCGAGGTGCACGGCTTCGATGCCGCGGACGGTACGGAGCTCGGTGTTCTTCGCGGTGATGCGCTCCGCGGCGAGCCGAGCTGTCCGCAGCCCGACCTCGTCGCGGAAGAGATTCGAGAGGAGAGTCGACTTGCCGGTGATGAACTGCGGCAAGCTCCCCGGGTGCGCCTTGGAGATATCGATGCCCGACTCCGGGCTGTCACGGAAGCTCACGAGCGGCGAAGGGCCACCGAGATCGGCTGCCTCGGCCCTCAGACGCGTCCGCTCGGCCTCTGCGGCGTGTGCGATGTCGAGGCCTGTCGTGGTTCCGTGCAGATCGCTGATCGACACAGCAGCATCCACCGCTGTGTCGTCCGCAGACTTGTCTTCACGTCGCCACACACTGACACCCTAGGCGTGCGACCTGCGGAGACGGGGTATCCCAGGCGGGTTTCCGCCGAATTTCCGGCGATTCTGCGCTGCGTAGGGGGTGGCGCACTTCTCCTGCCCGATGTGAACCCGGGTCGCGTTCTCCACTCGGAACGTCAAGCATGCGGTTCCGCGTCGAGCCGAGCGGACAGGATGGGGGCATGACGTTCCGCTACGACTTCGCCCCGACGCCGTTCGGGGATGCTCTCGCGGTGTTCTCCGACGAGGGCATCGTGCGATTCGACCTCTCCGAGTCCGAGGACCCGCGCGTGCCCTGGCTGCTCGAAGGCGTGTCCCATCAGTTGAGAGCAGTGCCAGAGCCCGACCCCGGAGCCGCCGACGAACTCGCTCATCTCCTGTCCGACTACTTCGACGGCGAGCCGGTGCGTTTCGACAGGCACATCCGCCTCGACTGGCGGCTCGTCGACGGGTTCGCCCTCGCCGCGCTGCAGACCATCTGCAGCATCGAGTGGGGCCAGACCATGAGCTACGGGGAGGTGGCGATCCTCGCGGGTCACCCCGGGGCTGCGCGCGCCGTCGGCACCGCGTGCCGCATCACCCCCTTCTCGATCATCGTGCCGGTGCATCGGGTGGTGCGCTCCGACGGCAGCGCAGGGCAGTACGGAGCGCACCCCGAGCGCAAGCGGTTCCTGCTCGACCTCGAGGCGCACTGAGGTCGGCAGGCCACGTCGTGGACCCGGCGAGTAGGCCGCCGGGTCCACACGCTTCCCCTGGGAGCCGATGGATCCGACGCCGTCCGCGACGACGACGGTGACGATGACACGGGTGATATCGTCGACGCTACGAAACGGGGAACAGCGTCACCCCGGAAGTAGGTAGTCGTGTCCTCACCCGTCACCCGCGAATCCGAGGCGGATCTCGTCGCGAACGCCGTGCGCGAGCTCGCCAGGCGGACGCGCTTCCCCGTCGCGTTCGGCGGTCTCATCGAAGAAGGCGTCGTGAGCGTCACGAGCATCGTCGGTGCGCGCACGCGGTCGCTGGACGGGCTCCGGGTGCGACCCGAGCGCGGGCTCGGCGGGCGGGCCATGATGGAGCTCCGCCCCCGGATGACGAGCGACTACGGGTCGTCACAGCAGATCACGCACGACTACGACGTGTTCGTCCTCGGCGAGGGCCTGCGCACCCTCCTCGCGCTGCCGATCGTGGTCCACGGCCGTTCCCGCGGAGTGCTGTACGCCGGCGGATGGGATGAGGAGCGGGTAGGCGGTGTGACCACGGCACCCGCCATGCAGGTCGCGCAGGCCGTCGCCGATGAGCTGCGCATCCGCGACGAGGTGCAGCGCCGTCTGCAGGAGACCACGCGCGGCGACGAGGTCGTGGCGCCGGCACAGCGCGAGGAGCTGAGGCAGAGCTTCGCAGAGCTGCGGAGCATCGCCGCCTCCGTGGAAGACGCGGATGTCCGCGACCGGATCACGCAGGTCGAACGACGACTCATGACCCTCGCCGGTGACGTCGCATCACCCGCGACGAGCCCCATCCCCACCGTCCACCTGTCTCCGCGAGAGACCGATGTGCTCGCATGCGCGGCTCTCGGTTCGACGAATGCCGAGATCGCCGCGCAGCTCGGTCTGCGCGAGGGGACCGTCAAGGCCTACCTCGGCACGGCGATGTCGAAACTCGACGCCTCGACTCGCCATGCCGCCGTGGCGAGGGCTCGCCGCGCCGGACTTCTCCCCTGACCACACAGAATTGATTTATTGCGTATAGCGCGTCACATTACCGCGGCTCGCTATTCGCAACTTGTCGCATTTCCTCGGAGCGAGTAAAGTCGCGATCATGGCGAGAAGAATTGTGCATCAGCTGGTCGACGACATCGATGGCAGCGTCCTGGAAGTGGGCGAAGGCGAGACGGTGCATTTCTCGCTCAACGGCACGGCATACGAGATCGATCTGAATGCCGCGCATGCGGAAGAATTGCGTTCGGCGTTGGCGCCTTATGTGACAGCAGGCCGAAAGGCCGGCTCGTCGAATTCTCCGCGCGCGACATCGACTCGCAAGCGACCTGCACGAAACCCTGAGGTCGCGGCCATCCGCGCGTGGGCGAACGAGAACGGACACAAGCTCTCCGAGCGTGGCCGCATTCCCGCGCAGATCGTCGACGCGTACAACGCGGCGCACTGATCGCAGACCGATATCGTCGAGTTCCCCTGCTGAAGCAGGGGAACTTTACGCCCCTTCCTGCACCCAGGCTTCGTCGCGGAGCGTGATCTCCTCCGTCATGTCCGTGAGGAATCGGATCACGGTTTCCCTTTCAGCGGGAGTGAGACGGGCGGCAGAATAGAAGCGCTTCGCCTGCTGACGACCGACCGTCTCCATGGCTGCATGTCGCGTCTCCGCGGTGATGGTGATCTCCAGTGCCCTGCGGTCGGTGGGGTGAGGGGCACGCGTGATGTGGCCTCCCTGCTCCAGACGATCGAGGAGCTTCGTGGTCGCCGCGGTCGAGACACCGAGGTGGTGCGCGATTCCCCCCGGCGTCGCCACCAGGTTCCGGTTCGCGCACACGATCAGATAGTGCAACGCACGCATGTCCGTCTCATTCAGACGCATGTATCGACGTGACGCCTGGGACAGCGCCTGCTCGGCTTCGCGCAGTCCGGCGAGCGACTCCATCACCCGGGCGATCTGCTTCAACTCCTCCGGCGGAACACCGCTGCGATCGATCAGGACGCTGCGGGGATCACTTGCCTCGACGTCGTAGATCGCCGAATGGACGAGCCCGTCAGGCGTATCCGCGGACGTTCGCGATCCGCCGTCGCCGACGGGGAGCGAATCCTGCGCGCCCGCGTGCGGGCTGGTGCCGGGCTCCGTGGTCATGCGATCATGTTACACACCAACAGTTTCATGCTAAGTTGACTACTCACCAAGTTAGATAAATATGAACGCTCGAGATCTGGGAGATGCCATGGACGACGTGACCCTCCTCGCCGAAGACGGGACAGCTCTCGGCACGCTCCCGAAGAGCGAAGTCCACACGAGAGACACTCCCCTGCATCTCGCCTTCTCCTGCTATGTCCTCGACAGGGAGGGGCGGCTGCTCCTCACTCGTCGAGCGCTCGCGAAGAAGACGTGGCCGGGCGTCTGGACGAACAGCTTCTGCGGTCATCCACGACCGGACGAGACGATGGACGAGGCCGTGCGCCGACATGGCGTCGGCGAGCTCGGCATCCACCTCACCGAGATCCGCATGGCACTCCCCGACTACCGCTATCGCGCGGTGGATGCGAGTGGCATCGTCGAGAACGAGATCTGCCCCGTGCACGTCACGATCCTCGACGGCGACCCGGCCGCCAATCCCGATGAGGTGTCGGAATGGATCTGGGTCGAAGTCGATTCGCTGATCGAGGCTGTCACGCATGCACCCTTCGCGTTCAGCCCCTGGCTCGTGGAGCAGCTGCCGCAGCTGCGACAACTCGGCGAGGTGTGACGCATGAGCGTGACGACGACCGAGGAATCGCTCGCGACGCGGATCGAGGAGGCGCTGCGTCATCGATTCTCCGAGAGGAGCGCCGCCGCAGAGCGGTACGGGAACGAGTTCGTGGGGCTGTGGCGGGCCGCGGAGGAGCACGCCCTCGGCGGAAAGCTCATCCGCCCCCGGCTCCTCCTGGATCTGACGCACGCGTTGGCCCCCGCTCCCCTGACCGCCGATGAGACGCGCACGGCCATCGATGTCGCGGCCCATGTCGAACTTCTCCACTTCGCCTTCCTGCTGCACGACGATGTCATCGACGGCGATCTGATGCGACGACGGCGTCCCAATCTGATCGGTGCGCTCGTCGCCGAGCACGCGGCGCGACCGACCGAAGCCGCCCTGCACTGGGCCCGATCGAGCGCGATCCTGCTCGGAGACCTGCTCCTGTCTTCGGCGGTGCTGGGCTTCGCCCGAGCGGACGTGATGCCCGAAGCCCGCGATCGTCTGCTCGGCCTGCTCGAACAGACCATCTTCGAGACGGTGGCCGGCGAGCACGCCGACGTCGCCCTCAGCGACGGCATCATCGCCCCCGATCTGCGCACGATCCTCTCCACGAGCGCATACAAGACGTCGACATACTCCTTCGTGCTCCCGCTGCGCGCTGCGGCGGTGCTCGCCGCCTCGTCGGCTGCGACCGAGGAGTATCTCGCCATGATCGGGTTGCACCTCGGCCTCGCCTATCAGCTGCAGGATGACCTGCTCTCCGTGTTCGGAGACCCGGAAGAGCACGGCAAGGACCCGTTCTCGGATCTACGCGAAGGCAAGGAGACCGCGATCATCGCCTACGCCCGCATGACGAGCCAGTGGGACGACATCGAACTGCACTTCGGAAGACCGGATCTCAGCCCGACCGACGGTGCCGCTGCCCGTGATCGACTGCGCGAATGCGGCTCGGAGACCTTCGTCCGAGGCTTGGTGCAGGAGCACCTCGATGCCACGGACGCCGCACTCCTCGAAGCGGAAGCCGATGGTCTGCCCCCGGCGGCCGGACAGGTACTGCGCACCCTCGCCTCCCGAGTCGGAAGTCGCAGTCGATGAACGCGGACGCGGCTGATCGTCGGGACAGCACCGCCCTCCGGCGCTTCAACCGCACGGCGGAGATCGCGACGACCGATGTCATCCGCAGCTATTCGACGTCGTTCGGACTCGCGACCCGTCTTCTCGGACGCCGTCATCGCCAGCACGTCCGCAACATCTACGCGATGGTGCGCATCGCCGATGAGATCGTCGACGGCGTCGCCGCCGAAGCTGGTCTGGACGTGACCGCGCAATCCGCCGCGCTCGACTCCTACATCGCGGAGACGCATCGTTCGATGCGCAGCGGCTACAGCAGCGATCTCATCCTGCATGCGTTCGCGCGGACCGCGCGCGAGTGCGGGATCGGCGAGGACCTGACGCAGCCGTTCTTCGACTCGATGCGCGCAGACATCGACGAAGACGCCGGCTTCGCCGCCTATGACGTCGAAGCCCACGCGGCGTACGTCTACGGCTCCGCCGAAGTCGTCGGTCTCATGTGCCTGCGGGTGTTCCTCCGGGATACCGAACGTGCGCCCGAAGACCTCGCGACGCTGCGGCACGGCGCCCGTCAGCTCGGTGCGGCCTTCCAGAACGTGAACTTCCTGCGCGACCTCGCCGATGACACCGACCGCCTGCACCGCGGCTACCTCGGCGGCGCTGCGCGTCTGACCGATGCCGACCGGGACGCATGGGTGCAGACCGTGTTCCGGCAACTGGCCGACGCGCGTGACGCTATCCCCCTGCTGCCGAAGGACGCCCGCGCGGCGGTGCGCAGCGCCCTGGCTCTGTTCGCCGCTCTGACCCGCCGTGTGGCGCAGACCCCCGCCGACGTCCTCTACCGACGCCGGGTACGCGTTCCGGATCCGATCAAAGCCGCTCTCGCCGCGCGGTCCGTGTTCGTCACAGCGATGGAGCGGGACCGATGAGCCGGGTTGTGGTGATCGGTGCCGGAGTCGCCGGTCTCGCGACCGCGGGACTGCTCGCCCGGGACGGGCACGAGGTCGTGATCCTCGAGAAGAACGATCGCGTCGGCGGCCGCGCCGGGACGATCGAACGCGACGGCTTCCGTTTCGACTCCGGGCCGTCCTGGTATCTGATGCCCGAGGTCTTCGACCACTTCTTCGAGATGATGGGCACGACGACCGATGCGCAGCTCGATCTCATCCCCCTCGATCCGGGATACCGGGTGTTCCGCGACCCGGATGCGGTCGGTGGCGGATCCGGTCCCGTGACCGTCCCCGCAGGACGCGATCAGGTCACCGGACTCTTCGAAGCGCTGGAGCCCGGCTCCACGGCGACGCTGGACGCCTACCTCGACTCCGCGCAGCATGCCGGAGCGATGGCGCAGAAGTACTTCCTCTACAACCCCTTCACACGCATGCGTTCGCTCCTCGCCCCCGAGGTCCTCCGAGCACTGCCGCGCCTCTCCGCCCTGCTCGGAACACGCCTGCAGTCCTTCGCGGCCCGGCGCTTCACGCACCCCGTGGTCCGACAGATCCTGGGCTATCCCGCGGTGTTCCTCGGCACCGACCCGCGAAGCGCGCCGGCGATGTACCACCTGATGAGCGCCCTCGATCTCGACCAGGGAGTCAGCTATCCGCAGGGCGGCTTCTGGCGGGTGATCGAGCGGATCGAGGCGCTGGCGCGCGACGCGGGGGTCCGCATCGAGACCGGGGCGGAGGTCACCGGAATCCGCACCCAGGACGGCGGCGACGGTACCCACGTGACCGGCGTGGGCTGGGTCGACGCCTCCGGCTCCACGCACACGGAGAGCGCCGATGTGGTGGTCTCGGCGGCCGATCTGCACCACACCGAGACGGCGCTGCTTCCACCCTCGCTGCAGACCTACCCCGAGTCGTGGTGGGCACGGCGCACCAGCGGACCGGGCGGCATCCTCGTGATGCTCGGGGTTCGCGGCACACTCCCCGAGCTGCCGCACCACTCCCTGTTCTTCACCGACGACTGGGACGCGAACTTCGACGCGATCTTCGGTGCCACGCCGACCGTTCCCGAGCCGGCATCGATCTACGTGTGCCGGCCGAGCGCAACGGATCCCGACGTGGCCCCTGCCGGCAGCGAGAACCTGTTCGTGCTGATCCCGGTCCCGGCGGACGTCGATCTCGGACACGGCGGACCCGACGGAGCGGGATCGCCCGAGATCGAGCGCGCCGCGGATGCGGCGATCGATCAGATCTCGGCGTGGGCGGGGATCCCCGACCTCCGCGAACGCATCGTCGTGCGCGAGACGACCGGTCCCGCAGACTTCCGCGACGACTATCACTCCTGGCGCGGAGGAATGCTGGGGCCGGCGCACATCCTCTCGCAGAGCGCGATGTTCCGCGCGCAGAACACTTCTCGGCGCGTGCAGGGCCTCTTCTACGCCGGGGCCACCACCGCGCCCGGCGTCGGTGTCCCGATGTGCCTGATCAGTGCGGAGATCGTCCTCAAGCGCGTCCGCGGCGACCACTCCCCCGGCCCGCTCCCCGTTCCCGGCTCTTCCGCTGCCATGACGGAGGCGCCCTGATGGGCGTCGTGTATCTGGCGGCCCTCCTCCTGTCGCTGAGCTGCATGCTGCTGCTGGATTGGCGGTTCCGCCTCTTCTTCTGGCGCGACGCGGTGTCGGCCGCGGTCGTCACGGCCGTCGGCCTCGTCTTCTTCGTGCTCTGGGACGTGGCGGGCATCGCCAACGGGATCTTCTTCCGGGGCGAGGGCGCGATCGCGTCGGGTCTGCTCCTGGCCCCCGAGCTTCCCATCGAGGAACCCGTGTTCCTGGTGTTCCTCGTGGTGTGCACCATGGTGATCTACACCGGATCCGCCCGGGTCATCTCCCGACGCCGAGCGCGGCGGCGCGACGAGGCGGAGGCATCATGACCTACCTCCAGCTCTCCGCCTGCTTCGTGGCTGTCGCCACGTTGGGCGGAATCGGGCTCGCGCTCGCCTCCCGCACGCGCGGCCCGCGCCCGCTCGCCGTGCTGCTGACCGTGGTCGTGCTGTTCGTGCTCACCGCGGCGTTTGATACCGCGATGATCGCGAGCGGCCTGTTCCACTATGCGCAGGACCCGCTGCTCGGCGTGCACGTCGGCCTGGCTCCGATCGAGGACTTCGCCTATCCGCTCGCGGGGGCGCTGCTCCTCCCGGCCCTGTGGACCGCGATGCGTGCCCGGCGGCGGGCGCACGATCGTCGACCGATCGATGAGGAGACTTCACGATGAGCACCGCCGCAGCTCCGCCGAGCAGCATCGGACGAGACATCGCCCAGATCATCCTGTCGTCGCGTCCGATCAGCTGGATCAACACCGCCTTCCCCTTCGCCGCCGCCTACCTCCTCAGCACCCGCGAGATCGATCTGACATTCGTGATCGGCACGCTGTACTTCCTGATCCCCTACAACCTCGCGATGTACGGGATCAACGATGTCTTCGACTACGCCTCCGATCTGGCGAACCCGCGCAAGGGCGGCATCGAAGGGGCTCTCCTCGCCCCTCGCATCCATCGAGCGACGCTGTGGACGGCCGCGGCGACCAACATCCCTTTCCTGGTCTACCTCGTCGTGGTGGGAAACCCGGCGTCGTGGCTCTGGCTGACGGTCAGCGTGTTCGCGGTCATCGCCTACTCCGCGCCTGTCCTCCGATTCAAGGAGCGCCCGTTCCTGGATTCCGTCACCTCCAGTACGCACTTCGTGAGCCCCGCCATCGTCGGGCTCGCCCTGGCCGAGGCGCCCGTGACCGTCGGCGCGGCGATCACGCTCGGCGCCTTCTTCCTGTGGGGCATGGCCGCCCACGCCTTCGGAGCTGTGCAGGACATCGGCCCTGACCGGGAAGCCGGGATCTCGTCTATCGCGACGGTCATCGGCGCACGCGCGACGGTGCGACTGTCGGTGTCGCTGTGGGTGATCGCGGGGGCGGCGATGCTGCTGACCCCCTGGCCGGGCACGCTCGCCGCCGCCCTCGCGCTGCCCTACATCGTCAACGCGGCGCCGTGGTGGAACGTGACCGACGAGACCTCCGCCTCCACGAACCGCGCCTGGCGACGTTTCATCGCCCTGAACTACTTCGCCGGCTTCCTCGCGACGATGATCCTCATCCTCGCCTGGATCTCCTGACCCCCAGCTCCGCCCGAAAGGAACCCGATGTCCCGCCCCGATGCCACGCCGACCCCGCCCGCGAGGGAGCGTTCACGACGACACTCCTGGGTGCGGATCTTCCTCCCCGTGGCGCTGATCCTCGTCTGGCTGGTGGGTGCCTCACTCGGAGGGCCCCTGTTCGGCAAGGTCGACGAGGTGTCCTCCAACGAGCAGACGACCTACCTCCCCGAATCGGCGGATGCCACCCAGGTGCAGAAGCTTCTCGGGGAGTTCAACGACAGCGACTCCATCCCGGCGATCGCCGTGTTCACGTCCGACGACGCGCTCACGGCGTCGGAGATCGACGCGATCTCCGACGCCGTCGCGAATGCGCCGAAGGTGGAAGGCGTCGGCGACGAGGTCTCTCCGGCGCTCCCCTCCGATGACGGGCAGGCGGTGCAGGCGTTCATCCCGATCGACGCCGATGCCGAGCTCGCGGACGTGACGACGGCTCTCGGCGAGGAACTGCGCGACGCGGTCCCCGACGGGGTCACCGTGTACATCACAGGACCCGCCGGCTTCAGCGCCGACCTGGTGGCCGGTTTCGCCGGCATCGACGGGCTGCTCCTCGGCGTCGCCCTCCTCGCGGTCCTCGTCATCCTGGTGCTGGTCTACCGATCGTTCCTCCTGCCACTCGTCGTGCTGTCGACGAGCCTGTTCGCCCTCTGCGTCGCTCTGCTCGTGGTGTGGTGGCTGGCGAAGTTCGAGGTGCTGCTGCTCAGCGGTCAGACACAGGGGATCCTCTTCATCCTCGTGATCGGCGCCGCCACCGATTACGCGCTGCTGTTCGTCGCGCGTTTCCGCGAGGAACTGCGCATCGCGCAGGACAAGGGAACGGCGGTCATGGCGGCATGGAAGGGCTCGGTCGAACCGATCGTCGCGTCGGGCGGCACCGTGATCGCCGGACTCCTCTGTCTGCTGCTCAGCGATCTGAAGTCGAACAGCACCCTGGGGCCGGTCGCGGCGATCGGCATCGTGTTCGCGATGCTCTCGGCTCTCACCCTGTTGCCGTCGCTGCTGCTGCTCTTCGGCCGCGCGGTGTTCTGGCCGCGACGCCCCCGCTTCGAACCGGAGGTCGTCGCGGCCGAGCACGGTATGCGCACGACGGGCCTGTGGGCACGTCTCGCCGGCCTCATCAAGCGCCGTCCACGGGTGATCTGGATCGTGACGACGCTCGTGCTCCTGGCTGGGGCGGCGGGCATCACCCAGCTCGACGCCGATGGCGTGCCACAGTCCGACCTGGTGCTCGGCGCGTCGGAGGCCCGCGACGGACAGGTCGCGCTCGGCGAGCACTTCCCCGGTGGATCCGGAAGCCCCGTATACGTGGTGGTGAAGGAGGATCGGCTGCAGGATGCGGCTGACGTCCTGCTCGCGAACGACGGTGTCGACGGGGTCTCCGTGACGGCCGCCGACTCGCCCAGCGGCAGCGCCCCCGTCACCGAGGACGGCATCTCGGCGATCGGAGCACCCGGCACGCCCGCACCCGAGCCGACGACGGTCGACGGAGAGGTGCTCCTGCAGGGCACCCTGACCGATGCCGCCGACTCCGCCGCCGCCGCGTCGACCGTGCGCGAGCTGCGTGGCGAACTCGACGGCATGGGCGCGCTCGTAGGCGGTGTCACGGCCACGTCGATCGACACGAACGATGCATCGATCCACGACCGGAACCTCATCATCCCGGTGATCCTCGTGGTGATCATGTTCATCCTGATGCTGCTGCTGCGGTCGATCCTCGCGCCGGTGCTGCTGATCCTCACGACGGTGCTTTCCTTCGGCACGGCGATGGGGGTCTCCGCCCTCGTCTTCAACGGGATCTTCGCGTTCCCTGGCGCCGACCCCGCGGTTCCGCTCTTCGGGTTCGTGTTCCTCGTCGCGCTCGGCATCGACTACAACATCTTCCTCATGACGCGCGTCCGTGAGGAATCGAAGGCGCACGGGACTCGGGAGGGCATCCTGCGTGGGCTCTCGATCACGGGCGGGGTGATCACCTCGGCGGGTCTCGTCCTCGCCGCGACCTTCGCCGCACTGTCGGTGATCCCGATCCTCTTCCTCGTGCAGCTGGCCTTCATCGTGGCCTTCGGCGTGCTCCTCGACACCTTCGTCGTCCGCTCGCTGCTGGTTCCCGCCCTGACCTACGACATCGGCAAAGCCATCTGGTGGCCGTCGAAGCTGTGGCGGCGCGGAGAGGACTGAGACGTGGCGGCGTGCATCCGGTCGCTTAGACTGGGTGCACGCCCTCGTAGCTCAGGGGATAGAGCAGCCCTCTCCTAAAGGGCAGGTCGCAGGTTCGAATCCTGTCGCGGGCACGACGTCGAAGAGGGGCCATCCGAAGGGTGGCCCCTCTTCGACGTCTCAGGCGGCGAGCGCCAGGTAGGGCTCCCACCGTGGATCGCTGCGTTCGGTCCCCCGCACCGTCCAGGCGGTGCCGTGCGGAGGACGCGGAGTGAAGCGCAACTGCCAGCGCATCTCCTGCGGTGTGCGATCGCTCTTGACGTTGTTGCAGCGGAGGCAGCAGGCGACGAGGTTCTCCCAGGAGTCCGCTCCCCCGCGCGAACGCGGCAGCACGTGATCGATCGTCGACGCCGCCTTGCCGCAGTAACCGCAGCGGTGGTTATCGCGGCGCAGCACACCGCGACGCGTGACCGGCACGCGCCTGCTCGTCGGAACCCGCACATAACGCGCCAGGATGATGACCGCCGGGCGATCGTAGACGCCGTGGGTGCCCCAGACGGGGTCTTCCTCCACGCGTTCGATCACGGTCGCCTTGTCGTTCATCACCAGCACCAGGGCTCGTTTGAACGACACGATCGCGAGCGGTTCGTATCCGGCATTCAGGACCAGTGTGCGCATTCGTCATCCTCTCGATCCGCCGGGACCGCTTCCCGGCACTCTCGACTCACACGAGGTCGTGCAGGAGGCAGATCGAACGCGGGGACGAAAAAAGGCGCCGTCTAAAGACAGCGCCTTTCGCGCACGGCAACGCCGTGGCATCCCTGCGGGCTATGCAGAAGGACGTGACGACCGAGGGCATCCATGGTTCGGATGGTCGGTATTCGCTCCATCAGCCTCTCCCACCTGTACGACAACGGGATCAGGCTAACCCATCCCCCTGGGTGCAGGGCGAAACGGCGGATGAATGGAAGGAGGCGTGTCCGGAAATCAGCCGGCGTTGACGGAGAGCCAGGACATCGGCTCGACGAGTCCGCCGTTGATCCAGACCTCGAAGTGGAGGTGGTTCGCGGTCGAGCGACCGGTGCTGCCGACGTAGCCGATCAGCTGTCCGGCGGAGACCGTCTGGCCGACCTGTACCTGACGCGAACCATAGAGCATGTGGCCGTACGTGGTCTGCAGACGCTGACCACCCACGACGCTGTCGAGCATCACGGCCACGCCGTAGCCGCCGATGCTCTCGGCGGAGGCGCGGACCACACCGGCGGCAGCCGCGTAGATCGGGGTGCCGGCCGGGGCGAGCATGTCGGCACCGTTGTGCCCACCGCCCACGGTACGGCTGACGTTCCACGATCCCATCGGAAGCGGATAGCGCACCTCACCCGATCCCGGCGACGTGAGCGCGTAGCCCGCGGTGTTGAAGCGGGAGGAAGTCGATGCGGTGGAAGCGGCAGCGGCAGCGGCACGGGCGGCAGCAGCCTCTTCTGCCTTCTTCTTCGCGATCTCCTCGGGAGTCGTCGCACTGAACGTGCCGCGAGCGAGCGGCGCCGCGGTGGCCTGGGAGGCGACGACGAGCGACTGTGCGTCGACGGCAGCAAGCTGCTGCACGGTCGTCGGCGCAGCCTCGCTCGGCTTCGACGAGGCGAAAGCGGGCAGGGCGATGCCGGCGACGAGTGCGCCGACGGCCCCGAAGATGGCGATGGATCGGAGTGGCTTGACGGCCTTGCGAGCACTCACCCTCGCGCCGGTGCGGCGGGCGGGTACGCGGTCTTCAGATGTCTTCTTCGCGGGCGGTTCGATGTCTGCGGCCAAAACTTGGTCCTCCTGGGCCCTCACGCTGTTCGGGTCAGCGCTGGCTCGTCGGCACTCTGCTCTCGTGGCACGAATGTAGCTCGGGTACTTTGTGCGTTCCTGCCGTGAAGACGACGAGCCTGGAAGGCGATCTTCGCGGGTTCATCTCCAGCGGGCTTCTTCGCTGGCGACTTGACCGAGGTTACCGGAAGATAACGATCATGTCACCCTGGGAAACTGGCAATCCTCGCAGAAGCCCGCGACCCCCCGTCTGCGTGGCGGTGTCGCACCCGGATTCCTCGCGGGATCAGGCCGGTTCGCCCACCAGGAAGATGTGCGATGCCAGCTCCACCGGGAGCTCGAGGCCGTCTTCCTTGCCGTCCATCTGGATGAGCACGTAACCCTCGCTGAAGCGGAAGTCGCCGTGCGCTCCGGGAACGACTCCCGCATCGCGCAGCTGCTCGAGAAGCTCGGGATCGACCTGCGCGGGCTCGGCGAGACGACGGACCGTGCCCTCGACCGGTTCCCCCGCCGCATTGAGACGCTGGACGAGACCGATGACCCCCTCGTCGAAGGTGCGCGCCGGCACGTCGCCGAGCTGGTCGAGACCGGGGATCGGGTTGCCGTACGGCGATTCCGTCGGGTGTCCGAGCAGCTCTACCAGGCGACGTTCCACCTGCTCGCTCATCACGTGCTCCCACCGGCAGGCCTCTTCATGCACGAACGCCCAGTCGAGTCCGATCACATCGGAGAGCAGACGCTCGGCGAGACGGTGCTTGCGCATCACGTCGACCGCCTTGCGACGGCCGGCGTCGGTGAGCTCGAGCGTGCGGTCTTCCGAGACGATGACGAGCCCGTCGCGCTCCATCCGACCGACGGTCTGCGACACGGTCGGCCCCGAGTGGCCGAGGCGCTCGGAGATGCGCGCGCGCAGCGGCACGATGTTCTCCTCCTCGAGTTCGAGGATGGTGCGGAGGTACATCTCCGTGGTGTCGATCAGGTCGGTCATGTGCAGGCCCTCCGAGGTTCTTAGGCAAGCCTACATTCCCGGACCGACATCGGACTCGCTGCGGTCCGGAGACATGCCGGGCGCCCCCTAGAATCGACGCATGGCGATCGAGATTCCCCGTGACCTCCTGCCCATCGACGGCCGCTTCGGCTGCGGTCCCTCGAAGGTGCGCCCTGCGCAGCTCGAGGCGCTGGTCACGTCGGGAGCCTCGATCCTGGGGACATCCCATCGACAGGCGCCCGTGAAGAACCTCGTCGGCAGCATCCGCGAGCAGCTCGCCGCTCTGTTCCGCATTCCCGAGGGATACGAGATCATCCTGGGCAACGGCGGATCGACGGCCTTCTGGGACGCTGCGGCCTTCGGCCTCATCGAGCAGCGCAGCCAGAACCTCGTCTTCGGCGAGTTCGGCGGGAAGTTCGCCGCTTCCGCAGGCGCCCCCTGGCTCGAGGCGCCCGATGTGCGCAAGGCCGAGCCCGGTTCGCTCACCGTCGCCGAGGTCGTGGAGGGCGTGGATGTGTACGCCTGGCCGCACAACGAGACCTCGACCGGCGTCGCCGCTCCGATCCAGCGCATAGCCGCCGACGGCGCCCTGACCGTCATCGATGCGACGAGTGCCGCGGGAGGCATCGACTTCGACGCCGCTCAGGCCGACGTGTACTACTTCGCGCCGCAGAAGAACCTCGGCTCCGACGGCGGCCTGTGGTTCGCCGCGGTCTCGCCGGCTGCCGTCGAGCGCATCGAGCGCATCGCGGCATCGGGTCGCTACATCCCGGAGTTCCTGAGCCTGAAGAACGCGGTCGACAACTCGCGCCTCAACCAGACGCTGAACACCCCCGCGCTCACGACCCTGCACCTCCTCGACAACCAGCTCCGCTGGATCCTCGACAACGGCGGGCTCGGCTGGGCGGCCGCACGCACCTCCGAGTCGTCTTCGGTGCTGTACGACTGGGCCGAGGCGTCTTCGGTCGCCACGCCCTTCGTCACGGACGCGTCGCACCGCTCCCCCGTGGTCGCGACGATCGACTTCGACGACAGCATCGACGCCGCGGCGATCGCCAAGGCCCTCCGCGCCAACGGCATCGTCGACACGGAGCCGTATCGGAAGCTCGGGCGCAACCAGCTGCGGGTGGCGACGTTCGTCTCGATCGAGCCGGATGACGTGCGCCAACTGACCCGATCGATCGAGTATGTCCTGGAGAACCTGGGCGCCTGAGCGCCCGGCGTCACTCCTCCTCGTCGACCTCGCCGGCGTCCTCATCGAGGGCGTCGGCGTCGTCGTCGGACTCTTCGTCTTCCGACTCTTCGTCGTCGGACTCCTCGTCGTCGGCGGCGCCCTCATCGAGTTCGTCGATGTCGACGCCGTCCAGGTCGCCGGCGTGCAGGATGTCGGCCTCACCGTCGTCATCGTCATCGTCATCGTCGAGGTCGTCGTCCTCGAGGACACCGTCCTCGTCGGCGTCGAGCGCTTCCTCGCCGGCTGCGTCGTCCCCGGCGGCGGCGGCCGCCTCGGCGAGTTCGACCTGATGCGCGCGGTACTCGGCGAGACGCTCGGCCCACGGCACCCACTCCGGGGCCAGGAGAGCGCCGTCACCGGGAAGGAGCTCGACCTCGAGTACCGTCGGTTCCTCGCCTTCGACGCGAGCGACGGTCACCGTCCAGTACCACCCCGGGTAGCCGGCGAGCCGGTTCTCGAAGCGCAGCGACACCGACCCGTCGTCCTCGGCGAGATATCCGGCGGCGGGGCCGACGGTGGACGCCGGAGTGATCTCGGCCAGCGCGGCCAGCGCGAGATCATGGGCGTCGAGGAGACGCGCGTCGGCGTCAGGCTTCGAGGTCATCAGCGACCTTGCGCAGGACGGCCGCGATCTTGCGACCCTGAGCGGAGGAGGGGTAGCGTCCACGGCGCAGATCCCCGCCGATGCCGTCGAGGAGCTTCACGAGGTCCTCGACGATGATGGCCATGTCGTCAGCCGGCTTGCGCTTGGCCTTCGAGAGGCTGGGCGGCGCTTCGAGCACACGTACCGACAGCGCCTGCAGCCCGCGCTTGCCGTCGGCCACGCCGAACTCCACGCGCGCACCGGCCTTCACCGCGGTGCCGGCAGGCATCGCGGAGGCGTGCAGGAAGACGTCCTGGCCGTCATCGCTGGCGATGAAGCCGAAACCCTTGTCTTCGTCGTAGAACCTGACCTTGCCGGTGGGCATGGGAGAACCTCGCTGAGATCGATATGCAGAACAGTGGACGCGCTCGTGCGCGTGTCCCCAGCCTACCGGTCGCGGCGCGCGCAGAGCAGAAGCCTCAGTGCGAGTAGGCTGATGCGGATGAGCACGCAGAACTCGGAACCGGAGGTTCCCATCCGCCGGCTGGATCGCATCCTGGCGTTCACCGCGCTCGGAATCGCCGCCGCGTCAGTGGTGTGCTTCTTCGCGATCATCATCGGCACGGCGCTCGGGATGGGGCAGGCCGCATTCGGCGAGGGTATCTGGCCCGTGATCGCCGCGATCCCCTATTGGGGACTGCCGGTGGCGTTCCTCATGATCATCACGCTCCTGACGATGAGCTTCATCCGGAAGGGCCGCGCGTCGTCGCGTTCCTGAGGCCACGCCCATGAGCACTCACGCGCGACCGCTGGCCGATTGGCTGGCGGCGGCGCGCGACGAAGACCTCCTCCGCCTCTTCGCGGCACGGGCCGTGCGCGCCGACGCCCCGTGGCACGACTTCTTCGACGCCGCCGAGGCACTGCTCGATCCGGCGTCGCTGTCGCGTGTCCTGCCCGCGCTCACGGCATCCGAAGCGCGCGCGTTGCTCGACGCCGCGTCCGGCGGCGAAGCCGGGCGGGACCGGGAACAGCTAACGGCGCTCGCACTGCTCCGCCCGGACGGCACCCCCTATCCACCGGTCGTGACCGCGATCGCCGGGCGCTCGATCCCCCTCCCGCCCGCCGCGGCACCGGCGTCTCCGTCCTCGGAGACCGCCGCGGCGCACGCGGCGGAGCGGGCCTTCACGACAGTGGCCGTCCTCGCCGACCTGCTCCTGATCGCGAGGGAGAGCCCCTTCGCCCTCCTCACCGGCGGCGGCGTCAGCGCGGGTGAGAAGCGCCAGCTGGCGGAGGCCGGCGTCCCCACCGAGATCGTCGACACCCTCGCCGCGATCGCCCTCCAGGCCGGGCTCGCCGTGTCCGCGGACCGGCGGCTGCGATCGAGCCAGTCCGCAGAGGAATGGCTGCGTTCGTCGGCAGCGGACCGATGGGCTGTCTTGGTCACCGCATTCCGGGACGCCCTTCCCCGTGGTGTCCGTTCCGCAGGCGGCGGATGGGTTCCTCCGGAGGCCTGGCCGTTCGCCCACCCCTGGGATCCCACCTGGGCCGAGCGTGCGCACGTCCTGCAGGATGCGGCCGCGCTCCTCGGCCTGATCGCCGAAGACGGCACCGAACCCGCATGGGCGGTGAGCCTGCGACGCGGAGGCGACGCGGAGGCCGAGGCTCTCGCGCGACTGCTGCCGGCCGAGGTCGATCGCATCTTCCTGCAGAACGACCTGACCGCGATCGCACCGGGTCCGCTGCAGCCGGCGCTGGATGTGCGGCTGCGCACGATCGCCGCCCGTGAGTCCGCGGCCCAGGCGTCGTCGTACCGTTTCACCTCCGAGTCCGTGGCGCACGCGTTCGTCGCCGGCGAGACCGAGGCGTCGATCCTCGATTTCCTCACCTCCGTCTCCCTCACGGGAATCCCGCAGCCCCTCGGCTACCTGATCGCGCAGACAGCGCAGCGTCACGGACTCGTCCGCGTCTCGACGGACGACGAGACCGGCCGCACGCGGATCGAGAGCTCCGACGCTCACCTCATCCAGGCGATGGCGGTGGACCAGTCGCTGCGTCCGCTGGCTCTGTCGGCGCATCTCGATTCCCTGACCACACGCGTCGGACGCGACACGGTGTACTGGGCTCTCACGGACGCGCGGTACCCCGCGACGCTCGTCGGCCCCGACGGATCCCTCCTGGTGCGGGAGCGCCACCCCGCTCCCCCTGCCCCCGCTCCGAGCGGAGACTCCACAGACCTCATGCCGCTGATCACGCGGCTCCGGTCCCACCAGGGGCCCGATGCCGACGCCGCGTGGCTCGACCGCGAGCTCGAAGCCGCCGTGCGGGCGAAGTCGGTCCTCGAAGTCACGGTGGGGATGCCGGACGGGTCCACCCGACAGCTCCTCCTGGAAGCGACCGGGATGGGCGGTGGCCGACTCCGCGGGCGCGACCGTGCAGCCGATGTCGAACGGACACTTCCCGTGTCGAGCATCCTCACAGCGACGATCGTCGCGTCATAGGCCTCGCACCCCGCACGACCGCTAAACTGGTGAGCTATGTCTGATGGCCCCCTGATCGTCCAGAGCGATCGCACCGTGCTGCTCGAAGTCGCCCATGCCGATGCCGAGAGCGCCCGGCATGAACTGGCGATCTTCGCCGAACTGGAACGGGCTCCCGAGCACATCCACACGTACCGGATCACGCGTCTGGGTCTGTGGAACGCCCGCGCCGCAGGGCACACCGCCGAGGACATGCTCGAGACGCTGGACCGCTGGTCGCGCTTCCCGGTGCCACCCTCGGTTTCCGTCGATCTGCGCGAGACCGTCAACCGTTACGGGCGTCTGGTCATCGAACGCGATGAGGAGGGAACGCTCATCCTGCGCTCCTCCGACCCCGCGGTGCTGGCGCAGGTCGCGAACAACAAGCGCATCCAGCCGCTGCTCATCGGGCACCCGACACCGGAGACGTTCGTCGTCGATGCCTGGGCGCGCGGGCAGATCAAACAGGAGCTGTTGAAGATCGGCTGGCCCGCCGAAGACCTCGCCGGGTACACCCCGGGCACCCCGCACGACATCGACCTCGCCGAGGACGGCTGGCACATCCGTCCCTACCAGCAGGATGCCGTCGACGCCTTCGCGAAGGACGGATCGGGCGTGGTCGTGCTGCCCTGCGGTGCCGGCAAGACGATCGTGGGCGCCGGCGCGATGGCCGCGACCAAGACGACGACGCTGATCCTCGTCACGAACACGGTGTCGGCGCGGCAGTGGCGCGACGAACTGCTCAAGCGCACCAGTCTGACCCCCGAGGAGATCGGCGAGTACTCGGGCCAGGCGAAAGAGGTCAAGCCCGTCACCATCGCGACCTACCAGATCCTCACCGCGAAGCGCAAAGGCGAGTACGCCCACCTGGCGTTGCTCGACGCGCTCGACTGGGGGCTCATCGTGTACGACGAGGTCCACCTGCTCCCCGCGCCGGTTTTCAAGCTGACCGCCGACTTGCAGGCGCGCCGCCGCATCGGCCTCACCGCCACCCTCGTGCGCGAGGACGGTCGCGAGGGCGACGTCTTCAGCCTGATCGGCCCGAAGCGCTTCGACGCCCCCTGGAAGCAGATCGAAGCGCAGGGCTTCATCTCCCCCGCCGCCTGCTACGAGGTGCGCGTCGATCTGCCGCCGGACGACCGGCTCGAGTACGCCGCGGCGACCGACGATGAGCGGTATCGTCTCGCGGCGTCCGCCCCGGCGAAGGTCCAGGCCGTGCGCGAGCTCATCGCGAAGCACGAGGGCGAACGCATCCTCGTGATCGGGCAGTACCTCGATCAGCTCGAGTCGCTCTCCGAGGCCCTGAACGCCCCGCAGATCACCGGCGCGACCCCGGTCGACGAGCGCGAAGAGCTCTACCGTGCGTTCCGTGAAGGCGACATCTCGCTGCTCGTGGTGTCGAAAGTGGCGAACTTCTCGATCGACCTTCCCGAGGCTTCCGTCGCGATCCAGGTGTCCGGGTCGTTCGGATCGCGTCAGGAGGAAGCCCAGCGTCTGGGCCGCCTGCTGCGCCCGAAGCAGTCGGGCCACACCGCGAGCTTCTACACCCTCGTGGCCCGCGACACCATCGACCAGGACTACGCCCAGAACCGTCAGCGCTTCCTGGCCGAGCAGGGCTACAGCTACACGATCATGGACTCGGACGCGATCGCTGCCTGACCTCGGGAGATCATGCTCCGGTGGTGCGGCCGTGCAGTACGCCGCCCAGTCGATGGGTTCCGAGCACTCCGGCCGGCGCTGATGCGGCCCGGGCCGTGCGTGCGATCCCGAGCCTTGCAGCCCAGCGGTCGGCGAGCAGGGCGTAGACGACCATGGCCAGTGCCGAGGCGAGCAGGTCGACGGCGGTCCCCGAAGTCGCGTTGGCATCGACCAGCGTGACGGATCCGAGCAGGAAGATGAGCACGTTGTTGACGATGTGCAGAGAGATCGCGGCTTCGAGTCCCCCCGTACGCCAGGTCAGCCAGGCGGCGACGATCGCGAACATGCCCACGCTCGCCGCACCCCAGATGTCGTAGCCGTGACCGAGCACGAACAGCGGCACGGGCAGCAGGATCGCGAAGGCGGGATGACGGAGCCAGCTCCCGACCAACTGCATCAGGTATCCGCGGAACACATACTCCTCCGCGGCGGCTTGAAAAGGGATGAGCAGCAGCACGAGCAGCACCATCGTCCAGAGCCCGGGGTGGGAGAAGTCCGCGACGACCGCATCGCCGCTCAGGGCCGCCCCGCCCAGCAACACAGCGAAGTAGACGGCGAACACGGCGAGCGCCAGCAGCAGGCTCTTTCCGAGCCACCCCATCCGCAGCCGTCCGGTGACCGACGACAGCAGCCCCACACCGCGACCCTCCACCATGCGCGAGGCCAGCAGCAGTGCGGGGATCATCAGGATCAGCGGCAGCACCAGTGCGACGAGCAGCCACGGCCGGTCGAGGTCGAAGAACTGCGAGGTGGTGAGGAGCGTCTGCGATTCGACACCCCACCCGGGGACGAACATCGACACGATGGCCAACGGCACGATCACGATCACGAGGATCGCGACGTAGAGGGCGATGCCGACGAGTCCGGTCAGCAGCATGCGCCACCAGCGATACCGCGGACGCAGATGCGCCAGCCGATGATAGGCGACCTGATCGAAATCAGGCGCGTCCGGCAGGGTGACGGTGCTTCCGGGGGCTTCAGGGCTTCCGGGGGCTTCAGGGCTTCCGGGGGCACCGGTGACGTCCTCGTTCCAGCTCATGCATCGATCCTCCCCCGTGCACCTGTGCGGCGCATCCACCCCCGGGACGATCTCGCTCCTCCGGACTGTGCACGCAGCATCGGAGGATGCGTGCGCACGCTTCCCGAAGGGGCGACTCCACGCCGTTCCGCACAATAGTCAGCATCCCCATGGCCGAAGTCACCATAATGGGGACATGACTGCTCCGCGCATCCTGGTCGTCGACGACGAACCCAACATCCGCGACCTGCTCTCCACGGGTCTCAGCTTCGCCGGATTCCAGGTGAAGACGGTCGCCAACGGCGCCGCCACGATCTCGGCCGTCCTCGAAGAGGAACCCGACCTCATCATCCTGGACGTCATGCTGCCCGACATGAACGGGTTCAGCGTGACCAAGCGCCTCCGCGGTGCGGGATTCACGGCGCCCATCCTGTTCCTCACGGCGAAGGACGGCACCGAGGACAAGATCGAGGGACTCAACGCGGGTGGCGACGACTACGTCACCAAGCCCTTCAGCCTCGACGAGATCGTCGCCAGGGCTCAGGCCATCCTCCGCCGTACGATGCAGGCCGACGAGGAGTCGATCATCCGCGCCGGCGAGCTGTCCATGGACCAGGACACGCACGACGTTCATGTCGGCAAGGAACCGATCGAGCTGAGCCCGACCGAGTTCAAGCTGCTGCGCTACCTGATGCTCAACCCCAACCGCGTGCTGTCGAAGGCGCAGATCCTCGACCACGTGTGGGAGTACGACTTCAACGGTGACGCCGGCATCGTCGAGAGTTACATCTCCTACCTGCGTCGCAAGATCGACCCGCACACCGAGGAGTCGCTCATCCAGACCAAGCGCGGCTTCGGCTACATGCTGAAGGTCGGCAAGACGGTCTGACGACCACCGCACCACCAACGACGCCGCCTCGCGGCGCAGCCGCCGCACCGGGGAGGACCGCATGGCGCACAAGCCCGATGCGGTCACCGGCTGGTGGCGGCGCATCAGCCTTCGGGCCAAGGTCACCGGCGTCACGGTGGCGGTGCTGGCGCTCGGGCTGCTCGTCGCGGGTATCGGCACGGTGCCGATCCTGCGCAACGCCCTGGTCGCGAACATCGATGCCCAGTTGCCCGCCCTGGTCTCGAGCGATCTCGTCGACCGCTACTTCGACACGGTGACGGTCGACGGCGTCACCACCTACAGCCCGCGCGATGAGCAGCCTCGAGACTTCTCCTTCGCGATCTACGATGCGACGGGTGAACTCCGCGCCACGGCACGAGGCACTTCAGGCCAGGCGCCTCTCTTCCCCTCTCAGTACTCGCTCGCGAAGGCGACCGCCAACACGGATCAGATCCCGCTCGAGATGACGGGAGCCGAAGGCGAGCTGTTCCACGCGGCGGTCGCCGTCGTCCCCTCGGAAGGCGGTGTCCTGCGCATCCAGTTGGTCGCTCTTCCTCTCGCACCCGCCGATCGCATCATCAGCCAGTACTTCGGCATCTACATCTCGATCGCCCTGATCACGATCCTGATCGCCGCACTGCTCACGCGCGGGCTCGTGACACTCACGTTCCGCAGGCTCGGTCAGGTCGAGGCCACCGCCATGTCGATCGCGGCCGGCGACTTCCGGCAGCGGCTGACCGACCTCGAGCCGACCACCGAGGTCGGCCGGCTGAACACCGCCATCAACACGATGCTCGACCGGGTCGATCGCTCGCTCGCACAGCGGGACCGCACCGTGCAGCACATGCGGCGCTTCATCGGCGATGCGAGCCACGAGCTGCGCACCCCCCTGGTGAGCGTGCGCGGCTACGCGGAGCTCTACCGCATGGGCGCGATCAAGGGCGAGGAGGACACGGCGCGGGCCATGGAGCGCATCGAGAAGGAAGCGATCAGGATGGGGGTCCTGGTGGAGGACCTCCTCGCTCTCGCCCGGCTCGACGAGGAGCGCGAACCGGAGATCGTCCCCCTCGACCTACGGCCGATCGCGCGGGATGCAGCGCTCGATCTGCGTGCCGCGGCCCCCGGCCGGACCGTGACGGTGATCGACCGCACCGCGGACAGCAAGACCGCGGTACCTTTGCACGAGATCCCACCGCTCCAACCGCCGCAGCCGCCGACGCCGCGAGGCCTCTCCCGAGCCACGCTCTCGCGTCTTCGCCGACGCCCACGGCAGCCGGACCAGACTCCCGCGATCGACTTCACCGAAGTTCCCGATCTGCCCGTGCGCACCCCGCCGATCGTGCTCGGCGAAGAGAACAAGGTCCGCCAGGTCGTCACGAATCTCCTGGGCAATGCGCGCCGCTTCTCCCCCGAGGACGGGCCGATCGAGATCGTGGTCGACTCCGACCGGGCGGCCGGCACCGCGAGCATCGCGATCGTCGATCACGGCGAGGGCATCCCACCGCAGATCCGGGAGCAGATCTTCGAACGCTTCTGGCGTGCCGACACCTCCCGCGCGCGGGAGACCGGAGGCTCCGGCCTCGGACTCGCGATCGTCGCGTCGATCCTGAAAGCGCTCCACGGCGGCGTCGATGTATCGGAGACTCCGGGTGGGGGTGCGACGTTCACTGTGACTCTCCCGCTCGCACCGGCGCGCGCCACGCCTGCGCATCTCCTCGAAGACACGCAGCCTCTGGATCGACTCGACCTGCCGTAGCGGCCGTTCCGACGCCGGGCGCTTTCTGCACCGCCTGCCCGGCTGCCCCGTTGCTCACAGCGCACGGGATGACAGCGACCCGGAGAGGATACGGACGCCGACGCTCGCTTAGCCTCGGAACCCCTACGAGAAGGAGTTCCCATGTCTGTCTTCACCGTCGACACCGAGGCCGTCTACGCGGCCCACGGCGCCACCCGCGCAACGATCGAGCGCTTGCAGGGCGAGTCCGCGACTCTGATGGCGCAGCTCCGACAGCTGCAGTCGACGTGGTCCGGCACGGCATCCCATGCTTTCCAGACGTGCGCCGAGCAGTGGCAGGGCGCGCAGCTCCATGTGGAGCAGGTGCTCGAATCGATCGGAACGTCGCTCGGCGCGGTCGCGACCCAGTACGCAGACGCCGATCAGTACTCGGCCAGCCTGTTCCGCTGACGCACACGCGTATCGACGCAGAACGCCCCCGGCCGAAGCCGGGGGCGTTCTGTCATGAGAGCAGGATCAGAAGTCCATGCCACCCGACGGGTCACCCATGGGAGCAGCGGCCTTCTCCGGCTTGTCAGCGACGACGACCTCGGTGGTGAGGAACAGCGCCGCGATCGAGGCTGCGTTCTGCAGCGCCGAGCGGGTCACCTTCGCGGGGTCGATGATGCCGGCGCCGAACATGTCGACGTACTCGCCCGTAGCCGCGTTCAGGCCCTGGCCCGCGGGGAGCTCGGCGACCTTGTTCGCGACGACACCGGCCTCGAGACCGGCGTTCAGCGCGATCTGCTTCAGCGGAGCCTGGATCGCGACGCGGACGATGTTCGCGCCGGTCGCCTCGTCACCCGTGAGCGAGAGCGCGTCGAGCGCCTTCGTTCCGGACTGGATGAGCGCGACGCCACCACCGGGGACGATGCCCTCCTCGACGGCCGCCTTCGCGTTGCGGACAGCGTCCTCGATGCGGTGCTTGCGCTCCTTGAGCTCGACCTCGGTCGCGGCTCCGGCCTTGATGACGGCCACACCACCGGCGAGCTTCGCCAGGCGCTCCTGCAGCTTCTCGCGGTCGTAGTCGCTGTCGGTGTTCTCGATCTCGCGACGGATCTGCGTGACGCGACCCTCGATCTGGTCTGCCTCACCGGCACCCTCGACGATCGTGGTCTCGTCCTTGGTGACGATGACCTTGCGCGCACGACCCAGCAGGTCGAGCGTGGCGTTCTCGAGCTTGAGGCCGACCTCTTCGGTGATGACCTGTCCACCGGTGAGGATCGCGATGTCCTGCAGCTGCGCCTTGCGGCGGTCGCCGAAGCCGGGAGCCTTGACGGCGACCGACTTGAAGATGCCCTTGAGCTTGTTCAGGACGAGCGTCGCGAGAGCCTCGCCCTCGACGTCCTCGGCGATGATGACGAGTTCCTTGCCGTCCTGGATCACCTTGTCGACGATGGGCAGGAGGTCCTTGATGTTGGAGACCTTCTGGTTCGCGATGAGGATGTACGGGTCCTCGAAGACAGCCTCCTGGCGCTCCGGGTCCGTGACGAAGTACGGGTTCAGGTAGCCCTTGTCGAAGCGCATGCCCTCGGTGAGCTCGAGCTCGGTACCGAACGTCTGCGACTCCTCGACGGTGACGACGCCTTCCTTGCCGACCTTGTCGATCGCCTCGGCGATGAGCTCGCCGATCGCGGGGTCAGCAGCGGAGATGGAAGCCGTGGCAGCGATCTGCTCCTTCGAGTCGATCTCCTTGGCGCTGGCGAGCAGCTCCTCGGTGATCGCGGCGACGGCCTTCTCGATGCCGCGCTTGAGCGAGATGGGGTCGGCGCCGGCTGCGACGTTGCGCAGACCCTCGCGGACCAGAGCCTGAGCGAGGACCGTGGCGGTCGTGGTGCCATCACCTGCGACGTCGTCGGTCTTCTTGGCGACCTCCTTGACGAGCTCCGCGCCGATCTTCTCGTACGGGTCGTCCAGCTCGATCTCCTTGGCGATGGAGACACCGTCGTTCGTGATCGTGGGGGCTCCCCACTTCTTCTCGAGAACGACGTTGCGGCCACGCGGGCCGAGGGTGACCTTGACCGCGTCGGCGAGGATGTTCAGGCCGCGCTCGAGGCCGCGGCGGGCCTCCTCATCGAAAGCAATGATCTTTGCCATGAGTTTTTTCGTCCCTCCTGGACGTAGACGTTGGGTTTAGCACTCAGAGTAAGAGAGTGCTAACGCCATTCTGGCACTCGACACCTTCGAGTGCAAGCCGCCGGAGGAGTGGCGCACGCGGAGGTCAGGGGGCCGGGGTCTCCCCGGGCGTCTCGGGCGCGGAACTCGATCGATCGAGGCCGATCACCACCGTGAACTGCTTCAGACCGTCCTCCGTCTGACCGGAGTAATAGTCGCTCTGCTGCACGGCAGCGCCACCGAGGAGGTTCGCCAATCCGATCGCGGCGAGCTCATCCTCATCGTTGACGTAGAAGACGGTGGTGGTGGCGAAGTCCTGACTCGAGCTGTCTCCGGCGAAGACGATGTCCGGCGCCCATCCATTGTTGACGAGGACGTCCCGCATCTGCGTGTCGAGCCCCTCGTCCGGCGTGCCGTTGAGGATCATCACGGAGACCGAGGTGTCCACCACACCCGTCTCGACCGGAGTGGGGACCGGCGTGGACGCCGCCTCGGGAAAGAGCGAGATGCGCCCCATCACCACGAGGGAACCGAAGATCCCGGCGATGATGAGGACGAGGGCGGCGACGAAGGACCAGAGCAGCACGACCCAGCCGTTCATCCCCGGAGCTTCGGCGCGATGCGCTCCCACACGTCCGGAGGAACGGGGAACGTCATCGAAGCGATCGCGGGAGGGCTTGGACACCCCTCGATGCTAGCGTCACCTTCCTGGCATTCCGATCCGCGGCGCGGAACACCCGATTCGGGAAGCCGCCGACGGCTCTTCTCAGCCGACGAAACCCGGTGTGCGAGCCGAGCGCTGCCTGGCGCGTGAATCCCGGATGCGGCGCAGCCGCCGCACCAGCATCGGATCGTACTCCAGAGCGGCTTCCGACTCGATGAGCCGCCCGAGGAGCTGGTAATAGCGGGCCGAACTCATGCCCAGCTGGGCGCGGATGACTTCTTCCTTGGCTGAGCCGTGCCGCGGCCAGGCGACCTCGATGGCGAGGATCGCGCGATCGCGCTCCGTCAGGTCTCCGAGCATGAGTCCAGGTTAGGACGCGACGGTCGAGGGAGACGTTCGCCACTCCCACCAGCCTCCGAGGGGATCAGCGGCGGCGCGCACCCTCCCGTCGATGGCGACGACGAAGCCCGGCCAGCCGTCCGCATCCACCGACGGCACCCAGACGTCGAGCGCGCCCGGCGGATCGATCGTGATCCAGCGGGCGTCCAGCGCTGCTATGCGGGCGACCAGCGCGTTCCGCTGCGCTCGCGGGATGTGCACCAGCACTCCGGGCGTGGTGATGACGAGCGTGGCATTCCCAGGCGCGGCAGCCGCCAGGGCATCGATGCGTTCCAGAGCGTCTCCGACGAGGAGCAGTGCGGGATCGGAGGCCGCGATCTCGAGCGCAGCATCGATCCGCTGCTCCCGTCCCTCCTCACCCGGCCACACGAGTCCCCGCAGCCATCCCCGGTCACGTGGGTCGGCCGCGTCGAGCGGCGCCAGATCGATGCCCGCCCGCCACGCCACCTGCGGCATCCGCAGCGGGGGCATCGCGCCGGTCACCCGGCTCTCCAGCACGACGGTCGACGGTCCCTCCACGGGATCAAGGCCGACGCGGAGCGCACCCTCTTCATCGACGAAGCGGTACGAGTACCTGTCGGGATAGAGACACAGCCCGGCGGAGGCTCCGATCTCGAGCAACGCGATCGGACCCTCGATCTCGGACAGCACGGGAAGCAGCGCGGCGAGGCGCAGCGGTTCGTTCGTCTGCAGGCTGCGACGGGCGCATTCCGCCACGACCTCGTCGGCGTTGCGCAGCACGAAGTCCCGCCACTGCGGATAACCGGCGAGCTCGGCCCCAAGCAGACGGGTGACGGCGAACACGAGGGGCGGCTGCCTCCGGGTCTCGGGAATCCGCAGCAGGATGCGCCTCACCTCGACATCGGCCGCCACGCCGGCCGCCCATTCCGCGTACAGCGCGCTGCGGCCGGGGGCCTCGTCACGGGCGAATCGTGCGTATCGTTCCTGCACGGCATCCGTCATGCGTCCATTCTGACCCGGAGCACCCGATACCCCGTCGCACGGGGGAGAATGGACGGGACTCAGGAGGACACATGTCGTACAGCGTGGACAAGACCGAAGAAGAATGGCGCGAGGAGCTCGGCGAAGAGCAGTACGCGGTGCTGCGCCAGGCCGCGACCGAGCGGGCCTGGACCGGCGAGCTGCTCGATGAGGAGCGGGCGGGCCTGTACACCTGTGGCGCATGCGATGCCGAACTCTTCAAGAGCGGCACGAAGTTCGACTCCGGATGCGGATGGCCGAGCTTCTACGAGTCGATCCGCCCCGATGCGGTCGAACTCATCGAGGACGACAGCCTCGGGATGGTGCGCACCGAGGTGCGCTGCGCCAACTGCGGATCGCACCTCGGCCATGTCTTCCCCGACGGATTCGGCACGCCGACCGGCGACCGCTACTGCATGAACTCGATCGCACTGAACTTCACTCCCGAAGCCTCGTGAGCGCCCTCGACGCTGTCCTGGCACGGCAGTCCTGGTCGAAGGTCGAAGACACCGCCCCGACTCGCGACGAACTTCTCACGTTCATCTCGGCGGCCGGCCGTGTGGCCGATCATTCTTCTCTGCGCCCCTGGCGGCTGATCGAACTCCGCGGCGCGGATCGCGAGGTGCTGGGCGCGGCGATCGCCGAAGCCCAGGGCGACTCCTCGCCCTCGTCGAAGCCGCTTCGTGCCCCTCTGCTCATCGCCGTCGTCGCCAGTTACCGGAAGAGCGAGAAGGTACCACGTTGGGAACAGGAGGCCGTCGCCTCCGGTGTCGCCCACATGCTGAGCCTGCTCCTCGACGAAGCGGGGTGGGGCGTCATCTGGCGCACCGGCCACTACACGCGCGCGAAGGCGGTCGCCAGAGCTCACGGCCTCGCCGAGAACGAGGAGCTCCTCGGCTGGCTGTATGTGGGAGGCAAGCCCGAAGACAAGAAGCCCGGTCGGCGCAAGTCCGTCGATGCACGCACACTCGTCACGCGCATGCCGCACGCGAATACCGAGAATGCCCCGAAGACGGCGACGAACACCGAGAAGGTGAAGAAGGTGAAGAAGGCCAAGAAGGCCAAGAAAGCGGAGAAGGCGAAGAAGGCCGAGAAGAAGTAACCCCTCAGCGGCGACGCGGCCACGGAACCGCGACCACCACCGACGCGACGGCCACGACGACCATCGCGAGCACCTGCCAGAGCGCTGGTCCGGCCGCGGGCGGCCACATGAGGTCGATCACGACCGACGTGACCAATTGCCCGAGCACCGACCCCAGGCCCATGAGCAGCACCCCGGTCTGCGCCACAATGAACGTGCCGAGGAGGATGTAGGAGGCACCAAGGAACCCTCCGAGGTACAGCCAGGGCTCGGTGGGAAGCCCCGCCGGTGCGCCGCGGAACGCGATGCTCACCCCGGATGCCAGGGCGAGCACCACGGTGCCGGCGATGAAGCTCATCAGAGTGGCGGCGAGGGGCGAACGCGCCCGCTGGGCCAGGCGCCCGTTGGTCGCTGCCTGCCAGGCGATCCCGACACCCGCGGCGAACGGGAGCAGCAGCATCCACAGCGGCGCGGTGGCCAGCACGTCGCCGGAGAGCGAGATGCCGACCGCGGCGAGCGCGAGCAGCCCCCCGAGCACCCGCCCTGGCGTGACCGCCACGACTCCTGCGGGCCCGAATCCGATCCGATCGAGCACGAGGCCGTGAACGGTCTGCCCCGCCACCACACCGACGGTGAACAGGGAGACGCCGAGCACACCGGCGGTGAGACCTTGCGTCGAGACGGTGAGTGCGCCACACGCTCCCCCGAGCAGCATCCAGACGGGGATCGTCTGGTGTCGGATGCCGCTCCACAGGCGTGCGACGCCTCGCCGAGCCGACGGGAGGGCGGAGATCACGACGGCGAGCGCCACGAGTCCCACGGAGAACGAGAGGAAGCCGGCGACGATCCCATCGTCGACGCGCACACCGAGCACCCCGTTGATCCGCGCCTGGATCGCCGTCATGACACCGATCGCGACCGCTCCTCCGAGGGCCAGCGGAGCGGGAAGTCGACGGGTCTCTGGCACCTGTCGACCCTACCCGAGCCGCCGCCCGCTCCTCTCTCCGCGAATGTCGGAGGCCGGGACTACGCTGGCGGCATGTGCGCGAGCTACGGACTCGATCCCCGATTCACCGATGCCGAACTCCTCGCCGCCGCCGACGATGCGGTGCTCGAGGGCCTCCGCGTGTGGGCGCAGGAGAACGCGGGCGAGACGGTCCGCCCGACGGGCAAGAACCTGCGCAACCTCAACCCGTTGATCGTGCAGCCAGACACCGCCCCGACCCTCGAAGCCGCGTGGTGGGGGTTCCTCATCGACGGCGAGCCGGCGAAGTTCCCGTCGATCAACACCCGCTCGGAGCGGCTGCAGGAGCGTCCGGGCGGGGCGAAGTCGAGAGCGATCGTCCCCGCGACGAGCTGGTACGAGATGCAGAAGCCGTCTCGGCAGTGGAACGAGTTCATCGTCGACGACGGCACTCTGTTCGGCATGGCTGCGGTCACGCAGCGCGGCCGCACGGCCGACGGCGAGTGGTTCACGTGCTATTCCATCGTGATGCGTCCCGCTCCCCCTCACCTCGTCGACCTGCACGACCGGATGCCCCTCCTCGTCCCGTCCACCCTGAGCCATGACTGGCTGACCGCACCGGCGTCGCGGGAGATCATCGACGAGGCCGTCATCGCTTCAGACGAGATGGCCGCGCGGGTGCAGGCTCGCCCTCGCGCCTGACCGCTGATGTCCCACGCGGGTCGGACACTTCGCCGTCAGATGTGTACCTGAGGGGGACGCGCGACACCCGGGGCGCTCCGTAACGTTGTGCCCATGATCACAGCAGAAGGCCTCACGAAGAGGTTCGGAGACAAGACCGCCGTCGACGACGTGTCGTTCACGGTCAAGCCGGGCAGCGTCACCGGCTTCCTCGGCCCGAACGGCGCCGGGAAGTCGACCACCATGCGGATGATCGTCGGCCTCGACCGCCCGACGTCGGGGCGTGCCACCATCGCCGGACGCGAGTACCGCAAGCTCCGCGCACCTCTCACCGAAGTCGGTGTCCTCCTCGACGCCAAGGCGGTGCACACCGGTCGCACCGCTCGCAACCACCTCCGCGCCATGGCCGCGACACACGGCATCCCCTCCTCCCGAGTCGATGAGGTCATCGACCTTGCGGGCATCGGGTCGGTGGCACGTAAACGCGCGGGCGGATTCTCGCTCGGAATGGGGCAGCGCCTCGGCATCGCTTCGGCACTGCTCGGCGACCCGCACACGCTGATCCTCGACGAGCCGGTGAACGGCCTCGACCCCGAGGGGGTGCGCTGGGTGCGCCAGTTCGTCCGTCACGTGGCATCAGAGGGGCGCACCGTGCTGCTCTCGAGCCACCTGATGAGTGAGATGGCGCAGACCGCCGACCACGTCATCGTGATGGGCCGCGGTCGGGTGCTCGCGGATGCCCCGCTCGCGGAGCTCGTGCGCTCCTGGACTCGGAACACGGTGCGGGTCCGCACACCGAGACCAGCCGACCTGGCTGCCGCCGTCGGAGGGCCGGAGGTGGAGATCGTGAGCTCGGCTCCCGATCTGCTCGACATCGTGGGGCTGCCCGCCGCGCGGATCGGCGATCTGGCCGCCGACCGCGGCATCCCGCTCCACGAACTCACCCCGACCACCGGATCACTCGAAGACGCCTATCTCGCCCTCACCGGCGACTCCGTCGAGTACCGCACCAAGGAGATCTCATGACCACGACACAGGCTCCCGCTCCCACGCGGACACGCGTCGACACCGGTCGTCGGCTGACGTTCATGCGCGCACTGCGCGGCGAGTGGATCAAGCTCGCCACCCTGCGCTCGACGTGGTGGTCGATCGGCATCACCGCCGCCCTCACGGTCGGCATCGCCGTGCTCATCGCCCTCGCTGTCGATGTGCCGGACTTCAGCCCGATCCAGGCCGTGGTCATGCCGATCCAGTTCACGATGCTGCTCGCCGGCATCATCGGCGCGATCTCGGTCACCGGTGAGTACTCGACGGGGATGATCCGTTCGACGCTCACTGCGAACCCGATTCGCGGTTCGGTGCTGGCCGCGAAGTCGACGGTGCTGGCACTGTTCCTGTTCGTCTCGTCGCTGGTGATCTTCGTCGTCTCCGCGCTGGCCGTCTCCCTCATCGTCGCCCCGCGTGACCAGGGCATCGACTGGTCGGACCCGACAGCATCGGTGCTTCCGATCGTGGTGGCTTCCTTGTCGATGGCCGTCTTCGCGCTCATCGGCGTCGCGTTCGGATTCGTCCTGCGCTCCGGTGCGGGCGCCATCGCCGCAACCGTCGGTGTGCTGTTCGTCCTGCCGATCGTGGCGAACTTCTTCTCCTTCGCCGGAGAGACGTGGGCATGGGTCCTGCAGGCCGCCGCCTACCTTCCGGACGCCGCCGCACGGAGTGCGATCATGCCCGGAGCCGGTGCCGCACTCGACGCTCCGGTTGCGTTCCTGACGCTGGCCTGCTGGGTCGTGGGCGGTGCTGCCGTCGCGTGGGGCGTGCTGCGCACCCGCGACGCGTAAAGTCGGCCTGTGAGCAGAACGCGAAGCCGCAGCGACTCGGTCCGCGAGGACGAGGAGCTGCGGCTTCCGCGCGCCCCGGGCCTGTTCCGACGGTTCTGGGCCCGCCATCCGCTGTTCGCCGACATCCTGCTCGCGCTGATCTGCCTGTTCCTGTCCCTCGCCCCCGCCGCGCCGTACCCCAACACCTCGCTCCCGGAGGGCACATACATCGCCATCAACATCGCGACGTTGGTGATGGTCGCGATCGGATGCAGCACTCTCCTCTGGCGTCGACGGGCACCCCTGGGTCCCTTCGTCGCTGCGGTGATCCTGGGGACCGTCGGACTGTTCACAGGCATGTCCGGAGGCATCGTCCTCCTGCTCGTCGCCTGCTACGGCGTGGCGGTCTACAGATCGGCGCGTCTGGCCTGGATCTGTTACGGGATCGGTGCCGCTTGGTTCCTCGGACTCACCACGATCCTCATGCTGACCGGCACGACCCTGCTCCAGGTCGGCATCGATACCGCCCTCGGCTACGTCGCGCTCGGGCTCATCGGCACGCTCGTCGGGGTCAATGTGGGCGGCCGCAAGCGCTATCTCCTCGCCATCATCGACCGATCCCGTCAACTCCTGATCGAGCGCGATCAGCAGGCGCAACTCGCCGCCGCATCGGAACGCGCCCGCATCGCACGGGAGATGCACGATATCGTCTCCCACTCCCTCACCGTGATCGTCGCACTGTCCGAAGGGGCGGCCGCCACCCCCGATCGAGAACAGGCCCGGAGGGCTGCGGTATCCGTCGCGGACACCGCCAGAGGCGCTCTCACCGAGATGCGTTCGATGCTCGGTGTGCTGCGCGACGACGAATCGCCGCTGCCCCTGGCGCCGATGCAACCCGTACCCGCGCGTGACACCGTGGAGACGGCTCAGCGCGCGGGCTACCCGGCGACGCTCACCGTCATCGGGCAGGCCGATGTCTCCCCCGCCGTCGCGCATGCGATCGGCAGGATCGTGCAGGAGGGCGTGACCAACGCCATGCGCCACGCCCCGACCGCGAAGAGCATCACCGTGCGGCTGGAGTACACGGCCGACACGGTCGTGATCGAGATCGTCAACGACGGCGTCTCGGGTGAGATCGGCTCAGACGGATTCGGTGTGCGCGGGCTCTCTGAGCGTGCCGCCCATGTGCATGGGACGGTGCGATCCGCACCTGCGGATGGAGGACGATGGATTCTGCGGGCGGTGCTTCCCACATCGGGAAGCAGGCCCGCCGCACCGCGACAGACGATGGAGGACGACGCATGACGCAGGCGATCAGAGTGCTGCTGGTGGATGACCAGGAGCTGATCCGTCTCGGCTTCCGCATGGTGCTGGAGTCTGAGGAGGACATCGTCGTCATCGGCGAAGCCGGCGACGGGAAAGCGGCGATCACGCAGAGCGCGCTGCTCGCTCCCGACCTGGTGCTGATGGACATCCGGATGCCGGAGCTGGACGGCATCGCCGCCACCGAGGCCATCGTCCGAGAACGTCCGCAGACCAAGGTGCTCGTTCTGACCACCTTCGATCTCGACGAATACGCGTTCGGAGCCATTCGCGCGGGCGCGAGCGGATTCCTGTTGAAGGATGCCCAGCGCCACGAGATGATCTCCGCGGTGCGCGCCGTCCACCGCGGGGATGCGGTGCTGTCCCCGCGTGTGACGAGAGCGCTGCTGGAGCACGTGACGCCTCGGCTCGGCGGAGCGCCCGCGACTCCGGCCGCAGAGGAGAGCGCTGCTCTCGAATCGCTCACGGAACGTGAGCGGGACGTCTTCCTCGCGATCGGCCGCGGACTCACCAACGCAGAGATCGCTCAGAGTCTGTACGTCGGCGAGTCCACGGTCAAGACCCACGTCGGTCGTGTGCTGGCGAAGCTCAGCGCGCGGGACAGGATCCACGCGGTCATCCTGGCGCATCGGCTCGGGCTCGTCGGCGACTAGCCCGATCTCATCAGGCTCGCGACGGCGCCCATTCCGAGACGCGGTCGAGCCGCTGCACCTCATCGTCCGAGAGCTCCAGACGCGCCCCGGCGAGCAGGTCGGGAACCTGTTCCACGGTTCGCGCGCTCGCGATCGGTGCGACCACGGTCGGTTGCGCGCGAAGCCACGCGAGCGAGGTCGCGGCGATCGAAACGCCGTGCACATCGCCGATCTCCTCGAGCGCGTCGATGATCCGCAGGCCCGCTTCGGTGGCGTATTTCGCGGCGCCCTGCGCCCGGGGCGAAGTCTGACCCGCGGCGTCCGTCGAGCGGTACTTGCCGGTGAGGAAGCCACTGGCCAGGGAGTAGTACGGGATGAGTCCGAGGTCGAACTCCTCGGCGACCGGGATGATCGTGTCCTCGACCTCGTTGCGGTGCACGAGGTTGTAGTGCGGCTGCACCGCGACCGGCAGCGCGACTCCGAGGTGACGGGCGATCTCGACCCACTCGCGGATACGCTCGGCGGAGTAGTTCGACACGGCGATGTGCCGGACCAGGCCGTCTTCGACCAGTCGCCCGAATGCGCTGACGGTCTCCTCCAGCGGAACGGTCTCGTCATCGAAATGCGCGTAGTACAGGTCGATCTCATCGATGCCCAGGCGCTTCAGCGAGGCCTCGGCGGCCTTGCGGACATTCGCGGCGGAGAGGCCGCGGAACTGCGGGTGCTGACTGACCTTGGTCGCGACGACCACACCCGCAGGTTTGCGCGAGGCCAACCACTCGCCGACGATCGTCTCACTCTCTCCTCCTTCGTTTCCCGGCACCCAGGCGCTGTACGAGTCGGCGGTGTCGATGAAGTCTCCGCCTCCGTCCACGAAGGTGTCGAGGACGGCGAAGGACGTGTCGCGGTCGGCTGTCCAGCCGAACACGTTGCCGCCGAGCGAGAGCGGAAGGACGTCAAGATCACTGGTACCGATGCGGGTCATGATGAGAGCAACCGGTGATCCCGCCTCCCGCATTCCCGGACGACGCCGTGTTGCGCTCCATGAACGTCACGGTGGCGATGCCTCCCCCCGCGTCGTGGATCTGCGAGGGGCGGCCCACGATCCGCGGATCCGGAGCGTGGGCGACCATCGGGTCCTTGCCCGGATAGTCGAACCGTGCGAGAACACATCTCATCGCTTCCAGCCGCGCGCGCCTCTTGTCGTTCGACGAGATGACGACCCACGGGAGGGCCGGGGTGTCCGTGTGGAAGAACATGGCCGCCGCTGCCTCGGTGTAGTCCTCCCATCTGTCGACGCTCGTGAGGTCGGTGGGGCTGAGCTTCCACTGCTTGAGCGGATCCTCGCCGCGACGGGTGAACCGGCGCCGTTGTTCCGCCTCGCCGATCGAGAACCACAGCTTGATGAGGCGGATGCCCGAACCGACGAGCATGCGCTCGAACTCCGGCGCGGTCTGGATGAACTCCTCGTACTCCGCCGACGAGCAGTACCCCATCACGCGTTCGACGCCCGCTCGGTTGTACCAGGAGCGATCCATCAGCACGATCTCACCGCCCGACGGCAGATGCGCGACGTAGCGCTGGAAATACCACTGCGTCCGCTCGACATCACTGGGTTTGTCGAGCGCGACGACACGAGCGCCGCGGGGGTTCAGGTGCTCCATGAAGCGTGCGATCGCACCGCCCGCGCCCGCCGCATCCCGCCCCTCGAACAAGATGAGGACCCGTCCCGACGAGCGCGTGATGTGCGCCTGGAGTTTGAGGAGTTCGATCTGCAGCAGTCGTTTCTCGCGCGCGTATGCCGCCCGTGTGACCGTCGGGAGTTCGGACGAGCTGCCCATCGCCTCCCCCTCCCCTGGCGCTTCTCGATCGCGCGACGCATGAGGCAAAGCGCAGGTGGCCGCGGCGGGGAGTCGGCCACCTGCGCCGTCATCGACCCGGCGTGATCTCGTTGAATCCACCAGGAAACTCAACGCTTAGTAACATATCACCTCGTAGCGCGATACTCCGGAATGTACTTCTCGCACCCAGCCGTCACCGGAGACGCGACGAGGTCGAAGTCACGGCTATCGTTCACTCATGGGAACGATCCAGTACGGCAGCGGTGACGAGATCCACATCGAGGACCGCGCACTCGCACATCTCAAAGTGGTCATCGCCACGAAATTGCGACGCAATGAGAGCTTCACGCTGTCGTGGCGGCACCCCGACGGCGACGCCCCCGGCCGTTCGACCATCTGGCTGCACCCATCGATCCCGCTGCGCTTCACCTTCGACGAGCCAGAGGCCCCTCAGCTCAACCCGAAATGGATTCAGGACCTCATGCAGTCGGCGAGCTCCACGGGCGGGATCAGCCTCATCGAGGAAGTGGTCGAAGCGCCGCCGACCGGCGACGCGGACTCACCTCACCTGGACTGAACTCTCCGAATGAGCGACGTGCGGACGCGCGTCAGCTCGCCCGCCACACGGAGAGCAGCTGCCATCCTTCCGGCACCTGGGACTCGAGCGCGGCCATGTCGTCACCCTCGATCTCGCGGATGCCGTCGCGACGCAGGAACTTGCCCTCGACGGATCGCATCGATCCGGCCTTCTCCATCGTCGCCATGGCCGACACCAGGTCCCATCCCGCAGGCGCCTGGGCGGTGAGCTGTGCACGGACCTCGGCGAGATCTTCGCCTTTGAGGGTGACGCTGTGGGCTTCGAGCGGGCGGATCAGTCCGTGGAGCATCAGACCAGCCTACGACCCTCCACCCGCGATCCCGTCGGGGCGTGATCGAGCACGAGATCGGCCGGCACGAGCGTAACCACCGTTCGTCGCGCTGCACGACCTCCTTTGTTCTGCACATGCGCACACTTCCTCACCTGCTCGGGATCACGCTGATCGCGGGCATGTCGATCACCCTCGTCGCGTGCTCGTCGCCTGAATCCGAGTCCAGGCCGTCGTCGACAGTCACGAAGAGCCCGGCCCCGTCGGCGGCCTCGAGTCCGAGCCCGACCTCGAGCCCGAGATTCTATGTGGCGGACACCTCGACCTGGCTCATCAGCGCGGGCGGAATCGGCCAGGCCGACCTCGGCGCGGAATCGATAGCCGACGCATTGAGTCCCATGTTCACTCTGACCGACCGATGCGAAGGCCTGGAATACTTCGAGGCCTCGGAATCGACGCCGGTCGGCTTCGGAGTGATCAGCCACCCCGGTGAAGCCGGTGTGAGCGGCGTCAGCATCCGCGTTCCGGGCGAGCTGGCCCTGTCGGGCTGTGTGGCGACTTCGCCTCTCACCAAGAGCGGTATCGGGTTGGGATCGACGCTGGACGAGCTGACCGCCGCGGAACCGACCGGGACGTTCGATACGGCGACGGAGACGCCCGACTACGTCGTCGTCGCCGGAACGCGCTGGATCGTGTTCGAGGTCCCCGAAGCCGAGCCGTTCGTTCGAGGCATCACCGTCACGGACACGCTGCCGGCAACCGGATTCTGCAGCTGATCCGTTTCCGCGCGCAGAACGTGGTGGGCACGCCGCGCTTCTCGCGCACGTGTACAGACAGCTCTCTATCCAGACGTCAGATGCCCCGACATAGAATCGAGACCTCTTGGCCGGAGGAAGGAATCACCGGCGATGGGGAACCCTGGGGCGACGCTCGCTCGGCGCGACCGACGTCATGGCGCTCGCTGAGCTGTCGAAGGTTCCCGGCGTCGCGTGGGACACGTTCTCGTTCCTCGCCGGCTACATCGGCGCCCCCACGTCCTGACCCCCTAGGGACGACGAAAGACCCCCACCCGGCCGAAGCCGGGTGGGGGTCTCTCAACATATCGACGTCTGAGCTCGCGCGTCTGTAGGCCGAAAAGGGGACAGCGCGGGCCGGACGGTGAACCCTAGGTTTGGTTCCATGCACAACACCCTCGAGGCGCCGCCGCCGGGAATCATTGCAGCCGATAACCCCGGCACAGCACCACCGCCCGCTAGCCGTCCACCCGTATCACGACGGATCTTCCTATCCGCAGCTGCCATCGCAGCCCTTGTGGCTGCCGCGGGCCCAGTCGTGGGGCAGGCGACTTCTGCCCGTGCCGACTGGGGGCCATATCGGAATGGTGAGATCCCACTGGATGCGCTCACCCCTATCCCATGGAAGCCGTCTCTCTACCTGCGGTCCGACGCAGTAGCAGCGCTCGTTGCTCTGAACGCCTCGTTTCGGAAACAGTTCGGACGCGACCTGCCACTGTCAGATGCCTACAGAGACCTCCCCAACCAAGTCAAAGCCCGCCAAGACTGGTGCGCCCGGGGCCATTGCGAGAACGCTGCAATACCAGGGCAATCGAACCACGGCTGGGCTGTCGCCATCGACATTGGTATCCCTATCGATGGATGGACCAATCCGATCTACCTCTGGATGAAATCGAACGCCCCCCAGTGGGGGTGGATCCATCCGAACTGGGCAGAGCCCGGTGGGCAGAAACCAGACGAAGCCTGGCACTGGGAGTACACAGGCGTCTACAAGCCGACCCCCGAGACATCAGCAACGGAGAACAACGTGGAAGCAATCGTCAAGGCCCCGAACGGAATCGTCGTGCACCTCCGGCCTGGAGGAAAGACGAACTTCGGGACACCGCAGGAGTACAACCTCTTCCGTGATCAGATCGCTTTCCTTCGCAACGCCGGTGCGACCGATGTGATGGCGCTTCCTGAGCTGTCCACAGTGCCCGGCGTGACGTGGGACACCTTCATCTACCTCTCGCGCTACATCGGCGCCCCCGAGTAGGTACGCAGCGTCAACAGCGTGACACGCTGAAACGACAGAAGATCCCCGCCAAGCTAGGCGGGGATCTTTTTGCGATCAAGTGCACTCGAGCCGTGAGGGGCTGTCCTGGGCTGGCCTGATGTTCATCGGTCTCATCTGCTCTCCTTCCGCGCTATCCGACCTGATTCCTCCGCTGAATGTCCGAACTGCCGACAGCATTCGGATCATTCGGCCTGTGAGTCTTCTGGGTGGCCGATCGCAGCCGAGAGGAACCCTCATGTCAGACGCCACGCCCGCCGCCGGTTGGTACCCGGCACCGCACGCCGACAACGAGCTGCGCTACTGGGACGGTATGCACTGGCTCGAGCCGGAGCCCGCCCCTGCCAACGTGACCAGCGATGCACTCCCGACGGCGGCAGATGTTCCCGGTGAGGCCGCAACGCCGACCGAGGCGGAACCCAGCGCGAAGGCGAAGATGCCCGCGAAGAAAAAGTGGATCATCGGCGGATTGATTGCCGCCGGGTGGAGTGTCGAGATGCTCCTCGCCTAGACAGGACAAAGGCCCGCATCCCGACTGTTTCCATGGGATGCGGGCCTTCGTGTGTGGAGCCGACTACGGGACTCGAACCCGTAACCCCCGTTTGAAAGATCCCCTGTTCATAGGTGTACTTGCGTGCACCGGCCGCAGGCTTTCGCGGGATCGGTACAACCATGTACACGCATGTACAGATCCAAAACCACGACTACCATGGATCTGCCTCCTCTCCGACGTCGGAGGTTGCGACGTAGAATCGAACCCTCTCGGCCGGAGGAAGGATTCACCGGCTATGGGGAACCCTGGGGCGACGCTCTCCGCGTACCGGGACATGCAGTCGCAGGCACGATCGATCCTCGAGGCCGCGAAGCACGACCCACTCCAGTCGCTCAGCGACCGCGAGCTCCCGCTCCGCGATCACCCGCTCACGATCTACCCTCACGCGCTCCAACGCCGGGTGCGGGCGTGGGTGCGATTCGGCCCCGAAGCGGTGCGCGTCGATGCGAAGGTCGTGCGCTCTACGCGCCTCGCCGCTGGCGTCGAGTTCCGTGCGGAGGAGAAGACATTCCGATGCTGGGTGTGGAGTAACGCCGTGGCCCTCGCCGATGACGAACTCTCCTAGGCTGGTCTGATGCTCATCGGACTCATCCGCCCTGTCGAAGCCCACTCTGTGACGCTCAAGGGTGAAGATCTCGCCGACGTGCGCGCGTAGCTCACCGCTCAGGCACCCGCCGGATGGGACCTGGTGTCGGCCATGGCGACGATGGAGAAAGCCGATCGATGCGCTCCGTTGAGGAAAAGTTCCAGCGACGCGACGGCCTCCGGGAGATCGAAGCGGAGAACATGGACGCGCTCATCGCGTTGGTCCCCGAGGGCTGGCAGCTGCTGTCCGTGCGCACGGCCTGAAACGACAGAAGACCCCCACCCGGCCGAAGCAAGGTGGGGGTCTCTCAACCTATCGAGGTCAGTCCTGACGTGTCTGTAGGCCAAAGAGGGGACAGCGCTTTCGTCATGAGGTTCAATACGTTGTACCCGTGAGTCCACCACTGATACGCGATTTCAGGAATCCTTCGGAACTAGAGGGAGGCGGTCGAACGATTACTCGACGCTCGCTTCTCCTCGCAGCTGGCGGCGTCGCCGCGACGGCTTTCGTCGGGGCGTCCGTCCTCGACCCCGAGCCCGCCTCCGCGTGGGGAGGGTACGCCAACGGCCAGATCCCTTTAGACCAGCTCACCTCGGTCGACGGCCATCGCTTCCGAAACGATGCTGCTGTCGCAATGGTTGCCCTTCGCGCAGCCTATCGGGGCGCATTGGGAAGGACGCTGATCCTCAACGACGGCTATCGCGATCTCGCCGGTCAATGGCGAGCATGGAACGACTACCTGAATGGCGGCAACCTCGCCGTATACCCCGGCACCTCGAACCATGGTTGGGCGATCGCAGCCGACTTCGGAGGCGAGGTGTACAGCAGCTCCGCGAGCGCTGGTCACCGATGGCTCCAAGCCAACGCGCTCGCGTTCGGCTGGTCATGGACCGGCCGGTATTTCAGCCGGATCGAGAACTGGCATTGGGAGTACAACGGCAGCTACACCGGGACAACTCCCACACCCGAAGACAACCCCGATTTTGACATCCATCGAAGGAACAACAACATGGCTTCTCTGTACTACACGACCGTCAACGGCGTCACCACCTTCGCGCTCGCTGGTGACGGAGTCGGCAACGCGGCTTGGCTCGAGACCACTGACCAGGCCCTGGCGAACCAGCTCGCCGGCCAACACGGAAACGCGGCGTTCCTCACGCAAGGATCCTTCAATCAGTGGAAGAGCTGGTACCTAGGCCAGTAACCGACCGTCCTCGAACCACAGAGACCCCACCCGGCCGAAGCCAGGTGGGGTCTCTCATTTAGAGCCCGAGGCGATCGTTGTGGTCAGAGATCGCGGAGCGGAGGTGCGCCTTATCGTCGGTGCCGTCGTGCATCGCGCGCCGCTGCCGGCGGGTTAGGCCAGTGGAGTTGCCGTCTTGGCCGCGGTACGCGACTGCGCCGGCCGGCGCGGAGCCTGCACCGAACTTGCGCAGCCACTCGTCGACAGCGGGGATCGCCATCACGCGCACGATTGCAGCGCTGACCGCGGCGAGGGCCGCGATCGCGGCGGTCGCCCAGGCGATGGTGGGGCCGGGCACGACGTCGGCGACGGCGTCGATGATCTGTGGCGCGACGATCACGATCGTCGCGAGGACGGCTGCGGCGCCGACGATGACTTGCACCGCCGTCCTGATGGCCCGCTGCAGTGGGATCAGCTCGGCCTCGATGCGAAGCGCGTCACGGTCCGCCGTACGATCGCGCAGGACCGCGATGGCAAGTTCTTCGTGCAGGAGTTCACGAAGTCGGATGCCGGCTATCGCGAGCTGGAGCTGCCCGACCATGTCGTCGACATGCTGCTGCGCCGTCGCGTCGCGTCGTACTCGGCGTTCGTGTTCGCATCGAGCGTCGGCACATTCCGCCACCCGAACAACTACCGCACCTCCTGGCGCGAGGCGCTGCGCGATACGCCTTGGAAGGGCACGACGCCGAAGAGCTTCCGGAAGACCGTCGCGACGGTGATGCGTGACGAGCTCGGCATTCAGGCAGCGAAGGAGCAACTCGGCCACGAGGACGAGCGCACCACGCGCCTGCACTACGCCGGCGAGGTGCACCGCGGCCCCGCGGCCGGACTTGTTCTGTCCAAGCTGTTCACCTGAAAACCATGGATAAACAACGAATCGCCCCGACTCCACGAAGGAGCCGGGGCGATTTTCTTTGTTTTGAACTGGTATTTCTTGAGCCGACTACGGGACTCGAACCCGTAACCCCCGTATTACAAGTACGGTGCGCTACCAATTGCGCCAAGTCGGCGGATGCCATCCATCAGCTTAGCGATGGCATCGACCCCGGTTCGAACTACGGGGCGGGCGTGGTGGTCGACGTGGGCGTCGGAGACGGCGTCTCACGGGAGGCATCGCTCGCGACGCTCAGCACGAACTGCGAGAACTCGGCCGGGTCGTCGAACGCACCGACGTACGCCTCGCCGTTCGCGACGATCATGGGCGCGGTGTTGAGCATCAGGTCTTTCGATCCGGCGAGCGGTCCGTCGAGCGCGCGCGTGGTCGCCTCCTTCGCCCAACCGACGAAGTCACCGTTCTCGATGCACGACCGGACGGCCTTGGTGTTGTCGGTGCCGACGGCGGCTGCCAGATTCGCCAGGTCCTCGTCTGACATCCCGTCACTGCCGACCTCGGGCTGGTCGTCGAGCAGGTCGTGATTGAAGGCGTAGAACTGCGCAGGCGAGTGCGTGGCGACGCACGCGGCGGCCGCGGCGGAACGCAACGAGTACTTGGTGCCGTTCGAGCTCGCGGTGAGCAAGGCGACCGGGTGGTAGCTGACGGTGACCGCCCCCTCCTCGATCCAACCGGCGAGCTGACGCGCATTTGCCCGCTCGAACTTTCCGGCGTCCGGCGAGAGGTAGTCGACGTAGACGTGGATGTCGACCTTGTCGGAGGAGGTCGCGCTGGGGGTCGGCTCAGTCGAAGCGCCCGCATCGGTCGGCTCTGCCGAGGGCGTCGCGGGGACCTCATCGGATCCGGCAACGGCGGTGATGTCGGTGACGACGACGCCATCCGACTCCATCCCCGTCGGGGTGAGCTTCGGCTTCGACACCTGAGCGGACACCGCAAGGGTCACGGCGGTGCCGATCGCCCCCACCGCGACGACGGCGACGGCGCCGATGATGATCCGTCGCATGAGGCGCGCCCTCGACTGCTGGGCGTGCACTTTCTGAGCCTTCTCCCGCACGGCCTCGCGAGAATTGCGAGGTGTGGGGACGTTCGGCGTTTCGTCGCTCGACATCGTTCCTCTTGTGAGTCTGCGGGGGTCCGGGTTGGCCCCGACCGCCGCTGAGCGACGATCGCCGCTGGGCGCGGCCGAGATCGATGCTAACCAGTGAGGCTGAGAAATACCCAGGTACAGCCGTTCATGTCATACTGATCTCGACCCAAAGACGGGTCACGGTGGCTCACCCCACCGCTTCATCACTACGGATCGTCCGGCACGTACCTGCCGGTGAAGGAGAAACACAATGGCATCTGTGACTTTCGACGAAGCCACCCGCCTGTACCCCGGTGGAACCCGTCCGGCCGTCGACAAGCTGAACCTCGAGGTCGGTGACGGAGAGTTCCTCGTCCTCGTCGGTCCTTCCGGTTGCGGTAAGTCCACATCTCTGCGCATGCTCGCCGGCCTCGAAGAGGTCAACGCTGGCCGCATCCTCATCGGCGACCGCGACGTGACCGACGTCCCGCCGAAGGACCGCGACATCGCGATGGTCTTCCAGAACTACGCCCTGTACCCGCACATGACCGTCGCCGAGAACATGGGCTTCGCGCTCAAGATCGCCGGCGTCGGCAAGGAAGAGCGCGCCGCACGCGTGCTCGAGGCCGCGAAGCTCCTCGACCTCGAGCCCTACCTGACCCGCAAGCCGAAGGCCCTCTCCGGTGGTCAGCGTCAGCGTGTCGCCATGGGCCGTGCGATCGTGCGTCAGCCGCAGGTGTTCCTCATGGACGAGCCGCTGTCGAACCTCGACGCCAAGCTCCGCGTCCAGACCCGTACCCAGATCGCATCGCTGCAGCGTCGTCTCGGCGTCACCACGGTCTACGTCACCCACGACCAGACCGAGGCGCTGACCATGGGCGACCGCATCGCGGTCCTCAAGGACGGTCTGCTCCAGCAGGTCGGCTCGCCCCGCGACCTGTACGAGAAGCCGAACAACGTCTTCGTCGCCGGCTTCATCGGCTCGCCCGCGATGAACCTGTTCTCGGCCGACCTCGCCGAGGGCGGCATCCGCTTCGGCACCGAGGTCGTCCCGCTCGACCGCGACACCGTCGGTCGCGCCAACGGTTCGCAGGTGACGGTCGGCGTGCGTCCGGAGGACATCGTCGTCGGCCCCGCCGACGGCAAGGGCCTCTCGGTCACGGTCGACCTCGTCGAAGAGCTCGGCGCCGACGGCTACCTCTACGGTCACACCGAGATCAACGGCAAGCGCGCCGACCTCGTCGCTCGCGTCGACGGTCGCAACCACCCGAACGCCGGCGAGACCGTCACGCTCGCCGCCTCGGCCGGCCACGTGCACGCGTTCGACATCGAGTCGGGTGACCGTCTGAACGACAAGCCGGTCGTCTCCGCCTGATCGGATCCACAGACGCGGCGCAGGCTGACCTCGGTCGCCTGCGCCGCGTCTCTTTTTCCTCTTCGTACGCCACCAGGAGCATCATGCAGGATTCGCTGCGGATCACCGCCAGCAAGGTCGATCCGGGACTGCTCGCCCTCCCCTGGTCCACCACGCTCGCCAAGTGGCCGTCCGAGCACATCGTCTCGCTCCCCAAGGGGCTCTCCCGCCACCTCGTCCGGTTCGCCGACCTCTCGGGTCGCGTCGTCGCCGTCAAGGAGACCACTGCCGAGATGGCACAGCGCGAGTACGACATGCTGGGCAACCTCGCCCGGCTCGACGTACCGTGCGTCGACCGGGTCGCTGTGATCGCGGGGCGCACCGATGCCCATGGCGATCCCCTCCCCGCGGCACTGGTCACCTCGCACCTGCGCTTCTCGATGCCGTACCGTGCGCTGTTCACGCGCGTCCTGCGCCCGGACACCGCCAACCGTCTGGTCGACGCGCTCGCGCTGCTGCTCGTGCGCCTCCACAACGTGGGCTTCTACTGGGGCGACGTCTCCCTGTCGAACACCCTCTTCCGTCGTGATGCCGGGGCCTTCGCCGCCTATCTCGTCGACGCGGAGACCGGAGAGCTCCATGAGGAGGGTCTGACCGATGGGCAGCGCGCCTACGACCTCGACCTCGCTCGAACGAACATCGCCGGCGAGATCATGGACCTCGCCGCCGGCGGACGCCTCGAGCACGGGGTGGATGCGGTCGCGATCGCCGACGGCATCGTGTCGTCCTACCGCTCGCTCTGGGCCGAGCTCACCGCACAGGAGTCCTTCTCCGCCGCCGAGACGTGGCGCATCACCGAGCGCGTGGAACGGCTCAACGCCCTCGGATTCGACATCGATGAGATGTCGATGTCGACCACCGCGGACGGCACCGTCGTCGAGATCCAGCCGAAGGTCGTGGACGCCGGGCATCATCAGCGGCGCCTCATCCGTCTCACGGGGCTCGACGTGGAGGAGAACCAGGCACGACGGCTGCTCAACGACCTCGACGAGTTCCGCGCGCGCTCGACCAAGCAATGGGCGGACGAAGAGATGTACGCGCACGAGTGGCTCACCCGCGTGTTCGAGCCCGTCGTTCGCGCGATCCCCTACGAGCTGCGCGCCAAGCTCGAGCCGGCTGAGGTGTTCCACCAGGTGCTTGAACACCGCTGGTACCTGTCTCAGGCGGAAGGACGCTCGATCCCACTCGCCGAGGTGCTCACCAGCTACATCAACGAGGTGCTGCGCCACCGGCGCGACGAAGCCACCATCATGGGGCCGCCCACCGAGACGATGAGCCTTCCGGTCATCACCGGCGTGACCCCGGTGGCCGACGAGGATGAGGACGTCGACTGGCGCGACCTGGTCTGACCGCCCCTCCGCTCCCCGCGCACGGGTTGTCGGCGAGTGCGGGGGTAGTCGAGTGCACGGGTTGTCTTCGAGTGCACCGCCTGTTGACGCCAGCAAGCCGTGCGCTCGGCGAGCTCACGTGATCTCGACGCGGCCCGGCGGGCGTGGGGGGGGGAGAGAGTGGGCGGAGCGTGGGGGTCAGTAGCCGACGGTGAAACGCTCGCGGTGGTGGTTGCCCTGCTCGATCTCGTCGACCACGGCGACGGCGAAATCGGCCCCGGAGATGTACGACTTGCCTTCGGCATCGCGGACGATCACATCGCCCCCGTCGCGATAGCGGCCGGTACGCTCGCCCTCCGCCCAAGGACCGAACACCTCAGCCGGATGGATGAAGAACCAGTCCAGTCCCGCGTCGGTCGCCTCGAGGAGCGCGAGCGAGTCGATCCCGACCTGCGCCTCGTGCTTGTACTCCTCGGGGAAGTCCTGATCGAACAGACGCGGGCCTCCGGGCGCCACCAGGCTTCCTCCGGCACCGCCGACCACGCCGAGACGGGTCGCCGTACCGGCGATCTGCTCGACGACGTTCGACAGCGCCTCGAGCGCACGGTCTTCCATGTCGCCGCGTGGAGAGAGCGCCGACACCACGGCATCCGCACCGACGAACGCGTCCGCGAGGGGCGCCAGGTCGAGCGCGGAGCCCTGCAGGTAGGCGGCTCCGGCCACCGGATCGGTCGGTTCCGAACGCGAGATCGCGATGACGGCGTGGCCACGACTCACCGCCTCCGTGACGATGTGGCGACCGGCGTACCCGGTCCCTCCGATCACGATGATGCGAGCCATGGTCAGCCTTCCCTCGGACGTCTAGTTCTTCTTCGCGGCGCGGAGCGACGCGACCTGGTACAGGGCGACGGATGTCGCGATACCGGCGTTCAGCGACTCGGTGGCCGCGGAGATCGGAATCGAGACGATCTGGTCACAGGTCTCGGACACCAGGCGCGACAGTCCCTTGCCCTCCGAGCCGACCACGATCACGACGGGACGATCGGCGAGCTGCAGCTCGGGGAGCGACACGTCGCCGTCACCGTCGAGACCGAGCACGAACACGCCCTGCTTCTTGAACTCCTTGAGCTGCGTGGTGAGGTTGGTCGCCAGCGCCACGGGGGTTCGGGCGACGGCTCCGGCGCTGGTCTTCCAAGCCGCCGAGTTGACGCCGGCCGAGCGACGCTGGGGAAGGATGACGCCCTGCCCGCCGAACGCCGCGGTGGAACGGATGATGGCGCCCAGGTTGCGGGGGTCGGTGATGCCGTCGAGGGCGACGAACAGGGGGACCTCTCCGCGGTCGATGACCTGCTCGAGCAGATCCTGCGGGTGCGCGTACTCGTACGGCGGCACCTTGATCGCGACACCCTGGTGCACGCCGTCGAACCCGGCCATACGGTCGAGCTCCGGACGCGTGACCTCCATCACGGGGATGCCCCGATGCGTGGCGATCGAGAGCATCTCCTTCACGCGGTCGTCCATCTCGACGCGCTGCGCGATGTAGAACGCCGTCGCCGGAATCTTCGCCCGCAGTGCCTCGAGGACCGAGTTGCGACCCGTGACATTCTCGGTGTCGTCGCCCGCCTTGGCCTTCGGCGCACGGTTCCCCCCGCCACCGGAGCCCGGCCGACTGCCGCCGGGGCGTCCCTTGCCGCCCGTGGCGGCCGCGTAGCGCTCGGCTGCGGCCTTGCGCTTGCCCGCCGGGTGCCAGGCGCGGTCCTCTGCCTTCGGCGTCGGTCCCCGCCCCTCGAGCGCCTTGCGCCCGAGTCCGCCGGTGCCCTTGGTCGGGCCCTTCTTGTTTCCCTTGCTCGCGCCGGGGCGCCCTGGCTTAGCCATCGATACTCCAATGAGTTCCGGCCGGAGTGTCCTCCAGCGTGATTCCTGCGGCGGCGATCGCATCTCGGATGCGATCCGCCGCCGCCCAGTCCTTGTCAGCGCGTGCCTGAGCGCGCTGGGTGATCATCGTCTGGACGAGGGCGTCCAGAGCGGATTGCGAGGCGTCGGCCTTCGCCCCGGTTGTCCGTGTGAGGCCGAGGACGGAAGTCATCGCCAGCACGGCACGCAGCGCGTCGAGCGCGGCGGTGTCCTCCCCCGCGTCCAGCGCTGCGTTTCCCGCACGCACCGTCTCGTGCAGCACCGCGAGCGCCTGGGGCACGCCGAGGTCATCATCCATCGCCTCTGCGAACGCGGCGGGGAGGCTCTGCGACAGGAGGAACCCGATGCCCCCTCCGGCAACACGTGCGGCACGTTGCTGGAACGTGCCGATCCGGTTGAGAGCCGCCTCGGCCTCGGCCCACGACGAGTCGCCGAGGTCGAGGCTCGACCGGTAGTGGGCGGCGGCGAGTGCGTACCGCACCACCAGTGGATCGTGCGCGGCCAGCACATCGGCCGCCAACGTGAAGTTCCCCAACGACTTCGACATCTTCTGGCCGTCGACGGTCACGAGCCCGTTGTGCACCCAGTAGCGCGCGAAGCCGTCACCTGCTGCCGTCGACTGCGCGAGCTCGTTCTCGTGGTGCGGGAAGCGCAGGTCGAGCCCTCCCCCATGGATGTCGAACTCGGCGCCGAGATAGCGCTTCGACATCGCGGAGCATTCGATGTGCCATCCGGGCCGCCCGGATCCCCACGGCGACGCCCAGGTCGCATCGGCCGGCTCTTCGGGCTTGCTGCCCTTCCAGAGCGCGAAGTCCTGCGGGTTGCGCTTGCCCCGAGGGTCCGCATCCTCTGCGGCCTCCATGGCGTCGAGGGACTGATGGGTGAGCGATCCGTACTCCGCCCAGGAGCGCACGTCGAAGTACACGTCGCCGGAGCTGTCGGGCGCCGGGTAGGCGTGGCCGCGTTCGATCAGCACCGCGATGAGTTCCTGCATCTGCGGCACGGACGCCGTGGCCCGAGGCTCGTAGGTCGGCGGCAGGATGCCGACACCCGCATACGCCGCGGTGAACTCCTGCTCCATCCGGTACGCCAATGCCCACCACGGCTCGGAGTCCGTCGCGTTGGCGAGCACCTTGTCGTCGATGTCGGTGACGTTGCGCACGAACGTGACCCGACCGTGGCGGTACTCCAGCCAGCGGCGCAGCAGATCGAAGCTCAGAGCGGCCCGGACGTGCCCGATGTGGGGCCCCGACTGCACCGTGGGTCCACACACGTACATCGTGATGTTCTCGGGATCGAGAGGCACGAAGTCGCGCAGCTGCTGCGCGCGGGTGTCGTAGAGGCGGACTGTCACCGCTCAAGCCTACTCGGCGACCGCTGAGCGCCAGCCCCCGCAGCGTTATTCGCCGTCCGATATGACGTTCGGCGACCGACCGGGAGGCCTCCTCCCCTGATCGTCAGCCTTCTCTGGGACCGGTGGGGATCACCGACGCGATGGCCGTCACCGCGATGCCCTCGCCCCGCCCGGGGAATCCGAGCCCGTCCGTCGTCGTCGCGGTCACCGTCACCGGGGCACCGAGGACAGCGGACAGAACGCCCTCGGCCTCTGCCCGTCGAGGGCTGAAACGCGGCCGATTGCCCTGGAACTGCACCGAGACGTTGCCGATGTCGAATCCGGCTCCAGCAAGGAGCTCGCGGGTGCGGGCGAGGAAGACGTCGGCGTGCGCGCCGGCGTACTCGGGGTGCGAGGTGCCGAAGTGCTCCCCGATGTCGCCGAGACCCGCGGCCCCGAGGAGCGCGTCGACCATCGCGTGAGCGACGGCGTCTCCGTCCGAATGACCGGACAGCGGCTGCTCCCCCTCCCATTCGAGCCCGGCGAGCCACAGGTTCCCTTCGCCGCCGAAAGCGTGGACATCCGTCCCGATGCCCACGCGGGGGATGCCGGATGCCGCGGCTCTCGTGCCGAGCAGATGCCGGGCACGCTCGAGGTCGGCCGGCGTGGTGATCTTGAAAGCCCGCTCGGAGCCCCCGATGTAGCGCACGGGATGACCCGCCGCAGCGAACAGCGCCGCATCGTCGGTGTACTCGGTGCCACCGTCGCGTGCCGCGGCGTACGCGGACTCGAGCAGCGTCCTCGGGAACCCCTGCGGCGTCTGCGCCGCGGCGAGTTCGGAACGGTCGACGGCGGCGACGACGACACCGTCCACGACCTTCTTGAGGGTGTCGACGACGGGCAGCGCCGGGATCACGCCGACATCTGCCGTCACCGACGCGGCGACCGCATCGATCTGCGTCGGAGGGGTGAGAGCGCGCGCCGCATCGTGCACCAGCACCGTCTCGACGTCACCCCAGAGCGCGGCGAGACCCGCCGCGACCGACTGCTGTCTGGTCGCACCGCCCACGACCACACGCCCGAGGTCGGCCCGTTCGCCGGCGGCCTCTCGAAGCTCTGTCTCGGCGTCGCCCTCCCACCCTTCCGGGGCGACCACGATGACCTGGGCCGGGGCCGCGGCGAAGACGCCGTCGAGCGCATGGCGAAGGATGGGACGGGCATCGATACCGACGAAGGCCTTCGGGGCGCGTGCGCCCAGACGCGTGCCTGAGCCGGCGGCGACGACGATGATCGCGGTACGCGGGACGGGGAGGATGGTCACAGCATCACGTTACCGGCGAAGACGACGAAAGGCGGATGCCGAAGCACCCGCCTTTCGTCGTGGAACAGCTCAGGACGCGAGGACCTCGTCGAGCAGTGCGCCCGCCTTGTCCTCGTCGGTCTTCTCGGCGAGCGCCAGCTCGGAGATGAGGATCTGACGAGCCTTCGCCAGCATCCGCTTCTCACCCGCGGAGAGTCCGCGGTCCTGGTCACGACGCCACAGGTCGCGAACGACTTCGCTCACCTTGATCACATCGCCGGAGGCGAGCTTCTCGAGGTTCGCCTTGTACCGACGCGACCAGTTCGTGGGCTCTTCTGTGAAGGGTGCTCGCAGCACCTCGAAAACATGATCGAGGCCTTCCTTGCCGATGACGTCACGAACGCCGACCAGGTCGACATTCTCCGCGGGGACCTCAATGATGAGATCGCCCTGGGTGACGTTGAGCTTCAGGTATTTCTTCGCCTCACCCTTGATGATGCGCTCTTTGACCTCGATGATGGTCGCAGCGCCATGGTGGGGATAGACGACGGTCTCGCCAACCTCAAAAAGCATAAAAACGTGTCCTTTCGGCAACCTCAAGGATACCACAGGGGTCATGCGCTAAGGTTCGCGCCTCCGGTGCCGCAGGAGCCCTCACGACTTACGCATAGAATGGATGCGGATATCCCCGCCGGACCTCAGGAGGACCCGTGAAATCGCGCCTTGTTGCGTCTGCAGCCCTCAGCGCCCTCGTTCTGCTCGGTGCGACCGGGTGCACGTTCATCACCCCGCAGTCCACCAAGACCGAGTACGCCGCGTCCGACGGAGTGAACGTGTCCGACGCCGACGGCCCGATCGACGTGCGCAACGCCCTCGTGGTTGCCACCGAAGACGGGTCGACCGGAAACTTCGTCGCCGCCATCGTGAACCCCTCCGAGGAGAAGGCGACCCTGACGATCACCGTCGAGGGCCTGGATCCGCTCGTCGTCACCGTCCCCGCAGGGGGCACGGTGAGCCTGGGCGCGGATGAGGAGCCGCTGCGCATCGTCGGCCTCGACACCAAGCCCGGCGCCACGGTGGAGATGCACTTCCAGTCCGGAGACTCCACCGGCGTCAAGACCGAGGTGCCCGTACTCGACGGCACTCTCCCGTACTACGCAGACCTGGTCCCCTCCGAGAAGGAGTCGACCCCTCGCCCGACACCCCTGCCGACCGACACGGCAGCTCCGGCGCCCGCGAACTGACGCGTCACCGCATCGAGAAGAGGCCGGCACCCCCGCAGGGTGCCGGCCTCTTCTCCGTTCCGCCTGAGGATCAGCCTTCGAAGCGATACCCCAGACCTCGCACGGTGACGAGCATGACCGGCTCGCTCGGGTTCTCCTCGATGCGCGAGCGGATGCGCTTGATGTGCACGTCGAGGGTCTTGGTGTCGCCGAAGTAGTCACTCCCCCAGACCCGGTCGATGAGCTGTCCGCGGGTCAGGACGCGTCCGGAGTTGCGCATCAGGACCTCGAGCAGCTCGAACTCCTTCAACGGCATGTTGATCTGCGCGCCGGCGACGGAGACGGTGTGCCGGTCGATGTCGAGCGAGACCCGCCCGCCGTCGAGCACGCGCTCGTCGAGCTCACCCTCGGCCTGCACGACCCGACGCAGCACGGCACGCATGCGTGCGAGCAGCTCGCGGGACGAGTAGGGCTTCGTGATGTAGTCGTCGGCGCCGAGCTCGAGGCCCACGACGATGTCCACCTCGGAGTCCTTCGCTGTGAGCATGATGATGGGCACGGCCGAGGTGGACCGGATCTGTCGGCACACCTCGGTGCCCGGCATCCCCGGAAGCATGAGGTCGAGCAGCACGATGTCGGCACCGCGCTCCCGGAAAGCCGCGAGAGCGCCGGGGCCGTCCTCGGCGATCTCCACCTCGTAACCCTCACGCCGGAGCAGGTACGCGAGCGGGTCGGCGAGGTCGGGCTCGTCTTCGACGAGAAGGATTCGGGTCATGCTCTCTCTCCGTTTCGAACGCGCGCGGACGACGCGGCCTTGGCCGCCTTGCGCGCACGCTTCTTCTTGCTCTTCTTGCCCGCGTCGAGGTTGTCGAGGGCCTCGATCCGGGGAAGACGGATCGTGAACGTGGAGCCCCGGCCCGGACGGGACCACAGCCGCACCTCTCCGCCGTGCCGCTGCGTCGCGTGCTTGACGATGGAGAGCCCGAGACCGGTACCCCCGGTGCGCCGGGAGCGGGCTTCATCCGCACGGTAGAACCGTTCGAAGATGCGCTCGCGATCGGCTTCGGCGATACCGATGCCCTGGTCGGACACGGCGATCTCGACCACGCCCGCCTCCGCCCGCACGCCGACTCCGACGCGGGAGCCGCGGGGCGAGTACACGATCGCGTTGGCGATCAGGTTGCCGACCGCCTCGATCAGGATCTGCGCGTCGCCGCGCACGAACACGCCGCGGTCCCCGCCTCTGGCGAGCTCGACGCCGGCGGAATCCGCCTGCACGACATGGGCCTCGATCGAGGAGGCGATCACCTCGTCGATCGCGACGGGACCGACCTTCGTCAGGCCGTCCTCGGCCTGCAGCCGGGACAGGCTCATGATGCGCCCGGTGAGCTGCCCGAGTCTTCCGGCCTCGGCGGAGATGCGTGCGGCGAAGATGCGCACCTGCGCGGGATCGTCGGCCGCCGACTCGATGGCCTCGGCGAGAAGGCTCACGGCGCCCACGGGGGTCTTCAGCTCGTGACTGGTGTTCGCCACGAAGTCGCGGCGCATCTGGTCGAGTCGTTCCTGCTCGGTGACGTCGCGGATGATCAGCAGCACCAGGCGGGTGCCGATCACGCTGGCACGGGCCGAGACCAGACGGGGGTCGAGACTCAGTCCCCCACGTGTGATGCGCATCGACTCGGTGACGGAGCCGCCCGCTTCCCGGACGCCGCGCACCAGTTGGCGGAGCTCCGGGTGGTCGAGCGTCGAGCCGACCTCGATGCCGAAACGCGTCGCGGCCTGCGAGGAAGCCAGCACGAGGCCGGAGGTGTCGACGATCGCCGCGGCATCGTCCATGCTGTGCAGGACGTCGGTGATGCCGGCCGGGATCGCCAGCGACGTCTCCTCCTGCACCCGCGCCCGTGCACGGTATGCCCACACCACGAGGAGGGAGAGGCCGACGCCGATCACCAGCCCGATGGCGAGCGAAGACAGCGCGAGCTGCGGCAAGGTCATGACACAAGCGTAGAGTGCGTTCACCGTCCGTCCGGCGGGTTTCCGCGCCCTGGCGGGAACAGGAGAAGTACTATTCACGTGCTGGGCACCGTTCGTTAACCTTCGAAGCAGACAATCGCTTCGGGCTTGTGCGGGAGCACAGACCTGCTCTCGTGCGGACGACCCGCCGTCTCGCGCTGACACAGCCGAGATCCGAATGAAAGGTTGCGCCCCAACATGCGCGAAGTCTTCCACCAGTCCCTCGAGGACCTTCAGAATCGTCTCGTCGAGATCGCCGACCTCGTCACGGTCTCGATCGACAAGGCCACCAGGGCGTTCGCGACGAGCGACGTGGCCCTGGCCGAGGAGGTCATCGCCGACGACGCGAAGATCGACGAGCTGGCCGTCGCCCTCGACGAGCAGGCCATCGAGATCCTCGCCCGCCAGCAGCCGGTCGCCCGCGACCTGCGCATCGTGGTCACGGCTCTGCGCGTGAGCGCCTCGCTCGAGCGCATGGGCGACATGTCGGAGCACATCGCCCAGCTCGCCCGTCTCCGCTTCCCCGAGCGCGCCATCCCGAAGGGCCTCAAGGGCACCTTCGTGAAGATGGGCGAGCTCGACGTCGAGGTCGCCCGCACGCTCTCCGAGCTGCTGCGCACCCAGGACCTGCGCTTCGCCGACGCCATCCGCAACGCGGACGACGACGTCGACGAGCTGCACGCCACCGTCTTCGAGAAGGTTCTCAGCGACAACTGGAAGGGCGAGGCCACGGCGACCGTCGATGCCACGCTCGCCAGCCGCTACCACGAGCGCTTCGCGGACCACGCGGTGGCCGTCGCGAAGAAGGTCGTCTACCTCGCCACGGGCGATTGGGCCGTCGAGGAGGAGGACATCCCCCTCGCCGTCGAGCAGCAGGAGCTGGGCCAGCAGGAGTTCGGCCACGCCTGACCCGCACATCGAGAAACGCCGAAGCCCCCGATGCGTGCGCATCGGGGGCTTCGGCGTTCCGAGCGGAAGCTCTTACTTCTTGCCCTGCGCCGCGACGGCGGCGGCGCCGGCGGCGGCGGCCTCGGGGTCGAGGTAACGGCCGGGTCCGGTGGGGACGTTGTTCTCGTCCAGCTCGTAGACCAGCGGGATGCCGGTCGGGATGTTCAGCTCGGCGATGTCGTCGTCGCTGATGCCCTCGAGGTGCTTCACGAGACCACGCAGCGAGTTGCCGTGCGCTGTGACGAGCACGGTCTTGCCGGCTTCGAGGTCGGGGACGATCGCGCTCTCCCAGTACGGCAGCAGACGGTCGATGACGAGCTTGAGCGACTCGGTGCGCGGCACTTCGCCATCGATCCCCGCGTAGCGGACGTCGTTCACCTGGCTGAACTCGCTCTCGTCGTCGAGCACGGGCGGCGGCACGTCGAACGAGCGGCGCCACAGCTGGAACTGCTCGGGACCGAACTCCTCGAGCGTCTGCGCCTTGTCCTTGCCCTGGAGCGCACCGTAGTGGCGCTCGTTGAGGCGCCACGAGCGGGTCACCGGGATCCACAGCCGGTCGGCGGCATCGAGCGCGATGTTCGCGGTCTGGATGGCGCGGCTCAGCAGCGAGGTGTGCAGCACGTCGGGGAGGATGCCGGACTCGGCCAGCAGCTCACCACCGCGGCGGGCCTCCTTCTCGCCCTGCGCGTTGAGGCGGACGTCCACCCAACCGGTGAACAGGTTCAGTTCGTTCCACTCGCTCCGGCCGTGGCGGAGCAGGATGAGGGTGCGCGTCGCAGTCATGCCGTCAGTTTATCCGCCCGGGGCACGGCACCCGATTCGGATGCTGGGAGGATGGAGACATGGCGTCATCTCCCCTCGGTCGGCCGACCCGCGGCACCACGGGGACCAACCGACTGCGACGCAACGATCGCTGGATCGCGGCGAGCGCCGCGTTGCGGCGGGCATCCGATCCGCTGGTCGTCGACCTCGGCTACGGCGCCAGCGGCGTCACCGCCTTCGAGCTCGCGACCCGCCTGGTCCGGGCGCGCGACGACGTCGAGGTGCGCGGCCTGGAGATCGACCCCGCGCGCGTCGCGACCGCCGACTCCCAGTTCGCCGAGGTGCGTGCGGGGCGAACGCCGTTCGCTCCCGATCTGCCCGTCTCCTTCGCGCGCGGCGGCTTCGAGGTTCCGCTCCCCGAGGGACGCACGGCCGCGGTGATCCGCGCCATGAACGTGCTGCGGCAGTACGACGAGCAGGACGTCGCGGATGCCTGGTCCCTGATGGCTTCCCGCCTGGCCCCTGACGGCCTGCTGTTCGAGGGGACCTGTGACGAGATCGGCCGGGTGTCGAGCTGGATCGACGTGGATGCGCACGCTGCGCCGCTACGCTTCACGATCTCCCTGCGTCTCGCCGATCTGGAGCGCCCGAGCATCGTCGCCGAGCGTCTGCCGAAGGCGCTGATCCACCGCAACGTCCCGGGCGAGCGCATCCATTCCCTGCTCGGCGATCTCGATCGGGGGTGGGACCGTGCGGCTCCGCTTTCGACGTTCGGCGCCACGCAGCGCTTCCTCGCCGCCGTGGGCGCACTCCGGGACCAGGGATGGCCTGTGCTCGGCGGACGCACTCGGTGGCGCCTGGGCGAGCTCACGCTGCCCTGGTCCGCGGTCGCTCCGCTCCCCGCCTGAGTTCAGCTTCCGGCGCCGGAGACGGAATCGCGCGGGTCCGGTGCCGTGGGTCGGCGAGACAGACGGGTGAGGCGCGGGATGTCTGCGGTGGCCCCCGCATCGGCCGGCACGATCACCTGCTGGGAGGCGGCGATGTCGATGCCCTCCGCGCGCACCACCAGATCCCCGACTGGCGCGCGCCGCGACAGGATCGCGAGAGCGATGGGACCGTCTTCGTGGTGACGCGCGACCGAGGTCAGGTGCCCGACCTCGTCGTCGCCGGCGTACACCGGCGCGCCCGGCTCGGGAAGCACCGCATCGCTGCCATCGAGGTGGAGGGCGGCCAGACGGCGGGGCGGGTGACCGAGATTGTGCACCTTCGCGACCGTCTCCTGTCCGCGGTAGCAGCCCTTGTTCAGGTGCACCGCGCTGCGGATCCAGTCGGACTCGTGCGGCAACGAACGCTCGTCGACCTCTGTCGTCCAGCGCGGGCGCCAGGCAGCCACGCGCAGTGCCTCGGCAGCGAGGAGACCGGCGAGCGCCTCCCGATCGAGGGACGCGGCGAGGGCCTCAGCCCCGTCCGCGGACAGGATCGCCACCCGCCACGCATAGTCGGCCGCCGGATGCTCGATGACCTCGGAGTACTGGTGTCCGCCGACGCTGATCCGCTGCCACGGGTCGGCCCAGACGAGAGCGATGCCGTGCGGCGAGGCTGCGGCGGCGGTGGCCGCCGCAGCGACGACACCGCCGTCGATGAACCCGACCGGCACGAGGTCGGCGCGGATGTCGACGGTGGCCTGGGTGCGGAACTTCATGCGCGTCAGCCAGCCGGCGAGCGCCTCGGCGTCTCCCGCATCCGCGATGAGCCATGTGGATGCACCGTCGTCGATGACGCCGGCCGCGTGTTCCACCCGGCCCTGCGGGTCGAGAACCAGAAGCTCGGTGCTTTCTCCGGGGGCGAGCCGTCCGACGGCCTGCGAGGTGATCGAATCGAGCCAGCTCAGCCGTTCGGGACCCGCGACCTCGATCACGGTGCGGTCGCCGAGGGGCGCGAGGGCCGCGCCGTCGGCGAGACGCCGCTGCTCACGGAACGCATCGCCGAAGTGCGCGATCAGATCGCCGTCGGCGACGGCACCGTCGATCCCGCCGAAGACGGACATCTCAGACCTTGGCCAGTCGAGCCGACGCATGGGAGCGCAGCGGGGTGCCGAGGGCGGCGATGTCCCAGGCCCACAGCAGGTGACCGTCGACGAGGCCGTACATGCGCGAAGACGCCGTGTGCACCTTCGCACCGGCACTGCGCACGACGGCGTCCGAGCCGATGTCGATGCGCGGACCGTTGATCTCGCCGATGTACAACTCGAGGGCGCCGTCGGCGTGCGCGAGCGAGACCTCGATGGGGAATCCGCCGCTCGGCGCGCGCAGCTCCTCCACGTCGTCGACCGTGCGTGCGACGGCGGGCGCGGTCGGAGGCAGCAGCGCGGGACCGGGATCCGCGGCCGTGGCCGGGCGCGCCAGACGCCAGAAGCCTGTCTCGGCCAGCAACGCCGCGGCGGGGGCGCCCTCTTCCGTGAGGAACGTGGCCGTGCCGGAGTAGTTCAGGAACGGACCCCCGTCATGGCTGAAGCTGACCCGGTGCGTGAACTCGCCCTGCAGGCGATCTTCGCCCACCGGGTAGTCGATGACACCTGTTCCCTCCCAGACGCCGATCAGCCACGCGAACGGGACGAGATCGGCCGGAAGGTCGACGGGCAGTTCGAGCATCGTCGCGTCAGCGCTGGCCGCGGAAGAGGTTGCGCAGCACCACTGCCGAGACGAAGACGATAGCGAGGCTCGCGAGGCCCAGCAGGCCGATGAAGAAGATTTCGAGCGCCATGAGGTCCATGTGCTCCACCTTACCGCGCCGCGCCGGTGTCAGGACGGGATCAGCGCTGCGAGACCGAATCCGACCGAGATGATGCCCATCAGCAGCAGACCGCCGATCACGCTCCCCGCCACCCGGAAGATGAAACCCTGCGTGCGCCCGTACCAGAGCTGCACGGCGAAGGACTGGAGCACGACGCCGCCGAACCCGACCAGCAGCCAGGACACGCGCCATTCCTCCGGCACGAAGATGCCGATGGCGACGGTGGCGAGGAACGCGGTGGCCCAGACGACGAGCACACCGACGAACGCGTTGCGCGGTGCGAGTGCGGGATCCGTCATGTCTCCATTGTTGCGCATCGCTCCCGGTATCATGGCGGCACGACGTCGATCCGCGTCTGTGAGGAGTGCGCGTGGCCCAGGTGCTGGTTCTGACCAACGCTCCGCTCTCCGAGCAGGTGCTCCCCGCGCTCGAGCTGCTGAGCCACCGCGCGCGCCAGATACCCGCAGAGCCCTCGCAACTGGTCAACGCCCCCGAGTACGACGTCGTGATCGTCGATGGCCGTCACGACCTGGTCGCCGCGAAGTCGCTGTGCCGCCTGCTGCGAACCGCCGGGCAGGATGCGCCGCTGCTCCTCGTCGTCACGGAAGGCGGGATGAGCGCGCTGTCGGGAGACTGGGGCATCGACGATGTCCTGCTCTCCACGGCGGGGCCCGCGGAGATCGACGCCCGACTCCGTCTCGCCCTCGCCCGACGCGACGAGGTCGCCGAGCCCGCGCGCGTGCAGGCATCCGGCGTCACGATCGATGAGCAGTCCTACTCCGCCAAACTGCGCGGCAGGCCTCTGGATCTCACCTACAAGGAGTTCCAGCTTCTGCACTTCCTGGCGACGCACCCCGCTCGCGTGTTCACCCGCGAGCAGTTGCTCAGCGAGGTCTGGGGGTACGACTATTTCGGGGGCACCCGCACGGTCGACGTGCATGTGCGACGGCTCAGGGCGAAGCTCGGCGACCAGGAGCAGATCATCGGCACCGTGCGCAACGTCGGCTACCGCTTCAACGTCAACGAGGATGAGGGCCTCGCCAGCGCGGGCTGACGATCGACTCCGTTCACACGGGCGTCACCTCTCGGTGCTTAGATGTACCCCATGATCGATCCCGCACTCGCCGACGCCGGGCTGGGTGACGCCGAAGACGACGACTTCGACGCCATCGAGTCCTACGACTCCCAGCTCCCGGACCACCGCTACCTGGATCGCGAGCTCAGCTGGCTCGCCTTCAACCAGCGCGTGCTCGAGCTCGCCGAGGATCCCTCGCTTCCCGAACTCGAACGTGCCAACTTCCTGGCGATCTTCGCGAGCAACCTCGACGAGTTCTTCATGGTGCGCGTCGCGGGCCTCAAGCGCCGCATCATGACCGGTCTCGCGGTGCCCACGAACATCGGCCGCTCCCCCGTCGACGCGCTCGCCGACATCTCGCGCGAGGCGCATGCCCTGCAGCTGCGGCACGCGGATGCCTGGACCTCGCTCGTGCGTCCGGCTCTGGCCGAATCCGGCGTGGAGATCACCGAGTGGTCCGAGCTCACGGACGGCGAGCGCTCCGCGCTGTCGGAGTACTTCGGAGCCCAGGTCTTCCCTGTGCTGATGCCGCTCGCCGTGGATCCGGCGCATCCGTTCCCCTACATCTCGGGGCTGTCGCTGAACCTCGCGATCCGCATCCGCAACGCCCGCACCGGACGGCAGGAGTTCGCTCGGCTCAAGGTGCCCCCCATGCTCCCGCGCTTCGTCGAGGTTCCGGGAGGCGGCGAGATCAAGCGCTTCCTGCGCTTGGAGGAGCTCATCGCCAATCATCTGGGCGATCTGTTCCCCGGCATGGAGGTGCTCGACCACCACGCGTTCCGTCTGACGCGCAACGAGGACGTGGAGATCGAGGAGGACGAGAGCGAGAACCTCATCCAGGCACTCGAGGCCGAGCTGCTGCGTCGACGTTTCGGTCCGCCGATCCGTCTCGAGATCACCGACGACATGGATGATGTCACGATGGACCTGCTGGTCCGCGAACTCGACATCACCGACCTCGAGGTCTACCGGCTTCCCGGGCCGCTCGACCTGCGCGGTCTGTTCGACCTGTCCCGCATCGATCGCCCCGACCTGCGGTATCCGCCGCACCTGCCGACCACCGCCGTGGCCTTCCAGCCCGCGGGATCGAGCAACCGGGCGGACATCTTCAAGGCGATCCGCAAGTCGGACGTGCTGGTGCACCACCCGTACGAGTCGTTCACCACGAGCGTGCAGGCGTTCCTCGAGCAGGCGGCCCGTGACCCGCACGTGCTCGCCATCAAGCAGACCCTCTACCGCACCTCCGGCGACAGCCCCATCGTGCAGGCGCTCATCGACGCGGCGGAGGCGGGCAAGCAGGTGCTGGCCCTCGTCGAGGTGAAGGCCCGCTTCGACGAGGCGAACAACATCGTCTGGGCGCGCAAGCTCGAGAAGGCCGGCGTGCACGTGGTCTACGGCCTCGTCGGGCTCAAGACCCACTGCAAACTCGCGCTCGTCATCCGCGAGGAAGACGGCAAGCTGCAGCACTACTCCCATGTCGGCACCGGAAACTACAACCCGAAGACCAGCCGTATCTACGAGGACTTCGGGTTGTTCACCGCCGACGCGCAGGTCGGCAAGGACCTGACACGACTCTTCAACGAGCTCAGCGGCTACGCGATCGAGAAGAAGTTCAAGCGCCTCCTGGTCGCGCCCCTGCACCTGCGCAAGGGCCTGGTCCGCCAGATCGATGCCGAGCGGAAGAACGCCGAGGCGGGGATTCCCGCGCACATCCGCATCAAGGTGAACTCGATGGTGGACGAGGAGATCATCGACGCGCTCTACCGTGCGAGCGCGGCGGGTGTGAAGGTCGACGTCTGGGTGCGCGGTATCTGCAGTCTCCGCACCGACCTCGACGGGATCAGCGACAACATCACGGTGCGCAGCATCCTCGGTCGATACCTGGAGCACTCGCGCATCTTCGCCTTCGAGAACGGCGGCGATCCTCAGGTGTACATCGGCAGTGCCGACATGATGCACCGCAACCTCGACCGCCGCGTGGAGGCCCTGGTGCGCGTCACCGACCCCGCCCACCTCAAGGAACTCGGAACGTTCTTCGACCTGGCGATGGATGCCGGCACGACCTCGTGGCATCTCGGTGCAGGAGGGGTCTGGGAGCGCCACGCCGTCGACGCGGAGGGCAAGCCCCTGATCGACCTGCAGGATAAGACCATGGGCTTGATCCAGCGGCGCCGTCGCGCGCGGGCGGTCCGATGAACACGCGGCAACTGCAGCTCCCGGTCGGCACCACGACGAACTCGAAGTGGACGGACAAGGCCGTGTACGCGGCGGGAGCCGTGGTGTGGCGCCTCGTCGAGGGCAAGCTGCGCATCCTGCTGATCCACCGCACCAAGTACCGCGACATCACGCTTCCCAAGGGCAAGGTCGATCCTGGGGAGATGCTCGCCGAGACAGCCGTGCGCGAGGTGCAGGAGGAGACCGGCATCCGGGTCTCGCTCGGGGTCTCGGTCGGTGTGAGCCGCTATCACCTGGCGTCGCAGAAGCAGAAGGTCGTGCACTACTGGGCCGCAGAGGCGACCGACGCCGCGATCCGGGAGTCGACGTTCGTTCCCAACCGGGAGATCGCTGCGCTCGAGTGGGTGAGCGTGAAGAAGGCGAGAGCGCGCCTGAGCTACCCCGTCGACCTCGAGATCCTCGACTTCTTCTCCAACCTCGTCGACGACGGTGTGCTGCGCACCTTCCCGGTGATCGCCCTGCGGCATGCGAAGGCGACGCCCCGCTCGGAGTGGGACGGGTCGGATGCCTCACGGCCACTCACCGACCGCGGACGGAAGCAGGCGAAGTCGATCGTGGGACCGCTGCGCGCTTTCGGCGTGCGCAGGATCGTGACGAGCGACGCGGTGCGGTGCGTGGAGACGATCACTCCTCTCGCTCGCGCACTCGATCGCAAGCCCGTGAAGACGGAGAAGATCAGCCAGGACGCTTGGGAGGACGGCGAGTCCGATCTGCGCGCGGTCATCGGTCGCCGCATCCGCGCCGGCAAGCCTGCAGTGCTGTGCAGCCACGGGCCGGTGCTTCCGGGTCTGCTCTCCGAGATCGCCCTGGCCACAGGCACCATCCAGGGGTCGTATCTCAGCAGTGCCGCAGACCTCGAGCCGGCCGCGTTCTCGGTCGTGCATCTGTCGGCCACGAACCCCGGATCCGGGATCATCGCGATCGAGACGCACATCCCCAAGGTCTGACGTCCCCTGATTTCTCGCGGGAGCACCCCAGAGAGTCGCCCGTCGTTCACCTGCCGTTCACCTGCTCGGGAGAGTCTCGTTAACCGTCGCCCATAGCGTCACTGTGTGCCCTGCACCGGGCCCCACCCATTCCAGATCGAAGGATCCACAGTGAAGATCTCCCGAATCGCACGAATCGGCGCCATCGGCGCCGTCGCCGCCCTCGCACTCGCCGGCTGTGCCGCGAACGAAGCAGGCACCGGTTCCACCGACGAGCCCACCTCCAGCACCGCCGCCGTCAGCGGTTCCCTGGTCGGCGCGGGCGCCTCCTCGCAGCAGGTCGCCATCCAGGCATGGACCGCCGAGTTCCAGAAGACCAACCCCGACGCCCAGGTCGAGTACGACCCGCAGGGCTCGGGCGGTGGCCGCGAGTCCTTCCAGCAGGGCGCGGTCAACTTCGCCGGCTCGGACCGCGCGTTCAAGACCGACGAGATCTCGGCCGGCGGCTTCGGCGCGTGCGTCGACGGCTCCGACCTCATCGAGATCCCCGCATACATCTCGCCGATCGCCATCGTCTTCTCGCTCGACGGCGTGGACGAGCTGAACCTCGACCCCGAGACCATCGCGTCGATCTTCGCCGGCAAGATCACCAACTGGAACGACCCGGCGATCGCCAAGGACAACCCCGACGCCAAGCTCCCCGATCTCGCCATCACGCCCGTCCACCGCTCCGACAAGTCGGGCACCACGGGCAACTTCACCGACTACCTGGCGCAGACCGCCGGCGACGTGTGGACCGCGGGCAGCGTCGAGGAGTGGCCGGCCGACCTCGCCGGAGAGTCCGCCGAGAAGACCTCGGGCGTCGCCAACGCCGTCAAGGGTGGACAGGGCCTCATCGGCTACATCGACTCCTCGCAGGCCGCCGACTTCGCGTCGGTCAACGTCAAGGTCGGCGACAAGTTCGTGCCGCACTCGGCCGAAGGTGCCGCCGCCACGCTCGACGCCTCGAAGATCGAGGAAGGCCGCACCGACGGCGACCTCGCCTTCGCGATCGACCGCACCACCACCGCCGACGGCGCGTACCCCGTGCTCCTCGTCAGCTACCTCATCGGCTGCGCCGAGTACGAGGACGAGAACGTCGCCGCGCTGACCAAGGCGTTCTTCACCACCGCGATCAGCGCCGAGGGCCAGGACGCCGCCGCGACCAACGCCGGCAGCGCCCCGATCTCGGACGACCTGCGCACGCAGGCTCAGGCTGCGATCGACCTCATCAAGTGAGCCAGTGACGGTCTCCGGGATGCCGCGCGGCATCCCGGAGACCGTCTGCTCGCGTCAGACACCCGATCTCCACTGAGCAGGAAGCAGCTCCCATGACAGCCACGACCTCGCCGGCGTCGACGCGCATCGTCGCGAAGAAGCGCGCCGGTGACCTCTGGTTCTCCGGAACGGCGGTCGCCGCCGGATCCATGATCATGATCACGCTGGCCGCGGTCGCGATCTTCCTCATCGTGCAGTCCATTCCGGCCTTCACCGCGACAGCCGAGGATGCCTCGCTCCTCAAGACGAACTTCTGGGACTACGTCGGCCCACTCCTGTTCGGCACGGTCTGGGCCGCCTTCCTGGCCCTCCTGCTCGCCGTGCCGCTCTCGCTCGGCGTCGCCCTGTTCATCACGCACTACGCACCGCGGCGGCTCGCTCAGGGCCTGGGCTACGTGGTCGACCTGCTGGCCGCCGTCCCCTCGGTCGTGTTCGGCCTCTGGGGAATCCTCGTCCTGGCTCCCGCTGTGCAGCCCATCTACGTCTGGCTGAACACGAACGCCTCCTGGATCCCGTTCTTCGACGGCGTCGTCTCCCCCACCGGACGGACGATCCTGACCGCCGCGATGGTGCTCGCCGTCATGGTCGTCCCGATCATCACGGCCATCTGCCGCGAGATCTTCCTGCAGACCCCTCGCCTTCACGAGGAGGCCGCCCTCGCCCTCGGCGCCACCCGCTGGGAGATGGTGCGGATGGCCGTTCTTCCCTTCGGCCGTTCCGGCATCGTCTCCGCCTCCATGCTCGGCCTCGGCCGTGCGCTCGGCGAGACCATGGCCGTCGCGATGGTGCTCTCGGTGAGCAAGGCCGTCACCTTCGAACTGCTCACCTCCACGAACCCCTCCACGATCGCAGCGAACATCGCGCTGACGTTCCCCGAGGCGTACCAGGTCAACATCAACATCCTCATCGCGACCGGTCTGATCCTGTTCGTCGTGACGTTCGCGGTGAACGCTCTCGCACGCTGGTTCGTGAACCGCCGCAAGGAATTCTCGGGAGCGAACTGACATGACCGTTACCGCCCCTGAATCGTCTCGCACGGCGAGCGCGGCCCCCACCCAGCTGTCGCTCAGCTCGGGACACCTCCCCCGCTGGTCGCCGTGGGCGCTCCTCGCCCTCTCCCTCCTCATCGGCTTCACGCCCTTCGCTCTCGAGGCCCTCGCCAGCGGATCCGACCTCAACATCGCCGGCTCCGTCGTTCTCGGCGCGGTCATCTACCTGGTGCTCATCTACGTGATGTCGCGCATCATCGAAGGCTCCAGGAAGGCGCTGGACCGCCTGATCACCGGAATCGTGACCTCGGCGTTCGCCATCGCGATGGTGCCGCTGGTGTCCGTCGCGATCACCGTGGTCGCCAACGGCGTCGCCCGTTTCGACGGACTGTTCTTCTCGTCATCGATGCGCGGAGTGCTCGGTGAAGGCGGCGGCGCCCTGCACGCCATCATCGGCACGCTCCTGGTCACCCTCGCCGCCGCGATCATCTCGATCCCGATCGGTCTGATGACGGCCGTCTACCTCGTCGAATACGGCAAGGGCGGCCGGATGGCCCGCACCATCACCTTCCTCGTCGATGTCATGACGGGAATCCCGTCGATCGTCGCCGGTCTGTTCGCCTACGCCGTCTTCGCGCTGATCTTCGGACCCGGCGTGCGCATGGGCATCGCGGGCTCGGTCGCGTTGGCCGTGCTCATGATCCCCGTCGTCGTGCGCTCCACCGAGGAGATGCTGCGACTGGTGCCGAACGAGCTGCGCGAAGCGTCGTACGCGCTCGGGGTGCCGAAATGGCTCACGATCGTCAAGGTGGTCCTCCCGACCTCGATCGCCGGCATCACCACGGGTGTCATGCTCGCCATCTCGCGCGTGATCGGAGAGACCGCGCCCCTGCTGCTGACGGCCGGCTTCACCGACGCGATGAACTACAACCTGTTCAGCGGACGCATGCAGACGCTCCCGGTGTTCACGTACTCGCAGTACGCGTACCAGGGCATCCCCGCTGAGGCATACGTGGAGCGGGCCTGGGCCGCAGCCCTGACGCTCATCATCATCGTCATGCTGCTCAACCTGATCGCGCGCCTCGTCGCGAAGATCTTCGCACCCAAGACCGGCCGCTGAGCCTCGACCCGACAAGCAAGGAACTGCAGTGTCCAAGAGCATTGAAGTCAACGACCTGAACGTCTACTACGGCGACTTCCTCGCCGTGGAGGGCGTCTCCCTCGACATCCAGCCGCGCAGCGTCACCGCGTTCATCGGCCCCTCCGGCTGCGGCAAGTCCACCTTCCTGCGCACGCTCAACCGCATGCACGAGGTCATCCCCGGTGCCCGCGTCGAGGGCGAGGTGCTGCTCGACGGCAAGGACCTCTACGGCCCCGGCATCGACCCGGTGCTCGTCCGGCGCCAGGTGGGCATGGTCTTCCAGCGTCCGAATCCGTTCCCCACGATGTCGATCAAGGAGAACGTCCTCGCCGGCGTGAAGCTCAACAACAGCCGCATGTCGAAGAGCGATCAGGATGCCCTGGTCGAGAAGTCGCTCACCGGTGCGAATCTGTGGAACGAGGTCAAGGACCGCCTCGACAAGCCCGGTTCCGGCCTCTCCGGCGGTCAGCAGCAGCGTCTGTGCATCGCCCGTGCGATCGCCGTCTCGCCGCAGGTGCTGCTGATGGACGAGCCCTGCTCGGCTCTCGACCCCATCTCGACGTACGCGATCGAGGAGCTGATCGGCGAGCTGAAGAACGAGTTCACGATCGTGATCGTGACGCACAACATGCAGCAGGCGAGCCGCGTGTCGGACAAGACCGCGTTCTTCAACATCGCGGGCACCGGCAAGCCCGGAAAGCTGATCGAATACGACGACACGACCTCGATCTTCACGACACCGTCGGTGCAGGCCACCGAGGACTACGTCTCCGGCCGCTTCGGTTGAGCGCTGGGTCCCTGCTGCTGCACCCCTGCTGCTTCTTCGCCAAAACCCAGATCACTTGAGTCGCCGACGGCGTGTCACCTGTTGACACGCCGTCGCGTCGTTCGTGCGGTGCGTTCCGGCGAAGCGCTGCGACCTCGCCAGGGCGTCTATGCGCTCCCCGACACCGCGGAGGCCTGGGTGCATGCGGCCTCTCACGGAGGCACGATCCGATGTGCGCGAGCCGCAGCGGAGCATGGGCTCGAGGCGGGCGTGCGTGGGAGGGCGGGTGAGGTGGGATCAGTCGCGCGGCGAGAGCAGGTAGCGGTTCAGCGCGGCCGTGAGCGTGCGGTCGACCGGAAGGGAGACGCCATCGACGGCGGTGATCGCCGCGGCGAGGCGCACGCTCGACACGAGCCACGCGGCGTCCGCCTGCGGAAGGTCGGTTGCCGGGATGCGGTCGTACCCGACGTCGAAACCCTGGGCGGCGAGGTGCTCGTACACGCTGAGCTGCGTCGTACCGTGCAGGATGCCACCCGTCGGAGCCGGCGTCACGAAACGGTCGCCGAAGCGGAGGATCAGGGAAGCCGTCGGAGCCTCCAGCACGAAGCCGTCGCTCGAGAGGAAGATCGCATCGTCCGCACCACGCCGGTGCGCCTCGCGCAGGGCCGCCATGTTCACGGCGTACGACAGCGTCTTCGCTCCCAGCAGCAGCCACGGAGCCCGCTCCGCTGCACCCAGGTCGTACCCGCGGTCGAGCGTCACGACGCGCACACCATGCTCTCGCACGGCGGAGAAATCGGAGGCCGGAGCCGCGGTCACCCATGCCGTCGGAGTGGGCCCGTGCTCGACTCCGCGGCTGAGGATGAGCTTGATGACGGACTCGCCCGCTCCGAGCTGTGCAGCCGCCTGATCGACCGCCTGCCGCCATTGCATGAGATTCGGGACCGGAAGGTCGCACAGCCGTGCCGAGTGGGCGAGGCGTTCCAGGTGCGGGACGACCTCCTGCGCGTGCCCGTCGATCACGCCGATCGACTCGAACACCCCGTCACCGCGCTGTGTGCTCAGCTCCCCCACACTGAGCGCGGGGGCGGCGGCGTCCACCTGCGTGAAGGTCTCGGAGAAGTCGCTGCGCTGTTCGTCGGCGGCGACGGGATCGATCATGAGTGCGAAGCGCCCGGTCATGATTCGAGCCTAGAGGGCGGGAATACCGTCCGCCGCATCGCGTTACAATGGAGTGGCCGGGCCGCATAACCCCGGGCTCCAATTTTTGCCGCTGCGAGCGGCCTTCCGCCGAGAGGCGTTCTTGCGGCCCGGTCTATTCTTGCCCGGAGCGGTTTCGCTCATCCGGATCGCCTTCCCATCGGGCCACCCGATGCTCGTCAGGCGAGCGCATCCATCCGCCACAGCACGGCGGCTGCGGCCAGATCCTGTCCGTAACTGCTCAGTCGCAACGCTCGCGTGGTCAGTTCGCTGGATCGTGCGGGCTCGGTCGGTTCGTAGTCGTCAGCCGTGTGCGTCGCCCCGGAGGCCTGCACTCGGCAGAAGGCCGCGGCGCGGTCGAGCGCCACGGCGAAGTCGCCACGGAATGCCCCCCGTAGGATCGTGTCGATCAGAGCGACCAGCTCGTCCGGACTCGCCGGCACCGGCGCACCGGCGATCGCCGCATCCGCCGACGGCAATTCAACGCGCCCGCGGTCGTACAGGAGGGCCGCGGTCTGCGGGTCGCCGTGGATCGCGAGCTGCAGCACGTAGAGGCGCCACAGGGCGCCGGGGAGAGTCCGTGAGGGTGCTTTCGACCACAGCTCCGCGATCTCGTCGATTCCGTGTTCGGCGGTGAAGGCGACGAGTCTTTCGGCGCTCGCTCCGCTCTCGTCGGCGCGGACGCGGGTCAGCAGAGCGGATGCCGTGGCATGCGCGATACGCGTCTCCTCGGCGGGGTCGTGTGCGCCGACGATGTTGTCGAAGGCGCTCGTCGGGCGGCGCACGGGGCGATGATACTGCTCGGGCATCCCTCCAGGGTACGCGCGATCAGTGCGGCTCACGCCGTGGGGATGACGATCACCGGATCGGTCGTCGGCTGGCCCGACGGAGATCCGCCGGCCTGCTCCACGGTCACCGCGATCGCGTCACCCGCCTGCATATCACCGGCGAGGAGGGCGGTGGCGTCACCACCGTCCACATCGAACACTCCGGCGGAGACGGGAGCGTCACCGCGCACGAACCACAGCTCATACGTCTGGCCTTCACCCGCACTCGGGAGACCGTCGGCCACGAGCACGGCCTTGCCGGTGGAAGCCGACCAGTGCGCTGTCGCGCTTCCTCCGTCGTCGAGCGTCACCGTCGCCTGCTGGGCGTCGTCGGCTGCTTCGATCTCCTGCAGCGCGATGACACTCGCGGGCGGGTTCAGCTGCTGATTGAGGGCGACCGCGCCGATGCCGACGCCCACCAGCACGGCGAGGCACGCCGCCAGGGCGAAGACGGTGCGGGTCCAGCGACGCTGCTTCTTCGGCTCGGGCTGAGGCTCGGTGTGTGACACGTCGACGACTGTGGGACGTTCCTCGTGCGATGACGAGACGTCGGTGTCGGTCCGCGATCCACCGTTCTGGGGCATGTCCGCGATCTGCGCGAGCAGCGCGGATCGGATGTGTGCGGGAGCGGCGACGGGCTCGACAGGGTCTGCGAGCGACGCGGCCGTCGCGATATCCGCATCCACCGTGTCCTCCCATTCCGGGTGCTCCGCGAGGGCTGAACGGTATCGACGCTCGTCGTCAGCGGAGAGCGAGTGCAGCGCGGCACCTGCCGCGAGTTGCTCGAAGTCCTTCTCGTTCATGCCGTCACCCCCATCGCCGTACGCAGACGGCTGAGTCCGTCTCGCATCCGTGTCTTGATTGTCCCCAGCGGCGCCCCCACGAGGGCCGCGATCTCGTTCTGACTGTAACCGCCGTAATACGCGAGGACGAGTGCTTCGCGCTGAGCTTCCGGAAGCCCCGAAAGCGCCTCGACGACCTTCCCTCCCTCGATCCCCAATTCGACCTGCTCCGCCACACTGTCGTGCGCGACGCCGATGTCCTTGAATCCTGCTCGTACGTCCCGGTCCGCGCTCGATTGCGATGCCCGCACTCGGTCGACGGCCCGGCGATGAGCGATCGTCATGACCCACGCTCGTCCCTGACCTCTGTTCGGAGCGAAGCGGGAAGCGGATTGCCAGATCTCGAGAAAAACCTCCTGGAGCACCTCTTCGCTCTGCGCGCGATTGATAAGGACGCGGAGGATGAGGCCGAACACGCGGGAGGACAGCGTGTCATAGAGCGTGGCGAAGGCAGCCTGATCACCGGAGGCGACGCGGACGAGGAGGTCGGCGACAGCATCCTGCGTCGCTCCGTCCTCGGGAACGTCGAACCCATCGATGACCATCCCCATAAGCATGCCGCATCTCCTCCCCGATCACGTGCAGACGTCACCCGAATGTGAAGGAATCGACCTCGCGAATCGTGCGCTCCGGCGCCGTCGTCGGAGCTGTTCCCAAGATTTCTGAGATTCTTCCCATCCGATCCCGAATGGGCTCCGAACAGCACTCGACGCCACGGAGAGGCCGTGGCTCAGTTTTCTGAAGGAGCTCGACATGTTCAGCACCAAGAAGAAGGTCACCGCGGCAATCACCCTCGGCCTGGCGAGCGCGTTCCTGCTCTCCGCCTGTTCCATGGGCAGCGGCAGCACCTCGGACTCGTCTTCCGAGCCGAAGGCACCGGAGACGTCGGAGTCGACGCCGATGGAGATGGACCCGGCAGCCAACCTGGTCGGCCCCGGCTGCGCGGCGTACGCCGACGCTGTGCCGGACGGCGCGGGTTCCGTCGAGGGAATGTCGCAGGACCCGGTCGCGGTCGCGGCCTCGAACAACCCGCTGCTGACCACGCTGGTCTCGGCGGTGAGCGGACAGCTCAACCCCGACGTCGACCTCGTCGACACCCTGAACGGCAGCGAGTTCACGGTCTTCGCACCGGTCGACGACGCGTTCGCGAAGATCGACCCGGCCACCATCGAGGCCCTCAAGACCGACAGCGCCACGCTGAGCTCGATCCTGACGTACCACGTGGTTCCCGGCCAGATCGACCCGGCCGACATCGACGGCATGCACAAGACCGTGCAGGGCGCCGAGCTCGAGGTCACGGGCAGCGGTGACGACCTGATGGTCAACGACGCCAAGGTGATCTGCGGTGGAGTCAAGACCGCGAACGCGACCGTGTACCTCATCGACACGGTTCTGATGCCCCCGGCTTCCTGAGCCAGGGATCGCCGGGTGGGAGGACGCCCGGCACACGCCCTCTCGGAAGCAGGGGGAGGATCCCGAGAGGGAAAAGGGGCCGTCGGCGGTGCTGTGTCGCCGACGGCCCCTCGTCGTGCGCACTAGACTTTGACGAGGGGCCTCTAGCTCAGTTGGCAGAGCATCGGACTTTTAATCCGCGGGTCGTGGGTTCGAGCCCCACGGGGCCCACCGCAGGTCGCCTCCCGGCGGCCTCTCAGGACTCGCCGCCGGGGGCGCCCGACAACAGCTCCGCTCGGATGTCGGCCACACCGTCCGGCAGCGACTCCCCTTCGAGAGCGAAGACCGGCGCTTCCTGGCTTCCCCCGATGCCGCACACCGCGACGCTGTCCGCACCGTCGAGCGACTTGGGGATGACCACGAACCAGAGCGACGACGACGCGAGCCATTCGGTGGTCGCCATGTCTCCGAAATACGTGGCATCCGGTGCGAGAGCTCGGGTCCTCTCGGTGCAGAGATCGACGAGCGCAGTCGTGGTGAACTCCGTTCCCGTCGCCGGCGGTTCCGTGGTCTCGATCGCCGAGGGGGTCGGGGTGGGCGTGGGTGAAGAGGTCCTCGATGCGGAGGGCGAAGGGCTCGACGCCGGCTCGGGGGCACACCCCGCGAGCAGGATGAGTACCGGGAGGAGGACGAGTGCAGGACGGACGCGCATATCTGGATCGTACTGCCGGGACTCGCGCACCTGTGACGAGCGCTCCGTGGAAGACCGTTCCCCCTTATCACCGGCTCATCACCTCGGCCACCCCCTTCCCTCCTCCCCCGATCCGGGAGATCGTCGAGTCGTCCCCGAATGGCGGACGACTCTCCAGGAAAGGACGGACGATGACTCTCAGCGGCAGCCGCGTGGCATTCCTCGCGACAGACGGATTCGAAGACAGTGAGCTCACGAGTCCCTGGGATGCCGTGACGGCAGAAGGCGCGAGCGCGACCTTGATCGCTCCGGACGGCGCTGCCATCACCGGCAAGAACGGCCATGAGCAAGCCGTCGATCTGCGCGCAACCGAGACCAGTGCGGACGATTTCGACGCGCTGGTACTCCCCGGCGGCGTCGTCAACGCCGATCACCTGCGCATGGACAAGGCTTCGATCGACCTGGCACGAGCATTCTTCGAGCAGCACAAGCCGGTAGGCGTGATCTGCCACGGTGCGTGGATCCTGATCGGAGCCGGTGTCGTCGACGGACGCACGCTCACCAGCTATCCGAGCCTGACCACCGATCTGCGCAACGCCGGAGCGACGTGGGTGGATGAGGAGGTGGTGGTCGATGAGGGCCTGGTCTCCAGCCGCACTCCCGACGACCTGCCGGCTTTCAACGCGAAGCTCGTCGAGGAGATCGGCGAAGGGAAGCACGCCGGACAGACCGCCTGACGGTCAGGCTCAGGCTCAGGCTCGCGCACGGTGCCGACGCACGGCCGCACGGTTCGCGCAGCGCACGGAGCAGAAGCGCTGGCGGCCGTTGCGGGTCACGTCCGCGACGACGTTCGTGCACGGCGTGGCCTGGCATCGGCCGAGCCGGCTCATTCCCCGGGTGACAAGGTGCAGCGACGTGCCGAGGCTGATGATCGCCCGGAGCACGTAGGGCAGGGACGGGACGTCGTCGCGGTAGTGCAGGTGCCACCCCTCGCCGTCGTGGTTGGTCAATCTCGGATAGGCGGCTGCGGCGGCGAGTTGTGCGTTGAGCAGCACCGCCCGCGCGTCGGGGTCGGGTTCATCCACGATCGCCAGCCAGTCGTCGATGACGGCTCTGACCTTCTCGTGGTCGTCGGCGGCGGGCGGGAACGTCTGCGTCATCCCGAGCTCCAGGGTGCGCTCCTCGATCCCTGCGCGGGTCTCCGGCCAGTCGTTGGCCAGCGACGCGGCGAGCAGCACCGCGTACTCGCCGTAAGGGTTGAGATGCATAAGACCATTACATCACGCTGGAAGCATGACCTCACTGAACACGCTTCCGATCCCCCGCGTCCGTCCCGCCGCCGAGACGCACGAGCATGCCTGGCTCGTGGAGTCCCGGCATCCGACGAGCGAGGGCGTCGTGCTCTACGTGCGGTGCACCGCCTGTGACACGCACCGGGTCGACGTGCAGGCGCATTCGCAGATGCCTCCGGCAGCGCTGAGCGGCGAGCTGAGCGGTGTCACGCCGTCAGTTCGATGAGCGTGCGCGTCGTCCGCAGGTTACGCGCCGTTCCGGCCACTCCGAGCGCGCGATCGAGCACCGTCCCGGTGAGCTTCGTGGAGTGCACGCCGCCCGCACCGTAATCGATCCACAGGTCGTCACCGATCAGCGCGATCCGCTCGGTGTCGCGGAGACGCTGCTGCAACGCCTCGATCGCGCCGCCCGAGGGCGCACCCTCCAGGAACATCGCGTGCACGGACTTCACCTCGCCTCCGGGGAACGGCTGTGCGGATTCCGAGGAGACCAGCTGCGCATGAGTGCGGTGGATGACCGGGGTGTCGACGCCGAACTCTTCGTGGATGGCCACGCGGACGGCCGCACACGTGGCAGCCGGATGCTCCGGTGTCCCGCAGATGATGTTGCCGCTCGCGATGTAGGTGGAGACGTCGTTCAGCTCGGTCTCTGCCGTGAGCAGCTCGCGGAGGCGCGCCATCGGCACCCTGTTGCGGCCGCTGACGTTGACCGCCCGCAGGAGCAGGACGCTGCGGCTCACGCGTCGGCGCTCTCGACCAGCTCCGCCCCCGCGTGGACGAGTTCGGCGAGTGCGGCATCACTGGTCTCCGCGGCGACACCGGCGACGAGGTCGGTGAGGATGCGGACCCGCACGCCGTGCGCGATGGCGTCGAGGGCGCTCGCCCTGACGCAGTGATCTGTCGCGAGGCCTACCACGTCCGCGCTGAGCACACCTGCTGCGGTCAGGATCGCACCGACCGTCTCCCCGGCCTCTGTCTGCCCCTCGAACATCGAGTACGCCGGTCTCCCCTGCCCTTTGAGGACGTGGTGCGTCACGGCATCGGTCGCGAGCAGCGGGTCGTACGCCGCCCCCGTGGTCCCCGCGACGCAATGCACAGGCCAGGAGTCGACGTAGTCGGGGGCGTCGGCGAAGTGTCCGCCGTTGTTGCCGTCGGCATCGTGCCAATCCCTCGAGGCGATGATCACCGCGTAGTCGCCCGTGTGGGCGGCGAGGAATGCCGTGACGGCTGCGGCCACCGCATCGCCGCCCGCGACGGCGAGGGCGCCGTCTTCGGTGAAGTCATTCTGCACATCGACGATGAGAAGCGCTCTGCTCATGCTTCGAGGGTACGCGGTGCGGAACGGGAAAGGCCCCGTGATGTTCTTCGCATCACGGGGCCTTCGGAGCCGCTTGTCAGAATCGAACTGACGACCTTTTCATTACGAGTGAAATGCTCTGCCGACTGAGCTAAAGCGGCGTGCGACGCGTGAGCGGCGCGATCACCGATATTACCCTGTCTCGCGCTCACTCGCGAATCGAGACCGCGATCACTCGCAGCGGAGACCGTCTTCCGGCACGACGTCGTCGAGCAGGAACGCCTCGACCGCATCATCGACGCAGGCGTTGCCCTTGTTGTAGCCGGTGTGGCCCTCGCCGACGCGCGTGATGAGGATGCCTTCTTCGAGCTGCTTCGCGAGCGACTCCGACCACTCGTAGGGGGTGGCCGGGTCGTTCGTGGTGCCGATCACGAGGATCGGACCGGCGCCTTCGGCCTTGATCTCACCCCGCGTGCCCGTGGGCGGGTAGGGCCAGACCGCGCAGGAGTCGGGGCCCGTCCAGTACGGCGCGATCGTCGGGGCGCCCTCGGCGATCTTCGCGTTCGTCGCCGCTTCCGCGGCCGGGTCGTCTTCCACCGGGTAGTCCATGCAGTTGTAGGCACGGAACGCCTCGGCGGAGTTGTCGGTGTAGGTGCCGTTCTCTCGGCCGTTGTAGAAGTCGGCGAGGAACAGTGCCGAGGTCGGGTCGCCCTGAAGAGCCTCGTCGAGCGCCTGCGTGAGGTAGCCCCAGCTGTCCTGCGAGTAGAGCGCGGCGATGATGGCCGTCATCAGCGAGTCGGCACCCAGCATGCGGCCGTCTCCGCTTTTCAGAGGCGTGCTGTCGACGCTCGCCAGCAGTGCGCCCAGATCGGCCATCGCCTCGTCCACGGTGCCGTTGAACGGGCATTCCCCCGAGTCGAGGCAGTCCTGCATGTAGGCGCGCAACGCGGATTCGAATCCGAGCGCCTGGGTCGCCCCGACCTCGAGCCCGGGGACGGCCGGATCGATGGCGCCGTCGAGCACCAGGCGGCCTGCCTTCTCGGGGTACAGCTTCGCGTAGGTCGCACCGAGGAACGTGCCGTACGAGTAGCCGAGGTAGTTCAGCTGCTTGTCGCCCAGCACCGCCCGGATCAGGTCCATGTCTCGGGCCGCGTTGACGGTCGTGATGTAGGGCAGGATGCCGTTGCTGTTCGCATCACACGCCTCGGCGAAGGCCTTGTGGGAGTCGAGCAGCTCGGCCTCCCACTCGGCCGTCCCACGGGCAGCGGAAGGAATGCCGTAGAGGTAGTCGTCCATCTGCGTGGCGTCGTAGCACTTCACCGCGGTCGAGTCACCGACTCCGCGCGGATCGAAGCCGATCACATCGAAGTTCTCGATGAGGTCGGCTCCGACCGCGAAGTCGAGGCTGTTGAGGATCAGGTCGACGCCGCTGGCCCCGGGGCCGCCCGGATTCGTCAGCAGCGAACCGACGGGAGTGCCCTCGGCACGGTGCCGGACCACCGAGAGGGTGATCTCACCCTTGCCCGGGTCCTCCCAGTCGAGAGGGGCCGTCACGTCGGTGCAGTCGAAGCCGACGCCGCACTCGGTCCAGGTGAGATCCTGCGAGTAGAAGGGCAGCAGATCCTCCGCGACGCCCTCGGTGTCGGGTTCGCTGGACGTCGCCGGCCGCGAGGACTGTTCGGGAATCATCGCGTACAGGCACCCCGAGAGTGCGACGGATGCGGCTGCGAGCCCTGCGATGATCGCGGCGGCTCGACGCCAGCGGGAAGTCGATCGATTGTTCACGGTTTCCTCCCGCTCGTGATCGTCACGAGCAAGCTTTCCAGGGCGAGCAGAGGAGCGACATTGCGCTCCAACGACTGCCGCGTCTCGGCAAGGTGGTCAAGTACGACAAGAGTACGGGTCTCGGACCAGGCGGAAGCGAGGTCGGACAGCTCGGTGCGCAACTCGCTGTTGATGAGGTCGTCGCCCTGTCCGAACTGCACCATCACGACATCGCGGAACAGCGACTGCAGATCGGTGAGAACACGGTCGATCCCGTCGCGGAGGCTCCGCGTGGCCCGCTTCTTCTGATCGTCTTCGAGTGCGGAGAGCTGCGTGCGCAGCGCCGGCGGCACCGCCTGCCCCTCGGCGATGCCGATGGTACGCAGCAGCGAAGCGCGCTCCTGAGCGTCGCGTTCGGCCGTGAGCGCCTTCGCATCCTCCGTCGCCGCCTGGATGATGCGCCCGGCGACCTCGACGGCATCGCCGACTCCCCTGACGCCGAGGACGGAGCGGAGGGTCTCGTCTCGCCGACGCCGAGCCGCATCGTCGGTGGCCAGTCGCTGAGCCATGCCGATGTGGCGCTGGGCGTGCCGTGCCGCCTGCTCTGCGACGCCCGCATCGACGCCCGTGCGAAGACCGATGAGCCGGGCGACATCGGCGACATCGGGTTCCCGCAACCGCAACGACCGCACGCGCGATCGGATCGTGGGGAGCAGATCGGCCTCGCTCGGCGCGCACAGGATCCACACCGTCTGTTCCGGCGGCTCTTCGAGCGCCTTCAGGAGCACGTTGGAGGTGCGCTCGACCATACGGTCGGCGTCTTCGACCACGATGACCCGATAGCGCCCCGCAGAGGGCGCGAAGTACGAGCGTTCGACCAGACTGCGCGCTTCGGCGATCGTGATGATGACCTTGTCGGTACGCAGTGCTGTGACGTCGGGGTGAGTACCGGCGAGCACCTGCCGCATCGCATTCTCGTCGTCAGGTCGGTCGGCGATCAACGCCGCGGCGAACGCGTACGCGAGGGTGGAGCGCCCAGACCCCGGCGGGCCCGTGATCAACCAGGCGTGCGAGAGCGCGGAAGGATCGGATGCCGCGGCGCGGAGAGTGTCGACGGCGGCATCCTGCCCCCACACATCCGCCCAGGGAAAAGGGGCGGGAACGGTCTGGGGCATGCACTCAGCCTAATCGCGACCACCGACGCCCACCGCACGAGATCGTGGTCGAGCCGACCGGCGAGATCGGCTCAGTCGAGAAGGGCGTCGACTCCCGCACGGATCCGTTCCGCGATGATCTCCGGCGCGGAGGAGGCATCGACGACGAGGAACCGCTCCTCTTCTTCCTCCGCGAGTGTGAGGAAGGCGTCGCGCACGCGTTCGTGGAACTCCGCCTTCTCGGCTTCGAGCCGGTCGAAGGGCTTGTCGGCGGAGTCCAGACGGGTGCGCGCCGCCGCAGGGTCGAGGTCGAGCAGGATCGTGAGGTCCGGAAGCGCGCCTTCCGCCGCCCAGAGCGACAGGTCTCGGATCTCGGCCGCGTCGAGCACGCGGCCGGCACCCTGATACGCCACGGACGAATCGAGGTAGCGGTCCTGCAGCACGATGTCGCCCCGCTCGAGCGCTGGTCGCACGACGGTGGCGACATGGTGAGCCCGATCCGCGGCGTACAGCAGTGCCTCCGCTCGGGGCGCGATGTCGCCCCGATGGTGCAGCACGATGTCTCGGATCAGCTGTCCCACCTCGGAACCCCCGGGTTCACGCGTGCGGACCACCGTGCGTCCGGCTCCTTCGAGCCACTCGGCGAGCAGATTCGACTGCGTGGTCTTCCCCGAGCCGTCGCCGCCCTCGAACGTGATCCATACCCCGTGCCCTGAGGTCACGAGTCCGCCTTCTCCGCCGCCTTCGCTGCCGCATTGGCCGCACGCGTCGCCGCGGCCTTCTTGGCCGCGGCCGAACGAGCGGCGGACGCGGCAGCGGTGGTCTTCTTCGCTGCCGGCTTCTTCGCAGGGGCCTTCTTGGCGGCGGTCGTCTTGGCAGCTGGCTTGGCGGCGGTCTTCTTGGCTGCAGGCTTCTTGGCAGGAGCCTTCTTGGCCGCTCCGCGCTTGGGGGCCGGGCCCTTGGCACGCTTGTCGGCGAGCATCTGGACCGCAACCTCGAAGGTGATGTCGTCGACGGTCTGACCGCGCGGGATCGTCACGTTCGTCTCGCCATCGGTCACATACGCGCCGAAACGGCCGTCGCGGATGCGGATCGGCTTCCCGCTGACAGGGTCGGCCTCGAATTCGGCGAGCGCGCTGGAGGCCCGACGGCCTGCGCCGTACTTCGGCTGCGCGTAGATCTCGAGTGCCTGTTCGAGCGTCACGTCGAAGATCTGCGACTCGGACTCGAGCGAACGCGAGTCGGTGCCCTTCTTCAGGTACGGCCCGAACCTGCCGTTCTGCGCCGTGATCTCGTCGCCGGATTCCGGGTCGACGCCCACGATGCGGGGAAGGCTGAGCAGCTTCAGCGCGGTGTCGAGATCGATCTCGTCGACCGACATCGAGCGGAAGAGCGATGCAGTGCGGGGCTTCGGGGCAGCCTCTTTCTTCGAACCGCGCTTCGGCTTCGGAGCCTCGACGACCTCGCCCGTGGTCTCGTCGACCGCCGCGTCTTCCGACACGGGGTCGTTCTCCTGCACGTACGGCCCGAACCGGCCGTCCTTCACCACGATGATCTTGCCGTTCTCGGGGTTCTCCCCCAGCACGCGGTCGCCGGCGACGGGAGCGTCGATGAGCTCCTGAGCCTTCTCAGCGGTCAGCTCGTCGGGTGCGAGGTCTTCCGGCACGTTGACGATGCGCGGCTTGGCCTCGGGGTTCGCGGGGTCGGCCACTTCGAGATACGGGCCGTACTTGCCGAAGCGAAGTGTGGCCGTGTCGGTGATGCGCGTGGAGTTCAGTGCACGAGCGTCGATCTCACCGAGGTTGTCGACGACCTGGCGCAGACCCACGTGGTTGTCGGATCCGAAGTAGAAGGACTTGAGCCACTCGACCCGGTTCTGCTCGCCGCGGGCGATCGTGTCGAGGTCGTCTTCGAGCGCAGCCGTGAAGTCGTAGTCGACGAGTTCGGCGAAGTGCTCTTCGAGCAGGCGCACGACACTGAACGCGAGCCAGGTCGGCACGAGGGCCTGCCCACGTTTGACCGCGTACCCACGATCGAGGATCGTCTCGGGGATCGAGGCGAACGTCGAGGGGCGACCGATGCCCTTCTCCTCGAGCACCTTCACGAGCGAAGCCTCGGTGTATCGCGGCTTCGGGGTGGTGCGGTGCCCCTTGGCCTCCGCATCCGACACCGCGAGCTGATCGCCGACCGCGACAGCGGGGAGCGACTGGTTCTCCGCGGCGTCCGCGTCGCCGCGCTTCTCATCGCGACCCTCTTCGTACGCCTCCAGGAAGCCCTTGAAGGTGTACACGGTCCCGGAGGCCGTGAACTCGGCCTTCTTGCCCGCGGCGTCGACGGCGATCGTGACCGTGGTGGTCTCGTACTTGGCGTCGGCCATCTGGCTGGCGACGGTGCGCTTCCAGATGAGGTCGTAGAGGCGCTGCTCGTCGCGGTCGAGTTCCGACGACAGCGAGGCCGGCGTGCGGAAGTTGTCACCGGACGGACGGATGGCCTCGTGGGCCTCCTGCGCGTTCTTGCTCTTGGACTTGTACACCCGGGGCTTCAGCGGTACCGCGGCGTCGCCGTAGAGGGCCACCGCCTGGCTCCGCGCCGCCTGCACCGCCTGGGTGCTCAGCGACGTGGAGTCGGTACGCATATAGGTGATGTAGCCCTTCTCGTACAGGCGCTGGGCGACACCCATCGCCTGCTTCGCGCCCATCGAGAGCTTGCGCCCGGCTTCCTGCTGCATCGTGGATGTCGTGAAGGGAGCGTAGGGGCTGCGGGTGCCGGGCTTCGCCTCGACCTTGGTGACGGTGCCGGCGCCCACGGCGTCGACGGCCTTCGCCAGGGCAGACGCTGCGGCCTCATCGAGGATGACGACGGCCTTCTTGAGCTTGCCGTCGTCATCGAAGTCGCTACCGCGAGCGAGCTGGCCACCGTCGACGCGCACCAGACGGATCTTGAACGAGGTGCCGGTCGCGGCAGCCGCCGCATCGACGTCCCAGTACTCGGCGGAGGTGAACGCCATGCGCTCGCGCTCCCGGTCGACGATCAGGCGGGTCGCAGCGGACTGCACGCGTCCGGCCGAGATGCCTGTCTTCACCTTGTACCAGAGCACGGGCGAGACGTCCCAGCCGTACAGACGGTCGAGGATGCGTCGGGTCTCCTGTGCATCGACGAGGTCGTGGTCGAGTTCGCGTGTGTTGCCGACTGCGGCCTGGATCGCATCCTTGGTGATCTCGTGGAACACCATCCGCTTCACGGGCACCTTGGGCTTGAGGGTCTCGAGCAGATGCCAGGCGATCGCCTCGCCCTCGCGGTCCTCATCAGTGGCGAGCAGGAGTTCGTCGGCGCTTTTCAGCGCGCGCTTGAGTTCGGCGACCGTCTTGGTCTTCCGATCGGAGACGACGTAGTACGGGTCGAATCCGTTGTCGATGTCGATGGAGTACTTCCCGTAGGCCTGCTTGTCCGCAGCCGGGATGTCCTTCTTGTCAGCGAGGTCGCGGATGTGGCCGACGGAGCTGAGCACCTCGTAGCCGTCGCCGAGGTATCCCTGAATAGACCGCATCTTCGTCGGGGACTCGACGATGACGAGCTTCTTGCCTTCAGCCAAGGGTGCGTCCTTTCTTCGAAGCACACCATACACACCACTGTGCGGGGTCGTTCACAGTGAGCGAGGTCGCGCTGCCGTCGCTATCCCTCGGGTGGCCCGGCACGGGCTCGGGAGACGGCTGCGAGTCCAGCGTACGCCGCTTGCACCTCCACGGTCGCCACGAAGCCCCTGAGGACGCATCCGGTGAGCACGGCATCCGACGCCCGCGCGACCCTCGCTCCGAGTTCACAGGGCTGCTCGTCGGTCGGCACGGCACCACTCGCGGCGTCCGCGACGGCGAGCGCCGCGGCATCAGCGGCACCTGCCGCCCTCTGTGCCGTCACCGCGGCCCCGCCGACAGCGGCGAGGCCGAGGGACAGCGTCGCCGCGACGGCGAGAACTCCCGCCGCGAGCGCCGAACCTGCCATCAGAGTCCCCCGTCGAGCGCGCAACTCCTGGCACGAAGAGGCAGACGGAGCACCGATCCGACGGAAACGTCGAGCGACGCGCTGACGCAGACGAGGTCGCCCGAGAGCGAGGATGTCATCCCCGCTCCCGGGACTGCGGACTGCACCACGCGTTTCGCAGTGCCCTGTTCTTCGCCGCGTCCGAGCAGGCGCGCCGCGTCGGCAGAGGCATCCTGCAGCGCCACCTGGCGGGATGCCGTGCCGAGAGCTCCCGCGCCGAGCAGGAACACCAGCACCACCGCGGGAAGAGCGAGGGCCAACTCCGCCGAGACGGATCCGCGGTCGCCCGCGTGTCGCGGCGCCGGCGACACCTCGCCGACGCCACGGGCGTTCCGGGATCGTCTCGTGATCTTCATCACGACACCGTCAGCGCCCGGCGCACGAGATCGGTGAGAATGCCACGCACTTCGTCCGATCGCATGATGACGACGAGGAGTCCTGCGAAAGCCACAGCAGCCATCGTCGTGATCGCGTACTCGGCCGTGGCGGCTCCGGTGTCGTCGCCGAACAACGCCTCGGCGCGCCGTCGATCCAGCAGGGGAATGTTCTTCATCTGTTCCTTCTTTCTGTGGGATGCAGGGCATCGGGGCGTACGGGTGTTCGGGAACGTCACAGCGGCATCGGCGCGGATACGAGGACGCTGAGCAGGAGCGGCGCCACACCGAGAAGGAGGAAAGCCGGCAGCGTGCAGACCCCGAGCGGGAACAACAGGCGTGTCGAGAGCTTCGCGGCACGGAGCCGCCCCTGCACTCTGGCGGCGTGTCGGTCCTGGGCCGCGGATGCCCTGAGCAGCTCGACTGCCGGCACCCCCGCGGCGCGAGAGAGCTCGAGCACGGAGCGAACGCGTTCATCGCCGGTCTCCGAGGGGGACGCCTGCGAGACCAGCTGATGCGCACGATCGATCGAGGCCCCGCCCGACAGTGCGACCGCGACGAGCTCTGCGTGCATCCCGGGGGTGCCGGGCGCCGGTCGTGCCCGCCGCAGCAGGCGCGTCGTCCACAGATGCGCCGCGGCGACGAGGAGCAGGCCGACGGTGACGCAGGCGGCGCCGAGCACGTTCCCGAAGATCACTCCGATGGTGTCGAACCCGAGTGCGAACCCGAGGAGCACCCCGGCGAACGGCATCCACAGCAGCAGCCGTGCGGTTCCTGCGGGTTCGGCGAGTGCGATGCGCACATCGTCAGCCGCGGCCTCGGAGTCTCGCAGCGTCTCCGCGATCATGCGGAGAACCTCGGCGAGCGGCGCCCCCACCGTCGTCGCGATCTCCCAGGCGGCGGCCAGATCGATCCATGCCCCGCCCTCAGCCTCGATGGCCTCGAGAAGCGGCACGCCACGATCGAGGCGGTCGACGACAGCCCGCGCCTGCGGATCATCGGCCTCGGCCAGGTGGCGCCACGCGATGACCGGCGCAGCCCCCGCCTGCAGCAGCACGGCCAGCGTCTGCACCGAGGTCGCGGCATCCGTCGCGCCGGCCGACCCTCGTCGCCCCACACGGCCCCACCGCATCACCACGGCTGCACTTCCTCGATATCGAGACGATCCCCGACGATCACGAGACGCCCCGCCTGCCGGATGCGACGGGTGCCCCCGGGGGCGCGGTCGAGGTGGAGGACGATCGTGAACGCGCTGACCGCCTGCCGCGCGAGAGCGATCGCGTCCATCCCGGCGAGGGCGCCGAGGGCTTCGAGCCGCGCGGGGACGTCGCGGAGCCCGCTCGCGTGCAGAGTGCCCGCACCCCCGTCGTGACCGGTGTTGAGGGCGGTGAGCAGCTCCCGGACCTCTTCACCGCGGCACTCCCCGACCACCAGCCGATCGGGACGCATCCGCAACGACTCGCGCACCAGTCGCGCCAGAGAGATGCCGCCCGCGCCCTCGAGGTTCGACTGCCGCGCTTCGAGGGCGACGTGATGCGGGTGACGCGGACGCAGCTCGGCGACGTCTTCGATCGTGACGATGCGCTCCGTCGACGACACCTCCGACAGCAGCGCCGACAGCAGCGTCGTCTTGCCCGTTCCGGTTCCCCCGGTGATGAGGATGTTCGCCCGCTCGGCCACCAGCCCGAGCAGCCAGGCATGCTGGCGCGCATCGAAGGCACCGAGAGCGGCGAGCGCGTCGAGATCCGCGACACGTACGCGGGGAATGCGTATCGAGAGGGCGGTTCCGGTGGTCGATACCGGTGCGAGGACCGCATGAACCCGGACGCCGGAATCGAGACGGACGTCGACGCAGGGCGCCTGGTCCTAGAAACCAAGTTTTAGACATATTCCTGATCAGGGGTTTTCCCGAAACGTCCCGTTTTGGGTCGACTCCGATGGAGTTGCCCGCCGCACGTCACCAGCGAGCCGTACGCAGCCTCGCGGACGGCGTGGCACAGATGCATCACGGCCCCGGATGAGGGGAGGTCTCCGGGGCCGTGAGGTCTTGGGTGGATCGAGTGCTACGCGGCGCGCCCGATCAGTGCTTCCGCGGCCTCCCGAAGCTCTCCGAGATCGAGATGAGCCCACGGCTCGCGGTTCGGCGCGGTGCCCGAGGGGAGCGCCGCCCAGCCGATCAGGCCGTCGATGTTCTCCAGCGACCGCAGGTGCGACGGCACCCCGAGGAACGACCGCACGCTGAACGTCATGGCGGAGATGCCGACGCCATGCGCCTGGTCGATCGCGAGGTCGCATCGAGGGCAGACCACGCCGTCGAGGGAGTCGGCCCGACCGGGGCCGCCGATGCTCGCGGAGTCCGCGGACATGAGCGTCCAAACGCTCTCCGCGTCGTCTCGGAATGCCTGGACTGCGCCGACGCCGCAGAGCATGCATCCCGACGGGCTGCCGTCGTAGTCGACGCACTGCACGTCCACGGGCTTCTCGATGCGGCGCGCCAGGAGCCCCGCTGCCGTGTTCCGGAGCTCCCGGCGCTGTTCAGGGGAGATGTGCGACCAGCGAGCGCGTGAGGCGGGCGTCGAGGGCGCGTTGGCGAAGCCCGCATCACGCACGAGCGCCGCCCACCGAGCGTGGACGCCAGGCACGGTGAGCGCGTCCATGAGGCGGAGCAGATCCGCGCCGGTCGTGGTGAGAAGGTCGATCGTCTTGGCGTCGGTGGTGCCCAACGCGTCGAGGGCGCATAGCGCGGACTCGAGGCGGTGAACGGCGATCTCGGCCGCGCCGATCCGCTGGCGCACCGCAGGGTGAGCCCCGAGGAGGTCGACGGCGCTGTGACGGATCAGTCGGCACTCATCGCAGCGCGTCACGTGCAGGTCGTGGCGCGGAGGTGCGTATCCCTCGTGCCGGGTCCGGCCGAACACCTGGAGGACTTCGACCTCCGTCTCGGAATTGGCGCTCACGGCGACGCCGCAGCTTGCACAGGGAAGAGTCCCCGAGGGGAAAGACGTCCAGGGAGAGCGTTCGATGGTAGTGGTCATGATCGGTCCTATCGCTCGAAGTTCAGTAGCCGTAGGCGCTGGGGTCAGCACCCGGCGGGAGTTCCGCGATCTCACGCGCGATCTGCGCGCTCATCTCACGTTGAGCAGCGCGGAGGCGTCGCTTCACCTGGGGGTCAGACGTGCTCTGCAGCGCTTGGTCGAACATGCCGAGCACCGCCGACTTCTGCGGCGGCGCGGGCGGCTGCAGCCCTCGGGGCACGCGACCGTACTTCGGAATCGGCGCCACCTCGGGCTCGGGCTTCTGCTCCCACGCGGCCGGCGCGGGCGTGCTCTCGGGGGCGGGGTCCGGTCGCTGCATCTCGCGGTATCGCTCGGCGCTCTGGGTGACGTGGTGTGACGCCGGGATGAGCCGCGGCGCGTACTTCCTGGTCATCGGTCGTCCTCCTCGTGACTCGTGTGTAGGGCCGGGAACCAGCGGGAGTCCTCGGGCCCGAAGGTCGCGGGGCACCCCTCGTCGTGGCGCACGTCAACGACTCCGGGCGTCAGTACGTCCACGCCCGCAGCGCGTCCGCAAAGCGGGCAGCACCCGGTGGCGGTCGCAAGGACGCGGGCGACGACGCGATCCAGAACGACGGCGGGCGCGTTGTCGTCCAGGGTCGGCATGATCACGACGTGCCGGTCACCAAAGAGTGACCCGACCGCCCATGCTGAATATCCGACTGGCGTACCGGCAGGCGGAGTTCCGAGGAGGCCGATGATCGGTACGGCGCTCGCGGCCTGCTGGCTGCTCACCAGACGTGCGCGGAGGTCCGCGGGCGTGCTCATCGCTGCGCGATCCTCGCCTTGACGCGCTCAGCGCAGAACTCGATGCGGTCACCGCAGACGCCGCGTGCGCCGCCTTCACCGAGGCGGTAGCAGGGCTCTCCGACCGCGGCATCGTGGACCGGGCACGGCACGGTGATGATCGCAGGAACCAGGGCCGTGCGGCGGATGCCGTGGCGCACCTGCTCGGGCGTCGGCTCTGGTCGAGGATGCCCGCCGCGCGCGTGCAGTCCCGTTTCCACGCGCGCGGCGGGCTGGGGCCGCCCGGGATGCCTTACCGAGACGACCGACGCGTCAACGCCGCGAGCGGACGGCGCGGACGCGGGCTTGGAGGGGTGGGAGGATGTTGCGTTCGTGGGCATCGGCGGGCCTGTCAATCAGGCTCCGGCCCTGCTGCCAGACGAGCGTCTTCGAGGGCTGAGGCATCATGCCCTCTAGACGCCAGCGTACTACAGCAGGTTTTTCCGTGATACTCCCTGGGGGTACGAGGTACTCTTGTGGTCTGACCACACGCACGTTCGAGGGGATGGAGACCCACGATGAGCACGATGAGCATGACCTCCCGCACAATGTCGATGTCGCTCGACACGTCACGACCGACCCTGGCCGCGCGCTCGCTCGCTGCCGTGGATCGGGTCACCGATCCGAAGCTCCGGTTCGCCGCCTTCGATCGGCACATGCAGGACTTCCCGCCGCTGATCGCCAGCTGATTGACCTGAACTCGTCTGGACGCTTCACGGCGACGGGTTTCGGGTTTCGGGTTTCTTAGAAGGGGGAGCTTCGCACCCCCAGAGCTTCTAAGAGAACCCGAACACCCGAAGCCCTCTCGCGCGTGGCACGATCGATCCAGCTACGAACTCCGAGGGTCAGTCCTCGTCGGATTTAGGCAGACGCCACTGAACGCCTCGGATCTTGCCCTCCTGATGTTCTCGTGACTCGACCACGCCCTCAGCCCTCAGCACCTTGAGGAGTTTCGATCCGCTCGTGTAGGCGTCACCTGTCCCGCACAGGGTCTTCGTCCACGCCCAGCCGCCAGCGTCCGAGAGCTTCCGCAACAGCCGGTCGCGCTCGGAATCGACGGGGGCCACCGGCGCTACCGCCTTCCCCTCGGACGCCGCGCCCAGCGTGAGCCTGCCATCGTCTCCCAGGCTCACTCGGGCGTCGGAGACGATCGGGTCACCCAGCCGCGGCAGGGTGAGGAAGTGGCGCGGAGTCGTCGGGAAGATCGGGAACCGATCCGCACGCGCGATCCACATTCCGTCCCACTCGCCCATGCTTTCGAGGCCGTTCATGGGAGTGTTGACCCTCGGATCCATCGGAGAGTGCAGCACGCCCAACCCGTTCGGGATGCCGGCCTCCTGCGAGAGCCTTCGGAACCCCGACGTGAATGCGCCATAGCGACTCGTGTCGTTGCCCACCATGGCGGAGACACCGTCGGCGACGAGCACGAGGGGCGGCTCGTGCGTGCCGGTGAAGCGAATCAGACGCGCCTCCCACCAGTCCATCTTGGCCGGGTCTGTGAGGTCGAAGGAGGTCGCCCCGCCGCCGGCGGGAAGGTGCTCCACGATAAGCACGCCTGCATCCACCCCGTGCGGGCCAACGTAGCAAGGCACACCCGCACGCTTGGCGTACTGCAATCCACCTGCGATCAATTCCTCATGTACCGCCGTCGGGCGGGTCTCGGAGTTGATCATCCAGACGTCGCGCTGCCTCTCTGCGTCGGTCATCTGGACGGGCTCGAACGCACCGAGGAATCTCCTGTCTGGCATCAGCAGTGAGGGTGCAAGCTCCCCGAACAGGAGCTTCGTCTTGCCCCACCCCTTCGGGCCGATGAATGCGGGTACGGTGCCGTGATTCCACAAGCCAGGAATGTAGGCGCGCGTCACCGCGCCCTCCGCTGTCGGATCGAAGACCGGCCGCATGCTCTCGGTGTCGATCAGCAGTCGATCCACGACCCGCTGCCGCTCCTTGCCGGACAACTCGAGGCCCGTTGGGCCGATGATCCGTGCATCTTCGAGTGCTTGTACCTGGGCTCGGCGCGTGGCGCGTTCCCAGCCCTCGTCGCCATCAAACGGGCGGTACTGGGCACGGCGGGAGTTGCGATCCGTCACCTCCACGATGAGCCCACTGAACCTGCTCATGCGTCGTCCTCCTCGTTGCCGTACCAGTCGCCAGACGCTAGACGCGCCTGGAAGTCGCGCAGGGCTTCGTCAGCCTCCGCACGTTCACGGTCGCTCAGGTTCAGCGGCGACGATCGCGGCAACGAGAGACGATGGAACTCCGCGATGCCCTCGGCGCGCATGCGCGCTGCCTCTGCGATCTCGGCAGCCAGGTGATCGTCAGCGACGCTCATGATGCCGCCTTCGTGGGTGTGCCCGACGACAGCAGAGCGGCGATGCGGGCGCACTGATCATCGGTGAGCGGCGGCATCACTGCCGCAGCCTCGGCGGGCGTCGGGGTCATGATGGGCGCGCTCACTGGTCGCCTCCCTCAGCCACGACGACGGCCACGACACGACCCTTTGCGCCGCGCCTGCGTCCGTCGCGCATCTTGCTCGGGCCGTAGACCTTGAACGCGCGCTCGATCTCGTCGAGGTCGAATTGGATGCCGCGCACGCCTTCGATGCGATAGCCACGGATGTAGCCGCGGTGATGCCAGTTCGTCAGGGTCTCGGCGGTGACCATGAAGTGCGATGCCGCGCCTTCGGCGTTGCGGAAGCGACGCGCGGCCGGAGTGTTGGTTTCGGACATGAGAAAAGCCCCCTGTGGGTGCTTGTCGAATCCGCCGCGCCTTTCAATCTCAGTCCGCGCGACTTCATCTCACTCAGCACCCCAGGAGGCATATGTGCCCTGTGTCTGGCCTCTCGGCCTCGGCGTTCGGGTCGGTGTGCGGAATTTGATTCCGCCTGACGCCCGTCAGTCCGTCCGTCCATTTCGCGTACTTGCCGGGTGAGGCGGCGTTCTGCTCTGACTTCAATCCCTTGGAGCGCTCCGACGGCTGGCTCGGGGACCTCAGCGCCAGCCCTAGCGGGCGTGGCTCCGATATCCCTAGTTTACCGGGTTTTCGGGTTCCCCGGGCGGGTGAGGTCTTCCCGGTTCTCGGTCATATGCGCCGGTTCCCGGCGTCCGTACAACCGCAAACCACCTGAAGCACCCCGGACGGCCGGAACCCCGGAAACCGGCGCATATGGCCGATTCCGGGGCGCCCCGGTTGGCGCCACATTCGTTCGATGCGCGTGGCGCGGGATGAGCGCCACGTCCCACCTGGCGGTTACTCTCGAAGAGTGACGATCGCCGAAGCACCTGATGCCCTCCCGAAGACCCACGAGCGGACCGCGCGTCGCCAAGGCGGCGAGGCAACGAACGACCTCGTTCTTTCATCGATGGTCGGCGTGAACGCAGACCTTTTCCCTGGGATCCTCGATCTCTATGTCGACCAGGGCGCAACCGTTGCGGACGTAACGTACGGGCAGGGCGCGTTCTGGCGGCAGGTGAAGCGTACCGACATCAATCTGCTCGCAACCGACCTGATGGACGGCGTTGACGCTCGCGCGTTGCCGTATGAAGCGGGCTCAATCGACGCCGTCGTTTTCGACCCTCCCTACATGCACACCCCCGGTCAGGGAGCTCATACCGGGCATCAGAACTTTGAGTCGTATTACCGCAACAACGCGACGCCGAACACCAGCGGTTCGAAGTACCACGAGGCAGTGCTCGACCTGTACTTCGACGCCGCACGCGAGGCTTTCCGAGTCCTCCGAGATGGCGGGATCTACATCGTGAAGTGCCAGGATGAGGTGTGCGCGAACAAGCAGCGGCTCACTCACGTTGAGATCATCAACGAACTGGAGCCCTACGGCTTCCAGACGGAAGACCTCTTCGTGATCACGCGCTCAACGAAGCCCGGCGTCAGTCGAATGGTTCAGCAGCGCCATGCTCGCAAGAACCACTCTTACTTCCTCGTCTTCTGGAAGGCGCCTGCGACTCGACGGTGGCCCGGACGTCGCCGCAGCGCCGACTGACGCTAGACGACTGTGTCGTCGAGACTCTCCTCGACGACGGAGTCGATCGCGAGTCCGGGCTGAGCGATTTCCGCGTGCTCGTAGAAGAAGTCCGCAAAGGTCTTCACTTCGAGGAACGGATACGTGTCGCGGAGCCTGCGGTACTTGTCGGGGACATCGAAGTAGTACACGCGATGCAGCTGCGCGATGTACATCTGATAGGCCGTCCACTGATCCGGCAGGCAGACCTCTGTGACCGTGTTGGCCTGGGTCTGTCGATTGGTCTCGGCGAGCACCACGAGCAGACCGCGAAACCGGTTCACTCCGTGCATACCGTCGAGTACACGCTGATGCGCCCAGACTTGAATCACGCGCTCTCGGGTGGACGCCTTGACCGGAAGATGGATACGGCTCTTTTCGGGGCCGAGGTCGAACACGAAGTCCGTCGGCAGGGTGAGTTGGATGTCTAGCGTCGGCACGCTGATCTGACGTCCGGGGCGAACCCCGAAAGTCGTAGCGACCAGATGAGCGACGAGCAGTTCGAGAAAAGTGCCAGGAGACTTCCTGTCGCCGGTGGTCGTAACGTCACGCGCTGCGGGGTACGAAATAGCCGCGGTGTACAACGCCTGATGAAGGTCTGCAGGATCTTCGGGGTAGTCACCGCGAAGCACCCGTTCGAGAGCCTCAATAACCTCATCGATGTCATCGACGAAGAGACCCGCGTTGACGGCCCGCGATGCGCGTCCGCCCAGAGTGAAGCCGAAGTACGTCTTTCCGGGCACTAGGGAAGTGATCGGAGCCCGTGTCGCAGTCGTTGCCAACAAGTTGAGAGACCCACGCACGCAGGTGATCAGGTGCGCGTCGAGCGAACGATCTCCCAATGAGTTCGATCCCGCTCGCTGCAGCGCCCGGTATGCGGTCTCAATCACTGTTGGCATATCGCAATCATGGCCGAGGTTTCACACCCGCCTGCGCAGCGACGCTCGACGTCGACCAACCCCATCTCAGACAGCGGGGCTCAGGCGCAGGCGCGCCGGGGACCATGCGAGTCCCCGGCGCTCCTGTGGCACGACCTCGACGCGCAGCACCGTGCTGAGCACGGCGCGCTGCACGTCGACGGGAGAGTCCAAGAACGCCTGGCCGGGATCCTGCGCCCGAAGGATCGCCGCTGCCGCCGTCGTGCGCAAGAGTCGCGCCGAACGGGCGTCGATGTCCGCGATCTCTGCGGCCACCCTGTCGGTGGCGCGCTTCAACTGCTCCGCCCTGATCTTGCCCGCGGCGTAGTCGTCCTCGAACTGCTGAAGCCGCAGAGACAGGGCGGCCCGCTCCTCGCGGTCAGCCGCCAATTGCGGGTCTGCGTTCGGGGCCAACGCGGCCTGGATGCGCGGATCGCGCACCATCTCGGCCACGACCCCCCGCACGTAGTCATCTGTGAAGCTCGCGCGCACCGTCAGATGCGCGCTCGTCACGCATCGATAGATCGTGTGGCGACTCCCCGGCTTGCTGGGCGTGCCGCCGTTCGGCGCCGTCCGCATCTTCCCACCGCAGCCCTCGATGCCACAGCGGTAGATGCTCGACCCGAGGTGCTTGGACTCCCGCAGGTTGCCGTGGTAGGTCCGACGCCCGGGGTCGGTGAGCAGCGCTACCAGGGCTCGCCACTTCTCCTCGGGGACGATCGCCGGCCAAAGAGCGGGGCCGATCTCCTCGTACGGACGCGTGCTGTTGTTCGTCGTCGCGTTCCGATTCGGGAGGCCGCGAGCGACGATGCCCGCGTTCCTCGGCTTGAGGAGCAGGTCGCGGAGGTTGTTGTACGTCACCGGCTTGCCCTGGGTGCCCGTGACCCCACGCGCGCGAAGTTCACGCGCCAGAGAGGCCAGTGTCCGCCCCGACAGCAGAGCGTCGGTGCACTCGCGCACGATTGCCGCTTCGCTCTCCCGGATGACCATGCCGCCCTTCTCGTACCCGAAGGGCCGCAGTCCCCCTGCGGGTCGACCCTCCTTCGCGCGCTGGTCGACAGCCGCCTTGATCCGCTTCTTCGTCTGATCGACCTCGTAGCGGGCCGCGACTCCGAGCATGCGCGCCACCATGAGCCCCGAGGGTGTCGACAGGTCGAGCTCCCCCGCCGTCACGGTCTGAATCAGCGTGCCGTGCCTCTCCACAATCGCGATGAACTCTTCAAGTTCGGTCGGGCGGCGGTGCAGCCGGTCCGGGTGCCAAGCCAAGATCGCGTCGATGTGCTTCGCCTTCACCGCCTCGAGCATCGCTCGGTACTCCGGCCGCAGCTTGCCGCTGGCGGCGCTGATGTCGTTGTCCACGTAGACCTCTACGACATCCCAGCCCAGCCGCTGGGCGAGGTCTCGACAGTCGCGCTCCTGTCGGTCGACGCCCTCCCCGGTGCCCTTTCGGTCACTGCTGATGCGCGCGTAGATCGCAGCACGGACGGTCACGGCGCGGCCTCGATGCAGGCGTCGATCTCGTCGGCGTACTCGTCGTTCGTCGTGCCGAGAACGAACGCGCACCGGGTCATCTGCGCGTACTCCTCATCCCACTGGTCGATGAAGCCGTCTTCCCCGACCTGATCCACCCACCGCTCGCAGCCCTCTTCGGGTGTCTGCATGACGTACCCCTCGCCGTCCTCGGCTTTCGCCTCGTACGGCTCGGGGTGTGACCACACGCACCGATCCCAGGCGACGTCGAACGCGTCCGGTGTGGGCGTCGGTGACGCGACGGGCGGGGTCGCAGAGCACCCCACCAGGAGGGCGATAGAGGCGGCGGCGAGTGCTACCGCCGAGAGGGTCGTTCGCGGCATCTTAGGCATATGTCTATTTTATGGTTTCTAGTCGTCGATATGGCGTCCCCCGAGACCGACCAGTGCGACGGCGAGGTCGCGGACCTCCCGCTCCGAAGCCCTCCACCCCGGTGCGGGCTCTGCTCCACTCCCGCGGTCGACGAACAGCCCGCTCGCCCCGTTCACGAACACATCGGTGACGGCATCGTCGAGGTGGGTGAGAAGCGGCCCGAACGCCGGATCCAGGCGACGGGTCTCGGGCGGGGCTTCCCCTTCGGGCGCAGCCGAACGAACTCCCCTGGGCTGGATGACGAAGGAATCAGGCATGGACGCGACGCTATGCGCGGCCGTCGTGTGGGAAAGGCGTGAGGCGCGGGTCGGCTCAGCGCCTGTGAATAAGACCACTCATCCGCCCACGGTGCAGGCGACGCCTCCGGCGGAACCCGGCACGGCAGGGAGCGCTCCCAAAGGAATGGGCGGCATCTCACGGGGGGAATGAGATGCCGCCCACGACGAACCACGATTGGGGGAATCGGGCACGCCAAGGCCGGAATGAGAATTCGGCTGTCGTCGAGTGTACGCAAGGCGACCGTCCTGACAAAACCGGCCGCACTACCGACTTTCGGCAGTATGCGACAGGAGGCCGCGGAGATAGATTCGCCATGACCTGGTCGCCACCCCCACGACCATGCTCGTAAGACCCGTATGCCGCAAAGGAGCGCCTGCCGATGAGCAGCCAGATCGATCATCTTCTCGACGAGACCCGGAAGTTCCCGCCGTCGGAGGACTTCGTCGCCCACACCATCTCCTCGCCCGAGCTGTACGAGCGTGCCGCCGCCGATCGCGAATCCTTCTGGGGTGAGCAGTCCCGAGAGCTGGTGCACTGGCACAAGCCGTTCACCCAGGTGCTCGACTGGAGCAACCCGCCCTTCGCGAAGTGGTTCGAGGACGGCGAGCTGAACGTCGCCTACAACTGCCTCGACCGTCATGTCGAAGCAGGCAACGGCGATCGCGTCGCCCTGCACTGGGAAGGCGAGCCGGGCGACTCCCGCCGCATCACGTACGCCGAGCTCACGGACGAGGTCAAGCGCGTCGCCAACGTGCTCGAAGGTCTCGGCATCGGCCAGGGCGACCGCGTCGCGATCTACCTGCCGATGATCCCCGAAGCGATCGCCTCGATGCTCGCGGTCGCTCGCCTGGGAGCGATCCACTCCGTCGTGTTCGGCGGCTTCAGCGCCGACAGCCTGCGTTCGCGCATCGACGACGCCGGCGCCAAGCTCGTCATCACCGCCGACGGCGGCTACCGCAAGGGCCGCGTCTCGGCGCTGAAGCCGGCCGTCGACCAGGCCCTCGCCGACCGCGGCGACGGTGAGCAGCAGACCGTCGAGCACGTCCTCGTCGTCCGCCGTGGCGAGAACGAGGTCGACTGGATCGACGGCCGCGACATCTGGTGGCACGACGCCGTCCCTGCCGCCTCCGCGGAGCACACGGCACAGGCGTTCCCCGCCGAGAATCCGCTCTTCATCCTCTATACCTCGGGCACGACGGGCAAGCCCAAGGGCATCCTGCACACCTCAGGCGGGTACCTGACCCAGGCGGCGTACTCGCACAAGTACGTCTTCGACCTGCACCCGGAGACCGATGTGTTCTGGTGCACGGCCGACATCGGCTGGATCACCGGACACAGCTACGTCACGTACGGCCCCCTCGCCAACGGCGCGACCCAGGTGCTCTACGAAGGCACACCGGATGCCCCGCACCCCGGCCGCTGGTGGGAGATCATCGAGAAGTACAAGGTGTCGATCTTCTACACCGCGCCGACCGCGATCCGCTCGTTCATGAAGATCGGCCGCAGCGTCCCCGCGAAGTTCGATCTGTCGTCGCTGCGACTGCTCGGCTCGGTGGGAGAGCCCATCAACCCCGAGGCATGGATGTGGTACCGCGAGGTCATCGGGGCGAACAAGACCCCGATCGTCGACACCTGGTGGCAGACCGAGACCGGCGCGATCATGGTGTCCGCTCTTCCGGGAGTCACCGAGACCAAGCCCGGTTCCGCGCAGGTGCCTCTGCCCGGGATCTCTATCGACGTCGTCGACGAGAGCGGCGTCGAGGTCGGCAACGGCAGCGGCGGCCTCCTCGTGATCACCGAGCCCTGGCCCAGCATGCTGCGCGGCATCTGGGGCGACCCCGAGCGCTACCAGGAGACCTATTGGGAGAAGTTCGAAGACCAGGGCTACTACTTCGCCGGGGATGGCGCGCGCCTCGACGACGACGGCGACCTGTGGCTGCTGGGTCGCGTCGACGACGTCATGAACGTCTCCGGACATCGCCTGTCGACCGCGGAGATCGAATCGTCGTTGGTCGCGCACGAAGCGACGGCCGAGGCCGCCGTGGTCGGTGCCTCGGACGAGACGACCGGTCAGGCAGTGGTGGCCTTCGTCATCATCAAGGAGAGCTATCTCGCCGCGCACGAGCCTGCCGGCCTCGCCCAGCAGCTGCGCCTCTGGGTGGGAGAGCAGATCGGCGCGATCGCCCGCCCGCGCGATGTCTACATCGTGGGTGAGCTGCCGAAGACCCGCTCCGGGAAGATCATGCGGCGCCTGCTCCGCGACGTCGCCGAGGGCCGCGAGGTGGGTGACACGACGACCCTCGCCGACACCGCGGTGATGAGCATCATCTCGGCGCAGGTCAAGTAGAGCCACCCGGACGAGACAGAAAACGCGCCTCCCCCGACGGGGAGGCGCGTTTCTGGTTCACCGGCGGCTGGATGCCGCGCCGGGTGTCAGGCCAGCAGGAAGGCGACCTCGACCTCGACCGGGCTGCCGAGCGGAAGCTCGGCGACGCCGACGGCCGCGCGGGCGTGACGCCCGGCATCGCCGAAGATCTCACCGAGTACCTCGCTCGAGCCGTTGATGACGCCGGGCTGACCGGTGAAGCCCTCCGCCGAGGCGACGAAGCCGCCGACGCGGAGCACACCGACGATGCGATCGATCCCGCCGGCCGCATCCGCTGCCGCGGCGAGGGCGTTGAGCGCGCAGGTGCGAGCGTAGGACTTGGCGTCCTCGGCGGAGACCTCGCCGCCGACCTTGCCGACGGCCGGAAGCGCACCGTCGACGAACGGAAGCTGCCCGGAGGTGTAGACGAGACCGCCGTGCACGACCGCCGGGACGTAGGCGGCGACCGGGGCAGCGACGGCCGGGAGCTCGATGCCGAGTTCGGCAAGACGGGCGGAGACGCTCATGCCTGGCCTCCCTCGAACTGACGGGCGGCCTGTTCTGCGGCTGCGAGACCGGCGTTCGTCGACGCGTCCGACGTTACGGGGCGCTTCAAGTAGGCGACGAGCCCGCCCTCGGGGCCTTGCACGACCTGGACGAGCTCCCAGCCCTGCTTGCCCCAGTTGTTGAGGATGGCTGCGGTGTTGTGGATCAGCAGCGGCGTGGTGAGGTACTCCCACGTGGTCATGGCACTCCTGTCGATCGGGGCACGACACCCGAGATCCGGGGCGGGCTCGTCAAAGGCGGTATTCAGGGAACTCCCCTACGATCAAGCGTATGCCCCAAAAGAATCGCACGGTGAGAGGCGTGCTCGGCGGTCTCGTCGGGCTCGTCGGCCTGAGCGCCGTCGCCGGTCTCCTCGTCACGGCCAGCGTCACTCCGGTCCTCGCGATGACCGGTCTCGCAGGCACCCAGGCCCTCACGCTCTTCGATCAGCTCCCCGAGAGCCTCGACCCGAGCACGCCGATGGAGCAGTCGACCATCTACGCGACCGCCCCCGACGGATCCCAGGTCGAACTCGCGTCGTTCTACGAGCAGAACCGTGTCCCCGTGACGTACGAACAGGTCTCCCCGAACCTGTACGACGCGATCCTCTCGAGTGAGGACAAGAACTTCTACAGCCACGGCGGCGTCAACATCGGCGCCACGGTGAAGGCTCTGGTGGACAACGTACGCGGCACGTCCAGCCGTGGTGCGTCGACCATCAGCCAGCAGTACGTGAAGAACGTCCTCATCCAGAAGTGCGAGCAGGAGGTCGACACCACGTCCGACACCTACTCTGAGGACCTCCAGCAGTGCTGGAAGGATGCGACCAACGCGACCGGGGCCAAGGGCATCGAGCGCAAGCTGCAGGAGATGCGCTACGCGATCCAGATCGAGAAGGACTTCTCGAAGAACGACATCCTGCTCGGCTACCTGAACATCGCCAACTTCGGTGGCACTGTGTACGGCATCGAGGCCGCCGCGAACTACTACTTCTCGACGACCGCGGCGAACCTCACGGTCGCGCAGTCGGCGACTCTCGCGGGCATCGTGCAGAACCCCAACACGTATCGCATCGACAAGGCCGAACAGGGCACGACCACCAACGCCGAGGGCGTCGCCCTGAACACTGCGGCGGACGGATACTCGCTCACGAAGGACCGCCGACACTACGTGCTCGGGCGCATGCTCACGGACGGCAAGATCACGCAGGCGCAGTACGACGAAGCCGATGCCTCGGAGATCGCCCCCGCGCTGAACCCACCGACGCAGGGATGCGCCTCCGCAGGCACGAGCGCCTACTTCTGCCAGTACGTGAAGTCGATCGTGCTGAACGACGAGGCCTTCGGCAAGACCCAGCAGGAGCGGACGGATCTGCTCCGCCGCGGTGGCCTCAAGATCTACACGACGCTGGACTACCGCATCCAGAACCCTGCCGCCGAGAAGATGGCCGAGGTTGTTCCCGCCAACGCCGACAACCAGTACTTCGGGGCGGCCGGCGTCTCGGTCGAGGTCGGCACCGGCCGAATCCTCTCCATGACGCAGAACACGACCTTCACCGAGACTCCCACCGATGATCAGGCCTACTCCTCCCTGGTGTTCGCGGGCGATAAGAACCACGGGAACTCGGGTGGCTTCCAGGTCGGCTCGACCTACAAGCTCTTCACGCTGATCGACTGGCTCGAGAAGGGCCACTCCGTCAACGAGGTTCTCAACGGAAGCGTGCAGACGAACCTGAAGATCCCCGTCTGCGGAGCCAAGCAGAACGCCAACACCAAGGAGATCGGCAACTTCGGTGGCGGTGGCGGTGGAACCGGATCCGTGCTGAGCTTCACGAAGAACTCGCTCAACAGTGGTTACTTCGCGATGGCGTCGAAGCTCGATATCTGCGACATCAACAAGGTCGCCGACCGTATGGGTGTCACGCTGGCGAACGGCGACAAGGTCACCGACGAGAACGTGCCCTTCGACGTGCTCGGCCCGAAGAACATCTCCCCCCTCGCGATGGCGAACGCCTACGCGACCGTCGCGAGCGGTGGGAAGTACTGCACACCGCGCGCGATCGATCGCGTCGTCGGCCCCGACGGTCAGGACCGCGAACTGCCGGCATCGTCGTGCACCGACGGAGTGATCTCTCCCGAGGTCGCCGCGACGGCCGCCTTCGCGTTGCAGAGCGTCATGGGTGGCGGCGGCACCGGTTCCCGGGCGAACCCCAACGACGGCACGCCGCTGATCGGCAAGACCGGAACGCACGACACCTGGTCGACGATGATGATCGAGTCCAGCACCAAGGTCGCCACGGCGGTCTGGGCCGGCCGCTGGCAGGGCCAGGAGAACATCTACCGCAAGAGGGCCAACGGCTGGAACCTCAACGACATGCGTTACCCGGTGGCGCAGGCCGCGCAGGCCGCAGCGAACGCTGCGTACGGTGGAGACGCCTTCCCGAAGCCCGATGGCAAGCTCACCCGACAGCAGCTGACGACGGTTCCGAGTGTCGTGGGCAAGTCCGTCGAGGAAGCGACCGCGATCCTGACGGACGCCGGCTTCCAGGTCTCTGTCGGAGGAGCAGTGGACAGCGACCTCGCCGTCGGCCTGGTCGCCGGCCAGGATCCGACCGGGGAGGCGGCCACTGGCGCGACGGTGACCCTCACGACCAGCAACGGACAGGGCACGACCGTCCCGGCGAATCTCGTCGGGATGTCGAGAGCCCAAGCCTCTGCCGCGCTCGGTGCCGCAGGATTCACGAATATCGAATTCGACAACTCCTGCAATCCACCGACCTCCGTCGTCGGCGGATCCGACCCTGCGCCCGGCACCGCGGCCAGCAAGTCCACCGCCGTGCGTGTGACGTGCCAGTAGCGGCCCGTCGCGGCGCGCACCCGGCCCTCATCGCGCTCGGCGCGGTGGGGGCCGTGGGTGCCGGCGCCGCCATCTGGGGGATCGGGATCGAGCGGTACCTGTTCACCGTGCGCGAGGCCTCAATAGTGGCTCTCCCGCCCGGTGCCGCACCGCTGCGTATCCTGCACATCTCCGATGCGCACATGGCGCCGTGGCAGCATCGCAAGCAGGACTGGCTCGCCTCCCTCGCCGAGCTGAAGCCCGACCTCATCGTGAACACCGGGGACAATCTCGGCCACGAGAACGGACTCGACGGCATCCGGCGCGCTTTCGCTCCGTTCGCCGGCATCCCCGGCGTGTTCGTGCACGGCTCGAACGACGTCGCCGCGCCGTCTCCGCGGAACCCTTTCCGCTACTTCCTCGGACCGTCCAAGAAGCACCACAAGCCGGAGCTTCTCGACACGGACGCGATGGATCGGTACTTCGCGGACGAGCTGGGCTGGACCGAGCTCAACAACTCTGCGGCGCGGCTGAACATCGCGGGCAGCGACGTCGATCTCTTCGGTGTCGACGACGCTCACCGCGATTGGGACCGTCTGGATGAGCTTCCCGATGCCATCGCGGCTCTCGGTGCCCGCGACGCAGCGACGCCCGTCCTCGGCGTCACGCACGCGCCGTATCAGCGGGTGCTCAACGGCTTCATCGATCTCGGTGCCGATGCGATCCTCGGTGGCCACACGCACGGCGGTCAGGTGTGCATTCCCGGGTACGGGGCTCTCGTGGCGAACTGCGACATCCCGCTCAAGCAGGCCAAGGGGCTCAGCACCTGGTCGCACGGCGGCCGCACTGTGCCGCTCAACGTCAGCGCGGGGTGTGGACACTCCATCTACGCGCCGGTCCGGTTCGCCTGCCGCCCCGAGGCGACGCTGCTCACTCTGACCGCACAGGTGTGATCCGGCCTCGATTCGGCGCAGGGAACATTTCCCTGTAGACTCGGAGGGTTGCAAACGGGGTGTGGCGCAGCTTGGTAGCGCGCTTCGTTCGGGACGAAGAGGTCGCAGGTTCAAATCCTGTCACCCCGACCAGTAACACCGGAAGGCCGCCCTCAGGGGCGGCCTTCTCTGTACCGGGACCGTGCACGAAAGGGAACGCATGAACTCTCTGCTCCCGCCGCCGCGCCGTTTCACCCGGGCCTGGGCGATCGCCCTCGGTGTCCCCTTCCTGATCGGCCTCGCCGCTCTCACCCTCACGCCGTCGAAGGTCGAGGAGTCGATGCCGAATCTGCTCGACCTCGTGCTCGCCACAGCTCACCGTCTCGGCTGGGAGTGGCTCGACTTCACCCGGCTCGAGATCATCGCGAACGTGCTCGTCTTCGTGCCGGTCGGCATCCTCGCCTTCCTACTCCTCCCCCGTCGTATCTGGTTCCTCGCTGTGCTGGTGGGGCCGCTGCTGTCAGCGATGATCGAGATCGCCCAACGTGTGGCTCTCCCCCACCGCGCGGCCACCGTGAACGATGTCGTCGCCAACTCGACGGGCGCCATCATCGGCGTCGCCGTCGCGGTCGCCTTCACCCTGCTGATCGCCCCGAGATCCTCCCAGCGTCCACCTTCTAGGCTGGAGACATCATGACCGCGCCCACACTCGTCGCCTTCGATCTCGATGACACGCTCGCCCCCTCCAAGGGCCTGATCGACCCGCGGATCGCCGCGCTGCTCCGCACTCTGCTGCGCACCGTCGACGTCGCCATCATCTCCGGAGGGAACGAGGCGCAGTTCCGCTCGCAGGTGATCGCACAGCTCGGAAACGCTGACCCCTCCGATCTCGCCCGGCTGCACCTCCTGCCCACCTGCGGCACCCGCTACCTCCGCCACGACGGCACGGACTTCGCCCCGGTCTACGCCCACGATCTCAGCGAGGCCGACAAGCAGGCGGCCCTCACGGCTCTGCGCGAAGAGGCCGAGCGCCTCGGACTGTGGGAGGCCGAGCCGTGGGGCGACATCCTCGAGGACCGCGGATCGCAGATCACCTTCTCGGCGCTCGGTCAGCGTGCGCCGCGCGAAGCGAAGCACGACTGGGACCCGACGGGCGCCAAGCGAGCTGCGCTGCGGGATGCGGTCGCCGCACGCCTTCCCGGTCTCGAGGTGCGCTCGGGCGGATCCACCTCGATCGACATCACCCAAGCCGGTATCGACAAGGCCTTCGGGATGCGGCAACTCGCCGCGCACACCGGCATCGCCCTCACCGAGATGCTGTTCTACGGCGACCGGCTCGATGAGGGGGGCAACGACTACCCCGTGCTCGCGATCGGTGTTCCCGCCATCGCCGTCGACGGCTGGGAAGACACCGCCGACAAGCTCGACGCGCTCCTGCTGACGCTCTGACCTTCGCGGTGTCGCGCTGCGCGACCCTCCGCGAGAGTCCTAGCATGGCGTCATGGATGCCCTGCTGATCGTCATCATCGTCGCCGCGGCCACCAGCGCCGTCTGCTGGGTGCTCTCCCTGATCACCCGCGACACCTCCTGGGTCGACCGCGCGTGGTCGATCGTGCCGGTGGCCTACGTCTGGATCTTCGTCGCCGGTGCTTTCGTGAACGGTGACGGGTCGGCGCGTGTGGTCGTGATGGGTGTGCTCGCCACCGCGTGGGGCGCACGCCTGACCTTCAACTTCGCCCGCAAGGGTGGCTACACCGGGATGGAGGACTACCGCTGGGCCATCCTGCGTGGGCGGATGCGGCCCTGGCAGTTCCAGATCTTCAACGCGCTGTTCATCATCTGCTATCAGATGGCACTGCTCGTGCTCATCACGCTGCCGACGCTGGTCGCCACACAGCACCCTTCGGCCCTCACCGGGTGGGACGCGCTGTTCATCGCCGCATTCGTCGCCTTCCTCGTCGGAGAGACGATCGCCGATCAGCAGCAGTGGGTGTTCCATCAGCGGAAGAAGCAGGCGGGTGGCACGCTCGCACCGGGATTCGCCACGACGGGCCTCTTCCGATACAGCCGGCACCCGAACTTCTTCTTCGAGCAGGCGCAGTGGTGGGCCTTCTACGCGATCGGAGCGACGGCTGCGGTCACCGGCGGAGCCGGCGTCATCGGCGGGGTGCTGAATCCGACGATCGTCGGTCCGGCTCTGCTGACCGTGCTCTTCATCGGCTCGACGATCTTCACCGAGTCGATCACCGCGTCGAAGTATCCGGCGTACGCCCAGTACCGCAAGACCACGTCGATGCTGGTGCCGTGGCCCCCACGCACCAGGGCGGTGGCCACGCAGTCCTGAGACGACGTGGCCACCTCCCGGTCAGATCCGGACGAGCAGGGCTCAGTGCACGCGGGCTTCCGCGGCGGCGCGGGCCACGGGAACCAAGCGGGTCAACTGGGTCACGTGCGCGGGCTCGAGCTCGGCGAGCGAGGCGACACCCAGCAGGCGCATCGTGCGTTCGATCTCGCTGCGCAGGATCGCGATCGTGCGGTCGACACCCTGACGTCCGCCCGCCATCAGACCGTAGAGGTACGCCCGTCCGATCAGCGTGAAGTCCGCTCCAAGCGCCACCGCGGCGACGATGTCCGCACCGTTCATGATGCCGGTGTCGATCATCACCGTGAAGTCGTCGCCCACGGCCTTGCGCACCTCGGGAAGCAGGTGGAACGGGATCGGTGCACGGTCGAGCTGGCGGCCACCGTGGTTCGAGAGGACGATCCCGTCGACTCCGGCATCGCGCAGACGCACCGAGTCCTCGACGTTCTGCACGCCCTTGATCACGATCTTGCCTGGCCAGATATCGCGGATGACGGCGAGATCGTCATAGCTGATCGTGGGGTCCATCGCGGCGTCCAGCAGCTCGCCCACGGTCCCCCCGGTGGTGCTGAGCGAGGCGAACTCGAGCTTCGGGGTGGTGAGGAAGTCATACCACCACCATGGGCGCGGGATCGCGTTGATGATCGTGCCGAGGGTCAGCTGCGGCGGGATGCTGAACCCGTTGCGCTTATCGCGCAGACGCGCTCCCGCGACCGGGGTGTCCACCGTGAACTGCAGGGTGTCGAACCCCGAGGCGGCGGCGCGACGGGTGAGCTCGTAGGAGATCTCACGGTCGCGCATGACGTAGAGCTGGAACCAGTTGCGTCCGTGCGGGTTGGCGGCCTTCACGCCCTCGATCGAAGTGGTGCCGAGGGTCGAGAGCGTGAACGGGATCCCGGCGGCGGCCGCGGCGCCCGCGCCCGCCGTCTCCCCCTCGGTCTGCATCAGACGGGTGAACCCGGTCGGGGCGATTCCGAACGGCAGAGCGGACGGACCGCCGAGGATCTCGACGCTGGTGTCGACGGCCGGCGCCGGTCGCAGGATCCCGGGGTGGAACTCCACGTCCTGGAACGCCTGACGTGCGCGCGTGAGCGACAGCTCGCCCTCGGCGGCGCCGTCGGTGTAGTCGAACGCGGCCTTCGGCGTGCGGCGCTTGGCGATCAGGCGAAGATCATCGATCGTGAGAGCACCCTCCAACCGTCGCTTGCGACCGTCGAGTTCGGGCTTCTTGAACTTCATCAGCTCGAGGAGCTCGACGGGGTTGGGGAATTGGCGCTGCACCATGATGTGCCTCTCAGATCTGGGGGTGGATCTCACGGGTCAGGCCCGCGGACGTGTAGTAGCCGGTGATGTGCGTGTGGACCAGGGAACGCGCTGTCTCGACGTCGGCGGCATCGATCGCCGCGACGAGTGCGTGGTGCTCGGCGCGAAGCCGCGTCGCCATCGCCCCCCAATCGGCGATCGCGGAGACGCCCGCCTGCACATAGGACTCGATCGAGGAACGAAGACCCGCCATCATCGCGGCGATGACCGTGTTTCCGCTGGCCTCGGCGAGCGAGAGGTGCAGCTGCGCGTCGAGGGCGAGGAACTCCGACGGGGCGAGGCCCGGGGCGTCCATCGCGGCGAGCAGTTCATGGGCGCGGTCCGTGTCGCGCTCGGGGGCGCCTGCCATCGCGGCGACGACCGCGTCTTCGAGCACCAGACGCGTGCGCACGACGTCGTCGAGCGGGAAGCCTTGCGCCGCCACCTGGAGCCGCAGCAGCGCTGACATGCCACCGGTGGGCGTGGCGATGACGATGGCGCCCGATTGCGGGCCCGAGCCGGTCGCTGTGCGGATGAGCCCCATCACTTCGAGCACCCGGAACGCCTCGCGCACGCTCGAGCGTCCGACGCCGAGTTCGGATGCCAGATCACGCTCGGACGGGAGACGATCACCCGGGCCGAGACGGCCGTCGAGGAGGTCGCGTTCGATGTGCTCGAGCACGAGTCGCCATGCGCGCGCCGGCTGGTCGGTCATCGAACCTCCTGTGGTCTGACCACAGAGTATCGCGTGTGGTCAGACCACGCAAACAGGCACGCTCGATCCCCGCCCCGCGTGCGCACCTCAGGAAGAAGACGACGACGTGCGTCGCAGACGGCTCACCGCGGCACGGGGCCGACTGTCTTCCTGGATTGTGCACGGCTGCGCGACGGCAGCGGCCGACGGGCGCCTCGACGGATCGGGCCGGCCTCAGCCCAGGCGACCACCGGACTCTTCGAGGTAGCAGGTACCGCAGAGCGACTCATAGGTGGTCAGCTCCGGCGAGGCCGATCCGGTCGCGCCCTCGTCGATAGCGACCTGGTCGCCGTCGAACACGAACCGTCCGCCGACGACGCGACCGTTGAACACGGCCTTCCGCCCACAGCGGCAGATGGTCTTGAGTTCCTCCAGCGAGTGCGCGATCGCGAGCAGTCGCGCGGATCCGGGGAAGGCATGAGTGAGGAAGTCGTTGCGGATGCCGTAGGCGATGACCGGGATTCCGTCGACCACCGCGATGCGGAAGAGATCATCGACCTGGGTCGGCGTGAGGAACTGCGCCTCGTCGATCAGCAGGCAGGCGACGTCGCTCGGCCCTTCCGGCAGCAGCTCGTCGTCCGACGCATGCTGCATGCGCCCGCGATGTGCGGCGAAGATCGCACGCGCGTCGTCATCGGGATCGATCAGGAAGTCGACCCGACGGGTGACGCCGAGTCGACTCTCGATCTCGGATGCCCCCTTGGTGTCGATCGCCGGCTTCGCGAGAAGCACGTGCTGCCCGCGCTCCTCGTAGTTGTAGGCGGCCTGCAGCAGGGCGGTCGACTTTCCGGAGTTCATCGCGCCGTAGCGGAAGTAGAGCTTCGCCACGGTGCGACCTCAGACGTTGATGCCGAGTGCGGCTGCGGTCGCTGCGGTCGACTTCTCGGCGAGCTCCGGATTCTCGTTCAGCTTCTCGCCGAACGTGGGGATCAGCGCGCGCAGCTCGGGCTCCCAACCCGGGTACTCCGCGGGGAAGCACTTCTTGAGCAGATCGAGCATGATCGGCACGGCGGTCGAGGCGCCCGGAGAAGCACCGAGCAGACCCGCGATCGACCCGTCGGCCGCCGCGACGACCTCGGTGCCGAACTGCAGGATGCCACCCTTCTTCGGGTCCTTCTTCATGACCTGGGCGCGCTGGCCGGCGTCGATGAGCGTCCAGTCCTCGTCCTTCGCAGTCGGCATGAACGTACGCAGGCTGTCGACCTTCTTGGCGTGGTTCTTCAGCAGCTCGCTGATGAGATACGTGATGAGATCGGGGTTCTTCACCGCCACCTGCAGCATCGGCAGCAGGTTGTGCGCGCGCACCTGCGAGACGATGTCGAGCATCGACCCGTTCTTCAGGAACTTCGGGCTGAAGGTCGCGAACGGCCCGAACATGAGCGAGGCCTCGCCGTCGACGACACGCGTGTCGAGGTGCGGGACCGACATGGGCGGAGCACCCACCGACGCCTGCGAGTACACCTTCGCCTTGTGCTGGGCGACGATCGTCGGGTTGGTGGTCTTGAGGAACTGGCCGCCGATCGGGAAGACGCCGTAGCCCTTGATCTCCGGGATGCCGGAATTCTGCAGCAGCTTGAGAGCCCAGCCGCCGGCCCCGACGAACACGAAGCGCGCCTTGACCTCGCTCGGGGTGTGACCGATGCTGTTGCGGTACTTGACCAGCCAGGTGCCGTCCTTCTGCTTCTTCAGACTGCGCACCTCGTGGTTGGTGCGCAGCGTGACGCCGGAGTCGGTCAGATGGTCGAACAGCTGGTGCGTGAGGGCGCCGAAATCGACGTCGGTGCCCGCGGGGACGCGGGTCGCGGCGAACGGCTCGCCCTTCACCCGCTGCTGCATGAGGAGCGGCGCCCACTTGTTGATGACGCGGGAATCCTCGCTGTACTCGATGCCCGCGAACAGCGGCTGCTTCTTGAGTACCTCGTACCGGTTCTTGAGGTACGCGACATCCTTCTCACCGCGCACGAACGTCATGTGCGGCGTCGCGTTGATGAAGGTCGACGGCGCATCGAGCACGCCCTTCTCCACCAACGACGACCAGAACTGCCGGCTCTGCTGGAACTGCTCGTTGATCGAGACCGCCTTGGCGGGGTCGAGCGGGGCATCACCCTGCTGCGGCATGTAGTTCAGCTCGCACAGTGCGGCGTGCCCCGTGCCGGCGTTGTTCCACGGGTTCGAGCTCTCCTGAGCCACCTCGGAGAGTCGCTCGAAGGCGACGATCTTCCACTCCGGCTGCAGCTCGTGCAGGAGAGTACCCAGGGTGGCGCTCATGATGCCACCGCCGATCAGGACGACATCGACGTTTTCAGTCACCGAACCAGTCTAGTTCGCGGGCACGCCACCGCCGACCATGCGGCACGGCCCGGTCAGACCGCTTCCACATCGCGGGGATACCGTCAGGCTATGACCGCCAGGCGCTCTGCCAGGATCTCGGCGATCTGCACGGCGTTCAGCGCCGCCCCCTTGCGCAGGTTGTCGTTGCTGAGGAACAGCACGAGCCCCTTGCCCTCGGGGGCGGACTGGTCGGCGCGGATGCGACCGACGAAGCTCGGGTCCTTCCCCGCGGCCTGCAACGGGGTGGGAACCTCGTCGAGCACGACACCGGGAGCGACGCTCAGCACCTCGCGCGCACGCTCGGGCGTGATGTCGCCGGCGAACTCGACGTTGATCGACAGCGAGTGCCCCGTGAAGACCGGCACCCGCACGCAGGTGCCCGCGACACGGAGGTCCGGGAGTTCGAGGATCTTGCGGCTCTCGTTGCGGAGCTTCTTCTCCTCGTCGGTCTCGTTGTCGCCGTCGTCGACGAGGTTGCCGGCGAACGGGATCACGTCGAACGCGATCGGCGCGATGTACTTCTCGGGCTCGGGGAAGTCGAGCGCCGATCCGTCGTGCACGAGGCGGAGGGTGTCGCCCTGTGCGAGCACGCCCTCGACCTGTCCGAGGAGCTCCTGGGCACCGGCGAGGCCGGAGCCGGAGACAGCCTGGTAGGTCGACACGATCAGACGCTCGAGACCGGCCTCGGCGTGCAGGGCCTTCAGCACCGGCATCGCGGCCATCGTGGTGCAGTTCGGGTTCGCGATGATGCCCTTGGGGCGCTCGTCGATCGCGTGCGGGTTGACCTCGCTGACCACGAGCGGGACCTCGGGGTCCATGCGCCAGGCGCTGGAATTGTCGACGACCACGGCACCGGCGGCGGCGAAGCGCGGCGCATAAGCGCGGCTCGCGGTGGCTCCGGCCGAGAACAGGGCGATGTCGATACCCGCGACATCCGCCGTCTCGACGTCTTCGACGATAACCGTCGCGCCACCGAACTCGATGGCCGTGCCGGCCGAGCGCGCCGAGGAGAACAGGCGCAGGTCGCGGATCGGGAACGACCGCTCGGCGAGAATCTCGCGCATCACGGTGCCCACCTGGCCGGTGGCGCCGACGATGGCGACGGAGAGTCCTGAATCGGAGATGCGGGTCATGATGTTCCTTGGCGTCGTGCGGTGCTGCGTACGAGGCTTCGGGCGCGGCGTCGGGGTGATGAAGCTGCGCCTGGCGCCGGTGTCAGGGTTTCGGCGAGTCTACCGTGGTCTCACGAACTGCCGGCGCTGCGTCCCGAGGGGGCACGGAGTCGGCAGGAAAGCGGCGATGAACGGCGGAGATCAGCGGCCGGTGCCGGCGTGGACAGTGGCTTCGGCGTCACCGTCGAGTCCGTAGGCGGTGTGCACGGTGCGCGCGGCCTCGGCGAGGTCGGTGTCGCGCAGCACGACCGAGATGCGGATCTCCGAGGTCGAGATCATCTCGATGTTGATCCCCCCGGCCGACAGCGCCTCGAAGAGGGTGGCGGAGACACCCGAGTGCGTGCGCATGCCCGCACCGACGACCGACAGCTTGCCGATCTGGTCGTCGTGGATCAGGTTCTGGAACCCGACCTCGGTCTGCTCCCCGGCGAGGGCCTTGAGGGCGGCCGCCGCATCCGCCTTGGGGACGGTGAAGGAGATATCGGTGCGCCCGGTGGCCGAGACGTTCTGCACGATCATGTCGACGTTCGCGCCCGACTTCGCGACGATCTTGAAGATCTCGGCGGCCTTGCCCGGCACATCGGGCACACCCGCGACCGTGATCTTGGCCTGGCTGAAGTCGGTGGCGACGCCGGCGACGATCGGTTCTTCCATGACTGCTCCCTCGGCTTCGCGGGGGTTCTTCATACCCTCGCCCAGAACGTATGTGCCCTCGGCCGACGAGAACGTCGACCGAGCGTGAATCAGGACGCCGTGACGGCGTGCGTACTCGACGGCGCGGATGTACAGCACCTTGGCCCCGTTGGCGGCGAGCTCCAGCATCTCCTCGCTCGAGACATGATCGAGCTTTTGTGCCTTCGGGATCACGCGCGGATCGGCGGTGAAGATGCCGTCGACGTCGCTGTAGATCTCGCAGACATCGGCGTCGAGCGCGGCGGCGAGGGCGACGGCGGTGGTATCGGACCCGCCGCGACCGAGCGTGGTGATGTCACGGGTGTCGCGGTTGAAGCCCTGGAACCCGGCGACGATCACGATCGCGCCCTCGTCCAGAGCTTCGCGCAGACGCACGGGCGTGACATCGACGATGCGGGCGGCACCGTGCTGCGAGTCGGTGATCATGCCCGCCTGGCTGCCCGTGAACGACCGCGCCTCGAAGCCCATGGAGTGGATCGCCATCGCCAGCAGCGCCATCGAGATGCGCTCTCCGCTGGAGAGGAGCATGTCGAGTTCACGGGGCGCGGGAATCGGTGCGACCTCGTTGGCGAGATCGAGCAGCTCGTCGGTGGTGTCGCCCATGGCGCTCACGGCGACGACCACGTCGTGCCCGGCACGACGCGTATCGACGATGCGCTTGGCGACGCGCTTGATGCTCTCTGCGTCGGCGACGGACGAGCCGCCGTACTTCTGCACGATGAGGGCCACGATCACTCCCTGGGATGACGGGCGGATCCGCCCACGCTCATTCTACGATCGACGCGTATGCCCCGTTGCGCATGTGTCAGGCCGCGTGCGTCGCGGTGCGTCGCGTCGCGGTGCGTCGAGTGCACGGGATATCGCCGAGTGCACGGGATGTTCGCGTGAGCAAGCCGTGCACTCGGCGGCAAGCCGTGCACTCGACGACTCGGAGTGGGAGGTGCGCGGCGCACGGCAGGACGTGCGCGGCGCGGCGCACGGCAGGAGGTGCGCGGCGCGGCGCGCGGCAGGAGGTGCGGGGCGCGGCTCAGAGGGAGGGCGGGAGAGCCTGGGGAGAGACCGGGCGCAGTCGACCCCCTGTGGCGGCGAACCAGCACCCGACGATGATCAGCGGGAAGCCCAGCAGCAGGCCGGGAGTCAACGGCTCGGCGAGGACGAGGGCTCCGAGGACGATCGCGACCACCGGATTCACATAGGTGAACAGTGGCGCGCGCACCGGACCGACTTCGCGGATGAGCGCGAAGAAGGCCAGGAAGGCCACCGCCGTGCAGATCACGGCGAGCGCGAGCAGCGCGACGATCGACGGCAGAGTGGGCACCTCGTGCTGAGTGAGCAGCCCGATCGGGAGGTAGAAGATCCCGATCATGAGAAGAGAGAGGGTGATGGTGCCGAGGGACGGCACATCGTTGAGCTTGCGAGCGACGATGAAGGGCGCGGTCGCATACAGCACCGCGACCAGCAGCACCTCGCCGGCCGCGAGAAGACTGACCTCACCACCGAAGAGCCCGGGGCCCGCGACCACCACCGCGACACCGACGAACCCGACGAGCAGACCGATCCCGCGGGCCGGCCGCAGCACGCCGCGGTCGCCACCGCCGAGGGCGATGAGAGCGGCGAACAGCGGCACGGTCGCCACCAGCAGGCCCGTCATGCCGGAGGGCAGCGTCATCTCGGCGTGCCCGAGCAACAGGAAGGGGCCCGCCATCTCGACGACGCCGAACGCGAGCACCCACGGCCAGTGCTTCAGAGCGGCACGCAGCGCGCCGCTGCGGAGGGCGAACGGCAGCAGCAGCAGAGCCGCGATGAGCGTGCGCCCCGCCACGATCGCCGGTGGCGAGAAGGACTCGACCGCGACGCTGATGAACAGATACGGAACTCCCCACAGCAGCGCCATAGCACCGAAGAGGAGCCAGCCACGACGTGAGAAGCCCGTGTGGGGGCTCACAGGATGCGCCGGCCTTCGAAGGCGCGACCGAGGGTGACCTCGTCGGCGTACTCGAGGTCGCCGCCGACGGGCAGGCCCGAAGCGAGACGGGAGACCGTGATCTGCATCGTCGTCAGCAGGCGGCTGAGGTAGCTCGCAGTCGCCTCCCCCTCGAGATTGGGGTTGGTGGCGAGGATGACCTCCTGCACGGTGCCGTCGGCGAGGCGGGTCATGAGCTGGGCGATGCGCAGGTCGTCCGGTCCGATGCCGGCGATGGGACTGATCGCTCCGCCGAGGACGTGGTAGAGGCCCCGGAACTCCCTGGTGCGCTCGATGGCGGCGACGTCTTTGGCGTCTTCGACCACACAGATCAGCGCCTGGCTGCGACGCGGGTCGCGGCAGATGGCGCAACGCTCCTGCTCGGCGACGTTGCCGCAGATCTCGCAGAACCGCACGCGGAGACGGATCTCACTGAGCAGCTCAGCGAGACGGGCGACGTCGAACGTCGGCGTCTGCAGGATATGGAACGCGATCCGCTGCGCGGACTTCGGGCCGATGCCGGGGAGCCGACCGAACTCGTCGATCAACTCCTGAACGATGCCGTCGTACATCAGGAGAACCTCGTCGGGGGCTCGTAGGGCTCTTCGCGCAGGAATGTCGCGCCGAGCACCTGGCGGATCACGGCCTCACCGTAGCGCTGCACTCCTCCGACGGAGGGCGAACGCTCGATGACGACCGGCGGAGTGGCGACGGCCGTGCGCTGCGTCTGCGGCGCCGACCGGTCGGGAGCAGCCCCGCGCGACACGGACGGGTCGGCCGGCGGCTCGTACGAGGGGTCGTACGGAGGCTCATCGTCGTAGGCCGGAGCCTCGTCGTCGCCGGGCAGCGGCGGTTCGTCGCGATCGATGACACCGTCGGACGGGGGAACCGGTGCCGAGGCCGCTGCCTCGACCTCTTCGGGCTCATCGTCGACGGGGAGCGGCGCGGACGGTACCGGAGCGTCGCGCACCGACTCCTCGTTCGCGGTCGGAATCGACGCGACGGCCCACTCCGTCACCGACGATGCGGACGCGCCACGGACCTGCGAACGAGGGGAACGCGCTGACGCAGGCTCCGATGCGGGAGCGGAATCAGTCGGTGCCGAGGATCCGGACGACGCCGGCTGGCGCGGGGCACCCCCGGTCGGCATCGGGGCGGGGAGGTACTTCACGCGGACGCCGAGCTCGTTCTCGATCGCGGAACGCAGGTGGTCGGAAGGCCCTGAGCCCGGGGTCGTGCCCTTGAACTTGGCGACATCGTGCTGGCTGGTGAATCCGAGCGTGAGCACCTCGGTCTCGGTGACGTACGCCAGGGGCTGCACGGCCGTGGCCAGCAGCCAGGACGTGCGGCTGATGCTCTCGAGCCGCGTCAGCACGGCGGGCCACGCGGCGCGGATGCGCTCGAACGTGACCGGTCCCTGCGATGCCGCAGGAGCCGCGGGTTCCGCAGGAGCCGCGGGTTCCGCAGGAGCCGCGGGTTCCGCAGGAGCCGCGGGTTCCGGTGCGGCACCGTCGGATACCGCACCGACGCTCTCGCTCGCCGCCTGCTCGACGACCCGAGTCTGGGCAGCCGAAGCAGGAGCGGATTCGACGACGACCGGCTCCGGCGTCTGCGTGGTAGCGGCCGGGCTGACGGGAGCCGCAGACGCCGCCGGAGCCGCGGGAGCCGATGAACCGGCCGAAGCCCCGATCGTGGATGACGCGGAAGGCGCCGACGCTGCCGGGGTCGCGACCTGTCGGGCGGGAACCGCGGTACGCTCCCCCGCCGGCGCGGGCGCAGCCACGGCGGCATCCGTCGCTCCCGCGAGCACCCGTGCGACCATGAGCTCGAGATGCAGGCGCGGAGATGTGGCTCCCGACATGTCGTCGAGTGCCGCACTCACCACGTCGGCCGTGCGCGAGAGGCGTGCGGAGCCGAATTCTGCGGCCTGGGCGCGCATGCGCTCCAGGTCGTCTTCGGCGATACCGCGCAGGACGGCGGATGCGCCGGCGCCGACCGCCGCGATCACGATGAGATCGCGCAGACGCTCGAGCAGATCGTCGACGAAGCGACGGGGGTCCTGCCCGGTCTGCACGACCCGGTCGATCGCGGGGAACGCGGTCGCCGCGTCGCCCGCGGCGAGCGCGTCGACGATCTCGTCGAGGAGGGCGGCATGCGTGTACCCGAGCAGGGAGACGGCGCGCGCATAGCCGACGGTGACCGTCTCCGAACCTGCGGGGGCGTCGGAGCCGGCGATCAGCTGGTCGAGCAGCGAGAGCGTGTCACGGGGCGAGCCGCCGCCGGCGCGGACCACGAGCGGGAGGACGCCCTGCTCGACGATCACGCCCTCTTCGGCGCACAGCTTGGCGACGTACTCGAGCATCGCGGCCGGCGGGACGAGCCGGAACGGGTAGTGGTGGGTGCGCGAGCGGATCGTGCCCAGCACCTTCTCGGGCTCGGTGGTCGCGAAGATGAACTTCACGTGCTCCGGCGGCTCTTCGACGAGCTTGAGCAGCGCATTGAAGCCCTGGGGCGTCACCATGTGCGCCTCGTCGAGGATGAAGATCTTGTACCGGTCGCGGCTGGGGGCGAATGTCGACCGCTCGCGCAGGTCGCGCGCGTCGTCGACGCCGTTGTGGCTCGCCGCGTCGATCTCGACGACATCGAGTGATCCGCCACCGGCCCGCGACAGCTCCACACAGCTCGGGCAGACGCCGCAGGGCACGTCGGTCGGCCCCTCGGCGCAGTTCAGGCACCGCGCCAGGATGCGCGCGGACGTGGTCTTGCCGCACCCGCGGGGGCCGGAGAACAGATAGGCATGGCCGACCCGGTCACCGCGCAACGCCGTCATGAGCGGATCGGTCACCTGGGACTGCCCGATCATCTCGCCGAACGTCTCGGGTCGGTAGCGGCGGTAGAGGGCTGTGGTCACCTCAACAGCCTACGGCGTGCCACCGACCTTCGGCGGGCCCGAGCATCAGTCGATCGTCTCGATCACCGGGATCGTCGTCGTGATCACGGGAACGGATGCCGACATGCGCGTGCCGTCCTCGCGTCGAGCGTCGGCGAACTGTCGGAGCGTCGGACGACCGGGGAGCAGGGGACCCTGATCCGCGAGCGGCACGACGACCTCGTCGTCGACGGTCGCGATGTACGCGGTCTCTCGCACGCTGAAGGGAACGGGGGGTCCGTTCCTCACCTGCACGCGCAGCTCGGCCGCAGTCACCGTCACGTGCAGCGTCGATCCCTGCCACTGCAGCGGGAACGACAGCGACGGCCAGCTCGCCGGAAGCCGCGGGTCGAAGCTCAGTTCGCCGGCGTAGTCGCGCATCCCGCCGAAACCGCACACCAGAGCCGTCCACACCCCGCCGGCGGAAGCGACGTGCACGCCGTCCGCCGCGTTGTGGTGCAGGTCGTGCAGGTCGACGAACAGCGACTGCTCGAAGTACTTCTGCGCGAGGTCCTGATACCCCACCTCGGCGGCGAGGATCGACTGCACGACGGCCGAGAGAGTCGAGTCGCCGGTGGTCAGCGGGTCGTAGTAGTCGAAGTCCGCCTTCTTCTCCTCTGGCGTGAAGTGATTGCCCTGCAGGAAGAGCGCCAGCACGACGTCGGCCTGCTTGAGCACCTGGAACCGGTAGATCACGAGGGGGTGGAAGTGCAGCAGGAGCGGACGCTGATCGGCGGGCGTATTGGCGAGGTCCCACACCTCACGCTCGAGGAACAGCGAATCCTGCGGGTGGATGCCGAGTCCCTCGCTGTAGGGGATGTACATGGCCTCTGCGGCGCGATCCCAGGCTTCGGCCTCGCCGGGGCCGAGGCCGGTGCGGTCGACCAGCTTCACGTAGTCCTCGGGATAGCTCTCCCTGATCTCGCGCACGATCTTGGCCGCGTAGCGGAGGTTGTAGCGCGCCATGACGTTCGTGTAGAGGTTGTCGTTCACGACCGTCGTGTACTCGTCGGGGCCGGTGACGCCGTGGATGTGGAACGTCTCGGTCCCCTCCCCCGGCATGCCTTCGATCAACCGGGAGGCACGCCAGAAGCCGAGAGTCGCCCACAACCGGGCGGTCTCGATCGCGATGTCGGCGCCTTCCCGACGCAGGAACTCCTCGTCCCCCGTCGCACGCACGTACTTGCCCAGGGCGAAGCTGATGTCGGCGTTGATGTGGTACTGCGCCGTGCCGGCCGCGTAGTAGGCCGAGGCCTCCTCACCGTTGATCGTGCGCCAGGGGAAGAGCGCCCCCGCCTCGTTGAGCTGCGCGGCCCGACGACGTGCGGCCGGGAGCATGCGCACACGGGCGCGCAGCGCGTTGTACGCCCAGCGTGGCGAGGTGTATGTGAGGAACGGGAGCACGTAGATCTCGGTGTCCCAGAAGTAGTGCCCGCTGTATCCCGAGCCGGAGACGCCCTTGGCGGGGACTCCGGCGCCGTCGGCACGCGCCGAGGCCTGGGCGAGCTGGAACAGGCACCAGCGGGTGGCCTGCTGCAGGTCGTCGCGCCCGCCGATCTGCACGTCGCTGCGCTCCCAGAACGCGTCGAGCCATTCCCGCTGCCGACGGAACACGGTCTCGACGCCCTCGTCCGCCGCCCGGTCGAGCGAGCGACGGCAGCGGTCGACGAGCTCGCGCGGGGGCACGCCTCGCGACGTGTGGTAGCTGACGAGCTTGGTCACGGTGATCGGCACGCCGGCCTTCGCCTGCACACGGAACACGTTCTTGGCGATGTCCGGTTCCACCAGCGTGCGGGCGTTGTACTCGTTCTCGGTCTCGACGACGTGATCGGCGACCACGGCGACGGTCATGCCCGAATCGGCGACACGATAGGAGAGCGCGGATCGCAGCCCGTCCTGCCAGTGCTCGGCCGGCTCCAGCACGCGGTCGGCGATCTTCTCGGCCTTGCGGGGGTCGAACGCCGCGGCCTTCGTGCCGATCGGTGTGCCCGCGTAGACGCCCGCACCGTCCTGCCTGTTGAGCAGCTGGCAGCTGATGGTGACGGGCGCGTCGGCGTTCTCGACCACGACCTCGAGCCGCAGCACCGCGAGGTGCCGCTCCTCGAAGCTGACGATGCGCTCGTCCCGCATGCGCACGCGCTTGCCGGACGGGGTCTCCCAGACCACGTGGCGCTCCAGCACGCCGGTGCGCAGGTCGAGTGTGCGCCGGTACTCGCGCACATCGGCGTCGTCCAGCGAGACCGGCTCATCGTCGACGTACACGCGCATGACCTTCGCATCCGGTGCGTTGACGATCGTCTGCCCGACCTCGGCGAAGCCGTAGGCCTGCTCGGCGTGACGGATCGGCCAGGTCTCGTGCAGGCCGTTGATGAACGTGCCGTGCTCCTGGGCGCCACGACCCTCGATGTGGTTGCCGCGCAGGCCGAGATAGCCGTTGCCGACGGAGAACAGCGTCTCTCCGACGCCCTCCTCCGAGTAGTGAGTGTCGATCAGACGCCACGGGTCGACGGGGAAGCGGTCGCGGTCGATCATGCGGTCTCCGGGATGTCGGTGCGGGAAGAGGGAAGGAGGACGGCGAGGTCGTCGACCACGACGGTGGCGCCGGCCGCGCGCAAGGCGTCGGCACCCGTGCCACGGTCGACGCCGACCACGGTTGCGAAGCCGGCCGCCGCAGCGGAGGCGGCGCCGGACGTGGCGTCCTCCACGGCGACCGCACGGGCGGGGTCGATCCCGAGGGCGACGGCACCGGCGGCGAACATGTCGGCGGCGGGTTTGGAGGCGAGTCCGTCGCGTTCGGCCACGACGCCGTCGACGACGATCCGGAAGAAGGAGCGCAGGCCCGCGGCCCCCAGGACCTCTTCGGCGTTCTTGGAGCTCGACACCACGCCGAGCGGGACTCCGGCGGAATGCAGGCTCTCGACGAGTGCGAGCGAGCCGGGATACGGCGCGATCCCCTGGCCGCGCAGCGATGCGGCGAACGCGGCGTTCTTGCGGTTGCCGATACCGCACACGGTCTCGGCCGAGGGGTCGTCGTCGACGTCGCCCCACGGCAGTTCGACGTTGCGACTGTGCATCAGGCTCGCGACGCCGTCGTAGCGCTTCTTGCCGTCGACGTAGTCGTAGTAGTCGGCATCGGTGTACGGCGGAGTGATCCCCCATCGCGCGAACACATCGTCGAACACGGCCTTCCAGGCGCGCATGTGCACCTCGGCCGTCGGGGTGAGCACGCCGTCGAGGTCGAAGAGCACGCCGTCGGCGTGGAACAGGTCGGGCAGTGCTTCGGGCACAGAGCCTCCAGGAGAAGGGCGATCGTCGGGCCGGCACCTCTCCGTGCCACTGTGCAAGCGTAATGCGGTCGCGCACCGCGGGGTAACCCCTGCGGGAGGATCGGCGCAGCGATCAGAGCAGCTCCGCCGTCTGTCGCGCGATCTGCAGCTCCTCGTCGGTCGGCACGACGAGGACGGTCACCGGGGAGGCATCCGTGGAGATCCGGCGGATGCCGCGCTCTCGTGCCGCATTCCTGGCGGGGTCGATCTCCACACCGGCGAAGCCGAGCGTCGCCATCGCGCCGGCGCGTACCGGCGCGGCGTTCTCGCCCACGCCGGCGGTGAAGGAGATGACGTCCACTCCCCCCAGCTGTGCGATGTAGGCGCCGGCGTAGGCGCGCAGCCGGTGCACGTACACGTCGAACGCGAGCATCGCCGCGTCCTCCCCCGCCTCGACGCCCGCGAGGATGTCGCGCATGTCGCTGCGCCCGGCGAGACCGGCGAGTCCGCTGCGGGTGTTCAGCAGAGAATCGAGGTCGTCGATCGACAGCCCGGCGCGGCGCGACAGGTGCACGAGCGCGGCCGGATCGATGTCGCCCGAGCGCGTGCCCATGACGAGCCCCTCGAGAGGGGTGAGCCCCATCGAGGTCTCCACCGAGCGGCCGCCGTCGATCGCGGTCACCGAGGCCCCGTTGCCGAGGTGGAACACCAGCTGCCGGAGATCCCCGAGGTCACGACCGAGGAACGCGGCGGCGGACTCGCTGACGTACTGGTGACTCGTGCCGTGGAAGCCGTAGCGGCGCACCCGGTGCTCCGCGGCGAGCGCCGCATCGATCGCGTAGGTGTAGGCGGCGGGAGGGAGGGTCTGATGGAAGGCCGTGTCGAACACCGCGACGTGCGGAACGTCGTCGAACACGGCGCGCGCGGCGAGGATGCCGGCGAGGTTCGCGGGGTTGTGCAACGGTGCGAGCACCGCGAGCTCGTCGATCTGCCGCTCCACGTCGGCATCGATCAGAGTAGGGGCGTAGAAGCGGGCGCCGCCGTGGACCACGCGGTGCCCGACAGCGACGGGGCGATGCTCGTCGAGTGAGGGACCGTGCGTGACGAACTGCTCGCGCATCACCTCGAAGGCGGCGGCGTGATCGGCGATCGGCCTCTCACTGCGGTAGGTGGCGTCGAGCATGGTCGGCACGGCGTCGCCGTCGACCGCGGGGCGCACCGTGTGCGCGACCGGGCTGATCTCCTGACCGATGCGCTCGATCAGCCCGCTCGCGAGCAGATTCTCCTGCTCGATGTCGATCAGGCTGTACTTCAACGAGGAGGAGCCGCTGTTGATGACCAGGATGGCGCTCATGCCGCCTCTCCCGCCTGCTCGGCTCCCTGCGCCTGGATCGCCGTGATCGCCACCGTGTTGACGATATCGTCGACGAGCGCACCGCGGGAGAGGTCGTTGATCGGCTTGTTGAGCCCCTGCAGCACCGGGCCGATCGCGACGGCGCCGGCTGAGCGCTGCACGGCCTTGTAGGTGTTGTTGCCGGTGTTCAGGTCGGGGAAGACGAACACGGTCGCCCGTCCGGCCACAGCGGAGCCGGGGAGCTTGGCCTTGGCCACCGCCGCATCCGCGGCGGCGTCGTACTGGATCGGCCCCTCGACCGGGAGCTCGGGCGCCCGTTCGCGCACGAGGGCGGTGGCGGCGCGCACCTTGTCGACGTCCGCACCGGATCCGGACTCCCCCGTCGAGTACGACAGCATCGCCACGCGCGGATCGATGCCGAACTGCCGGGCGGTCGTCGCGGAGGAGATCGCGATGTCGGCGAGCTGCTCGCTGGTCGGGTCGGGGATCACGGCGCAGTCGCCGTAGACGAGCACGCGGTCGGCGAGCGCCATCAGGAACACGCTGGAGACCACGTTCACTCCCGGCTTGGTCTTGATGATCTCGAACGACGGGCGGATCGTGTGAGCGGTGGTGTGCGCGGCGCCCGACACCATGCCGTCGGCGAGGCCGAGGTGCACCATCATCGTGCCGAAATACGACACGTCGGTCACCGTGTCCGCCGCCTGGGCGAGCGTGATGCCCTTGTGGGCCCGTAGCCGGGCGTACTCCGCGGCGAAACGCTCGACCAGCTCGGGATCGGTCGGGCTGAGCACCTGGGCCGCCGTGATGTCGATGCCGAGTTCGACGGCGCGGGCGCGGATGCTTGCCTCGTCGCCGAGGATCGTCAGGTCGGCGACCTCTCTCGCGAGCAGCGTGGCCGCGGCGCGCAGGATGCGATCGTCGTCCCCCTCCGGCAGCACGATGCGGCGGCGGTCCCCGCGTGCGCGTTCGATGAGTCCGTACTGGAACATCAGCGGCGTCACCACGTGAGCCTCGGCGAGACCGAGCTGCTCGGTGAGCTCGGCGATGTCGACATGCGCCTGGAAGAGGCCGAGCGCACGGTCATAGCGGCTGCGCGAATCGGCGGAGATGCGTCCGCGGGTGCTCATCACGCGCACCGCCGTGTCATAGGTGCCGAGATCCGTCGTGATGATCGGCACCGACGAGGCAAAGCCGTCGAGCAGTCGCACGATCGGCTCCGGCAGTGGGAACGGCCCGTTCAGGATGATGCCGGCGATGCGGGGGAAGGTGCCGGACGAATCGGCGAGCAGCGCAGCCAGCAGCACCTCGGTGCGGTCGGCGGGGATCACCACGACCGCCTCCTCGGTCAGTCGGGGCAGCACGTTCACCATCGACATGCCCGCGACGACGATCGTCAGCGCCTCCCTCGTGAGACGATCGTCGTCGCCCTTGAGCAGCGTGCCGTCGACGGCCGCGAGGATGCCTCGGATCGACGGCGCGACGAGAGCACGGTCCTCGGGGATCGCCCATACCGGCGTGCTCTCCGCGGGGAGCGCGGCATGCACCGCCTCGATGATGGCGTCGAGCGCCTCCGGGTCGGCGCGGTTGACCGCGACGGCGAACAGCTCCGCCCGCTCCTCCGTCAACTCGGACAGGGCGAGCGCCGCGATCTGCGCGATCGCGGCGGCCGACCGCGCCGTGGTGGTGCCCAACTGCTCGGCCTGGCGCTGCTGGTCGCGACCGCTGAGAACGAGGAGCACCGGGGCTCCGAGGTTGGCGGCGATCCTGGCGTTGAAACCGAGCTCCGCAGGGCTGGCCACATCGGTGTAGTCGCTGCCGATGACGACGACGGCATCGCACTGGGCCTCGACCGCCTTGAACCGCGCGACGATGGTCGACAGGGCGCCCTCCGGGTCGGCCCTCACATCGTCGTAGGTGACGCCGATGCAGTCCTCGTAGTCGAGGTTCACCCCGTCGTGCGCGAGCATCAGTTCGAGGATCTCGTCGCGCGCGGTGACCGAGCGGGCGATCGGACGGAACACGCCCACCCGCGGCGAGACGCGCATCAGAACGTCGAGCGCCCCGAGGGCGATCGTCGACTTTCCGGTATGGCCTTCGGCCGAGGTGATGTAGATGCTCTGCGCCACGACTTCAGCTTAGGCGCGGCATCCATGAACGCACCGAGCGTCTCACCGGGTCAAATGCCGCGACGTCACTCGCACGGTCCGGACATCGCATCGACGACCGCCGTGGCATCCGCCTGGAACCGCGAGTAGTAGTCGCGGTCGGTGTTGATCTGCACCAAGTGGATCGCGTGGGAGGGCTCCATCGTCTGCCAGTCCGGGAGCCGTCCGAGGCGATCGAAGAACAGCGTCGTCGCGGTCGCCGGATCCATCCGCTGCTCCACGCTTCCCCACCACTCCTGCTGCTGGAAGAGTCCGATGCTGGTCGTCCGGGTTCCATCGGGGTTGGTGAATCCGCGCGTCTCCCAGTCGCCGTAGTCGATGTTGCGCAGGCTGCTCTCCCCCATCGCCGTCATCACCCCGAGGATCTGCCCCTCACGCGCGTAGCCGAGAACCGCGGCGGTGCGGATGATGGTGGCCGCGTTCTCGAGCTGCTCACCACTCCATCCCTCGATGCCCTCCGCAGGAAACGTCTGCGGGCGGTCGATGAAGATCGGCGCGGGATCGCGCGCGAGCCCCAGGGGGATGAGCACGAACAGACCGACGGCGACGACGACGGCGCCCCCGGAGATCAGGATGCGCTGCAGGATCTTCCGCCGGCGCAGACGATTCGCCGCCTGCCGTCGCGCGCCGGGACCGCGGCGTTTCCTGGTCTTCTTGGTGTTCGTCGTGCTCTTCGTGCGCGTGCCTCTGGTTGCCGGCTTCTTCGTCGCCGGCCTGCGTCCGGCCCGCGATGCCGGTGCGGCGTTCATGGCGCGAGGGCTCCGCCGGTTCGCGGCCGGCGGCCGGCGAGGGCGGCGATGCCACCTCCGATGGCCCCGAACAGATGCCCCTGCCAGGAGATGCCGTCGGCCACACCGAAGACGCCGGCCAGCATCGAGCCGCCGTACAGCGCGATCACGACGATCGCGATCACGGCGTACAGGATGCGGTGCGCCACACGGCCGGGGGCGAACACCCGCATCACGACGTACCCGAAGTAGCCGAAGACCAGCCCGGACGCCCCGACCGTCAGAGTGCCGGGAGCGTTGAACACCCAGGTGCCGATGCCCCCGACGACGGCGACGATCGCGGTGACGGCCCAGAACCGTCGCGTGCCCTCGACCGCGACGAGACAGCCGAGCACCAGGAACGGGACGGAGTTCGCGATGAGATGCTGCCAGTTCGCGTGCAGGAGCGGCCCGAGCACGATGCCGCCGAGTCCGGAGACGTCCCAGGACCGCAGCCCGAATCCGGTGAACGAGCCGGGGAGGATCGCGTCGGCGAACTGCACGACCCACATCGCGACGAGCAGCAGCACCGGCGAGGCGAATCGGCCGAGCGGATGCTGCGTCTGCGGCGGCGGGGTGACGGTCACCGGACGATTGTCGCAGGTGCAGCCACGAGAGGGCTGTGCGCCCGGGGCGAGAAGCCCGCACACGAACGAGACGCCCGCACAAAGAAAATGACTCTCCGCGCACCCAGCAGAGCCCGGTTACCCTTGCTGCGTTTCCGCCCTGGGGGAATTGGCCTGGATGCCGCCACGCGGAGAGCCGTCAACCATCCTAACCCGACCGGCGCGATGGTCCGAACCGCGCACGTCTCCACGTGCATCCTCAGGGGAACCTGCCAGAGCGGCGCACCCCGTGCAGGGTTACGATCGAGTCACGCGCACCGCAGCGCCGACGTGAGAGGGAACGCATGCCAGAGAACGCCCCCCTGACCCCGGTATCGATGGATGCCGAGAGGTTCGCCGCACAGACGTCTGCGATCCTCGGCTCGATCGGCCAGGTCATCGACGGCAAGCCGGACGCGGTGCGCAGCGCTCTCGTATGCCTCCTCGCCGAGGGGCACCTGCTGATCGAAGACGTTCCAGGGGTCGGCAAGACCATGCTCGCCAGGGCCCTCGCCGCGAGCGTGGATGCGACGGTGCGCCGCATCCAGTTCACGCCCGATCTGCTGCCCGGCGACGTCACGGGGGTGTCCGTCTACAACCCCGTGGATCGCGAATTCGAATTCAAGCGCGGCGCGGTGTTCGCGCACATCGTGATCGCCGACGAGATCAACCGCTCCTCCCCCAAGACGCAGTCCGCTCTGCTGGAGGCGATGGAGGAGGGGCAGGTCACCGTCGACGGCTCCACGCACCTGCTGCCCCAGCCGTTCCTGGTCGTCGCGACCCAGAACCCGCTGGAGATGGAGGGGACCTACGCCCTGCCCGAAGCGCAGCGCGATCGGTTCATGATGCGGATCTCGATGGGGTATCCGGATGCCGCCGCCGAGGCTCTCATGCTGCGCCAGCGTGATGTCGTCAGCCCCCTCGCGGCCGTGTCGCCCGTCGCCGACGCGGCGTCCATCGCCCACCTCATCGCCTGGGCGCGCTCGGTGCACGTGGCCCCCGCGCTCGAGGAGTACGCTGTCGCGCTCGCCCAAGCCACCCGCTCCGACCCGAACCTGCATCTCGGTGCGAGCCCTCGGGCCACCCTGCAGCTGGTCAGGGCCGCGAAGGTGTGGGCTGCTCTCGACGGACGCGAGTACGTGATCCCCGACGACATCACCGCGCTGCTCATCCCTGTGCTGGCGCACCGCCTGCTCCCGGCCAGGGGCGCACATCGCGCCGGCGCGCAGCCGGTCGAGGCCGCCCTCACCCAGATCGTCGAGCGGGTGCGTGTCCCCGTCGCGACGCGTTCCTGACAGACCTCATCATGCGAAGACGTCGATCCCTCACCGGCCGCGGTGCCGGAGCGCTCGTCGCCGCGCTCGGCTGCATGATCGCCGCGAACGTCCTCGGCACGCGCGTCCTGCTCTACATCGGCGTGCTGCTCGCGGCCGTCACGCTCTTCTCCCTCATCGCGGTGCGATTGCCACGACGATCCGGAACGGTCACCCGCCAGATCTCGACCGATCTGCTGACCGTGTCCGAGACGTCACGAGTGACGGTGCGGTTCTCGCTGCGAGCGATCCGGGTGCCGCGGGGGCTCTGGCACGATGTGCTCCCCGACGCGGTCTCCGGAGACTCCGGCGGTGAATATCCCCCCGAGACCGGCCAGCTGACCTACCTCATCACCGGTGTCCGACGCGGCGTCTGGCCCCTCGGGCCGCTGATGCTGCGCACGGTCGACCCGTTCGGTCTGGCGCAGCGCGAGCAGGCATTCGGCGAGACGAGGAGTGTGACGGTCGTTCCCGAGGTGTTCGCGCTCGCCCCGCTGGCCGTGCGTGTCGGTGCCGCCGGCGGCACCGCGCACACCTCCTCCACCCGGCTCGGGCAGGGAAGCGACAACCTCTCGCCCCGCGGATACATCCCGGGCGACTCGATGCGTCGTATCCACTGGCGGGCGACCGCGCATCGCGGTCAGTTGATGGTGCGTCAGGAAGAGGAGGAGTCCAGCCCCGACGCAGTGGTCGTGCTCGACCGCAGCGGGCGCCGTTGGGACGCACCGGGCACCGACGAGGATCCCGCCTTCGAAGCAGCGGTCTCCCTGTGCGCCTCCGCGGCCGTGCACCTCGCATCGGAGGGGTACAGCGTCGACGTTCTCGACAGCGCAGGAACGCTGCTCGGCGCGCTTCGCGGGCATGAAGACGATCGCGACGGTCTGCTCGCTGCACTCGCGACGGTCACCCCGCGCGGAGAGAGCCGTGACCTGATGGCGCTCGTCGGCGGCACCCCGCCCGGTCCGCTCGTCTACATCACGGGCCGCCTCGACGAGGAGGATGCGGCCCTGCTGCGTTCAGCAGGTGCCGCTGCACCGATGCTGTTCAGCACAGAGCTGCTCCCCGGCGCCACCGAGGCCTCCGTCCGCCATGGATGGACGGTGGCCCCACTCGGGGACGACATCCCCGCAGCGTGGGAAGACGCCGTCTCGGCCCGGATCGGGGTCGGCGATGTTCCGCGCTGAGCAGGCGCCGCCGGCGCCGACCGTCGCCACGCGCAGGCCGGCCTTCTGGCACCGCGACCACGAGGAGCCGGCCGGCATCGTCGGCCCCGGCGCACTCGCGGCGACGGCGGCGCTCACGGCGATGTGGCCGTTCACCTCTGTGATCGGCCCCGGGGCGTGGTCCTTCACCGTGATCGCCGTGATCGTCGCCGTGGCGGGCACCGGGATGCTGACGCGACACCTGCTGCGGCGACGAGCGGCGTGGGCGCAGGACATCGTCACCTTCGCCGTGCAGATCGTGGTCGCCATCGCCGTCGTGACGCTGCTCGTGGCCGGCGACACCGCCATCTTCGGGATCGTCCCGACATCGGCGACGCTGACGCTGTTCGGTGTGCTCGGGGCCTCCGCCGTCGAGGCCGTGGTGTTCGGATCCGCGCCGTTGGATCCCTCCCCCGGCCTCGCTGCGGTGATGGGCATCGGCTTCGCGGTCGTCGCGATCCTCCTCGACCATCTCGTCGCGCATCGTTCGGCCGTGCTGGCCGTCCTCTTGGCCGGCGTCATCGGCGCCGTGCCGATGATCGTCACGCTCGGCGACACGAACGTGGCCTGGTTCCTGCTCTTCGGCGTGGTCGCCCTGCTCCTCCTCCGCTACACCGCACGCCGGCATCCGGAATCCCCGCGCCGCTCGTCGACGTCGTTGGCCGTCGCGCTCGGAGCCGCCGCGCTGGCGACGACAGTGGCCATTGCCCCGATGCTGCCCGTCACCGCGAGCCTCGCCGGCAACGGGGTCGGCGTCACGGTCGACGCCTCGCTGCGTCTCGGAGACGACCTGCGCCAGCCCAATCCGGTCGAAGTCCTCACCGTTGCCGCGAAAGGCGACACGGCACCGTACCTGCGTCTGACCACGCTCTCGCGCTTCGACGGCCGCGTCTGGCAGCCGGACGACGGCGACCTGCAGGCGCAGAACGACGGATTCGGTCCCCCGGAATGGGGCGAGGACATCGCGACGGAAGAACAGAACACCTCCATCCGCGTGCTGCGGATGTCGAGTTCCTGGCTCCCGGTGCCCTATCCCGCCACCGCCGTGCAGGGACTCAGCAATGCCTGGAGGATCGCCCCCGAGAATCGCACGCTGTACTCCCGCGGCGCGGACGCCGTCGGGAACGACTACACGGTCACGTCGTCGAGATTGATCCCCACCCTCGAGCAGATCCGCGCGATCGATGCCGCCGCCCCCGTCGTCGATCCCGATGCCGAACCGGTCGAGCTCCCCGGGATCATCGGTGAGCTCGCGGACGACGTGACCGCGGCGGCGAGCACCGACTACGACCGGCTCATCGCGCTGCAGAACTGGTTCCGCTCGCAGTTCGCCTACTCGCTGGAGACCCCGGTGGAGGAAGGCTTCGACGGCACCGGGGCGGAAGCCGTCGCGGAATTCCTCGAGGCGCGGTCGGGATACTGCGTCCATTTCGCGGGGGCGTTCGCGTTGATGGCGGAGAGCCTGGGCATGCAGGTGCGCATCGTCGTCGGATACCTTCCCGGTTCGCTGACCGACGAGAAGCGCGGCAGCGAGTCGGTGTTCTCCGTGACCAGCGACCGGCTGCACTCCTGGCCGGAGGTGCTGTTCCCCGGTATCGGATGGGTTCCGTTCGAGCCCACCGCGTCTCTGGGTGTGCCCACCGCCTTCCGCCCCGGAGCGACGCAGGGTGGAGGTGCCGGAAGCCCGTCCGCCCCGGCCCCGACCACGGCACCGCAGGCCGAGCAGACCTCGGGTCCCGAGATCGACCGCAACGATGCCGGCGGCGACGCGGCCAGCGGCGACGACCTGCGCCGCCTCGACCCGACGCCGGTGGTCTTCACAGCCCTCGGCATCGTCGTGCTGCTCCTGCTTCCCGCACTGATCCGGCTCGTGGAACGCCGAGCGCGGCTGAACAGGGCACGTCGAGGAGATTCCGCTGCGGCATGGGCGGAACTCCGGGACACCCTGATCGACCTGCAGATCCCGGTGTCTGACGCCGACACGCCACGCACGCGCGCGGCAGGACTGGTGCGGCAGCACGATGTCGGCGTCGAGGCGATGGGACGTCTGACGGATGCGGTCGAACGTGCGAACTACGCCCGCTCCGTCGATGCATCGGACGACCTCGCCGAGCCGTTGGGCGACGTTCTCACGAGCCTGCGGCAGAGCGCCGATCGGGCCACCAGGGTGCGGGCCGTGCTGATCCCGCGTTCCCTGTACGCCCCGAGAGCCGCCGAGCCCGGTGTGACGATCTGACCCGTCAGGCGGCGTGGGAGGTGCAGGGTACAGCGCCGCACTCCTCGCACACCACGAACTGCGATCGGCACGAGAGATCGGGGCAGTTCGCGGTGCGCTTGGTCGCCGCCCCGCATCCGACGCATTCTCCGATGACCGCGGCATGGTCGGAGAAGTCCACGGAGCCCCGGCCGTCGAAGACGTAGAGCGATCCGTCCCACAGGCCGTCGTCGCCGTACTTCTCGCCGTATCGGACGATGCCGCCCTCGAGCTGGTAGACCTCACCGAAGCCACGGGCGGTCATCAGACTCGACAGCACCTCGCAGCGGATGCCGCCGGTGCAGTACGTGACCACGGGCTTGCCCTTGAGGTCGTCGTAGACGCCCGAATCGAGAAGCTCGACGAAATCCCTGGTCGTCTCGGTGTCGGGGACGACCGCGCCACGGAAGCGTCCGATCTGCGCTTCGAGCGCGTTCCGACCGTCGAAGAACACCACATCGTCGCCACGTTCGTCGATCAGACCGTGCAGTTCTTCGGGCGTCAGACGCGTGCCGCCGCCGACGACGCCGTTCTCGTCGACGCGGAGCTCACCGGGCGCACCGAACGACACGATCTCCTCGCGCACCTTGACGCTGAGCTTGGGGAAGTCGAGGCTGCGTCCCTCGGCGTCCACACCGGTCCCCTCGCTCCATTTGATGTCGGCGTCGGCGAACGGACGGTACGAGCGGAACGAGCGCAGCCATTTCTTCAGCGCGCCGATGTCGCCGCCGAGGGTGCCGTTGATGCCGTCCTTCGAGATGAGCAGACGTCCGCGCAGTCCGAGCGCCTCACCGAGGTCTCGCTGCCAGACGCGGATGGCATCGGGATCGGCAAGAGGAGTGAAGGCGTAGAAGAGGACGATCTTGGGTGTTGCCACCTAGGGATCCTACGTCGTCTCCGCGCCGACATCACGCTTCATGAAAGCCGCTCCCCCGGCGAGGAGCACGGCGAGCACCCAGCCTGCGGTCACCCAGAGCGCCAGGGATCTCTCGAGAAGATCGTTCGGCGGGATGCCCATGGCTGACACGTCGAATCCGAGGGCTCGGAGCATCACGAGGGGCGGGAGATAGCCGGCGCCGGAGCTCCAGAACATCGTGAGGAGCAGCGCCCCGCTCATCGACATCGACACCACGAAGAGAGCGACGAGATGAACCTGTACGACGACTCCCAGCCCCATCCCCCAGAGCCCGGCGACCGCCCCGAGGGCGAGAGTCGATGCCACAGTCGCTCCATCGAGGGTCGCTCCATCGAGGGTCGCACCGCCCCGGGACACGTTCAGCGCGATCTGCCCGACGACGACGACGGTGAGCGCCACGATCGCCCCTCCCAGAGCGGCCGTCGGCATCCTGGCGACGAAGATCGTCCACCGGGGCAGCATCATCAGACGTTGCGCGATGACACCGTCCCGGCGGTCGATCGTGTATCGGAAGGAGCCGTAGACCGCCGCGAGGACCGCTCCGTACGTCGCGAGCACGACGGTGAAGGACTCGGCGAACGCGGATCGGACGCCCGCCGGGGCCTCCGCGAGGTCGGGCGGAATACTCGTCGCCACGGCGAGCGACATCAGCAGCGCCGCTGCCACCATCCCGAGGAGGACCACGTCACCGGCGAAGCTGCGCGCCTGCGCGCGAAGCGCCCGGCCGATCACGCGGCTCCCCGACGTCCCCTGAACCAGGCGATCACGACGAGAGCTGCGGCCCAGACGAGCCCGACACCGAGTGCGGGCGCGAACTCGAGCAGTCGCCCCTGGTAGCCGGGAACACCCAGCGCGGCGAGTGCCAATCCGGGCGAGAACTTCGCCACCTCCGGCGCCGTGCGCACGAGTGCGAGCTCCACGACCATCGGAAAGATGAGGACGATCCCTGCCGTCAGGTAGTAGTTGCGGGTGATCCAGCCGACGGACACTCCGATCAGTGCACCGAGGACCGTGCCGGCCAGCGCGCCGGCATACAGCTGCCACGACTCCGGTGTGAGAGCGAGCGCCAGTCCGTTCCGGATCAGGATCACGGAGACGCCCCCTGTCCAGAGGACGAAGATGCACACCGACAGCGCGACGGCGGCCAACACCGCCGCGACGAGCTTTCCCCCGAAGACGCGACGGAAGCCGACCCCGGTGAGCGTTCTGTCCATCGAGCCGTAGTAGTACTCCCGCGTGACGGAGTACGCACCGACGAACGCCGCGGAGACGACCGACCACGCGAGCGGCTCCAGCAGGCGCGCGGTGGCCGTGCCGGGATCGACACCGGCGAACTCGAAGCGGGAACCGTCGGAGACGAGCACGAATACCGGCATGAGCAGGGCCACGAGATAGACCGGCAGGACGGAGAGTCCGCTCACTGCACGCAGCGCTTCGCTGCGGATCGCGTTCCTCATGCTGCCGCTTCTCCCACGAGATCGAAGTACTTGCTCTCGAGGGAGTCGCCGTCGTCCGTGACGAGGTCGTGCAACCGCCCCGCGAAGAGTGCACGGCGCTTGATCACGACGACCTCGTCCACGAATTGCTCGAGTTCCGCCAGCTGATGGCTGGCGACCAGCACGGTGCCGCCGCGTTCGGCGAAGCTCCGCAGGAACCGGCGAAGCCACCGGATGCCGTCGGGGTCGAGCCCGTTCGCCGGCTCGTCGAGGATGAGCGTCCGGGGTGAACCCACAAGAGCGGTCGCCAACCCCAGCCTCTGTGCCATCCCGGTCGAGAACGTCTTCACGCGACGGTCGGCATCCGCTGCGAGCCCCACCTCCTGGAGCACCTCGGCGACACGGCCCCGGGGTGCGCCGGCCGCGAGGCGGGAGATCTCCAGGTGCCTTCTCGCTGTGATGCCCAGCTCGAAGCCGAACCCGTCCATATGAACGCCCACGTGCGATGCAGGGTTGTCGAGCGCGGAGAACGGCGCACCGTCGATGACGCTGTCGCCACTGGTCGGAGTGATCAACCCCACCAGTGCCCGCAGCGTCGTCGACTTTCCCGCCCCGTTCGGGCCGAGGAGTCCGACGACCGTCCCCCGCGGCACGTCGAACGACAGTTCCTCGACGGCCGTTCGGCGCCCGTACCTCTTCGTGAGTCCTCGGACTTCAATCGCGTGGTCGCTCATTCTCTTCCTCTTCTTCTCTCTCACCCTGAAGCGCTGTCAGCGGCAGCATCACGCCTCTCGCCCAGAGCGCCTGCCACAGGTCCGTCTCACCGAGCTCGACCCGCGCCTGCCCCGTCGGGGGCAGGCCGTCGCTCTTCCCAGCGACGAGCACCTCGGCGACGACCACCGCAGGTATCGCCACCCCATCCGCGGTCACGGGAAACAGCGCGTCGAGTGGCACCGTCGTCGGCGTCGGAGGCAGCGGCCTGGCTGTGCCCTCTCCCACCGGCACGTTCGCGACGATGCCACTGCTCATCAACACGACCGGGGCGCCCGCCGGCACCTCCGCCTCGGTGTCGGCGCCTGCGCCTGCTCCTGCTCCTGCTCCTGCGCGAAGGAGCATCACCCGGCCCCCGTGTATGGAGAAGCCGAGCGTGTCGGTGACGGGTACGCGGATGAGGGCTCCGGCGGTCACGATGCTCGCGACCACCACCGCCCCGACGCACACGAACCGGAGCCGGGAGACACCCGAGCGGAGGACTCGCCGCAGGGCTTTCGCCAGCAGAGCCACACCGACGAGGACGACGACGGCTTCCAACACGACCACCAGCAGGCCGAGGACCGGTCCTCCTCCGGCGAGCGCTTGAGCGGTGCGCGCGACGGCGAACACGACCATCACGACCGGGGCGGCAAGACTGGCGAGGCCGAACGGAACGCTCCACGCGGTGTCCAGGGCTCTGCCGATCCGCCGCCCGCCGAACAGGAATCGGGTCAGGAAGTTCGAGGCGTCGCGGATGGCGCGTCCCCGGAGGTTCGGCTCGTCGAGCGCGCTCATGAGTGCGATGTACCCGTCGAACCGCACGAACGGGATCAGGTTGACGATGACGACGGCGATGCAGGAGAGAGCGAGCAGCAGCATCGCCCTGTCGGTCTCCGGCTGCGGAAGCGCGAGAGCGGCGATGAGCGCGACGGCGGCGATGACCGCATGCACTGCGGGGCCGGCCAACGCGATCGCCACGCGTTGCGATCTCTTCGGGAGGCGCCAGCCGTCGGTCACGTCCACGAAGAACGCGGGGGTGAGGTAGAAGAGCATGAAGCCGGCACGACGGGGGCTCCCGCCGAAGCGGGCGAGGGTGAGTCCATGGGCGGCCTCATGGAGCAGCGTCGCGAGCGAGAGCACCGCGATCAGGATCAGCAGGCCGGTCAAGGGCATCGGCGTGGTCAGGACGCTCAGCAGGTCCCGCGCCTGAACGATGGCGGCCACGAGCCCTCCGCCGAGCAGCACCACCACCGATGCCAGGACCACCCGAGCCGGCAGTCGGACGATCACATGGTCCACGCGCCGGAAGAGGGCGGGAGCACGGAGCGTCGCGATCTGCAGGGTGAATGGCGGGCGGTAGGTCAGCCGCCCGGGCGGGAGGATCGCGTCGCCCTTCAGGAGTCCACTGGCGCGGAAGCGCTCGGCGAGGTCGAGGAAGTCCTCCAGCGATTCGGATGCGGCGAAGCGCAGGTGCAGGTCGCGGAGCGCGGTCTCGCCGTTCATCGCCGAGAGCAGGTCGGCGACCGACCGGGACACCCTCGACGACGGCACTCCGTGGATCGTCGCTATCCATGCCCTGTCGTCGGCCCCTTCCTCGAAAGCGACACCGGAGGCGAGGCTCGGGCATGCATCGGCAGAGAGCCGAACCCTCGCGCGGGAGCCGCGTCGACGCGGGGAGTCAGCCGGTGGCATCGTCGTCCACCGTTCCCGAGGATCCCGCCCACGACGTCGTGAGCAGGAGGATCTCCACCCCGCGGTCGGTGCGGACGGGCGACACGGCAGGTGCCGCGAAGCCCGCGTCGACGAGCTCCCCGGCGAGGACGTCATGGCCGAGCACCTGTAGGCGGCTCGTGAGCACCGTCGCTTCGAGGCCGGCCGCGATGTCGGCGACGCGCACCCAGTTGACCACTCGCGCCGCTCCGCCGTCTTCCATCTGCTGCGCGAAGAGGTAGGTCTCTTCGCCCTGCGGACCGGGGACGCCGATCTCCTGCGTTCTCGACACCGCCAGGCTCTGCGCCGCCGCGCCTCCCGCGACGGTGAAGGCGAACACGCCTCCGGTGGCGAGGTGACGACCCACACTTCCGTACAGGAGCGAGCGGCCCACACGATCGAGCAACGTGATGGATGTGGCACCGATGATCACGAGACCGTATCGCCGCCCCAGGGAGAAGTCGCGCATGTCCGCCACGACGCACTCCACCGTCGATCGCGCAGGAAGCGCTCGACGCAGGTGGGAGAGCATGTCGTCGGAGAGATCGATCGCGGTGACCTCTCTTCCCGTTCTCACCAGCGGAACCGTCAACCTCCCGCCGCCCGCGGCGATGTCGAGGATGGGGTCGTCGGTCTTCCTCGCGAGCGCCAGCACCTCTCGAATCTCTGCACGGTCGGTACCGACCAATCGCTCATAGAAGTCGGTGCCCTCCCCGGAGTACAGATCCAGCTCCCGGGGAACCGCGCCCGCGGTCTCGAGCCGCGCCGATACTGCTTCGGTGATCAAACCGGACATTCACACATCGCCTCTCAACGGGAGCGGTGGGGTGCGGACGGGCATGCTCCACCCGCACCCCGGGGATTAGGTTGCGATCGCTGCCGCGCCGCCGATGATGGCAATGATGTAGCTGGCGTGCTCCCACCATTCCAACGGTGCGTCGATCTGTTCGAGTTCCGTGAACTCCAGAGACGTCATCTGCAATCTGCACCTCCTTCTCGAGCTGTCGGTCGCCGCCCTATGTCAGGGCGAGAATTCCGATGATGACTCCCACGGCGAATCCTCGGATGTAGTCGTCGGTGTCGTTCAGGGCCTCCATGGCCTCGAGTTCCGTGAACTCGAGCGTCGGCGTTGTGGTGTGCATCTTCACCTCCCTTCCGTGTCGCTGCGCGTGCCAGGGATCAGGTGGCCGCGGCTGCGCCGATCCCGATGAGGACCAACGCCCCTATCGCGCCCTGATAGAAGCTCTCCCAACTGGGGGCCTCCATGGTTTCCAGCTCCTGGAACCGGATACTGCTCTCGACTTTCTCGCCCATCTAATTCACCTCCTTCGCAACAGAAATCGGAGGTCGGCGATCAGGGCCGACCAGCTCAGAACTCCACCGGGAGTCGTGGAGCACGTCACGGAAGTCGTCTGCGAGGAGGCCCGGCAGCATCGGGTGGCGTCTTCCCCACGCCCTCTCTGTGACGACGGAGATGCGATCGATGTCATCCGGGCTCGGTCTCGGAGCACGCTCGATTCCCCACCGTTCGATCAGGGCCTCGATGCCCGTCGGCGGGTCCAGCGGTAACGCCATCCCGCCCACGACGTTCACCCAGAAGTCCTGGAGACTCTCCCGGTCTCCCCAGCGCACGTCCCCTGCACAGACCCGCCGCCAGACCGCCGCGATGACCGCCGCCGTGGCGACGATCTTGCGGATCCTCAGCACGAAAGCGATCTCGTTCGCCGCATACCAGTGGCGCGCACTGTAGGGGTCCGGCCCCCGCAGCGCCGCGCTGCGCTGGGTCGCCGCGCTCAGTCGAGCGAGACGCATCCTTCCCCCGCGTGAGTCCGGGTCACGGGTGGCGGAATCGAGGACGGCTCTCCCGAGCGCGACGGCGTCTCGGTTCTGCCGCGCGCTCCTCCGCGAGCTCGTCGAGGCGCCCGCTACCCGGAGGAAGGCTTCCAATGCTCCCTCCCGGACGGCGGCGTGCGTCAGCGAAGCCAGATTGCCCGGATCGATGATCGCGTGGCGAGGCCTCAGGGCAAGACCGACGATGAGCCGGTATCCGCTGTCGTTCCTGAGCACTCCGACGCTGTTGGTCTCCGACGAGGTGCCGAGCGTCGTCGGCACGGCGATGATGTCGACGGGTGGCAATGCGTGGGGAAGGAGAGTCAGCGCCGACCTCGACGCATGCCCGATGGCGAAGTCGAACACCCGCCCCCGAGCGAGAGCGAGCGCGGCGATCTTGCTGGCGTCGAGAACGGTTCCGCCGCCGACCGCGACGATGACGCTCGGCGATCGACGCACGATCTGTCGGGCCAGTTCGACGACTGCAGCGACGTCGACCGACGACGCATCGATCTGGATCGTCGTGGTCCGGCGCCCGGACGGGAGGGCAACCGGTACCGCCGAATCCACGATCATGAGGCTCTCTCGGTCGGCCGTGAGGTGCTTCGTCAACCGGCCGGTGGCCCCTTCCCCCTGCCACAGGGTGGGAAGTCGACCGAACTCCGCGGTCATCCCTGCACTCCCCGAGCCAGGCCTGCACGTATGGCCACGTCCACGGCGAGAAGCTCCTCCGCAGTGAATCCGTAGGCCGGGATCAACTCGATGGAGCTGGGGCCCGGTTGCACCAGGACGCCGTTGTCCGCGATCGCGGAGACGACGCGAAGGATGTCGGGCCCAGAGAGCGGGCTCTCGTCCGCGTGGCGGAGCCCGAGTCCCATGAAGCACCCGCGTCCGGTGATCTCCGCGACCACACCGTCCGCCTCCCACTCGGCCGCGAGGCGAAGCAGGTCGATGCCCAGTGCCTGAGCGGTCGACTCCACATCGATGCGGCGCAGTTCCTCGATCACGGCGAGGATCGCCGCCGCACAAGCCGGCGTCCCCGCCTGGGTCTCGCCATGTACGAACGTCCACCCGCCCCGCACGAACTCCGAGGCGACCCGTTCCCCCACCAGGAGCGCCGCCGCACCCATCGCCCCGTTGGTCAGCGCCTTCGAGAGGATGAGGATGTCCGGTGCCGCAGCCCACCTGTCGGTGGCGAACATCGTCCCGGTGCGGCCGAAGCCCGTCGCGACCTCATCGGCGACGATCAGGAAGCCGTACTCCTCGCGCAGTGCGAGCAGACGCTGGACGAACGCCTCAGACAGCGCGTAGGCACCGCTGCCCAGCACGGGTTCGACCACGACCGATGCCACGCGCGCCCCCTCCCGCTGCAGCAGCCGTTCGAGCTCCTCGCCGTCGTCGCGGTGGGATACATGCCGCACCGACCGGCGGTCGACGGCGTAGACGGATTGGAGGAGGTCGTCCCCACTCAGGGCGTGACTGCCGTATGCCGTGCCGTGATAGCTGCCTTTCAGGCCCACGATCAACGAGCGGGACGCGAGTCCCTTCTGCGCCCAGTACTGCCTGCCCAGCTTCATCGCCGCGTCGTTCGCCGCCCCTCCCGAGGTCGAGAAGATGACGCGGCGGTAGCGGACGGGGTCCGCGAGCTCGATCAGCGCTTCGGCCGCGCGCTGCGCGTACTCATGGGGCGCGCGGAACAGCGAGAGATAGGAGGCATCGTGATTCGCCCTGTTGACGGCCTCGACGACCGTCGGGTTGCCGAACCCGAGAGGGACGTTCCAGAGACCGCTCGTCGCGCAGAGACGTGTGGATCCGTCAGCGAACTCGATCCGGTTCCCGGCAGCGCCGACGGCGACGCGCTCCGGTGCGAAGGTCGAGTCCGCGGGGAGCATCGAGGTCCACAGCGCGTGCGGCGATGTCATCCTTCGGCCCCGTTCGTCCCGTCAGCGGATCCGGTACGCCGGCCCGTGTGGACGTTGAGAGCGGTGCGGGCTTGCAGGCACAGGTCACGCGCGTCCGGTGACGATGTGCCCCGCAGCCGAGCCACGCGCTCGGTGGCGATCTCGATCGTGCTCGACGTCTGTATCACCGCGATGACCCGGGCCGTCGATGGCGTGAGCAGCTGGCGGCGCAGGGTCCCGGTGTCTGCGAGCAGGAAACCGGCGGCGGTCTCGAGCAGAAACGGATCCGCAGTCAACGGTTCGGCATCCGAGAGGTCGTCGTCGATCGGGAACCAGCCGAATCCCGAGACCCGGGCGGCGCCGTTCTCTGCGCGGAGCATCTTCATGAGGTCCGTCGCCTTGAGGTAGCGTCCGATCCACTCCCGGCTCGCGAGGTCGGCGGCGAACCCATCGCCCGCCGCGACCTCTCCCAGTGCCGCGGCCCGGGGCAGCGGGATGGCGAGAACGGACGGCAGGTCGTCGACGGTGCCGATGGTCCGCCCCTGCACGCCGATGCCGACACTGCCGTCCGCACCCACCCGCAGCGCCTTCGGAGTCTTCATCTCCCTCGGGCAGTCCAGGGCGTCGCGGTCCGCGAGCAGCACCCGTGGGTCGATCAACGCCGAGGGGAAGACCCCGGTTCGGCGAGCGAGCTCGGCATCCTCGAGGAAGGCCTGCCCGCTGGATGCGTCGAAGAAGCGCACCACGGTGGGACCGACGATCTGGACGAACGCAGCAGCGACATAGTCCTGGAGTTCGACGCCGTGTTCGCCGAAGAACAGCTCGTCACCCGCTTCTCGCAGTGCGCCTCGGTAGCGCACCACGCTGCCGAGACCGTCGTACATCCCACTCTCCACCGGCAGGAGGACCACGTCGTCGCCGCGCGCCACCTTCGCGACATCGGCTGCCGGAGCCCCGCTCTCGAGGAGGAACACTCGCGAGTGCCCCTCCCCCTGCCCGGTGATCCATGCGCGGAGTGCCCGCGCTCCGCTGATTTCCCCTGTTTCCACCCGCTCACCGTCGTGCATCACAGTCCCGCCTGCCCGCCCGCGGCGGGATCGAGGCCGACCACCGCCAATCGGCATCGGACCTCCTGCACCAGGGAGGCGACGCTGCTCGTCCCCCTGCCGAGCTCGGCCGCCAGCAATCCGACCGCCGCGGACTCGTCCGCCGTCGCGATCAGGCATTCCGCCGCGCGTGCGCTGTCGATGCCGAGCCGGATCCCGCGCCGGCTCACGGGATCGATCAGCATCCACTCCTCGCCGTCGCCCGTCAGCAGGTACGGGACGCGTGGTGAGACGACTCCCGGAAGCGCGGCGAGTTCGTCGAGAGCCCGCACGAGGTGTCCGCCGAAGCCGGAGATGGCGGGGCGACTCGGAACTCCCTCCCATCGACGCAGCAGGTCGATCGCGCCGATGTACCGTGCGATCCACGGCCGGTCGTCGAGATCGGCCTCCAGCATCCCGCGGTCGACGACGCGCGCGAACGCCCGCCCTCGGCCGGCGCCTTCTCCTGCGCGGGCCTCGATGTCTGCCCGCCCATCGCCCACCTCGCCGAGCAGGAGCCCGTCGGGCCCGTCCCTGTACTCGCCTTCCGCGGTGACGTGCACGCGGGGCAGGGCGTCTCCCTCGCGGCCGGAGCCGAGGAATGACGGCAGGGAGTCGAGCAGAACCGTGCTGCTGAGCAGCGGATCGATGAAGATCCCGGAGTCCTTCGCCGTATCGGCATCGCTCAGGAACGCGGCCACGCCCGCGGCGTTGCACTGCCGGAAGAGAGTGGGCCCGACGATCGGAAGGAAGGGAGCCGCCACGTACTCCCGGAGTTCGAACGTCTGCCCGCCGTCGAACATGATCCGATCGCCGGGCTCGCGCAGAGCACCGTCGTAGGGGATCACCCGGGAGTCGCTGCTCATGACGACACCGCCCGCGGGAGCGAACACGATGTCGTCGAGGCGGGTCTGGCTCAGCACCGCACCGACGTGGTCACCCGCCTCGACGAAGAACACGGCGCCCGTGACGAGGTTCCGTCTTCCGCTGACGCACTGTTCGAAAGCCGTCGTGGTGCGGTGGCGGTCTCGCGCCGTCGTGATCGAGCTCGCGTCCATGCTCCCCCTCTGGACGCCGCACCCCCAGCGAATGCGATACGTCCTCACATGAGGCTATACAGGTGACGTGTGACGTGCAATATTTCACATCGGTGGACGTTCAGGTCGCTGACCCCAGAGGCCTGTCACGTCGTCGTCCTCGCATCGGATAGGATGGACAGGTTGTTCCCTGGTGACGTGTCCGAGCGGCCGAAGGAGCACGCTTGGAAAGCGTGTGTTGTGCAAGCAACCGCGGGTTCGAATCCCGCCGTCACCGCCAAAAGTGAAAGAGCCTCCGCATCAGCGGGGGCTCTTTCGCTTCGCCCACGCGATCGTTCGGCGTTCAGTCGTCGAAGCGCACGCCGTAGATCTGTCCGCCGGGCTCGGCGGGGAGACGCGTCATCCCGAGCCGTTCGTAGAAGGCGGCGGCTCCGGTGTTGTTCGGATCGATGCCCAGGTGCAGCCCGCGCACTCCGCGTCGGGTCAGCTCGGCGAACAGCGTTTCGATGAGCTGGCGACCGAGCCCCTGACCCTGGGTCTCGGGAAGCAGGTCGATGTGCAGATGGGCCGGGTGATCCGCGACGTTCGGCTCGATGCCGGCGGCGCGGCTGTAGCCGTAGTCGATCATCCGATCCTCCCGCGTGACCACCTCCGCCGGCCGGGGGTGGCGACCCTCGAGCGTCGGCCACCACTCCTCGCGGAACCAGGTGTAGAAGGCATCGGTGTCGTCGGTCGCGACGATGTAGCCGATCGTGCGCTCGTCATCGCTCTCGACCACCCAGGCGAGGTCGGGATGACGCTCGGCATAGGGGACGGCGAAGAGGTCGCCCCACAGCGAGTCGTCGGAGAGGACGCCGGTCGCATCCGCCCCGGCGTCGGCCGTCTTCACGCAGATCTCATACAGTGCGGCACGATCGGTGGGGCGGTACGGACGGATGCGAGACACGACGACTCCTCTGGGGACGGGTCTTCTCAGCCTATCGGCGCCTCGACCGCCGACTTCTTCTGCTGCACCCACGGGAGCAACCAGGCGGCGAGCACCAGCACCACGCCGGCGCCGACCAGGGCGCCGCCGAGGGTGTCGCTGGCCCAGTGCACCGAGAGGAAGGTGCGCGAGAGCGCCATCGCGAGCACCCACGCCGCGCCGACGATCGCGACCCAGACGCGCGGGAACAGCACCCAGAGCACGAGGGCGATCGTCGCGGCGTTCGCCGTGTGCCCGGAGGGGAACGAGCCGTAGTCGCTCACCACGAGCATGTCGTCGGGCCGCGCCCGCCCGAAGAGCTGCTTGAGCAGTTGCACGCCGGCGGCACTGGCGGCGAAGCAGAGTGCCGCGAACAGCGCGCCACGCCAGCGCCGTGCGAGCACGAGCGCCAGGATCGCCAGCAGCGGCACCCCGAGGATCGCGACCCAGCCGCCGCCGATCCAGTTCAGAACGAGGGCGAAGTCGACCATCCAGTCCGCGCGGACCCCGGCGATCGTCTCGTTCCACCAGTGGTCGAATCCCGGAGTCTGCGGGTAGGCGAACACGACCACGGCGCCCAGGACCGTTGCGAGCGCGAGGAGGCCCACTCCCCACCACAGCAGCATGCGCCTGTTCATCGTCCTATTCTGTCGGACGACACCTGAAGACTCAGGGAGCGAGCATCCCGACGGTGCGCGGGCGCACGACGAACCACAGCGACAGGATGCCGATCGCGGCACAGCCGACCATGACGGACGCCATGGTGGTCGCGGTGATCCCGGCGTCGTGCGAGAGCCAGCCGACGACGGGCGAGATGAGCCCGGCGACGCCGAAGTTCGTCGCGCCGATGATGGATGCCGCGGTTCCCGCGGCCTTCCCGTGGCGGTCGAGCGCCAGCACCTGCACGTTCGGGAATGTGAAGCCACAAGCAGTCATGAAGACGAACAGCGGGATCACCGTGCCCCACAGGCCGAGGCCGAGCTGGTCGGTGACGATGATCGCGACGCCGGCGAGCAGCAACACTGCGGTCGAGTAGGCCATGACCCACTGCGGTCCGAAGCGTGCGGCCAAGCGGGAGGCGGTCTGCACGCCGACGACCACGCCGAGCGAGTTCACGGCGAAGAGCAGACCGTACTGCTGTGCATCGAGCCCGTGGGTCACCTGGAACAGGAAGGGCGACGCCGACAAGTAGGAGAACAGTCCGGAGAACGTCATGCCGCCGATGACGAGCACGCCGAGGAACACCCGGTCCGAGAGCACCGAGCGGTACCGCTGCAGCATGGTCGCACCGCCGTGACCCTGGCGCCGGGCGACGGGCAGCGTCTCCGGGATGAACAGGATCGTCGACAGCAGCATGACCACGCCGTAGGCCGCGAGCACGCCGAAGATCCCGCGCCACGGCATGAGCGTGAGCAGCCACGAGCCGATCAGGGGCGCGATGACCGGTGCCACGCCCGAGACCAGAGCGAGGCGGGAGAGCATGACGACCAGTCGACGCCCGCCGAACAGGTCGCGCACGATCGCCATGGCCACCACGCCGCCGGCCGCGGCACCCACTCCCATCAGCACGCGGGCGACGCTGAGCAACCCGAGGTCCGGTGCGAAGGCCGCCCCGACGCTCGCGAGCACGTGCAGCGCGGTGACGGCGATCAGCGGCACACGACGACCGACCTTGTCGCTGAGCGGTCCGACCACGAGCTGGCCGAGCGCGAACCCGATCATGGTTCCGGTCAGGGTCAGCTGGATCGCGGCGGCCGTGGTCTGGAAGTCCTGCTCCAGCACCGGGAACGCCGGGAGGTAGAGGTCGATCGTGAAGGGGCCGAGGGCGGTGAGCGCGCCGAGCAGGATGATGTACAGCGTGCGGCGGCCCAGGGAGATGGCATCGCCCGGGTGCAGCATGATCGGCGCGGTGGCAGGGTTCGCGCCGAGGGTGCGGATCGCGCCGGTCGCGGTGGGGATGCGGATGCTCCCCGTCGCGGTGCGCTCGGGCTGCGGGATCTGCGATTCGTCGGCGGCGGAATCCCCCGCCTTCACGACGGGGAGGGAATCAGTGCGGGGAGCGTCGGACACGACGTCCTTCCAGAGTTCAGGGGGTGCAAGGGTCGAATCGATTCGACCGGGGAAGCCCCCATGTTACCGCCGCCACGGCCTCGTCCGCCCGCCCACGCGCAGAGCAGAGACGCACCCCCGCGGATGCGAAGGTGCGTCTCTCACGGCCCGGTGCGACGTCAGCGCGAGATGCGGTCGAGCCCCTGCTCGAGGTCGGCGATCAGGTCGCCCACGTCTTCGATCCCGACGGAGAGGCGCACGATGTTCTCCGGGACCGCGAGCTCGGTGCCGCGCACGGAGGCGTGCGTCATGTCCGGCGGGTATCCGATGAGCGACTCGACTCCACCGAGCGACTCGGCGAGCTGGAACACCGAGGTGCTCTCGACGAACGCCCGTGCCGCGTCGGCGCCGGCGGCGAGGCCGAACGACAGCATCCCGCCGAAACCGCTCATCTGCTTCGCGGCGATCCCGTGGCCGGGATGCGAGGAAAGTCCCGGGAAGTAGACCTGCGCGAACTCCGGCCGATCCTGCGCCCACTCGGCGATGGCCTGCGCGTTCTCGGAGTGCTGCCGCATCCGCAGCGCCAGGGTCTTGATGCCGCGGGTCGTCAGCCAGGCGTCCAGCGGGGCGGAGACCGCTCCGACCGCGAACTGCTGGAACTTGACCTGATCGAAGAACCGATCATCGCCGAACACGACCGCGCCGCCGAGCACATCCGAGTGCCCGCCCAGGTACTTGGTCGTGGAGTGGACCACCAGGTCGGCGCCGAGCGCGAGCGGCTGCTGCAGCGCCGGCGAGGCGAAGGTGTTGTCCACGACCACGATCAGGCCGGCCGCGTGCGCGATCTCGGCGATCAGAGCGATGTCGACGATCTTCAGGAGCGGATTGCTGGGCGTCTCCAGCCACACGATCTTCGTCTCGGGACGGATCGCCGCGCGGAGCGCATCCACGTCGGAGAGCTCGACCGTCGTGGTCTCGATCCCCCACGGTGCGAGGACCCGGGTGAGCAGCCGGTAGGTGCCGCCGTACACGTCGTTGCCGAGCAGGATGTGGTCGCCGGGCTTGAGGATGCCACGCAGCAGCGCATCCTCCGCGGCGAGTCCCGACGCGAACGAGAGCGCGCTCGCGCCCCCTTCGAGGGCCGCGAGCTGGGTCTCGAGCGAGGAGCGCGTGGGGTTGCCCGCACGGTTGTACTCGTAGCCCGCACGCAGGCCGCCGACGCTGTCCTGCACATGCGTCGAGGACTGGTAGATCGGCGGGATGATCGCTCCCGTGACGGGGTCGGGCGCTTGTCCTGCGTGGATGGCTCGGGTGGCGAAGGCGTGATCGGACATGTGTCTCAGCCTACGTCCGCCCCTGCGGGGAGGGCCTCCTGGTTACGCCCCGGGTCGGCCGACCTCCCGGCGCCCCTCAGCGCGACAGATACGCCAGCAGGTCCTGACGGGTGAGCACGGTGTGCGGCTTGCCGTCCTCGGTCACCAGCAGCGCGTCGGCATCGGCGAGCGCGGCCTTGGCCTGCGCGACGGAGGTGTGGATGCCGACGAGCGGGAGCCTCTCCCCCACGTGCGCGCCCACGGCATCGGTCGCGTTCGCCTCACCGCGGAACAGCAGGTCGAGCAGCCCCTTCTCGTCGACCGTGCCGACCACCTCGCCCATCATGACCGGCGGTTCGGCGCTGAGTACGACCAGCTGCGAGACGTCGTACTCGGTCATCATGCCGATGGCCTCGAGCACGGTGTCGGTCGGGTGGGCGTGCACCAGGTCGGGGATGCCGGCGCCCTGCCGCGACGGACGAGCCGCGAGCACGTCGGCGACGGTCTCCCCGTCCTCCAGCTCGCTGAACCCGTAGGAGCGCATCCATCCGTCGTTGAAGATCTTGCCCAGGTAGCCGCGTCCGCCGTCGGGCAGCAGCACGACCATCACGGCGTCCGCCGGCAGGTCACGCGCGACGCGCAGCGCACCGACGACGGCCATGCCACTCGATCCCCCGACGAGGATGCCCTCCTCGCGGGCGAGGCGCCGGGTCATCGCGAACGCCTCGGCATCGCCGACAGCGACGATCTCGTGCGGCACCGTGGGATCGTACGCACCGGGCCAGATGTCCTCGCCCACACCCTCGACGAGATACGGACGACCGGTGCCGCCGCTGTACACGCTGCCCTCGGGATCGACCCCGACGATCCGCACCCGCCCTTCCGAGACCTCGCGCAGATACCGCCCCGTCCCCGTGATCGTTCCGCCCGTGCCCACGCCGGCCACGAAATGCGTGACCTCGCCGTCGGTGTCGCGCCAGATCTCGGGCCCCGTGGTCTCGTAGTGGCTGCGCGGACCGTTCGGGTTCTCGTACTGGTTCGGCTTGAAGGCTCCGGGGATCTCGCGGGTCAACCGGTCGCTCACGCTGTAGTACGACTCCGGGCTGTCGGGGGCGACCGATGTGGGGGTCACCACGACCTCGGCACCGTAGGCCCGCAGCACGTCGATCTTGTCTTCGCCGACCTTGTCCGGCAGCACGAACACGCACTTGTAGCCCCGCTGCTGGGCGACCAGGGCCAGGCCGACTCCGGTGTTGCCGCTGGTGGGTTCGACGATCGTCCCCCCGGGCTTCAGATCGCCGGATGCCTCCGCGGCGTCGATGATCCGCGCGGCGATGCGATCCTTCGAGGAACCGCCGGGGTTCAGGTACTCGAGCTTCACGAGCACCGTGCACGCGACGCCCTCGGTGACGTGCTGCAGCTTCACGAGGGGCGTGTCGCCGACGAGGTCGACGATCGAGTCTGCGTACTTCATGCCTTCAGGGTAGACGCGCGGATGCCGCGGACGGGGATGTGTTTCGACGCCGATCGAACCGAGGGCCGAAAGTCTAAAATGTTACATTTGCCTGATGGTGGGAAAGATCCCAGCGGCGGGCTCACGAAGGAGCAGATCACCATGTTCTCGAAACAGCATCCATTCTGGGCGCGCGCGGCGGGTATCACGACCCTCGGTCTCGTGCTCGGCATCGCGCCGATGATCGCGGCAGATCGGCCCCCGAAAGTCGGAGCCGGGACAGGCACCGAAACCGGCACCGATGCCGGCTCCGGCCCCGAAACCGGCTACGGGCAAGAGGCACCGCTGATCGTGGCTCATCGGGCGGGGACCGCCGACTATCCGGAGAACACCAGGGAGGGCATCCGAGGTTCGCTGGAGGATGGCGCTGACGCGCTCTGGATCACCGTCCAGCTCTCTCGCGACGGCGTGCCCGTGCTGTACCGGCCCATCGGCCTCGACGAGAAGACGAACGGGACGGGGACCGTGGCGGAGAAGACCGTCGCAGAACTGACCGCGCTCAACGCCGGATGGAACTTCCGCCCTCGTGGATCGGAAGAGACGCCGTATCGCGACGACCCGGCCCTTCTCCCGACACTCCGACAGGCTCTGGCGGACATCCCCGCCGACCGCCTGGTGTTCCTCGATCTCAAGCAGGCGGATCCGGTTCCTCTGGCGGACGCGGTCGTCGCCGTTCTCCGCGATGCGGAGCGCACGGAGAACACCGTCATCTACTCCACGGATGCGGCCGCGACCGGTCGAGCCCGTGACGCCGGCGACGTCCAGGTCGCAGAAGACCGCGATGTCACCCGCAAGCGACTCCTCGACATCGCTCTCGCACACGAGTGCGAGCCGCCGCCCGCGGCCGGAACCTGGATGGCCTTCGAGGATCGCCGCAAGATCACCGTCAGTGAGACCTTCACCTCGGGTACCGCGAAGAGCGAGGTGGAAGTCACCCCCTGGGATCGCGAGGCCGTGCGGTGCATCGATCCCACCGACCGTGTGAATCTCATGGCGATCGGAGTCGCGGACGCCGAACGGTATCGAGACCTCGCCCGCGTCGGCGTCGATGCGGTCCTCGTGGACTCGCCCCGCGATGCCGTGAGCTGGAAGTACGGCCACTCCCGCTGACATCGACGACGCCGCGTCGACCTCCTCAGGTCGGCGCGGCGTCGTCGATGAAGCGGATCCGTACCGCTAGCCCTTCGTCGATCCCGCCAGCAGGCCGCGGACGAAGTAGCGCTGCAGTGCGAAGAAGACGATCAGCGGCACGATGATCGACACGAAGGCGCCCGCCGTGAGCAGGTACCAGTCGTTTCCTCTCGTGCCCGTGATCTCGGCCAACAGCTTCGTGATGGGCGCCGCGGCGCCGTCGGCGAACACCAGCGCCACGAGCAGATCGTTCCACACCCACAAGAACTGGAAGATCGCGACAGAAGCGATCGCCGGCATCGTGAGAGGCAGCACCACGCGGAAGAAGATCTGCCCACGGGACGCACCGTCGACGCGCGCGGCCTCGATGATCTCTCCGGGGATCTCCGACATGAAGTTGTGCAGCAGGTAGATCGCCAGCGGGAGAGCGAACATCGAGTGAGCGATCCACACCTGGGCGTAGCCCGAGGAGGCACCGAGCGGGGTCGTGACCTGCAGCCCGAAGAGGTTGATCCCTCGGGAGAACGAGCTCAACAGTGGCACCAGCGCCATCTGGATCGGCACGATCTGCAGCGCGAACACGAAGATGAACAGCGCGTTGCGCCCCTTGAAGTCGATCCACGCGAACGCATAGGCCGCCATGGACGCGATCATCAGCGGCACGATGGTGGCGGGGATCGTGATCGCGATCGAGTTGACGAACGACTCCAGGATCGTGAGCTGCGTCGTGCCGGACTGGAGCACGTCGACGTAGTTCTCGAGCGTCACCTGCGGGTCGGCGAAGAAGGTCCACCAGCCGGTCGTCTGGATCTGGTCCCTCGGCCGGAACGACGAGATGAACAGCCCGAGCGTCGGAATCGTCCACAAAAACGCGATGACGATGGACGCCACCGACGCCCACGGACGGGACAGGCGCTTGCGGGTGCGACCGGCGGCGCCGTCGAACCCGCCGCCGGTGGTGATCGCGCGCGTGCTGACGGCGGCGTCTGACTTCACGGTGTCGGTCATCGGATCTCCCGCTGCTTCTTGATCTGGCGCGCGTTGTAGATGACGATCGGCAACACCAGGATGAACAGGATGACGGAGAGCGCGGCACTGCGTCCCGCCTCGAACTTCGAGAACTGCGTGTACATCTCGTTCGCGAGGGTCGACGTGCCGTAGTTGCCGGCGGTCATCGTGCGCACGATGTCGAACACCTTCAGCGAGGCGATCGAGATGGTCGTGAGCACCACGATGAGCGCCGGGCGGATCGCAGGGACCGTCACCGAGATGAACCGCTGCCACGCGTTCGCGCCGTCCAGCTCGGCCGCTTCCAGCAGCTCCGCCGGTACGCCCTTGATCGATGCGGACAGCACCACCATCGCGAAACCGGTCTGCACCCAGATCAGCACGACGATCAGGAACAGGTTGTTCCACGGCTCATTGAGCAGCCACTGCTGCGGCGTGCCACCGAACCACACGAGGAGCTGGTTGAGCAGACCGATCTGCTCGTACTGCGGGCCACGGTACTCGTAGATGAATCGCCAGATGATGCTCGCCCCGACGAAGGAGATGGCCATCGGCATGAAGACCAGCACCTTGTAGATCTTCTCGCCCCGGGTGCGATCGATGAACACGGCGTACGCGAGGCCGACGATCGTGGAGACCGTCGGAACCAGGAGCACCCAGATGATCGTGTTGATGACGGCGGTGATGCCGTCGGATTGCGTGAAGATCCAGAGGTAGTTCGACAGGCCGACGAACTCCTTCCCCGAGGAGTTCATGAACGACGAGAACATCGTCTGGATCGACGGCAGGACGAGACCGACGATCAGCAACAGCAGCGCCGGAGCCATGAAGGCCACGAGCTGGATCAGATATCCCGCGCCATCGCGGGAACGGTAGTCGAGCCAGAAGAACAAGGCGCCGACGGCGACGGCGACTCCCATCGCCCAGTAATAGGAGTTGAAGAAGAACATCACCGCGAGCGGGATGAGCAGGCACATCGCCAATCGGACGAACGTGTAGACCTTCCCCCTACGGGGAGCGATGTCCACCAGGAGCAGGATGATCGCCACGACCACCGCGAAGGCGATGACCACGGCGACGGCCTGCAGGACCGGCGGGAGCGAGCCGATCCATTTGAAGAAATTAGTCGCGTTCACGGATTCCCCTTCATCACGCGGACCGGATCATCGACGCACACGTCGGAGTGCGCGCCGTGGGGTCAGAGGGGCCGCCCCGGTGCGGGGCGGCCCCTCTGCTGGATCAGCTGCTCGGCCAGCCGGTCTCGATCTGCGTGAGCACCTCATCGGTCGAGGTGCCGTTGACCCATGCGACCATGCCCTTCCAGAACGTTCCGGCACCGACGGCACCGGGCATCAGGTCGGACGCGTCGAATCGGAAGGTGGTGTCCGGGTCCTGCAGGATCTTGATGGTCTCCTGGAGGATCGGGTCCTTCGCGTTCGCGGGGTCGAGGCCGTTGTTCGCGGAGGTCACGCCGCCGAGGCTGACGCGGCTGTTCGCCCACTCGGGGCTGGACAGGTACGCGAGCACCTTCTGCGTCGCCTCGGAGTCGCTGAACCCGCCGACGATCTCACCGGCACCCGTCACAGCCGTGTCGCCCTCGGTCTCGCCCGGCAGCATGAATGCCCAGACGTCGCCGTCCTCTGCGACCTTCGTGCCGTCGGGGAAGAAGCCCGACAGGAACGAGGCCTGGTGGGTCAGCGCGCACTCGCCGCCCGCGAGCTTCGGAGCGACATCTCCGAACGCGGTGGAGTTGATGGAGCGCACGTCACCGAAGCCGGCGTTGACGTTGGCCGGGTTGAGCAGGATGCCGCCGACCGAGTCGAACGCCTGCTTGATCTGCGGGTCGGTGAACTTGACCTCGTTCGTGACCCACTGGTCGTAGACGTCCGGTCCGGACTGACGCAGCACGTAGTCCTCGATCCAGTCCGTTCCCGGCCAGCCGGTCGCGGTGCCCGATTCGAAGCCGGCGCACCATGCGGGGGTTCCGGTGGTCGCCTGGATCTTCTCGGTGAGGGCGGTCATCTCGTCGAGCGTCTTGGGAACCTCGACGCCCCACTCCTTGAACTTCGCCGGCGAGTACCAGATCCAGCCCTTGACGTTCGCCATCAGCGGGGCGCCGTAGAAGGTGCCGTCGACGGTGCCGTAGTTCACCCAGTCTTCGGTCCAGTACTCGTTGGCGTTCTTCTCGACCTCTTCGGGTGCGGGCTTCAGGTAGTCGCGGTCCGCGAAGTCCTTGAACAGTCCCGGCTGCGGGAAGATCGCGATGTCCGGCGGGTTGCCGCCCTGGGCGCGCGTGCCGAGCTGGGTCTCGAAGTCCTGGCTGCCCTCGTACTTGATCGTGATGCCGTTCTCGTCGGCCCAGTCCTTCCAGGACTCCTGGAGGAGCTTCGCCTCGTCATCGACGATCGTTCCGTAGATGGTGACGGTGGCATCGCCCCCATCGCCGCCGTCGGTGCCCGGTGCCCCTCCGGGAGCCCCGCATCCGGCGAGCGCGATGCCCGCGACCCCCAGCAGGGCGAGCGGCGCGTAACGCCGGGAACGCTGTGACAGAGCCATGTGAATTCTCCTCTTCGAGTACAGGTTCCCGACTGGTGCGACGCCACCCCGGGGCATCGTTAGGGAACCGATTCCAGGCCAACCTACTGGCCATGCGCACCCCCGCACAACACGCTAGGGTCACAAGCTCGCAACCATTCGACGTGCTCGCGCCCCCGACGTGGGAGCGCTCCCTCGCTTCCGCTCTGGAACCGGTTCCTTTTTCGTATGCCGGCGACTACGATTTGACGCGGCGCGCACCCCCGCGTCGGGGCCACGCAGCTGCGTGATCAGGTCGAGGAGGACCGATGAGCACGATCGCGGACGTCGCGTCGCGTGCCGGCGTATCGAAGGCCACCGCCAGTCGCGCCCTGAGCGGCCGTGGGTACGTGTCGGAGACCACCCGGCAGCGCGTCGAGGACGCCGCTCGCGATCTCTCCTATGTCGCCCACTCCTCCGCGACGAGCCTGGCCACCGGGCGCACGCAGACCGTGGGCGTCGTGATGCCGCCCGTGGACCGATGGTTCTTCGCCGAGCTGCTCGCCGGCGTGCAGGAATCGCTCTTCGCCCTCGACTACGACCTGTCGCTCTACGGCGTGCCGGAAGGGTCGCAGACCAGGGAGCGGTTGTTCGAGAGCGTGCTTCCCGGCCGGCGGTTCGACGGGATCATCGCGGTCGGCATCCAGCCGAGCGCCCGGGAGCTCGAGCGCCTGCAGCAGACCGGGCGGCCGCTCGTGAGCGTCGGACCGTACAGCGAGGGTTCCAGCGCGGTGTCGATCGACGACACGGCCGCCGCGCGCATCGCGACCGAGCACCTCATCGAGCTCGGGCACACCGACATCGCCTTCGTCGGCGGATCGACGGACGCGGCCACGCTGAGCTACGGTGACGCGCAGCGGCTGGAGGGTTATCGCGGCGCATTGCAGGCGGCCGGAATCGCGGCTCATGCGCGCGTCGCCGGCGGGGCTCCGACGATGCCCGGCGGGTACACCGCGGCAGCGGGACTGCTGGGAGACCGACGGCGGAGGCCGACGGCGATCGTGGGAGTGTGCGATGAAGCCGCGATCGGGGCGATCATCGCCGCGCGGCGACTCGGCATCGCCGTGCCGACCGAGCTCAGCGTCGTCGGCATCGACGATCACGAACACGCCGACATGTTCGCGTTGACCACGATCGGACAGTCACCGCGCGACCAGGGACATGAGGCGGTGCGCCTCCTGACGCAGCGGATGGAGTACCCCGACGCACCGCTGGAGCGCATCTATGCGGCGTCGGCCCTCGTCGTGCGCAGCTCGACGGCTCCTCCGCGCTGACTTCGCAGCATGCCGGGATGCAGGCCGGGCCGCGGCCCGGGCTCCTGGGTGCACCGGGAGGACAGCCCCGGGAAGCGTCGGCAACGGCGGAAACCACCCGGAACGCACGAAGGCCCCGGGGCGAACCCGGGGCCTTCGACGAGAAACGCGTGAGCGTCGCGATTACTTGAGGGTAACCGTGGCGCCTGCCTCTTCGAGAGCAGCCTTGGCCTTCTCGGCGGTCTCCTTGTTGGCGCCCTCAAGGACGGCCTTCGGGGCACCGTCGACGACAGCCTTGGCCTCGCCGAGACCCAGCGAGGTGAGCTCGCGGACGGTCTTGATGACCTGGATCTTCTTGTCGCCAGCAGCCTCGAGGATGACGTCGAAGGAGTCCTTCTCTTCCTCAGCCTCAGCAGCGCCTGCGCCACCCGCGGCACCGGCGACGGCGACGGGAGCAGCAGCGGTGACCTCGAACTTCTCCTCGAACGCCTTCACGAACTCGTTGAGCTCGATGAGGGTCAGGCCGGCGAACTGCTCGAGCAGTTCCTCGGTGGAAAGCTTCGCCATGATGTATCTCCTAGATAGATGGGGTTTGTAGACGAGATCGCAGGTCGCTTACGCGGCCTCTGCGGTCTCCAGCTTTTCGCGAAGAGCATCGATGGTGGCGGCAGCCTTGCCCATCGTCGCCTTCATCATGCCCGCAGCCTTCGCCAGCAGAACCTCACGGCTCTCGAGCGCGGCGTACTTGTTGACCTCGTCCGCGGTGAGGGCGTTGCCCTCGAAGATGCCGGACTTGATCACGAGAAGCGGGTTGGCCTTGGCGAAGTCACGCAGAGCCTTGGCGGTGGCGACGAAGTCACCGTGCACGAACGCGACAGCCGACGGACCCTTGAGGTCGTCGTCCAGCGCGGAGATGCCAGCCTTGTTGGCGGCGATCTTGGTCAGCGTGTTCTTCACCACGGCGTACTCAGCGTCCTGACGGATGCTGTTGCGCAGCTCCTTGAGCTGGGCAACCGTCAGACCGCGGTACTCGGTCAGCAGAACGGCAGTCGAGTTCTCGAATGACTTCGTGAGCTCGGCGACCGATGCATCCTTCTGCGCCATGGTCACTCCTTGGTGTGTACGAGGCGCCGCACGGTGGTGAGGCGCCGACCTGGACCACCTGCAAGAGAAAAAGCTCCGGCGCAAGCGCACGGAGCTTTGAGAGTTCGTGGCCTGCGCGGGCCCCTGCTATGCAGAGCTTCGATCGCTGCGTGCTTGCGCACACGACGATGACCAGCGGTCTTCGGTTCGACATAACTGTACCCCACCCGCCCCTGCTCCCCCAAATCCCGCCTCTCCTCCGCCCCTCCGCCCTCCGTCCACCCACCCCCTCGCCGAGACCCACGCTCCGCACCCAGACCCACGGCGGGACTCGTCTCCTGGCATGGGTCTGGACGAGGGGCATGGGTGTCGGCGGCAATCGCTGGCAGAAAGCGAAGCACGATGTCAGGGGCGGAGGCCGAAGGCACCCAGGCGTGCGCCGAGAGCCTCAGGCGTCACGATGTGCTCGTATCCCCATCGGACGACGCGCCATCCCGTGACGCCACGGACAGCGTCCTCACGGTACTTCTCAGCGATCACGATGTCCTCCGCCGACCTCTCACCGCGCAGATCCGGATCGAGATACTTGCCTCTGCCGTCGAACTCGCCGAAGGCCTGCAAACCGCGGAAGGCGAAATCGAGCCAATAGTCCTCACCGCCTGGCCCGGTGACGTGCGACTGCAGCTCGATGCCCGTGAAGCCGAGCCTGTGGAGGTGCAGACGACTGACGCTCTCCCCGGGAAGCTGGGCACGACCGTCCGACAGCGCGATCATCGCGCGGGCCTGACGGATCCCACGGCCCGACACAGCCCGGGCACGCCGAGCAAGTTCTCCTCGCCACGTGGCGGCCACCTCGGAATCCTGCTCATTCCCGCGCATGGCAACTCGCCGGAGAGCAGCATCGGCCACGGAGATAGCCGCTTCCGGCCCGAGCCGGCTGGTCAGGTCGAGCACGGTTCTCTCGAGCGACGTGCATCTTATGCCCTCGATCTCTTCGAGGTCCCCCTCACCGACCTGTATGTCGTGCCGTGCCACACAGCCCTTCACCCTGCTGTGACTCGTCCGGCCGAGCAACACGTGCACGTGCGCCGGGAACGTCCGATAGAGCGGCAGACCGTGGAGCACAGCTGCCGAGTCGAAGCAGAATGCGGCGCCTCCGCCCGAGGACTCCCGGTGCACGGCGAGCACCTTCAGGAGATGCCGGCCTTCCGCCCAGAGCTGTGCCCACGCCTCCCCCTCCGCGTACCAGCCCCGACGCACCCGGATGAGCACGCCACCGTCGACCATGCCCTTGAGTTCCCGCTCGGTGATTCCTCGGGCGAGAACATCCCGTCTGGAGAGGAGGAGCTGACGCGCTTCCTCGATCGTGACAGCCTTCCGCATGCGCTCGATCTTCATGCTTGCAGCCGGCCCGCGACCCAGGATCCGCGCATTTCACCGGGAACCGATAGCAACTCGCTCAGAACCATCGCCGTGCAGTTCGCTTCCCTGCCTCTCCCTCCCGCATCCCGGCGAGACCTCGCGCCTTCCTCCCAGCGAAACCCACGCTTGTCGTCGAAACCCACGCGCCGAAGCAACTGCACACGTGGGTGTCGGCGACGCCAATGGGTCTCGGCGACGGGGAGGGCGCGGGCGGGGGCGGGAGCGGGAGGGGAGGCAGCGGGCGGGAGCGGGAGGGGCGGGAGGGCGGCGTGTACGGGAGGGAGGGTCGGCGCGCGGGGTTAGGGTCGAAGGGTGACCCCGGAACTCTCTGCACGCATCGTCGCGGACTCCCGCGACCGCGTGGCATGGTTGCGTGCGCGCTCGCGGGGCATCACGGCCACCGACGTGGCAGGTCTCACCTCGGAGAAGTCGATCGCCCGCGCGGCCGACTCCAAGCTCGGCGGCGGACCCCGCTTCGGCGGCAACGCCTACACCGATCATGGTCGACGACGCGAGCCCGAGATCGCGGCATGGGTCGCGGCCACCCATGGCATCCTTCCCTCCTCCGCACTGTTCCGCGCCGAGGTCGAGCACCGGCACCTGGCCACCCCCGACGGCATCGCGGTCGACGCCGACGGACGCGTGAAGCTCGCCGAGATCAAGACCACGAACAAGGCGTTCCGGGGTATCCCGCGCACCTACCTCCGTCAGGTGTGGTGGCAGCAGCACGTGCTCGGCGCCGAGCGGACCCTGTTCGTCTGGGAAGAGCACGTCGACTTCGCCCCGATCCACGATGAGCCGCGCTGCGTGTGGATCGACCGCGATGACCGCGAGATCGCGAAGCTCGTCGGCCTCGCCACGGATCTCATCGATGAGCTCTACCGACGCACCACCGGCCAGCAGGTTCCGAGCCGGGTGATGGATGCCGCCGCGAGCCGGCGCGAACAGCTCCGTGAACGCGACGCGTTTCGCGCGCTGGCCCTCGCCGACTGATCCGCCCCCCGCCGGGGCCGAGCCGGGCCTCACGTGCAGGTGTTGTTGCCACCGAGACCGAGCAGACCACCGACCGAGAGCGTGCGTGTCGCGGCCGGTGAGACCCACGACGTTCCCGCGTAGATCGTCTCGACCTTCACCGCGTTGGACGATCCGAGAAGACTCCCCAGCAGCGTGTTCAGCAATCCGGAGCTGATCGTGGACGAGTAGGTGTAGGGGCCGGATCCGCTCTGCGTGACGTTGCTGTTGTCGACGACGACGTTATTGATCGACAGCCGCTGCTGCACGGTCAGGTAGGGCGATGTCCACGTGATCGTGAAGCCGGTGAACGTGCCGAGGAAGCTCGTCACCGTGCACGAGGTGACCACGGGGGTGGCCAGGGTCGCCGCGGTGAACGTGCGCGTCGCATACTCGCTGTCGGTGAATGCGGCGTCGGTGACCTGCACAGCGGGCGTCGAGGCGACGCCGACGAGCACGACGAGGCCGAGGGCTCCTGCCAGGATGCGTGCGCGCGTCGGCCGCCTCATCGTCGACTCCGCGTCTCTGACGTCGCGCGTCGATGCCGACCCGCGAGTGCGATGCCCGACGCCACCAGCGCCGAGCCGGCCATGACCGCCCACGGCATGCCCGGTGGCAGCCCCGTCGTCGCGAGGCCGCCGTCCGACCCCACGATCACCGTCTCGCCCGTCCCCTGCGCGTGCACGCGCACATCGGTACTGCCCGCACCCGCACCCCCGGAGGGATCCAGGAAGATCGCGAGGCGAAGATGCGCCGTCTCGGTGTCGGCGACCTGTGCGAGCGGGATCTCGACCCCGTCGCGCGGGATGCTCCACGCCGTACGAAGCGTGGCGGCGCCATGGGGACACCCGGCGTCGGTCCATTCCTGCAGGCACAGGGCGACGTCGAGGAGCAGCTGTGCATCACCCGTCGCGCTGACCGCGATCCGCACGACCCCCGGATCCGGGGCATCGGCACTCACCGCGATGTCCCATTCCACCGGCTGTCCCGGCAGCAGACTGCCGGCTGCCGTCCAGTCCGCGACGGAGACGAGGCGCAGGACCGACCCCTGGATGATCTGCGTCGTCGGCGCACCCCATGCGGCCGTCGGCATCGTGACCACCGGCATCGTGACCGCGAGGACGGAGAGCAGGACGACGGCGAGCGCGCGCCTCATGGGCCGTTCCCGTCGGGATCGCGCCCGGACCGATGCTGCCCGCGCGGCCAGAACGCCCAGACGACCAACGACGTCGCCGCAACTGTCAGGGCTCCCAGCACGATCGGGTTCCCCATACCCGCGACGACGAGCGCGATACCGGGAACGGAGAACAGCACCTTCCGCACCGATGTCACCGAGTAGGGGAAGGGATCGTCTGCGGCGTTCGCGTCGCCACGCATCGTGATCACCCGTTCATCCGCGCTCGCACCCCGGACGATCGTGGTGACGCGGTGGGTCACCGGCAGCTCCCCTTCGCGGTCGACGGTCACGACGTCGCCGACCTCGATCTCGGTCGCCGGGACGCGCTGCACCACCGCGACGGAGCCCGCGGGGATCGTCGGGGACATCGACCCGGTGCGGAACATGATGAGCGTGATCTGCGCCGTGAAAGCGAGCACGACGAGCAGGATGCAGATCGCCCCGGCGACCGCGGCCATCCAGAGCAGCGCGTCGCCGATCACACGCCCCGGCCGCATGCCGGTATGTACCCTCGCCGCGGTCGCGTGGGGTTCGACCGCGGCGAGGGACGTCTCTTTCTCGCGCAGGCTCCTTCGCGTCATGGGGGTCGTCATCTCGTCCTCCTCCCTGCCATCCGCGCCTACGACGACGTTCCGAGGAACTGCCAGGTCTGCGTCATCGTGAGTCCCTGCGCGGCGTTCGGGGCCGTCGTCGGGAGAGTGACCGCGAAGCAGTAGTTGACCTGAGCCGCACCGTTCGCCGTCACCGCCTGCATCCCCGAACCCCCGGCGGTGAGCGCCGACCCGTCCGCGACGACGGCCGTCCCCGCCGCGTACGTGGTCGCGTTGCAGGTGGTGCCCGCGATGGTGCGCACACCGTAGGTGAGATACGTCGCGAGCCCCGTGCCGCCGGGTGTTCCCGCGGTCAGCTGGAGGGTTCCCGCCACCGAGGGGTTCGCCGTCTTCACGCTGAACAGCGCATACGTCGCGTTCCCCGGCGCCATCGCGGTGGGCGCGAGCTGGAAGTTCAGGGTCGCCGCCGCGCCCGTGGTGGCGTGACTCGAGAACGTGGAACCGTCGACCGCTCCGACGATGTCGAATCTCCCGGCCGTGAAGCTGGCGGATCCGTACTCGGAGTCATTCCAGGCGGCGAGGGTGGCGGCGACGCCGATGCCGAGTACGAGCCCGCCCGCGAGGACGGCTCTCAGCCGACGGGAGCGCAGCCGCCGCCTCTCCCGCACATCTCTGCGGGTGACCATCACATGCTCAGTTCGTCGACGTGGCCGTGAACTTCCAGGTGGCGTTGGTCACCAGGCTCGGCGTGAGCGACGCATCCGCCGTCACCTTGAAACACAACTGCACCGCCGTGCCGGGCACGGCCGATGTGCCGCCGGCCGTGAGCGGAACCTGCGTCACGCCGGTCTGCACATCGAGCGTCGCTCCGGTCGCGATGGGCGTGCCCGTGGCACTCGCCGCGTTGCACGTGGCGCCCGGCGCGAGCTGGTAGATCGAGTACGACAGATGACCGGTGTTCGAACTCGCGGCGGGGTCGGCCGTCGTGCCGTCGGCGACGAGGTTCGCTCCGCTCGTGGTGCCGGCTGCGAGGCGCACCCAGAATCCGGCGTAGACCGAACTCGTCGGCGACATGTTGCCCACGAGCCCCGCCGGCAGGGTGAAGGCGAGAGTCGCCGCGGTGCCAGCGGAGTTGTGGTCGGCGTACGCGGTGCCGTCGGTGGACCCCTGCAGATTGAATGCGCCCGCGGTGAACGTGCCGTTCGCGAACTCGGAGTCGTTCCAGACCGCGAGCGTCACTGCGGTGCCGATGCCGAGCACGAGTCCACCGGCCAGTACCGCCAGGACCTTGCGCTGGGTTGCCTTGGTTGCCATCGCTTCCCCCTCAGGAATTCGTGAACCACGCGAATGCCTGTCGTCCGGTCGCCCCTCAACGACCCCGCATCCGCGCGTTTGCGCCATCCTCTCCCCGCCTCATCCGCAGAACAAGGCGATTTCGCGCACGACATTCGCTCATCCCGCGCAGATCCGAATCCCTCTCGAAGATCGTTGACGTATATCAACGATCGGCGTATAGTTGACGCAGTTCAACCATCTCGTGCGCGCCAGAGCTGTCGCAGCATCTCCACCACCCTTCTGCGAAAGGTCACGCATGACCACGGATTCCCCCGTCAAGATGACGCATCGCCAGGTGCTCGAAGCCCTCACCGGCCTCCTCCTCGGCATGTTCGTCTCGATGATCGCGACCACGGTGGTCTCCACCTCGATGCCGGTCATCGTGCACGACCTCGGCGGCGACCAGGCCGCCTACACCTGGGTCATCACGGCGACGCTCCTCACCACCGCGATCTCGACCCCGATCTGGGGCAAGCTCGCCGACCTGTTCAATCGCAAGCTGTTGATCCAGATCGCGATCATCGTCTTCGTCGGAGCGACCGCTGCGGCCGGATTCGCGCAGGACACCAACACCCTCATCGCCTTCCGCGCCATCCAGGGCATCGGCGGCGGTGGGCTCGCCGCCCTGAGCCAGGTCATCATGGCCGACATCATCAGCCCGCGCGAGCGCGGCCGCTACATGGGTCTGTTCGGTGCCGTGATGGCTGTCGCCACCGTGGGCGGCCCGCTGCTCGGCGGATGGATCACCGACGTCGCCAACTGGCGCTGGAACTTCTTCGTCGCCCTCCCCTTCGCCGTGGCCGCACTGATCATCCTGCAGAAGACTCTGCACATCAGCACCGAGCGCACCCGCAAGGTGTCGATCGACTACGTCGGCATCGTGCTGCTGTCGGCCGCCGTCTCGCTGATCCTCATCTGGATCACCAACGCCGGCTCGACGTTCGACTGGTGGAGCACAGAGACCGTGCTCATGGTCGGCGGCGCGATCGTCTCGGCCATCGCCTTCATCATCGTCGAGCTCAAGGTGCGCGAGCCGCTCATCCCGCTCACGCTGTTCCGCGGCCGCACCTTCACCCTCTCGGTGCTCGCGTCGATCTCGATCGGCGTCGCGATGTTCGGCACCTCGGTGTACCTCGCGCAGTACATGCAGCTCTCCCGCGGTGCGACGCCGACCGAGGCCGGGCTCATGACCCTGCCGATGATGGCCGGCCTCCTGATCTCGTCGATGGTCATCGGCCAGCTCGTCACCCGTTTCGGCAAGTGGAAGGGCTACCTGATCCTCGGGTCCGTGCTGCTGATCGCGGGCTCCGTGATGCTGTCCACGTTGCACTACGACACGAACTTCGTCCTCGTCTCGATCTACATGTTCGTGATGGGCGCGGGCGTCGGCATGACCATGCAGAATCTCGTGCTCATCGTGCAGAACGTCGCGAAGCCCAGCGAGATGGGCGTCGCGAGCTCGGGCGTGACCTTCTTCCGCAGCCTCGGCGGCACGATCGGCGTCTCCGTCATGGGCGCCGTGCTCGCGAACAGCCTCACCGGTCTGTTCAGCGACGGCAAGGAGCGCATCGGGGCAGCGATCGCCCAGCTCGGCGACAAGGGCGCCGAAGTCGCCGCACAGCTCTCCAGCGGAACACTGCCGGAGGTCCGACTCCTCCCGGAACCGGTGCGCGCGATCATCGAGGACTTCTACGCCCAGGCCATCTCGCACGCGTTCCTGATCGGCATCCCGCTCGCGGTGATCAGCCTCATCGCGATCCTGTTCCTGCCGAACCGACCGCTGACGACGATGACCACGACCGAGCGCGCGCAGGCGGACGCCGCGAAGAAGAAGCCCGTCGACGGCAGCGTCGACGGCGCGGTCGACGTGGCGATCGCCGACGCGACTGCGCTCTCCGGTGCCCCGACGACCGGTACCGTGACGGTCGTCGACCGCGCAGGTGACCGTGGGGACGGCGCCTCCGATGTCCGACGCTGAGAAAGACATCGACACCCCGGAGGCGCGGGCCGAAGCGGTCCGCGCCCTCGAGGCGGAGTTCAGTGAGCTGATCACGCACTTCCGCCGCGTCATCACCGAGAACGCCCATCGGGTGAGCCCCGGTCTGCTGCCCGGCGCCTACAAGATCTTCACGACGATCGCCCGATGCGAACGGGTGACCGTGTCGACGCTGTCCGAGCGGATGCTCATGGACAAGGGACAGGTCAGCCGCACGGTGCGCGAGCTGGAGGAACTCGGTCTGATCGAACGCACCGCCGACCCCGCCGACGGCCGTTCGTCCCTCCTGGAGCTCACGCCCCTCGGCACGGAGCGGTTGTCAGCGGCTCGACTGCCGCAGGAGGGCCTGCTGCTGCGCACGCTCGAGCAGTGGAGCCTCACCGACATCGGCAACCTCACCCGGCTGCTGCACGCCCTGGCTTCCGGAGTGACACCGGGGTCGACCGCGGCCGATTGACCGGGACGCTGCCGAGGACGCGCCGGGCCTCGGTGGCGACCTCCGCGGCGATCGTGTCGAGCAATTCCGAGCGCAGGTTCCACTGCTGCCAATAGAGCTGCACGCGCAGGGTCGGTCCCCCCAACGGCACGAGCCCAGCCGACTCCTGCAGCAGCGGCACCATGCCCCAGCCGAGTCCGAGGGTGACCGCGAGGGCGTAATCGTGGGATGCCGGGACGTAGTGCCGCGGCACGCCCTCCTGCGCGACCGACATCGCCCTGAGCCATTCGTGCTGCAGCGTATCTCGACGGTCGAAGTCGACGAACGGCGCGGCCGTCAACGCGGTCGATGTCACTCCCTTGGGAAACCATCGGGCGGCGAACCCCGGCTCTGCCATCGCCCGATACTCGAGCACTCCGAGCGGCGACACGGAGCAGCCGGAGACCGGAGTCTCCTCACTCGTGACGGCCGCCATCACCGTCCCCGACTCCAGCAGACGGGCGGTGAAGTTCTGGTCATCTCGATGCAGGTCGAAGTCGATGTCGTGCGCTGCGGACAGGCGCGCGAGCGGAGCGAGGAACCAGGTCGCCATCGAGTCGGCGTTGACCGCGAGGGGGATGCTGATCCTGCGCGCCGCGCCGGCCTCGTCGATACCCACCCCGGCCAGCGCATCATGCTCCAGCAGAGCGACCTGCCGCGCCAGACGGACGACCGCCTCCCCCGCCTGCGTCAGCCGTGCGGGCTTGGTGCGCACGACCAGGATGCGCCCCAGCTGCTGCTCGAGAGTCTTCAACCGCTGACTCACCGCGGAAGGAGTGATCTGCAGTCGCCTCGAGGCGGCATCCAGTGTCCCCTCGTCGACGATGGCGGCGAGGGTGGCCGCGAGTTCGGGATCGATTCGCACATCAGCAATGCTAATGGTTCGGTAGAAATCTTCGCTTCTCTTGATGTCCGGCCGTTCCTAGGCTGTATCCATGCTCACGGTTCTCGCCGGCCTCGGCCTCGGTCTCTCCCTCATCGTCGCCATCGGCGCGCAGAACGTCTTCGTGCTGCGTCAGGGGATCCGCCGCGAGCACGTCCTCGCCGTCGTGATCATCTGCGCCCTCTCCGACGCGGCTCTGATCGCGGCCGGTGTCGCCGGACTCGGTTTCGTGATCTCCGCCGCGCCGTGGCTGGTGGTCGTCGCACGATGGGCGGGGGCGCTGTTCCTGCTGACCTATGGCATCCTGGCCGCACGCCGGGCCTGGCGTGGAGGTGAGGAGTTGGTCGTCGAGACCTCCGACTCCTCGCCCTCCGCATCGCTCGCATCGAGCGGCGTGACGGCGACGCTCACTCGCACGCGGTTGACACCCGTGATCCTGACGACGCTCGCGCTGACCTGGCTCAATCCGCACGTGTACCTCGACACCGTGCTGATGCTCGGCTCGATCGCCGCCACCCACGGCGACGAGCGCTGGCTGTTCGCGGGCGGGGCGATCGCCGCCAGCATCCTGTGGTTCACGGCGCTGGGGTTCGGCGCCCGCTATCTGGGGCGCTGGTTGCGCACCCCGCGGTCGTGGCGCATCCTCGACGCCGTGATCGCCGTGGTCATGATCGCGATCGCGATCAGCCTCGTGCTGCCGGTGCTAGGAATCTGAGCGGAGTCAGACGCTGTCGATCTGCGCGAGCCGGGCGCGGACGAGCGTCTCGAGCACCTCGCCCGGGATCGGATGCTCGGGCTGGAACCGGATGGTGCCCTTGTCGACGCTGATTCCCGGATGCCCGTCGAGCATGTCGGCGACGGCGGCGACGGCATCCGGGCTGAACGGGTAGATGCCGATATGCTTCTTGGCGCGCATCACCGAGAGCAGCGGCTTGCCGCCGTGCACGAGCGCGGGCATGCCGTAGCCCGTGCCCTGCTCCGCGTCCGGATCCTCCCGACGGGCGACCGCATAGACGCGGTCGATCGCATCACGATCGGCAACGGCGAGATCTGCGAGGTAGTCGTCGATGGTTCCCACGAGGGCATCCTGCCACCGATCGGCGCACAGGGCGAGGAGATCGCCGGATCAGGCCCCGTCGAGCGGCCGCATGATGCGGGTGAGGAATCGCTGCGTGCGTTCATGCTTCGGTGCGCTGAAGATCTCAGCCGGCGGCCCCTGCTCCACGACGACGCCGCCGTCCATGAACAGCACGTGATCGGCGGCTTCGCGCGCGAAGCTCAGCTCGTGGGTGACGACCGCCATGGTCCAGTTCTCGTCCGCGAGCTCCTTGATCACGAGCAGCACTTCGCCGACGAGCTCCGGATCGAGCGCACTGGTCGGCTCGTCGAACAGCAGCAGGTCGGGCTTGAGCGCGAGCGCGCGCACGATTCCCACGCGCTGCTGCTGCCCTCCGGAGAGTTGGTGCGGGCGGGCATCCGCCTTGTCGGCCAAACCGACCCGGTCGAGCAGCGCGAGCGCCTCGGCCACCACCTCGGCCTTCGGCCGCCCCTGCACCCGCCACGGCCCCTCGATGACATTCTCGAGCACCGTCAGGTGCGGGAAGAGATTGTGGTGCTGGAACACCATCGCCGAGCGGTCGCGCAGCGCGAGTCGCTTCTGCTTCTGCACGCGGGGCTTCGGCTGCACGGCGGGCGAGAAGTCGATCTCCGGGCCGCCCGCGACGACGATCGTGCCGGCGTCGGGCGTCTCCAGCCCGTTGAGCGCACGGAGCACCGTCGTCTTGCCCGAGCCGCTGGGGCCGATGAGCACGACGACCTCGCCACGGTGCAAAGTCAGATCGATGCCGCGGAGCACCTCGTTGTCACCGAAGCTCTTGTGCAGGCCACGGGCGGTGAGCAGAGCCTCTGAAGTGTTGTCAGTGCGCGACACGACTGTCGAGCCTCCTCTCGAGGGCGCTCTGTCCGAACGACAGCACCAGGCAGAACACCCAGTAGACCAGCGCCGCGGCGAGGTAGAGCACCATGAACTCGTAGGTCGTCGACGCGATCTGCTGGGCCACCTTGAACAGCTCGGTCACGAGGATCAGCGACGCGAGCGAGGTGTCCTTCACGAGGGAGATGAACGTGTTTGACAGCGGCGGCACCGACACCCGCGCCGCCTGCGGCAGGATGATGCGCGTGAGCGTGCGCGTGCGGTTCATCCCCACGGTGTACGCGGCCTCCCACTGCCCCTGCGGGACGGAGAGGATGGCCGCACGCACCACCTCGGCGCCGTAGCCGCCGACGTTGAGCGACAGCGCGATGATCGCGCTCGGCCATGGATCGATCGTGATCCCGATCGACGGCATGCCGTAGAAGATCACGAACAGCTGCACCAGCAACGGCGTCCCCCGGATCACCGAGATGTAGAACCGCGCGACGCCCGAGAGGATCGGGTTCACGGAGATCCGCATCAGCGCGATGCCGATGGCGATGACGAGTCCCAGCGTGAAGGATGCCAGTGCGAGCGGCACCGTCGCCGTCAGACCCGCCCAGGCGATCGGCCCGAGCGAGTCGAGGAACAGCTGCCAGGGGTTCTCCATCGATTACTGCGAGACGTCTTCGCCGAAGTACTTCTTGCTGATCTCGGCCAGAGTTCCGTCCGCACGCAGCTCGTCGAGCGCCCCGTCGACCGCCGTGACGAGCGCTTCCTTGTCCTTAGTGAACGCGAAGGCCTGCTCGCCGGCATCTTCGGTCTCGGCGGCGATCTTCAGACCGGTCGGGCTGTTGGTCGTCTCGTAGTCGAGGAACGTCAGCTTGTCGTTGATGGTCGCATCGACGCGGCCCTGACGCAGGAGCTCGACGGCCTGCGCCCAGCCCTCGACGCCCTCGACCTTGGCACCCGATTCAGTGGCGAGGTCGTTCCAGTTGCTCGTGAGCGACTGTGCGGTGGTCTTGCCCTCGAGGTCGGCGAACGACGAGATCGAGTCGTCATCCTCGTTCACGACGATGACGCCGGGCGAGACCGTGTAGGGCGTGCTGAAGAGGTATTTCGCCTCGCGCTCGTCGTTGATCGTGACCTGGTTGGCGATCACGTCGAAGCGTCCGGCGTCGAGGCCCGCGAAGATTGCATCCCACTGGGTCTCTTCGAACTTCACCTCGAGGCCGAGCTTGTCGGCGACGGCTTCGATGATCTCCACGTCGTATCCGGTCAGGTCACCGGCGCCGTTGTCGCCGTGGAAGCTGAACGGGCGATACGTGCCCTCGGTTCCGACGGTGAGCGTGCCGTCCTTCGCGAGACCGTACTCCGAACTCGCGGAGCTCTCGCCACTGCCCGAGGTGCTCGCGGGCGTGCTCGACCCGCTGCAGGCGGTCAGGGCTGCGGCGGCGACGACGAGTGCGGTGACGGCGATGAGACGACGGGACATGAACCCTCCTGGGGTGTGAAGCGCGGTGCGAGTTTACGCGACCGACGCGGGAACTCCCCCACAGTACGTGGCGCTCGGCGGATCGCCGCATCCGATGACGTTGCGTTTCGCGGGTCTGGCCTGCCCTCTCGGGGCCCTGCCCCGTTCGAGCGCCAGCCCTGTTCCGGTCGCACTTCCTGCCGCTCAGCAGTCGATGATGCGGCAGGAAGTGCGACCGGAACGAGGTCTGCGCAGGACGCAGAAACGCCCCCGGGCGAACCCGGGGGCGTTTCAGAGAGTCAGACTCAGATGGAGTTGACGTCCAGCGGGATGCCGGGGCCGAACGTGGTCGACACCGCACCCTTCTGGATGTAACGGCCCTTCGAGCTCGACGGCTTGAGGCGGACGATCTCCTCGAGCGCTGCGCCGATGTTCTCGTTCAGCTGCTCTGCGGTGAAGGATGCCTTGCCGACGACGAAGTGCACGTTGGCGTGCTTGTCGACGCGGAACTCGATCTTTCCGCCCTTGATCTCCTCGACGGCCTTGGCCGGGTTCGGAGTCACGGTGCCGGTCTTCGGGTTCGGCATCAGACCACGCGGTCCGAGCACCTTTCCGAGACGACCGACCTGGCCCATGAGCTCCGGGGTGGAGACAGCGGCGTCGAAGTTGGTCCAGCCATCGGCGACCTTCTGGATGAGCTCGGCGCCGCCGACCTCATCTGCACCTGCGGCGATCGCAGCCTCGGCCGCGGGGCCGGTGGCGAAGACGATGACGCGGGCGGTCTTACCGGTGCCGTGGGGCAGGATGACGGTGCCGCGCACCATCTGGTCTGCCTTGCGGGGGTCGACGGCGAGCTTCAGCGCGACCTCGACGGTCGAGTCGAACTTCGTCGAGCCGGTCTCCTTCGCGAGGGCGACAGCCTCGGTGGGGGTGTAGAAACGGTCTGCCTCGATCTTCTCGGCGGCAGCCTTGTAAGCCTTGGACTTGGTAGCCATGATTATTCTCCTCAGCCCTCGACCGTGATGCCCATGGAACGGGCGGTGCCGGCGATGATCGAGATCGCGGCCTCGATGTCGTTCGCGTTCAGGTCGGCCTGCTTGGTCTCGGCGATCTGACGGACCTGGTCCTTGGTGATCTTCGCGACCTTGACGGTGTGCGGGGTCGCGGAGCCCTTGGGGACGCCGGCGGCCTTCTTGATGAGCTCCGCAGCAGGCGGGGTCTTCAGGACGAAGGTGAAGCTGCGGTCCTCGTAGACGGTGATCTCGACGGGGATGACGTTGCCGCGCTGCGACTCGGTCGCGGCGTTGTACGCCTTGCAGAACTCCATGATGTTGACGCCATGCTGACCGAGCGCGGGGCCGATCGGCGGCGCCGGGTTGGCTGCACCGGCGTTGATCTGAAGCTTGATCAGGCCGGTCACCTTCTTCTTCGGTGCCATTCTCTTTCCTTTCATCGAATCGGATGCCGGAGCATCCGCTTCTCCCACAGATCCGGCGGTTCCGGAACGTGGTCGTCTCCGCGCACGCCGAAGCGTCGCACAAACCACACAAGTCTACCCGATCAGAAGGAGTCCTGCCGGCCACGGCCGCTCAGCGGCGCAACGGACGCCTGCCCGACGCAAGAGGCGCCTGCCCGACGCAAGAACGGCCGCCCCGAGAGGGACGGCCGTTCTCGTGTGAATGTGTGTCAGACCATCTTGGTGACCTGGTCGAACGACAGCTCCACCGGGGTCTCGCGCTCGAAGAGGGAGACGAGGACCGTGAGCTTGCCGCTCTCGGGCTTGATCTCGCTGATCGAACCGGGAAGACCCGCGAACGAGCCCTCCTTGATCGTGATGGTCTCGCCGACCTCGAAGTCGACCTCGGCCGGCAGGGGACGAGCGACGGCGACGCCGCCCTTCGACGCGATGTTCTTGGCCGTGGGGACGTCCTTGACCTCGACGAGCGACTTCAGCATGTTGAAGGCCTCTTCGAAGCGCAGCGGCGTCGGGTTATGGGCGTTGCCCACGAAGCCGGTGACACCCGGGGTGTGCCGCACGACCGACCAGGTGTCTTCCGTGAGCTCCATGCGCACCAGCACATAGCCGGGGATGCGCACGCGGGTGACCATCTTGCGCTGGCCGTTCTTGATCTCGACCACGTCTTCCATCGGGACCTCGACCTGGTAGATCTCGTCCTCGACCTCGAGCGTCGACTTGCGCTGCTCGATGTTGGCCTTCACCTTGCGCTCGAAACCGGCGTAGGAGTGGATGACGTACCACTTGCCCGGGAGCATGCGGAGGTCCATGCGGAAGGCCTCGTACGGGTCTTCCTCGGCGTCCTCGTCGTCTTCGTCCGTCGAGGAGTCCTCGTCGGCCTGCGCGTCGTCAGCGCCGAGCTCGGGACCGTCGTAGGGAGTGACCTCGTCGGCCGCCTCCGCCTCCTGCTCGGCGACTTCTTCGGCCACTGATTCGTTGAGGACCTCAGCGGCAGCCTCAGACTCAGCCGCTTCGTCCAGGTTGAGAGCGTCGTTCACGATCGCGTCCGCCTCCGGGTCGTCGATGTCGATGTCGATGTCAGCCGTGTCATCCTCTTCGCCGTCCTCATCTTCGACGTGGACCGCGACGTGTTCGGCCGAGGTGACCGAGAGCTCTTCCTCAGCGAGGACGTTGCCCTCCTGGGCCTCGTCTTCCTCGCTGGACTGCTCTGCGGCGGTCGCCCAGTCGGCGTCGTCGGAATATCGTTCAGACACGTTGTTTTCTCCATAGCTGCGGCGCGAGCCGCGGGGGTCATCAGCCAGGGATTCCGAACACCCAGTGCGCCAAGAGCCCGAAGGCGAAGTCCAAGCCGTAGACGATGCCCATGACGATGATCACGAAGACGAGCACCACCCCGGTGAACTTGAACAGCTCCTTGCGAGTCGGGGTGACGACCTTGCGGAGCTCGGCGATGACCTGGCGGATGAACAGGGCGATGCTCCCGAAGAACCGGGAGAAGGGGTTGCCCTTCTTCTCGCGGGTGGCGCCGGCCGCGACGACCTCGCCGCGCGGTTCGTCCTGATCCATCCTGAATGTACCTTTCGTGTGTCAGCGTTGCGCTGACGCGCAGGGCGGACAGGAATCGAACCTGCAACCTGCGGTTTTGGAGACCGCTGCTCTGCCAATTGAGCTACCGCCCTAGAGACCGGGAGGTCTCGGGGTGTTCTCCCCACTCTGCCACCGTAGCCGCGATCGGAAGACCCCAGGCATGGCGAAAGAATGCAGACAACAACTGCCCCACAAGCATACGGCATCGATCCGGTCGCGCCGAACCGGGATCGCGATGGCGTGTTCTTGTTAGGCTCAGCGAGCGTATGCAGGAGGAGGGAGCGCCGGTGAGCGCTGAAGTGCAGCAGTTCCAGGTGGATCTGCGCGGAGTCGTCGATCTGCTCAGCCGGCACATCTACTCCAGTCCTCGCGTGTACCTGCGAGAGCTCTTGCAGAACGCCCGCGACGCGATCACCGCCCGCCGCGAGGTCGACGGTGGCGGCGGCCGCATCCGGATCACTCCGCTGACCGCCGAGACCGGCGAGTTCGTGCTGCGCGACGACGGCGTGGGGCTGACCGCCACGGAGGTCGCCGATCTGCTGGCGACGGTCGGCCGCAGCTCCAAGCGGGACATCTTCGACCTCCCCCGCAGCGACTACCTCGGGCAGTTCGGCATCGGTCTGCTCAGCTGCTTCATGGTCGCCGACACGATCGTCATCCGCTCGCGCAGCGCCCGCGGCGGCGCCTCGGTCGAGTGGACCGGCAGTGCCGACGGCACGTTCCAGGTGGCCGAGATCGACGAGGAGCTGCCGATCGGCACCAGTGTGCACCTCGTCCCGCGCTTCGACGCCGACGAGCTGCTGCGCCCCGCCGCCGTGCACGAGCTGGCGACGACGTTCGGGGAGTTCCTGCCGGTGCGCGTCACGATCGACGCCGCCGCCGGCGACATCGACATCACCCGAGACGCTCCGTTCCTCGACGCCGCGCAGGACCCCGAAGCCGCGGTCGGCTACGGTCGGGATCTCCTCGGAGCGAGTCCGCTCGACGTCATCGAGCTGAGCGAGCCCGCCACGGGCACGCGCGGCCTCGCGTACGTGCTGCCGTTCGCCCCTCCTCCCGGTGCACGCCAGGCCACGCGCATGTACCTGGGACGGATGCTGCTCTCCGAGCGCGTCGACGACGTGCTCCCCGACTGGGCCTTCTTCGTGCGCGCCGTGATCGATTCCACCGGCCTCGCTCCCACCGCGAGCAGGGAATCGCTCGTCGAGGACGCGGCGCTCGAACGCGTGCGCGAGCAGCTGGGCGCCGGCATCCGCCGCTGGGTGCTCGAGCTGGGGCTGCGCGAACCCCATCGTCTCGCGCAGTTCGTCGCCGTGCACGAGGTCGGCCTCAAATCCCTGGTGCGCCACGACGAGGAGCTCGCCCACTTCATCTCCCGCTGGTTGACGGTCGAGACGACGCACGGCACGGTGCGGATCGGCGACCTCGTCGAGAGATACCCGCACATCCGCTACGCGCAGAGCGTGGACGAATTCCGCCAGGTGGCCGGCATCTCCCCCTCCGATGAGGTGCTCGTCAACGGCGGCTACCTCTACGACGCCGATCTGATCCGGATGCTGCCCGACCTCTACCCGCACGTCTCCGTCGAAAAGGTGGATGTCACGGGCGAACTCGATCGTCTCGATCCGCCACCCCTCGACGACCGCGATGCGGCCGTCGCCCTCGAAGCGCGCGCCGGTGCCGTGCTCGACGCATCCGACTGCTCCGTGGTCGTCCGGTCGATCGACCGCCCCGATCTCGCCGGGCTCTACGTGGCCGACCCCGAGGTGCTGCGGGCGATCGACCGCGGACGCACCAAGGGCGTCACCGGGGCCCTCTGGGGCGGTGTACTGCATCGCATCGACCAGACCCTGTCATCCGCCCGCGACGACGATCTGCGCGCGCGCCTGTGCCTGAACTGGTCCAATCGGGTCGTGCGCGCCCTGGTGCGCGTGCAGGACGACGCCGTCTTCGCGCGCACCGTGCAGCTCCTCTACATCCAGGCGCTTCTCGCCGGGCACCATCCGCTCGCGGACGCCGACCGGACGCTGATGACCAGCGCCCTCGCCGACCTCGTCTCGCTCTCGGCCGGTCTGGAGGGCGACACCATCCCCTTCGGCGACGCCCGCTGACTCTCCACCGAAAGGTCCCCTCCATGGCACGTCCGAAGAAGCGCTTCCAGCAGCTGATCGAGGAGATCGATCGCACCCCCTGGGGGCCCGCAGAGCAGGCGCTGGTCTCCGAGGCCGTCGCCCTGGCGATCGAGATCGGCGACGAGCGGCTCGAGTACGAGGCTCGGATGCGTCAGACCGCGTCGGCGAACATGAACGGCGCCACCGACGTGATGCTCAACTCGTTCGCGTGGTGCCTCGCCCATCACGATGCCGACCCGCAGCGCTTCCCGGCCGATCTCGACAACGGCGGAGCCGATCTGATGTGGCAGTTCAAGTGGATGGCCTCGTCGCTGCGGTCCTCCCCCGCGTTCTCGCAGGAGCAGATCGCCGCCGTGCTCGACGACATGGAGTCGCACTACCGCGCCGCGGGGCTCGGCGTCAGCGGCGTGCTCACCGCGCGCTTCGAGGACGCCTGGGACGCCGGTCGCATGGACGAGGCCGAGGCGCTGCGCGTGCAGCTGGAGGCGACGCCGCGCGACGACCACAGCCACTGCGACGCCTGCGGACGCAGTCAGATCGCGGGCTTCTTCGCCGACACCGACCGCGACGCCGAGGCGATCGTGCTCGTCGAGGAGATGATCGAGGGCGGATTCTCCTGTGGAGAGGAGCCCGAGCACGCCCTCTCGCGCGTGCTCCTGCCCTACCTGCGTGCCGGACGCCTCGACGAGGCGAAGACCGCGCATCTGCGCAGCTACCGACTGGCCAAGGACAACCCCGACAACCTTCGCATCGTCGCCAACAACATCGTGTTCGCAGCCCTCACCGGCAACGAGGCGCGCGCGCTCGCACTGGTCGAGAAGCACATCTCCTGGCTCGCGCACGACGGCCTGAACGTCGACGCCCATTTCGCGGCGCTCGCGGCCCTCGCCGTGGCGCTGGACCGGGTGACGGCCGTCGGACACGGCGACACTCCCGTGCGCGGCGCGGAGTCGGCCGCCCTCGTCCCGTTCTTCGGCGAGCACGACGGCACCTGGAGCGCCGCCGAGCTCGCGGCAGCCGCGTGGACCGCTGCGGAGCGGATCGGAGCGGGCTTCGACGGGCGTGACGGGACGGACGGGCACGCCCGCAGCCTGGAACGGATGCGGGCGCTGGCGGACGAGCGGTACGACGTTCCGATCCGCTCCGACGCGTTCGTCGCCGCGGCACCCACCACCACACCGGTCGACGCGGACGGATGGTTCGAGCGGGCGATGCAGCTCGCCCAGTTCGGCGCCGAGCACGAGACGCTCGAGGCCCTGCCCCGGGCTCTCGAGGTCGAGGACCCCGCGAAGCGCGCCCAGTTGCTCTCGATGCGCCTGGGCATCCTGATCGCCCTCGATCGCGCCGACGAGGCTCTGCAGCTCCTCCCGGAGCGTGTCGCCGCACTGCGCGCGGCCGGTCGCGATGTGCAGGCCGATCTCGAAGAACGTCTCGGCCTCGCGACGTTCGGGCTGAACACCCCGGAGACGACCGCCGCCCTCGAGGAGGAGATCGGCGCCTCCGAGCATCTCCCCGCCTGGACGCGCGGCGACCTCGCGATCAGCCGCGCCGCCCTGCACCTGCAGTCCGGCGAACCCGACGCCGCGCTCGATCACGCCGAGGTGGCGGCGCGGTCGTTCGCCGAGGCCGAGGACACCCGTCTGACGAACACCACGACGCTGCTGGCCATCTCGGCCGTGCTGAGCAAGGGCGACCTCGAAGCGGGGAGCGCGCTGCTCGACCGCTTCCTCGCTCAGGACGACCTCAGCGCGGGCCACCGGGCCCAGGCGCTGCAGACCCGCGCACGCGTGCGCGGCGGCGGGAACACGTACCTGGAGGGCGCGGCCGATGCCGACGAGGCCTGCCGCCTGCTCGCCGAACTGGGAGCGACCCGCGCGCTCGGTGACGCGCACCTGCTCGCCGGAGCCCTCTGGGAGGACGCGGACGAGCCGGAGAAAGCCGTCTCGCGCTACCGCCTCGCCGCGCGCCTGGGAGGCGAAGCCGGAGCGGACACGACCGGACTCGACTTCCGTCTCGCGCGCGCGATGCTGCGTGTCGGCGATGCAGAAGAAGCCGCAGAGCTGTTCGGCGACGTGCTGCAGCGCGAGGAGGAGGCCGACGTCCCCGCCGGCTCGCGCGCCATGACCGTGTCGATGCTCGCGCGCGCCCTGAGCGCCGCGGGCGAGTTCGGTCAGTCGGTCGGTGCGCACGGCTATGCCTCCGAACTGTTCGGGCAGGCCGAGGAGCACGGGGACCAGGCGATGTCGATGACGGAGCAGGCCAAGATCCTCGCGCGCTTCGACGAGCACGACGATGCGATCGCCCTGCTTGAGTCCGCCGCCGAGATCGTACGGCGCGCGCCCGAAGCCGTCGGCGCGCTCACCGAGGTTCTGCACAGTCTCGGCCAGGCCTACGGCGGACGCGGCGATGAGCGGGCGTTCGGGCTCTTCGACGAGGTCGCCGCCCTCGCGCAGCAGCACGAGGCCGAGTGGCTGCTCGCCGATGTGACCGACTCGCGCGCACGGGCGCTGGCCGAGCTCGGCCGTGTCGATGAAGCCGTCTCGGCTGCTCTCACCGCGGCCGACGGCTTCGCAGCGCTCGGAGACCTGGGCTCGGCCGGAGGCTCGGAGCTGTTCGCGGCGCGGGTGCTCGCCGGCAACGAGCGCTCAGCCGACGCGGTCCCGGTCTACCGCAGCGCCATCGAGCACGCGGCCGGACACGCGCCGCTGTTGCAGGTGTCGGCCCTCGAGCTCGGCAACGTGCTCGAGGCACTCGGCCGTCACGGCGAAGCCGCCGAGATCCGCGCGCACCTGGAGAGCTGAGCGCAGGGCCGGCGAGACGGCGTCGTCGCTGGGGGCGCCGTCTCAGAAGAGCTGGCGCCAGTTGGCCTTCGCGAGATCGAGGAGTTCGTCGCCGCGCCCGGACATGACCGTGCGGATCGCGTAGAGCGCGAAGCCCTTGACCTGCGCCGCCTCGATCGCGGGCGGCATGGAGAGCTCCTGCCGTTCGGTGACCACGTCGAGCAGAGCGGGACCGTCATGGGCCAGCACTTCGCGGACGGCGTCAGGGAGGTCCTCGCTCCGCTCCACCCGGCGTGCGAAGATCCCCATCGCCTCGGCGATCGCAGCGAAGCTGGGGTTGTCCAGCCCCGTCCCGTACGTCACGAAACCGGCGGCCTTCATCTCGAGCTCGACGAAGTTCAGCGACGAGTTGTTGACCACGACGGTCTTCACGGGCAGCTTGTTCTGCGTCAGGGTCAGCAGCTCGCCGAGCATCATCGAGAGGCCGCCGTCACCCGCGAGCGCCACGACCTGACGGTCGGGGTGTGCGACCTGGGCCCCGATGCCGTGCATCAGCGCATTGGCCATGGAGCCGTGCGTGAACGAGCCGATCAGTCGCCGGTTCTCGGTCATCGAGAGGTATCGGGCCGCCCACACGGTCGGCGACCCCACGTCGGCCGTGAAGATCGCATCGTCGGCCGCGTATTGGTCCAGGAGGCGAGCGAGGTACTGCGGGTGGATGGGACGCTTGCCCTTGGCCGGCACCGCCAGCTCGTCGAGCTTCTTGCGAGTCTTGCGGTAGTGCGCGGTGGCATCGTCGAGGTGCGTACGGTCGTCCTTGCGCGCCAGTCGAGGCAGCAGTGCGTCCGCCGTGGCACGCACATCGCCGACCAGCCCCAGATCGAGCGGATGCCGCTTGCCGAGCTGGGCACCACGGATGTCGACCTGAATCGTCGTCGCGTTGTCGGGGTAGAACTGCTCGTACGGGAAGTCGCTGCCCAGCACCAGCAGCGCGTCGGCGGCCTCCATGGCCCGGAAGCCCGAAGCGAAGCCGAGAAGCCCCGTCATCCCCACGTCGAAGGGGTTGTCGTACTCGATGAACTCCTTGCCGCGGAGCGCATGCACGATGGGAGCACCCAGTGTGTCGGCGAGCGCGATGACCTCGTCGTGCGCGCCCTCGACGCCGGCTCCGGCGAGGATCGTGACCTTCTTCGCGGCGTTCAACAGCGTCGCCGCCTTCTCGAGCTCCGCCGGATTGGGCACGACCACCGGGCGGGTGCGCTCGATCACGACGGCACGGTCGTCGGCGATGTCTGCCAGGGCGACGTCACCGGGGATCACGAGCACCGCGACCCCGCGCTCTTCGATGGCAGCACGCATGGCGATCTCCATCAGGCGCGGCATCTGCTTCGGATCGGCGACGTACTCGACGTAGACGCTGCACTCGCGGAAGAGCTCCTGCGGATGCGTCTCCTGGAAGTATCCGGTTCCGATCTCGGTGGTGGGGATGTGGGCGGCGATCGCGAGCACGGGAACACGTGAGCGGTTGGCGTCGTAGAGGCCGTTGATCAGATGCAGGTTCCCAGGCCCGCAGGATCCGGCGACGACGGCGAGCTCGCCGGTGGTTGCGGCATCGGCGGCGGCGGCGAACGCGGCGGATTCCTCGTGCCGCACATGCACCCATCGGATCGTGCCGTCTTTGCGCAGCGCATCCGTGAAGCCGTTCAGCGAGTCCCCGGGAATGCCGTAGACACGGTCGATCCCGTTGGCGTGCAGAGTCTTGACGATGTTCTCAGCGACGTTTGCCATGCTTCGACCCTACGCCCGAGGCACGGGGCTGAGGCTCGTCGGACGACCGTGACAGATGTCACTCGAACTGCCGACATCCGACACTGTCGCCGCTTCGACGCGCGATCTAGCCTCGAAGCATCAGAAGAAGCCGAGACGCTCGCCGGCGCATCCGGGGTCACGGCACGACGAGAGGATGCAGAATGAGCGACTTCGCCATCGGAGACACCGTGCAGATCACCGGACCGACGATGACCGGCAATGTCGGAACCGTCGTCTCGATCGACGGAAAGCGGGGAAAGTACCTCGTGCGCATCACGGACGTGACCCAGAACTACTTCACTCCCGAGGAGTTGAAGCTCTTCTCCGCCTGAGGGCGACGAGTGGCGCTCAGTACTCCTGAGCACCATCCCTGTCCGGCTCTGCACTGCGACGGAACGCCCGCCCGGAGACCGACGTCGGGTCGATGCGCACGTAGACGCGCTTGAGGGTGGGGATCCAGGGGCGAAGGCCCGCGGCATCCGCGCGGTGCACGTCCGCATCCGCCTCCAGAGCGGTCGCGTGCCCGCGGACGATGACGCTCCAGGCGTCCGTGTCGGTATGATCGTCGACCTCGAACAGCACGTCGGTGTTCACCGTCAGCTCGAACAGCTTGCTGCCTGGCGCCGTGCGGAACAGGATGCCGTCGCCGTCGACCACGTAGTTCACCGGGAAGATGTCGATCGTGTCCCCGACGTGGGTGACGAGTCTTCCCAGTTCCTGCGTGCCGAGCAGCTCCCGGCTCCGGTCGGTGGTCAGCATCTCGATGGGGTCGGTGTGCGCGCTCATGCCGCCATTGTCTCCCACTCGATGTCCCCACCGACAGGGCATCCGTCCCGCATTCGGTGGTGGATGCGACAACGGCCCCCCGCGTTCTGCGAGGGGCCGTTCATCGTGCGCTCAGCCGATGCGGATGAGCTTCTTGTTGACGAACTCGTCCGCGGCCAGGTGACCCAGTTCGCGGGCCGTGCCGCTGCGCTTGACGCCGCCGAACGGCAGCTCGGGGCTGTCGGCGAGCACGAGGTTGACGTAGACCATGCCCGCCTCGATCTTGTCGGCGACGCGCTCGGCCTGCGCGGCATCCGTCGTGAAGACGTAGGAGCCGAGACCGAAGGTGGTGTCGTTCGCGAGCTCGACCGCCGCGTCCTCATCCGCCACGCGGTAGACGACGGCGGCGGGGCCGAAGAGCTCCTCGCGGTAGACGTTCATCTCGGGCGTCACGTCAGCCAGCACGGTCGGAGCGAAGAACGCGCCGTCACGGGTGCCGCCGGTGAGGAGCGTCGCTCCCTGCTCGACCGCCTGGTCGATCTGCTTCTGCAGGTTGACCGCAGCCGTCTCGGACGACACCGGACCGAGGACCGTGTCGTCGAGCATGGGATCGGTCGCCTCGACGGCCGCCATCGCCGCCGTGAACTTCTCGACGAAGGCGTCGTACAGGCTGTCCACGATGATGAAGCGCTTCGCGCCGTTGCACGCCTGCCCGTTGTTGTCGAGGCGCGCATCGACGCCGGCCTGCACCGTGGCGTCGAGGTCGTCGGTGGAGAGCACGATGAACGGGTCGGAGCCGCCGAGCTCGAGTGCGACCTTCTTGAGGTTGCGTCCGGCGATCTCGGCGACCGCGGCACCGGCGCGCTCTGATCCGGTGAGCGAGACACCCTGCACGCGCGGGTCGGCGATCATCGTCGCGATCTGCTCGTTCGTCGCGAGGACGTTCTGGTAGGCGCCCTTCGGGAATCCGGCATCGTGATAGATCTTCTCGATCGCGGTCGACGACTCCGGGCACTGCGGGGCGGGCTTGAGCAGGATCGTGTTGCCCACGATCAGGTTGGGAGCGGCGAAGCGCACGATCTGGTACGCCGGGAAGTTCCACGGCATGATGCCGACGAGCGGGCCGAGCGAGGAACGGCGGATGATGGCCGACCCCTCCCCCAGGATCGCGATCGGCTGGTCGGCCATGATCGACTCCGCCTGGTCGGCGTAGTACTCGGCGATGTCGGCGGCGAAGTCGACCTCGCCCAGGGCAGCCTCGCGGGGCTTGCCCATCTCACGCACGAAGATGTCGGCGAGCTCTTCGCGGCGTTCGCGGTGCAGCTCGGCGGCACGCCGGACGAGGGCCGCGCGCTCGGCGACCGTCGACGAGCGCGACCACTCGCGGTGGGCCTCGTCGGCGGCGGCGACCGCCTCATCGATCTGGGCATCCGTGAACGTGTCGAAGGACGCCAGCGTCTCTCCGGTGGCGGGGTTGGTGACGGCGTAGTCGGTCATGACATGTCCTCTCGTGTGGTGGTGCGGGGCCCGACGCGCGGGCCCCGCATCGGAAATCAGGAGACCGGGATCAGCGTGTACTTGGTGGACAGGTACTCGTGGATGCCCTCGAAGCCGCCCTCGCGGCCGACGCCGGACTGCTTGACGCCGCCGAAGGGTGCGGCCGCGTTCGAGACAACGCCCACGTTGAGACCCATCATGCCGGTCTCGAGCCCGTCGATCATCCGCTGACCGCGCTGCAGGTTCTCGGTGAAGACGTACGACACGAGTCCGTACTCGGTGTCGTTCGCCAGGCGCACGGCCTCTTCCTCGGTCTCGAAGGTCGCGATCGCGAGCACCGGTCCGAAGATCTCCTCGCGCAGGATCGCGCTTCCCGCGACGACATCGGTCAGCACGGTCGGCTCGTAGAACGTGCCCGTGCCCTCCACAGCCTTGCCACCTGCGAGCAGCGTCGCACCGCGACCGACCGCATCGTCGACGAGTTCGCCGGCCTTCGCGACGGCATCCGCGTCGATGAGCGGTCCGATCGCCACGCCCTCTTCGGTGCCACGGCCGATCTTCATGCCGTTGACGCGCTCGGTGACACGCTTGGCAAATTCGCCCGCGACGTCCTTGTGCACGATGAAACGGTTCGCCGCCGTGCAGGCCTGTCCGATGTTGCGGAACTTCGCGGCCAGCGCACCGTCCACGGCCTTGTCGAGGTCGGCGTCGTCGAACACCACGAACGGGGCGTTGCCGCCGAGTTCCATCGACACGCGCAGCACGCCCTCCGCCGCCTGGGCGATGAGCTTGCGTCCGACCTCGGTCGAGCCCGTGAAGGAGAGCTTGCGCAGACGCGGGTCGGCGATGATCGGCGCCGACAGCGCGCTCGACTTCGAGGTCTGCACGACGTTGACGACACCGGCGGGAAGGCCGGCCTCTTCGAGCAGCTTCGTGAAGTACATCGTCGTCAGCGGCGTGAGTGCCGGGGGCTTGATCACCACGGTGCAGCCGGCCGCGAGTGCCGGAGCGATCTTGCGCGTCGCCATCGCGAACGGGAAGTTCCACGGCGTCACGAAGAACGACGGTCCGACCGGGCGCTGCGACACGACCATGTGACCGGTGCCCTCGGGGTTGATGCCGTAGCGGCCGCTGATGCGCACGGCCTCCTCGCTGAACCAGCGCAGGAACTCGCCGCCGTAGCCGACCTCGCCACGCGCCTCGGCGAGCGGCTTGCCCATCTCGAGCGTCATGAGCAGCGCCAGGTCCTCCTTGTGCTCCTGCACGAGGTCGAATGCCCGGCGGAGGATCTCACTGCGCACGCGCGGAGCCGTCGCGGCCCACGCGTCCTGCGCGGCGACGGCCGCATCGAGGGCGCGGATGCCGTCTGCGGGCGTCGCGTCGGCGATCGTGCGGATCACGGCACCGGTCGCGGGATCCTGCACGTCGAACGTGCCGCCGGTCTCGCCGTCGATCCACTCACCGCCGATGAAGAGGCCGGTGGGGATGCTGTCCAGGAGCGCCTGTTCGGTCTGAGTGCTCATGATTCTCTTTCTGTGAGGAGGGCTAGGAGCGCGTGCGTCGGCTGGGAGGTGCGTCGATGCTCAGCGTCTGACCGCGGAAGAACGCCGGCCGTCTGATGGCGTTCCAGACCATGACGACGATGCCGACGCCGATGATCAGCATTCCGAGGATGAAGACGATGCCGACGCCGCCGATCTGAGAACCCGAGCCGTAGGCCGGGTCCATCGAGTCGATCAGCGTCGTGAAGAACAGCACCGCGAGGATCGCACCGCCGACGAGCGGGAAGAGGAACGTGAAGAAGAAGTTCCTCGTCGAGTCGAACCACTGCTTGCGGAAGTACCAGACGCACGCGAAGGCGGTGATCCCGTAGTAGAAGCAGATCATCATGCCGAGCGTGAGGATGGTGTCCCACAGCGTGTCCTCGCTCACGACGCGCATCACAGCGTAGAAGGCCGACGCGACGATGGCGGAGATGATGGTCGCGTACCCCGGGGTGAAGAAGCGGGGGCTGACCTTCGCGAACGACTTGGGCAGGGCGCCGTAGTGCCCCATCGCCAGCAGCGTGCGCGCCGGTCCCACGAACGTGGACTGCAGCGACGACGCCGAGCTGGTCAGCACCGCGAGCGACACCAGGAAGGCGAGCGGGCCGAGGATCGGGCCGGAGAGGTGGAAGAACACGTTCTCCTGGATGTCCTCGTTGCCGAGACCCAGCGCACCGGTGCCGACACCGGCGAACATGATCATCGCCACCGCGAGCAGCAGGTAGAGCGAGACAATCATCAGCACCGTGACGGTGGCCGCGCGACCCGGGGTCTTCTCCGGGTCCTTGGTCTCCTCGTTCATGGTGAGGGTGACGTCCCAGCCCCAGAAGATGAAGATCGACAGCGAGAGTCCGGCGGCGACGGCGCTGAACGACGAGATCGCGAACGGGTTGAACCAGTTCAGATCGAAGGGCTGGTAGTCGAAGCCGTTGCCGTTGACGGCCTGCACGATCGCCGCACCGGCGAAGAAGAGCAGGACGAGGATCTGGAAGCTGACGAGCCAGTACTGCAGCTTCTGGGTCGTCTGCATGTCGCGGTACGAGATCCAGGTCGCCCCGAGCATGAACAGCAGGCACACGCCGATGTTGATCCAGGTGACGCTCGCGAGGGAGGCGATGTCGGGGTTGCCCGTGATCTGCGAGATCAGCAGGAAGAGGAAGTCGACGGCGATGCCCGCGAGGTTGGACAGCACGAGGATCGTGGCGACGACCAGGCCCCAGCCCGCCATCCAGCCCACCCACGGACCGAAGGCGCGGGCCGCCCAGGTGAACGAGGTGCCGGAGTCGGGCATCCGGTTGTTGAGCTCGCGGTACCCGAAGGCGACCAGGAGCATCGGGATGAAGCCGACCAGGATGATCGCGGGGATCTGCGACCCCACCGTGGAGGCCACAGGGCCGACGGCGGCGGTGAAGGTGTAGGCGGGTGCGATGCACGATATGCCGATCACGACCGCGCCGATCAGGCCGACCGTTCCGGCGCTCAGGCCCTTGGTGGAGATCCCGGTCGTGACACCGGATTCGGGCTCCGTCGCCCGGTTGGTGCTGCTCATCAGCGTTCTCCTGCTTCGTTGCGGGTGCGCGGGACGACGATCATGGGGACGGGCAGCTCGTGCAGCATCTTCGCCGCCGTGGAGCCCAGGAAGAGACGACGGGGCTGCGCCAGCCTGCTGGAGCCGACCAGGACCACCTCGCCGGGAAGCCAGGAGAGGTTCGCGACCGCATCTTCGACGGTGTCGCCCGGAGCCTTCTCGACGGCGGCGGTGCGCCCGTCGGGGAGCAGCTCTGTCGCCATCGCGAGGACCTCCTGCCCGTGGTCGTCACCGACCGTGCGGATCGCGCCCGTATCGAGCCCCGGGGGCACATCGAACGGCACGAGGGACACGAGGCGCAGGTCGACGCCGCTGTCGCCGGCGAGGGCGACAGCCTCGTCGAGCAGCGCATCGGCGCCCGGCCTCGATCCGACGGCGACCGTGACGCGCGGGATGACGTGGTCGTCCTGCTGGGCGGTGCCCACCGGAGCCAGTGCGACCGGGATGGTCGACGAATGGAGCAGCTCGGAGGCGACGCTGCCGAGCCGGTGGCGTCCGAAGATGCCCCCGCCCGCCGCACCGATCACGATCACCCGGGCGCCGAACTCCTCGCCAGCGGCGATGAGCCCCTCGGCGAACGACTCGGAGAACCGGACATGACCGCTGCGGGTCAGCTCCTGCGGCAGCCGGACGACGGCGTCGGCGAGCCACTTCCTGGCCTGCGACCGGATGTGCTCCTCATAGGCGCGCTCCGGCGGCACCGCGGCGTTGCGTGTTCCTTCGTTCGGCAGCACGATCACCAGGTGCAGGGTCGCGCCCAGGCTGCGGGCGATGCGCGCGCCCAGCGCCGCGGCATCCGCTCCCGCATCCGTCGCCGTGTACCCCACGACGACCGAGCCGGTCATCAGCTGCTGCTCTCGACAGCGCCGGACTCGCGGCTCGCATCGACGATGTTGGATGCGACGAGGTGTCCCATCCGGATCGCACCGTCGACGTGCTGGTACCCGGCTCCGGCCATGTCGCTGCAGGCGAAGTGGATCGGGCCGACCGCCGTGCGCAGGTCGGCGCCGTAACGGTGCAGGCCACCCATGTCGAAGCTCGCGGCATAGGCACCACGCGTCCACTCCTCGCTGCCCCAGTCGCTCTCGTAGTAGACGACCGGGTTCTTGGCCTCTGGGCCGTAATAGTGCGAGAGCGACTCGAGGATGCGCTCCTTGCGTTCCTCGGCAGAGAGCTCGAACACGCCGTCGGCGTTGGCGTCGGAGACGAAGCCCACCAGGGTGCCGCGCTCGTCGCCGTGGTTCGTGTTGTCGTACGCCTCGTGCGACAGCTCGTACGGGCTGAACGCGGTGCCGCTGAGACCCTGCTCGCGCCAGAACGGACGATCGTAGACCGCGTGCACCTTGATGACGAAGCCCATGGAGAGATGCTGGTGCAGCTGGTGCTGACGACGCGGCAGCGGCGGATCGAAGGAGATACGGCTGTACAGCACCGGCGCGTGCGCGAGGATCGCGTGGCGGGCGCGGACCGTGAGCTCGTCGGTGGTGGCGACGACCCCCGCGTCCGACCACTCGAGGCTGCGGACCGGCTGGTTCAGCAGCACGTCGTCGCCCAGGCGCTCGGCGAGACGCAGCGGCACCTGCTGCAGACCGCCGACCACGCGCTTGTCGAGGATGAAGTCGGCGTCGACGAGGTTGGAGTACGAACCGGCGGATGCGGCCATCAGCAGCGACTGCAGCAGCGAGAACGAGTGCGTGGGCTTGGTGAGCATCGCCGATCCCGTGGCGAAGGCCAGGTTGCGCACGGCCTCGTCGTCATCGGTCTGCGAGCGCAGCCAGGCGTCCCAGGTGATCGAGTCCCACTCCTCGGCGTTCGGGTGCGCCCACGGCTGATCGGGGTCGATCTCGGCGACCAGGGCGTCGAGGATGCCCGTGATCCGGGCGATCACGGCCTCGGTCTCCGGCGACACGGGGAACATCTCCCCCGTGAAACGGTGCGTCTTCCCGTCGGGGCCGACGTAGACGCTGTCGCCTTCGCGATAGCGGCTGTAGGTCTCGAGGCCCAGCTCTTCGATGGCGTCCTTGAGCGCATCCTGATCGGGCGAGACCCACTGACCGCCGATCTCGAGCATGGCGCCGTCGATGACGTCGGTCCACAGGCGTCCGCCCACGCGGTCGCGGGCCTCCAGCACGGCGACCGACAGGCCGGCCTTGCGCAGGTCGTTCGCGGCGGTGAGCCCTGCGGCTCCGGCGCCGATGATGAGTACGTCGCGGGTGATCTCAGACATCTGCAACTCCTTCGTTGGGGGAAGTAGTGCCGGTCGCGACCCGAAATCCCCCGATTGGGGTCGCGACCGGACAGGGGGTCGGGCCGCACGGGAGTGCGGCCCGGATGCTATTCGGCGGCGGCCAGGGCGGCGGCGACGATGTCGAGTCCCTCGTTCAGCAGGTCGTCGCCGATCGAGAGCGGAGGGAGGAAGCGGATGACGTTGCCGTAGGTTCCGCAGGTGAGGACGATGACGCCCTGCGCGATGCACGCCTTGGCGACGGCGGCCGTGAGAGCGGCGTTCGGCGCCTTGGTCTCGGGGTCGACGAACTCGGCGGCGATCATCGCACCGTGGCCGCGGACGTCGCCGACGCGCGGGTCGTTCTGCTGGATCGCGGTGAGGCGGTCGATGAGGATCGTGCCGATCTCGCGCGCCCGCTCGATCACGCCGTCGTTCTCGAACACGTCGATCGAGGCGAGGGCTGCGGCGCAGGCGATGGGGTTGCCCCCGTAGGTGCCACCGAGGCCGCCCGAGTGCGAGGCGTCCATGATCTCGGAGCGACCGGTGACCGCAGCGAGCGGGAGGCCGCCGGCGATGCCCTTGGCCGTGGTGATCAGATCGGGCTCGATGCCGAAGATCTCGCTCGCGAACATGTGCCCGGTGCGGGCGAAGCCGGTCTGCACCTCGTCGGCGATGAACACGACGCCGTTCGCGCGGCACCACTCGACGATCGCGGGGAGGAACCCGTCGGCGGGGACGATGAAGCCGCCCTCGCCCTGGATGGGCTCGATGATGACCGCGGCCAGGTTGTCGGCGCCGATCTGCTTCTCGAGCTGGAGGATGACGCGGGCCGCGGCCTCACGTCCATCGAGTCCGTCGCGGAACGGGTACGACATCGGCGCCCGGTAGACCTCGGGCGCGAAGGGGCCGAAACCGCTCTTGTAGGGCATCGACTTGGCGGTGAGCGCCATGGTTAGGTTGGTGCGGCCATGGTAGCCGTGGTCGAAGGCGACGACCGCCTGGCGACCGGTGTGCTTGCGGGCGATCTTGATCGCATTCTCGACCGCCTCGGCGCCCGAGTTGAACAGGGCGCTCTTCTTGGCGAAGTCACCGGGGGTCACGCGGTTGAGCGCCTCGGCGACGCCGACGTACGACTCGTAGGGCGAGATCATGAAACAGGTGTGGGTGAACTGCGCGGCCTGAGCGGCGACGGCCGCGGCGACCTTGGGGTGCGCGTTGCCGACGGTGGTCACGGCGATGCCGGAGCCGAGGTCGATGAGCGAGTTCCCGTCGGCGTCCACGACGACGCCACCACCGGCGGCGACAGCGGCGACCGGAACGGTGTGTCCGACGCCCGCTGCCACGGCATCCGCCTTGCGCGCGAGGATCTCGGCGGAACGGGGGCCGGGAAGATCCGTGACCAGACGACGCTCCTGGGGGAGGTCGGGTCCGCCGAGAGGGACTGCGGGGGCTGCGGTGTCGAGGAGTGCCATGTTCGCGAGCGTACGGCGGCCACCGAGCCGGCTGCACTCACCGGTCTGTACAATCTGGAGAAGCAAATCGCCCGCTCGTACAACTCGCCGGAGGTCACCGTGGTCGTCACCGCCCAGCCGACCCTGCGCGCCCTGTTGCAGCGTCGCGATCTCGGGCTCTCTCTGATCCCCCGCGAAGGCGACATCCCCGATGGGGCACTCGACCGCCCGCTGCGTTGGGTGCACAGCTCCGATCTCGCCGACCCCACCCCGTTCCTGTCCGAAGACCTGGCGCTGCTGACCACCGGAACCCAGTTCGACGAAGCCGTCAGCATCGACACGTACGTCGGACGGCTCGCGGACCGCGGGGTGATCGGTCTGGGATTCGGCACCGAGGTGCACCGATCCGGCATCCCGGAAGAGCTCGTCGACGCGTGCGCCGCGCACGGGATGCCGCTGTTCGCCGTTCCGTACCGCACCCCGTTCATCGCCGTCGCCCGCGCGCACTCCGAGGCGATCGCGGCTCAGGCGTATGCCCGACGGTCCTGGGCCCTCGACACGCAGCGTGCCCTCGCTCTCGCCGCCCTCCGACCGCACGGCCTCGATGCGACGATCGCCGAACTCGGGCGGCGAATCGGCGTCTGGGCCGGGATGTTCGACGCCGCCGGAGCGCTCACCCTCTCCCACCCTCGCGAAACGGTGGAGGCCCGTGTGCTCGACGAGCTCGGGAATCGCGCGGTGGAGATCCTGACCCGTGGACTCGAGGCGGGGCAGTCGCTCAGCATCGAAGACCATTCGTTCATGCTGTTCACGGTCGGCCGCGGCGGGCATCTGCGGGGCGTCATCGCCCTCGCCGTCGATACGCTCGATCCCGAAGCCCGGTCGGTCGTGACCTCGGTGATCGCCATGGCAGGACTCGCGATGGAGCAGAGCGAGCAGCTCGCCCGCAGTCGTCGTCGCCTGCACGCGCAGCTCCTCAGATCACTCCTCGCCGACGACCCCACCTTGGCCAGGAGGGTGCTGGGCAGCCTGCCCACCGCACCCGTGCTCGTGGCCGTCGCCGCCGACGCGCCGGCAGGGCCGCTCTCCGACTGGTGGGAGCGGCACCGCGCCGAGCACGGGACCTCGATCTTCCTCGCCGAATCCGAGGACGGGGTGACGATGTGCGTCTCAGCCGGAGACGAGGCCCTGCTCGACGAGGTCGCCGCCCGCTTCGGCATCCGCATCGGCGTCTCCGATCCCGAAGGGTACGACTCGTTCGCCCGGGCACACGCGCAGGCGCTCACGGCGCTGCGTCAGCAGGGCACCCACGGGGTCGCCCGCTACTCCGACACCGTCGGGTCGAGCATCCTCACGGCCCTCGCGACCGACGAGGCGCGCCTCGTCGCCGAATCGCGCCTGGCCCCGGTGCGCGAGCACGACGCCCGTACCGGCGCCGAGCTCGAACGCTCGCTGCGCACCTGGCTGGAGCATGACGCGAAAGCGGAATCCGCCGCGGTCGCGCTCGGAGTGCATCGGCACACCCTGCGCTCCCGCATCGCCCACGCGGGCGCGCTGCTCGACGTCGACCTGTCGACCTTCCCCGCCCGCGCCGAGCTCTGGACGATCCTGCAGACCGCCCGCGACTGAGCCGGGGCGGCTGCACGCTCCCGATCATCCACGTGCTTCCTGCTCGCACCCCGCGCGGCGGGAACACTCCGGTCGCACTTCGCGCCGCCCCCGCGACGTCTGAGCGGCAGGAACTGCAACCGGAGCAGCGGGCCAACATCGGGCCAAGAGCGGGTCAGGAGTGGATGCGCGCTCCCGCAGCCAGCACCGCCCGGCACCGCATGACGTCATCGGCAGTCTGGGCGATCAACGCCTCGACGCCGTCGAACCGCAGCGTCGGACGAAGGCGCGCGACGAGGGTCACGCACAGGCGCCGACCGTAGAGGTCGATGTCGGCATCATGCAGGTGCACCTCGACGCGTCGCTCGCGATCGCCGTCGAAGGTCGGGTTCATCCCGACACTGACACTCGCCGCCCACGACAGCAGGTCGTCGTCGATCCGCACCCACGCCGCGTAGATCCCGTCGTCGGGCAGATCTTCGTGGTCGAGCGCCAGGTTCGCCGTCGGGAAGCCGAGCTCGCGACCCCGACCGTCGCCGGGGACGACCAGTCCGACGATCGTCCCGGGCGGCGACGCGCTCACGCGTTCTCGGGGGCGGCGATCGAGCGGTAGCGGCTCTGATGGAAGACCAGGGGCTCGACGTCGTCGAACAGCGTGATGTCGGCGATCTCGTACAGCGCGATCTCGTGGTCGCCACCGTCGAACGTGCTGTGCAGGCGACACGTGAGCCAGAGCGCTGCGTCCGCGATCAGCACGGCTCCGCCATCGGTGCGGCGCCACTCATGGCCGCCGAACCGGTCGCCCTCCCTCGCCGAGAGCGAGCGGCTGAGCGGCTCGTGGTGCGCGGCGAGCACACTCATGCCGAGCTCGGGCACGGTGCGCAGCACCGGCCAGGTCTTCGACGTACGGGCGGCGCTGATCGCCACCAGCGCCGGTTCGAGCGAGATCGAGGTGAAGGAGTTGACCGCCATTCCCACGGCACGGTCGTCGACGTGCGCGGCCAGGGCCACGACGCCGGTCGGGTATACCGAGAAGGCCCGGCGGAGGGCGAGGTCGCGCGGGACCGTATCGTTCGTCAGCGCGTCGGTCACGACAGTCGTCATTTCGGCTTCCTTTCGTTAGTCAACTTTGACTAGTTTTGATAATAGGCAACTTTGATCATGCAAACAACAGGAAAGGCGAAGGCCAGCCGTTAGCATGAGGGGCATGTCGACCACCCGCCTCGTCGTCCTCGGCGCCGTGAAGCAGTTCCAGCCCGTGCACGGGTACTTCCTCCGTCGCGAACTCATGACCTGGCACGTCGACGAGTGGGCGCATATCCAACCCGGATCGATCTACAACGCCCTGCGCGCCCTCGAGGTCGACGGCTACATCGCCGAAAGCGGCACCGAAGCCGAGGGCAAGCGCCCGGCGCGGACCACCTACCGCATCACCCCGGCCGGCGAGGTCGAACTGCAGCGCATGCTGCGCGAGAACCTCTGGAACGTCGCAGCCTTCGACACCCAGGCCATCATGACCGTGGCCTCGTTCATGTTCGTTCTGAGTCGGCAGGAGGTGATCGCCGGCCTCGAGCACCGCCTCATCAAGAGCGACGCGATCATCACGCAGAACGGCTTCGACGTGCAGGACACGCTGCGCTCCGAGACGACGCCCAAGTACGTGCGGGAGATCTTCGACCTCTCCACAGCCCGCCTCACGGCCGAGAAGCAGTGGCTGCTCGACCTGCTGGAACGTCTGCGCGGTGGGGAGTACACATTCGCCGGCGAGACGACCGACGAGGCAGCGTCGGCCGACGCGGCCTCGTCGGCCTGAGGTCAGCGCGACGAGACGAGCGCGTCGATCGACGCGCGCGACAGGGCCGACGTCGTCGCACCCCGATGCTGCGCCACCACGGCGCCAGCCGCACAGGCCCGGATCAGCGCCGTCTCGATTGCTTCTCCCTGGGCGAGCGCGGCGGCCAGGGCTCCGCAGAACGCATCGCCGGCGCCGGTCGTATCCACCGGATCGATCCGGAACGCGTCGACCTGCAGAGGATCGCTCCCCGCGCGATGCAGCACCACTCCCCCGGCACCCCGGGTGAGAACCACGACCGGGGCTCCGGCGGCGTGCAGCCGGTCGATGCCGCCGAGCGCGGTGCACTCGGTCTCGTTGACCACCAGCACGTCGACGTCGCCGAGCATCTCGACCGCCTCGGCATGTGCGGGCGCGGCGTTCAGGATCGTCAGGGCTCCGGCCGTCCGGCCCGCGCGCAGGGCGGCCGCCACGCTCGCGAGCGGAACCTCCAGCTGCGCGAGCACGACCGCCGCGCCCGCGATCCCGGCGACCGCGTCGTCGACATCGAGCTCGGCGTTCGCACCGGCCGCGACGATGATGCTGTTGTCGCCGTCGTCGAAGGCCAGCACGTGGGCGACGCCCGTCGGAACGGCGGCACTCCGGCGCAGGGCCGCCGCGACTCCGGCATCCGCCAGCGTCTGCTGCAGCACGTCGGCGGCCTCGTCCGTTCCGACCACCGCACAGAACCGGGTCGGAGCCCCGCTGCGTGCGGAGGCGACGGCCTGATTCAGCCCCTTGCCCCCGGCGAAGCGGCCGCCGGCCCGACCGAGTAGGGTCTCGCCGACGCGGGGAGGGCGCGCGACCTCGACCACGAGATCGAGATTCGCGCTCCCCACGACGGCGACACCGGTGAGGGTGTCAGACACGCGACATCGTCCGTCGGTACTGGGAGCCGGTGTGCGAGTCGGAGAGCGCCGGCGTCGGCGTGCCGATCAGACGCTCACGCAGCGACTGCGGCTCGGCCGAGGGTTCGGCGATCGCACCGCGCTCCTTGAGGATCGGCAGCACGTGCTCGATGAAGTCGACCGTCGACGCCGGCGGGATGACGGGAGCGAACAGGAATCCGTCCAGGTCGGCGCCGTCGGCGAGCTCGATCATCCGGTCTGCCACCTGCTCGGGGGTGCCGACGATCGGGCGGGCGCCGACGCCGTGCGCGTGCCAGTCTCCGAGAACGTCGCCGACCGTCTTGTCGGCGAAGCGGGCGACCTGGGTCTGCGACAGCTCGGTGCTCAGCTCCGACATCGGCGTGTTCGGCGCATAGGCCGAGAGGTCGAGGCCGGTGAACCATGCGTAGGAGGCGACGGTGACGTCGGGGTTCTGCGCGTCGGCGACCTCGGCGTACTTGCGCTGCGCCTCTTCCTCGGTGCTGCCGACGATCGCGGCGAATGCCGACATGATCTTCACCTCGTCGGCCCCGCGGCCGTTCTTGACGGCCTCTTCGCGGATCGCCGACGAGTGCGCACGCAGCTGCTCGACCGAGCCGCTGCCGACGAAGATCGCCTCGCCGTGCTTGCCCCCGAACTCCCGGCCCGCGGGGGAAGCCCCGGCCTGGAACAGCACCGGGGTACCCTGCGGCGAGCGCGAGGTGTTGCCGTAGCCGTGCGATCGGAAGTACGGGCCGTCGTGGGCGATGCGGTGCACCTTCGACGGGTCGGCGAAGCGCCCGGACTTGTCGCGCTCCAGAGCCCCTTCCTCCCACGCCTGCTCCCACAGCTTGTAGACGACCTGCATGAAGTCGTCGGCCATGAGGTAGCGCTCGTCGTGGCCGACCATCGGCACGCCGAAGCCCTGCACAGCCGTGTCCGCCGTGCCGGTGGTGACCACGTTCCAGCCGATGCGGCCGCCGGAGAGGATGTCGAGCGTCGCCATCCGTCGCGCGAACGAATAGGGCGGTTCGAGCAGTGTCGAGCCGGTGGCGACGAGCCCCAGGCGCGTCGTCTCGGGGATGAGAGCGGCGAGGATGATCGCCGGGTCCAGACGCGGCAGGTCGAGACCTTCGAGGGAGCAGATGTCGGGACGCTCGCCGGCGACGTCGGCCCACCCCCAGGCATCCGCGAGGAACAGGAAGTCGAACCCGGCGTCCTCGACCATGCGCGCGGTGTCGCGCCAGTACTCGAGCTTGTCGAACAGGTAGCGCCCGTTGTCGGGGTGCCGCCACGTGGCGGTGCCGGAGTCGTTCGCCTGGGCGTTCTCGAAGAGGCCGAGACGCAACTGCTTGACGGTGTTCTGATCGGTCATGTGCGGGTGCCTTCCTTGTGGGTGGTTCGTTCTGCTGGTTCCGGAGTCGTTCTGCTGGTTCCGGAGTCGTTCTGCTGGTTCCGGAGTCGTTCTGGTGGTTCCGGAGCGGTTCTGGAGTGGTTCCGGGCACGCCGGAGGAACCCCGGGACGGGTTGGGGGGGGGGGGGGCACCCGTCCCGGGATGAGGGTGCCGCGTCAGCCCTTGGCCGTGACCTCGCCGTCGCTCCACCAGAGCACGCGCTTGCGCACCAGGGCGAGGACGATGATCAGGAGCACACCGAGCAGGCAGAGCAGAGCGATGCTGGCCCAGGTGACCGCGAGGTTCGCCTGAGCCGCAGACGTGGTGACGAGCGAGCCGAGACCGGCCTGCTGTCCCGCCGCGACGAACTCGGCGACCGCCGCGCCGACCACCGCGAGCGGCAGGGCGATGCGGAGCCCTGCGAACACGTAGGGCATGCTGCCGGGAAAGCGCAGCTCGCGGAAGATCTCCCACCGCGAGGCGTGCAGCGTCTTGAAGACGTCGAGCGCCTTCTGATCGACGTCGCGCAGACCCGCGAGCGAGTTCACGAGCATCGGGAAGAACACCACGAGCCCCGTCACGATGAACTTCGGCACCATGCCGAAGCCGAAGGCCACGACCAGTGCGGGGGCGATCGCCACGATCGGGGTCACCATCACGATGATGACCAGCGGCATGACCGCCCGCTCGATGATCTGGAACTCCGCCATGACGACCGCCAGGAGGAATCCGGCGAGGATACCGGCGGCGGCGCCGACCACCACCTCGAGGAGCGTGACGAGGAAGTTCGACCAGTACATGCCGGCGTCATCGACGAGGCTGGCGCCGATCGCCTCCAGCGTCGGCAGCACGTACGGGTTGGTCCAGGCCACGACCTGCCAGAGGAGAGCGGCGATCACGAAGGTGATCAACGTGGGTCCCCACGCTCCCCAGCGCAGCCAGGAAGGAACTCCCCGGCGTGGCTGGGCCTTCAGGCGGGCGGTCGCGAGGGTGGCGGTCGTGTCTCTCATCGTCAGCTCAGACATGGGCCTTCTCCGTCTGCGCGCGCAGCGCACCGCGCACGACTGCTTCCAGTTCGCGGAACTCGTCCGTCGCGTAGGCCTCTTCGGTGCGCGGCCGCGGCAGGTTCACATCGATCACCTGGGCGATGCGCCCCGGGTGCGCGGCCATCACCACGATGCGGTCGGAGAGCATGATCGCCTCCGGCACCGAGTGCGTGACGAACATGACGGCCTTGCGGTTGGACTGCCAGAACTCCAGCAGCGCGATCCGCTGCAGGTCGCGGTTCATCTCGTCCAGCGCCGAGAACGGCTCGTCCATCAGCATGATGGCCGGGTCGAACACGAACGCCCTCGCGATCGCGGCACGCTGCTGCATGCCGCCCGACAGCTGTCCGGGGTACTTCTTCATCGCCTGGCCGAGCCCGAAGGTGGCCAGCAGCTCCGCGGGATCACGGAGCGCTCGCCCGGCGTTGGCCTTGGCGTTGATCCGCACCGGCAGCTCGACGTTCTCGCGCACCGTCTTCCACGGCAGCAGTGCGGGCGACTGCGGCACGAGACCGATCTTCTTGTCGCGCGAAGCCGCCGTGACGCTCTCGCCGTCGATCGTGACGGTTCCGGAGTCGGCGTCGAGAAGGCCGGCGACGACCTTGAGCAGTGTGGACTTGCCGCAGCCGCTCGGGCCGATCACCGACACGAACTCGCCCATGCCGATCGTCAGGCTCACATCATCGAGTACGGTGACCTTCGCGCCGTCGACGCCGAACGACTTCGAGACGTTCCTGACCTCGACGCCGGCGCCGTGTGCGACCGTCATCACTTCTCCTGCCAGATCAGGGTGTCGCCGTCGTAGAGGTCGGCGACCAGGTCGGCGTCCATCATGTCGGCGATCGCGGGCAGCTCCTTGACGTCGCCGTACTTCTTCACGAGGGCGTACTCGGGCTCCCACATCGACTCGTTCTGCACGCCGGGGTTCCCGCCGGCGCTCTCGCGCACCCACGCGGACTCCACCTCCCACGTGCGGGCGAGCTGGTCGCGGGGGAACGCTGCGCCCTGACCGCTGTCCTCGGCCAGCTTCGCGAGCTTGTCGATGCAGGCATCCGACTCGTCCAGGCAGTACTGCAGCGCCTTGAGGCTCGCCCGCATGAAGTCGGCGGCGACCTCGCGGTGCTCGTCGAGGAATCGGGAATTCACCTCCATCACGTTGTATGTACCCTCGACGCCGAGATCGGCGGGGAGGAACTCGCTGAACGGCAGGCCCTGAGCCTTGAGCGACTGCGGCTGGTTGGAGGCGTAGCCGACGATCGCGTCGACCTGCTCGCGGACGACGACCGTGGGGTCGTAGTTGGTCATCTTGACCATCTCGACCTTCGAGACGTCGACGCCGGCCTCGTCGAGCATGGCCGAGGCGATCGGCGTCAGGTTGATGAAGTATCCGAGCGATCCGCCCTCGAGGTCCTTCAGGCTCTCGAGCTTCTCGTTGCCGAAGATCGAGAACGGCGGGGTCGTGCCGTAGGTGGCGACCGCCGTGAGGTTCTTGCTGTTCGCCGCCGCCAGCATCACGTCGGATGCCGAACCGAGAGCGGTGAACTGGGCCTGACCGGATGCCACGAGCTGCTGCCCGTTCGCCCCGGAGGCGTTGATCTCGACATCGAGGCACAGGTCGTCGAAGTAGCCCAGCTCCTCGGCGAGGAACACGTCGAGCTGGCCGGCGCTGGCGGAGTAGCCGTAGCCGGAGATGTAGGTGATGGTGCCGGCATCCTGATTCCGCTTGCAGGCGTCGGTGTCGCTCGCACTCGTGGGGGCGGTATCGCCGCCTGGCGTCTGCGCGGAGCATGCTCCGAGCGTCAGCGTGGCGGCGAGAACGCACGTCAGGGTGGCAGTGATGCGGAATCGGGTTTCCGCAGAGGAAGTAGCCATGAGGGTCCCTTCTCGGCCGTTCGTCGTTGATGGCTCGATGAAAGTAACATAGTCAAGATTGACTAAGCAAGATCAAACTAACTTTTGACGACAGGCACGACACGGACGGGGGCTGGACGGGCGTCGAGTGCACGCGAACTCGCCGAGTGCACGACTTGTCGACGTCGAGAAGCCGTGCACTCGGCAGGAAGCCGTGCACTCGGCGATACAGAGCGGGAGCGCGGGCGGAGCGCGTGCCGTCAGGACTGAGGAGGAGCGGCAGGGTAGAGGTAGCGGCGCACGAACTCGTCGAAGAGCGGGACCATGTCGACGGATTCGTCGAGGAGCCACTGCAGCTGGATCCCGTCCATGACGGCGCTGATCAGGCGTGCGGCGAGCGCGGGGTCGATGTCGTCGCGCACCTCACCGGCTTCCTGCCCACGGCGGAGGATCTCCACGGCTTCGTCGGCTCGTGCCCGGTAGCGGGCGGCGAACTCGGCGTGCGACGGATGCTCCGGATCGGTCGCCTCGGCCGAGACGATCGCGTACAACGACGTGAGGCCGCGCGAGGTCTGATTGTGGGCGACGACTCTCTTCGCCTGCTCGAGGAGGGTGTGCTCCGCGGGATCGCCCGCGGCCGCTCGTACCTTCTCGTCGCGCTGGTGCAGCACCTCGGCGAACAGCTCCTCCTTGTCGGCGAAGTGATGCAGGAGGCCGGCAGGCGTCACGCCGACGCGCTTCGCGATCTCCCGCAGCGACCCGCCGTGGAATCCGGTCCGGGAGAACACGACCAGCGCTTCGTCGACGATCGCCTGCCGTCGCGCCTGCCCCGTGGCGTAGGAGCCACGGGGGCCACGACCTGCTGTCGGCTGGCCGTCCGTTCCCACTGCCCACTCCCATCCCTCGTCGAGGGAAGCGGCGGTTCAGCCCTGGTGGCCGTTGCCACCCGCACCCCACGACGAGCTGAATTCCTGCTGTCGCATCGCGGGGCGCAGGAGCTTCTCCATCTCGCGATCCACGAAGTAGTCCTTGAGCTTATCCTTCGTGAGTTCGTTGCCGATCGCCGCCATGATCATCGACTGGTCGAGCGAGAGATAGCGCTCGGCGATCGTGCCGCTCTTCACGGCGACCGCGTCGTAGAACCCACCGGGGCCATAGGCGCCGAGGTCATCCTCGATGCCTTCGAGGTTGCGGAGCACGCCCTTGCGGTCATAGGGCAGCGCGAGGAAGGCCGCATGCGGCGTGATCACGCCGTCGCCGAACTCGGGAGCGGGGTTCGTGCCCACCGCACAGCCCGGACGGTCCACATCGACGTCGGTCTTCTCCATGTCGGACGTGTAGCCGTCAGACCGCATGCCCGCGATGTCGACGCCGTATTCCGCGTATCCGCCGAAGGGATCACTCGCGGGCGAGAAGCCCCAATACCCGTATCCGGCCTCGTCGAGCCCGTGCTGCTTCTGCACGGCGACCGTGATCGGATGATTGAGCTTCCACGACTTCGGACCCCACTTCGTCTCCGGGACGAGCAGGTCGGGCATCAGCGACTCGAACATGCTGCCGCCCCAGCTGGGGACGAACGACATACCGTCATAGCTGTACGCGCCTTCCCAGACCTCGACGCCGTCGTAGGTGCGGTACTCCCCCTCGGGAAGCTGCTCCTGCCAGGCCCAGTCGCAGCCGGGCGGCATCGTGCGATGCGTGCCGTACAACGCCGTCGCCGGGATCTGGCCGTTGGCGATGCCGAGATAGGTCGCGATGCGGCTCTCGCTCACGGTCGTGTCGTAGTGGTGGCAGGTGTAGTAGGCGGTCTCGCCCGATCCGTTGTACATCGGGGCCGCGACGCTGCAGTCCGGCGGCACCTCGTCCCAGAAACCGCCGCGGTTGGTGCCGGCGGGGAGGCCGGCGGCACCCGCGGGATCGAAGAACGAGGCGAAGTCCATGGAGTCGTAGAGGGCGTCCGCCTGCACCGCGAGGGCAGGATCCGCCTCGCGGACGATACGCAGGGCGGCGGCCAGCCACCCGTTGTCGACCGTGCTGAGGAACGGATGCACCGGATCGCCGGAGTCGGGCCAGGTCGTCAGCTTCTCCCCCGTCGATGGCGAGTACCAGTTGTAGAACATGCCGCTCGCGTCGTTGCGCTCGAGCCCTTCGAGGGTGTCGAGCGTGGCGGACATGCGGCTGCGCGCCTCGTCGGCGCCGATGATACCGAGGTCTCGCGCCGTGACGGTCGACCACAGGTATCCGCCGATGTTCGTCGGAGAAGTGTATGCGCTGGGGGTCTGCAGGTCGCCGGTGATGTTGTCGGCCGGAAGGCCCGTCTCCTCATCGGTCATCGCCACGAGGGAGCCCCAGGTGTCCTGCGCCCAGCGCGTGAGCTCGGCGTCGCCCTGACGGCCGCCTCCCGCCGCCGCCGGTCCGGCCAGGGCCAGGCCTGAGACGACCAGTCCGACCGTGGCCAGTGTGCTCATCCATCGCTTCATCACGTCTCCTCATCGAGAACGGGCGCCGCTGACCGGAGCCACTCCACACGCGAAAACCTAACAGGTGTTCAGTGTTGGCTCAACCCCCGCTTCCGTCCGCTCCGTAGCCTGCGCAGGATGCCCGCGCGAGTCGATCCATCCGCTCCGGTCGGAGCGGGCGGGAGCGGGGGCGGAGGGCGGGGGCGGGGCGGGGTCAGCGGGGGGCGTGCGCCTCCAGGAACTCGTACACGTCGGTCGTGTCGACGCCGGGGAAGGCCCCGGTAGGAAGGGTCGCCAGCAGCGTGCGCGGGGTCTTCACGTTCGGCCAGGAGTTGTCTCGCCAGCGGTCCTCCAGGTCGGCCGGCGCCCGGCGGCAGCACACCTCGACCGAGTGCTTCGAGACGCCCCGATGCGAGGTGTCGCGCCCCACGAACCACTTCGTGTCGTCGAAGCGCACGCCCACGCTGACGGAGTGCAGCCCCTCGCTCGACGACTCCACCCGGGCCGTGCACCAGTACGTGCCGTTCCCGGTGTCGGTGTACTGGTAATACGGGTTGAAGCGGTCGTCCTCGTCGAACACCACACGCGAGGTCCACCGGCGGCAGCACATCTGCCCCTCGATGGCCCCAAGACGGTCGGTGGGGAAGTTCACGTCGTCGTTCTCGTACGCCTTGGTGATCGTGCCCGACTCATGCACCTTGAGGAAGTGCACGGGGATGTCGAGGTGCCGGGTCGCGAGGTTCGTGAACCGATGCGCGGCCGTCTCGTACGACACCGAGTAGGCGTCGCGCAGGTCTTCGATCGAGATCGCCCGACGCTGCTTGGCATCCTTCAGCGCCGGGACCACATGCGCCTCGGGGATGAGGAGCGCACCGGTGAGGTAGTTCGTCTCCACGCGCTGACGCAGGAACTCGGCGTAACTGCGCGGCTCGGAGTGCCCGAGGATGCGACTCGACAGCGCCTGCAGCACCGCGGTGCGGGCATCGCCCTTCGCGGGCACGCTGCTCGACAGGTAGAGCCGGCCGTTCGCGAGGTCGGCGACGCTCCGGGTGGTCTGCGGCAGGTCGGGCGCGTAGTGCAGGGTGAAGCCCAGGTAGGCCGCGATCTCGGACGCCGTGCGCTGGGTCAGCGGACCACCCGGATGACCGACCGCGGAGAGGATCTCGGCGGCCTTCGCCTCGAGGTCGGCGAAGTGGTTGTCCTGCCGACGCATCAGGTGCCGCAGCTCGACGTTCGCCCGCCGGGCCTCCTCCGGTGTCGCGGCCCGCTCATCCTTGAGCCGGTCGATCTCGCCGTGCAGGGCGAGCAGTGCTTTCAGAGCGTCGGTCGGCAGGCTCTTCGCGATGCGGAAAGGCTCGATGCCCAGCGCCTGGAACGTCTGCCCCTTCATCGCCCGCTCCAGCGCGATCTCGACCGCGCTGCGCTCGTCGAGCGGCTCGCCCTCCAGCAGGGCGTCGATCGTGACCCCGAGCGCCCGGGCGATCGCCTGCAGCTGCGTGAGCTTGGGTTCGCGCTTTCCGGTCTCGATCATCGACATCTGGCTCGGCGCTCGATCGACGGCAGAGGCGAGGTCGTCGAGGGTCATGCCCTTCGCCGTGCGGAGCTGGCGGATGCGGCGACCGATCGTGAGGGCGTCGGCCTCTTCTGCAGCGTCGATGGTGCTCATGCGGCCGATTCTGTCACAGAAACAGAATTTCCATCGATCTTCTCCTCACATTCGGTCGATCAGCCCTCCGAACTTCACGCACAGTGGAACCACGCCACACCGGCACAGCCGCCGGATCCACCGAGGAGACACCATGACGAACACCGCCCACACCCCGACGCCCCGCCCCGCCGGTCTGCGAGCCGGCGACCAGGTTCAGACGGCCGCCGAGCTCCAGGAGATCTGGGACACCGACCCCCGCTGGGACGGCGTCGAGCGCACCTACTCGGCCGAAGACGTCATCCGCATCCGCGGTTCGGTCCGCGAAGAGGCCACGCTCGCCCATCGCGGTGCCGACAATCTGTGGAACCTCCTGCACACCGAGGACTACGTCCGTGCGCTCGGCGCGTACACCGGCGGCCAGGCCGTGCAGCAGGTGCGGGCGGGACTCAAGGCCATCTATCTCTCCGGATGGCAGGTCGCCGCCGACGGCAACCTCGCTGGCCAGACCTACCCCGACCAGTCGCTGTATCCCGCGAACTCGGTGCCGGCGGTCGTGCGCCGCATCAACAACGCGCTCATCCGCCAGGACCAGCTCGAGCACGCTGAGGGCGAGACCACGCAGGACTGGCTCGCGCCGATCGTCGCCGACGCCGAGGCGGGCTTCGGAGGGCCCCTGAACGCCTACGAGCTGGCGCAGTCGCTCATCCAGTCCGGTGCCGCCGGCATCCACTGGGAGGACCAGCTGGCCAGCGAGAAGAAGTGCGGCCACCTCGGCGGCAAGGTGCTCGTGCCCACCCAGCAGCACATCCGCACCCTGAACGCGGCCCGCCTCGCGGCCGACGTCGCCGGAGTGCCGACCGTCATCATCGCCCGCACCGATGCCCTCGCCGCCGACCTGCTCACCAGCGACGTCGACGAGCGGGACCAGCAGTTCACCACCGGCGAGCGCACCACCGAGGGGTTCTACCGGATCCGGCCCGGACTGGAGTCGGTCATCAGCCGCGGCCTCGCCTTCGCCCCTTATGCCGACCTGCTGTGGGTCGAGACGGGAGAGCCCGACATCGAGCTCGCCCGCTCGTTCGCCGCAGCGATCCACGAGCAGTTCCCCGGCAAGCTCCTGGCGTACAACTGCTCGCCGAGCTTCAACTGGAAGAAGCACCTGTCGGACGCCGAGATCGCGACGTTCCAGCAGGAGCTGGCCGACCTGGGCTACAAGTTCCAGTTCATCACGCTGGCCGGCTTCCACGCCCTGAACTACTCGATGTTCGACCTCGCCCGCGGCTACGCCGATCGCGCCATGAGCGCGTACGTCGAGCTGCAGGAAGCCGAGTTCGCCGCAGAAGCAGACGGCTACACCGCCACCAAGCACCAGCGCGAGGCGGGCACCGGCTACTTCGACGTCATCTCCACCGCGCTCAACCCCGACAGCGCGACACTCGCCCTCGCCGGCTCCACCGAAGCCGCGCAGTTCCACTGATCCCCACGCCCCCTCCACACGGCGCTGGCGCGCCGCGCGGAGCCTCCAGGCGCGTGGCCCCTCTTCGTCGCGGTGCTCGACGCATTCGTCGCAGTACCCGACACGACTCAAAGGACTCACGATCATGACCACTCCCACCGCTCCCCCGACCACGGCTCCGATCCAGACGACCCAGCAGGGTCCCGCGATCGAGGTCACCGGCCCCCTCCGCGACCGCTACGCGGAGATCCTGACCCCCGAAGCGGTCGCCTTCCTCACCGAGCTGCACCACCGCTTCGCCTCCCGTCGCCACGACCGCCTCGCCGACCGCATGCGCCGTCGCTTCGAGATCGGCAACGGTCATGACCCGAAGTTCCGCGACGACACCGCCCACATCCGTGAGGATCGCGACTGGCGGGTCGCCGGTGCCGGGCCCGGCCTCGAGGATCGCCGCGTCGAGATCACCGGACCGACCGACCCGAAGATGACGATCAACGCGCTGAACTCCGGCGCGCGGGTGTGGCTCGCCGACCAGGAGGATGCCACGAGCCCGACCTGGAAGAACGTCATCGAGGGGCAGCTGTCGCTCCGTGACGCCATCCGCGGCGAGCTGTCGTTCACATCGCCTGCCTCTGAATCCGGCCCCGGCAAGGAGTACCGCGTCACGGCGGAGCGCACGCCGACGATCGTGATGCGCCCTCGCGGGTGGCACCTGCCCGAGAAGCACATCGCCTTCATCGACCGCGCCGGTCGTCGCACCTCGGCATCCGGCTCCCTGGTCGACTTCGGCCTCTACTTCCTGCACAACGCGCAGGCGCTGATCGACGGCGGTCGCGGACCGTACTTCTACATCGCCAAGCTGGAGTCCAGCGAGGAGGCGAAGCTGTGGGACGACGTCTTCTCGTTCAGCGAGGAGTACATCGGCATCCCGCACGGCACGATCCGCGCGACCGTGCTGATCGAGACCCTGCCGGCGGCGTTCGAGATGGACGAGATCCTCTACGAGCTGCGCGACCACTGCGCGGGCCTGAACGCCGGCCGCTGGGACTACATCTTCTCGATCATCAAGAACTACCGCGGCCGCGGGGCGCGCTTCGTGCTTCCCGATCGCAGCGAGGTCACGATGACGGTGCCGTTCATGCGGGCGTACACCGATCTGCTCGTGCAGACCTGCCACAAGCGGGGCGCCTTCGCGATCGGCGGCATGAGCGCGTTCATCCCCAACCGCCGCGACCCCGAGGTGACAGCACGCGCGATCGAGAAGGTCACCGCCGACAAGAAGCGCGAGGCCGGCGACGGCTTCGACGGCACCTGGGTGGCGCACCCCGACCTGATCCCCACGGCGCAGGCGGAGTTCGATGCCGTGCTGGGCGACCGCCCCAACCAGGTCGACCGCCAGCGTGACGACGTGCACGTCGAGGCCCGCGACCTGCTCGACCTGCACATCGGCCGGCCCATCACAGCACAGGGCGTGCGCGACAACGTGTCGGTCGCCATCCGCTACCTCGAGGCCTGGCTGCGCGGACTCGGGGCCGTGGCGATCGACAACCTGATGGAGGATGCCGCGACGGCCGAGATCAGCCGCTCGCAGGTGTGGCAGTGGATCCACCAGGACCGCACCACTCAGGACGGCACCCCGATCACGGCGGAGTACATCGAGGGTCTGATCGCCCAGGTGCTCGCGCAGGCGACGCGCAGCCACGGCGACCGGTACGACGACGCGGCGGAGATCTTCCGCGAGGTCGCCCTCCAGGAGGAGTTCCCCACCTTCCTCACACTGGGCGCCTACAGCCGGTTCCTGATCGACGAGGACTGAGCACACGACTGAGCAGACGAGGGAGCCCCCGGGACTGCGGCATCCGCCGTGGTCCCGGGGGCTCCCTCTTTTCCCGCTCCCACGCCCCTCGCCGGGCGTAGCCTGGACGCATGACCGACGTCTGGGCGGACATCGCCTCCGAGTTCCTGCACTTCTACCCGCGCGGCCGGCGGCTGCTCGCAGTGGCCGGGGTGGATGCCGGGCGCTCGCGACAGGCGGCAGACGACCTCGCGGCCGCGCTGACGGCGTCAGGGCAGCCGGTCATCCGCGACCACTCACCGGACGGCGCCGAGGCCGAGCTCCGCTCCGTGGTCACCGCGTTCCGCGAAGGCCCGAAGAGCGGCGACATCCTGCTCGTCTCCGGACCGGCGACTCTGCTCGGCGAGCGCACCAGGGGCATGTGGAACTACGCGGTGTGGCAGCTGGCCGGCGACGAGCCACCGCACACGGTCGCGGGTGCGATCGTCGACGTGACCGACCCCGCGCACCCGACGCGGCGGTTCGCCGACTACTGCGCACTGCCCGCGTCCTACGGCGCCTGACCCGCGGCAGCCGTCAGCGGAAGGAAGCGGCCACCGAGTTGCGGTGGTAGTCGAACACGATGCTTGTGCGTGTGGAGGCGACGCTGCTCTGCGCCGAGAGATGCTCCAGCACGAACTCGCGCATCTCCGACGAGTCGGCAACCGCGATGTGCAGCAGGAAGTCGTCGTCGCCACCGAGGAAGAAGAGCTGGATCACCGGCGGCAGCACGCGCACGCGGTCCGCGAACTCCACGATGCTCTCCCGGCGTCCGCTCGGACGCAGCGTGACACCGATGATCGCCTGCAGGCCCGCGCCGAGTGCCCGCTCGTCCACACTCGCGTGGAAGCCCGTGATCACGCCGCGATCCACGAGGGCCCGCAGCCGGGTGTGCGCCGTCGAGGGCGCGACACCCAGACGCCCGGCGAGCTCGGCATTCGTCATGCGCCCGTCGGCCGTGAGCAGCTGCACGATCCTGGCGTCGATCGCATCCAGGGCGGGGGCCCGAACGGTGTTCGGCTCCGGGGCCTCTGAGGTCGTCTCCATACGAAGCATTATTCAGGATTTCCGCATCACGCGAATCATCTTCACCGATTCTGTTGTTCTGTCGATGTTTCTGCGATCCTGGGTGCCGCACCGCATCGAACCTGGAGGATCAATGAAGATCGGCGTCCCCACCGAGGTCAAGAACAACGAGAACCGCGTCTCCCTCACTCCCGCCGGCGCCGACCGTCTGGTGCACGAGGGCCACCGGGTGCTCGTGCAGTCCGGGGCCGGGCTCGGCTCGCGCATCACCGACGACGACTACCGGGCCGCCGGCGCAGAGATCGTCGCCACCGCCGCCGACGCGTGGGGCGAGGCCGATATGGTCATCAAGGTCAAGGAGCCGATCGCCCAGGAGTACGGCTTCCTGCGCGACGACCTCACCCTCTTCACCTACCTGCATCTCGCTGCCGACCGCGCACTGACTACCGCCCTCGTCGAGGCGGGGACCACCGCCGTCGCGTACGAGACCGTGCAGCTGCCCGACCGCAGCCTGCCGCTGCTCGTGCCGATGAGCGAGATCGCCGGACGCCTCTCGGTCACCATGGGCTCGTACTCGCTGCTGCGTTCCCAGGGCGGACGTGGAATGCTGCTCGGCGGCATCGCCGGCACGCCGCGCGCCAAGACCGTCGTGATCGGCGGCGGCGTCGCTGGAGAACACGCCGCGGCGAACGCCCTCGGACTCGGCTCGAAGGTCACCGTGATCGACGTCTCCCTACCGCGTCTGCGCGAGCTCGAGCACCGCTACGGCGGCGCCCTCGAGACCCGTGCGTCAAGCCGCTACGACATCGCCGAAGAGCTCAAGACCGCCGACCTCGTGATCGGATCCGTGCTCATCCCCGGTGCCGCGGCCCCCAAGCTCGTGACCGACGACATGGTCGCCGCGATGAAGCCGGGGTCCGTGCTCGTCGACATCGCGATCGACCAGGGCGGATGCTTCGAGGGCTCGCGCCCGACCACCCACGACGATCCCACATTCGCGGTGCACGACTCGATCTACTACTGCGTGGCGAACATGCCGGGCGCGGTTCCCGAGACCGCGACCCGTGCACTGACGAACGCGACCCTCCCCTATGTCTCGGCGATCGCCGGCAAGGGCTGGGAGCGGGCGGCGGCCGACGACGCCGCGCTGGCCGCGGGTCTGAACGTGCAGGGCGGACGCATCACGCTTCCGGCCGTCGCACAGGCGCACGGACTCACGACCGACTGACCTTCCGAACCCGAAAGAACTCCGGATCTTGGCGGCATCCCACACCTCTCCTGCCGCGCCGACCCGAGTACGCTCGTAATCGTGACCGAACGCGCTCCCCTCTCCCGCAAGCTGTCCGCCATCGCCGAGTCCGCGACCCTCAAGGTCGATGCCAAGGCCAAGGCCCTCAAGGCCGAAGGCAAGGACGTCATCTCGTACGCTGCCGGCGAGCCCGACTTCGCGACGCCGCAGTTCATCGTGGATGCGGCGGCCGAGGCTCTGGCCGACCCGGCGAGCTACCGGTACACGCCCGCTCCCGGCCTCCCGGCGCTGCGCGAGGCGATCGCGGCGAAGACCCTCCGCGACTCCGGACTCGAGGTGTCTCCGAGCCAGGTCATCGTCACCAACGGCGGCAAGCAGTCGGTCTACCAGGCCTTCCAGGCCGTGGTGAACCCCGGCGACGAGGTGCTGCTGCCCGCCCCGTACTGGACCACGTACCCCGAGGCCATCCGCCTCGCCGACGGCACCCCCGTCGAGGTCTTCGCCGGGGCCGACCAGGAGTACAAGGTCACGGTCGCGCAGCTCGAAGCCGCACGCACCGCCCGCACCACCGCCCTCGTGTTCGTCTCCCCGTCGAACCCCACCGGCTCCGTCTACACCGCCGAGGAGACCAAGGCCATCGGCGAGTGGGCGCTCGAGCACGGCATCTGGATCATCAGCGACGAGATCTACCAGAACCTCACCTACGAGGGCGTCAAGGCCACCTCGATCGTCGACGCCGTGCCCGAGGTCGCCGGCCAGACGATCCTCGTCAACGGCGTCGCGAAGACCTACGCCATGACCGGCTGGCGCGTGGGCTGGATGGTCGGGCCGGCCGATGCCATCAAGATCGCCGGCAACCTGCAGTCGCACCTCACCAGCAACGTGAACAACGTCGCCCAGAAGGCCGCGATCGCCGCGCTCACCGGCCCGCAGGACGAGGCCGAGCAGATGCGCCAGGCCTTCGACCGTCGCCGCCAGCTGATCGTCTCGGAGCTGTCGAAGATCGACGGCCTCGTCGTACCGAACCCGCTGGGCGCGTTCTACGTGTACCCCGACGTGCAGGGCCTGCTGGGCCGCACCTGGGGCGGCGTGACCCCGACCACCTCGCTCGAACTCGCCGATCTCATCCTCGACCAGGCCGAGGTCGCGGTCGTCCCCGGCGAGGCCTTCGGTCCCTCCGGCTACATCCGCATGTCATACGCACTGGGCGACGAGCAGCTGCTCGAGGGCGTGCAGCGCCTGCAGCGTCTGTTCGCCTGACCCGCGGAACCCGACGAAGGCCCCTCCCGTCTGCAGATGGGAGGGGCCTTCGTCACGACGTCTCCTGCCCTCAGGCGAGGGTCAGCGATACTGGAGGCATGACGAACGGCGAGCGGGAGTATGAGCGGATGCCGGTGACTCTGCGGGTGGCATTCCCCATCCTGATCACGGTGACCGTGCTGGTCTTCTTCCTCTCCCTCGCAGTCGCTCCCTTCCTCTGGTACTGGGGAGGAGAGTCGCGTCAGTGGCTCAGTGCGCTCGCCTTCGTACCGGTGGTCGTCTACGCGACCATCACGGTGCTCGTGATCAGACGAAAGTCGTGGGCCCGATACGCGACCCTGCTGTTCCCGCTCCCGCTCGCGCTCTATGTTCCGGCGGTAGCAGCCCCGATCTGGGAGTTCTGGGTCGCCATCGCGGCCCTCGCCGTCACCACGGCGGCGGTCGTGTTGATCCTCCTGCCGTCGTCTCGTTCCTACTTCGGCAGCGGGACACCTCAGTCCTCGGGACGGAAGCCGATCAGCCAGCGCACGCCGTAACGGTCGACGAGCGTGCCGTCGAAGTCACCCCAGGGTCGCTTCTGCAGTGCGTCGATCACGCGGCCGCCGGCGGCGAGCTCGTCGTACCAGTCGGTCAGAGTGAGGGCGTCGGCCGTGCCGAGGAGCGAGAGGAACATGCCGCCCATCTGCACGGCATCGTCATCGGCTCCGGCATCCGCTCCGGCGATCTCGACCAGTCCGCTCAGCTGCCCGTGCGCGATCGCATCGCCGGGGCCGTCGTGCCTCCCTGCGGTGGCGTAGTCGAGCAGCTGGAGCTCACCGCCGAACACCGATCGATAATGACGCAGCGCCTCCGCGGCGTTGCCGGGGAACAGCAGGTACGGGATCAATCCGCTCATGCCGCGAGTGTAGCCGCGACAGCCGACGTGTCCTGCGGTTCGACGCCTTGCGGTTCGACGCCTTGGCGTTCGACGCCTTAGAGTTCGACGCCGACGAGAACCGGCTCCGGCTGCAGCACGAGACCGAACTCGGCGTGCACCCTGCTCTGGATGAACCGGGCGAGCTCGGCGACCTCACCCGCGGTCGCCCCGCCACGGTTGGTCAGCGCGAGCGCATGCTTCGTCGACACGGATGCGCGGGAGCGCGGGAGCTTGAACCCCTTGCGGATGCCCGCCTGCTCGATCAGCCACGCCGCGCTCACCTTCACGTCGGAGACCGCCGCGGGCTTCGACAGCGGCACCTGTCCGTCATAAGACGCCAACGGGATCACGGTCACGGCGTCCAGATCGGGGGCGACCGGCCAGCGCGGGCACTCCGGGGGCAACGAGCCGGCGACCGCCGCCGTCACGATCGCGTTCTGGAAGAAGGAGCCGACGCCGTGGGTGTCGGGGTCATCCGCGTCGAGCAGCATGCCCTTCGACGCGCGAGTCGAGAGAATGCGCTCGCGCACCCAGCCGAGCGGAACCGGTGTCTCATCGGTCAGACCCAGTGCCCGACGCAGCTGCTCACCGCGCACCACACGCTCGCCCGCGATCAGCAGGTCGACGGTCACGGAGAGGATCACGGCACGGCGCAGCGGCACACTGCCATGGTGATGCTTGAGCACCGAGGTGCGGAAACCCAGCCCGAGCTCGGCAGCGGGAACCGTCGAGATCTCGCCGGTCGACTCGTCGATCAGCTCGACCTCGACCAGCGTCTCCTGGATCTCCTGCCCGTACGCCCCGATGTTCTGCACGGGGGCGGCGCCGACCGTGCCGGGGATCCCGCTCATGGCCTCGAGGCCCGCATACCCGTGGGCGACGGCATAGGCGACGAGGTCGTCCCACCCGTGGCCGGCCTGCGCGCGCAGACGGATGCGGCCGGCGTGCGGGGACGGCAGCTCCTCGATGCCCTCGGTGCGCACGCGGATGACCGTGCCCTCGAACGGCTCGTCGCCCACGAAGAGGTTGGAGCCGCCACCGAGGACGAACCACTCGTCGCCGCGCGCCCACGTCTCACGCAGAGCATCGACGAGACCCGCCGTCGTCGTCGCCTCGAACATCCGCTCCGGTGCTGCTCCTGTGCGCAGCGTGGTCAGCTCCGCCAGACGGACCGGCTCGATCTCCCGCATCAGCTCGCCCTCATCAGACAGCGACGCGCAGCTGCGCCTTGACGAGCACGGTGGTGTCGCCGAACGTGACCTTGAGGTCGATGCGCGCGGACTCGTCGTCGACGGCGCCGACCGTGGCGACGACGGTGATATCAGCACCCTCGTCGGGGTCGACCACGACCGGCTTGGTGAAGCGCACGCCGTAGTCGAGGATGCGCGTGGCCGGGTCGAGAGCCGCGACGACCACCGACGAGGCGATGCCCATCGTGAGCATGCCGTGCGCGAGCACGCCGGGAAGCCCGACGGACGCGGCGACATCATCGCGGTAGTGGATCGGGTTGAAGTCTCCGGACGCTCCCGCGTACCGCACCAGCGACTCGCGGGTCAGGTGTACGGTGCGCTCGGCGAGCACGTCTCCGACGGTGTAGCCCATCAGGCGGCCTCTCCTTCATCCGCGCTCGGCTCGGCACCGACCAGCAGCACGCTGGTGGCGGTGACGACGTGGGCACCCGCGGGGTCGGTGATCTCGGCCTCGCTGGTGATCATCGCGTTGCCGCCCATCATCCGGATGCCGGTGACGCGCAGTTGCGCGGTGAGCTCGTCGCCCGCGACGATGGGGCGCGTGTAGGTGAAGCGCTGCTCGGCGTGGACGGTGCGCGCGAGCACGATGCCGGAATCCTCCTGCCCCAGGAGCTGCTGGAGCGAGAGGTCCTGGATGACCATCGCGAAGGTCGGCGGCGCCACGACGTCGGAGAAGCCCGCCGCGCGGGCCGCCTTCAGGTCGGTGTGCTGCGGGGCGTCGGCGAAGACGGCACGAGCGAACTCGCGCACCTTCTCGCGGCCGACGAGGTACGGGGCCGTCGGCGGGAACTCCCGGCCGACCAGATCTTGGTTCACTGCCACCCTTCGATCCTACCGAGGGGTGGCGGCGACCCAGGCCGCGGGTCGGCTCCCGGGAGTTCAGGCCGCACGCGCGGACATCGCCGATCCGAGCAGCACCATCCTCATGCTGCGCTCCGCGGCGTCGCGCAGCAGTGCCTCGCCGTGTTCCACCGCCTGTTCGAGGGGCATCGGCACGGTGATGATCGAGGCGATCGCGTCGATGCCGATGTCATGCACGGTCGGCGCGCCGACACCCAGCGATCCGGCGATGCCGAGCACCGGGACGCCGGCGACTCGGGCGCGCATCGCGATCTCGGCCGGCACCTTGCCCCGAGACGTCTGGAAGTCGATCGCCCCTTCGGCGGTGATGACGAGATCGGCCACCGCCATCAGCTCATCGAGGGGCTCGGGCAGCAGCCCGCTGTCGAGGAGCACCTCGAAACGCGGGGCGAGACGCGCACCGAGCACGGCGGCGAGACCCGCCCCGAGCCCGCCAGAGGCGCCGGTGCCGCCGCCGGTGCGCACATCCATCGCCGCTCCGAACGGGCTCTGCTCCTCAAGCAGACCGGCCCAGACGTCGAGGGCGTCCGCGAGCTCCTCGACCTGCTCGGACGTCGCTCCCTTCTGCGGACCGAACACCCTGGCCACGCCGCGCGGTCCGCACAGGACGTTGTGGATGTTGCAGGCGAGCACGATCTCGACCTCGCCGATGCGGGGATGAAGACCCGCGAGATCGAGGCGCACCGCATCGCGGAGATGCCGCCCGCCCGCGGTGATCGGCACACCGTCGCGGTCGAGGATGCGCACGCCGAGCGCTTCGAGCGCTCCGGCACCGCCGTCGCTCGTGCCGGAGTCGCCGCAGCCGACCACGATCCGCTCCGCACCGGCGTCCAGCGCAGAGGCGATCAGCTCGCCCACGCCACGCGTCGTCGTCTCCCCCGGGTCGCGGCGATCGCGCGGCACGAGCCGCAGACCCGCTGCCGAGGCCATCTCGACCATGGCGGTCCCGATGGCGTGCCCACCGAGCCGCGCCCAATGCGCGTCCACCGGGTCGCCGACGGGGCCCGTCACCCGTGCCGGGATGAGCTCGCCTCCGGTCGCCGCGGCGAGCGCGGCGGCCGTGCCCTCTCCGCCGTCCGGCACCGGGTACTCGTCCACCTGCACGCCGGGGATGACCCGACGAACGCCGGCGGCGATCGCCTGGGCCACGGCCTCGGCGCTCAGGCTCTCCTTGAAGCCACTGGGTGCGACCAGGATGCGCTGCGGGGTGTGGATCGACATGATTCCTCCTTCTGCGCCCGAGACGGGCGACGAGCGCCCGGTGTGCGGGCACGACGAGCACCGGTGCACCGGCGGTGCACGCGGAGTGAAGCGGGTGTGGGATGGGCCGGGGCCGCGGATCAGAGCAGCAGCGGCAGCCCCATCAGAGGCCACACCCACAGGGCGAAGACGGCCACGAGCACGAACATCGCCGGTGCCAGCAGCACCGAGAGCCGGCGCAGGTCCAGCGGGGTGAAGCCCCCGCTCACGATGTCGGGGTCGGCGAACATGGCGACCGGCTTCGCCGAACTGGGGAGCGTGTGGCAGAACCCGGCCGCGGCGGTCGAGGCGAACGCCGCCGCCATCGGGGAGACGCCGAGTGCGGGAGCGAGCGCGATCACGACCGGGACGATCGCGGCGGAGCGGGCCGACCGCGACGGGATCAGCAGGTGCGCGGCGGTCGAGATCGCGATGACCACGAGCACGAACGCGACGGCTCCCGCGGCGCCGAGCCCCCGGAGCGGGGCGAGCGCCGACGAACTCAACCAGGCGGCGGCGCCCGTGCTGGTGAGCGCGGATGCCAGCGCGAGAGTCGCGGCGAGGAACAGCAGCAGCGACCACGGCACGCGCTTGATCGCAGCGGGGAAGGTCAGGCAGCCGATCCCGGGCGTCACGGCGGCGACGGCTCCGATGAGGGCGACCAATGCCGGCGACAGATGGTGCAGCGGTTCCGTGGCCCAGAGGAGGATCACGCCGCCCAGCAGCACGCCAGCGCGTCGCTCCATGGTGCTGAGAGGTCCGGTCACGGCGGTCGATGCGGAGCGACCGATATCCGTCGCGCTCATCCGCAGCGGCGTGCTGCGGTCGTCGCGGCAGGTGAAGCGCCAGAGGATGAGCTCGCAGGCCAGGTGCGACGAGACCGTGGCGAGAGGCAGCCCGAGCCAGAGCCAGCTCAGGAACGTGAAGCCCTGCTCGCCCGCGGCCCGCAGCAGCTGATCCGTCACGATGTGCGCCCCCGCGCCGAGCAGCGAGCCGACGGCCGAGAGCAGGACCACGGTCGGCATCAGCAGGGCGAGGGCGCGGATCACCCGCTCGCGTCCGGGAAGCGCGGCCGCGACCGCCGTATGCACCGGGACGGCGAGCGCGGCGCGCCCGGAGGTGGCGGGCACGGCGAAGGCGGTGAGCGTGAGGGCTACGGTCGTCAGGTGGAACAGGCTCCGCGGCCCGCGTGCGAACCGCAGCAGATGCGAGGCACCGCGCAGAGCGAGGCCGGAGGACGACACTGCGGAGGCGATCACGAACGCGCCGATGAGCAGCCAGATGGTCTCGTCGCCGAGGGAGGCGAAGAAGTCGCTCGCCGGCAGCACGCCGGTGACGATCAGGGCGATCGCGGCGAGGAAGGCGACGAGCGTGTCATCGAGGCCGGTGGATGTCCACGCCCACACCGCGAGCAGGAACCCGGTGAGAGTCACGGCGATCGGCATGGTCACCCGGCCGGGGCCGGCGCCCTGAGACAGCGACGACAGCGCCATGGCGAGCCCCGCGATCAGCACGAGTCCGAGGGCGAGGAGGCTGAGGATGCGCCCACGCCCGAGCCGGCGCACCGCGAAGCCACCTCCGGCCGGGTTGCGACCGGGGAACGGAGTCGGGCGCTGCGGCGGCATCGTCGAGAATCGCGTGCGCTCGACCGCCGACGGCTCGGCCAGCCGGCGCGCGTTCTCGGCATGGGTATGGGTGGGATCACTCATCGGAATCGGTATCCCGCCCCGCGCACCGTCTCGATGCGATCGACACCGATCTTGCCGCGCAGTGCCCGAACGTACACGTCGACCACGTTGGAGGCCGGATCGAAGTCCATACCCCACACGTGCCCGATCAGCTGGTCGCGCGACAGCACCTGGCCGGCGTTCTGCAGGAACACCTCGAGCAGGGCGAACTCCCGCGAGGTGAGCTCGCGCATGTCGCCGTCGACCGTGACCGTGCGGGCGCGCACATCCACCCGCACATCGCCGTGGGTGAGCACGGGGCCGGCCGCGCGTCCCTCGCCGTCGCCGATCCGCAGCCGCACCCTGGCGATGAGCTCGGCGAACTGGAACGGCTTGGTGACGTAGTCGTTCGCCCCGCTCTCCAAGCCCCGCACCGTGTCGATGACCGAGTCACGGGCGGTGAGGATGATGACCGGTGTCGCGACGCCCTCGCCGCGCAGGTTGGCGAGCACGTCGAAACCGTCCATGCCGCCGAGCCCGATGTCGAGCAGCACCAGATCGAACATGCCGCTGCGGGCCATCAGCAGCGCGGTGTGGCCGTCGGCCGCCTCGGCGGTCTCGTAGCCGGCCGCGCGCAGGCCCCGGCGGACGAACGAGGTGATGTGCGGGTCGTCTTCCGCGATGAGGATGCTGCGCATCTCACTCGCTCCTCTCTGCCGCGGTGTCGAACCGCGTGGTGGTGGGTGCCGGAAGGTCGATGCCGAACGTGGCACCTTCTCCGAACACGCTGTCGACCCAGGCTGAACCGCCGTGTCCATCGGTGATCGCCCGCACGATCGCGAGCCCGAGCCCCGACCCTCGTCGCGCACCAGAGCTGTCGCCGCGGGCGAAGCGCTCGAAGATGCGCTCGGCGTCGGCCACGGCGACCCCGGGACCGGAGTCGCGCACCCACAGCCGCAGCCGCCGCTCGCTCCCCTCGCCGTCGAAGCGCGAGCCGATGAGGATGCGGTCACCTGTCTCGGTCACCTGCACCGCGTTCGCCGCGAGCTGCAGCACGGCCTGGGTCACCCGCTGGGGATCGAGCGCCGCCGTCCCCTCGGCCACCTCCATGAGCTGCCAGCGACGATCTCCGAGGTTCTGCGCCTTGGCCTCGATGTCGAGGGTGAGGGCGGCGGTGTCGCAGTTCGCGACCCGCACGAAGTCGGGCTGCTCGGCCCTCGCGAGCACGAGCAGGTCGGTGACGATGCGGCTCATCCGGTCGAGCTCGTCGCTGACGAGACGCAGGGTCGCCGCACGCTCCTCCGGGTCTTCGCTCAGCAGTTCCAACTGACCGCGGACGATGGTGATCGGCGTGCGCAGCTCGTGCCCCGCATCGTCGACGAAGCGCTGCTGCGTCGCGTGCACGGCCTCGAGGCGGTCGAGCATCTGGTTGAAGGTCGTGGCCACGGCCGCGATGTCGTCGGTGCCCTCGACCGGCACGCGCGCCGAGAGGTCGTGCTCTCCGATGTCGCGGGCGACCCGGTACACCTCTCGCACGGGAGCCAGGATCTGCCCGGCGACGAGCCAGGCGACGCCGGAGCTGAGCAGGATCCCGATCAGCGCCACCCACGCGATCGTGGCGAATCCCGCGTCGACCTGCGAGCGCGCCTCCTGCGTGTACTGCACGATCAGCACCGCACCGCCGCGATCACCGGTGGTGAATTCCAACCGCCCCCAGCGCAGGGGGCCCACGTCGGGCGCATCCATCGCGCCGGACGCCGACGTCTCATCGAGCAGCCGGTTCACGAGCGCCTCGCCGCCCGGCACCGCGGCGAGCGCGGAGGCATCCGTCGCTTGCACCCGGCCGTTCGCGACCGCGATCACCGCCCCCTCGACGGTGGCGATCACGACCTCGTTCTCGTGCACGGACTGGCGGGCGACGTACTCGCTGACCAGTTCCTCGGCCGTCGTGTGACCGCTGGCCGCGGCATCCTCCGCGAATCGGGAGAACTCGGAGGCCTCCTGCTCGATCTCGGCGTTGGCCGACTGCTCCACACCGGCGAGGAAGATGCTGCGGCCGACCATGCCGACGGCGAGGAGCGTGATGGCGGTGCTGAGGATGATCCACAGCGTGATACGCCAGCGGGCGGGCAGAGTGCGTCGGCGCAAGGTGCGCAGCGGCGCATCGGTGGCCGCGAGGCCCTGCGCCGCCGCACGCGTCGGCGCAGGCGGCGTGGCGCTCTCGTCGAGATCCAGGGGCAGGGTAGGGGCGTCAGTCATCATCGCCGCCACCGTCATCGTCGTCGTCGCCGGCGGGTGGGGCGGGCGCAGGCGCAGGTACCGGTGCCGGGGCAGGGGCCGGCGCAGGTCCCGGCGCAGGCGCAGGTGCCGGCGCAGGCACGGGCGCAGGCACCTCGCTCGGCACCGGCGGCGCGAGCTGCACCGACACGGGTTCGGTAGGGATCCGCGGCGAGGGCGGCATCTGCGCCAGCACGACGCTTCCGACCGCGAAGGCGACCGGGATCGCGATCAGGGCGCCGGTGACGAGAAGGCGACGTGGAGTGGGCATGACCCCATGATGCCCGTCGATCATGATGGGCAGATGAGCCGTGGATGAAGATCCCTTCATCCGGACACGCTCAGGCCCGCTTGCGCCCTCTGACCGCCTTGATCGCCATCTGCACCGCGATCACGACCAGATATGCCGCGAACAGCATGTTGCCGAGAGTCGGATCGACGATCGTCGCCAACCATGCCCCGAGCGCCGTCGTCGTGCAGGCGGAGACGCCGATGAGCAGCGCGGCGAGCAGATCGACGTTGCGGTTGCGGAGGTTTCCCACGGTGCCCGAGATCGCCGTCGGGATCATCATGAGCAGCGACGTGCCCTTGGCGACCAGGTCGCTGGTGCCGAACGCCAGCATCAGCACGGGCACGACGATCACGCCGCCGCCGACGCCGATGAGCCCGGCGAGGATGCCGGTGCCGATGCCCACGCCGACGAGGGCGATACCTGTCAGCCAGGACAGTTCGAACGCGGCATCGCGCGAGGGGATGACCAGGAAGAGGCTGACGATCACGACCAGCAGGAAGCCGACGAAGCCCCAGCGCAGGGCGGTCTGCGAGATGCGCGGCAGCAGCCGTGTGCCGATCTGCGCACCCACCACGGCGCCGGCGGCGAGGATGATCGCGGGGATCCAGGCGACAGACCCGGTCGTGGCGTAGGAGATGACGCCGACGCTCGCCGTCGGCACGATCGCCGCGAGGGATGTCCCTGCCGCGAGGCGCTGATCGAAGTGCAGCAGGAGCACGAGAAGCGGAACGATGACCGTGCCACCGCCCACGCCGAAGAGTCCGGAGAGGAGGCCGGCGAGAAGGCCGATGCCGATGAACGCCGCATAGGCGCGAGGCCCTCGTGCGGGGGCCTGTACGTCACTCACCGGATCAGCCTACTCGCGGCCTCCTCCCCTCTCGAACCCGCGTCGCGGATCAGACCTCGGCGTCCGCCTTGATCGGCACCGCGATCGACGCGGTCAGCGCCTGCTCGTACCGGCGCTGGCGACGCCGCAACCAGAGTCCGCCGACGATCAGCAGGGCGAGCACCCCGTAGGCGATCGCCGCGAACGGCTGCATGACGAGCGTGCTCAGATCCCCCTGGCTCAGCTGCAGCGCCTTGCGCAGCTGCTCCTCGGCCATCGGCCCCAGGATCATGCCGACCACGAGCGGCGCGACCGGATAGCCGTACCGGCGCATGAAGTAGCCGAGGATGCCGACGATCAGCAGGATCACGATGTCCGACGGCGAACTGTGCAGCGCGTAGGCCCCGAACACTGCGAACAGAAGGATGCCCGCGTACAGATACGGCCGCGGGATCTGCAGCAGCTTCACCCACATGCCCACGAGCGGCAGGTTGAGCACGATCAGGATCACGTTGCCGATGTAGAGGCTCGCGATGAGCGCCCACACCAGGTTCGACTGGCTCTCGAACAGCAGCGGTCCCGGTTGGATGCCGTACGACTGGAACGCCGTGAGGATGATCGCCGCAGTCGCCGTCGTCGGCAGGCCCAGCGTGAGCAGGGGCACCAGCACTCCGGCGGCCGCGGCGTTGTTCGCCGACTCCGGACCGGCGACGCCCTCGATCGCACCGCGGCCGAACTCGTCGCGGTGCTTCGACAGCTTGCGCTCGGTCGCATACGACAGGAACGTGGCGACGTCCGCGCCGCCGGCGGGGATCGTGCCGATCGGGAAGCCGATCGCCGTGCCGCGCAGCCACGGCTTCCAGGACCTCCGCCAATCGGACCTCGTCATCCATGAACGCCATCCTCGGGTGACCGGGATCACATCGACCCCGCCGTGCCGCAACCGGGCGGCGATGTAGAACGTCTCCCCGACCGCGAACAGGCCGACGGCGACCAGCACGATGTCGACGCCGTCCGACAGTGCGGGAAGCCCCAGCGTGTAGCGCTGCTGACCGGAGAGCCAGTCGGTGCCGACCAGCCCGAGGAACAGGCCGACGCCGAGCGAGAGCATGCCGCGCGAGATCGAGCTGCCGATCAGCGCGCCGACCGTGATGAACGCGATGACGATGAGGGCCACGTAGTCGGCGGGCCCGAGGTTCACGGCGAACTGCGCGAGCAGCGGTGCGAGCAGCGTGAGGCCCAGCGTCGCCAGGGTGCCGGCGATGAAGGACCCGATGGCGGCGGTGGCGAGCGCGGCAGCGCCCCGCCCCATCCTGGCCATCTTGTTGCCCTCGATCGCTGTGACTATCGAGGCCGACTCCCCCGGTGTGTTCAGGAGGATGCTCGTCGTCGAGCCGCCGTACATGCCGCCGTAGTAGATGCCCGCGAACGTGATCAACGCCGCTGCGGGGTCGAGCGTGTAGGTGAGGGGAAGCAGCAGCGCCACCGTCATCGCGGGGCCGATGCCCGGGAGCACCCCGACCGCGGTGCCGACGAAGACGCCGAGGAAGGCGAAGGCGAGGTACTGCGGCTGCAGCGCGGTCGCGAAGCCCTCCAGGAGCAGGGTCCAACTGTCCATCAGAACATCCTTCCGAACCAGCCGAGAGCAGGGCCCCAGGGCAGCGACAGGCCGAGCAGACCGCCGAAGACGACCTGGATCACGAGCGCGACCACGATGCCGATCAGGAACGCCATCCACCACCGCTTGGCGGCGAGCGACCACGCGACCCCGCCGAACAGCAGAGCGGCCGCCGGCGCCCACCCCAGCGGCTCGATCAAGAGCAGGTGCGCGACGACGAGACCGGCCAGCTTGGCGAGGGTGACCCAGTCGGTCGGCAGGCTCTCATCGATGTCCTCCGCCTCCTCCGCACCGCCGCGCTCCCCGCGCAGCACGCCGATGAGAACGGCGACGGCCGAGGCGAGCAGGATGACCGAGACGAAGATCGGGAAGACCGTCGGACCGGCCTTCATCCCGACGGGGACGTGGATCAGGAAGATGCCGACGACGGCGAAGACGCCGAGCGCGACCATGATTCCGGCGAACACGAGCTCGCTGAGGGGGACGGAGGGAGAGCGGCGTGGGGGTCGACCATCGTGGTCGACCCGCACCCCCTGCTCCTCGGTCCCCGATGAGGCGGGGACCATCATGTCACTGCACCAGACCGATGTTCTTCAGCGTCGCCGTGACCTCTTCGATGTTCCCGGTGAGGAAGTCATCGAACTCCGCGCCGACCAGGAACGCGTCGGTCCACCCCTTGGTCTCCAGCTGCTCCGTCCACGCCTCGGATTCGTGCAGCTCGGTGATCACGCGCACCAGCTCGTCCTTCTCGCCGTCGGAGATGCCACCGGGGGCGATCACGCCGCGCCAGTTGGTCAGGACCACGTCGTACCCCTCCTCGGTGATGGTCGGGACATCCGGGAGCTGAGACACCGGCTCCTCGCTCGAGACAGCCAGAGCCTTGAGCGCGCCGCTCTCGATGTGCTGCGCGAACTCGCCGACGCCCGAGATGCCCGCGGCGACCTTGCCGCCGATCAGCAGCGGAACGGCCTCGCCGCCGCCGGAGTTCGGCGTGTAGTTCAGCTTCTCGGCGATCTCGGCCCCGTCGAGTCCTGCTTCCTCGAGCATGAGACCGGCGAGGATGTGGTCGGCGCCGCCCGCCGAGCCGCCGGTGATCGTGACCGCCTGGCCGTTGTCGACGACGTCTTCGACGAGGTCTTCGAGCGTGTCGTACTTCGAGTCGGCCGGCACCACCACGACGAGCGGTTCGTCGGTGAGCCGGGCGATCGGTGTGGTGTCCTCGATCCGCACGGCCGAGGCGTTGGTCTCGACCGCTCCGACCATGACCAGGCCCATCACCATCAGCGTGTTCGGGTCCTTCTCGTTGGCGAGCTGGGCGAGGCCGACCGTGCCACCGGCACCGCCCACGTTGGTCACCGGGGCGGAGGCCACGAGGTCGTCCTGCGTGAGCACCTGCGACAGCGCCCGGCCCGTCTGATCCCATCCCCCACCGGGATCCGCCGGGACCACGATCGAGACGTCGGTGACGGTGGCGGTCTCTGCTTCCCCTCCACCGTCGTCGGTCGCTGCGCTGCCTCCCGCGCACGAGGTGAGTGTGAGGGCTGCGACCGCGGCCAGCCCGGCCAGGGTTGCGATGCGTGCGTTCTTCATGTGCGCTCCTCCTTGAGCGTTCGTGGTGCTGTGGCTCCACCCTGGAGCGGGAGCTGCGCCTGCTCCAGCTTCGGAAACCATTGGTCGGAGTTTCGGAACTATTGGTCACGAGCGGCTCTCCCGCCCGCTCGCACCGCACTCGCCGAAGGGCCAGAATGAGCAGGTGGCCTCGAAGATGACGCTCCGCGTGCAGTTGCTCGTGCTGCAGGCGCTGATCGTGTTCCTGGTGACCCTGGCGACCGGCATCGTGGCCGGCGCGTTCCAGGAGCAGGCTCTCCGCGAGGCGTACAAGGACCGGATGCAGGCCGTGGCCCAGTCGATCGCCGCGCTCCCGACGGTGCACGCGGCGTTCGACGATGCCGAGCCCTCCGCAGCCATCCAGCCGATCGCCGAGGTCATCCGCGAGGCCTCCGATCTCGCCTACGTCGTCGTCGCCAACGAAGACGGCATCCGCTACTCGCACCCGAATCCGGAGCGCATCGGCGAGAAGGTCTCCACCGACCCGTCGATCCCTCTCGCCGGCGAGATCTACGTCGGCACGCAGACCGGCACGCTCGGCACGTCGTGGCGGGTCAAGGTGCCCATCCGTGACGATGAGGGCGACGTTATCGGCACCGCATCCGTCGGGATTCTCGAGTCGGAGCTCAACGAGGAGTTCTCGGCCAATCTCGTCTGGCTGATCTCGGCGATGCTGGCGGCTGCTGTTCTCGGGGTGTTCGGCTCGGCGTGGGTGACCTCCATCATCCGGCGGCGCATCTACCGTCTCGAACCCCACCAGATCGCCGCTCTCGTGAAGAACCAGGAGACCACGCTGCACGGTCTGAGCGAAGGGGTCATCACGGTCGACGGCACCGGGCGGATCACGCTCGTCAACGACGCCGCCGCCCGATTCCTCGACAGGGATGCCGCCGATCTCGATGGCGAACCCGCCGCCGAGGTCCTGGGCACAGAGCTCGCCACGGTGCTCCGGGAGGGCGAGTCCGCCGGCCGGCCGGTGATCGTCGGGGCGCACGTGCTCGTCGCCCGCAGCACCGGAAGCGAGGCAGACGGCGAAGGCATCGGAGCGACGCTGCTGTTGCGCGATCACACCGAGTTGCATGACGTGGTGCGACGGGTCGAGGCCGCGGATGCGATCATCGCGTTCCGACAGCGACTCGGGCTCCCCAAGGGACTGAGCGCCGAGACGCTCGATCGTGTCTGCGCAGCTCTCGCTGCGCGCCCCGACGCTTCGGCGACCGAGATCGGCGACGACCTCGAGATCTCGCGCGTCAGCGCCCGCCGCTACCTCGAGCATCTCGCCGGCTCCGGCCGAGCGACCCGCACACTCGACTACTCGACCAAGGGCCGCCCGAGTACCCGCTACCGGTCGAACGACGCCGTCTGAAGCCCGTCACCCCTGGGACGCAGTGCCATTGTGTGCGACACTGGATCGCATTCGACGTCGTCGTCAGCCTGCCCGGATCGAAGGAGATCTCATGGTTCGCAGTACCTATCCCGATGTGGAGATCCCCGAGGTCTCCATCCTCGAGTTCCTGTTCGGCGATCTCTCCGAAGCCGAACTCGACACCATCGCCCTCGTCGACGGGATGAGCGGGGCAACCACCACCTACCGGCAGCTCGTCGGACAGATCGACCTTTTCGCCGGCGCCCTCGCGGCACGCGGAGTCGGGGTGGGCACCACTGTCGGCGTCCTCTGTCCGAACATCCCGGCCTTCGCCACCGTTTTCCACGGCATCCTCCGCGCGGGGGCGACGGCCACCACCATCAACTCCCTCTACACCGCCGACGAGATCGCGAACCAGCTCACCGACGCCGGAGCGACCTGGCTCGTGACGGTCTCCCCTCTGCTTCCCGGCGCACAGGCCGCCGCGGACAAGCTCGGGTTCGACGCCGACCACGTGATCGTTCTCGATGGCGCCGAGGGCCACCCGTCCCTCCCCGCGCTGCTCAGCGAAGGGCACCCCGCACCGGACGTGACATTTGACCCGGCGACCCATCTCGCCGTCCTCCCCTACTCCTCGGGAACGACCGGCCGCCCGAAGGGCGTCATGCTCACGCACCGCAACCTGGTGGCCAACGTGTCGCAGTGCCGTCCGGTCCTCGGCGTCGATGCCAGTGACCGGGTGCTCGCCGTCCTGCCCTTCTTCCACATCTACGGCATGACGGTGCTGCTGAACTTCGCGCTGCGTCAACGGGCCGGGCTCGTCACGATGCCGAAGTTCGACCTCCCCGAGTTCCTGCGCATCATCGCCGATCACCGCACCACCTGGGTGTTCGTCGCTCCCCCGATCGCAGTCGCGCTCGCGAAGCATCCGATCGTCGACCAGTACGACCTCTCCGCCGTGAAGGTGATCTTCTCCGGCGCCGCGCCTCTCGACGGCGCCCTGGCCTCGGCGGTGGCCAACCGCTTGGGGTGCATCGTGACCCAGGGGTACGGCATGACCGAGACCAGCCCCGCGGTCAACCTCATCTCCGAGGCGCGCACCGACATCGACCGCTCGACCATCGGGCCCCTCGTGCCGAACACCGAAGCACGGCTCGTCGATCCCGATTCGGGCGAAGACGTCACAGTGCCGGCAGAGGGCGCGAGCGAGCCCGGCGAACTGTGGGTGCGGGGACCGCAGGTCATGGTCGGCTACCTCAACCGCCCGGACGCCACGGCAGAGATGCTCGATGCCGACGGCTGGCTGCACACCGGTGATGTCGCCACCGTCACCGATGAGGGCATCTACCGTATCGTCGACCGGCTCAAGGAACTCATCAAGTACAAGGGCTACCAGGTGGCTCCGGCCGTGCTGGAAGCCGTGCTGCTCGAGCATCCCTCCATCGCGGATGCCGCCGTGATCGGCGCACTCGATGAGGACGGCCAGGAGGTGCCCAAGGCCTTCGTCGTACGCCAGCCGGAAGCCGAACTCGATGCCGAGGCGGTCATGGCCCACGTCGCCTCGCATGTCGCGCCGCACGAGAAGGTACGCCAGGTGGAGTTCATCGATGTGATCCCCAAGTCGAGCTCGGGGAAGATCCTGCGCAAGGATCTGCGTACCCGCTGACGACGTCACCGGGTACACGAAGAAGCCCGCCATCCCTTTCGGGGTGGCGGGCTTCTTCGTGAGCGAAGTACTTACTCGGACTTCTTCTCGACAGCGTCCTCGGCGGCAGCCTCGGCTGCTTCGCCCTCGGCCTGCGACTCGGCGCCGGCCTCGACGGTCTCGTCGGCGGGAGCCTCCTCAGCGGGAGCCTCCTCGACGACCTCAGCCGGCTTCTCGGCCTTCTCGGCCTTCGGAGCAGCAGCCTTCTTGGTCGACTTCGCCTTCGGGGTGACGGGCTCGAGGACGAGCTCGATCACGGCCATAGGCGCGTTGTCGCCCTTGCGGTTGCCGACCTTCGTGATGCGGGTGTAGCCGCCCTCACGGTCAGCGACGAGCGGCGCGATCTCGGAGAACAGGACGTGCACGACTTCCTTGTCACCGATGACCGACAGCACGCGACGACGCGCGTGCAGGTCGCCACGCTTGGCGAAGGTGATCAGACGCTCGGCGAGCGGACGAAGGCGCTTGGCCTTGGTCTCGGTCGTCTTGATCGACTTGTGGGTGTAGAGCGCCGCCGCGAGGTTGGCAAGCATCAGGCGCTCGTGTGCGGGGCCGCCTCCGAGGCGGGGACCCTTAGTGGGCTTGGGCATAATCGTCTAACTCCTGGTCAGAAAGGTCGGGTATCAGAAGGACTCGTCTTCGCTGCCGCCGTAGAAGTGGGCGCCGTCGAAACCGGGCACCGAATCCTTGAGCGACAGACCGAGCGAGATGAGCTTGTCGCGCACCTCGTCGACCGACTTCTGGCCGAAATTGCGGATGTTCATGAGCTGCGTCTCCGACAGGGCGACGAGCTCAGAAACGGTGTTGATGCCCTCACGCTTCAGGCAGTTGTACGAGCGGACCGACAGGTCGAGGTCCTCGATCGGCATCGACAGCTCGCTGGAGTTCACTGCCTCCACCGGCGCCGGGCCGATCTCGATGCCCTCGGCCTCGACGTTCAGCTCGCGGGCGAGACCGAACAGCTCGGTGAGCGTCTTCGCAGCCGAAGCGACGGCGTCGCGGGGGCTGATGGCCGACTTGGTCTCGACGTCGAGGACGAGCTTGTCGAAGTCGGTGCGCTCCCCGGCACGGGTCGCGTCGACGCGGTAGCTGACCTTGAGGACCGGCGAGTAGATCGAGTCGATCGGGATCTGACCGGCCTCGGCGTACTCGTTGCGGTTCTGCGTCGCCGAGACGTAGCCACGGCCACGCTCGATGGTGAGCTCGAGCTCGAACTTCGCGGTGTCGTTCAGCGTCGCGATGACGAGCTCGGGGTTCTGCACCTCGACACCGGCCGGAGCCGAGATGTCAGCGGCGGTGACTTCGCCCGCACCGGTCTTGCGCAGGTACGCGGTGATGGGCTCATCACGCTCCGACGAGACGACGAGCTGCTTGATGTTGAGGATGATCTCGGTGACATCCTCCTTCACGCCGGGGATGGTGCTGAACTCGTGCAGCACGCCGTCGATGCGAACGCTGGTGACAGCAGCACCGGGGATCGACGACAGCAGGCTGCGACGCAGCGCGTTGCCGATCGTGTAACCGAAGCCGGGCTCCAGAGGCTCGATGATGAACCGGCTACGGTTCTCGACGATCTTTTCCTCGGTCAGTGTGGGACGCTGTGCAATAAGCACTCTGTGTTCCTTTCGATCACATGCCCGCTATATGACATGTGGTGGGGTGAGGTTTTGAGTTGTGGAAGTCGATGCCCGCACGCGGGCGTCGAGCCGCTCAGACCACGAAGGGACCGAGCGGCTCGACACGCGAATCAGACGCGGCGACGCTTCGGCGGACGGCAGCCGTTGTGCGCCTGCGGGGTGACGTCCTGGATCGAACCCACCTCGAGGCCGGCGGCCTGCAGCGAGCGGATCGCGGTCTCGCGGCCGGAGCCCGGACCCTTCACGAGGACGTCGACCTTCTTGACGCCGTGCTCCGCAGCCTGGCGGGCAGCCGACTCGGCGGCCATGCCTGCGGCGTACGGGGTCGACTTGCGGGAGCCCTTGAAGCCCACGCCACCCGACGATGCCCAGGCGATGACGGCGCCGGACGGGTCGGTGATCGAGACGATCGTGTTGTTGAACGTCGACTTGATGTGGGCCTGGCCCAGCGCGATGTTCTTCTTTTCCTTGCGGCGCGGCTTGCGCGCGGCGGCCTTGGGTGCAGCCATGAAAGTGTTCTCCTAGTCCCTGGGGCCGCGCTTAGCGGGCCTTCTTCTTGCCTGCGACGGTGCGCTTCGGGCCCTTGCGGGTACGGGCGTTGGTCTTGGTGCGCTGACCACGGACCGGGAGACCACGACGGTGGCGGATGCCCTCGTAGGAGCCGATCTCGACCTTGCGGCGGATGTCTGCTGCAACCTCGCGGCGCAGGTCACCCTCCACCTTGTAGTTGCCTTCGATGTGGTCGCGGAGGGCGATCAGCTGGTCGTCGCTGAGGTCCTTCACGCGGATGCTCTCGTCGATGTCCGTCGCCTTGAGGATCTCGACCGAGCGGGTACGGCCGACGCCGTAGATGTAGGTAAGGGCGATCACCACGCGCTTGTCGCGCGGGATGTCAACGCCGGCAAGACGTGCCATGCGGTTCTCCTGGGTGTTGTGGAGGTATGGAACAGGATCGGTGCCCGGGCCTCCGCCCCGAGGTGTCCCCCGCTTCCGCGAGTTCTGATCCTGCCGTTGTGTTTTCAGTTGTGAGATGTGCGTGAGCGATGCCGCGCAGCGCGGGCCCGTCGATCAGACCGGCGGGCCCGCCAGGGACTCAGCCCTGGCGCTGCTTGTGACGCGGGTTGCTCTTGCAGATCACCATGACGCGGCCGTGACGGCGGATCACCTTGCAGTGATCGCAGATGGGCTTGACGCTGGGGTTGACCTTCATGATGTTTCCTGTTCGCTGTCTTCGTACCGCCCCGGGCAGGGGCAGGCCGTTACTTCTCGACCGATCAGCGGTAGCGGTAGACGATACGGCCGCGGGTCAGGTCGTAGGGGCTGAGCTCCACGACCACACGGTCCTCGGGGATGATACGGATGTAGTTCTGCCGCATCTTGCCGGAGATCGTTGCAAGGACCTTGTGTCCGTTGCTGAGCTCAACGCGGAACATCGCGTTGGGCAGAGCCTCGGAGATCACGCCCTCGATCTCGATGACACCGTCTTTCTTAGCCATAGCCTCGCTGACGCTTCTGCAGATCGGTCGATCTGCGGTGGGTGATTGGTTTGTGGTGCTGCACCGCCGGACACGCCGAATCAAGGCACAAAGCACCAAAGATCTATGTTAGACGCTCCGGAGCCATCCGGCAACTTGACGGCCAGGGCCGGGAAGCCGCCGGTTCAGCTGATCAGGTCGGTGAACTTCTTCAGGTCGGCCTGGTCCTGCAGGTTGAGGCGCGTGCCGTTGATGTCCACCGTCGGCGTGCCGGCGATCTCGTGGGACTTCGCCTGCGCCGCACCGAACTTGCGGTACGTCTCGTCGGTGATGCACGAGACCGCGTCATCCGCACCGACCTGTGTCGCGAAGCCGGCCAGCTGGTCGTTCGTCAGACCTGTCGAGTTCTCCTCGGGCTGGTTCTCGAAGAGCGTCTTGGCGAAGTCGAGGTACAGGTCAGGGTTCGACTCGGCGACGCAGAACGCGGCACCTGCCGACCGTGAGGAGTACTCGGTGCCCTGCGAGAAGCGGTCGAGGATCGCGATCGGGTGGTACTCGAGCGTGATGCGGCCGTCGGCAGCCGCGGCTTCGAGCTGAGCACCGAACTGGTCCTCGAAGGTCTTGCAGACCGGGCACTGGAAGTCGACGAACACCGCGATGGTGTCTTCACCGTCGCCGAACGAGACCGCACCGGTCTCGGAGTTGAAGGTGTCGTTGGCCTTCGGCGCCGCGCCGGGCGAGGTCGCCTGGTTGTTGAGGAACACCACGAGTCCACCGATCGCCACCAGCACCACGACGACGGCGATGGAGACGCCGATCGCGAACCAGTTGGTGTTGCTCTTCGCCGCTGCCATTACTTTCCGATCTCTCGAGGCTCGACCCCGAACGGGGCGAGTCCGGCTCTTCCACCATCGGGCGCAGTCAGCACCCAGATACCCCCATCATGCAGGGCGACGCTATGTTCCCAATGGGAGCCGTCTGTGCCGTCCACCGTGGTGACGGTCCAGTCGTCCTCCTCGATGAAGGTCGCCTCCCCACCGGCGGTGACCATCGGCTCGATCGCGAGCACGAGGCCGGGCTTCACGTCTTCACCGCGGTCGGGTGTGCGGTAGTTGAAGACGCTGGGGGCTTCGTGCATCTTGCGACCGATGCCGTGTCCGACGTACTCGCGCAGGATGCCGTAGGGCTCGCCGGAGACCGCTGAGGGCCCCTGAGCCTCGATGTGGTCCTGGATGGCCGCACCGATCTCGTCGATCGACGACACGGACGCCATGGCGGCGATTCCCGCCCACATCGACCCCTCGGTCACGCGGGAGAGCTCCTCGCGACGGGCGACCACCTCGGGGCGCTCCTGGTCGGGCACGACCACGGTGATGGCGCTGTCGCCGTTCCACCCCTGGAACTGCGCACCGCAGTCGACCGACACGATGTCGCCGGGCTGGAGCACCCGCTCCCCCGGGATCCCGTGCACGACCTGCTCGTTCACCGAGATGCAGGTGGTGTGGTGATAGCCGCGCACCAGCTGGAAATTCGACTCGGCGCCGCGGGCGAGGATCGTGCGGTTCGCCACCGTGTCGAGCTCGAGCGTCGTCACACCGGCCTTGATCAGCGGGCGGACGGCATCCAGTGCCGCCGCCGTGATGAGGCCGGGCTCCACCATGGCTCGAAGCTGAGCCGGGGTCTTGTAGATCGACCGGCGGAACATCTCAGGAGGCGGAGGCCGCGAGACGCAGACCGCGCGCGGCCAGGGCCTCGGCGATGCGCTCGGTGATCTCGTCGAGGGAGCCGACGCCGTCGATACGGTCGACGATGCCCTTGGCCCCGTAGACCTCGAGGATCGGGGCGGTCTCGCGCTCGTAGATGTCGAGGCGGTGGCCGATGGCCTCCGGGGTGTCGTCGGAGCGTCCCTGCTCGGTCGCACGGAGCGTCAGACGCTCCAGACTCTCCTCGCGCGGCACGTCGAGGAGGATGACGGCGTCGAGCGCCTGTCCCCGTTCGGCGAGGAACGACTCGAGGTGGGCGACCTGCGCGGTGTTGCGCGGGTAGCCGTCGAGCAGGAAGCCGTGAGCGGCATCCTCCTGTGACAGGCGGTCGCGCACGATCTCGCTCGTCAGCTCGTCCGGAACGAGGTCGCCCTTGTCGAGGATCGCGGTGACCTGCTGCCCGAGGGGCGTCCCCTCCTTGATGTTCGCCCGGAAGATGTCGCCGGTCGAGACGACCGGGATGCCGTAGGACTCGGCGATGCGCACGCCCTGCGTGCCCTTGCCGGAGCCCTGCGGGCCGACGATGAGAAGACGTGCGGATGCTGTCATCGGAGGAGCCCTTCATAGTGTCGCTGCTGCAGCTGCGCGTCGATCTGCTTGACCGTCTCGAGACCCACACCGACGATGATGAGGATCGAGGCGCCGCCGAACGGGAAGTTCTGGTTGGCGCCGACGGTGGCCAGAGCGATGAGCGGGATGAGCGCGATCAGACCGAGGTACAGGGAGCCGGGGAGCGTGATGCGGGTGAGCACGTAGTCGAGGTACTCGGCCGTCGGGCGGCCCGCGCGGATGCCGGGGATGAAACCGCCGTACTTCTTCATGTTGTCCGCGACCTCGACCGGGTTAAACGTGATCGCCACGTAGAAGTACGTGAACCCGATGATCAGCAGGAAGTACGCGGCCATGTACACCGGGCTGTTGCCGGACGTGAAGTTCGTCGTGATCCAGGTCACCCAGGCGGCCGGAGTCGATCCGTCCTGCGGGGTGTTGAACTGCGCGATGAGCGCCGGGATGTACAGCAGCGACGAGGCGAAGATCACGGGGATCACACCCGCCATGTTCACCTTGATCGGGATGTAGGTGTTCGTGCCGCCGTAGGTGCGTCGACCCACCATGCGCTTGGCGTACTGCACCGGGATGCGTCGCTGGGATTGCTCGACGAACACGACGAGCCCCATCACGATGATTCCGACGAGCAGCACCAACAGGAAGACCTCGAAGCCCTTGGTCTGCCAGATGAGGCTCATGGCACCGGGGAACGTGGCGGCGATCGAGGTGAAGATGAGCAGCGACATGCCGTTGCCGATGCCGCGCTCGGTGACGAGCTCGGCGAACCACATGATCAGGCCGGTACCGGCCGTCATCGCCATGATGATGAGCAGCTGCGCCCACCACACATCGTTCGTCAGAAGCTGCTGGCAGGCCGCGAGATCGGTCGTGCCGAAGAGCTGGCCGCTACGGGCCACCGTGACGAGAGTCGTCGACTGGAGAAGCGCGAGGGCGATCGTGAGGTAGCGCGTGTACTGGGTCAGACGGGCCTGGCCGGCCTGTCCTTCCTTGTGCAGCGCCTCGAAGTGCGGGATGACCACGCGCAGGAGCTGCGTGATGATCGTCGCGGTGATGTACGGCATGACGCCGAGCGCGAAGATCGACAGCTGCAGCAGCGCGCCGCCGGAGAAGAGGTTGACCAGTCCGAGCAGCCCATCGGTGCCCGCGTTGGCGGCAAGACACTCTTCGACGTTCGGGAAGTTCACGAACGGCGCCGGGACGTTGGAGCCGAGCCGGTAGATCGCGACGATGGCGAGTGTGAAACCGATCTTCCGACGCAGGTCGGGGGTGCGGAAGATCCGCGCGATGGCGCTAAACAAGGACGTTCCTCCTGAAAAGGTTGCCGATTCCCGAAGGACGGCTGAAAGACCAGGGTAACGCAAACCGGGCTTCCCGGAATTCGCCACCGATACCAGGCCCGCCGGATGCGGCCCCAGAGCGAGGTCTCGGAGTGTGAAACCACAAGAGGGGCCGGAGAATCTCCGACCCCTCTTGCTAAGCGGTTACTTGACGGATCCGCCAGCCGCGACGATCTTCTGCTCGGCAGAACCCGAGACCTTGTCGACCGAAACGGTGAGCTTCACGGCGATGTCGCCGTTTCCGAGAACCTTGACCTTCTCGTTCTTGCGAACGGCGCCCTTGGCGACCAGGTCGCCGATGGTGACATCGCCACCCTTCGGGTACAGCTCCGCGAGCTTCTCCAGGTTCACGACCTGGTACTCCACGCGGAACGGGTTCTTGAACCCGCGCAGCTTCGGGGTGCGCATGTGCAGCGGCATCTGCCCACCCTCGAAGCCGACGCGAACGGTGTTGCGCGCCTTGGTGCCCTTGGTTCCACGACCAGCGGTCTTACCCTTGGAGCCCTCACCACGGCCGACGCGAGTCTTGGCGGTGTTGGATCCGGGGACGGGACGCAGGTGGTGCACCTTCAGCACGCCGGGGCGGGACGCCGGAGCATCCTTCTTCGGCGCGGCCTTCTTGGCGGCCGGCTTCTTGGCAGCGCCCTCAGCCTTGGCGTCAGCGGCAGCGGTCTTGGCCGGAGCCTTCTTCGCGGCCGGCTTCTTCTCGGCGGCAGCCTTGGGAGCTGCAGCCTTCTTCGTGGCCTTCTCAGCCTCGACGGCCTCGTTCTTCTCAGCCATTAGTCGATCTCCTCAACCTTGACGAGGTGGGCGACGGTCTTGACGTAACCGCGCGTCTGCGCGTCGTCGGGGCGGACGGTGGTGTCACCGATCCGCTTCAGACCGAGGCTGCGCAGCGTGTCACGCTGGTTCTGCTTCTCGCTCACCTTGGACTTGATCTGCGTGACCTTCAGTCGCGCGGCCATCAGGCACCTACCTTCTGTGCGGCGATGGCCTCGGCCTCGGCGCGCACGAGGCGCGCAGGGGCGACCTGGTCGAACTCGAGGCCACGACGCGCGGCGACCGCACGAGGCTCCTCGAGCTGCTTCAGGGCGGTGACCGTCGCGTGCACGATGTTGATCGTGTTCGACGAGCCGAGCGACTTCGACAGCACGTCGTGGATACCGGCGCACTCGAGCACGGCGCGGACCGGACCACCGGCGATGACACCGGTACCGGCAGCGGCCGGACGGAGCAGGACCACACCAGCGGCCGCCTCACCCTGCACGGGGTGCGGGATGGTGCTGCCGACGCGCGGAACGCGGAAGAAGTTGCGCTTGGCCTCTTCGACACCCTTCGAGATCGCCAGAGGGACCTCGCGGGCCTTGCCGTAGCCGACGCCGACCAGACCGTTGCCGTCACCGACGACCACGAGGGCGGTGAAGCTGAAGCGACGACCACCCTTCACGACCTTCGAGACGCGGTTGATGGTGACGACGCGCTCCAGGAACTGGTTGTCGCCACGGTCACGGGAGTTGCGGTCACGGCCGCCACCCTGGTTGCGGTCACGACCGCCGCGGCGGCCATCACGCGAATCGCGAGCCGGCTCAGCCTGCGTGGTGCCGGCAGCCGTCTCGGAAGTGGCAGCAGCCGCTTCGGTCACTTCGTTCTCCTTGTTGTCACTCACAGTGCCAGACCCCCCTCGCGGGCGCCGTCGGCGATGGCGGCGACACGACCGGCGTAGCGGTTGCCGCCACGGTCGAACACTGCCTCGGAAACGCCGGCAGCCTTCGCACGCTCGGCGAGGAGCTCGCCGACCTTGCGGGCCTTGGCGGTCTTGTCACCCTCGAGCGAGCGCAGGTCGGTCTCGAGCGTCGAAGCCGACGCCACGGTGTGACCCTTGCTGTCGTCGACCAGCTGCACGAAGACGTGGCGGGCCGAGCGGTTGACGACGAGACGCGGACGCGCCTCGGTGCCGACGACCTTCTTGCGAAGGCGGGCGTGACGACGCGCGCGGGCGTCAGACTTTGACTTGAGAGCCATGGTTACTTACCACTCTTTCCGGCCTTGCGACGCACGTTCTCGCCGGCGTAGCGCACACCCTTACCCTTGTACGGCTCGGGCTTGCGGATCTTGCGGATGTTGGCAGCTGCCTCGCCGACAGCCTGCTTGTCGATCCCGCTGACGGTGAGCTTGGTGGTGCCCTCGACCGTGAGCGTGATGCCGGCGGGCGGGTCGATCAGGACCGGGTGCGAGAAGCCGAGGGCGAACTCGACCGAGCTGCCCTTCTGCTGCACGCGGTAACCGGTGCCGACGACCTCGAGACCCTTGGTGTAGCCCTGGGTCACGCCGATGATGTTGTTGTTGATGAGCGTGCGGGTCAGGCCGTGAAGCGACCGCGACTCGCGCTCGTCGTCGGGACGGGAGACCAGAACCTGGTTCTCCTCGACCGCGACCTCGATGGGGCTGGCCACCGTGAGGGTGAGTTCACCCTTGGGGCCCTTCACCGCGACCTCGCGGCCGTCGACCGAAACGGTCACGCCCGCGGGAACGTCGATGGGAAGTCGTCCAATACGCGACATTTCGAATTACCACACGTAGGCGAGAACTTCTCCGCCCACGCCCTTCTGCTCTGCCTGACGGTCGGTGAGAAGACCGGAGGAGGTGGACAGGATCGCCACGCCAAGGCCGCCGAGGACCGTGGGAAGCTCGGTCGACTTCGCGTAGACGCGGAGACCGGGCTTCGAGACGCGCTTGATGCCAGCGATGGAGCGCTCACGGTTGGGACCGTACTTCAGCGTCAGCGTGAGGTTCTGTCCGACGCGGGCGTCAGAGGTCTCCCAGCCGGCGATGTAGCCCTCCTGCTGGAGGATCTGAGCGATGTGCGTCTTGAGCTTGCTCGACGGCAGGGTCACGGAATCGTGGTGCGCCGAGTTCGCGTTGCGCAGACGGGTCAGCAGATCTGCGACCGGGTCTGTCATTGTCATTGTTGATTTCCTTTGTTCATGAGGTTCCGGCTGCCGTTACACGACAGACGGCCTGCGATGACACGCAATTTTCAATTGTACGTGCACATCGACGGGCTCAGTGACACGAGACCACTGAGCCCGTCGAGGGTGTTACGCCTGTGCGTCTTCCGAGCGGAAAGGGAATCCGAGGTGACGGAGCAGTGCCCGGCCCTCTTCATCCGTCTTCGCGGTGGTGACGACGGTGATGTCGAAACCGCGAACCCGGTCGATCTTGTCCTGATCGATCTCGTGGAACACGCTCTGCTCCTGGAGACCGAAGGTGTAGTTACCGTTGCCGTCGAACTGCTTGCCCGAGAGACCGCGGAAGTCGCGGATACGGGGCAGTGCGAGCGAGACGAGGCGATCCACGAACTCCCACGCGCGGTCACCACGGAGGGTGACGTGCGCGCCGATGGCCTGACCCTCGCGCAGCTTGAACTGCGCGATGGACTTGCGAGCCTTCGTGACGATCGGCTTCTGGCCGGTGATCTTGGTGAGATCGTCGACCGCGCCATCGATCACCTTGCTGTCGCGAGCTGCCTCGCCGACACCGGTGTTCACGACGACCTTGACCAGTCCGGGGATCTGCATGACGTTCGCGTAACCGAACTCGTCCTGCATCGCCTTCTTGATCTCGGTGTTGTACTTCTGCTTCAGGCGCGGATGGATCTTGCCAGCCGGCGCGGCAGTGTCGGTGCTCATCAGAGGTCCTTACCGCTCTTCTTCGCGTAGCGCACGCGGACGGTGCGCTTGACGCCGTCCTTGGTCTGCTCCTCGACCCGGTGGCCGACCTTGGTCGGCTTCTTGGTCGAGGGGTCGACGAGTGCGACGTTCGAGATGTGGATGGAGGCTTCGACGGTCTCGATGCCTCCGGTCTTGGTGCCACGCTGCGTCTGGCCGACGCGGGTGTGCTTGGTGACGTAGTTCACGCCTTCGACGATGACGCGGTTCTTGTCGGAAAGGACGTCGAGGACCTTGCCCTGCTTGCCGCGGTCGCCGCCACGCTCCTGCGTGGCACCGGTGATGACCTGAACCAGGTCACCCTTCTTGATCTTCGCCATGATTAGATGACCTCCGGCGCCAGCGAGACGATCTTCATGAACTTCTTGTCGCGAAGCTCACGACCGACCGGCCCGAAGATACGGGTGCCGCGGGGCTCCCCGTCGTTCTTCAGGATCACTGCGGCGTTCTCGTCGAACTTGATGTAGGAGCCGTCCGGACGACGGACCTCCTTCTTGGTGCGGACGATGACCGCCTTGACGACATCGCCCTTCTTGACGTTGCCACCGGGGATCGCGTCCTTGACGGTCGCGACGATGGTGTCGCCGAGTCCCGCGTAACGGCGCTTCGAGCCACCGAGAACGCGGATGGTGAGCAGCTCCTTGGCGCCGGTGTTGTCGGCGACCTTGAGTCGGGATTCCTGCTGGATCACTTGGCCTTCTCCAGAATCTCCACCAGGCGCCAGCGCTTCGTGGCGCTCAGCGGGCGGGTCTCGTTGATCAGGACCAGGTCGCCGATGCCGGCGGAGTTCGCCTCATCGTGCGCCTTGACCTTCGAGGTGCGGCGGATGACCTTGCCGTAAAGCGGGTGCTTCACGCGGTCCTCGACCTCGACCACGATGGTCTTGTCCATCTTGTCGCTGACGACGTAGCCGCGACGCGCCTTGCGGTAACCGCGGGCAGCGGAGTCGCGGACGTCGTGCTCGGACGACTCGTGTCCTGCGGCCTGCGTCTCCACAGTCGCTTCCTTCTTGGTGGCCATCACTCAGCCTCTTCCTTCACGGCGTCGTCGGCGGAGTCCGCCTTCTTCGCCTTCGACTTGGTCGCCTTCTTGGCCGGAGCCTCGACCGGAGCGGGCGTCGCACGGATGCCCAGCTCGCGTTCGCGGATCACGGTGTAGAGGCGCGCGATGTCGCGCTTGACGGCGCGGATGCGGCCGTGGCTCTCCAGCTGGCCGGTGGCCGACTGGAAACGGAGGTTGAACAGCTCCTCCTTGGCCTTGCGCAGCTCCTCGACGAGGCGCTGGTCTTCGAATGTGTCGAGCTCTGCCGGGGCGAGCTCCTTGGTGCCGATCGCCATTACGCGTCGCCCTCCTCGCGCTTGATGATGCGTGCCTTGAGCGGCAGCTTGTGAATTGCACGGGTCAGAGCTTCGCGTGCGAGCTCCTCGTCGACACCCGCGACCTCGAAGAGGACACGGCCCGGCTTGACGTTGGCGACCCACCACTCGGGGGAACCCTTACCGGAACCCATGCGGGTTTCGGCAGGCTTCTTCGTGAGCGGACGGTCGGGGTAGATGTTGATCCACACCTTTCCACCACGCTTGATGTGACGGGTCATCGCGATACGAGCGGACTCGATCTGACGGTTCGTCACGTAAGCGGGCGTGAGGGCCTGGATACCGTACTCGCCGAAGGAGACCTTCGTGCCGCCGGTGGCCTGACCCGAGCGACCCGGGTGGTGCTGCTTGCGGAACTTGACCTTACGGGGGATGAGCATTATGCCGACGCTCCTTCTGCGACAGGTGCCTCGTTGCGCGGGGCACGGCGGCGGTCGCCACCACGGTCGTCACGACGAGCCTTGGGTGCGTTGGCCTGCTCGCGAGCGAGCTCCTTCGCGGTCAGGTCGCCCTTGTAGATCCAGACCTTCACGCCGATGCGGCCGAAGGTGGTCTTCGCCTCGTAGAAGCCGTAGTCGATGTTCGCGCGCAGCGTGTGCAGCGGCACACGACCCTCGCGGTAGAACTCCGAACGGCTCATCTCGGCGCCGCCGAGGCGGCCGGAGACCTGGATGCGGATGCCCTTGGCGCCGGCGCGCTGCGCGCCCTGCAGACCCTTGCGCATCGCACGACGGAACGCCACACGAGCAGAGAGCTGCTCGGCGATGCCCTGTGCGACCAGCTGAGCGTCGGCCTCGGGGTTCTTGACCTCGAGGATGTTCAGCTGGATCTGCTTGCCCGAGAGCTTCTCGAGGTCGCCGCGGATGCGCTCGGCCTCGGCCCCACGACGACCGATCACGATGCCCGGACGGGCGGTGTGGATGTCGACGCGGACGCGGTCACGGGTGCGCTCGATCTCGATGTTCGAGACACCGGCGCGGTCGAGCTGCGTCTTGAGCAGGTTACGGATCTTGATGTCCTCGGCGACGTAGTCGGCGTAGCGCTGACCCGGCTTCGTCGAGTCAGAGAACCAACGCGAGACGTGGTCCGTCGTGATGCCGAGACGGAAGCCGTACGGGTTTACCTTCTGTCCCATTACTTGCTCGCCTTCTTGTTGCTGTCGCCCGTGGCGGCCGGAGCTGCCTCAGGCGTCGAGAGCACGACCGTGATGTGGCTCGTGCGCTTCTTGATCTGGAAAGCGCGACCCTGAGCACGGGGCTGGAAACGCTTGAGCGTGGTGCCCTCGTCGACGTACGCGTTGGCCACGTACAGGTCCTGCTCGTCGAGGAACTCGCCGTCGCGATCCGCCTTCACCTGCGCGTTGGCCATGGCCGACGCGACAAGCTTGTAGATCGGTTCGCTGGCGCTCTGCTGTGCGAACTTGAGGATCGCGAGAGCTTCCTGTGCCTGCTTGCCCTTGATGAGCGCGACGACACGACGAGCCTTCTGAGGGGTCACGCGGATGTGTCGCACGCGTGCGATCGATTCGACCATTAGCGGCGCCGCCCCTTCTTGTCGTCCTTCTCGTGGCCGCGGAAGGTGCGGGTGGGCGCGAACTCGCCCAACTTGTGACCGACCATGGTCTCGGACACGAACACAGGGATGTGCTTGCGTCCGTCGTGGACCGCGATCGTGTGACCCAGCATGGCCGGGATGATCATGGACCGACGGGACCAGGTCTTGATGACGTTCTTGGTGCCGGCTTCGTTCTGCACGACCACCTTGCGAAGCAGGTGATCGTCGACGAAGGGGCCCTTCTTAAGACTGCGAGGCATCTTCTCTTACTCCTACTTACGCTTCTTGCCGGCGTTACGACGACGCACGATGTACTTGTCGCTTTCCTTGTTGGCGTGACGGGTACGACCCTCAGCCTGGCCCCACGGGGAGACGGGGTGACGACCACCGGAGGTCTTACCCTCACCACCACCGTGCGGGTGGTCGACCGGGTTCATCGCGACACCACGCACGGTCGGGCGGACGCCCTTCCAGCGCATGCGGCCGGCCTTACCCCAGTTGATGTTCGACTGCTCGGCGTTGCCGACCTCGCCGATGGTCGCGCGGCAGCGCGCATCGACGTTGCGGATCTCGCCCGAGGGCAGACGCAGCTGGGCGTAGGGGCCGTCCTTGGCGACGAGACGGACGGATGCACCGGCCGAACGTGCCATCTTCGCGCCGCCGCCGGGGCGGAGCTCGATCGCGTGGATGACGGTACCCGTGGGGATGTTCTTCAGCGGGAGGTTGTTGCCCGGCTTGATGTCAGCCCCGGCACCCGACTCGACGATGTCGCCCTGCTTCAGCTTCGCCGGAGCGAGGATGTAGCGCTTCTCGCCGTCGAAGTAGTGCAGCAGCGCGATGCGCGCGGTGCGGTTGGGGTCGTACTCGATGTGAGCGACCTTGGCGTTGACGCCGTCCTTGTCGTTACGACGGAAGTCGATGACACGGTACTGGCGCTTGTGGCCACCACCGATGTGACGGGTCGTGATGCGGCCCTGGTTGTTGCGACCACCGGTCTTCGAGAGCGGGCGCAGCAGCGACTTCTCCGGCGTCGATCGAGTGATCTCGGCGAAGTCAGCCACCGACGAGCCGCGACGGCCCGGGGTCGTGGGCTTGTACTTGCGAATAGCCATTATTGTCCTTATCCCCCGGATCAGCCGATTGCCGTGAAGATGTCGATGGTGCCCGACTTCAGGGTGACGATGGCGCGCTTGGTGTCCTTGCGCTTGCCGGTGCCGAAGCGGGTGCGGCGTGCCTTGCCGACGCGGTTGAGGGTGTTGACCCCTGCGACCTTGACGCCGAAGATCTTCTCGATGGCGAGCTTGATCTCGGTCTTCGAAGCGCGCGGGTCGACGAGGAAGGTGTACTTGCCTTCATCGATGAGACCGTAGCTCTTCTCGGACACGACCGGCTTCAGGATGATGTCGCGCGGGTCCTTGTTCAGGGCCGTCTGGAGAACAGATGCCTGCTCGCTCATGCGGAGACCTCCTGGTTGGCGCCGGACTTGGAGGCGATGAAGCCCTCGAGCGCGGCCTGGGTGAAGACGATGTCGTCGGAGACGAGCACGTCGTATGCGTTGAGCTGGTCGAACGTCAGCACGTGCAGGTTCGACAGGTTGCGGATGCTCTTCAGCGTCACGTCGTCGTTGCGCTCGATCACGACGAGCACGTTCTTCGACGAGACGACGTTGGTGAGGAAGTTCACCGCGGTCTTGGTCGAAGGCGTTCCGTCGATCCCGAAGGACTCGATGGCGTGGATGCGGTCACCGCGGAAGCGGTCGCTGAGCGCGCCCAGGAGGGCGGCGGCGATCATCTTCTTGGGGGTGCGCTGCGAGTAGTCGCGCGGCTTGGGGCCGTGCACGATGCCACCACCGGTCATGTGCGGCGCGCGGATGGAACCCTGACGGGCGTTACCCGTGCCCTTCTGCTTGAAGGGCTTGCGACCGGCACCCGAGACCTCGCCACGACGCTTGGTCGAGTGCGTGCCCTGGCGAGCCGCCGCGAGCTGCGCGACGACGACCTGGTGGATGAGCGGGATGTTCGTCTTGGCGTCGAACAGCGCGGCGGGAAGCTCGATCGAGCCTGCCTTCTTGCCGTCTGCCTTGAGGACGTCGAGCGCGAGAGTGGAGTCAGCCATGATCAGGCACCCTTCACTGCGTTGCGGACATAGACGATGCGGCCACGAGCACCGGGGACGGCGCCCTTGACGAGCATGAGTCCCTTCTCGATGTCGATGGAGTGCACCGTGAGGTTGAGGACGGTCACGCGCTCGCCACCCATACGGCCGGCCATGCGCATGCCCTTGAAGACGCGGCTCGGGGTCGACGATGCGCCGATCGAGCCGGGCTTGCGGTGGTTGCGGTGCGAACCGTGCGAAGCCGAGACGCCCTTGAAGTTGTGACGCTTCATGACACCGGCGAAGCCCTTGCCCTTGCTCGTGCCGACGACGTCGACGAGCTGGCCCGCTTCGAAGGTGCCGTCGACCGTGAGCTCCTGGCCCAGGTTGTAGTCGCCGGCGTCCGCGGTGCGGATCTCGGTGACGTGACGACGCGGCGTGACGCCGGCTGCCTCGAAGTGAGCGGAGAGCGGCTTGTTGACCTTGCGGGGGTCGATCTGGCCGTACGCGATCTGCACGGCGTTGTAGCCGTCCTTCTCGGGCGTGCGGACCTGGGTGACCACGTTGGGTGCCAGCTCGATGACGGTGACGGGAACGAGCTTGCCGCTCTCGTTCCACACCTGGGTCATGCCGAGCTTCGTGCCCAGCATGCCCTTGGAAACCTTGGAGTTGATGTCAGCCATGTCGAACCTCAGAGCTTGATCTCGATGTTGACATCGGCCGGCAGGTCGAGACGCATCAGCGAGTCGACGGCCTTGGGCGTCGGGTCGACGATGTCGATCAGACGCTTGTGGGTGCGCATCTCGAAGTGCTCGCGGCTGTCCTTGTACTTGTGCGGCGACCGGATGACGCACACGACGTTCTTCTCGGTCGGAAGGGGCACGGGGCCGACGACGGTTGCGCCCGCACGGGTCACGGTGTCGACGATCTTGCGTGCGGACGTGTCGATGACCTCGTGGTCATACGACTTCAGGCGAATGCGGATCTTCTGTCCCGCCATTGTCTGCTCTCTCTCTTTAAGCGTCTTACCGACCGGGACCGGGTGGCCCTGGGGCATTGGACGCACGTCGGCGCTGTTCGCGCCTCGGCACGAGAACGACCCTCGCGAGTCGATCTGCTGCACCACTGTTCTTCTGTCAGCCGGAAGCCGTGAGGCGACCGGATGCCGACCTTCCGCCGCGCACGGCGGAAGCCTTCGTGAAGAAGGGTGTCGGGGTGTGTTCTGCTACCCGCGGCCTAGAACCCTGCACCGTCCCGGAGGCGGCGCCGTCTATGCACTGCCCTGGCAGTGATCCGACGCACGCACAGCGGCGACGGAATATCGAACCTGTCTATTCTGCCACGGCTGATTTCACTTGTGCAAACCCGGGCGTGTCGCGGTCCGTCGAACGCGACTCCAGACGGTGCGTGAACAGGTCAGAGTGCGGGAGATAGCGGGGCGAGGCATCCCCATGCCTCGCCCCGCTTGGGGAGGGCGTTCAGTGCGAGGGGGCACACCGAACGCGAGTAGCCCGGCGTGAAGGGACGCCGAACTCCTCGACCGAGGGCGCGGCGGAAGACCCGCCGCGCAGGCGGGGTGACGCTCAGGCGCAATGAGTGCGCGCGTCGCACGATGATCCCCAAGATCGCATATCCCCAGTTTGTACGCGGAACTCCGCGTGCTTCGGGAAACCGAACCCCTTCGGCTCCCCCGACCGCAAGATCCCCAGGCGGTCGAGACGATCCTACTGGATACAACCGTGAATGCGCCACATCCGACGACATTCCGGCACGGACGCTGCCCTCCAGCACGCACGAGCGGCGACCCACAGGTGGTGGATCGCCGCTCGGGGCTTGCGGTCTTTCTTACTCGTTGCCGACGGCCTTGTCAGCGCCGTCGCGGATCTCATCGATCTTGTCCGCGGCACCGGGGGCGATCTTCTTGGCGAAGTCCGCGACGCCGTCGAGCACCTTGTCGCTGATGTCCTCGGCCTGCTCGCTCTTGACGGCCTCGGCGATCTTGTCCTTGTTCTGCTCGTACAGATCCTTGCCCTTGTTCACGGCGTCTTCGATGCCCATGTGATTCCCCTTCTGAAGGTGTGCCGCCGACCGATCGAGCCGACCACACTCATTGTGCATGTCCACCCCGGCAAACGGAACCCTCGCGTCCCGGGTCGACGACAGCACCGCGCCCACAGGGCGGCATCGACGACAAAGGGGCCGGACCCGAAGGTCCGACCCCTTTGCGAGGAAGCAGATGCTTACTTGATGATCTTCGTGACCGTACCGGCGCCGACGGTGCGTCCACCCTCACGGATGGCGAAGCCGAGGCCCTCCTCCATGGCGATCGGCTGGATCAGCTCGACCGTCATGTCGGTGGTGTCGCCGGGCATGACCATCTCGGTGCCCTCGGGCAGCGAGATGACGCCGGTGACGTCGGTGGTGCGGAAGTAGAACTGCGGGCGGTAGTTCGTGTAGAACGGGTTGTGACGGCCACCCTCGTCCTTGGACAGGATGTACGCGGTGCCCTCGAAGTCGGTGTGCGGCGTGACCGAACCCGGCTTGACGATGACCTGACCGCGCTCGACGTCCTCACGCTTGGTGCCGCGGAGCAGCAGACCACAGTTCTCGCCGGCCCAGGCCTCGTCGAGCTGCTTGTGGAACATCTCGATACCCGTGACCGTGGTCTTGACGGTCGGACGGAGTCCGACGATCTCGACCTCGGAGTTGATGGCCAGCGTGCCACGCTCGGCGCGACCCGTGACGACGGTTCCACGACCGGTGATCGTGAAGACGTCCTCGACGGGCATCAGGAACGGCTTGTCACGGTCACGCTCCGGGTCCGGAACGCTGTCGTCGACAGCCTGCATCAGGTCCAGGATCGCCTGGGTCCACTTCTCGTCGCCCTCGAGGGCCTTGAGAGCGGAGACGCGGACGACAGGAGCGTCCTCGTCGAAGCCCTGGCCGGCGAGCAGCTCGCGGACCTCGAGCTCGACGAGCTCCAGGATCTCCTCGTCGTCGACCATGTCGGACTTGTTCAGCGCGACCAGCAGGTACGGAACGCCGACCTGCTTGGCGAGCAGCACGTGCTCACGCGTCTGAGCCATGGGGCCGTCGGTGGCGGCGACCACGAGGATCGCGCCGTCCATCTGAGCCGCACCGGTGATCATGTTCTTGACGTAGTCGGCGTGGCCGGGAGCGTCAACGTGCGCGTAGTGGCGCTTCGGGGTCTCGTACTCGATGTGCGAGATGTTGATGGTGATACCACGCTGGCGCTCTTCCGGCGCCGAGTCGATGGAAGCGAAGTCACGCTGCACGTTGGTGTCGGACGGGTACTTGTCAGCAAGCACCTTCGAGATCGCTGCGGAGAGCGTGGTCTTGCCGTGGTCGACGTGACCGATCGTTCCGATGTTGACGTGCGGCTTGGTCCGCTCGAACTTGGCCTTAGCCACTGGGTCCTCCTCAGGACGTCGTTGTAGAGGTGACCGGGCACTGGTTTGCGACCGGTTCTCTACGGGTTAGGTTCTCAGTTTAGTAGAGAGGGAATGTGAAGTTGTAGGTGTCCTGGGAGCCGGACCGGGGCCCGGCTCCCAGAAGGACGATTACTCGCCCTTGGTCTTCTGGACGATCTCGTCGGCCACTGCGCGGGGAACCTCAGCGTAGCTGTGGAACTCCATCGAGTAGACGGCGCGGCCCGAGGTCTTCGAGCGCAGGTCGCCGATGTAGCCGAACATCTCGGACAGCGGGACCTGAGCGCGGACGACCTTGACGCCTGCGGCGTCTTCCATCGACTGGATCTGGCCACGACGCGAGTTCAGGTCGCCGATGACGTCGCCCATGTACTCCTCGGGAGTACGGACCTCGACGGCCATCAGCGGCTCGAGCAGCACGGGGTTGGCACGACGAGCGGCCTCCTTGAAGCCCATGGAGCCCGCGATCTTGAACGCCATCTCCGAGGAGTCGACGTCGTGCGCTGCACCATCGACGATGGTCGCCTTGACGCCGACCATCGGGTAGCCCGCGAGCACGCCGACGTTCATCGCGTCCTGGAAACCGGCGTCGATCGAGCCGATGTACTCACGAGGGATGCGACCACCGGTGACGGCGTTCACGAACTCGTAGGTCTTCTCGGAGTCGAGGTCGAGCGGCTCGATGGTGAACTGGATCTTTGCGAACTGTCCAGAACCACCGGTCTGCTTCTTGTGCGTGTAGTCGTGCTTCTCGACGGTCTTGCGGATCGTCTCGCGGTACGCCACCTGCGGCTTGCCGACGTTGGCCTCGACGTTGAACTCGCGCTTCATGCGGTCCACGAGGATGTCGAGGTGCAGCTCGCCCATGCCCTTGATGGTCGTCTGACCGGTCTCGGGGTTGAGCTCCGTGCGGAAGGTCGGGTCCTCTTCAGCGAGCTTCTGGATGGCGACACCCAGTTTCTCCTGGTCGGCCTTGGTCTTCGGCTCGATCGCGACCTCGATGACGGGCTCGGGGAACGTCATCGACTCGAGGACGACCGGAGCCGTCGGGTCGGTGAGGGTGTCACCCGTGGTGGTGTCCTTGAGGCCGATGACCGCGTAGATGTTTCCGGCGGTGACCGAGGGAACCGGGATCTCCTTGTTGGCGTGCATCTGGAAGATCTTCCCGATGCGCTCCTTCTTGTTCTTGGTCGAGTTGACGACCGCAGAACCGGAGTCCAGGTGACCCGAGTAGACGCGCACGTAGGTGAGGCGACCGAAGAACGGGTGCACGGCGACCTTGAACGCGAGGGCGGCGAACGGGTCATTGGCGTCGGGGTGACGCTCGATGATCGTGTCGTAGTCCTTCGGGTCGTGCGCCTCGATCGAGCCCACGTCGAGCGGGTTCGGGAGGTAGTCGACGACCGCGTCGAGCATCGGCTGGACGCCACGGTTCTTGAACGCGGAACCGCAGAGCACCGGGTAGATCTCGCTGGCAACGGTCAGCTTGCGGATCGCACCCTTGATCTCGGCGACCGTGAGCTCCTCGCCACCGAAGAACTTCTCGAGCAGCGCGTCGTCGGTCTCGGCGACGGTCTCGAGGAGCTGCTGGCGGTACTCCGCTGCCTTCTCCTTGAGGTCCTCCGGGATCTCCTGGATCTCGTAGGAGGCGCCCATGGTGACATCACCCTTGGCGTCTCCGGCCCAGACCAGTGCACGCATCTCGATCAGGTCGACGACGCCGATGAAGTCGCTCTCCGCGCCGATGGGCAGCTGGATCACGAGCGGCTTGGCGCCGAGGCGGTTGATGATGGTGTCGACAGTGAAGTAGAAGTCGGCGCCGAGCTTGTCCATCTTGTTGACGAAGCAGATGCGCGGGACGTTGTACTTGTCGGCCTGACGCCAGACGGTCTCGGACTGGGGCTCGACGCCCTCCTTGCCGTCGAACACGGCGACCGCACCGTCGAGCACGCGGAGCGAGCGCTCCACCTCGACCGTGAAGTCCACGTGGCCGGGGGTGTCGATGATGTTGATCTGGTTCTTGTTCCAGTAGCAGGTCACGGCGGCAGACGTGATCGTGATGCCGCGCTCCTTCTCCTGCTCCATCCAGTCGGTGGTCGAAGCGCCATCGTGCGTCTCACCGAGCTTGTGGTTGACGCCCGTGTAGAACAGGATGCGCTCGGTCGTCGTGGTCTTGCCGGCATCGATGTGCGCCATGATGCCGATGTTGCGGACCTTGCTCAGGTCCGTGAGCACGTCTTGTGCCACAGGAGTGTCCTTATCTTTTCGAGCAGTCGTACTGCGAAGAGGGGGTGCCCGCCCCGCGGCGAGTGACCGAGAGGCGGGCGAAGCTGTTTACCAGCGGTAGTGAGCGAACGCGCGGTTCGACTCGGCCATCTTGTGCGTGTCCTCGCGGCGCTTGACCGCGGCACCCAGGCCGTTGGATGCGTCGAGGATCTCGTTCTGCAGACGCTCGGTCATCGTCTTCTCACGACGGCCCTTCGCGTAGCTCACGAGCCAGCGCAGAGCGAGCGTGTTGGCGCGGTGAGGCTTGACCTCGACCGGCACCTGGTAGGTCGAGCCACCGACGCGGCGGCTGCGGACCTCGAGGGTCGGGCGCACGTTGTCGAGCGCCTTCTTCAGCGTGGCGACGGCGTCCTGACCGTTCTTCGCCTCGACGCCGCGGAGGGCGCCGTAGACGATCGACTCGGCCAGCGACTTCTTGCCGTCGACGAGGATCTTGTTCACCAGCGAGGTGACGATGGGTGCGCCGTATACCGGGTCGTTGACGACGGGGCGCTTCGGGGCGGGTCCCTTACGAGGCATCTAACTCAACCCTTCTTCGCGCCGTAGCGGGAACGAGCCTGCTTACGGTTCTTGACTGCCTGGGTGTCCAGGGCGCCACGGACGATCTTGTAACGCACACCGGGGAGGTCCTTGACACGACCGCCACGCACGAGCACGAGCGAGTGCTCCTGCAGGTTGTGACCCTCACCGGGGATGTACGCGGTGACCTCGGTGCCGTTGCGGAGCTTCACACGAGCGACCTTGCGCATCGCCGAGTTCGGCTTCTTCGGGGTGGTGGTGTAGACGCGGGTGCAGACCCCGGCCTGCTGCGGGTTCGACTTGAGCGCCGGCGCCTTGGTCTTGGTGACCTTGGGCGAGCGACCCTTGCGAACCAACTGCTGAATGGTTGGCACGTTCTCTCCTCATAGTGCTGCACGGTGACAGCGTGATGGGTTTCACATCATGACCCACCGGCACGCCGGAACCGACGAGCTTTTGGTGTGATGGGTATGCCGTGGGGGCGGACCGGCATGGTGCCGGCGCCCAGCGCACACGCGGAGGCGTGCACACACCTGATCAAGTGTAATGCCGCGTAACGTAGCGGTCAAATGAGCGCAACTCCGGCCGCGCGACCCGAGTGCAGGATCAGGGCAGATCGGGATCGAACGGCGAGTCCAGCGATTCGGTCAGCTCAGCCAGCAGTGCCTCGATCTGCGGTTCGACGTGCTGAGAGATCGCGGCCTGGATGTGTATGCGATGACGCAACAGGATCCCGCAGATCTCGCGGCCGACCATGTTGGCGTACTCGTCGGCGAGGGCGACCTCCTGGCGGAGGGCGATCTTCGCCTCCTCCGTGAGCGGGGGCAGCGCGGGCAGCGCGGCGGCGGATTCGTCTGCGAGCCCCGCGATCGTGAACAGGAACGGTGCTCCGGGCACCGGATCCGGATCGAGGGGCAGCCCGTCGAACTCGGGATCGAGGTCCTCGGCCGGGCGGTAGCTGCGGGCGCGGTTCCGCGCAGCCTGCTGATCCAGCTCGCGCTGCAGCATCGGCAGATTCCGCGCCGTGTACTCCGCGACGGCGTGATCGACGATGGTCTTGATACGCGTCGAGAGGCCGTGCTGCACGCCGTGCGGCACGTTGGCACCAATACCGGCTGCGGAGAGGATCGGCGATCCGAGGCACCGGCGGCATGGCGCGACGCGACCACGATGGGTTGCCGGCTCCCAGCGCGGCACCCAGCGCAACCATGCCTCCACGGCCTGGTCCACCTGCGTCTCCAACGAGCGCTCCACCCCACCAGAGTACGGCGCGTCGCCCGTCACCGTCGCGATTTCCCGGTCCCGGCGGGGCGCGGAGGGAGGATCGCTCGGACGTCATTCCTCTTCGTCGCGCTCCCACGGCCAACGCGGATGCTCGGCGCGCGTGCGACGCAGCGCGATCCCACCCCATCCGGCGATCAGGCCCGCCAGCACGAGGACGGCGCTCGCGCCGCCTCGCACGAGACCGCCGGCGACCGCTGTCGCGAGCACGATGCTCCCGGCGCCGACGAGGACGGCGACCCATACCGCGATCAGATGGACGAGGCCGGCGACCAGCGCGATCGCGATCGTGGCGACATACGACGGATGCGGTCGACGCAGAGTGGACCACAGCACGAGCGCGAACGAGACGACAGCCGCGATCATGCCGAGCACGCCAGGGGTCTGGCCGAGATCGGGGACCGCGATGATGTCCGTGTCGGTGGCGATGCTCACGGCGCCGAGCCCGAACACCGCGAGCGCGAAGAAGCTGATGGTGGCGAGCACCACCGCCAGGATGGCCGAAACCCCCGCGGACTCGGGTCCCCGGGGGTTCGGCGTGGTGGAGTTCGTGATTACCTCGACAACGTCGGGCCGGCCTCGAGCGTGCGCTCGTACTCGCGCTGCGCCTCGGCATTCAGCTCGGTCTTGCGAGCACCGCTTCGGGCGACCCAGGCACCGAACCAGATGGTCAGCTCGCGGGCGAACACGAAGGCCGCGATCGCGAGCGGGGCGAGCATCTGCTCCCCGACGAGGTCGAGTCCCTGGCTGGCGCTGAGCTTCCAGAACGGAGCTTCGAAGAGCTGCCCGAGGATGTGGCCCCCATACGCGATGACGCCGACGATGAGGCCGAAGACGACCCAGAGGCCCCAGCGTCCACGGTTGATGACCGCACCCAGCAGCCAGAACCCGAGGAAGAACACGACGACGGGCGTCCAGAACCCCCATGTCATCAGGGGTGCGATCGCGGTCTGGCCGATGTTCTCGCCGGTCACATCTCCGGCGATGGCACCGAGTCCGAGCGCAGCCCCCAGGTAGAGCACCGCGAAGACGAGTGTCGCCAGGAGTCCGATGGCTCCCGCGGTGCCGCGGTTGCCGCGGTCACGGGGCGGTTCAGGCGCCTGGACGAAGATGGGCTGCGGCTGTGCGGCGGCAGCGGCGACGAGCGGCTCCGACGGGACGACGCGCGTCTCGACCTCATCGCCGTACTGGGCGTACGCCGCACCGGCCATCCCCGACTGCTCGTGGCCGAACGGGACGGGCTCGCCCACGACGGGCTCGGGGTAGAACGAGGTGGTCTCGGCGTCGGCCTGAGCCCTGACCTCGTCGGCGTAGTCGCGCGACGGAGCGACCGGAGCAGGCGTCACGGCCGGCGGCGGGGAGGCGAACGTACCGGGGTGATCACGCTCGGCCTCTTCGAAAGCGGCGAGGTCGGGGTCGACCGGCGTTGCGACGGGCTTCTGATCGATGCCGTCGTTCACGCCGTCGTTGTTGCCGGGAACGCCAGCACCCGCAGCCGCAGCGGCGTCCAGGCCTTCGTTCGCACTGCCGACGACGTCGTCAACGTCAGCCGGCTTCTCGGGCTGGGGAACGTTGGGGTCACTCATGGGGTGCGCCTCTCATCGGATACGTGCACTGCGAGGGTACCTCCGCGCGAACGACCGCTCGCGGAGGCGTGCCGACGTGTCGTCATACGCGGAGACGCGTCGTCATCCGCGAGGACCGGTCGTCGTGACGCGGGTTCAGGGGAGCGCGCTGCGCAGCGCATCGCCCGCGAACTGCGCGAGCACGGGGACCATCGGCAGGGACAGCCACACGAGAGCCCCGATGATGCCGACGCACACGATCCCGGCGAACCAGCTCATCCCGAGGTTGCGTCCCCCCACCCGTGCCATGGCTCCACGCTACGGCCGAAGCCCCGACAGGCTGCGGAGCAACGCCGATATCCGGCAACGGCAGCGCCTGTCATCCTGCGGTGCGCCCGCGAAGTCGCCACAGCAGCCACAGCCCCGAGAGGGGGACGAGGAGGAACCCGAGGAGGATGAGGACGTGCCACTCCCCCACGCCGGGGACGAGGGGGTTGACGGCGGCAACCTCCGGGGGCGTCCCGGTCCCCGAGGAGCTGCTTCCCGTCTCCGACGAGGCGAGGGCCGTCAGCGTCGAGACCGTGAGGAACGAGATGCCGGTGACGACGAACGGCACGACGATAGCGATCGCCTTCTCCCAGGCCCTCCAGAGTGCACTCGCGCTCACGAGCGCGGCGCCGACGAACCAGCCGACCACGGGCACCACGATCCCTCCGAAGCTCAACGTGAGCGCCGCAGCGATCGCGAACCCTCTCGTCGATGTCGCGGGCGGACGGGGTGTGGGCGCTGCGGCGATCGTGGGAGCACCGACGATCGTCGCCGAGGGCACCTCCGCCTGGGCTTCATCCGCGATCACGACCGGATCGCCGAGATGCGCGATGCGCGCCGCCGTCGCTTCGGCGTCGAGTCCCTGCAGCTCTTCGAGGATGCCGGCACGGATGTCGCTCGCGACACCGTGCGGCAGGTTGCGCATGGCCTCGTCGAGCCGCGCGAGGTAATCCGCACGGAGGTCGTCTGCGGTGAGCTCTGTCATGGTCGTCCCTCTCCGACGATGCCCGTGACGACACGGGCGAATGGTGTCCACTGCGCACGGAACCGCTCGAGCTGATCGGTCCCGCTGGCGGTGAGCCGGTAGTACTTGCGCACCGGACCGCTTCCGGAGGGCTGGTCGAAGGTGGTGACCCAGCCGTTGTCCTTCAGCCGCCCGAGCAGCGGGTACAGCGTCCCGATACTGGCGATCAATCCCGCGCCGGTGAGTGCGTCGGCCAGCTGCCAGCCGTACATCGGCTCACGCGCGAGCAGACCGAGCACGCAGTACTCGACCACGCCCTTGCGCATCTGGGCGCCGACGTCCGCTGTCATGCATGACAAGGTAGCATGCGAGACAAGTGAGCGGGAAGCGCCGGGGAGAGGAGGACCCGGGGAGGGACGGCGGTCGCCACCGAAGGGACGACCGCCCGTGCCATCAGCCCTTCGTCGCGCCTGCCGTCAGCCCGCCCACGATGTACTTCTGCAGGAAGAGGAACAGGATCATCACCGGGATCGCGGCCATCACGGCGCCGGCCGAGAACGCGGACCAGTCTGCATACCGCGGGTTGGCGACGAGCTTGGTGAGTCCGACGACCAGCGTCTGCTGATCCACGTCGACGAGCATGACACTCGCGATCACGTACTCGTTCACGGTGCCGATGAACGACAGCAGGCCGACCACTGCGAGGATGGGGGCGACCAGACGCAGGATGATCGTGAAGAAGATGCGCGCATGACCGGCGCCGTCGATCCGGGCCGCCTCGTCGATCTCCTTCGGAATGGTGTTGAAGAAGCCGTACATCAGGTAGGTGTTCACGCCGAGCGCTCCACCGAGGTACACCAGGATCAGCCCGGTGTGCGTGTTGAGACCGATGGCGGGGAACCAGTCCCCCAGCGTCGACATGAGCAGGAAGATCGCGACCACGGCGAGCAGCTGCGGGAACATCTGCACGACGACGATCGTGACGAGACCGACCCGTCGTCCGGCGAACCGCATGCGCGAGAAGGCATATGCGGCGCAGGCGCCGATGAAGACGGTGACCGCGCCGGTGACGACGGCGATCAGCAGCGTGTTGAGGAACCAGGTGCCGTACGGGTTCTGCGGGTCGCTCAGGATGCGCACGTAGCTGTCGATACCGATCGCGGAGAAGAGCTGGTTCGAGCCCGTCAGCGTCCCCTTCGGGTTCAGCGAAGCGGAGACGACGTAGAGCAGCGGGAACAGGGCGAAGGCGCTCACGACGATCGCGACGAGGTGTCGCCATCCGGTGTCGGCGAACCACGCGCCGAAGCTGCGGCGCCGCGGAGCGAGGCTCTGCAGGTCGTCGGTGGAGCGAGTGTCGGCGGATCGCCCGGTGGTGGGGCTGTGGGTGCTCATGTCAGTTCAGCTCCTCGAGGGCCTTGGTCTTGCGGAAGCTGATGATCGAGATCGTGGCCACCACGATGAAGATCAGGATCGTGAAGGCCGACGCCAGACCGTAGTCGCGCGTCTGCCCCGTGAAGGCGACCTTGTAGACCATCGAGATCAGGATGTCGGTGTGCCCGACGGGGATCGACACGTCGCTGAAGCGCGGACCGCCATTGGTGAGCATGTAGATCAGGTTGAAGTTGTTGAAGTTGAACGCGAACGACGAGATCAACAGCGGCGCGACGGTGACCAGCAGCAGCGGCAGCTTGATCCGCCGGAAGACCTGCCACGGGTTCGCGCCGTCCATCACCGCGGCTTCGTTCACGTCCTCGGGGATGCCCTGCAGGGCGCCCATGCAGACGAGGAACATGTACGGGAAGCCGAGCCACAGGTTCACCAGCAGCACAGACACCTTCGCGAGCACCGGGTCGGTGAGCCACGGGATCGCGGCCCCGCCGAAGATCACCTGGTTGATGAAGCCGAAGCTCTCGTTCATCATCCCGGCCCAGACCAGCGCGGAGAGGAACGCGGGGAACGCGTACGGGAGGATGAGGATGATCCGGTATCCGTTGCGGAATCGCATGCGGGTGTTGTTGAAGACGAGCGCGAGCAGGAGTCCGAGGAAGAACGTCGTCGCGACAGAGATCAGCGCGAACGCGAAGGTCCACAACGTGACCGAGATGAGCGGCCCGCGGATCGACGAGTCGGTCACCGCGCGCACGAAGTTGTCGAACCCGACCGTCGTCTGCCATCCGGGGAGGAGCTGCTCTCCGCCTTCGGCCGTGAAGGCTCCGTCACCGGTGTCCGCGTACACGGTGCCGGTGGTGGTGTCGGTGATGGTGTCCGCGGCCTCGTCGTATTCGAGCGTCGAGACGTACAGATAGCCCTTCTGCCCGTCGGGAGCCCGCAGGCTGCCGTCGTTCGGATCATCACTGAAGGGGACCGAGAGCTTCTCCAGCTCTTCGGAGAGGGTGAAGACGGTCGCGAGCGGGAGCGTGGTCCAGCCATCGACCGCGACGGCCTTCCCGCCCTCGAACCGGGCGTCGACCTCTTCCAGGGGCTGCTCCGCGGTGCCGAGCAGCGCGTCGCCGGACTCCGGATCGGTCGCGAGCAGCCCGTAGGTGCCGAACTGCTCGACCACCGTGACGGGGTAGGTCGGCGAATCCTCGACCCGCTCCTGGGCCGAGGCGAGGAGCGAGGAGATCGCCTGGTCCTTGGTCCCGTTGTGACCCGTGCCGTAGTTCGTGAACCCGATGTAACCGGTGTAGAGCAGGGTGAAGACCTGGAACACGACCAGGAAGATGATGCCCGGCGTGAGGTACTTCGCCGCGATGCGCTTGCGGGAGAAGTAGATGTAGTTGACGAGGACGGCGACCACGACGACGACGCCGAGGATCACCCATTCCTGATGGGCGAAGAGCACGAAGGCCGCATACAGCGCGATCGCGTCGACCACCGCCAGCAGGAGGATCTTCAGCAGCATCCAGCCGATGGGTCCGGATGCGGCCTCCGCGATCTTCGCGGCCTGGCGCTGGCGTCTGGTCGGAGGAGCTGTGCGCTCGTCGGTGTCTGTCATGTCGTCCTCGTCATGATCCTGCCGGGGCGGACGAAGACGCCCACCCCGGCAGAGTCAGTGTTCTGGCTGTTACTTGATCGCGGCGGTCACGTCGTCGACGAGCTTCTGCCACGTCGTCGTCGGGTCCTCGCCGTTGATGATCGCGGCCTCGGCCACGCCCCAGTACTGCCAGACCGCGCCCATGGCCGGGATGGCGGGCATCGGGACGGCGTCGGCGCCGACGGCCTGGAATCCGGCGATGATCGGATCGGCGGCGGCGGTGTCGGCTGCGGCGGTCAGGGCGGGCAGGATGTTGCCGGCCTTGAACAGCTCGAGCTGCACGTCTTCGGTGCCGATGTAGTTGACGAGGAAGTCGTTCGCCGCGACCTTGTTCTTCGACTCGGAGCTCACGAAGAAGCCCTTGACGCCGGCGAACGGCGAGGCGGTCTCACCGGTCGGGCTCGGGATCGGGTCGATCGCGACGTTGATGCCCGCGTCGGTGGCCGCACCCACGTTCCACGGACCGGTCAGCCAGAAGGCCGCGGTGCCGTCGAGGAACTGCTGCTTGGCGATCTCGCCGTCGACGTCGGTGTTCAGCACGCCCGCTGCGCCCTGCGCGCCCAGCCAGTCGGCGAACGCGAAGCCGCCCTCACTGCCCAGCTGGAGGTCGGTGGAGTCGTAGCTGCCGGTGTCATCGGTGCCGAACACCGGGGCCCCGAAAGCGGTCTGGAACGGATACAGGTGGTACGGGTTGCCCTCGGTGCCCTGCTCCACGACGAACGTGCCCTTCGAGACCATGTCGTCGAAGCTGGTCGCGGCGGCGGGAACGAGATCGGCGTTGCGCAGGACCGCGATGTTCTCGACGGCGTACGGAAGCATGTAGACGGTGCCATCGTAGGTGGCGGCCTGCAGGGCGACGGGAAGGTAGTCCTCGGAGCTGTCACCCAGCTCGATCGGCGCGACCACTCCGTTCGTGGAGAGCTCGCCCAGCCAGTCGTGCGCGCCCATGACGATGTCGGGGCCCTTGCCGGTCGGAACCTGCTGGATGAAGTCGTCCTTCATGTCGTCGACCGACTTGCCCGTGAGCTCGACCTTGACGCCGGTCTTCTCCTGGTAGGCGTCTGCCGCGCCCTGCAGTGCATCGACGCGCTCGGCATCGACCCAGACGACCAGCTTTCCGCTGTCGTCGGAGCCCGAGGTGTCGTCGCTGCTGGTCCCCGTGGAGCAGCCGGCAAGCGTCAGAGTCGAAACGATGGCGATCGCGCCCGCGGCGACGATGCCCCTCTTGTTCACCTTCATTGGTGTGTGCCTCTCTCAGTGCTGATCACCTGCAAGGACTGCAAGCGCTTACAGTATGCATCGAAATCGACGCTGTTTGCAATGAGACCGGGCGTCGATATCAACCCGTGACCGAGAGAAGGGTGGCCGCCAGGTGTGAAAACGCTTCCACCTGCGGAGAAGAGGTCGCCCCGTAGACTGCCGACATGGCTGATGGTTCGCTTCGCATCGCGCGGATGACGGCAGGAATCGTCCTGGCGTTCTCCGCTGCTGTCCTCAGCGGGTGCACCGCGTTCGCCACCGGCTACGCCGTTCTGGACCGTGAAGCCGAAGGCGCAGACGCCCTTCCGGACGCGTTCATCGAGCAGGACCCCGCAGACATCGCCGACATTTCGTCTGCACGGTACGTCGGCGAGCATTCCGGCAGCTCGCTCTGGCTGTTGCGCGGGGTGGATCAGGGCTCTGTCTGCATACTCGCCTATCGGGACGAGACCGCAGGGATCATGGGGTGCGGCAGCGAAGGCGGCCCCGTCGAGATGAGCGGCCTCGCCGGCCATTTCGTGACCGTTCCGGACGACTACCCCGCCCCGGACGGAGCCACCCGGATCTCCGACAATGTGTACGCGCTGAGCCCCTGAGTAGGATGAAACCATGGCTGACAGTTCATTTGACATCGTCTCGAAGGTCGACCACCAGGAGGCGGAGAACGCCCTGAACCAGGCCCGCAAGGAGATCGAGCAGCGCTACGACTTCAAGGGCACCGGTGCGTCGATCGCCTGGAGCGGCGAGAGCATCCTCATCATCGCGAACACCGAGGAGCGGGCCAAGGCCGTGCTCGACGTGTTCCAGTCCAAGCTCATCAAGCGGGGCATCTCCCTGAAGAGCCTCGAGTCGGGCGACCCGTTCGCCAGCGGCAAGGAGTTCCGCATCGTCTCGACACTCAAGGACGGCATCTCCTCGGAGAACGCGAAGAAGATCAACAAGATCATCCGCGACGAGGGCCCCAAGGGAGTGAAGAGCCAGATCCAGGGCGACGAGCTGCGCGTGCAATCCAAGAGCCGAGACGACCTGCAGTCGGTCATCGCACTGCTCAAGGGTGCCGACCTCGATCTCGATCTGCAGTTCATCAACTACCGGTAAGCCGCCGCGACACGTCGCGGGGAGGGGGTCGGGTGCAGCGCACTCGGCCCCCTCTCTCGTCATTGTTGGATTGCATACCGATATATGGGTTGCGGTGCCCAAGACTGGGAGTGGTCGACTCAATGCGACCGATGACGCGAACGCCGCATGACGCACTGCCGTCGTAGGGCTACGCGATCTCGGGATTGCGAGCTTGCCCTCGTGGGGACGAGGCCGCGGCAGTTCCATGCGCTCGCGTCTTCGGTGGCCGGCGGATGCCCTGCATCCGCCGGCCACGGAACCGCGAGCAAGGAGACCGCGAGTAAGAAGAGCCCACCTGAGTCACGCTGCGCGCCCCCACGCGGTTCGCGGACTCGGGTGGGGCTGTTGGCATCCGATGCGACTTCATGATGTAGTTGCCCTCCCGGGCGAATCATGGGGCGCTCGGGATCAGAAGGACAACTGGGGGCAGGTCCATGGCGAGTATCGGATCGACGAACATCGGAGAGAGCAAGCAGCTCTTGGCCGAGGAGGTCTTCCACCACATCGGAAGGCAGATCATCGACGGCACGCTGGCAGAGGGTGAGCGCATCCGCGATGTCGACGTCGCCGAAGAGCTGCATGTGTCGCGCACACCTGTTCGAGAGGCGCTTCAGCGCCTGGAGCGACTGGGAATGGTAACGATGTACCCGAGCCGGTACACCGAGGTCACGGCGGTGACGCCCGAGACGATGGCGCAGTCGCTCGAGTTCGCGGGGTATCAGGCCGGAATCGCAGCGCGACTGGCGGTGCCGAGGCTCACGGCGGCTCAACGCGAGCATGTCATCACGCTCGTCGCCGCGATGAATGCGTCGTTGGACGACCTGGCGACGACCTCCGGCGCCCGTTGGGCCGTGTTCTCGTACCTGGGCTCGCACAGCGGCAACGAGCAGCATCGCACACTGATCGACGATGCGAGCATGGTGCTTTTCCGCAACCTTCGCGACTGGGTGGTTCCCGCGTCCGATCGGGCGCGGATGGGGCAGGTCTACGACGATTTCCGCGACGCCGTGCGCGATGCCGACGGCGATGGAGCCGAACGCCTGGTCAGGGCGATGTACTACCTGTGAGCCCCGTCACAGCGCCGCGCGCCAACCCGTGACCCATCTGTCCAAGCGCCGGTAGGCGTCCTCCCGCGCGTCGTGTCGGGAGAGGAAGACGTCGTGGAGCGCGCCGTCGATGCGCTCGACGGTCACACTGGGACCGAGGCGGAGTGCCGCACGCGCGATGTCGTCGACCACCAGCACCGAGTCGGCGGAGGTGAGATCGTTCGACCAGCGCGTCGGCGGCACGAATCGTGCCGAGAGCAGCACACATACCGGTGCGGTGATCGACAGCCCCGCGGCCACCGTCTTGTGCCCGGAGAGCACGGCGTGCAGCCACCCCGCGTACACCGCCATGGTCTGCGCGGGGCGCCACACCGGGTTGACCTCCATCGGGTCGTCGGGATCGGCGACCTCCTGCTGCGCGCGGGTGTAGAAGCCGAGGTCGATCTGCGGTGCGGCCTCCATCGGCCGGATCCGCGCCTGCAGCTCGACCATCGGCGCGATCGCGGCCCTCGCCGGCGCGAACTGGAATTCCAGCCAGGGGCTGTTGAGGATCACCGCGTCGACCGCGCCCGGGTGCCGGGAAGCCCACAGGCTCAACGTCAGGCCGCCCGTGGAATGCCCGAGAAGAACGAGTCGTCGATCGGATTCCAGGCCGCCCTCACCTCGACCCATCCCATCCAGCGCCGCCCCGATGTCCTCGTCGTAGATGGCGAGGTCGGCGATGTAGCCCGGGGTCTGGCCGTCGCGGAGACTGCGACCGTACTTGCGCAGGTCGAGGGCGAAGAAGCGGGCCCCCCGAGACGTCCAGAATCGAGCGAGCCGCTTCTGGAAGAAGTAGTCGGACCAGCCGTGCACGTACAGCACATCGACTCCGTCGAGAGGCGGACGATTGCCGCTCGCCCGTGCCCACAGACCGGGCCTCTTCGGCAGCGCACGCACCAGCGTCGCCACCACGGGGCCCTGATCGTCCGTGCCGAGATCGAGCGTCAGCTGCTCGAACTCGTCGCCCAGGACATCAGGGATCCACTCGGCCATGCGTTCCTCCCCCGTCGTCGCCAGGCTAGCCGAGAGCGCGACCGGTCGGGGGAAGGCCGACCGCGACCGCGCTATTCGCCGCGCGAGACGCGGACCATCTCGTCGCGCGGGACCACCTTCACGCGGGCGCGCTCCTCCGGGGCGCCGAGAGCGATCTCGTGCTCGTCGAGGCGGTGCCAGCCGTCGAGGTCGGTCCAGCGCACACCGCGCTCCTGCAGGAGCTCGACGATCGCCTCCTCCGATGGGTCCTCCGGGTGCCACCAGGAACCCTGATCGTTGATGATGTGGCGCACGGTCTCCATCGCATCGGACTTCGTGTGCCCGATCAGCCCGACCGGGCCGCGCTTGATCCATCCGGTCGCGTAGATGCCGGGCACGCGGTCGTTCGAGTCCTTCGCGAGGACCTGGCCCTCGCGGTTCGGGATCACCCCGTGCTTCTTGTCGAACGGAACGCCGGGAAGCGGGGATCCGAAGTAGCCGATGGCACGGTAGAGAGCCTGCAGGGGCACCTCGCGCAACTCGCCGGTGCCGACCGCGCCACCCTGGCCGTCGGGCCGGGTGCGCTCGTACACGAGAGCCGCGACGCGACCGTTCTCGTCCTTGCGGACCTCGACCGGCTTCGCCCAGAAGTGCAGATGCAGACGGCGCGATGCCGTGCCTCCCGCGTTGTTGACCGAATCCCGTTTGCGCCACGACTGCAGGATGCGATCGATGACCATGACCTGCTTGTTGCTGGCGACGGCGTCTTTGGCGGCATCGTCGTAGTCGAAGTCCTCGTCGTAGACGACCATGTCGACGTCGCGCAGCTCGCCGAGCTCGCGCAGTTCGAGCGGGGTGAACTTGACCTGCGCCGGCCCCCGCCGCCCGAACACGTGCACATCCGTGATCTCGCTGGCCTTGAGGCCCTCGTAGACGTTGGCCGGCACCTCGGTGACGAGCAGGTCCTCCGCGTGCTTGGCCAGCATGCGGGCCACGTCGAGCGCGACGTTGCCGTTGCCGAGCACGCCGACGGAAGCGGCGTCGAGCGGCCATTCACGCGGCACGTCGGGGTGGCCGTCGAACCAGCTGACGTAGTCCGCCGCCCCGTACGAGGCGACGGCATCGATGCCGGGGATGTCGAGCGAGGTGTCACGGACCGCACCGGTCGCGAAGATCACCGCGTTGTAGTGCTTCTTGAGGTCTTCGAGGGTGATGTCCTCGCCGAAGCGTACGTTGCCGAACAGGCGGATGTCACCGCGGTCCAGCACGTCGCGAAGGGCGGTGATGATGCCCTTGATGCGGGGGTGGTCAGGGGCGACGCCGTAGCGCACCAGTCCGTACGGCGCGGGGAGTTGTTCGAAGAGGTCGATCGAGACGTCGAACTTGCGCTCCGCCTTCAGCAGGATGTCTGCCGCGTAGATGCCGGCGGGGCCCGCACCGACGATGGCCAGTCTGAGCTTGGTCATGGGAGGTCCTTTCGTATGCCGTCGCAGCCGGTGCCCGCGGCCCGAAGGGCCGCCGCGCGGAGTCAGCTGGAGCGTTCGGCGAGGGTCTCAGCGAATCGGGTCAGCGCCTCGCGCACGGTTCCGCGCGGGAGAGGCCGGAGAGCGTCGACGGCGTCGCGCGTCCACGCGTGGGCGAGCTCGAGGGTCTTCTGCGTCACGACATGGTCGCGCAACTCGTCCAACGGGCCGTCGAGGATGGCCGGGTCCGCTCCGTCGGCGATGAGGGCGACGCCGTCATCGATGCGCGCCGCGAGGTCGATAGACGCCTCGTCCCCCTCCGCCTTGAGCAGCAGATACGGCATCGTCGGAACGCCGGCGCGCAGGTCGGTGCCCGGCACCTTGCCGGTCTCCTCGGGCTTCGCGGAGAGGTCGATCACGTCGTCGAGCAGCTGGAACGCGACTCCGATCTTCTCGCCGTACACGCGCAGGGGCTCCTCGTACTCCGAGGGAGCGTTCGAGAAGATCACCCCGCCCTGCGTGGCCGCGGCGATCAGGGAGCCCGTCTTGTCGGCGAGCACCTGGATGTAGAACTCGATCGGGTCGTCGCCGTCCTGCGGTCCCAGGGTCTCGTGCATCTGACCGAGCACCAGACGCTCGAACGTGTCGGCCTGGAGACGGATGGCACGCTCCCCCAGCCGCGACATCAGCTGGCTGGCGCGGGAGAACAGGATGTCGCCCGTGAGGATCGCGATGTTGTTGCCCCACACGGCATGCGCGGCGGGAACCCCTCGGCGGCGGTCGGCACCGTCCATCACGTCGTCGTGGTACAGCGAGCCGAGATGCGTGATCTCGAGGGCCTTCGCGACGTCGATGACCTCGGTGGTGTTGCCGTCGCCGAGCTGCGCGGCGAGGAGCGTGAGCACGGGACGGATGCGCTTCCCGCCCGCCTCGTACAGGTAACGGCTGGCGGCGTCGGCCAGCGGGTCGGCGACGCGGACGTCGTCGGCCAGGCCGGTCTCGACGAGCTCCAGCCCGTCTTCGATGGCGCGCGCGACACGTCGGGCAGCAGGGCCGATGAAGACGCGATCGCTGAAGCCGAGACGGCTCGCCAGTCGCGAACCCGGGGCGATGGGGCTCGAAGTCACGTTCTCAGCCTACCTTCGTCGGATGTCGAGGTTTCGCCCGAGAGACTCACTCCGGCTTGCGCGCTCTGTGCAGGGCCACGATGCCGAACGAGAGATTGCGGTAGGCGACGTCGCTCCAGCCCGCCTCGCGAATCCAGGCGGAGAGCCGCTTCTGGTCCGGCCACTCGCGGATCGACTCGTTCAGGTAGTCGTAGGCGTCGCCGTTCGTACCGGCGACGCGGGCCACCCGCGGGAGCACCTGGGCGTTGTAGAAGCGGTAGGCGCTGCGGAAGAGCTTTCCCGGCGGGGTCGAGAACTCGTTGATCACGAGCCGTCCTCCGGGCTTGGTCACGCGGTAGAGCTCGCTCAGCGCCTTCTTCGGATCGTTCACGTTGCGCAGCGCGTACGACATCGTGACCGCGTCGAACGTCGCATCCGGGAACGGCAGATCCGTGGCATCGGCCTGCACGAACGACAGGTTGCGCATGGCGCCGTGCCGGCGCTCGCCCTCGGCGAGCATGCCGGGTGAGAAATCGGCCGCGACCACCTCGGCGCCGCTCCGCGCAAGGGACGCCGACGACGAGGCCGTGCCCGCCCCCAGGTCGAGGATCCGCTCCCCCGGCTTCGGAGCGACCGCTCGGGTGGTCGCCGCACGCCACAGCACGTCGTTGCCGAAGGTCATCGCGGTGTTCGTCCGGTCGTACCCTGCGGCGACCTGGTCGAACATGCCGCTGACGCGGGCGGGGTCCTTGCCGAGATCGGCGCGGTTCTTCTCGTTCGAGGTCACGAGTTCAGTCTAGGCGCGAGGCCCAGCGCTTCGAGGCGGTCGAGCCAGGGATCGGCGGTCGCATCGTCGAACGGCGCGACCCGGGCCCGCACCCGCTCCTCGAGGTCGAGCGCGAGGGATTCCAGATGCGACATGACATCGGTCGGGTAGCCGTAACGGGCACTGTGGTCGGCCCATTCGTCGCGGTCGTCGACCCACGTTCCCCGTTCCCCTTCCACGCGCACCACGTCGAGGTCCATGTCGATCCCGGTCGCCAGCAGCGGATCATCGGACCAGCGGATGTCCCACCCCAGATCGATGTAGATGCGCATGCCCTTGCGGTGACGGCGATTGACGGTGAGCGCATGGTCACCGCTCGACGGGACCAGGGTGACGTTCGGACCGCCCGCGTGGAACTCGGCGCCGGGGCGCACACTGTGCCAACCGACGGGCTGCCCGATCCAGTCACCCCACTCGTCGGCGCCGAGATAGACGCACTCGTGCCGCCAGTGCGGCGAGCCATCCCATTTGCGCCATTGGAAGACCATCTCGGTGCCGGGTGCAGGACGTGCGTCGCTCATCCGCTCACCCTACGACCACGCGGATCCACGCGCCCTGAGCGGCATAGGCTGGAGACGTGCACACCACCCACCTGGTCGTGGAGACCCGCGAGATCGACCCGGTCGAAGACCTCCTGGCCTACGCGGACCCCGCCCGCCCTCTTGCCTGGCTGCGCCGCGGAGACGGGATCGTCGCCGTCGGCCGACCGCTCACGGAGATCCGTCCCGCGGTCGAAGCGGGAACGTCACGCGTCGAGACCCTCGCGGCTGCCTGGCGCACCATGGCGGCGCAGTCCGAGATCACCGACCCGATGGGCCTCCCGGGCACGGGGCTCGTGGCCTTCGGGGCATTCGCGTTCGACGAGGACTCGGCCGCGGACAGCGTGCTCGTGGTGCCCACGCAGGTGGTGGGGCGACACGGCGACCGGTTCTGGCGCACCACGCTCCGCCTCGCCGGCGCTCCGGACGACCGTGACGAGCTCGTCACCCAGCCCTACGGCCCGCACTGGGCCGGCACCGTCGGCCCCGGAGCGCAGAGCCCGCAGGGATACCAGGATTCGGTGCGCCGCGCCCTCGCCCGCATCGCCGACGGAGACCTGAGCAAGGTCGTGCTGGCCCGCGACCTCACCGGGAGCATCCCGGCAGGCTCCGACCTGCGTCGGCTCGTGCGCGCCCTTTCGACCGGCTACCCCGACACGTGGGCGTTCGCCGTCGACGGGCTGATCGGTGCGAGCCCGGAGACGCTCGTCACCGTGCACGACGGAACCGTCACCGCACGGGTGCTGGCGGGAACGATCGGCCGTGGCGCGGACGCCGACGCCGACACCGCCGCATCCGCTCACCTCGCGTCGAGCGTCAAAGACCTCGACGAACACCAGTACGCCGTGCAGAGCGTGCTCGCCTCGCTCCGATCCCACACCCGGGCGCTGGCGGCGAGCGAACAGCCCTTCCTGTTGAAGCTGCCGAATCTGTTCCATCTGGCCACCGACGTCGAGGGCGAGCTGGCCGATGGGGAGAGCGCGCTCGACCTGGTGCGGGCACTGCATCCGACCGCCGCCGTTGCCGGCACTCCGACACCGGCGGCGATCGACGCGATCCGCGAGCTCGAACCCTTCGACCGCGGGCGCTATGCCGGCCCCGTGGGCTGGGTGGATGCCGCCGGCAACGGCGAATGGGCGATCGCGCTGCGCTGCGCGCAGTTCGCCGAGCGCCAGGGAGAGATCGGCGTCACGGCCTACGCGGGCGCCGGAATCGTCGCCGGCTCCGACCCGGAGAGCGAACTGCTCGAGACGCGCGTGAAATTCCGCCCCCTGGTCGACGCGCTGGCCTGACCGCGGCCGACCCTCAGCTGGCGGCGAGACGCTTCTTCTCGGCCTCGACATCGAAGTCGGCACGTGGCCACTGCGGGTCGATGTCTTCCAGGGCCGCGAGCAGCAGTTCCTGCACGGCCAGCCGGGCGTACCACTTGGCGTTCGCCGGGATCACGTGCCACGGGGCCACCTCGGTCGAGGTGCGCTCGAACACCGTCTGGTACGCCTCCATGTACTGCGGCCACAGCATGCGCTCGTCCACGTCGCCGGGGTTGTACTTCCAGTGCTTGTCCGGACGCTCGAGTCGCTCCATCAGCCGCGACTTCTGCTCATCCGGTGAGATGTGCAGCATGACCTTGACGATGCGGGTACCGGATGCCGCGACCCGGGACTCGAACTCGTTGATGGCGTCGTAGCGGCGCTCGATCTCGTCCGGCGGGGCGAGTTCGCGCACACGCCCGATCAGCACATCCTCGTAGTGGGAGCGGTCGAACACCCCGATGAACCCCGGTTCAGGCAGACGCTTCTCGATGCGCCAGAGGAAGTCGTGCGCGCGTTCCTCGGCCGTCGGCGCCTTGAACGCGGCGAGCGCGACGCCCTGCGGGTCGACGCCGCCGACGACGTGCCGCACGATGCCGCCCTTGCCGGCCGAGTCCATCGCCTGCAGCACCAGCAGCACCGCATCCTTCGCCACCCCTGCCCGGCTCTCGGCGAAGAGCCGTTCCTGCAGCACATTGAGGTCGGTGAGCCCGGCTGCGAGGTCGGAGACCCCGCGTGACTTGCCGTGGTCGTATCCGGGCTTGGCTTCGGGGTCGACGTCGGCGAGACGGAATCCCTCGTCGACTCGCAGCGTCTGCGTCCAGGTGTGCGCGTTCATACGCACATCCTGCCAGTCAACGCGCCAGTGGCACCTCGATGATCTGACGTCCACCACGAGGCGAGGTCAGGGCCTGATCCAGTGCCGTGCGGGTGGTGACCCGCTGGTACTCCCAGCCGTACGCGAGAGCGAGGTGCTCGAGGCGGACCGTGTGCGGCGTGTAGAAGGCGCGATCGAGGTCGCCGGGGCGTGCTGACGATGCGACCTCGAGAGAGTCGAAGATCGTGCCCCCGCCATCGTTGCCGACGACGACCTGCAACCGGGGCTCGGTCTCGTCAGGCGGCAGCAGCAGGGCGCCGACGTCGTGCAGGAAGGCGAGGTCGCCCAGCAGCACCCGCGTCACGCCGGGGGCGCCGGCAGCCTGACTCGCGATCGCGACTCCGGTCGCGGTGGCGATCGTGCCGTCGATGCCGGCGAGACCGCGGTTGGCATGGACGGGGACCTTCTTGCCGCCGAGCACCTGATCGGCGACGCGGACGAGCCGGGAGGAGCCGAACACCAGGCGGTCGTGCGGCCAGGTGGCGCGCCACACGGCATCGACGAGCAGCTCGCGATCGAGCGGACGGCGGACGGCGTCGAGCTCGGCCCTCACGGCTTGCCTGCGCGCCGCGAAATCGGAGGACGCCAGCGCTTCCGGATCGGGGGCGCGCTCGCTCAGGTCTACGGTCTCGGCCGCGGATGCTCGCATCCACTCCCCGAGCCAGCTGCGATCCGCGACGCCCGGAGCGACGACGACGGCGTCGACCCCCCTCGTACGGTGATTGAGGTTCAGCTCCTCGCCGCCGCGGTGCACGGCCACGACCTCGACATCCTGACGCGAGAGGAGTGCGGCGACCTCACGACTGAGTGTCGGATGCCCGAGGACGACGACCCGCTCGACGCGTCCGCCGAGATCCTCACGCGCGAGCAGTCGACGGTAGCCGTGTACGATCTGGCGTCCGAATCGCGCGCCGCTCACGATCTCGGCGATCAGCGGCCAGCCGCCGGCGTGCGCGATCTCCTCGGCATCGGGGCCGGCATCGGCCCCGGCGACCACGACGGTGCGTGGCCCGCGGTCGAGTTCGAACGGTGTGCTTCTCAGAGCCTCCGGCGCCTCGCCCGGGGTGATGGCGATCGAGGGCAGGTCGCCCGAGAGCGGTTCCCGGGAGGGAAGGTTCAGATGCACGGGTCCGGAGATCCCGCGAAGGCCGCTCTCGACCTCGCGAGCACCCATCGCCGCGGCCACGGCCTGCGCAGCGAGTCCCGACCAGTCGCCATCCCCGGGCACCGGAGCGTCCAGCTGGTCACGCACCCACGGGTGGAAGAGCCCGTCCTGGAGCGTCGCCTGGTTGGCACCGACCCCGCGCAGCTCGGGCGGCCGGTCGGCGGTGAGCAGCAGCAGCGGCACCCCGGAGTGGAAGGCCTCCATCACCGCGGGCAGCAGGTTCGCGACGGCCGTTCCCGAGGTGCACACCACCGCGGCGGGCACGCCCGTCTCACGGGCGATTCCGAGAGCCGTGAAGCCGGCGACCCGCTCGTCGATCCGGACGTGCACCCGGACGTGTCCGTCATCGGCGGCCCGTACCGCGGCGAGCGCGAGGGCCTGCGAGCGTGAGCCCGGAGACACCACGATGTGGCGCACACCCTGGGCGACGAGGTCGGCGATCAGGGATGCCGCAGCATCCATGGCCGGCGAGGAGGTCACGGGCGCTGGTCCGTGGTGGGAGGCTCGTCGGTCTCCTCGTCCAGACGGGCGAGCTCCTCCTCGAGGCGGCGGATGCGCGCATCCTGCTCGGTCTTGCTGATGCTGCGCAGGAAGGCCGGGTCGTCGTCAGGCGCGACGACCGGACGGACCCCGGGATCGTTCGCACGTCGACGGCCGATCACGAACCAGAGGATGCCTCCGATCACGGGAAGGAGCACCACGATCAGGATCCAGACGGGCTTGGACACACCGCGGTGCCGCGTCGCCGGCTGCACTGCGCAGTCGACGATGCTGAACACCCAGAACACGGCGGCGAGGAAGCCGCCGACGATCAGTAGTCTCGCCACCCTTCCAGTGTAGGCGCGCCACGGCTTCCCCGGCCCCGGGGAGGACAGAGGCGCCGTTGCTAGACTGCGCGGGAAATGCTGCCCTCATCGCCGGATCCGATGCCGCGAGCGCGGGCCGAGCGGATGCTGATCGCCCGGGTGATCACCGCCGTCGGCCTCGCGCTCCTGCTCGTGGTCGGCGCGTGGTCGACCTCGCGGGGTTCGGCCGATGTGCACGCGACGCTGTGTCTCGCCTCCGGCGTCTCGGAGTCGACGGCTGCCGCCCCGACGGCAGGTGACGCGGCAGCAGCGCCCACGATCGACGTGCTCAGCTCCGGTGTCGGGATCTGCCTGCTCGCGGTGCTCGGCGGCGTCGCGCTGGTCCTGCTGTTCCGCCGGCTCGCCGGGGGCACCCGACCGCTCGGCACCCGCGCCCCGCGCACGGCGTCGCCGAGTCGCGCGGGTCCGCGCGCCTTCGTCCCCGCCCTGACTCTCACGCAGCTCTCCATCTCCCGCACCTGACCTGCCGACGCGCGCATCGAGCCGCCCGAAAGCGGCACCCTCCCCTCGTCGTACCCGTGTGTCTGGAGACCTCATGAAGAACTCTGTCAAAGCGACCCTGATCGCCATCGCCGTCGCCATCGTCCTGCTGATCGCCGGAATCGTCTTCGCGATCAGCCAGCAGCAACCCGCCGCGCCCGCGGAGGGCGGAGAGCCGCAGCAGACCGTCCGCACCGATTCCCATGTGCTCGACGACGGGGGCGAGGGCGCCGTGACCGTGGTCGAGTTCCTCGACTTCGAGTGCGAGGCGTGCGGGGCATTCTACCCCGTCGTCGAAGACCTCAGGGAGAAGTACGACGGCAAGATCACGTACGTCGTCCGCTACTTCCCCCTGCCCGGGCACATCAACTCCACGCAGGCCGCGCTGGCCGCCGAGGCCGCCGGGCAGCAGGACCGCTTCGAGGACATGTACCGCCGTCTGTTCGAGACGCAGGCGCAGTGGGGCGAGCAGCCCGAGGAGACCCCCGCGGTGTTCCGCGGGTTCGCCCAGGATCTCGGGCTCGACATGGGCGCGTACGATGCCGCGATCGCCGACCCGGCCACCGCGGAGCGCGTGCAGTCCGACAAGGCCGACGGCGAGAAGCTCGGGGTGAACAGCACGCCGACGTTCTTCATCGACGGCGAGAAGATCGTGTTGCAGGAGTGGGATGACCTCGAGCAGGCCATCGAGAAGGCCGTGAACGGCTGACGTGGAAAGGCGGATCGCGCGGCTTCCGTGTCGAAGCCGCGCGGTCCCGCCGCACCGATATTCTGGCCGCATACCCAGGAGAGGGCCAGAATGACCATCGACATCACGACCGCCTTGCAGACGACCCACAACGCCCGCGAACTCGCCGGGATCCCGACCTCGGGCGGCGGCACGCTCGCCTCCGGTCTGCTCTTCCGATCGGACGCGCTCGCCGCGCTGACCGACGAGGGGATGCAGGCGCTGGCCGACCTCCGCATCGACACCGTGATCGATCTGCGCACCGAGGGCGAACGCGCACGCGCCGCGGATCGCCTGCCCGGCGACGGCAGCGTGACGCTCCTGACTCTGCCCATGCAGGGCGGCGCGATGGACGAGATGGTGAAGCAGCTGCTCCCTGCAGCCAACGGAGCGGGACTCTCGGTGACCCAGGTCGCCGAGGTGCTGAAGCAGGTGCCGACGTTGGAGGAGCTGTACGTCTCGATCCTGGCGGCCAGCGCCACCCCCTTCGCGACCATCGCACGGACGGTGCTCGAAGCCTCGCGCACCGAACGACCCGGCGTGCTGTTCCACTGCACTGCGGGCAAGGACCGCACGGGGCTCGCCGCCGCGATCCTGCTGCTCGTCGCCGAAGCACCTCGCGAGGCCATCGTCGAGGACTACACGCAGACGGAGAAGAATCTGGCGCGGGGTTTCGCCGAAGCCCTCACCGCACTGATCACCTCGCTCGGCGTCCCCCTCACGCCGGCCCTGAAGACGCTCGCGACCGAGGCTCCGGCATCCGCCATCGAGGCTGCGATGGACTGGATCGACGACAACCACGGCGACGTCGCGGGCTATCTGCGAAGCGGCGGTCTGACCGACGACGAGATCGCCGACCTTCGTCGAGTGCTTCGCGGGGAGTAGGAGTGCCCGCGCCCGTGCGGACGCAGCCCTCGCTACGCTGAGCGCATGACCGAGGAGCACTCCCCCTCTCCCCATCCGGTGATGGCCGTCGTCCAGCGCATTCCGGCGACGCTGACGATGGTGCTGCTGGTCATCGCGGTGGGGGTCGTCTGGAGCGGCCTCTGGGCGCCGTTCGAGGACACCGCACTTTTCCAGACAGTCGCCTACGGGCTCCCGAACCTCGCCGACGGCAAGTGGTGGACGCCCCTGACCGGCACGTTCTTCGTGAACCAGCCCTGGGTGTACCTGTTCACGATCGCAGGCTTCTGGGGTATGGGTTACCTGGAGTTCCGTCGCGGATCGCGCGTGGCGCTCGCCTACTACTGGCTCGGTCAGCTGTTCGCGATCTTCGCCACCGCCCTGCTGCTGTACGTGCTCTCGCAGTTCCCGTGGGCGTGGGCGGCGGAGCAGGCCCAGGCGCTCGACGTGGGAGCATCCGGCGGCACCATGGCGTGCATCGCCGCCGCGGTCGGCCTGTTCCGTCCGCCGTGGCGGGTGCGCGGCTGGCTCATCCTGCTCGGCTTCGTGTTCATCGCGATGCTCTTCTGGGGCAAGGTCGCCGACCTCGAGCACCTGCTCGCGGTGCTGCTGATCCTCGTCGTCGACCGATCGCTGCGGGTGCGGCACACGACGGTCCGCGAGCAGCGGCTGATCGCCGTGGTGGCGATCCTCGTCCTGGGCGCCGTCGAGATCATCACGACCTTCCTGCCCACGGACGGACCCTTCGGGCCGACCGCTCCCGCGTCGGGAGGATTCATCGACCTCGCGATCGACCTCGTCGTGATCCTCGTGCTCGTGAACGGGCTCCGTCGCGGGCGGCGCTTCGCGTGGGTGCTCGCGATCCTGCTCGGCCTGTTCAACGTCTCGGGCGCCGCGCTGGTGCTCACCCTCATCATCATCACGAGCCAGGCGGAGCTCGATCTGCGCTGGGACGGTGAGACCGAGCTCGCGATGGCCAACGGCTTCCTGTGGCTCATCATGCTCGTGTACCTGGTGTGGGTGCGACGCGCGTTCCGAGCCAAGCGCCGCGCCAAGCTGGGCATCCAGCCCGCTCCGAACGTCGATGACATGAAGCGCGAGCTGCGCACTCATGGCGGCGGAACGCTCTCGTGGATGACCACCTGGGAGGGCAACAGCTATGCCCGGGTGGCCGGCGGCATCGTCGCGTACCAGCGTCGCAACGGCGTCGCCCTGGCCCTGGCCGACCCGATCGGCCCTGCGGAGACACGCGCAGAAGCCGTGAACGATTTCATCCACGCCGTGGAGCTCGCCGGCCTCGTTCCCTGCTTCTTCAGTGCGGATGAGGCCACGCGGGCGGCCGTCCCCTCGACCTGGCGCAGCATCGTCGTGGCCGACGACACGATCGTCGACCTGCCGGGGCTGGAGTTCACGGGCAAGCGCTGGAACTCGGTGCGCACCTCACTGAACAAGGCCGGTCGCGAGGAGATGACCTTCCGCATGACGCACCTCAAAGCGGAGCCGTGGGGTGTGCAGCAGCAGCTCAGAGCGATCTCGGAGGCCTGGGTCGGAGACAAGGACCTGCCCGAGATGCGCTTCACGCTCGGTACCCTCGACGAGGCCGAGGATCCGGAGGTGCGGCTCGCCCTGGCGCTCGCTCCGAACGGCGACGTCGACGGTTTCCTCTCCTGGCTGCCGGTGTACGGCGACGACGGTGCGGTGCGGGGCTGGACCCTCGACCTCATGCGTCGCCGCGAAGACGGTTTCGGGCCCGTCATGGAGTATCTGATCGGCTCCTCGGCCAAGCAGTTCGCCGAGGAGGGGGCGCAGATCATGTCGCTCTCCGGCGCGCCCCTCGCCCACGACTACCCGCCGGATGCCGGTATGATCGCCGCCCTCAGCGACCGGCTGGCCGATGCGCTGGAACCGGTGTACGGCTTCGGGTCGCTGCATCGGTTCAAGCAGAAGTTCCACCCCCGTTACGAGACCATGTATCTCCTCTTCCGCGACGAGAGCGACCTCACCCGCATCGGTGGAGCACTCACGCGGGCGTTCCTGCCGGATGCGACGCTGCGCCAGTTCGCGGGTGCCGGGCTCGAACTCGTACGGGGCGGGAAGGACTGACGGAGCCCACGCCGCCCGAGAACGCGTCGGGTGGGTCGATCTCCGGATGGCGTCTGTTCTCCGACGGCGTGAGACCACGTGAGTACGATCGGTGTCGTGCTCGATGAAGACCGCCTCCGCTCGATGGCCGACGAACTGAGCCGGGTTCCCGGCGTGCGTGCCGTCGCATTGGGCGGCAGTCGCGCCCGCGGGACGCACCGACCCGACTCCGACATCGATCTGGGGCTCTACGTGGACTCGGATGTCGACCGCGCCGGTATCGCGCGCGTGGCGAGCGGGTGGACGGGCGAACCCGTCGAGGTCGCCGAGCGCGGCGGATGGGGACCCTGGGTCGACGGCGGCGCCTGGCTGATCGTCGACGGCGTGCCGGTCGACCTCATCCTCCGCGACGTCACCCGCGTCGGAGAGCAATGCGCTCGCGCCGTCCGCGGCGAGTTCGCCTTCCACACCCAACCGGGTCACCCCCTCGGCTTCCTCGATGTCGCCTATGCGGGCGAGGTGGCCACCAGCGTGCCGCTTCGCGATCCGGAGGGACTCCTGGTCGGTCTGGCACGGAGCGTCACCCCCTATCCCGCGGCGCTGCGCGAGGCGTTCCTCACGAGCCTCTGGCAGGTCGACTTCCTGCTGAACGCGGCGGTGAAGGGCGCGAAGGCGGGAGACGTCGCATACGTCTCCCTCTGCGGAACCACGACGGCCATGCTGACCGCGCACGCCTGGCACGCCGCCGCCGGGAACTGGGTGACGAACGAGAAGGGGCTGGTGCCGAACGTGGCACGCCTCCCGATCGACTCGGCGGGATTCAGCGCGTCGGCGGCACTGGCACTCGGGAATCTCGGCACGACGCCGGAGGAGTTGCTCGCGTCGATCACGCGGCTGCGGGAGCTGCCGCGTCCGGCAGCTCCCGCAACCTGATGCTCAGCCGACGGTCTCGACGGCTTCGACCGGAGGCGCTCCCACGCCATCGGTGACCGGGCGCTTCGCGGTGTTCGCGATGTGTGCGCGGCTGACGACGATCACGGCGACGATCATGAGTGCGACCCCGAGCCAGTACGGGGCGGCGTGGCTGACCAGCGCGTAGAGCGCCCCCGCGATGAGCGGGGCGGCCGTGCCCATGGCCGCATTCAGTGACTGCGTCGCTCCGCCGAGCCAGCCCTGCTCGTCGTCGCCCACCGCGTTCGACATGGCACCGTCCATCGCCGCCTGGGATGCCCCCTGGCCGGCAGCGAGCATGAGCGCACCGACGATGAACACCCACGGCTGGGCGAAGATCGACGCGACGATGGCGAGCGCCGCGAGACCGACCATCTGCGCGACGATGCCGCTGATGATCACACCGCGCTCACCGATGCGCGGGAGCAGGATGCCGAGCAGCACACCCTGGATGAGGATGTCGATGATGCCGACGGCCGCGGTCAGGAGTCCGATCTGCGTCGGCCCCCACTGGATGGAGTCCAGCGCGAGGACGCTGAAGTTGTTCACGAAGAAGCCGAACGGCAGGGCGAGCAGACCGAAGCCGATCATCAGTCCGCGCAGCTCCTTGCGCCCGAACGCCTCTTTGAAGACCGCGAACGGCTGCACGTCACGCAGCCGGATGGCGCTGATGCGATTGCCGGGCTTGAGGCTCTCCGGAAGCAGGAAGATGCTGAGGATCGCGATCGTGAGGGCGACGGCGGAGGTGAGGAAGACGGGAAGCTGAATGCTCACCGCGGCGAGCAGACCACCGATCCCCGGGCCGACCATGGTGCCGATTCCCGTGAGAGCGCCGAGGAGACCGAAGCGTTTCGCCCGCTGTTCCGGCGGGGTGATGTCGGCGAGGTAGGCGAAGAGGGCGGGGAGATCTCCCGCGGTCAGGCCTTGGATCATGCGCGCGAGCACGAGGACCCAGATCGCACCGCCGATGCCGAACAGCGCCATCGAGAATGCGGCGCCGAACGCGGCGACGATGATGACGGGTCGACGACCGAAGCGGTCGGAGAGCCGGCCGAGGAAGGGGGCGACCAGGAAGGCGCAGAGGCCGTTGACGGCCTCGAGCACGCCCACCCAGATGGCGAGGTCGCTCTCGTGCGAGACGTATTGCAGCACGACGAAGGGCAGGACGGGAAGGACGACCGTCATACCGATGACGGTGAGCATCGTGAGCACGATGAGCATGATCCACGCGCGGTTCTGATCCCGTCGCGTGAGGACATTGGGTGAAGTCATACCGAAAGTGTACCAATACCAGTTTTGGTGTCAAGCCAGGTTTGTAGTCGGTCCACGATAGACTGCTGTCATGACGAACCCAGAGCCCCTCGGACGCCGCGAGCGCAAGAAGGCCGCGACCCGCAAGGCGATCTCCGACGTCGCGACGATGATGTTCCTCGAGCGCGGCTTCGACAACGTCAGCATCCGCGAGGTCGCCGATGCGGCGGACGTCTCCCCTACGACCGTGTTCGCGCACTTCCCGCAGAAGGAGGCTCTCGTCTTCGACGAGGACGACGAACAGCGCGACCGTCTGGTCTCGGCCGTGCGCGACCGGCCCGCAGGACGCACGATCAACCGCGCGATCCACGACTTCTTCGCCGCCGAGATCAGGGCGAACTTCGACGAGCACGGTGATGACGTCACCCGCGTGTTCATGCGCTTCCTCAACGAGACACCCGCCCTGCGCGATTATGCCGCGAAGATGTGGCTCCGACACGAGGATGCCCTCGCCGCGGCCATCGCCGACGAGCTCGGGCTCGCCGAGCCGGTCGCCGAGATCCGCGTCTACGCCCGATTCGTCCTGCAGATGCAACTGCTGATCAACGACAGCGAAGATCCACTCGAGACGGTGGACGCGGGATTCCGGGTGCTCGCGAGTGGCTGGGACCCTGTCGAAGAGCGTCTCGCCAGGTGATTCTCCGGCGCCGGGTCAGTCGTCGCGAGGTCGTCGTCGCAGACTCTTGACGTCGGTGCGCCGTTGCTTGGCCTTCAGCCGGCGCTCCTTCGACCCCCGACTCGGCTTCGTCGGCCGTCGCGGTGGTGCCGGCGGGCGCAGAGCCTCTGCGACGACAGCGACGAGCCGCTCCCGCGCCGCATCCCTGTTGCGCAACTGGGCACGGTGCTCGGACGCGGCGATCGTCAGCACTCCATCGACCAGGCGACCGCTCAGTCGGTCGAGCAGCCTCTCGCGCTGATGCGGTGAGAGCACCGCGGAGTTCGCCGCATTCCAGACGAGTTCAGCGCGGGAATCCGCGGTGTTGACGCCCTGTCCCCCCGGCCCGGATGACCGCGAGAAGCGCCACGACAACTCAGCCTCGGGGATCGTGAGACCCGACGAGACCCGCAGACCGGGGCGATGGGCGGAAGGCATGTGTCCATCATCGGGCCTCGCGGGGCCATCGCGCCTCACCCGGATAGCATGGCGAGGGCGGCAGGACCTGTTTTCCCGAGCAGTCGGCGCCGCCTCATGCGGAGCACGAATGAACTCATACCGGCAGGACGACTGGGCAGCGAGCCCGTCGTATCCGTCGACCGTGAACGAGCCGTATCTGATGGGCACCGGCGTCGTCACCGCCGAGGACACCGGCACCCGCCCGCTCTCCCCTCCGCACAGCCACGCCGACCCGATGCTGGCCTGGTGCTATCGCGGCACGGTGTGGGTGCACCTGCAGGACACGAGGTGGCGCCTCGCTCCCGGTCAGGGCGTGTGGATCCCCGCACGCACCCCGCACACGGCCCATCACGAACCCGACTCGACCGGCTGCTACACGTACATCCCCGACTCATCGCTGATCGCCCCGATCGACGACATCACACGGGTGCTGGTGCCGCGCGCGGTGCAGGAGATGCTGCTCCACCTCGGCATCAACGACATGCCCACCGACCTGCGCGTGCGCATCCAGTCGGTGCTCATCGAGATGCTGCAGCAGCCGCTTCCCGAGGCCGCGAGCGAATGGGGCGAGGTGCCGATGCCGGCGGATGAGCGGGTCGCCCCGCTCGTGCAGGCCGTTCTCGCCGACCCCGGCGACCCCCGCAGTGCGATCGAGCTGTTCCTCGCGCACGGGCTCCACGAGCGTACGGTCCTGCGCATCTTCCAGAACGACGTCGGCATGAGCTTCGGGCGGTGGCGCACCGGCGTGCGGATGACCCTCGGGGCGCGTCTGATCGTCGACGGCACTCCGATCGGTGCGGCCGCGCACCGCTGCGGCTACGCCACGACGAGCGCCTTCTCCGCCGCGTTCAAGGAGCGCTTCGGGCTCACTCCCCGGCAGCACGTGGCGCGCGTGCAGGCCGACGCGGCGCACCAGCTGTACTGGCGGTGACGGCGGGGCGATCCTGATCCCCTGACGGCGAATCCGACCGTCGTTGTCGGTTCCGCGATACAAGTCGTCGCTCCCGCGACACTGAGCGCAGGATCCGCGTTCTAGCATCGTTCTGTTAGGGCATGCTTACCTAACTTCTCGCCGCGTCGACGCGGCAACACCCTCCCCCCTTCCCGAAGGAGAACCATGTCGCTCGCTTCTGCGCGCCCGAAGATCCGCCGAGGCTCGGCCCTCGTCGCCGCGGCCGTCGCCGCCGCCCTCACCCTCGCCGGGTGCTCGTCCACCCCCGAGGAATCGAGTTCCGCCTCCACCGCAACAGACGGCGTGGTCATCGAGCACGGCCACGGCAAGACCGTGATCCCCGAGAAGCCGCAGCGCATCGTCACCCTCGGCTGGATGACGGCCGACATCGTCGCCGCCCTCGGCACCAATCCCGTCGGCATGGAGGAGGTCTGGGGCGCAGGCGAGAGCGGCTACCAGCCCTGGTTCGAGGACTATGTCACCGAGGAGTACGGCGAGACCCCCGAGATCATCCCCTTCCTCGAGGACGGCCCCAACTACGAGGCCATCAAGGAGCTCAAGCCCGACCTGATCCTGAGCCTCTACTCCGGCGTCTCCGACATCGAGTACGAGCGCCTGACCGAGATCGCCCCGACCGTCCCCTACATCGAAGGCCCCTGGAACCCGGGGACCTGGGAGGACATGACCCGCACGGTCGGCAAGGCACTGTCCGAAGAGGACAAGGCCGATGAGCTGATCGCCGAGACAGAGAAGCAGATCACCACCCTGGCCGGCGAGCACCCCGAGTTCGAGGACAAGACCTTCGTCTGGGGTCTGACCCTGAACGAGGGCGGCACCGACCTCGGCGTCTACCTCGAGTACGACCCCCGCGTGCGCATCACCGAGGCCCTCGGATTCACCTCGACCCCGGCGATGGACAGCTTCCTCCAGACCGCGGAGGGCGACAACTGGTACACCGGCGTCAGCCTCGAGAACCTCTACGACGTGGAGGCCGATCTGTTCGCGGCCTGGGGCGGCAGCGCCGACGAGGGCACGTACACGGTCGAGAACAAGGTCGTGTCGCGCTGGAACCCGATCGCCAACGGCTCGTACGTGATCTACGCCGACGACGCCGAGGCCTCGGCCATCAGCGCGCCCACCGTGCTCTCGCTGAAGTACATCCTGCCGACGTACGTCGACGACCTCGCCGGGGCGCTCCAGGGCGAGCCCACCATCACCGGCAAGTGATCCGAGAGATGTCCCTGGCGACGGATGACGGCACGGACGTCTCGAACACGGGTGCGGGGAGTCGTGCAGTCGACTCCCCGCACCGTAACGGGACGCTCGTGGCGGGACTGGTCATCTCGGTCGTGGTGCTGGCCATCGCCGCCATCGCCTCGCTCGCCGTCGGCGCCCTCGCGATCGACCCCATCACCGTGCTGCAGTCCCTCTTCTCCTACGACGACGAGAACCCGCTGCACCTCATGGTCATGGAGCTGCGTGTGCCGCGCACCCTGCTCGGCATCGTCGTGGGTGCCGCTCTCGCGGTGTGCGGCGGCCTGATCCAGGCCTTCACCCGCAACCCGCTGGCCGACCCCGGCATCCTCGGTGTGAACGCCGGTGCATCCTTCGCCGTCACGTTCGCCGTCGGTGTGCTCGGCCTCACCGCCCCCGGCGCCTACGTGCCCTTCGCCCTCGGCGGAGCCTTCGTCCTCACCATGCTCGTCTACATACTGGGCTCGTTCGGAGCCTCGGGGGCGACCCCCATGAAGCTCACCCTCGCCGGCGTCGCCCTCGGCGCGGCCTTCACCGGCTTCACCACCGCGATCGTGCTGCGCGACCACAGCACCCTGCAGGTGATGCGGTTCTGGGGCGTCGGCTCGATCGGTGGACGCACCCTCGACCAGCTCACCTGGGCCGTGCCCCTGATCGTCGCCGGTCTCCTGATCGGACTCCTGTGCGCGCGCTCCCTGAACGCCCTGGCCCTCGGCGACGACCTGGCGCAGGCCCTCGGTGCACGCGTGCGCGTGACTCGCATCCTCGTCATCATCGCCGTCACCCTGCTGGCCGGAACCAGCGTCGCCGCCGCCGGACCCATCGCCTTCGTCGGGCTCATGATCCCGCACATCGTCCGCTGGTTCACCGGCCCCGACCAGCGCTGGGTGCTCGGGTACTCGATGATCATCGGCCCCGCCTTCCTGCTGTTCGCCGACGTCCTCGGCCGCATCGTGCTCCCGAACGGGGAGATGCGCGTCGGCATCGTCACGGCCCTCCTCGGAGCCCCGATCCTGATCATGCTCGTGCGTCGCAAGCGGGTGAGCGGCCTGTGAGCATCGACCAGAAGACCCGCACCGCGCCCCACACTGAGGCATCGCCCGCCGCGTTCACCCCGGTCGATCACGGTCGACGCCTGTTCCGGATCGAGACCGCGCGGATCGCCACGCTCATCCCGGTGCGATCCGTCATCGTCAGCCTCCTGCTGGTCGTCGTGATCATCGGCGCGGGCCTGTTCTCCATGACCCTCGGCGCCTACGAGGTCGACTTCGCGGCCGTCATCCGAGCGATCTTCGATCCCGCATCCGACCCCGACATCCGCCAGGTGGTGTTCGAATGGCGCCTGCCGCGCGTGCTGTTCGCGGTGCTGTGCGGCGCAGCCCTCGCCCTCGCCGGCGGCATCTTCCAGTCCCTCACCCGCAATCCGCTCGGCTCCCCCGACATCATCGGCTTCGGCATCGGCGCACAGTTCGGTGTGACGCTGGTCATGATCGTCTTCGAGCTGAACACCTACATGTTCAAGGCGGCGGGTGCGCTCGTCGGAGGCCTGTTCACCGCGCTGCTCGTCTACGTGCTCGCCAGCAAGAACACGATGTCGTCGTTCCGGCTCATCATCGTCGGCATCGGCGTCTCGGCGGGACTCGGATCCCTCACCTCGTGGATCCTGATCTCGGTCAGCGTCGAGAAGGCCATGATGGCGGCGACCTGGGGCGCGGGCTCGATCGCCTCGCTCGGCTTCGACCAGCTGATCCCGGCGGCGATCGTGTTCGCGATCGTGACCCTGCTCTCCCTCCCCCTCGCCCGCACGCTTCCCGTGCTCGAGATGGGCGACGACGCGGCGACAGCTCTCGGTATCAGTCCCGGTCGCACCCGTCTCGCAGCGATGGTGTTCGGCGTCGCCCTGGTCGCGCTGGTGACCGCCGCGGCCGGCCCCATCTCCTTCATCGCCCTCGCGGCCCCGCAGATCTCGCAGCGCCTCACCCGCTCGAACACCCCGATGGGCACGGTGCCCGTGATGCTGACCGGCGCCGCCCTCGTCGTGGTGTCGGACGCCGTGGCCCAGCTCGTCGCTGTGCCGGTCGGCGTCGTGACGGTGTCGGTCGGCGGCCTCTATCTCGCCTGGCTGCTCGCTGCCCAGTACGCGCGCCGCACCTGAAAGGAACACCCTTGACCGCTTCGCTGCAGGCCCGCGACATCACGCTGGGCTACGGGGACACCCCGATCATCTCCGACCTCACTCTCGAGGTTCCCGACAACTCGTTCACGATCATCATCGGACCCAACGCGTGCGGCAAGTCGACCCTGCTGCGCGGATTCGCCCGGCTGCTGCGCCCGACCACCGGCGCCGTGCTGCTCGACGGCGACGAACTGCGTTCGCTCAAGCCGAAAGAAGTCGCCCGCAAGCTGGGACTGCTTCCGCAGTCGTCCATCGCCCCCGACGGCATCACGGTCGCCGATCTCGTCGGGCGCGGACGCTTCCCGCACCAGAGCGCCCTGCGCACGTGGAGCAGCGCCGACGAGCGCGCCGTGTCCGAGGCGATGGCCGCGACCGGGGTCACCGATCTGTCGCGGCGCCTGGTCGACGAGCTCTCCGGCGGTCAGCGGCAGCGCGTCTGGGTGGCCATGGCCCTCGCCCAGCAGACCACGCATCTGCTGCTCGACGAACCGACGACATTCCTCGACATCGCGCACCAGATCGACCTGATGGAGCTGTTCGCCGACCTGCACCGCAGCGGCACCACGCTCGTCGCCGTGCTGCACGACCTCAACCATGCGGCCCGTTACGCGACGCACCTCGTGGCGATGCGCGACGGGGCCATCGTGGCGCAGGGCGATCCGCGCGAGATCATCACCGCAGAGCTCGTGCACACCGTGTACGACCTTCCGTGTCGAGTGATCACCGACCCCGTCTCCGGGACGCCGCTGGTGCTCCCGCTCGGTCGGCGGACACCGTGACGCCCACGCCGCGGAGGCTCTTCGGGATCGCGCTGAAGTCGGAGGGGCGTGGCATCGCCCTCGCCGGAGCGACCGCGCTGCTCATCGTGCATGCGCTCGCCGAGGCGACGATCCCCGTCATCATCGGTGCGACGATCGACCGCGCCGTGCTCCCCGCCGACCCCGCAGCACTCGCCCTCTGGCTCGGCGCCCTGGTCGGCACGTTCCTCGTGCTGACGGCGAGTTACCAGTCGGCGTCCCACCTCATGGTGTCGATCTACGGCTACGGCGAGCAGGCGCTGCGCCACCTCACGCTCTCTCGGATGCTGCGCCCCCGGCTCTCTCGCCGCACAGTGGCCCCCGGCGAGGCACTCACCTTCGTCACGTCGGACACCTATCGGGTCGCCGGCGTCGCCTGGTCGGTCGCGCAGCAGTGCTCCACGATCGCCGCGATCATCGGAGCCGGTCTCGCGATGCTGGTGATCTCGCCCGTCGCGACGCTCGTCGTATTCGGCTCGACCATCGCGATGATGCTCGTGATGCAGGTCGTGTCGCGCCCGCTGGAACGCCGTGGCCTCGTCGAGCAGCAGGCGGCCACCGAGGCCGGGGCGGTCGCCGCCGACTTCATGAGCGGATTCCGGGTGCTCGTGGGCATCGGCGCCCGCGAGGAGGCCGTGCGCCGCTACATCGCCGCGAGCGACACCTCTCGGCGGGCGGCGACCGCGGCAGGTCGCTCCCTCGCGTCATACGAGGCGGTGAGCGGCACGCTGGCGGCGATCGCGACCACCGCGCTGGCAGGTATGTCGGCCTGGTTCGCCTCCGAGGGCCGCATCAGCATCGGCGAGCTGGTCACGGTGCTCGGGCTCGCTCAGTTCATCAGCGGCTACCTCGCGTATGCGGGCTCCTTCCCCTCGAACTGGATCCACAAGCTCGCCTCGGCCAAGCGACTCGCCGAGGTGATCGACGCCGACGACCTGCTCGATGCGCCCGTCGCGGCGGCCGCCCCGGTACGACCGGCGGAGGACGTCGTCCTGACCTTCCGCGCGGGATCCGCCTCCGCGCCCGTCGAGGTGCGCGAGCGCGAACTGCTCGGCATCCGTCCCGCCGACAGCGACACGGCCCGTGCCCTCTCGCGCCTGCTCGGTCTGCGCACCCGACCCGACCGCGGCCGGGTCGCGCTCGCGATCGACGGTGAATTGCACGATCTGACCGACCTCGACCCGGTCGAGTATCGGCGTCGGGTCGTCGCCCCTCCGCACAGGCAGACGATCGTGAGCGGCTCCCTGCGCGAGGCCGTGCGCGGCCACGGCGTGGAGGACCAGCCGCACGCGCCCTTCATCGAGATGGCGGCGCTGCACGACACCGTGGTGCAGGTCGGAGGGTGGGAGTCAGAGGTAGGAGAGGCCGGGCGACGCCTCTCGGGCGGACAGCGCCAGCGCATCGGCATCGCCCGAGCCCTGCACGCGGAGGCCGACGTGCTCGTGCTCGACGAGCCCACCTCGGCCGTCGACGCCATCACCGAGGCGCACATCGCCCGCGCCCTTGCAGAGCACACCGAGACCGTGATCGTGATCACCACCTCGCCGGTGCTGCTCGGAGCCTGCGACCGGGTCGTCGAGCTTCCCTCCGAAGGATCGGATACACGCCATGAGTGACTCGACCTCGACCGGCGCGCTGCTCCCGATCGCCTCCGGCGCTCGGGTGCGGGCCGTCGTGGGTGGGCTGCTGCGGCAGCATCCCGGTCGCACCGCCGCTGTCGCCGCGCTGTTCCTCGCGGCATCCGCTCTCGGGATCGTGATGCCCGCGTGCCTGGGGCGCATCGTCGATGCCGTGTCGTCCGACGCCGGCTTCGCGACCATCGCCGGGTGGGTCGCCGCGGCCGGTCTGGGTGCCATCGGCGCAGCTGTGGTGATGCTGTGGGCCGTGCGCGTGCTCACCGGCTTGGTGCAGGACATGCTCGCGAGCCTGCGTGAAGACGTGTTCGCCTCGGCGATGCGGCTGCCCGTCAGCGCGGTCGACGACGGAGAGAGCGCCGATCTGCTCTCCCGCGTGACCGGCGACGTCGATGCCGTTGCCGAAGCCGGAGGGAACGTCGCTCCGACCCTGCTGTCCGCGGGGTTCGCGATCGGCGTCTCGGTGGTCGCGCTGACCGCTCTGGATCCCTGGCTGGCGCTCGCGGGGCTTGCCTCCGTGCCGTTCTACATCCTCGGTACGCGCGCTTTTCTGCGGAAGTCCCGTGTGGTGTTCCGCGAGGTGCGGGTGCGCGAGGCCGCCCGCAGCCAGGCCGTGCTCGACACGGTGGACGGCATCGAGACCCTCACCGCGTTCAACGAGCAGGAGCCCGCTCTCGAGCGGGTGCGCGAGCGCGCGGTGGCGTCGATCCACATGCAGATCGAGGGCGTGCGGGTGACGAATCGTCTGTTCCGCTGGATCAACGGCGGTGAGCTCGTCGGGCTGGCCGCGATCCTCGGCGCCGGATTCCTGCTGCAGTCCGCCGGCGCTGTCACGGTAGGCGCGGTCACCACTGCTGCGCTGCTGTTCCATCGCCTGTTCGGCCCGGTCGGACAGCTGATCTTCGGACTCGACGACATCCAGCGGGCAGCCATCGGTCTCGCGCGACTCGTCGGGGTCATCGATCTCGCGCCCGCGCCGGCCGCCCAGAGCCCGGAGACGGAAGCTGCACCGCCGGCATCCGCGGGCATCGAGGTGCGGGACGTGACGTTCCACTACCCCACCACCGGCCGGGGGATCAGCGGCGTGAACCTGCGGGTCGACCCCGGCACCACGGCGGCGCTGGTGGGCACCTCGGGGTCGGGCAAGAGCACGCTGGCGCGCGTCATCGCCGGGCATCACCCGCCGACGTCGGGAAGCGTGCACCTGGCGTCCCGCACAGACGCCCCGTACTACCTGTCGCAGGAGCTGCACCACTTCCGAGGCACGATCGCCGACAACCTGCGCCTCGTCGCCCCCGAAGCGAGCGGCGAGGAGATGGCGGCGGCGCTGCGGGCGGTCGGGGCGCAGTGGGCGGTCGAGGCGATGCGTCGTGAGGAGTCCGCAGAGGGCGAGAGTTCGTCCGCCGATTCCGTCGTACCGCTCGACGAGGGGCGCATCCAGCAGCTCGCGGTCGCCCGCGCCTTCCTCGCCGACCCGGATGTGGTGATCCTCGACGAGGCCACCGCAGACGTGGGGCTCCACCACCGCGAAGCCGTCGAAGACGCGATCGCGGCACTGCGGGAGGGACGCACGGCGGTGCTCATCGCCCACCGACTGCAGCAGGCAGTGACCGCCGAGCAGATCGTCGTCTTCGCCGACGGACGGATGACGCAGCGCGGCACGCATGAAGAGCTCCTCGCGACCGAAGGGCTCTACCGCGACTCCTGGCTCGCCCAGACCCGCAGCACATCCCACCCGGCCCCCACCGACCCATCCCCCACCGAAGAGATTCGCCCTACAGAGACGGAGACTCCGTGAGCATCCACCGCGGCATCGTCAGCAGCACGACCACCCTCACCCCGACCCTGGTCCGCGTCACGCTCGGCGGCGAGGGCGTCGCCGACTTCCTCAGCACCGGTATCGGCGACGAATACGTGCGGGTGTTCTTCCCGCACGGCGACGACCCGAAGGAGGTGTCGCTGCCGGTGCCGGCGGGCGACTGGTGGGAGACGCCCGAGGGTGCGCCCGAGGCCCCGATGCGCACGTACACCATCAGCGGCGTGCGCCCGGACGCCGGCGAACTCGACATCGACTTCGTGATCCACGAGGCAGGTGTCGCGGGCCCCTGGGCCGCGCGGGCGGAGCCGGGGCACGTGCTCGGGTTCAACTCCCCGACGGGCCTGTACTCGCCGCCGGAGGGCATCACGTGGCAGGTGCTCGTCGCCGACCTCACCGGGCTTCCGGCCGTGGCGCGCATCATCGCCGAGGCCCCGGAGGGCGTGCGCACGCGGGTCGTGCTCGAAGTGCCGAGCGAGGCGGACCGCGTCGCTCTCGAGGTGGGCGCCGACGTCGAGGTCACCTGGGTGGTCGGCGGCAACGGCCGCGGTCCCAGTGCGCTCGGTCCGCTCGTGCGCGGCATCGTCGACGACCGGCTTCCGCTCGACGAAGGCTATGTCTGGGTGGCCGGTGAGACCGTGGCGCTGCGCGACGTGCGCAAGTACCTGCGCAAGGAGCTCGCCCTGCCCGCGACCCGCTTCAAGGTCGTCGGCTACTGGACGCCGGTCGTCGCGTGGGACGAGAAGTTCGCCGCCCTGCCCGAGTCGGTGCAGAAGGAGCTGGATGCGATATAGGCCGAGTCCGAGGGCGATGAGCCGGAAGACGTGCAGGTGCGCTTCGAGGAGCGGCTGGACCAGTTGGGGTTGTGAGGCGGAACCCACCCCGGCCGGACCCCCGCCGTGTTCCGGTCGCAGTTCCTGCCGTTCTGCGTGCGTCGAGGCGGCAGCAACTGCGACCGGAACGGGTGAGATGGCTTCAAGTGGACGCGACGGCGGGAGTCGAACCCGCAACGCCTTCAGGTATGAACTGAGGCCCGGGACCGCCCGGATCGCCGCGATGGGAATGACGTTACCCGGCCGTGATCTTCCCCGCCAGGATGGTTGCCTGGGATAACCCTATGAGTCTGCGGATGACGCCTCTTCGTCACCCGGCGTCATCCGGCTCCGGGGCGTCGAGGGCACGCATCAGCCGTGCGACCGCCTCGCGCAACTCGCTCCGGTGCGGTTCGGCGAGCGCCACCGCGTACTCGACGCCCTCGGGGATCCAGAGCAGCGCGTACATGGCCTCGCGCCAGTCCGAGCCTCCGAACGGCCACCGCGTGCGGTCGTCGCCCACAGCGGTCGCACCCTGCCACCACGGCCCGAAGCGCTCCTGCATCTCGGCGAGCGGCAGCTCCATCACGGCGGCCGCCTCGACCTTCTGCGGCGACCACGACGAGGCGACGAGCACGCGCTCCTCGATCTCGTCCTCCGTGATCTCGCGACGGGTGAACAGCACACGCGTGTGTTCCACCGCGGCGATGCGGTCGACGCGGAACGTGCGCCAGTCGTCCCGATCGAGGTCCCAGCACAACAGGAACCACTTGCGACCGGCCGGGGCCAGGGCATGCGGCTCGACGCGGCGCACGCTCTCGCGCCCTTCCCCGTCGAGGTACCGCAGGCGCAGCCGCTCGGTGTCGCGGGTGGCGAGCGCGATCTCCCCCAGCACCTCGGGTGAGACCACCGGCCCTTCTCCGATGCGCGGCGCCTGCACCGATGCGGCGAGCGCGTTCACCCGTTGCCGCAGCGCCGATGGAAGCACCTGCTCCAGCTTCGCAAGAGCCGTGAGCGTCACGTCGGGTCCGCCGACCAGCTGCTGCGTGGCGGCGATGCGGAGTCCGATCGCCATGGTCACCGCCTCGTCGTCGTTGAGCAGCAGCGGAGGCACGGCGCTCCCCGCCTCCAACCGGTATCCGCCGGCGGCACCGGGCGTCGACTCGACCCGATAGCCGAGTTCGCGCAGCCGATCGACGTCGCGGCGCACGGTGCGCTCGGTCACTCCCAGCCGGGCGGCGAGTTCCGTCCCCGGCCAGTGCCGGTGCGTCTGCAGCAGGTTGAGCAGAGCGAGGGCACGGGAGGTGGTGTCGGTCATGCGTCTCAGATTGTCAGAATATGCGGACAGGATCTGTCCGCATTGGTTCTTACGCTCGCTCCCATGAACGAATCCCTCATCGAGACCGAAGGCCTGACCAAGGTCTTCACCGTCAAGAAGACGCCGGTCCACGCCGTGACCGATGTCTCCTTCACCGCCGTGCGCGGAGAGCTCGTCGCCTTCCTCGGTCCCAACGGCGCCGGCAAATCGACGACTCTGCGGATGCTGACCACCCTGATCCCGCCCACCTCCGGCCATGCGCGGGTCGTCGGCCACGACATCCGCTCCGACGCGGCCGGGGTACGCGCACGCATCGGGTATGTCGGTCAGCTCACGAGCGGCAGCTTCTCGCAGCGCGTACGCGACGAGCTGCTCAGCCAGGGCGCCTTCTACCGCATGTCGCGTCGGGACAGCGCCCGGCGAGCGGACGAGCTCATCGACTCCCTCGATCTCACGTCCTTCGCGACCCGCAGTGTGCAGCAGCTCAGCGGCGGCCAGAAGCGCCGACTCGACATCGCGCTCGGACTCATGCACGCACCTCCCCTCATCTTCCTCGACGAGCCCTCCACCGGACTCGACCCGCAGAGCAGGGCGAACCTGTGGGAGCACATCCTCGACCTGCGCACGCAGCACGGCACGACCGTCTTCCTCACCACGCACTATCTGGAAGAGGCCGACCGCTACGCCGAGCGGGTGATGGTGATGGACAAGGGGCGGATCATCGCCGACGACGACGCCGCCTCCCTCAAGGCGACCCTTGCCGGCGACGTGCTCACCTTCGGATTCGCGGATGCCGCCGAGGCGGCGAGCGCCCGCGCCGTGGTCGCCCGTCTCAGCCCGGCGCCGGTGACCGCGGACGGGGAATCGATCTCCCTCGCCGTGCAGGACGGCGACCGGCTGCTCCCGGTGATCGTGCGCGAACTCGACGCCGCCGGGATCCTGGTCCGTCGGGCCACAGGAGTACCGCCGACGCTCGATGACGTCTTCCTCGCCCTCACCGGCCGCACCCTCCGCGATGCCGGAGAAGGCGCGGATGCCACGGGCGAAGCATCCGCTCCCGGCGCCCCCGAGAACAGCCCCGCCTCCGAGAACAGCACGACAGGAGTCCTCTCATGACCGTCAACGACACCATCGTGCGCCCGAACCTCGCGCGCGACACCCGGAACGTGCTGACGCGCGAACTCAAGCCCGTGCTCCGCGACCCGTTCACGCTGATCTTCAGCCTGCTGCAGCCGCTCATCTTCCTCGGGCTGTTCGCGCCCCTGCTGATCGGCGACTCCGGACAGCCGGCCGGTGAGACGCTGGCGTGGTTCGTGCCGGGCGTGCTGGTGATGATCGTGCTGTTCGGCACCGGGTCGACCGGGTCGAACCTGCAGTACGAGATGATGACCGGATCGCACGAGCGCACCCTGGTCGCCCCGCTCGCCCGGTCCTCGCTGCTGGTCGGACGCGCCCTCAAGGAGATCGCACCGATCGTCGTGCAGGCTCTGGTGATCGTGCTGATCGCCTGGCCGTTCGGATTCGCGGCCGACATCCCCGGTCTGCTCATCGGCCTGGCACTGCTGGCCGTGTTCGGAGTGGGTCTCGGCTCGCTGTCGTACTCGCTGGCTCTCGCGACGAAGGATCGGGAGTGGCTGTTCTGGGGTGTGCAGCAGTCGCTGATCTTCCCGCTGCTGATCCTCTCCGGCATGCTGCTGCCCCTGGACGCGGCACCCGACTGGATGCGGGTCGTCGCCTCGGTCAACCCGGTCAACTGGGTCGTCCAGGCCGAGCGTGCCCTGTTCGCGGGAGACCTCGGCGATGTCACCGTGTTGTGGGGCTGGGTCTCGGCGCTCGCCGTCGCGGTCGTCGGACTGATCGTCGGAGTGCGCGCGATCCGTCGCAGCAACTGACCGCGCCCGGTGGTGCGCCGCTGCGGGCATGCCGAAACCCAGACGCAGTGGCGCATCATCCGCGCGTCGTGGCGCGACACCCCGACGGTGGAACGAAGCGTCTGGGTTTCGGCAGCGCCTGAGGACCGCGGCTCAACGGCGCAGGGAGTCGTCGAACGGGTTCGGCTCCAACGTGTAGTCGGTCAACGCGTCCGCCCAGGTTCCCCCGTCGGCGGGCAGTCGGCGTCCGCGCACCGCGGCCAGCGCTCGGGTCGCCGGCGCGCCCATGGCCAGCGCCACCGTCCCTCGTATCGTGCGATCCTCCGCGCCGAGCACACTCGCCCGATGCCAGGCCTCGTGCAGTGATCCGCCGCGGGCCGACGGCACCCGCCGCGCCGGCAGTGCCCCGGAACGCCGCAGCGCCACGAGCTGCTCGACCCGCTCCCACCACGTCGACTCGCCATCGGGGTGGAAGTAGTTGTCGCGCAGCCAGTCAGGGTGCGGATGCCGGAAGCGCCCCGCCACGACCTCGCTACGACCGCCGAGCAGCCCGCTTCCCACGAACACCGTGTTCAGCAGGTTCTTGCTCACCCCGAACGCGTCGAGGGCGATCACGGGCACACCGAGAGCCGTGGCCTCGATGGCGGCGGTGGAGCTCACCGTGACGAGGCCCGCGGCCGTCTCGAGCGCGGTGCTCATCGAGTCGTAGGAGAAGACGAGATTCGGCGGCAGGCGCGACGGCAGCAGCCCCGCATACGGTTCGCGCTCGAGGTGGGTCTCCGACTCCCCCGGCCGCGAACGCAGCTTCACCACCACACGGCGACCCGGCTCGGCCTCGGCCGCCCGCACGAGCATGGCCGCGATCTCGGCCCGCTGGTCTTTCGCGAGCGGAACGAGGGCCTGCGCGGCGAAGACGACGTCGGTCGCCGGTGGCTTGACCGGGGCAGGCCGCGGAGGGCGCTCGGCGACCGCGACGCCACCGCCCCGCGCGGCAAGACCGGCTCGCCGACCCGCCACCGCATCGATGCCGACGCGCTCCGGACGCAGCATGCGCTGCCGCCGCCGGGCGAACGGGAGGGTGGCGAGCGCCGCCGGCGTCTGCACCCCGATGCGGCGGCCGAGTTCTTCGAAGGCCCGCACCTCCCTGTGGGAATGCACGACCAGCAGATCGGTGTGGCGGCGATAATCCAGCGCCCCGCGCTGGGCGGGGATCGCCATGCCGGGCAGTCCCGAGACCGTGACCGGTCGATGCTCCAACGCGTCGATCACGCGTCCCATCAGCCGCACGAACGGTCCGCGCCCCGCGAGCAGGACCACGTCGGGGCGCTGTCCGGCCAGCCAGGCCTCCGTCTGCGCGAACCCGATGCGGGTGACGTCATCCGGTCTGAGCGTCGTGCCGGCGAGAGCCGTGCGCTGCTGCTCGGCGCTGGCCGTGAGCGGTGTGCGCACGAGCAGCAGGTGCGGGCGCACACCCGGCACGGAACCGAGAAGGGAGGCGGCCCACTTCACGAACGAGTCGGCATCCGCGATGGCGACGACGCGGATGCCGGTGGCCGCCGTCATGCCGGAACGCGGCGCAGCTTCGCCATCGGCGCACGCTCGCTGTCGAACACCCGCTTGACTCCGTCGCCGGTCGCACGCTCGATCACCCGGATGTCGCGTACGAGGTGCTCGAGGCCCGTCGGCTCGAGCGAGGCCGCATGGTCGGATCCCCACATCGTGCGGTCCAGGGTGATGTGGCGCTCGACAGCGACGGCTCCGATGGCCACGGCGGCGAGAGAGATCTGCAGTCCGCGCTCATGACCCGAGTAGCCGACGGGCACGCCGGGATAGCGGTCGCGCAGCGTCGCGATCACCCGCAGGTTCGCCTCTTCCGGCTCCAGCGGGTAGGTCGACGTCGCATGCATGAGGACCACCCGATCGGTGCCGAGCGTGTCGAGCGCCCGGTCGATCTGCTCGATGGTCGACATGCCGGTGGAGAGGATCACGGGCTTGCCGGTCTCCCGCAGCGCGATCAGCAGTTCGGTGTCGGTGAGGCTGGCCGAGGCGACCTTGTGGGCCACCACGTTCAACTCTTCGAGGAACGCGACGCTGGGAACGTCCCACGGCGAGGCGAACCAGTCCAGGCCGAGCATCGTGGCGTGGTCGCCGATCTCGACGTACTCGTCGCGCCCGAACTCGACACGACGGCGGTAGTCGAGGTAGCTCATCACACCCCAGGGCGTCTCGCGCGGAACGTCGCGCATGTGCTCCGGCGTCGAGATCTCCGGAGTGCGCTTCTGGAACTTCACGGCATCGGCACCGGCTCGGGCCGCGACGTCGATGAGCTTCTTCGCGATGTCGACGTCGCCGTTGTGGTTCAGGCCGATCTCTGCGATGACGTAGGCAGGACGCCCTCCGCCGATCACTCGTGAGCCGATGCTGACAGTCATGATTCCTCCGGTGTTCGAGCGTTGGTGCTACCCCTCCTTCCTGGATACGGGCCGAGGATGAACACCGGGCGACCGCCGGGTTACCGGCATCGGTCAGCTCGACAACACCCGCTCGATCAGCTCCCGCACCGCACCCTCTCCACCTCTGCGACGCAGCACGACACGGGCCTCTTCGATCACCAGCGGATGCGCGTTCGCGACCGCGACCGGCCACCCCACGATCCGCATCGCCGGCAGGTCGTTGACGTCGTTGCCGAGGTAGGCGATGTCGCCGAGAGGCACCTCGTTGTCGCGCGCCCAGTTGCGCAGCGCCGTCTCCTTGTCGTCGATGCCGTGCAGCACGGGGACCCTGAGCTTGTCGGCGCGAGCGCGGACCACCGGATTCACCTCGGTCGACAGGATCAGCAGCGGCACGCCGGCTCGGCGCAGCAGGGCGACGCCCATGCCGTCCTCCCGGCTGACCCGCACCCGTTCACCGCCGTCGGCGTCGATGATCGCGGTGTCGTCGGTGTGCACGCCGTCGAAGTCGGTGACGACCGCGCGGACCACGATGGGCGTGGGGGCCTCGTGCAGGCGGGCGAGCGCACGGGCGACGCGGAGTTGATCCGCATCGTCGATCTCGATCGCCGTCCACTCCGGCACCGCCGCGATGCGGGTCCTGCCGAAGAAGCGGTGCCTGTTCTCGCGGAAGCCCGCGGCACGGAACACATAGAACGCGCCGGTCTCGAGGTGGTGCGGCTCGCGGTCCTGTCGGCGCGGGCGGTGCGCGGCTTCGTGGTTGATCGCCACCGCCTCGCTCCCCTCCCCTTCCCGCCACAGGAACGCATAGGTCTCGTGAGCCGAGAAGACGCTGTCGGCGCGGTCGGCGCGGATCTCCTCCACGGCGTCAGCGAGCGCATCGCTCGGGATGAACGGCGAGGTCGCCTGCAGGAACGCCACGATGCCGACGGCGGCTCCGTTCACCTCGAGGTCGTCCAATGCATGCAGGATCGCGCTCTCCGAGGTCGCGGTGTCACCGGAGAGCGCCGCGGGGCGACGGACCACCCGCGCGCCGGCCGACGTCGCCACCGCAGCGATCTCGTCATCGTCTGTCGAGACGACGACCAGATCGATGCCGGGTGCGGCGGCCGCGGCGCGGACCGCACGCTCGACCAGGGGCACACCGCCGACGCGCTGCAGGTTCTTGCGTGGCACCTGCTTCGATCCCCCGCGCGCCGGGATGATCGCCACCGTGAGGGGCTTCCGCTCGTCCATCGTCCACATCCTCGTCGTCGCCATCGTCATCGTCCGCGTAGCGCCCGCCACGCACGCCCTGCCCGCCTCCTGGCCCCGAGGGCGTGAAGGCGCCACTCCTCGATCCTGCCCACTCCCCCGGCAGGACGCAGCGCACGACGCAGGGCGTTCTCCGCCGGCGCACCGGGCAGCCGCAGCTCGGCGAGCCGTCGGGGCGTGAAGTACCGAGCACGCTCGTCGGCGTCGAGGCCACGCAGCAGTTCCTCGGCCCGACCCCGCAGGTGGCCGGCGATCTCCGGCTGCATCGCATAGCCGACCGCGTCGATGAGCAGCTGCAGTCGGGCAGGATCGGCATAGGGCGAGTCCTCACGCGTGAGGGCGTCGACCAGGGTGACGGGAATCCGGTTGCTGTTCTCGAAAGGCGTCAGGGCGGCCAGCACGGTGTCGTTTCCCGCCGAACCGATCGCCCGGCCGAAGAGCGCATGCACGGTCGGCAGCGCGGTGGAGAACCCGGCGACCACCGCCACCGCGTCCAGTCGCTCGGCGAGCAGTTCCGCGGGGAGGGGGCCGCGATACTCCTCGAAGTCGATGCCGCGACGGGCCGCTGCCCCTTCGACGGCGGCGGTCACCAGCGGCGGAGCGGCCGGATGCGGTTTGAACACGATGCACTGCGGTCCCCACTGCGCCGCGCGGTCGACCAGGCGCGTCTGCAGATCGATCTCGGCAGCCGCCGTCATCAGTCCGAGCGCCGACAGATACTGTCCGAGCACGAGCACCGTCGGACCGGCCTCGTCCCGAGGCTCGGGGGAACCGGCATCCGTCTCGCGCAGGGCGGCGGCGAACACCCGCGGCGGCACCGGCACGACCTGTGCACCGGGTGACCCGACGAGCGGTCGGACCCCCGGTACGACATCGGCGTAGACGACCTGTTCGATGCGTGCGGCGACGGAGTAGGGGATCCGCACCCGCATCGGCGAGTACGTCATCAGACCATCGCCGATGATCGTGATGCGCGCCTGCGGGAACAACGCCATCAGTGTGCGGGCCGGCGCGACCTGCGGACTCTGCACGAACAGTTCGAGATCGTGAGGATCCAGATCCCACGCGCGTGCGAACAGCCGCTCCAGCATCGGCAGGTCGGAATCGGCCGGCTCCCACGAACTCGGATGCATGGGCCCGAGCAGGTCTTCCCACGGCTCGATACGGTCGAACCGCGCACGCAGAGATCCGAGCGCCGGGTCGTGCGCGATCCCGACCACCGTCTCGGGCACTCGAGACGAGGTGAAGGGAACCAGGAGGCGCTCGCCGACGGACGCGTCGAGGAGTCCGGAATCGATCCCGGCGACGGCCGTCACCAGGCCATAGGCGCTGTGGAGCGCGAAGATCTGCGTCATGCCGCACTCCCTGCCTGTCGGAGGATGCGCGCGAGCACGCGGCGGCGCGGCCCGTCGAAGCGCCCCAGCACCGCAGTCACCTCATCAGTGGGGAGCCGGCGGAGCATGTCGCGGATCCCGGATCGCATCTCCGTGCGCAGCTGTGGGCTCATCCGCCGTGCGCGCACGAGGTGGTGGGAGCTGAGGGCGAGTGCGGTCCAGACGACCTTGGGCAGGAAGCGCTCCGCCTCCGCGTCCTGCTCGACCACTGAGACGACCTCATTCATGGCCCTGGCGAAGTCGAGTTGCCGCCGATCGTGCACCTGCGTCAGCGATGTGGCGACGCCTCGGCGGTAGAGCAGGGCAGGCGCATCGACCACAGCGAACGATCGGGCCTGCAGGTGCAGTCGCCAGATCCAAGGACGGTCCTCCGCTGTGAACAGGCCCTCCGGGAACGCCGCGAGACCGCTGTCGATGATCCGGCGGTGGAAGAGCCCTGCCCAGGCGTAGGGATAGTCGACCATCGTCGACTCGTTCTCGGGCAGGATCGCCTCTCGCGGCGGTGTCACCCGCTCCCGCCACGGGTGCGGTGCGCGGACGAGCGCCCGCTGTCCGTCGGTCACCGTGACGTGGTCGGTGCGCACGAAGTCGCAGCCGAGCTCCCGCATACGCGACAGCAGTACCTCGAGCCGCCGCGGCTGCATCCAGTCGTCGCCGTCCAGGAAGCAGAAGGCGTCGCCCTCGACATGCGCGAGGCCTTGGTTGCGGGCCGTCGCGAGCCCGCGCGCCGTCGGATTCCGGAGCACCTCGGCGTGATCGAAGCACTGCGCGTACTTCTGCATGAGCTCGCCGGTGTCGTCGCGGGACCCGTCGTCGATGGCCACGAGCTTGACCGCTCCGGCATCGTCGAACTGGCGGGTGAGCGTTTCGAGCGTCGTCCCGATGTACTCGCCGGCGTCTTTCGCGGGCAGGATGACGGTGACGAAGGGTGTGCGCACAGGACTCCCGGAGACGGACGGTGTCCGGGAATGGTGCCAGGCGGTCGTTGCCGGATGGCGACGCGGAGGTGAACGATGGGTGTCCACGGAGACGAGCACTGAGGTGTGGTCCCGCACCCGAACGGAACCACACCTCCCAGTGCATCGCACTGCCGAACGTGACACGTTCGGGATGCAGGATCGCAGATACGACCCCGCGGGCCACGGGGTCGTCTGACCCCCATCAGACTCCCCCGAGACGTTCTTCGTCGTCGCATTCGTTCCCAGAGACGAAATCGACCTCCGGTAACATAATACATGCCAGCATGATGGAATCTGCGCGCCGCGATGCCGCGCTCTTCGAGGTTCGGTTCGCACCCGCGCGACGCATCGACGACGATGGGAGCATGCTCTGGCCCTTCGGATCGACCTGGCGTCCCGTGCGACAGCGTCGTCGCGACACCGTCGATCTGCGATGGCTCAGCGCGAGGACGTGGACCAGGCGCTGGTACCCGCAGGGCGTCGACGTCGGCGAGTGGCGCGGGCGACGCACCCTGGCCGTGAGCTGGTTCCGTCAGGAGCTCTCCGGGGAGCACCTCGCCTCCCGCGTCACGCTCGTCGATCTGGAGCGCTCGCGCCACATCGACATCCTGCTCGCGGTCACCGATGACGAGGGCGAGCTGCAACCGGCGCGGATCCACGCCGGCGGGCTCGCCTGGTTCGGGGATCGCCTGTTCGCCGCGGCCACAGGACGCGGTGTCTGGGAATTCGACATGTCCGACATCCGTCAGGTGCACGGCGCACTCGCTCAGCGACTGGCCGGGGCACGCGGTCGCAGTGGACGCACGACGGCGCTCATCGCGGTACGCACCCGCGCGCATCCGATCGCGCTGCGCTGCTCGTACCTCGGCCGCGTGTTCGACGACGCTGGCGCGTCGTTGCCGCGAGTGCTCATCGGTGAGCACCGCACGGATGACAGCGGCCGGATCGGCGAGTTCATCGTCCCCGCGAGCGCCGAGGACGACTTCACCGAGGTCGATCGCTTCACCCCGGGCATCCCGCGGATGCAGGGGGCCGTCCGCTGGGGCGATCGGCACTTCGTGTCGCAATCCGACCGTATGCACCCCGGTACGCTCTGGAGCGGCCGGCGCGAGGCGCTCGCGCCGACTCCGGTGCCGCTGCCGGTCGGATGCGAAGACCTCGCCCTCGACCTCGAGGCGGGACTGCTGTGGTCGCTCGGCGAGCATCCGTGGCGGCGCGTGGTGCGCGGCATCCCCTTCCCCCGACTCGGCATCCCCCGCAGCACCGACGACGGGACCGACGACAGCACCCGCGACGGAGGCCGTCCGCAGCGAACGTAGACTGGAGGGGTGAAGAAGCCCGCGCCTTTCCTCGTCTACACCGTGCTGCGGCTGCTGGCGTTCCTCGTCCCGCTCGCCATCCTCTGGGTGTTCTTCCCGATCTTCCGAGAGTTCTGGTGGCTCGCCGCGATCTTCGCCGCGCTGATCGGCATGAGCATCTCGATGCTGTTCCTGCGTGCGCCCCTCACCGACGCCTCCGCCCGGTTGCAGGAACGCCGCGAGAGCCGCTCGTCCGCCGGACAGGCCGATGCGGACGCCGAGGACCAGGTCATCGACGAGTCGAACGACCCGATCGACGGCGACGCCAGGGCCTGAGCGCCCCGGCTGCGCTCAGCCGACGAACGCCCAGAAGAGGGCGCCCGCGTAGAGCAGCGACGTCAGCGACGTGAGCGCCAAAGCGGTCACGAGTTCCTTGGGCTGCCGGTAGGACCACACGATCGCGATCGCCGGGAGCCCTGCGAGCAGCGCCAGCAGCGAGATCCATGCGATCGGGAACGCCAACGCCAGGAAGGCCGCGATCCCGAACGGCGCGATCACGAAGAGGGTGAACAGCACCTGGGTGGCCCGGCGTCCGATCAGCACCGTCAGCGTGCGCTTTCCCACTTCGCGGTCCTGATCGATGTCCCGCAGGTTGTTCGCGAGGAGCACGGCGCAGGCGAAAAGACCGGTCGCGATCGCACCGAGCCACGCCTGCTGCGGCAGCGCGAAGATCTGTACCCAGGTCGTGCCGAGGGTGGCGACGAGCCCGAAGAACACGAACACGAAGACCTCGCCGAGGCCGTAGTAGCCGTAGGGCCGCTTGCCGCCGGTGTAGAACCAGGCGGCCACGATGCAGGCGGCGCCCACCGCGAGCATCCACCACTGTCCGGTGCGCACGACGATCGCCAGCCCGACGAGCGCGGCGAGCGCGAAGAACACCAGCCCGATGATGAGGACGGTGCGCGGCGCGACCCGCCCGGATGCGGTCAGGCGCGCGGGCCCTACCCGGTGGGCATCGGTGCCGCGCACGCCGTCGCTGTAGTCGTTCGTGAAGTTCACGCCGATCTGCAGCAGCACCGCGACGGCGAGACAGGCGAGCGCGATGACCCAGTGGAACTCGGGCCCGGTGCTGCGCGCGGCTCCCGTGCCGATCACGACCGGCGCGATCGCGAGAGGAAGGGTGCGAAGACGCGCGGCCCCGACCCAGTCGGAGGCCGTCACGGGGCCCGCTTCGACCGCCGGACGCTTCGCCGGGTTGCCGCTCGTGCGGACCGGGGTGCGCTTCGCGGTCGGGGTCTTCTTCTTGCGCTGGGAGGATGCTGCCACGCAGGGAATCCTACTGGCCGGGGCGATGCCCGACCTCAGCGTGAGGGCCCATCAGGAGTTCGGGTTGCTGTCCTTGCCGTCGAGCCACAGAGTGTCGGACGCGTCTGCGTGGGCACCGCCCGTGCCCACGTGCTTGTCGCTGATCTGCGGGCCCTTGGTGATCACGTGCACGAGCGCCATGGCGTGCCCCTGACCGAGTTGGTAGTCCTCTTTGAGCCACGCGACGATCGGCGTCGCCTTGGTGGTGCGGTCGAACCCCTTCTCGGTCGCGAGCGCGATGAACTGCCGCGGGGTGAGGCCGGTCTTGGTCTCGATGTTGTCGAGGTATGCCTGGAAGGACATCGGTGCTCCTGTGGTCAGTCCTCATCGAGGAACGTCTGGATGATGGTGGCGGAGGCGTGGATGCCGATGATGCGGAGCACCCCGTCCCCCACGTTGGTGAAGCGGTGCGGGATGAAGGCGGGCCCGGTGGCCGTGTCTCCCGCCCCGGCCACGAAAGTCTCCTCGCCCACCGCGATCGAGGCAATGCCCTCGATCACGACCCAGGTCTCAGGATAGGGATGCCAGTGCAGCCCCGGCCCTTCCCCCGGCTGGTTCTCGACGAAGAAGTACGACACCTCGGCGCCGTGCTCGGCTCCCACGAACCTGCGGCTGCCGCCCGTACCGATGCGGATGTCCGCCCCGGAGACGACCCCGTTCGATGGTGATGTGCTGTTCATGGCACCAGTCTCGACAGACTCGCGAAGAGTCCCTAGAGTTTCGACGTGGATCGAAACTCCGGCCCGATCGAGGGCGTCGAGCACCCCGATCACCGCGTCGAGTTCCACCTGAGCCCGGGTGACGTCGAGGCGGTGCGGTTCGGCATCTCGCCCGGACACGAGCTCGCGCACGCGGTACGGGTACTACGGCGACCGACCGCCCACCCCCTGCAATGGGGGTGGCTGCGTTCCGTGCGCGACCGCCTCCCCCGCGACGACGTCGCGCTGCTCGCCACTGTGATCGGCGACGACGGCTACTTGCCCGACTTCCTGACGACCACGCCCCGCTGGGACCTCACGCCCGAGATCGAGCTCGACGAACTGCGTGCCGCATCCCTCGGCCCGATGCGCGTCGACTTCGGGAAGATGGTGGCGCGGTCGAGCGGAACCCGGCGAGAGGCTCTCCGCGAGATGCGGGATCACCCCGCCCGCGCCCGCAGCCTGATCGCCGACGCGTGGGGCGCCGTGTGGGACGCCGCACTCGCCCCGGTGTGGCCGCAGCTCGACCGGCTGCTGCGCGCCGACATCGCCGTCCGCACACGCACGATGGCGAGCGCGGGCATCGCCGGCATGGCCGGCGATCTGCACCGACAGGTGACCTGGGGGTCCGGTGCCGTCCGCGTCTCGCTGCGCCGCCACAGCGAACAGGTCGACTGCCGGGGAAGCGGCATGGTCCTGGTCCCGTCCGTCATGTCGTCATGGGGATGCATGGTGCTCACCGAGCCGCCGGCACAGCCCACCCTGTTCTATCCCGCCCGGGGAGTCACGGCCGGATGGGCCCGCGACGCCACCGAGATCGCCGACGCCCTCGGCGCCCTGTTGGGGCCGGCCCGAGCGGCCATCCTGCTCGGCGCCGGCACGGCCCGCACGACCTCGCAGGTGGCACGCGATGCCGACATCGCGATATCGACGGCATCGCACCACCTCTCGGTGCTGCGGGGCGGCGGTCTCATCGCCAGCGAACGCGACGGCGCCAGGATGCTGCATCTGCGCACGCCGCTGGGCGAGGCGATGGTCGGCGCGATGCTCTGACGCCCGCTCGTCCGACTACTCGGTGGAGCCCACCGGGATGATCGGCCGGTGCTCGTAGTACGTCTGCAGGACCACGGTCGTGCGGGTGCTGACGTTCGCCGCGAGCCGCACGTCGCGCACCAGTTCTTCGAGCGCACGCGGTGACGGAACCCGCACGAAGAGCATGTAACTGGCATCGCCGGCGATGGAGTGACATGCCTCGATCGCGTCCAGGTGCTCCAGCAGCTCGGGCGCGTTGTCGGGCTGCGCCGGGTCGAGCGGGGTGATCTCGATGAACGCCGAGAGCGGCGTGCCCACCTGCTCGGGGTCGAGGATCGCCTGGTATCCGGAGATGACTCCCCGCGTCTCCAACCGACGCAGGCGCGACTGCACCGCCGAGACCGACAGCCCCACCGCATCCGAGAGCTGGGAGAGCGTGGCACGGCCGTCACGGGAGATCGCGGTCAGGATCGCGCGGTCGACAGAGTCATCCATGGCTGTAAGATTATCGTCAGGATTCCGTTTGTGCAGGAATCTTTCCGTTAAAAGCTCCGATCGGAGGTCCCGATGTCCCTTCTTTCCGCCAACAGTTCCGCTGTTCAGGCCATCGTCGGCGAACCCGAGGTCGTCGAGGACGCATCGATCGCCGAGCAGTCGACCGCCTGGGCACAGCTCAAGGACGCGGCGATCGCGATCCGCGAGATGCAGATCAAGGACGGCTCGATCCCGGACGCCGCTCATCATGCCGCGGCCCGCGAGCTGGTCGGCGCCATCACCGCCGCGATCCACGCGCTCGCCCCGGCCTTCCCGCACGACGCCGAGTATCTCGCCGCCTCCGTGGTCGACTTCGACCGCTGGTCCGCCTCGGACTTCGGCGTGCCGGACTTCCTCGACTCGCTCATGGCCTTCCAGCCGCAGCAGCACCGCGTCGACGGCATCCGTCACCTCGTCGTGTTCCCGATGTACACGCAGAACGGATCGAGCGACCGCCTGGTCGAAGCGCTGATCGTCGAGACGATCTGGCCGGAGTTCATCGCGGCGCTCGAAGCGGGCGACTACGGCAACAAGCTGTTCGTCTCGCTGCGTCTGGTCGACTTCACGCCCGGATACGACACCAACTCGGCCGTGCTGTTCCCCGAGACCGTCGCGATGCGCGAGATCCCGTCCTTCACATGGGGCGCGATCTTCCAGGACCGCGAGGCGGCCCGCTACCGTCGCGTCACCCGTGCCGCTGCCGAGATCACCAACCTCGACCTGCCGGAGCGCGCGGCCGCGATGCTGGACGATCAGCAGGTGGCAGAGAAGACGTTCGTGATGTGGGACATCATCCACGACCGCACCCACATGCGTGGAGACCTGCCGTTCGACCCGTTCATGATCAAGCAGCGGATGCCGTTCTTCCTCTATTCGCTCGAGGAGATGCGCTGCGACATGACGGCGTTCCGCGAGTCCGTGAAGATCGAGCGCGCCCTCGCGGCACGCATCGACGCCGGCGAGGAGCTCACCGCGACCGAGCAGGAGATGCACGACTACGCGCACCTCGTGCAGTACGCGGTGATCTTCGACCGCATCTTCCGCTTCTCGATCACGGGCACCCGCACCCGCAACTACGACGCGGTCGGCGGGCAGCTGCTGTTCGCATGGCTGCACCAGCGCGGCGTGCTGCACTGGACCGACACCGCTCTGGCGTTCGACTGGGACAACGTGCCCGATGCCGTGGTGGCTCTGGGCGATGCGATCGACGACCTGTACTGGCACTCGATCGACCGCCCGAAGGTCGCGCACTGGCTCGCCGCATACGAACTGGTGCGCGGCACGCTCACCCCGCACCCGGCATCGCAGTGGGCTCGCGGACTCTCGGACGAGATCCTCGCCGGTGCGCCGAAGGGCTACACGGACGCCGTGATGGACGACGAGTTCCCGCTGTCGATGTTCTTCGAGACCCTCGACAAGAAGATGAAGCCGGTCATCGAGTCGACTGTCGGCATCCGCGGTACCGACGACTGAGGATGAAGACCACGCGCGCACCGCGCGCGTTCCGAGTGTGACGCTGGGGCGCACCGCGCTGCGGCCGGAACCTGTTCTGCGGATCTCTCCGCGGGTTCCGGCCGCAGAAGCCCCGACGACGCGGAAGAGTGGACACATGGCTGAACGCACCGATTCGAACGCCGCCGGACGCACCGTCATCCTCGCCGGAGCGACCAGCGCCGCCGGCCTCGCCGCCACACGCGCACTGGTCGCCGCGCATGCCCGTGTCATCGCCACCGGCCGCTCCGCGGAGCGCCTGCGGGAACTCGCAGATGCCGGGGCTCAGGTCGAGGTCGCCGATGCGACCTCCCTCGACGCGATGACCGCCGTGGCCTCGCGGATCGGCCCCGTGGATGCGGTGGTCCCGCTGGTCGGCGGCTGGCGCGGTGGTGGAGGGCTGGCCGGGCAATCCGACGCTGACTTCGCCGCACTGCTGCCGGCACTCGAAGCCGTGCGCGCCACGAGCCGGGCGTTCGACACTGCCCTGCGCGCCTCCGCGGCCGGACGCTTCGCGATCGTCTCCTCGACCGCCGTCGCACGTCCCCTCGCCGGCGGGGCGAACTACGCCGCCGTCAAGGCCGCGAGCGAAGCCTGGGCCCGAGCGGTCGCTCAGGGGTATGCCAAGGCGTCGCGCGAGGCCGGGGAGCCACTGCGGGCCGCATCCGTCGTGTTCCGCGCCCAGGCGCTCGACGCCGAGGTGCTCGCTGCACGGATCGTCGCGCTGTGGGATGCGGACGCCGCCGAGCTCAATGACCGGGTGTTCGACGTGGCCTGATTCCGCCCGGGATCACCGACGCGGTCCCCCGGATTCGGGGGGCATCCCCGGCACGACGGGCGGCGCGTCCGCACGCCGGGTCACGACGGGCTCGGTCTCGTCATCGTCCGGTGTCCGGTCCGAGATCTCCTCCTCCGCCCCCGCGACCTCCTGCTCCGGAGCCTCTGCGTACAGCTCTGTGAGCTTGCGATACGAGCGGGTGAAGAAGGCCAGGGTGGCGGCGACGACCATGATCAGTCCGGCGAACAGGCAGATGAGCGCGATGCCTCGAGCCTCTCCCTCGCCGAGCAGCCACCCCCACTGCCGCTGCCCCTGCGCCGTGTCCATGTACGGGATGATCAGGAACTCGGCGATCGGTGCGATCAGGAATGCGGTGATCGGGGCCGCTGCCGCCTCCATCGCGGCGGCCACTCCGAACACGCGCCCCTGCCGCTCGAACGGCACGACCTTCTGGATCACGGTCTGCTCGGCCGCCTCCACCGGAGGCACCAGCGCCATGTACACCCACATGCCGACCACATACAGCGGCCACCACTCCCGCAGCATGAACACGGAGCCCAGCAGCCCCATCGCGATGACCACGAGCAGCATCGTGCGCATCGGCTTCGGACCGAGACCGAACTTGGCCACGAGTCCCCCGCCGACCAGGAATCCGGTCGACGCGAACGCCAGGGCGAATCCCCAGGTCTGGGCGTCGAAGAGCGTCAGCCCGTAAGGATCCATGAGCGCCATGTAGACGCCGCCGATGAGGTTGTTGAACGTGGAGAAGATGATCAGTGCGAAGAGGCCGGGAGCCAGCCGGATGGCCCGCACGCTCCCCCGGAAGTCGAGCGCGCTCGACGCGTTCGGGTCGGGCTCCGGATTGCCCTCGGGGATGCGTACGAACAGCAGATGCACGAACGTGAGCGCCATGGCGGCGATCGCGATCGCGAGCGTCCACCCCATGCCGAGGAAGCCGATCGAGAGTCCCGAGAACACGCTCGTGACGAGGAAGGCGATGCCCTGCACCGTGCCGACCAGGCCGTTGGCGTTCGCACGTCTCTCTTCGGGGATGAGCAGGGTGACCGTCGTGGACAGCGCGATGTTGCGCAGCTGCTCGATGACTCCGCCGAACAGGATGATGCCAGAGAACAGCCAGAACCACGGTCCTCCCAGGTCGAGCAGGGCCGCCTCGGGCTGCCAGAGGTAGAGCACCCCGGCCACCATGAAAGCGACAGCCGAGATGACGCTCGAGATCACCATGACGGTGTGCTTGCGGTTTCGATCGACGATCGTGCCGAACGCCATCGCGAAGAACGCGACGAACAGCATGTAGGCACCGCCGATGATGCCCGTGGCCAGCACCGACTGCGTCTCGATGTAGACCCAGAACGTGAGCGCGAACCACAGGAAGCTCGTCGTCACGTTCGCGATGAGCGTGTTGACGAGGACGTTGGCGAAGGCCCTCTTCGCTGCGGTGCGCTGCATGCCTAAGAGGGTAGGACCGGCCTCCGACATCCGGAAGCCCCTCTCCGGACAGAGCATCGTCGTCGCACCGCGAGCACCGGCCGGACAATTAGGCTGGGGAGGTGAGCATCCAGCATGACCCCGCGATCCGGGGCTTCGCCAGTGACAACTACTCCGGTATCCACCCCGAGATCCTTGCGGCGATCGTCGCGGCGAACGGCGGCCACCAGAGCGCCTACGGCGAGGACGCGTACACCGCGCGCCTGCAGGAGGTCTTCCAGGAGCACTTCGGCGAGGGCGTGGAGGCGTTCCCGGTGTTCAACGGCACCGGCGCGAACGTGACCGGCCTGCAGTCGATGCTGCCGCGTTGGGGCGCGGTGATCGCCGCATCCACCGCGCACATCAACGTCGACGAGGCTGCGGCGCCCGAGAAGATCGGCGGCTTCAAGCTGCTCACGGTCGCCACCGACGACGGCAAGCTCACCCCCGAGCTGATCGACCGCGAGGCCTGGGGCTGGGGCGACGAGCACCGCGCGCAGCCGCTGGTCGTCTCGATCACCCAGACCACCGAGCTCGGCACGCTGTACACGGCCGAAGAGATCCGCACGATCGCCGACCACGTGCATGAGCGCGGCATGAAGCTGCACCTCGACGGCGCACGCCTCTCGAACGCCGCTGCCGCCCTCGACCTGCCGCTGCGCGCGTTCACCCGTGACGCGGGTGTCGACGTGCTCACCTTCGGCGGGACGAAGAACGGTGCCATGCTCGGCGAGGCGATCGTCGTGCTGAACCCCGAGGCCTCCCACGGACTGAAGTACTCGCGCAAGTTCAACATGCAGCTGTCGTCGAAGATGCGGTTCGTGTCGGCGCAGCTGATCGCCCTGCTCGAGAGCGACCTCTGGTTGCGCAACGCCCAGCACGCCAACGCCATGGCGGCCCGTCTGCGTTCCGAGATCGAGGCCGGCATCGCCGACGGCTCCATCCGGGGCGTCGGATTCACCCAGCCGACCCAGTCCAACGGCGTGTTCGCCACGCTCCCCGACGGCGTCGCCGACCAGCTCCGCGACTCGTTCCGCTTCTACGACTGGGACGCGGCGCGCAAGGAGGTGCGGTGGATGTGCGGCTTCGACACCGAGCAAGCCGACGTCGACGCCTTCGTCGCCGAACTCGCCCGGCTCACCACGGCCTGACCCTCCGCGAACGTCGGCGCAGAAGACGTCAGCGCAGCAGACCGAGGCTCGCGAGAGCCTGTCGGATGAGCGTGCCCCGGCCGTTCTCCATCTCGGCGGCGACCGCGTCGGAGCCGGCGGCCTCCGGCGAGAACCAGGTGACCTCGAGAGCGTCCTGACGCGGCTCGCACGTTCCCGTCACCGGCACCACGAACGCCAGCGACACGGCGTGCTGCCGATCGTCGTGGAACGCACTCACCCCGGGGATCGGGAAGTACTCGGCCACCGTGAACGGCAGCGGCTGCGGCGGCAGCAGCGGGAAGGCCATCGGGCCCAGGTCGTTCTCGACGTGGCGGAAGAGGGCGTCGCGGATCGTCTCACCGAAGCGGACGCGACCGGACACGATCGTGCGGGTCATCTCGCCCATCGGAGTGGAGCGCAGCAGGATGCCGATCTCGATCACCTGGCCGGAGCCGTCGGTGCGCACCGGGATCGCCTCGACGTAGAGCATCGGCAGACGGCGCCGAGCCTCTTCGAGCTCGAACTCGCTCAGCCAGCCGGGATTCGCGTCGGGCGCGGGCCGGTTCGAATCCGGGAAGTCGCCGAGACCGTCGTCATCGGGCTCCGGATCGGGATCAGGTGTGCGGACGGCCATGTGTCCTTTCTACCAGCCGCTTCTGCGAACCGACACCGCGCGCACGTCGGTCGCCCCTGGCAGGATGACGGTGTGAGCGAGAACCTGACGATCGACGACACCGCGACCCGATGGTCGTCCCCCGACCGCGCGGGGATGCCACTGCTGGTCCTGCTGCACGGCTACGGTGCCGACGAGCACGACCTGTTCGGCCTCGTCCCCTACCTCCCCGAGGGCATCGCCGTGGCGTCCGTGGCCGCGCCCCTCGCACCGCCGTGGCCGATGCCCGGGCGTTCCTGGTATCCGATCGAGGGGCTCGACGGGCGCAGCTCCGAGGCCGTGACCGCCGCCGCGGAGGCCTTTCTGCGCTGGCTCGACACCGCGGCGGCCGATGCCCCCTCGGTCGCCCTGCTCGGCTTCTCTCAGGGCGCGGCGGTGTCGCTGCAGGCTCTGCGCCTGGCCCCGGAGCGCTTCGGGGCCGTCGCGGTCCTGAGCGGGTATGCGGCACCGGGCGAGCTGCCGAACGACGAGTCGCTGGCAGAACTGCGCCCGCACGTGTTCTGGGGTCGGGGCACGCACGACGACGTCATCCCGCCCGCGTTGATCGATCACACCGCGCAGTGGCTGCCCGCGCACTCCGAGCTGTCCGGTCGCGTGTACACCGGACTCACCCACAGCATCTCCGAAGAGGAGCTGACCGACGTGCACCGGTTCTTCACGAAGTGGCTGGAGGGGATCACCACCGGCTGATCAGAGCTCGGGCTTCTCGTCGGGCTTCTCCGCGGAAGCGCCGGGATCGCCGTCAGGGCCGTCGTCGGTGTCGTCGCCGTCAGGGCCGTCGCTGTCAGGGCCGTCGTCAGGGTCGTCATCAGGGTCGCCCTCAGGCTGTCTTCCCGGGCGGGAACCCCCGCCCGACGTGATGGCGACGGAGAGCGCGACACCGATCGCCACTCCGATCCCGATACCGAGCGCCCAGTTCTGCAGGGCGGCACCCATCGACGCTCCGATCGCCACCCCGAGCGCGAGCCCCACGCCCAAGCCCATGCGCGAACGCGACTCCTGCGGACTCGGATTCTGATCTGCCATGACTCCACGGTACGGATCCGCCGGCTCGACGGCATCCCCCGCACGACGGATGTCCGACACGCCCGGGGGTTGCGCGATCCTGACAGCCCCGGGTATCGTCGGGGAGTCCTGTCCGCCGTGTCTGGAAGTCCTTTGATCTGATCCGTCGCCTCCGCGCTCTTCCTTCCGCGCGCTGACCCGACGATCGCCGACTCCACGGCAGACCCTCTCCTCTCGCATCCTGTGACGCGTGTCACGGCCCGGCAGAGGCTCGGTGTCAGTGCACCCTCGCACTCGACAGGAGACACTCATGTCAACTCCCACCACTCTTCACGCGTCGGTCATCCTCGACCGGCTCACCTTCACCTGGCCCGACGGCTCGGTCGCGCTCGACGGCGTCTCGGGCGCATTCGGCTCTGGACGCACCGGACTGGTCGGTCGCAACGGCGCGGGCAAGTCGACGTTGCTGCGGCTGATGGCCGGCGAGCTCGAACCGACCTCGGGCATGGTCACGGCATCCGGCGAGGTCGCGTACCTTCCGCAGCAGCTGACTCTCGACGTCGACCGCCGCGTCGCCGAGCTTCTCGGAGTGTCGGAGGCGCTCGACGCCGTGCGGGCGATCAGCGCCGGCGACGTCGATCCCGCCCACTTCGACGCGGTCGGCGACGACTGGGACATCGAGGCGCGCGCCGAGGCGTCCCTGGCGGAGGCCGGTCTCGCGCCGGACTTCCTCGACCGCAGGGTCGGAGAGCTCTCCGGCGGGGAGGCCGTGCTCGTGGCGATCGCCGGCATCCGCCTGCGCCGCGCACCGATCACGCTCCTCGACGAGCCGACCAACAACCTCGACCGTGACGCCAGGGCGAAGCTCGCGGCGATGGTGCGCGCCTGGAAAGGCACGCTCATCGTCGTCAGCCACGACCTGTCGCTGCTCGAGCTGATGGACGACACCGCCGAGCTCTACGCCCAGACCTTGAGCGTTTTCGGCGGTCCGTATTCGGAATGGCGTGCGTGGCTGGACGCCGAGCAGGATGCCGCGAAGCAGGCCGAGGTCACCGCCGCCCAGGTGCTCCGCAAGGAGAAACGGCAGCGGATCGAAGCCGAGGTGAAGCTCGCCCACCGCGCGCGCACGGCGAAGAAGGCGGAGATCGAGAAGCGGGTCCCGAAGATCGTCGCGCACGGCCGGAAGATGGCCGCCGAGGTATCGGCCGGCAGGCTCCGCACCGAGGTCGGAGCGAAGGAGGATGCCGCGCGCTCGGTGCTCGACGAGGCCGGGCGACGGGTACGCTCCGATTCGTCGATGAAGATCGAGCTGCCCGACCCGCAGGTGTCGCGCAGCCGCCGCATCGCGACGGTCGGCGATCACGAACGCGCGTGGGTGATCCAGGGGCCGGAGCGGGTCGCGCTGATCGGACGCAACGGCGCGGGGAAGACCACGCTGCTGGAGCGGTTGGTCGCCACCGGCGTTCACAGCTCAGGAACAATGACTCCCGTCGGGCCGCAGGGGCGGGAAGGAAGCGGATCCGAGACGGAGGTCCTGAGTTCCGTACGGCCAGCCCTGCATGCCGAAGCCCATACCGACCTGATCGGCTACCTGCCGCAGCGGGTCGACGGCCTCGACGAGGCGCGGTCGGTGTTCGAGAACATCGCGGCCGCGGCGCCGCACGTCCCGGAGAAGGAGCTGCGCAACCGCCTCGCGCGGTTCCTCATCCGAGGGGCCACCGCCGAGCGACCGGTCGCCGCCCTCTCCGGTGGCGAACGCTTCCGCGTCGCGCTGGCGAAGCTGCTGCTCGCCGACCCGGCACCCCACCTCGTGGTGCTGGACGAGCCGACGAACAACCTCGACCTCGACACGGTCGACCAGCTCGTCGACGCCCTCCGCGCCTATCGCGGGGCCGTGCTCATCGTGAGTCACGACGATGCGTTCCTGCGGCGGCTCGACCTCGATCTGACACTCCAGATCGACGCCGACGGCGCGCTCCAGGAGGTCTCGCTGGAGCAGTGACGCGCGGGAGGACGACAACGCGCGGAAGACGACGACGCGCGCCGGGACTCCGTTTCCTCGGCGCGCGCCGTCGTCGCACCGGAACCGTCAGACGAGGCCGACCTCGTAGGCGAGGATGACGGCCTGCACGCGGTCGCGCAGATCGAGCTTGAGCAGGATGCGGCCGACGTGGGTCTTCACCGTCGACTCCGACACGAACAGGCTCTCGCCGATCTCGGTGTTGTTGTATCCCTTGGCGATCGCGAGGAAGACATCCCGCTCGCGTTCGGTCAACACGTCCAGCCGTGAATCGACCGCCTCGGCCTGTCGGGGAAGACGGGTGGCGAACAGGTCGAGCATCGACCGCGTGACGCGCGGCGAGACGAGGGCGTCACCGGCGGCGATCGCGCGGATCGCGGCGGTCAGCTGCGCGGGCGGGGTGTTCTTCAGCAGGAACCCGCTCGCTCCTGCGCGGAGGCTGCCAAACGCGTACTCGTCGAGGTCGAAGGTCGTGAGCACCAGCACCCGGCTCGACGGCGTGCTCCGCACGATGCGCCTGGTCGCCTCGATCCCGTCCATCTCCGGCATCCGGATGTCCATCAGGATCACATCGGGTCGCAGATCGGCCGCGAGGTGCACGGCCTCCGCTCCTGAGACGGCCTCCCCGACCACCTGCATGTCATCTTCGGCATCGAGCACCATCCGCATGCCGCGACGGATCAACTCGTGGTCGTCCACGATGAGCAGCCGGATCTTCTCCTCGGTCATCCCTGTTCCTCCTGTTCGGGAAGTTCCACCCGCACGCGCCATCCGCCCTCGGGGAGCGGACCGGCGTCGACCGTCCCGCCGGCCAGCCGCGCGCGTTCCCGCACGCCCACGAGGCCGCGGCCCGATCCGACCGAGACCGCCGGCGGGCCCTGCCGGCCGTCATCGGTGACCTCGATCACGAGGACCTCTCCACGGAAATCGAGACTCACGAGCACCTCACGCGGGTCCTTGGCATAGCGCAGCGCATTCGTGAGCGCCTCCTGCACGATGCGGTGGATCGTGTTCTGCAGCGCCGGTGCCCCGGGCGCCGCCCCTTGCATATGCACCGTCACCGGCAGACCCGCGGAGCGGAAGGTCTCGACCAGCGCCGTGAGTTCCGCCAGTCCGGGGTTGGGGCGCAGCGGGCTCTGCTCCTCGCCGTCGTCCGCGTCGTCGCCGAGCGCGCCCAGCAGCTGGCGCATCTCGACGAGCGATTGCCGTCCGACCTCGCCGATCTCCTGGATGGCGCTGCGCGAACGCTGCGGATCCTTCTCCGCGAGCGCGCCGGCGCCGTCGGCGAGCGACACCATGACCGACACGCTGTGCGCGACGACGTCGTGGATCTCGCGGGTGATCCTCGCGCGCTCGGCCAGCGTCGCGATCCGCGCCTGCTGGTCACGTTCGCGTGCGAGCTGGTTGGCGCGGTCGAGGATCGCCCCGATGTAGCGCCGCCGGTCACCCACGGTGACTCCGAGGAGCGCGGCGATCAGCATCACGACGAGGAACAGCAGGCTGCCCGGCACATACGTGAAGCCGCCATCGGGGGCACCGCGGCGCAGCCAGTCGAGAGCGGGGAGCACCACGACCCCGGCCAGCACCGTCACCCCGAAGGCGACCCATCCGCTGCGATTCGAGCGGTAGACGAAGAGCGCGTAGAGGGCGAAGCCGACGCCGATCGGCTCGGCAGGCGTGTCGGCGATGAGCGCGACGACCGCGACGACCGCGAAGACCGCGAACGTGAGCCACGGCCGATGCCTGCGGAAGAGGAGTCCTCCCGCCGCAAGAACGCCCAGCACGATAGGGACGACGATCGGAGCGAGCGGGGACCAGTCGCCCGAGGAGAGGGGAGCGACGACCGCCCAGAACACGCTCACGACGAGGTAGGCGAAGGCGAGCAGACCGTCGAAGAGCCAGGGGTGGTTTCCCCAGAACCGCCGGACAATCCCCGGCGGCCGCGGCAGGTCCACCGACCGGACCCCGCTCTCGCCGACGGATGCTGACTCTCGCATGTGACGACTCTACGCACCGCACGTCGGGTTCCTCAGCGGGAGACGGCGACGAGCGCACCCGTCGCGGTGCGACGCGCGGTGCTCTGATGCGAGTCGAGGGTCGGCGCCACCGGTTTCCACGTCTCGCGCCGCACCCGTCGACGCCGCTGCGCGACCGCCGTGTCCATTCCGAGGATCGCGAGCCACCCCATGCCGATGGTGGTCGCGACGAGCTCGAAGATGCTGCCGATGTCCGTGCGGAACTGCAGCAGGGAGAGGATGCCTCCCGCCGCGGCGATCACGGCCGTCGAGATGCCCGCGCCGAGCGAGAGCACCCGGAGCGTGCGCCGACCTTCGACGAAGGAGACCTGCAGCATCGCGAACGCGGCCAGGGCGAAGGCGAGCACGGCGACCGTGGTGTGCACCAGATCCTGCCAGGTGAACGCGGGCCCCACCGGCAGCGGGCACCCGGTCGTGCACGTGACCTGCGAGGCCACCAGGAACAGCGATGATGCCATCGCCACCGAGAACGACGGCGACCAGATGCTCAACCACGGCACCGTCGAACGCAGCCCGCGCGAGGCCCAGGCCACAGCGAAGCCACCGGTGACGAGGAGCAGCAGTGCGAGCTCGAACCATCCCGCGGTCGGCTCGCCGTCGGCTCCGAGTCCGCTCACATACAGGACGCGGTCGATGCTCAGACGGGCGACCCAGATGATGGTCAGCGCGACGGCGACGAGCAGGCTTCCGACGATCGAGGCGACGATGCGGAGAGCGTTTCCGGCGGACGGAGGGGTGGTGTTCTCGGTGGGCATAGGGAGACGGTATGAGCGGAGGGAACCCGGTCGCGTCGGCCCGGAGTGCCCACTGTCGAGGGGCGTCGTACCGAGGTACGACGCCCCTTCGCCGTCGCGATGTGAGGGGAACGACCTCCGCCGAAAGCCGTCGCTTCGCGGTCGCGGGAGGTGTGCGCATGCGAACCTCCCGCCTTCCGCCGACATCGTTCACGACCCCGATGTCCCCGGCCTCGACGAAGATGGAGGGATGAGCGACGTGCTCGACCGTTTCACCTCCGCGACGCAGGACTGGTTCCGGGGGGCCTTCCCCGCGCCCACGCCGGCGCAGGCAGGCGCCTGGAATGCGATCTCCGCGGGCAAGCATGCGCTCGTGGTGGCACCGACCGGGTCGGGCAAGACACTGTCGGCGTTCCTGTGGGCGATCGACAGCGTGTTCCGGGAGCGCATGGCGGAGACCGCCCCTCCGGCGAAGGGCGAGCCACGCACGCGCATCCTCTACATCTCTCCGTTGAAAGCACTCGGCGTCGACGTCGAGCGCAACCTCCGCTCGCCCCTGATCGGCATCGGACAGTCGGCCAGACGGCTCGGAGTCCCGGCGCCGGCGGTGACGGTCGGCGTGCGCTCGGGCGACACGACCTCGAGCGACCGACGCAAGCTCGTGTCCGACCCGCCCGACATCCTCATCACGACCCCCGAGTCTCTGTACCTCATGCTGACGAGCCGCGCAGGTGAGACGCTGCGCGGCGTGCACACCGTGATCATCGACGAGGTGCACGCGGTCGCCGCCACCAAGCGCGGCGCGCACCTCGCCGTGAGCCTGGAGCGTCTCGACGCGCTGCGCCGCGCGAACGGCATCGAGACTCCCGCGCAGCGCATCGGACTCTCGGCCACCGTCCGCCCGATCGACGAGGTCGCCCGGTTCCTCGGCGGCTCGGCTCCGGTCGAGATCGTCGCGCCCCCCGCATCCAAGACCTTCGAGCTCGGCGTGGTCGTGCCGATGGATGACATGACCAACCCGCCGCCCCCTCCCGGTGTGCCGGGGGATGCCGCCGATGCCGAGTACTCCGAGGTCACCGGCTCGGTCTGGCCGCACGTCGAGGAGGCGATCGTCGACCGCATCCTGCAGAACAACTCGACGATCGTGTTCGCCAACTCCCGTCGGCTCGCCGAGCGCCTCACCGGGCGTCTGAACGAGATCTACTCCGAGCGGATCGGCGTCGAACTTCCGGCGGCGACCGTACCCGCCGCCATGAGGGCGCAGGCCGGAGCGACCGCAGGTGCCGATCCCGTGCTCGCGAAGGCGCACCACGGTTCGGTCTCGAAGGAGCAGCGCGCGCAGGTCGAGGAAGAGCTCAAGTCCGGCGTGCTGCGCTGCGTCGTCGCGACGAGCAGCCTCGAGCTCGGCATCGACATGGGAGCGGTCGACCTCGTGATCCAGGTCGAGGCACCGCCCTCGGCGGCCTCCGGTCTGCAGCGGGTGGGCCGCGCCGGTCACCAGGTGGGCGAGATCAGTCGCGCCGCGCTCTTCCCGAAGCACCGCGGCGACGTGCTGCACACCGCGATCGTGACCGAGCGGATGCTCGCGGGCAAGATCGAGGCGATCCAGGTGCCGCGCAACCCGCTCGACATCCTCGCGCAGCAGACCGTCGCCGCGAGCGCCCTCGGAGCCATCGGGGTCGAGGAGTGGTTCGAGACTGTTCGCCGGTCGGCGCCCTTCCAGGCTCTTCCTCGTTCGGCCTACGAGGCGACGCTCGATCTGCTGGCCGGTCGATTCCCGTCCGACGAGTTCGCCGAGCTGCGCCCCCGACTGGTGTGGGATCGCGATGCCGGCACGCTGACCGGGCGACCGGGAGCACAGCGGATCGCGGTGACCAGTGGCGGCACGATCCCGGACCGCGGCCTGTTCGGCGTCTTCGTCGCCGGCGAATCGACGGGCGCGCGGGTCGGCGAGCTCGACGAGGAGATGGTCTACGAGTCGCGGGTGGGAGACGTGTTCACGCTCGGTACGACGAGCTGGCGGATCGCGGAGATCACCCACGACCGCGTCAACGTGATCCCGGCCTACGGGCAGCCGGGCAAGGTGCCGTTCTGGCACGGCGACGGGATCGGCCGCCCGTTCGAGCTCGGCGAGGCTCTGGGCGCGTTCTCCCGTGAGGTGTCGGCGGCCACTCCCGAGAAGGCGGCGCAGAGACTGATCGACGCCGGACTCGACGAGCAGGCGCGCGCGAACCTCATGGCGCACCTGACCGAGCAGCGCGAAGCGACGGGCACGCTCCCGACCGACCGCACGCTCACCGTCGAACGCGGTCGCGACGAGGTCGGCGACTGGCGTGTCATCCTGCATTCCCCCTACGGCATGAAGGTGCACGCACCCTGGGCGCTGGCGATCAACGCCCGGGTGCGTGAGCGCCTCGGCGTCGAGGGGTCGGCGGTCGCGAGCGACGACGGCATCATCGTGCGCATCCCCGACGCCGAGGCCGAGCCGCCCGGCGCAGAGCTGTTCGTGTTCGAGCCCGACGAGCTGGAACACCTGGTCACCGAAGAGGTGGGCGGCTCCGCCCTGTTCGCCTCCCGCTTCCGCGAGTGCGCGGCGCGGGCACTGCTCATGCCCCGCATGAACCCCAACAAGCGCACCCCGCTGTGGCAGCAGCGACAGCGGTCGGCTCAGCTGCTCGAGGTGGCCAGGCGCCATCCGACCTTCCCGGTGATCCTCGAGACCCTGCGCGAAGTGCTGCAGGACGTCTACGACCTCCCCTCGTTGCGCACCCTCGCGACGTCGATCGCCGACCGCCGCATCCGCCTCGTCGAGACCGAGCCCGGCCAGCCCTCGCCGTATGCCCGTGACCTGCTGTTCGGCTACGTGGGCGCCTTCATGTACGAGGGCGACTCCCCTCTCGCCGAGCGCAGAGCGGCCGCTCTCTCGGTCGACCCCGCACTGCTCGGCGAGCTGCTGGGCACGGTCGAGCTGCGCGAACTGCTCGACCCCGACGTGATCGCCCAGTTCGAGCGCGAGGCGCAGCGTCTCGACCCCGATCGCCGAGCGCGCGGACTCGAGGGCGTCGCCGACCTGCTGCGGATGCTCGGCCCCCTCGACGCCGACGAGGCGACGGCCCGCCTCGACCCCGACTCGATCGTCGACACCTCGGCAGCCGCCCTGCTCGACGAGTTGATCACCGCGCGCCGGGCGATCCCCGTGACCATCGCCGGCACGAGCCGGGTCGCGGCGATCGAAGATGCAGGACGCCTGCGCGATGCCCTGGGCGCTGCGCTCCCGACCGGTGTCCCTGTCGCCTTCCTCGAACCCGTCGCCGACCCGCTCGGCGACCTCGTCGCCCGCCATGCCCGCACGCACAGCCCGTTCACGACGGATGCCATCGCCGCCCGGTTCGGACTCGGCGCCGCGGTGGCCCGGCACACCCTGCAGCGCCTCGAGACCGCGGGGCGGATCACGAGCGGCTACTTCCTGCCGGAGGCGGCGGGCAGCGGCGATGCGATCGAATGGTGCGACACCGAGGTGCTGCGCCGCCTGCGGATGCGCTCGCTCGCCGCGATCCGTGGATCGGTCGAACCGGTCTCCCCCGAGGCGTACGCCCGATTCCTGCCCGACTGGCAGCACATCGGTCGCCCCCTCGACGGCGTCGACGGCGTGCTCAGCGTGATCGAGCAGTTCGCCGGTGTTCCGATTCCCGCGAGCGCCTGGGAATCGTTGGTCCTCCCCTCCCGCGTGCGCGACTACTCCCCCGGGATGCTGGATGAGCTGACGGCCGCCGGCGAGGTCATCTGGTCGGGGCACGGCACGCTTCCGGGGCGCGACGGCTGGGTGTCGCTGCATCCCGCCGACATCGCGCCCTTCACCCTCCCGGAGCGCGACGCCGAGATCGCCTCCGACTCCCTGGAATCACGTATCCTCATCGCCCTCGACGTCGGCGGCGCCTACTTCGCCGGCCAGCTGAAAGAGATGGCCGCGGCCGAGAACGAGCAGTCCGTGCTCGAGGCGCTGTGGTCGCTGACGTGGTCGGGCTACGTCACCAACGACACCTTCGCCCCGATCCGCTCTCTTCTCGCCGGCGGCTCGCAGGCACACAAGGTGAAGCGCCGCGCCCCCCGTGCCCGCACCTACCGCGGCGTGTCCTTCACCGGATCCGCCGCACCGCGGCCCGCGTCGATCGGCGGACGCTGGTCGCTGCTGCCCGCACTCGAGACCGATCCCTCCCGTCGGGCGACCGTCACCGCCGGCCTCCTGCTCGACCGCTACGGCGTCGTGACCCGCGGCGCCGTGCAGGCCGAAGGCGTGCCCGGCGGCTTCGCGCAGGCCTATCGAGTGCTCGCCGGTTTCGAAGAGGCGGGGCACTGTCGCCGCGGCTACGTGATCGAGAAGCTCGGCGCCGCGCAATTCGCCGCCTCAGGCACCGTCGACCGACTGCGCACCTACGCGGGCCTCGCCGATCCACCACCCCGCACGGCCGTCACCCTCGCCGCGACCGACCCCGCGAACCCCTACGGTGCGGCGCTCGGCTGGCCCAAGCTCGACGGGGTGTCGCACCGCCCCGGGCGCAAGGCGGGAGGTCTGGTCGTCCTGGTCGACGGCACCCTGGTGCTCTCCCTGGAACGCGGTGGCCGCACGGTGCTGTCGTTCAGCGATGACGTCGACGTGCTGCGTGCCGCCACCGCCGACCTCGCTGCCACCGCGCGCAGCCGACGCCTCGATACCCTCACCGTCGAGAAGATCAACGGCGAGGGGGTCTACGGCACCGCACTCGCGCTCGCCCTGCAGGAGGCCGGCTTCGTGGCGACGCCGCGCGGATACACCCTCCGCAAGGTCGTCTGAGCGATGCCTCTACGCTGGAAGCCATGATCCGAGAGTTCGCCGCCGGCATCCGTACGCTGCTGCGGGGATTCGGCCTGTGGCGCACGCGGCCGGGCCTCATGGTGCTCGGACTGATCCCCGCGATCATCGCGCTGATCCTGCTCGCTGCCGCACTCGTGCCGCTGATCATCTCGCTGCCGTCGGTCTCCACCTGGCTGACGCCGTTCGCCGAGGGGTGGCTCGAACCGTGGCGCGGACTGCTGCGGTCCGCAGTGAGCTTCGTGATCGTCGCGGCGGCGCTCGCCCTGGCCAGCGTCGTGTTCAGCGCTCTGACCCTGACGATCGGCGACCCGTTCTATCAGCGCATCTGGCACGCGGTCGAGGTCGATCTCGGTGACGCTCCCCCTGCCGACGGCGGCGGCTTCTGGAGCGCCCTCGGCGAAGGGCTCCGACTGGTCCTGCTCGGCATCCTGATCGCGGTCCTCGTGCTGCTGATCGGCCTCATCCCGGCCGTCGGTGGATTCCTCGGCCCCATCGCCGGTGTCGTGTTCACCGGTCGACTGCTCGCACGCGAACTGACGGGCCGCGCCTTCGACGCCCGCGACCTCAACCCCGCCGACCGAGCCGTGCTGTTCTCCGGCAGCCGCGCACGGGTGCTCGGCTTCGGTGTCGCGACCCAGCTCTGCTTCCTCATCCCCGGCGGCGCCGTCGCGATCATGCCCGCCGCCGTCGCCGGCAGCACCATGCTCGCGCGGGACATGCTCACCCGCACGGGAACCGCTGCGCTGCCCACGACGACGACCCCGACGCCGCCCCCGCCCGCGCCCCTCGGGGCTTCCTGATGCCCGAGGGCGACACGGTCTTCCGCACGGCCCGACGCCTCGACGAAGCGCTGGCCGGTGCGGAGGTCACCCGCTTCGACCTCCGCGTCCCCCGGTTCGCCACGCTCGATCTGACCGGGCAGCCCGTGCACGGCGTGGTTCCCCGCGGCAAGCATCTGCTCATGCGCATCGGCGACAGCACACTGCATTCGCATCTGCGCATGGACGGCGCCTGGTTCACGTACCGCCCGGGAGAGAAGTGGCGGCACCCGGCGTTCAAGGTGCGCGCCGTCGTCGGCACACCGCGGAGTGAAGCCGTGGGCGTCGACATCGCCGAGATCGAGGTCGTCGCCACGCGCGACGAGGACCAGCTCGTGGGGTACCTGGGGCCGGATCCCCTCGCCGACAGCTGGGACGCGGCCGAAGCGGTCAGGCGTCTCGGGGCCGATACGCGCAGCATCCATGTCGCGCTCCTCGATCAGCGCAACGTCGCGGGGTTCGGCAATGAGTACGCTGCGGAACTCCTGTTCCTGCGTGGAATCCTGCCGACCACGCCGACGCCGGACGTCGATGTGTCCGCCCTCATCGATCTCGGCGTCCGCACCATCCGCGCCAATCGCGACCGCCGCCACCGCACCTTCACCGGCATCGATCGCCCAGGTCAGGGCACCTGGGTGTACGGTCGCGCCGGACGCCCGTGCCGACGCTGCGGAACCCTCATCCGACGCGGCGAGCAGGGCGCCGATCCGACCCGCGAGCGCGTCACCTTCTGGTGCCCCTCCTGCCAGCGCTGACCACATCCATCCGCGGGAATGAATCCGCCGCTGCCGTGGTTGTTGATATATCCGGAGAACTCCGGAGCACGGGAGGAATCGTGGGCAAGAACTACGTCGACATCGAGAACGACCAGGGCGCGACGCTGCGGTATCGCAAGCACGCGAACGGCCGGGGTCTCGTCGCGCACGGCGCGAAGGTGCACCCGAAAGCGCACATCGAGGCCGGTGCGTATATCGAACCGGGGGCGCGCGTCGGCGCCGGGGCCACCATCGCCCGCGGCGCCTGGATCGACGAGGATGCCGTGATCGGCGAAGGCGCGTTCGTCGACGCGCACGCGCACGTCGGCCACGGTGCGGCGATCGGCGATCACGCCTACGTGGGTGTCCGCACCGACATCGGCGCCGGAGCGCGCATCGTCCGCGGCGCCAGGATCGGCGACGACGAGACGGTCGCCGCGGGACTCACCATCGCGACGGACCAGAAGGGCCTGTGGCTCGCGGCCTGACCGGCCGAGCCCTGAGCCGGCTCACAGCAGGCGCCGCTCCGACGCCCATGCGGTGAGTTCGTGCCGCGACGACAGCTGCAGCTTCCGCAGCACCGATGACACGTGCGTCTCGACCGTCTTGATCGAGATGAACAGCTCCGACGCCACCTCCTTGTAGGCGTACCCGCGGGCGATGAGGCGCATGACCTCCTGCTCGCGCGCCGAGAGCCGGTCGAGCTCGTCGGTCGCGGTGGCGGTCTCTCCGGAGACCGCCCCGAACGCGTCCAGCACGAAGCCGGCGAGTCGCGGCGAGAACACGGCGTCTCCCTCGGCCACCGCCCGCACCGCGCTGCTGACCTCGATGCCGGACGAGCCCTTGGTGATGTAGCCCCTGGCCCCCGCACGGATCACCCGCACCACGTCGGCCGCCGCATCCGAGACGCTCAGCGCGAGGAACCGTGCGCCGGTGGGTGCCGAACCGCGGATCACGGCTTCACCGCCGGCCGCATCGTCGCCGCTTCCGCCCGGGAGATGCACGTCGAGAAGCACGACATCCGGCTGTGTCGCGCCGATCACGGTGATGGCGGAGGGCACGTCGGCCGCTTCGCCGACCACGTCGACGCCCGCGTCGAGATCGGCACGCAGGCCGGAGCGGAAGATCGAGTGGTCGTCGACGATCACGACCCGGATGCTGTCAGCCACGTTGTTCCTCCCGAGCGGGTGCCGGCCGCGCGGCCGGGCGATCCTGGAGCGGGCCCGTCATGATCCGCAGGTGCACCTCGGTGCCGTTCTCGTCGCTGCGGACCGCTCCGCTGCCACCCGCACGCCGCATGCGCCCGATGATCGACTCCCGCACGCCCAGCCGATCGCTGGGCACGTCGTCGAGGCGGAACCCTGCACCTCGGTCACGGATGAACACGTCGACGCCCGAAGCGCTCCCCTCGATGTACACCGAGATCTCGCCACCCGCATGACGGGCTGCGTTCAGGATCGCCTCCCTGGCGGCCGCCGCGAGCTCCCCGCTCGCACGTTCGGTCGACAGACCGGCCGAGACCACGTCGATGCGCACCGGATAGTCGAGCTCGAGCGCTCCCGCATAGTCGCGCAGGTCTGTCGGAAGGTCGCTGTCGGCCGGGGCGTCCCCGTCGTACAGCCACGCGCGCAGCTCGCGCTCCTGCGCCCTGGCGAGGCGTGCGGCCTCACTGGAGGCCCCCGCCCTGTTCTGGATCAGCGCCAGCGTCTGCAGCACCGAGTCGTGCAGGTGCGCGGCCATCTGGCTGCGCTGCTCCTCGCGGATGCGGCGCACGCGCTCACCCGAGAGCTCACGCCATCGGGGGATCAACGTCGACGACACCACGGCCGCGAGTCCGGCCAGAGGAAGGAGCACGAGTGCCACGCCGGATCGGGCGACGGGCCAGGACAGCAGGATCGTGAACAGCAGAGCCAGCAGCAGGATCGAGAGGATCCGGATGCTCATGGTGTGCCGGGGTCCTCGCGCCGTGTCCGTGCGGTCGATCAGCGTGGCCCAGAGCCCGGCACCCGTCGCGAGCGCCGCCGTACCGCCCACGACCAACGCGGCGAGGTCCGGCGGGATCGATCCGCTCAACCAGTCGCTGCCCCCGCGCCAGACCAGCACGACGAGCATTCCCACGGCCGCGGGAGCGAGCAGCAGCCAGGCCACCGGCATCCGCCTCGTCGGCGCACCCTCCCCCTGCTCCCACGGCGTGAACATCCAGCACCAGGCGTAGAGGAGCACTCCTGCGCCGCCGCACAGGGTGAGGGCGATGAACAGTGCCCGCACGGTCCACACCCGCACGCCGAGATGACGCGCGAGCCCGGTGCTGACGCCGGCGACCAGGCAGTCGCGATCGCGGCTCAACGGCGGGCGCGGCGGTGCCGCGGCACGCGGGGGTCGCGCGGGAACGTGCGCCGAAGAGGACATGTGGCAATCCAATCATCCGCACGTGTACTCCGGGGGCTCCCCTGCCCGGAATCAGGGTCCGTTCAGGGGTTCCCCCCATGGCAGCAATCCCGCTGTCGCCGCCAGGATCGAAGCATGACGATTCCGACTGCGCCCCCACCCCCCGCCGACCCCGCCGCTCCGGCCGTCGGCGCTCCGGGCACCGACATCCCGCGCGGTGCCGATCGCTTCCTGCTCTGGGTCGCCGGTCTCGGCGTCGCCCGTTCCGAGGGCTGGCTCGGCGGTGTCGCCGCCGGCATCGCCGCCCGCCTCCGCATCGACCCGCTGATCGTGCGGGGTGTGCTCGTGGTCGCGGCCCTGTTCGGACTGCCGACGATCTTCCTCTACGCCGCCGCCTGGGCACTACTGCCCGACATCGACGGACGTGTGCACGTGCGCGACCTCCTGCGCCGCGATTACCAGCCCGTGCAGTGGGGCATCCTGGCGATGGCCGTCATCGGCCTGTTCCCGACCGCGCCCCTCGCCGGCCGCCTGTTCGGGCTCGGATACGACGGCTGGTCCGCTCTGTCCCTCCTCAGCTGGATCCTCGGGCTGGTGCTCGTCGCCGGCCTGCTCTTCCTGATCGTGCGCGCGGCCAGCCGCACCCCGGGTGCTTCCGCGTCCGATCTGCCGATGGCTTCCGCAGATCAGACGGCCCCGGCCGCGTCCGCTCCCCTCGACGGTTCGGGTACCGCCGAGGGGGCGGACGCCACTCTCTCCACGCAGGCGCTCCCCGCTGCCGACACCGTGACGCAGCCCGCCGCGCCGGATGCCGGGCTCGGGCTGACCCCGCCGGCGCCGCCGGCCCCGCTGCCGCCCGGATCCCAGGACCCTCTCGCCCTCGAGGCGTGGCGCGCCCAGCATGCCGCCTGGAAGGAACAGGATCAAGCGTGGCGGCGCCAGCAGCAGGATGTCGAACGGGCCGCCCGCGACCAGCTGCGCCGGGAGCGCCAGGCTGAGGCCGCCGTGTTCGCCGCGGAGGCGGCCGAGCGCCGCCGCATCCGCCGCGCATCGAACCCGCGAGCGGGCTTCGCCTTCGCCGCGACCATGATCGGCCTCGCCATCATCACGGGCGCCGCCGTCGGTCTCGTCGCCGGTGGGGAAGCCCTCGGCGGGGCACTGGGCCTGCTCGCCGCCGCCCTCATCCTCGCCCTCGGGATGATCGTCGCCGGGGCGTTCCGTCGGCGGAGCGGCTTCCTGGCCTTCGCGACAGCGCTCACGCTGGTGGGCGGACTGGTGGCCGGTGCATTCTCGGCCTTCCCCGGCGTCACGCTCGGCTATGCCTCGATCGGCAACAACGCGCCCGCTCATGTGCGCCAGCCCTTCGGAGATGTGTACGTCACGCTGAACCCGCACGACGACGGCCCCCGGTCGATCGTCGTGGACAAGGGTTCCGGGAACACCTTCATCTATGTGCAGCCGGGAGTGGAGCTCGATCTGCGCGCCACCGTCGATACGGCCACCGTCTCCTGGACGCGGCAGGACGAGGAGAGAGGCGGGATCGTCGACAGCGGCGTCTGGCCCGTCGAGGAACGCGACGGACGCTCATCCGTGTCGGTGAAGATCGCCGCGGAGAACGCCTCGACGACCACGGTCCAGCCGGTCACCGTCCATCAGACCAGCGGCGAGATCGCCGTCATCGTCATCGAGCCCGCGAAGGAAGACCAGTGATGAGCACGCCGACGATCACCGAGACGACCACCCCGCCCCGCACCCGTTGGGCCGCCATCATCTGGGGGCTCCTGTTCGCCGCCATCGCGGGAGGTGCCCTCTGGGCGCTCGCCGACGAAGCCCGACGAGAAGCGGTCGCGGACGCGCTCCTGACTCTGACCCCGCCCACGATCATCACGATCCTGCTGCTGACCGCGGGTGTGCTGCTGCTCGTCGGCGGCGCCACGGGACTCATCCGCCGGGCGCAGCGCAAGCTCGCGGCCGCGACCCCCGCTGCGTCGCCGGAGGTGTCGGGGCCGCTCGCCGAGTAGCCTGGTCCCCATGGCGAATCAGGGAAGACGGCCCGCGAAGGGCGCAAGCCGCGGCACACCGGTTCGCCGGAACAAGGCCGCTCCTGCCGAGCGCTTCCCCCCGCAGAAGCCGAAGAAGAAGACCACCAAGGTGGTCTTCGACTCTCCGCAGCCCGAACCCGAGGCACCGCGCACCTTCCGTCTGGGCGCGGTGCCCGGCGCGACGCCCGGCAAGTGGGTCGATGCGTGGAAGCAGCGGATGCCGCACGTTCCGCTCGAACTCGTGGAGATCGAGGCGGCGTCCTCGCGGGCAGCGCTGGACGATCTCGATGCCGCCCTGGTGCGCCTGCCCCTCCTGGACGAGTCGTTGCACATCATCCCGCTCTACGACGAGCTCCCCGTCGTGGTCGCCGCGGCGGACTCGCATCTGATGGCGGCCGATGACCTCACGGCGGCAGACCTGGAGGGCGAGATCGTGATCGCGCTGACCGACGATGTGCTCGGTCCCCTCGACCTCCCGGGCGCACTCCCGGCGACGTTCGCGGCGCTCCCCACCGATGACGCGATCGCGACCGCAGCATCCGGAGTCGGCATCGTGATCGTCCCGATGTCGCTCGCCCGCAAGCACCACCGCAAGGACGCCGACCACCGCATCCTCACGGACGGACCGACCTCGACCGTGGCCCTGGCCTGGCCCCGCGAGCGCACCACGCCCGATGTCGAGACGTTCGTGGGCATCGTCCGCGGCCGCACGGCGAACTCCTCGCGCTGACGACCGCGTCGGCCGACCGCCGCACGCTCGTTAGAATCTCCTGATGGCCTCGCTTCTCTACATCTGCGTGCGTCCCGAGATCGGGGCGGCGGATGCCGAGCACGCTTCGTTCCGGCGGGCGCTGGGCGTGGACGTGGTCGACCGGCTCGACCTGCTGCAGACGCCGTTGCACATCGAGCGCCTGCGCGGCTACCGCGGCGTCGTGGTCGGCGGCTCGCCCTTCAACGTCTCCGACGCCGTGAAGGCCCCGGAGCAGCTGCGCGTCGAAGCCGATCTGCGGACTCTCGCCGATGCGGCGATGGCGGCGGAGATCGCGGTGTTCTTCACCTGTTTCAGCATCGGAGTCGTCACCCGCATGCTCGGTGGCGACGTCGTGACCGACACCCCCGAGCCCGCGAGCGCCACCGTGATCGAGACGACCCCCGAGGGTGCGCTCGACCCGGTCTTCGGTCCGAGCGGCTCCGCCCTCACCGTGTTCACCGCGCACAAGGAGAGCGCGGCGAACGTGCCTCCCGGTGCGGTGCTGCTGGCGACGAACGAGGTCTGCCCTGTACAGGCCTACCGCGTGGGCACGCACCTGTATGCGGCGCAGTTCCACCCCGAGCCCACCCCTCGCGACTTCGCCGACCGGATGACCTTCTACCGCACCACCGGCTACTTCGACCCCGACGAGTTCGACGCGGTTCAGCAGCAGGTGCTCGCCGCATCCGTCACCGAGGGCGCAGCACTCCTGCGCCGCTTCGCCGAGACCTTCGCCTGAGTCGGTCCGCCGGAGTCGCTTCGCCGGCGTCAGCTCGACGCGGAGTCGCGCAGCAGCGCCACGCGCTCGCGCAGGTATGCCTCCAGCGGCATGAATCCACCGGCGGTGCTCCACCGCACGGAGGGCACCGCATCGATGAGGGCGAGCGGACCCGAGGAACCGCCGGCATCCACCGCATCGACGTCGATCACGCTCCACCCCACGTGCACCACGTCGCCCTCGTCGAAGCCGCCGCGCAGGGCCTCGGCACGGCGCTCGGCGCGCTCCCTCGCCGACTCGGCCGTGTAGCCGCGGCGACCGGGGTCGGCGGCGCGCAACACTTCATTCGTGGCCAGCGCATGCGTATCGGTCAGCAGCAGCACGCCCAGGTGCCAGGCCGCGCCGACCCGCACGATGCGACGCCCGCGCCACCGGGAGTCGCGCTGCTCGCCGAGGCCCTCCTTCGGAGCGTCCTTCAGGTCCATCACGGCCTGGGTCAGGAGGGCGGATGCGGTGGTCACAGTTCTCCCTGCGTGGATTCGGCGGCGTGCGTCGGCCCGACGACCTCGGCGCGATCGCCGCGGAGCGTCATGCCGATGAGCGGATACAGCAGCACCGACAGCATGCCGGCCCCGACCAGCGCCGCGGCCGTGCCGGTATCGAGCATCTTCTGGTCGACACCGATGGCCGTCACCGCGACGATGATCGGCAGGCCAGTCGCGGCGAGGAGCCCGAGGGCCGCCCGATCGCGCACGCTCGCACCGTGCGGAACAGAGAGCTGCGCCGCCGATCCACGGATCACCAGCAGGGCGACCAGGAAGATCGGCACCATTGCGAGCGCGGACGACGAGGTGAGCAGCGCCTGCAGGTCGAAGGTGACGCCGGTGTAGAGGAAGAAGATCGGCACGAGGAAACCGAAGGCGATCGCCTCGATCTTGCTCTCGACCTCTTCCGCGTCCTTCTTCGGGGCGCGCGCCATGATGATGCGCCAGATCGCGCCTGCCACGAAGGCGCCGAGCAGCATGTCGAGGTCGAGCATGACGCTGAGGCCGACGAGCGCGGCGATGAGGAGGATCACGAAGCGTACGCCGAACTGGTCGGAGGTGTGCAGCGTGGCGCGCACGATACGGTGCAGCCGTCCATGCGGCACACGATTGGCGAGAAGCACGGCGAGACCGGCGAGCACGACGAAGGTCAAGAGGATCACGGTGGCGATCGGCGTCGTCCGCGTGCTCAGGAAGATCGAGATCGCGATGAGCGGCAGGAACTCGCCGACCGCGCCGATCGCGCTGATCGCACGGCCGAAGGGGGTGTCGAGCTCGCGGGCATCGCGCAGGATGGGCATCAGCGTGCCCAACGCAGTCGAGCTCAGCGCGATGCCGATCACCACCATGCCCTCCCCCGGCGCGAAGAAGAACCCCAGCCCGATGCCCAGCAGGACGCTGAGCAGCCACCCGAGCGATGCGCGCGCCAGCGGCTTGCCCGCGACCATCTTGAAGTCGATCTCGGTTCCGGCGACGAAGAACAGCAGTGCCAGGCCGAAGTCGCTGAGCTTCTCGAGCAGCGGTCCCGGCTCGACCCAGCCGAGCACGGCCGGGCCGACGAGGATGCCGAGCACGAGCTCGAACACGACGATGGGCACCCGCACCACGGGTCGCACACCACGCGCGAGCAACGGCGCGGCGACCGCCAGCAGGGGGATCAGCACCAGACCGAGGTCGCTCGCTTCCATGCTCTCAGGGTAGGTGAGCCCGCCGCCTCGCGGGTGACGCGCTGCGGGTGATCTTTCGCGATTCGCCCGCTCGGCGCATCCACGGCAGAATCGATGCACACCCTCGAGGAGCCCCCATGTCTCAGCCCGATACCGCCCGCCTGCTCATCGCCTGCGACGACCAGCCCGGCATCGTCGCCGCCGTGGCCGGCGTGCTCGCGCAGCACGGGGCGAACATCATCTCGCTCGATCAGCACTCGACCGACTCCGAGGGGGGCCGCTTCTTCCAGCGCACGGTCATCCACCTCGACGGGCTGGCGGCCGCGCGTCCCGCACTGGAGGCCGACATCGCGGTCGTCGCCGAGCGCTTCCGCATGGAGTGGTCGCTGCATGACGTGGCGCGCCGCAAGCGCGTCGCGATCTTCGTCTCGAAGTACGATCACTGCCTGATGGAGCTGCTCTGGCGCACCCAACGGGGACAGCTCGACATCGACATCACGATGGTCGTCTCCAACCACCCCGACCTGGCGGAGGCCGTCCGCTCGTTCGGGGTGCCGTTCGTGCACATCCCCTCCGGCGACAAGTCCGCGATGGAGGAGCGACAGCTCGAACTGCTGCGCGGCAACGTCGACCTGGTCGTGCTCGCCCGCTACATGCAGATCCTCACCGACGACTTCATCACCCGTCTCGAAGCCCCGGTGATCAACATCCATCACTCGTTCCTGCCCGCGTTCATCGGGGCGAACCCGTATGCGCGCGCCAAGGATCGCGGCGTCAAGCTCATCGGCGCGACCGCGCACTACGCGACCGCCGATCTCGACGAAGGACCGATCATCGAGCAGGATGTCACGCGCGTGACCCACTCCGAGTCGGCGGCCGAGCTGCAGAGCCGCGGTGCCGATGTCGAGCGCCTGGTGCTCGCCCGCGCCGTGCAGTGGCACGCCGAGGACCGCGTGATCGTGCACGGCAAGTCCACCGTCATCCTCTAGCGGAGCGTCTGGCTCGTGGAGCAGCGTCTGGCTCGCGAGGGTTCCGGTCGCACTTCCTGTCGCTCCGAGGCCGTCAGCGCGGCAGGGACTGCGACCGGAACGCCGCAGAGCGAGCGTCAGCGAGCGTCAGCGAGCGTCAGCGAGCGTCAGCGAGCGTCAGCGAGCGTCAGCGAGCGGCCGGAACCCCGGCGAGGAGTTCAGCGAACACGTCCGCGGCGACGCCATGGCGCACCAGCGGCGCGGCCTGCCCCATCCACAGCGACTGCAACGCGCCCAGGTTCTGCTCGCCGGCCGCTGTGCGAAAACGTCCGGTGAGCCAGTTCTGCATCGGGAACGGCGCGATCGTGCCGCTCGCCTCGATCGCCCGCACCACGCGGTTGCGCGCACCCCGGGCGAGGCGTCCGCTCATCGCGCGCGTGAGCACGGTCTCGTCGGCGGCGGTCGAGCGGATCGCGTCACGGTGCGCCTGGTTCGCCGCCGACTCCGCCGTCGCGAGGAAGGCCGTACCGACCTGTACACCGGCGGCGCCCAGAGCGAACGCCGCGGCCGCGCCGCGCCGGTCGGCGATGCCTCCCGCGGCGATCACGGGCACGTCGACCGCATCGACGACCTGCGGGATCAGGGCGAACGTCCCGACGAGCGACTCCTCGGCAGGGCGCAGGAACGACACCCGATGGCCGGCGGCCTCAGCGCCGGTGGCGACCACGGCATCCACTCCTGCTGCGGCGAGCGCGACCGCCTCCGCCACGGTGGTCGCCGTGCCCACGAGCCGGATGCCGCGACGTCGGGCCTCCTCCACCAGCGCGTCGGAGGGCACCCCGAACACCACGCTCAGCACCGCGGGGTCGATCTCCCAGATGGCGTCGAGCTGCTCATCGAGGGAGGGGGTATAGCGCTCGGGTCTTCCGGGAACCTCGACCCCCACGGCTTCGTAGAAGGGCTCAAGTGCCTGTGCGAACACCGTGTGCTGCGGGTTCGGTTCGACCTCATCGCCTCTGGGCAGCCAGATGTTCACCGCGAACGGTCGATCGGTCAGGGAACGCAGCTCGGCCCCGGTCGCGCGGATGCGATCGCCGTCGTAGCCGTACAAGCCGAACGATCCCAGTCCGCCCGCATCGCTCACGGCCGCGGTGAGCGCCGTCGAGGAGAGCCCGCCGAAGGGGCCGAGGATGATCGGATGATCGATGCCGAGCAGGGCGCGCAGGTCACTCATGCTTCGACGTTACGCCCGCGGCGCAGGTATCGTCCCCGTTCGGATCGCGCGAACGGTTGCATTCGAGCCGCCGATGCGACGCTTCGCGCGATTCGAAGCCGGGGCGAAGCGCCGACCCCGGTGATACCCTCGTCGCAGGGAGGAGCGCGCACATGAGCGAGTGGTTCGGGCAGATGCTGAGCTTCGTCGCGACCGCGCTCGGTCTCGTCTCAATGCCCGACGCGGCGGCTCTCGGCCTCGCGATCGCGCTGCTCGCCGTGACCGCCCTCACGCTCGCCATCGTGCTGAGCGTGCGCCCCGGAGCCACAGCCGACGCCCCGCATCCGCTGCGCGCGATCGACGTCGGCACCCTCCTCACGCAGAGCGATCCCGATGCCGCGGGGCATCCGCGCCCTCGGGCGCCGGGAGTCGCGACCGCCGCGTAGTCCGTTCACACGATGGGATCACGCGGCTTTCGCCGACCCTTCCCGACGCCACGAACGGACACCCGCATGGACATCTTCGCCTTCCCCCCTCTCGCCGCCCTCCTCGACGCCGCCTACGGCGCCCTGACCGGGCTCTCCGACCTCCTCACCCCCCTCGCCGGTGCCTCGGCGGCCGCCCTCGCGGTGGTCCTCGTCACTCTGCTGGTGCGGGCGCTGCTCATTCCCGTCGGCATCTCCCAGGCCAAGGCCGAGCAGACCAGGGCGCGCCTCGCCCCGAAGCTGCGTGAGCTGCAGCGCCGCCACAAGAAGAACCCCGAGCGCCTGCAGAAGGAGACGCTGGCGCTGTACAAGGCCGAGAACACGTCGCCGTTCGCCGGGATGCTTCCCGTGCTGGCGCAGGCTCCGGTCGTCGGCATCCTCTACACGCTGTTCCTCCGACCGGAGATCGCGGGGCACCCGAACGAACTGCTCGCACACGACCTGTTCGGCGCGCCGCTCGGCACAAGCCTGGTGTCGGCGCTCTTCGGTGGCACGGCGACCCCTGCCACGTTCCTCGTCTTCGGCGTGCTGCTGGCGGTGATGATCGTCGTCGCCGAGATCACCCGTCGCGTCTTCCGTCCGGCACCGGTGGCGGGGGACGACTCTCCGCTGAACTCCCCCGCCATGCTGCGCGTCGTCTCGGCGATGCACTACCTCACCGCCGTCTTCGCCGCGTTCGTCCCGCTCGCTGCCGCGCTGTATCTCACGGTCACCGTGGTGTGGACGCTCGTGCAGCGTGTCATCCTGCGGCGGCGGTTCCCGCTGCCGACGCCCGCTCTCAGTCAGGCAGCGGTATCGGCGCGGTGAAGGGGCCGGAGGGGCCGCCGTCGCGACGGTCCCTCCGTACGCCGAGCGTGGTGCCGACGCTCGCGGCGATCACGAGCCCGACGGCGAGCATCCGCAGCGGTGTCGCGTCCTGCCCGAGGATGAGCCACCCGGCGAGGGTCGCGAACGCGGGTTCGAGGCTCAGCAGCACCCCGAACACCCGCTGCGGCAGACGGCGCAACGCCGCGAGTTCGAAGCTGTAGGGGATCACCGACGACAGCACCGCGGTGATCGCCGCGAGCAGCAGGAGCTGCGGGTCCATCGCGACCGTCGATGCGGCGGGGATACCGACCGGGATGAGGAGCACGGCCGCGACCACGAGGCCCATCGCCAGTCCGCTGCTCCCGGGGATCAGCGCGCCGACACGGGCGCTCATCCGGATGTACATCACCCAGAAGCCGGCGGCGATGAGGATGAACACGACCCCGAGCGGATCGAGCGGCTCGGCGCCGATCATGCCGTCGATGCCCAGGACGACCATGCCGAGCAGGGCGACCCCGACCCAGGCGAAGTCCGCGAGCTTGCGGGTGAGCACGGCGGCGAGCACGAGCGGACCGAGGAACTCGATCGCGACGGCGGGGCCCAGCGGGATGCGATCGATCGCGGCGTAGAAGAAGCCGTTCATCGCGGCGAGCGAGACACCGAAGAGCACCGCGGCGAGCCACTGCGGGCGGGTCCACTTCCGCGGTCGCGGGCGCACGATGACGACGAGCAGGATCGCGGCGATCGCGACGCGCAGCGAGGTCACGCCCCACGGCCCGAGCACGGGGAAGAGCTGGGCCGCGACCGCGGCCCCGAAAGGGAGCGAGAGGCAGGAGCCGATGACGAGCGCGACCCCCACGAGGGGACTGGACGCGGCGGGCTTCTGCACCAGACAAGCTTAGGCGGCGGCCCCCGGCCGGACCGCCGCCTCGACGCAGATCAGAGAGCCTTGCCGCCCGTGACCGCGATGACCGATCCGGAGGTGTACGACGACTCGGACGATGCCAGGTACACGTACGCCCCGGCCAGTTCTGCCGGCTGTCCCGCCCGGCCCAGCGGGGTGTCGTCTCCGAAGGTCGCCAGCCGCTCGGCGTCCCACCCGGTCGCCGGGATCAGCGGCGTCCAGATCGGCCCGGGCGCGACGGCGTTGACCCGGATGCCCCTGGTTCCTGCCTCCTCCGCGAGCGCCTTCACGAACGCCACCTGCGCCGCCTTCGTCATGGCGTAGTCGATCAGTCCCGGCGAAGGGTTGTACGCCTGGACGGACGCGGTCACGATGATGCTCGCTCCAGGCTCGAGCTGGGGGTAGGCCGCCCGTGCCGAGAACAGCATTCCCGCGAGGTTGGTGTCGAACACCCGGCGCATCCGCTCCGTCTCCAGGTTCTCGAAGCCGTCGATGTCGTGCTGGTAGCCGGCGTTGAGCACGAGCACGTCGAGTCCGCCGAGCGCACTCCGCGTCCCCGCCACGATCTCGGTCGCGAACGCCTCGTCCCGCAGGTCACCGGCGAAGCCCACTCCGGTGCGTCCCGCCTCGCGGACCAGGGCGAGGGTGTCCTCCGCGTCGTCCTGCTCCTCGGGCATGTGCGCGATCGCGATGTCCGCGCCCTCGCGTGCGAAGGCGATCGCCACGGCACGCCCGATGCCCGAGTCTCCGCCGGTGATGAGGGCGCGGCGTCCGTCCAGGCGGCCGTGGCCGACGTAGGTCCGCTCGCCGTGGTCCGGTTCGGGCCTGGTCTCCTCGGTCAGTCCCGGCTGGTCCTGGTGCTGTGCGGGGAAACCCTCCTCGCGGTGCGCGTGCCGTGGGTCGGTGGTGTCGTCGGTCATGGCCGATCCTCCTCGTCTCGTCGGACGTGTCGTCGTCGGAGCAACCCTCCCCGATCGTCCCGTCCTTCGTCAGGGGGTTGACAGATCTCGCCGTTCGCCAGGGTGCCGTCGATGTCCGGGGCGCAACGCCGAGACCCACCGACGGATGCTCCGCGCCGGTGGGTCTCGATGAGGTGCGTGGGCTCGAGGAGAGCCCCGGAGGTCAGAGCGGGGGCGTGACCGGAACCTCTCCGGCACCGGGCTCGTCGCCGGCCTCGGCCGGTTCGGGAACCAGGTACAGACCGCTCGGAGCGTTCGCCGTGAACGCCAGCGCCTCGATCCACGCGCGGTTGATCGAAGGCTGACGGCTGCCGAAGTACTTGAAGACGAGCGAGCTCCCGGGCTGGATCCACACGGTGGTGCGCCCGCCGCCCACGCTCGCATCTTCGCGCCAGCTGAACGGGAACGGCTCGCCGCGCCGCAGCTTCGCGGTGATGACGAGTTGCAGGTGGGTGAGGGCGCGGTCCTCGATCTCGGTCTTCACGCCGCCTTCGTAGACGAACTTTCCCATTGGTGGTGCTCCTTGGTCGCTGCCTGGCCGAGACGACGGCTTCGGTCCATTGTCGCGCACTCCTCCGCCGGATGCCGCCCTCACGGGCAGGTGTGCCCGATGCCGACTCGATACACCGAAGTCAACCCCCTCGGCGAGACATCGACCGGAGCCTAGCCTCGGGGTCACTCGAACTCGAGAAGGGCAATGCCATGAACGACCGACACATCGACGACCGTCCCGACGAGGGCTACACGCCGACGACCACCCACGCCCAGTGGGGCGCGGGAAACCCGCGGCTGCGCATCACGCGGGACGACGAACGCACCGAATTCGCCCTGGAAGACGACGTGGTGCGCATCGGCTCGGCCGACGGCAACGAGCTGCGCCTCGCCGACACCGACCCCGTGCATGCCACGATCACGCACGACGACCGCGACGAGTATGTGTTGACTATGCACGGCGAGGGCGAGACGAACGCGAGCCTGGGTGTGGACGCGACCCATGTCGATGAGGACTCCGAGACACTGCGCACGGGAGCGCACTTCACGGCCGGTCCGTGGACTCTCGTGTTCGCGCGGGATGAGTTCGCCGATCACGGTCGCCCGTACGGAGGCCGCGCGGGTGGCGAATACTCCGACCAGCCGCTCCAGCCTCCTCGCCCCGACTATGACGAGAGCGAAGAGCGATGACCACCACCCGCGACCTGATGACGCCGAGTCCGCGGTGCATCGGGGTGAACGATTCGCTGCGCATCGCCGCGTCCGTCATGGCGGATCTGGATGTCGGCGCCCTGCCGATCTGCGGCGAGGACAGCAAGCTGAAGGGCATGCTCACCGACCGCGACATCGTCGTCGGAGCGATCGCCCTCGGGATGGACCCGGAGACGACGCCGGCGTCCGCACTCGCGAAGGGCAGGCCCGTCACTGTCGACGCCGACGACGACATCCGTGTGGCCCTCGATCGGATGCAGGAGAACCAGGTGCGACGCCTGCCGGTGATCGCCGATCGGCGGCTGGTCGGGATCGTCAGTCAGGCGGACATCGCCCGTTCGCTCTCCGCGGCGACGACCGGCAAGACGGTGGAGAGCATCTCACGGTGACCCTGCACGACGACCCCACAGCCGATCCGGACACCGAGACGGACGACGCGGACGACACCGAGACAGACGGCGCGAGCGGCGGCCCCGGCATGCGCAGCCACATCGCGCGACTGAGTGAGCTGGCCGCCGAGCGACCGCTGCGGGTCGGGGTGGCGGAGTCGCTCACCGCCGGCCTGCTCGCGCACACCATCGGCTCCGGCGACGCGGCCTCGGACTGGTTCGCCGGCGGCGTCGTCGCCTACCGGACCGACGTCAAGGAGCGGGTGCTCGGGCTGACACCGGGGACCGATCCCTGCTCCGCCTCGTGCGCAGAACAGCTCGCCGCGGGGGCACGGCGCCTCTTCGACGCCGACATCGCCGTGTCGACCACGGGAGTCGGAGGCCCCGAGCCGCAGGGGGGTCACCCCGCGGGGACGGTCTACCTGGGCTGGGCCACCGCTGACGATACGGGTCATCGGAGGCTCGCTCTGGTCGGCGACCCGGAAGAGGTACTGGCCGCGACCGTCGCCGCCGCCGTCCGCCTGCTCGCCTTCCATTCCGAGGGGTTCCGCCCGCTCGGGCCCCTGCGCGGTCAGGACGCCGACGAGTAGCGTCGGCGATCCGGGCGTCACTGCCCCGGGATGAGCCCGATCCGCAGGGGCGCGCCCGGGCTGGCGGCTGCCGCCAGAGCCGCGTCGATCTCGAACAGCCCGCGCACCGCGCCGACCGCATCCGCGAACGGGTAGGCCCGCCCCCGTCCGGCGAGGAAGGCCACGGCATCGGCCAGCTCGGCACCGGTGTAGTTGTGGACACCGGCGACCGTGACCAGCCGTCGCACGATGCTCTCGGCGTCGAACGGCACCGGGTCGGCGGGGAACACGCTCCCCACCAGCACGACCGTTCCCCCGACCGCGACGCCCGCGAGTGCCTCGGCCACGGCATGCCCCGAGGCCTCGATCACCACGTCGGGTTCACGGGCGAGACCCGTCGCGCCGAAGCGTGCGGCGAGCGCGCGTCGATCCGGATTGGGGTCGAGCACCTCGACGGTCGCGCCCTGCTCGGCCGCGATGGCCGCAGCCGACAGCCCGACCAGTCCGGCCCCGTGAATCCGCACGGCGGCCCCGTCCAGGTCGCGGTCCTTGGCGGCCCTCGCCACCGCCGCCCAGGCGGTCGCCGTGGCGCACGACGCGGGGGCGAGCACCGAGGCGGGGAGCGCCTCCGGCACGCGCACGATGGCCGTCCCCTCCCGCAGCTGCACATGACTCGCGAAGGCTCCGGTGAGATCGCCGTGCGCGCCGACGCGGTCGTGTCCGTACTTCCCCAGGTCGCGGCATTTCTGCGGCATGCCCTGTAGGCAGCGGTCGCAGCGCGCACACGACACCATGACCGACCAGACCACCCGGTCGCCGATCCGCAGCGGAGTGCCGTCGACGGTGAGCGCTCCGGCGTCGCCGGTCGCGATCACCCGCCCGACGCTCTCGTGTCCGAGCACGAGGGGCGTCGGCGCGGATCGACGGCCCTGCACGGTGTGCACATCGGAACCGCAGATCGTCGACATCTCGACCGCCACGAGCACGTCGCCGTCGGCGAGCGCGACCCCGGGCACGGCGATCGTCTCATGCGGATGGCCCTCGCCGATCCAGACCATCGCGGTCGCCGCCGGGCGCAGAGCGACGTCTCTCCGGTGTCCGGGAGGACGGATCAGCAGCGTTCCCATGTCGGGCCTCTCAGGAGGTGGCGACGAGCGGGAGCAGTTCGCGCTGGACGAGCACGCCGCGCAAGGCGGTCACATCGCTCAGCACGGCATCCGCCCCTGCGGCGCTCAGCGCCGGACGATCGTGTGCACCGGTCAGCACGCCCGCGACGAATCCGGCACCGGCTCGGCGGCCCGACTCGACGTCGCTGACGGTGTCGCCGGCGACAGCGACGGCCTGGACAGAGGCGGTCTGCGTGCGCAGCAGCGCGGTGAGCACCAGGTCCGGGGCGGGACGCCCGCGTCCGGCATCGATCGGCGACAGGACGAGGTCGACGAGATCGCCCCACCCCAGACCGTTGATCAGGGCGTCGCGGGTCACCGGGGCGAAGCCGGTGGTGAGCACGACCGTCAACCCGGCATCCTTCAGCCCCTGGATCGCGTCGGCGGCGCCAGGGACCTCGGAGACTCCCTGCTCGGAGACGATCTCGGCGTACGCGCCCTCGAACGCGGCGGTCGCCCGTGCGGCCGACTCGGCGTCGCCACCGGAGAGGTGCGTGAAGACATCGATCTTCGACTGCCCCATCGTCACACGCACGTAGTCGAGCGCCTCGTCCCACGGCATCCGGTCCGCGACGCCCGTACGCTCGGCGGCGCGCTGGAACGCCTGTTCCACGACGCCGTCGTCGAGCACCGTGGTTCCCGCCATGTCGAGGACGACGAGTTCGAGAGGAGTGGTCATGATGTTCCTTCCATTGCTGCCGCCCACCCGAAGGCGGCGGTGAGATTCTCTTCGGCGAGCCCCAGCCCTGTGGTCATCCCGATGCCGGTCGTGGCGGCGAGCACCAGCACACCGTCGTCGGTCCGGTCGATCAGGAACTCCTGCCGCCCCTTCGCGTATACGCCCTGCCACCGCTCGATCACGCGGGGAGCCGGTGCGTCGAACAGCGCCTCCGCCTCGGCGAGGAACGCGGTGAACGCGGCTTCGGGCTGAAACGGCACAGGGGCCACGGCGGTGGAGTGCGAGTCGCCGATGATGAGCGTGCCGTCGGGGAGCTGCGTGTACATCTGGTTGAGGTCGATCGCGGCGAGGTCGGGCCGCTCGGTGTGCAGGCGCTCGCGCAGCACGGCGGCCTCGGGTCCGTCGGAGAACCGACCGTAGCGGACGAGCGACCAGCCGGTGAGCAGCGGCGCCGCCAGCGGATGCCGGAACGACACGGCCGCCCGCATCATGTCCAGGGCGCAGCGGACCACCCCGTGCCGTTCGGCGACTTCGGGGAGCAGCTGATCGATGTCGTGGTTCACGGCGACGACGACGCTCCCGCAGGCGATCGGACCGCGGGTGGTCTCGACACGTCCGTCTCCGACCGCGGTGACGGCGGTACGGAAGCGGAACTCGACGCCCAGACGAGCCAGGTGACGCACGATGGCATCCGCCGCGGTGCGCGGATCCGTCTGCAGGTCGGTCTCGATATGCGCGCCGCCGATGAGTCCCTCGGCACGGAGCGGGGCGAGACGCAGGAGCTCCGCGGAATCCAGCATCCGGATCCCGCCCTCGCGGGACGCGGCCTCCAGCACGGCGAGCTCATCGTCGTGCCGGGCGGCGACCAGCGTGCCCGACTCGCGCAGCCAGAAGCCCGCATCCTGGGAGAGGCGCAGCCACAGGTCGCGCGAGATGTCGGCATACCGCCGGGCCTCCCCGCCCTGAGCCCCGATGCAGAGGTGCCCGAAGTTGCGGATCGTGGCGCCGACCGGTGCGTCGGTGCGGTCGACCACGATCACGCGCAGACCGCGCCGGACCGCCGCGTACGCCGCACCCAGACCGACGATCCCAGAGCCGACGACGACCACGTCGGCCGTGTCGAGAGGACGATTCATCGGAACACCTTCCGCATCCACATCGCGAGCCCTTCGACCACCAGCACGGTGGCGAGGATCATCAGCACGATCGCCGTCACGGTCTCGTAGCGAGAGCCCTGGCTGGCGTTGAGCAGGTAATAGCCGACGCCGCCGCCGCCGACGATGCCGAGGATCGTCGCCGCGCGGATGTTCGTGTCGAGCATGTAGAAGCTGTGGCCGATGAGCGCCTGCATGCCCTGCGGCACTGTCGCCGAGGTATAGGTCTGCAGACGCGTCGCGCCCACCGCGCGAAGTGCGCGTTCCGGTCCGCGGTCCACTTCTTCGAAGGAGTCGGCGATGAGCTTGCCGAGCAGTCCGATGCCGCCGATGGCGAGAGCGATGACGCCGGCCTGCGCGCCGAGTCCGGTGATGACCACGAGCACGATCGCGAGGATCAGCTCCGGGATGCCGCGGATGCCGACGAGCAGCAGACGTGCCGTGCCACGGGCACCGGAGCTCGGGGCGACGTTGCGTGCCGCGAGCGAACCCAGCAGCAACGACGGGAGCAGGGTGAGCACGGTGGCCGCGAGGGCGATCGCGACGGTCTCGCGCATCGCCTGGAACATCGCGCTCGCGTCGTAGTTGCCGAACGACGGCGGCCAGAACTTCGCCGCCACCTCTGGCAGCTTGGCCCAGAACGTGATGAGGTCCATCCAGTTGATCTGGCTGACCACGACGCTGCCGATCACCACGAGCACCGCGACGACGCCGGCGATCGTGTGGCGCACGCGCTGCGCGGTCCAGGGCCGCCGCACCGCGGTCTCCGGGCTGGCCGCCCAGGCGGGGCGAGAGTCGGGTGCCGATGCGGCGTTCGCGCCGAGACGCGGATGCAGGATCCTGTCGATCCACGATCGGGTGTGCTTCTGCTCGCCGAGCATCGCGCCGCGGACCATGCTCGAGACGATCTCCATCGCGACGCACAGGATGAAGATCACGAGGGCGATGCCGAGGCCCTTGCCGTAGTTGAGCGACTTGAACGCATACGACATCTCCAGGCCCAGACCGGCGACGCCGACGTAGCCGAGAACCACGCTGCCGCGCAGGTTGATGTCGTTGCGGTGCAGCACGGTGGCCACCCAGCTGGGCAGCACCTGCGGCAGGATGCCCGATGTGAACTCCTGCATCTTCGAACCGCCCGCCGCACGGATGGCGAGGCGGGGGCCTTCATCGATCTGCTCGATCGCATCGGCGAACATCTTCGAGATCATGCCGATCGAGTGGATGCCGATGGCGAGGATCCCGGGAAGGGTGCCGAGCGAGAACATCAGCACGAACGCCATCGCGAGCACCACGTCGGGAAGCGCACGGGTGAGCACGCCGATAAACCGCGCGGCTGCGCGCCATCCGTTCCCCGGCGTGGTGTTGGCGGCGGCGAGGTAGGCGATCGGCACCGACAGCACGGCGGCGAGCAGAGTGCCCACGAGCACGAGTCCCACGGTGAGGGCGATCAGCCAGGCGAGGTCGCCAGGGGCGGGGAAGGTGAGACCGCCGACGCGCGCCATGAAGTTCTCGGCATTGCCCCAGCTCTGCACCATCGCCGGGAGGGAGATGTCGACATCGCGGACGGCGAGGATGCCGAGCACCACGAGGGCGACCAGGGTGAGGGATGCCGCGATCCGCTCCGGCGAGATCGGACGCTTCGGGGCGCGCTCGGCGACGCTGCGCCCGCCGCCCTGAGCCACGGGGCCTGCGCCGCGTGTGGCGGCATCGGTCGCGGAATCGAGGGCCGTCATGATGCGGCCACCTGCGCAGCCGCCTCGACCAGCTCCTCGGCCACGGCACGGATCTCGGCGGTCGTGGTGGCGACGCGGCCGTAGATCTCCATGACCTCGGCCTTGGTGAGATCGTCGGTCGGGGTGTCCAGCACCACTTCGCCGTGACGCAGACCGACGATGCGGTCGGCCCACGCGATCGCGAGGTCGACCTGGTGCAGGCTGCAGACGACGGTGAGTCCCTCGTCGGCGGCGATCTCCCGGATCAGCGCCATGACCTGCTCGCTCGACTCCGGGTCGAGCGAGGCGACCGGCTCGTCGGCGAGCAGGATGTCGGGCTTCTGCATCAGGGCCCTGGCGATGGCCACGCGCTGCTGCTGTCCACCCGAGAGGGTGTCGCTGCGCTGGTAGGCGCGGTCGAGCAGACCGACGCGGTCGAGGTGCTCGAGTGCGGTGAGCTTGGCGGCACGCGAGTATCCCCAGAGGCCGAGGCGCGGCCCGCGCACGCCGGACAGCGATCCGGTGAGCACGTTCTCGAGCACGGTGAGCGAGGGCACCAGCTCGAACTGCTGGAAGATGAAGCCCACGCGGCTGCGGAGGTCGCGCAGCGCCCTGCCCTTCAGCACCGGCACCTGTGAGCCCAGCACCTCGACCGAGCCCGCGGTGGGGGTCTCGAGACCGTCGAGGTGGCGCAGCAGGGTCGACTTCCCCGAGCCGGAGAGGCCGAGGAGCACGACGATCTCGCCGCGGGACACCTCGAGCGAGGCATCCTTCAGTGCGGTGGTCGTCCCGAAGGTCTTCGTCACGCCGTCGAGGCGGATGAGGGCGTCGGATGCCGAGGCGGTCATGTCGTAGCTCCTGTGGTGTCGTGAGTCGTGCGGTGGTGCCCTCCGTCCCCGTCCGTGCGCGACGGAAGGGACGGAGGGCGCCGGGTGAGGGGAAGCGGTCAGGCCGGGCTCAGGCCTTGCACTGCTCCGCTTCGGTCTCCTTGCAGATGTCGCGGATCAGGTCGTAGTACGCGTCGTCGACCGGCTTCGTGGCGTAGAACACGCTGCGGAAGGCGTCGGTGTCGGCACCGTCGATGCCCGCGGCGATGATGTCGTCGATCGTGATCTCGGCGAGGCCGTCGATGAGCTTCTTCGAGACGTCGTCCGGGAGCGTGGAGGAGTAGACCAGCGGCGCACCGGGCACCATCGTCTCGTCGACGACCTTCACCTTGTCCGACTTCTCGACCTCGGAGTCCTCGGCGAAGCCCGCCTCGCACTCCACGCCCTCGCCGACCTTGGTGACGCTGACATCGTGCTTGCCTGCGAACACCGGGGTGATGTCGGTCTTGGGGTCGATGCCGGCCTTGAGCAGGTTGTACGACGGGAACAGGTAGCCCGAGGTCGACGACGGGTCCACGAAGCAGACCTTCTTGCCCTTGAAGTCGTCGATGCTCGTGATGTCGCTGCCGACCGGGACGATCGCCTGCGAGAAGTAGCCCGGCTCCTGGCCCTCCTCGGTCACGATCGAGGAGATCGGGGTGAGCTTGGCGCCGTTGTTGGTGGCGGTGACGTAGGTGAATCCGGAGAAGGACGCGACGTCGACCTTGCCGGCGACCGCGGCCTCGATGAGTGCGGCGTAGTCGGTCGACTCGTGGTACTCGACCGTCTTGCCGGTGATCTCGGCGATGTAGTCCATGAGCGGCTGGTAGTTCGTCTCGGTGTCGACCGAGTCGGGCACGACGCCGAAGACGAGCGTGTTCTCGTCGACCGCGAATCCGCTGGCGGAGGACGACTCGTCGGCACCGGGTGTGCCGGCTGCGTCGGCCGAGCCGGAACAGGCGGCGAGGCCGAGGGCGAGGAGCGCGACGCCGGCGAGGGCGGGAAGAGCGCGAAGCTTCATGAGGACCTTTCAGGGTGTGAGGGGTGATCCACGGAAGACTCTCTCAGGTGCCACGCCGAGATATGTACCTAACTCTGAAGAGTTCAGGGCTCGTTTACCGAGCATTCGCCTGGATGAACACTCCTCGAACGTGATCGCGCCCACCGAGATGGCGAAGTAATGTACCTATGTGGCCGAAGCTGTGTACACCCAGATCGCCGACGACCTTCGCGCGCAGATCGCGGCGGGCACCCTGCGCCCGGGCGACGACGTCCCGACCGAGGCGGACCTCGCCGAGAAGTGGCGCACATCTCGCGGTCCGATCCGCAACGCCCTGGCCGCCCTGCGCGGCGAAGGTCTGATCGAGACGAGCCGCGGGCGGCCGGCGCGCGTGGTCGCCCGCAAGGCCAATCAGGCCGTCGACGTGTCGGTGCCGTTCACGCGCTGGGCTCGGGATCTGGGCGTCACCCCGGGGGCGCAGACGCAGGAGCTGAGCCTGCGGCGCGCCGGCGATCTGGGAGCAGCACTCGGAGTCGACGCGAGCGACACCATCGTGAGCGTGGTCAGGCTGCGTCTGCTCGACGGCCGGCCGACCATGCTGGAGCGCCTCCACTACACGGAGGTCGCGGGACGACGATTGTTCGAGGTGAACCTCGACGAGGTCTCGATCACGGAGTACCTGGGCTCGGTCGGACACCCGATCGTCACGCTGCAGCACGTCATCGATGCGGTGGCCGCCGACGACCAGGATGCCGCACTGCTGCGCGTGCCCCGTGGCACGCCCATCCTGCGCCTCACACGCACGTCGCGCGATGCGGAGGGGCGGATCTTCGAGGCCTCGGAGGACCGCTACCTGAGCGAGGTCGTGCGCTTCACGGTCGCCGCGTCGGGGATCTCCACCGACGGCCATTTCATGCGTGCCGTCGGCGCCTAGCAGGACGTGCATGAGCACCGGTCGGGAGGCCGGAGAATCGGCCGTTAACGCAGAAGGCGATCGCGAGCGCGCAAGGTGTTTCAGAAGCCAGAAAGACCGCGCCCGCGATCGCAGCGCTGGGGACGCTTTATCTGGGGAGCCTTCAGATTACGGGAGGCTGCAACGCGTTCCACAGGGTCGAACGTCGAGACTTCTCTAGACTTTCGTCTAGGTTCTCGCGGATCGCGGAAGGGGTGCTCACACACTCTAGAGCATCAGACGACCGGAAGTCGGGCCGACACGACCCAGAATCCCTCGACTTCGCCGGCGCTGAACTCGCCGCTCGCGCCCATGACGCGCTCCGCCATCCTTCCCAGGCCGGTGCGACTGGAGGAGAGCTCGCGGCGCGGCGTCGTCGGGAGCGGGCTGCGCAGCGTGAGGTGGGCGACGTCGTCGTCCACGGCGAGGTCGATCTGCACCTCACCGGGTCCTGCGTATTTGAGGATGTTCGTGGCGGACTCGCGCACGATGCGCGCGAGGACGATCTCGACGGCACGCGGGATGCGCTCGTCGCGGGGGTCTCCGTCGCGGGCCACGGAGTGACCCGCGGATTCGAACTCGCTCTGCGCCTCGTCGATCGCCGCTGCGAGGTCGCCCGTCTGCACACTGGACGACTGCGGACCGTCGTCCGCCAATTCGATCACGAAGCGAAGATCGGTCATCGCCTTGCGCGCGGCGACACGGATCGCTTCCTGCGAATCGGTGCTGGTCTCGGGGTCTTCGAGCATCTGCACGTGCAGCGCCACCACCGTGAGGTGGTGCGCGATGCTGTCGTGCAGCTCACCGGCGATCCATCGTCGCTCGGCGAGCACTGCTTGACGTTCTTGTTCCGCGCGCTCCTCGAGTTCGCGCTCGAGGCGACTGCCCCGAGCGAAGGCGAGCCGCAGGGCGAACCCGACAGCTCCGGCCACCGTGGCGAAGATGAGGAACAGACCGACGTTCACATCGGTGTCGGCATCGCCGTTGGCGACGAGTGCTGCAGCGATGAGGAACGCACCGGTGTACGACAGGATCAGGGAGGTCCATCCCAGCCTCATGACCAGCCCGGCCGCGACAGCGGCTGCGGTCAGAACCTGGGACTCGGTTCCCACGAGGAATGATGTCGCGAACACGACGCCGAGGGCGCATGTCGCGATGAGTGGATTCCAGAGATAGAGGGCGAACGCTGCGGTACATGCGACGCTCACCAAAAGTGCGACCGGGTTCACACCCGGCGTGGTGAAAAAACCTATGACGTCCGTGGCGATGGTGATGGAGACGATGACCAGGACGACGATCCGCTCGATCGCGCTGAGCTTCTCGCCCCGACCCAACCGGAACGAATCCGCAGATCGTCGGGTGGACTGGTCGAAGGCCATGGTTCACTATCTCCTATTCGCCAGGTACGCTAGCGGACGAGACCAAAAAACTTGCCAACCTGCTGCCAGAAAGTCATTACGTTCACCTCCATTATGTAGTCGTTCGTCGATGTCTGTATTCATCTTCTCGGCGAACAACGCGGCGCACATCTGTCTCACGTCTAGAGGTTTTTGGCCAAAGGTCTACATGACGTCATCGAAGCGCTCCCGCCGTTAGGCTTCCCCCTATGCAGGAAATCCGTGTCGTGATCGTCGACGATGATCCACTGGTCCGTTCGGCGCTGTCGCACTTCGTGTCGCGTGACCCGGAGATCACCGTGATCGCGCAGGCGGAGGACGGCCTCGAGGCGATCGCCACGGTGGAACGCGAGCAGCCCGATGTGGTGATGATGGACGTGCAGATGCCCGAGATGGACGGCATCGAGGCCACCGGCGTGATCGCCGAGCGCTGGCCTCACGTCCGCGTCCTCGCGGTGACGACGCTCGACGGCAGCGACACGGTGCTTCCGATGCTCAGCGCCGGCGCCTCCGGCTACCTGCTCAAGGACTCCAGCGCCGACGACATCGTCACGGGCGTCCGCGAAGTGCACAGCGGCGCCAGCTCCCTCTCTCCCCGGATCGCCTCGATGCTGATCAAGCACGTCCGCGAATCTACGCCCGTGGCGGCCGACGCCGACGCCCTCGAGCCGCTCACCGAGCGCGAGGTCGAGGTGCTCCACTGCCTCGCCCAGGGCATGTCGAACGCAGAGATCGCCAAGGCGCTGATCGTCTCCGAGGGTACGGTGAAGGCGCATCTCGGCCGCATGATGTCCAAGTGGCACCTGCGCGACCGCGTGCAGATCCTCGTGACGGCCGCGCACGCTGGTCTCGTCAGCTTCCGCTGATCACCACGCGAGCAGGACGATCCCCGCGACGACGACGAGCGACGCCGCGATCCGCCAGGCGGGACGCGACTCCCGCAGCACGAACACCCCGAACAGGCTCACCAGCACCACGCTGACCTCGCGCAGGGGGGCCACCAGCGCGACCGGTGCGATCTGGATCGCGGTCAGCACCAGGATGTACGACAGCGGCGACAGCATGCCGAAGGCCAGGATGCGGCGCCATTGCGTGCGCCCGAGCGCCCATACCGCACCCCAGCGCCGACGCACCGCGATCGAGTAGAACGGCACCTGCAGCAGCGTGGTTCCGACCATGAACGCGACCGGCGAGAGGCCCCAGGTGCGTACCGCGTGCGCGTCCCAGATCGTGTAGACGGCTATCGCGACACCGGTGAGGAGCCCGAAGACGATGCCGGGATCGAGCCGCCGAGAACCCGCCCCTCTCCCCCGGTCGACGAGTCCGATGGCGACGACGCCGACGATCACGGCGGCGACGCCCACGAGCGCGACCGCCGAAGGACGCTCGCCGAGCAGCAGCACGGCCACGATCACCGAGAGGAAGGGGCCCGTGCCCCGCGCCGTCGCGTAGACGGTGGAGAGGTTGCCCTCCCGGTACCCGCGCTGGAGCACCGCCATGTAACCGACGTGCAGCACCGACGAGACGGCGACGCCGAGGGCGAACGATCCCAGGTCGTCGGCCCCGAGACCGCCGGTGAACGGCACCGCGCCGATCCACACGACGGTGCTGCCGACCGATCCCCACCACAGGAACGGCGCTCCGGCCCGGCTGATGCCGTGCGCGATGATGTTCCACGCCGCGTGGGCTATGGCGGCGCCGAAGACCAGGACGAAGGCGAGTGGAGACACGACGAGACCCTTCCGTCCGACGCGCGGCGCGACGAACAGGGTCCTCCGGGCTTTTGTCCTGTCAGATGACGGCTCTCCTGTGGAGGAGGGCCGTGGCGCCGCTCGGACCAGACGGGCGCGAACCCCGGAACCCTAGGCGCTATCGGGACGAGCCTAACGCGATCGGATGAACGGCGGGGAAACGACGACGCGCCCCGCTCGATCATCGGGCGGGGCGCGTCGTGCGGATGGAGCGGCGTCAGACCTCGACGTCGCGGCGACGCACGCGGGCGATCAGCAGCACCACGGCCCCGACCGCGAGCAACGCGAGCGCCCAGCCGATTCCGGTGATCACGCCACCCGTGGCGGCGAGCCCGTTCAGGTCGACCGTCGCGGTGGCGGCAGCCGTGACCGTCACGGCCCCGCCGACGCCACTCGCCGTGGCCACGTTGACGACTGTGCTCGCCGCGATGTCCGCCGTGGTGAGGGCGTAGGTCACCGGACCGCAGCTCGCCGTGGCGCCGGGAGCGAGGGCGGGGATCGCGCAGTCGACGACGCCACCCAGCTTCGGGTCGTCGATCTTCACGTTCGTCAGCGTCACCGCTCCCGTGTTGGTGACGGTGAACCGGAAGGCGATGGTGTCGCCCGCGTTCATCTTCCCGTTGCGGTCGGCATCGACGTAGTCGCCGCCGGTCTTCGTCAGGGCGATGGCCGGCTGTGCCACGAGCGGGGTCACCACGGTGTCGGTCGCGACCGGCGGGATCTCCGAGGTGCCGGTTCCCGTGGCGGTGGCCGTGTTCTCGATCTCGCCCGCATCGATCTCGGCCTGCGTGAGCACGGCAGGGGCGCCGGCCGCGCAGACGGTCGACTCACCCGGGGCGAGCTCGGTCGCATCGCACGTGACCGCCGCCCCGAGGCGCGGGTCGCTGACCGTGACGCCTGTGAGGGTCGTCGTGCCCGCGTTCGTCACGGTGAACGTGTACGCGATGGTGTCACCGGCATCCGTGCGTCCGTTGCCGTTGGCATCGACCACGGCTGCCGCGGACTTCAGCAGCGTGATGTCGTCGGTGCCCGCGACGCGCACGTCGGCCTCGTCCTGGGCGTCGGCGCTGCCGTTGCGCGACTGCCCCTCGACGGTGGCCACGTTGTGCACGGTCCCGTCGTCGACGTTCTGCTGCGTGAGCACGTAGTCGACCGGCCCGCAGGTGACCTCGTCACCCGGACTCAGCTCGAGACCGTCGAGAGCGGCGCAGTCGACCCTGCCACCCAGCAGTGGGTCGTCGAGGACGATGTCGCGCAGCACCGTCGTGCCGCTGTTGCGGATCGTGAACGTGTAGCCGACCGTGTCACCGGCTCCTGCCCGACCGTCTTCCCCGAGCGCGATCGCTCCCGGGGTCTTGGTCAGCTCGATCGCGCTCGTGCCCGTGATCACGACGTCGGCCGATGCGTCGTCGCTGACTGGACCGAGCGGGCTGGTGCCGGTCGTCGTGGCGGTGTTGCGGACGATCTCGGCCTCGATGTCGGCCTGGGTCAGCGTGTACGTGAACGAGCCACAGTCCGAGGTGCCGCCCGGCGCGAGAGCACCGACTGCGCAGAGGGTTCCCGCACCGAGCATCGGGTCGGTGATCACCACACCAGTGAGGGTGGTGGTGCCGAGGTTGCGCACCGAGAAGGTGTAGTCGACCGTGTCACCGGCACCGATGAAGCCGTCGCCGTCGGCGTCGAGCACGCGCCCGACGTTCTTGAGCAGTTCGATCGCCGCGGTACCGGTGATGTCCACGTCCGCCTGCGCGGTGTCGGTCACCGTGCCGATCGGTGCGTTCGCCGTGACCGCGGCCTCGTTGTGCACGAGCCCGCCGTCGATGTCGGCCTGGGTGAGCGTGTAGGTGATCGGTGTGCAGGAGACCGACTGCCCCGGTGCGAGCGCGATTCCATCGAGCTCGGGGCACGCCACGGTTCCGCCGAGCATCGGGTCGGTGATCACCGCGTCGCGCAGCGTCGTCGTGCCGTTGTTCGTGACGGTGAACGTGTAGTCGATCGTGTCACCGGCTCCGACGGCGGAGTCGCCGTCCACGTCGACCACGGTCGACGGGTTCTTGGCGAGACTGATGCCGTTGGTCGCCGCGATCGTGACGTTCGCCTCGGCATCGTCGGTCGCGGGGCCCTGGGCCGACTCGGCCGTCACCGCGGCGGTGTTGCGCACCGTTCCGGCATCCACATCCGCCTGCGTGAGCGTGTACGAGACCGGCGCGCAGGTCACCGCGCCGCCCGGCGCCAAAGGTGCGGCGAAGGCCGCGCACGCCACCGCACCGCCGAGCAGCGGGTCGGTGATCGCGGCGCTGGTGAGCGTGACGTCGCCGGTGTTGCGGACCGTGAAGGTGTAGGCGACCGTGTCACCCGCACCGATGCGTCCGTCACCGTCGGTGTCGGTCGGAGCGCTGACGCTCTTGACGAGTTCGACCTGCGGCGTTCCCGAGACCGGAACGGTCACCGTCGACGTGTTGTCGCTCGGGTCGGGGTCAGGAGTGCTCGAGGTCACCGTCGCCGTGTTCGACAGCGTCGCACCCGCGATCGACGGGTCGACCGTGCCGCTCACCGTCGCGGTGAAGGTGGCGCCGACCGCGAGGGTCGGCTGCGTGCACGCGAGCTGCGATCCGGTGACCGTGCACCCGGGGGTGGCGGTCGACGGATTCAGCAGGCCAGCGGGAAGGGCATCGGAGACCGCGACGGCGGAAGCGATGCTCGGCCCGTTGTTGGTCACGACGAGCGTGTAGGTCACGGCGCCGTTGAGAGGAGCCGGGTTCGCCGAGATCGTCTTGACGATCGCGAGGTCGGCGGAGGGCGTGACGGTCACCGACGCGGTGCCGGTGTTGTTCGACGTGTCAGGATCCGGCGTACGCGAACTCGCCATCGCGGTGTTGGTCAGCTGTCCTTCCGCGTTGACGGTCGCGGTGACGGTGATCGTCTCGGAGTCGCCCGGCAGCAGGGTGCCCACCGTCCAGCGCGCGTCCTCCATCGACCACGTGCCTGTCGACGGCGTGGCTCCGGTGAGCATGAACCCGACGGGGAGCAGCTCGTCGAGCACCACGCCGGCGGCCGCCGACGGACCTTCGTTGGTGACCGTGACCTCGAACGTCGCGGTCCCGCCGAGCGGAACCGTCGGGGTCGAGGTCGTCTTGACGACGCTCACGTCGGCGTTCGGCGCGAGCGTGACGTCGACCGTCGAGGTGTTGTTGTCGGTGTTCGGATCCGGAGTCCCGGAGGTGGTCGTCGCGGTGTTCGACACCACGCCCGTCGCGGTCGTGCTCCACGTGCCCGTGACCTCGATCGCCACCGATCCCCCGGGAGCGATGTCGCCGAGCTCGCACCCGACCGTCCCTCCGACGATCGAGCAGCCCGGTCCGTTGACGACGACGTCGAGGAATCCCGCCGGGAGCGTGTCCGAGACCGAGGCGCCGCGGGCGACGGAGGGCCCCGCGTTCGCAACCCGGAGCGTGTACGTGAAAGAGCTCCCCGGCTCGCCCGTCGTCGGCGCCGTCTTGACGATGCTCAGGTCAGCGCTCTGGACGACCTCGACGTCGACCGAGCTGGAGTTGTTCGTGGTGTCCCGGTCGGCCGCGGGGGCCGCGACGGACGCGGTGTTCGTCACGGTGCCGACGGGTGCATCGGCGTCGACCAGAGCGTGCACGACCACGTTCGACGGTCCCCCGACGAGGAACGACGCCCAGGTGCACATGATCGAACTCGCGGTGGATGTGCACGTCGCGCCGGGCGGGGCGTCGACACCCGTCACCGAGAACCCTTCGGGCACGGTGTCGACGAGCGCCACGTTCACGGCGTCCGACGCACCGAGGTTGCGTACAGCGAGAGTGAAGTCGATCGTGTCGCCGGCCGAGACCTGCGCGGCGGAGGCCGTCTTCACGACGGCCATGTCGGCGATCACATCGGGCTGGAAGCTGGTCGACGAGACGTTGTTCGCCGGGTTCGTGTCGGTCGTGCTGGTCGTCACCGTCGCGGTGTTCTGCAGCACAGCGGTGGCGCCGGGGTTGATCTCCACCACGACGAAGGTTTCGACGGAGCTCGCGCCGGGGGCGAGCGTACCCACCTGGCAGGTGAGCATCGACCCCTGAGCCGTGCACGTGCCCTGGCCGGGATCGGCGCTGATGAAGGTCGTGTCCGGGTCCAGCGGGTCGGTGACCACGACGTTGCGCGCCTCGGACGGCCCGGCGTTGAAGACCGAGAGGGTGTAGGTCACCTGCTCGCCGGCGACCGGCGTGGACGGGGAGAACGTCTTGACGATCGACACGTCGGTCTGGGCGGACATCGTGCTGACGACGCTCGCGGTGTTGTTCGCGAGATTCGGATCGGTGCGGGTGCCCGAGACCGTGGCGGTGTTCGACAACGAGGCCCCGGGGTCGCCCGACGGGGAGAGCGTTCCGGTGATCTTGATCTCGGTGCTCTGCCCGACCGCCATGTCCGGTACGGCGCAGTTCACCGTCGCGGTGACGGTGCACGTCACGTCACCCGAGTCGACCGTGACGTTCGTGATGCCTGCAGGGATGGGGTCGGTGACCGTCACCCCTGTCGCAGTCTGCGGGCCGTTGTTCGTCACACCGATCGTGAACGTCACCGGCTGGCCGGCGACCAGCGGATCCGTGTCGATGCTCTTGGTGATCGCCAGGTCGGCGGCGGCGTTCACAGGGGTCTGGGTCTCCTGGCTGACCGAGGTGCGGTCCTGGCCGACGACGTTGTCGCGGAAGGCGACCCGTGCCTCATTGACGATCGTGGTCGCCGCGGCCGAGACATTGACCTTGGCGTCGAAGGTGTAGCTCGTGCTCGCTCCCACGCCGATGGACCCGCCTGCAGTGGCCGTACCCCCGTCACCGAGGCGCACCTGCACCGTGCGGCTCCCCGAGGTGTACGAGCCGCGGTCATCGCCGGCGGCGTCGGTGAGGGCACCCGTGCCCGCTCCGCTGATGATCTTGAGCGAGCCCGGGACGAAGTCGATCCCTGCGGCGAGCACGTCGGACGACACCGACTGCAGCGCCGGGTTCCCGCCGCCGTTGTTCGTGGTGACCGTGTAGCGCAGCGTGTCGCCCACCTCAGCGGTCGTGCCTCCGCGCGTCAGATTGGTCACCGACTTGTTCGTGATGAGACAGGGGCCGGTTCCGAAGGTGATGTCGTCGAGGAAGTTGCCGACGGAAGCGCTGCCACCAGCCGAGCTGACCGCCTCGAAGCCGAAGCGCGTCACCGTCTGACCCGCGGGAACGGTGTACGTGCCGGTGTGCGCGCCCCAGGCCGTGTTCCCGTCGGAGAGGTTGGGGCCGCTCTGCACGAGGGCTCCGGTCGGGGTGCCGATCACGACGCGCATGACGTCGGTCCCGGTGCGCCCGCGGTGCTTGAGCGACCACGACAGCGTCTGGCCCGGCGTCGTCGCCACGTCCTGATAGAGCCGGCTGGGGCTGTTCGCGTTGAGCTCGGCGAACTGCCGCCCCGCGGCGGCGGTGACGCCGTTGAATCCGCTGCTCCACAGCTCGATCTGGTTCAGGCTGTCGTTCGTGAACCACCCGGGGACCTGGTTCTCGTCGGGGAGCGACACCGAGGCGTTCGGGATCACCGGCGCCTCGAACCCGCCGTTGACGAGGGCGACCGTTCCCTGACAGCTGGTCGGGGTCTGCGCCGCCGATGCCGATGTCGGAGCGACCGCTTCGGTGACGACGGTGAGGCCAGCAGCCAGCAGCAGTACCGAAGTCGCCCCCGCGATGGCGCGACGAATGGACAGACGTGGGTGTGCACGCATGTGAAGTTCTCCCCGGTTCACGGAAGAGCCCGAACCGGCATCTCCCCCGCTGGAAGGCTAACCCGGGTGTAGCCGAAAGTGGTAGACCCGCCTTCGGACGAAGTCCCCGACTACGCTCGAAGCACCGCGTTCTCCAGGAAGGTCACGACATGCCCGTCACCCCCGCAGCCCTCGCCCACGCCGAGGACCTCGCCGACTTCGTCGCCGCCTCGCCCTCGAGCTACCACGCGGCGGCCGAGGTCGCTCGACGACTGGAGGAATCGGGGTTCACGCGGCTGCAGGAGGAAGACGAATGGCCTCTTCAGCCCGGTGGGCGCTTCGTGGTCGTGCGCGACGGCGCGGCGATCGCCTGGGTCGTGCCGTCGGACGCCGCGACCACCACGCCGGTGCAGATCTTCGGCGCGCACACCGACTCCCCCGGGTTCAAGCTCAAGCCGCAGCCGACCACCGGTTCGCGGGGCTGGCTGCAGGCTGCAGTCGAGGTGTACGGCGGACCGCTGTTGAACTCCTGGCTCGACCGCGAGCTGCGCCTCGCCGGGCGACTGGCGCTGGCCGACGGCCGTGTCGTGCTGGCGGACACCGGCGCCCTGCTGCGCCTGCCGCAGCTCGCGATCCACCTCGATCGCGGCGTCAACAACGGGTTGGCCCTCGACAAGCAGACCGAGACGCAGCCCGTGTGGGGGCTGGGCGACCCGACCGAGGCCGACATCCTCGCCGAACTCGCCGCAGCGGCCGACGTGGCAGCGTCCGAGATCCGGGGATACGACGTGGTCGTCGCCGACTCCGCACGCGGCGCGGTGTTCGGCAAGGACGACGCGTTCTTCGCCTCCGGCCGTCTCGACGACCTCGCCTCGGTGCACGCCGGCGTGGTCGCACTCGCGACGCACGAACCGCCCGCGGGCGCACCGATCGCGGTGCTCGCCGCGTTCGACCACGAGGAGCTCGGCTCGGAGTCCCGTTCCGGGGCCGCCGGCCCCTTCCTCGAAGACGTGCTCGAGCGCGTGTACTCGAGGCTGGGCGCCGATGGATCCGCGCGCCGTCAGGCGTATGCCTCGTCGTGGTGCCTGTCGAGCGACGTCGGACACTCGGTGCACCCGAACTATGCCGCCAAGCACGACCCCGTAGTGCAGCCGGTGCTCGGCTCGGGACCGATCCTGAAGATCAACGCCAACCAGCGCTATGCGACGGATGCGATCGGCACGGCGTCATGGCGGAGCTGGTGCGAGCGCGCAGGCGTCGCGACGCAGGAGTTCGTGTCGAACAACAGCGTGCCGTGCGGCTCGACGATCGGCCCGATCACGGCGACCCGGCTCGGCATCCGCACGGTCGACGTGGGCATCCCCATCCTCTCGATGCACTCCGCACGAGAGCTCGCCGGGGTCTCCGACCTGCACGATCTGGCCCGCACCGCGCAGTCGTTCTTCGCCGGCTGAGCACGCGGGCGGTTCCGGCCCACGCGAATTCCGCCCGGCCGCGCCCCCGCAGTGCCAGGATGTGAGCATGACGGACATCAAGCCGGCCCTCATCGAGCGTGCGGGCATCGAGATCATCCCCGAATCCGAGCGCACCGCGAAGCCTCGTGACCTGTTCTGGCCGTGGTTCGCGGCGAACGTCTCGGTGTTCGGCATGTCGTACGGTTCGTTCGTGCTGGGCTTCGGCATCTCGTTCTGGCAGGCGACGATCGTCTCGGTCATCGGCATCGTGGTGTCGTTCCTGCTGTGCGGGCTCATCGCGATCGCCGGCAAGCGCGGCTCGGCGCCCACCATGGTGCTCTCCCGCGCGGCGTTCGGCGTGCAGGGCCAGAAGGTTCCGGGTATCGTCTCGTGGCTGACCTCGATCGGCTGGGAGACGTTCCTCGCGATCATGGCGGTACTCGCCACCGCGACCGTCATCACGCAACTCGGAGGTGACGGCGACAGCATCTGGCTGCGCATCGTCGCGACCGTCATCGTCGCAGCGCTGATCGTGACCGCCTCCGTGCTCGGCTATCACACGATCATGAAGCTGCAGTCGGTGCTCACGTGGATCACCGGCGTGGTCACCGTGGTCTACATCGTCCTCGCGGCGCCGGCGATCGACTTCTCCGCCGTGCTGGCCCGCCCCGACGGCGGTATCGGTCAGGTGATCGGCGCGCTCGTGATGGTGATGACCGGATTCGGGCTCGGCTGGATCAACATCGCCGCCGACTGGTCGAGGTACCAGAAGCGCACGGCGTCCGACGGAGCGATCGTCGCCTGGAACACGATCGGCGGCTCCGTGGCACCCGTGATCCTCGTGGTGTTCGGCCTGCTGCTCGGCGGCTCCGACGAAGACCTCATGAACGCGATCGCCGCCGACCCGATCGGCGCGCTCGCCTCGATCCTTCCTCCCTGGGTACTCGTGCCGTTCCTGCTGACGGCCGTGCTCGCGCTCGTCTCGGGCGCGGTGCTGGGCATCTACTCCTCCGGGCTCACCCTGCTCAGCCTCGGCATCCGCATCCCGCGCCCGTCGGCGGCCGCGATCGACGGCGTGATCCTCACGCTCGGCACGATCTTCGTGGTGTTCTTCGCGACCGACTTCCTGGGGCCGTTCCAGAGCTTCCTGATCACGCTCGGTGTGCCACTCGCCTCGTGGGCCGGCATCCTGATCGCCGACATCCTGCGTCGGAAGAAGGACTACGACGAGGAGGCCCTGTTCGATCGGAACGGTCGTTACGGCGCGTGGGACTGGACATCGATCGCTACCCTGGTCGTCACGAGCGTGATCGGTTGGGGCCTGGTCGTGAACAACTTCGCCGAGGATGCCGCGTGGAACAACTGGCAGGGCTACCTGCTGTTCCTCATCGGCGGCAGGGACGGCGAGTGGGCATACGCGAACCTCGGGGTGTTCTTCGCGCTGGTGCTGTCGTTCCTCGTGACCTACGTCGCCAGGGCCGCGAAGATCCGGCGCCAGGAGGCCGTGTGAAAGCTCCGGCGGCCGGGGACACCTGGCTCGTGGTGATCGATCCGCAGGCGATCTTCGCCTCGCCGGAGTCTGCGTGGGGTTCACCTTTCTTCGCCGAGGCGATGCCGAGCATCCGCGCCCTGGCGGAGGCGTTCGGCGACCGCGTGCTCGTGACGCGCTGGGTGCCGACCGCCGATCGGTCCACCTCCTGGGGCGACTACTTCGCAGCCTGGCCGTTCGCCGACCAGCCGCCGGGCGACCCGCTGTTCGCCCTGGTGCCCGAAGCGATCGACCTCTCCCCGCATCCGAGCCTCGACCTGCCGACGTTCGGCAAGTGGGGCCCCGAGCTCGAAGCGGTGGTCGGTCGCGGAGGGCGCCTGGTGCTCGCCGGGGTCTCGACGGACTGCTGCGTGATCTCGACGGCTCTGGCCGCGGCCGACGCGGGTGCGCACGTCACGATCGCCGCCGATGCCTGCGCCGGCTCGACTGCGGAGAACCACGCGACTGCGCTGCACGTCATGGGACTGTATCCCCCGCAGATCACCGTGAGCGACACCGCCACCGTGCTCGGCAACCGCTGACGGCGGGCGTGGGCCTCAGTCCGAGGCTCGCACGGCGGCGGCGATGTCGGTCGGGGAGCCGTGCCAGGGCGCGCCGTGACCCGGCAGCACCCAGGAGGCCGAGACCGCGGCCAGGCGGTCGAGCGAGGCGAGCGCCTCGTCGGGCTCGTCCGTGAAGGGCGCGCGCTGCGCCCCGGTCCGTCCCGTGAGCACGTGCCGAGTGGTCAGCGCGTCGCCGACGAACACCGCGTCGACGGCCGGCACGTGCACCGCGATGCTCCCCGGCGAGTGGCCGGGCATCCCGATGACGACCGGAGCACCGGGCAGATCCAGCACGTCGCCGTCGCCGACTTCCGTGACGACCGACACGTGATGTGTGCGCAGGGCGTTCTTGCGCAGGCCGTAGGCGAAGAAGCCGAGCGTGGGCCCGATCTTCGCCGGTCCCATCGCGGTCTTCGGCTTCTCCCCGGTGCGCACACGATGGCTGTCGGCCGCATGGATGAACACCGGCACTCCCGCCTCTGTGCGTAGCCGCTCGGCGAAGCCGATGTGATCGCCGTCGCCGTGGGTGAGGACGAGTCCGCGGATGTCGGACAGCGGGCGACCGAGCGCGGCGAGTTCGCGCTGCAGATCGTGCCAGTGCCCTGGCAGCCCCGCGTCGATCAGGGTGATGCCCTCGGGCAGGTCGATCAGGTACGAGGCGACGATGTCGTTGCCGAGGCGGTGCAGGTGCGGTGCGAGCTTCATGGCGGATCCTCTCGGGATGATTGCGATGGCTACGTTACGTAGCTATCATGGCTATTGTCAATAGCCATCCAGGGAGGATCCGATGCCGACACCGGAACGCACGTCCACCGACGAGATCGTCGCGGCCGGACGGGAGATCCTCGAGGTCGCGGGACCTTCGGGCCTCACGATGCAGGCGGTCGCGAACAGGGTGGGCGTCCGCGCCCCCTCGCTCTACAAGCGGGTGCGGGACCGGGATGCTCTGCACGCCGCCGTCGCCACCGCGTCGATCGATGCGCTCACGGCGCGGCTCGAAGCCGCGGGCGACGACATCGGTGCGCTCGCTCATGCCTACCGCGACTTCGCGCACGCGCATCCGGAGGGCTTCCGGATCATGTTCACGATCGCGGCTCCGCATGACGCGCTGGAACGTTCGGCGGCACCCCTCATGCGCGCCGCCGCCTCCCTGGTCGGTGACGACGACGCGCTCGACGCCGCCCGTCTGTTCACCGCCTGGGCGACCGGCTTCCTGCAGATGGAGCTGTCCGGAGCGTTCCGACTCGGCGGCGACGTCGACCGCGCTTTCGAGTACGGCCTGCGTCGACTCATCGCCGGGATGGCCGGCTGAACCGCCACGGGTTCGATCACTGTCGCGCACCGGCATCCGCAGCCGGAGTCGCGCACCGGGGCCGCCGGGCTACTTCATCGTGTCGAGGATGCCGACGAGGTCTTCGAACGTGGTGAGGGGATTCAGGATGGCGAAGCGTGTGTTCGGACGCCCGGCATGGGAGCTGGGGACCACGAACGCCCGCTGCGAGTCGAGCAGGGCCGCCGACCATCGGTCGTAGTCGGCACGCTCCCAACCGTCGCGCTCGAACACCACGATCGACAGCTGCGGGTCTCGCACCAGACGCAGCTCCGGACGTCGGGCGATCTCCGCGGCGATCCGTCGCGTCAGCGCGAGTCCGGCACTCACCGCCTCACGGTAGGCCGTGACCCCATAGGTCGCGACCGAGAACCACATGGGCAGGCCGCGCGGGCGACGCGTCAACTGGATGGAGTAGTCCGAGGGGCTGAACTCGTCGACGTCGGTGAGGATGTCGAGGTATTCGGCATGCTGCGTGTGCGCCCGGCGCCCGCTGTCGGGGTCGCGGTAGATCAGCGCGCAGCAGTCGAACGGTGCGAACAGCCATTTGTGCGGATCGACGATGACCGAGTCGGCGCGCTCGACGCCGGCGAAGATGTGCCGCGCTTCCGGCGCCAGCATCGCGGTGAGACCGTAGGCACCGTCGATATGCAGCCAGAAATCGAACTCGTCCTTGAGCGCCGCGATCCCCTCGATGTCGTCGACGATGCCGAAGTTGGTTGAGCCGCCGGTCGCGACGACCGCACAGATCTCGTCACCGTGCGCGAGGAGGGCTTCGCGCACGCCCTCCGCGCGCAGCACGCCGTCGTCGCCCGCAGGAACCAGCAGCACGTCGGCATCCATCACCTTCGCGGCCGACTTGTTCGAGGAGTGCGCCTCGACGCTGCACAGGATCTTCCATCGGCTCGGCAGCTCCTTACCGGCCGCGATCAGCCGCGCCTTCGCCGCCTCGCGCGCGGCGACCAGTGCCGAGAGGTTGCCGATCGTGCCGCCCTGCACGAACACTCCGCCCGCGGTCTCGGGCAGCCCGAACTCGCTCGCGAGCCACGACAGCACCTCGTTCTCGGCGTGCACGGCCCCCGCGCCCTCGAGCCAGCTGCCGCCGTAGAGTCCGGATGCCGACACGACGAGGTCGAACGCGATCGCCGCCATGGTCGGCGCTGTCGGGATGAACGACAGATACAACGGGTGGCTCGTGGTCAGGCACGCCGGGGCGAGGACGTGCTCGAACACGCTGAGGGCACGCGCGGCCCCGAGTCCCGCATCGGTGATCGTGGGCCCGACGAGGCGGTTCAGCTCGGCCTCGGACTGAGGCTTGTCGAGCGGCACGTCGGCGGCGAGCATGCGACGACGCGAGTAGTCGAGCACGGCGTCGACGATCGCCGTCGATTCGGGCGAGGCCGCGTGCATGCGCACAGCATCCATGGGCGTTCCTTTACTTGTCATCAGATCGGGAGTCGGCAGATAGAGAGTCGGCGGGTGCGGTGTCGAGCGGTGCGATGTCGAGCGGTGCGGTGTCGAGCACGGCCGACAGTGCACGCCTGGCCAGGTCGGCGCGGTCGCGGGGCGCCCACTTCACGAGGGAGTGCGCGTTCATTCCGTCGACCATCGCGAGCAGCAGCCACGCGGCCATGTCGGCGCGGCCGGCCGCGATCGCACCGGTCGCCGCGGCCCGGGCGAAGATCTGCTCCAGCGCGCTCTGCCACCCGTCCATCTCCTGCCGCACGCGGGCGGCGAGCGCCTCGTTGCGAGCACCCAGCGCCCACGCCTGCACCCAGATCAGGGTGACGTCGTCGCGGTCGGCGTCGAGGAGTGTCTCGATCAGGCGCAGCAGACCGGCCCGCAGCGCGGCGGGGCCGTCGGCGCCATCGAACGCGGCGATCACCTCGTCGCGCTCCGCCGCCACGATCAGCCCGAACACATCGGCGACGAACGCGTCCATCCCCGGCCGGTAGTGCGCCACGAGCGCCGGAGTCACCCCGACGCGAGCGGCGACCGCCCGCACGGTGAGGCTCTCGAGACCACTCTCGCGCGCAAGGCCGATCGCGCCGTCGAGGATCGAGTGATCGCGCTCCTCCGGCGACATCCGGCGAGCGCCCGCACCTGTTGACGTGGTCTTCATCAGGGGTTACCATAACACCTGTTGATCGCATGTTCAATAGAAGAACCGGCAGCAGCGAGGAGATCACGATGAGCTGGCGCATGCCCACCGAGACCGCACGTCACGAGCGCACCTGGATGGCGTTCCCTGCAGAGGGCGAGACCCTCGGCGACACCGACACGGCGCGCGAAGAGGGCTACGCCACCTGGACCGCCGTCGCCCATGCGGTCGCAGAATTCGAGCCCGTGTCGATGCTGGTCGACCCGAGCGAGGTCGACAGGGCCCGGCGCATGCTCAGCAGCAGCATCGAGATCGTCGAAGCGCCGGTCGACGAGTTCTGGATGCGCGATTCCGGGCCGACGTTCGTGGTCGACGACGACCGGCCGGGAGTGCTCGGTGCGGTCGACTGGATCTTCAACGGCTGGGGTGCGCCGGAATGGGCCGAGTGGCGCAAGGCCGCGCAGCACGCGCGCATCGTCGCCGGCGCCGTCGGGGCGGAGCTCGTGAGCTCCACACTCGTGAACGAGGGCGGCGGCATCCACGTCGACGGCGAGGGCACCGTGCTGCTCACCGAGACCGTGCAGCTCGACCCTCGGCGCAACCCCTTCGCCGACAAGCAGCGGATCGAGGCCGAGATGGCCCGCACTATCGGCGCGACCAAGGCCGTGTGGCTGCCCCGTGGGCTCACTCGCGACTACGACGACTTCGGCACGAACGGCCACGTCGACATCGTCGCCACCATCGTCTCGCCCGGGCGGCTGCTGCTGCACGATCAGCAGAACCCCGAGCACCCCGACCACGCCGTCACCCGTGAGCTGCGCGCCCTGCTCTCGGAGCAGACCGATGCCGCCGGACGCCGCTTCGAGGTGATCGACCTGCCCGCACCCTCCACGCTGACGGACCAGGAGGGGCCCGTCGACTGGAGCTACGTCAACCACCTGGTCACGAACGACGGCGTGGTGGCGTGCGGCTTCGGCGACGAGAAGGCGGATGCCGCGGCGCGCGAGATCCTCGCCGACGCCTACCCCGGACGCCGGGTCGTCACGGTGGATGCGCGCCCGCTGTTCGACCGCGGCGGAGGGATCCACTGCATCACTCAGCAGCAGCCCGCCCTCGACGGAAGCCACTGATGTTCGACGTGGTGGAGGCATCCATCGCCGAGCTGCGGCGCGCCCTCGAGACCGGCGAGACGACCGCGGTCGAACTCATCGACGCCTACCTCGCGCGCATCGCCGCCTTCGACGCCCCCGGCACGGCTACGGCGCTGAACGCCGTCGTCGTCGCCAACCCGGAGGCCCGTGCCGAGGCGGCGGCATCGGATGCTCGTCGCGCCCGCGGCGAGGCCCTCGGGCCCCTCGACGGCATCCCCTACACAGCGAAGGACAGCTACCTCGTGCGCGGCCTCACCGCCGCCGCGGGAAGTCCCGCTTTCGCGGAGCTCGTGGCCCAGCGCGATGCCTTCACGATCGAGCGGCTGCGTGCGGGCGGAGCCATCTGCCTCGGGCTCACGAACATGCCTCCGATGGCGAACGGCGGCATGCAGCGTGGTGCCTACGGTCGCGCGGAGAGTCCGTACAACGCGGCCTTCCTCACAGCGCCCTTCGCCTCCGGCTCGTCGAACGGCTCCGGCACGGCGACGGCGGCGAGTTTCGCCGCTTTCGGCCTCGGCGAGGAGACCTGGTCGAGCGGCCGGGGCCCCGCGACCAACAACGCGCTGTGCGCCTACACCCCCTCACGCGGCGTGATCTCGACCCGCGGGAACTGGCCTCTCGTGCCGACCATGGACGTCGTGGTGCCGCACACCCGCTCGATGGCCGATCTGCTCGAGGTGCTCGACGTGATCGTCGCCGACGACGCCGAGACCCGCGGCGACTTCTGGCGGGCGCAGCCGTGGGTCGAGCTGCCCGCCGCATCCGCCGTCCGCCCGGAGTCGTATCGCGCCCTCGCCGCGGACACGGCGCGCACGCTCGTCGGTGCACGCATCGGCATCCCCCGCATGTACATCAATGCGGACCCGGATGCCGGCAGCACCGAGAGCCCGGGCATCGGCGGCCCCACCGGCCGGCGCATCGACACACGGGCGAGCATCATCGCGCGCTGGGAGGCCGCCCGCCGCGACCTCACCGCTGCCGGAGCGACCGTGATCGAGGTCGACTTCCCCGTGGTGTCGAACTACGAGAGAGACCGTCCGGGGGCGCACACCATCGCGACTCGCGGCCTGGTGTCACCCGAGTACCTGCACCGCGAGATCGTCGACCTCTCGGCGTGGGCGTGGGAGGACTTCCTGCAGGCGAACGGCGACCCGGGCCTGCGCTCGCTCGCCGAGGTCGACGGCGCCAGGATCTTCCCGCATCCGGAGGGCGCGCTTCCCGACCGTTACACCGGGTTCGACGACGATATCGCCGAGTATCCGGACTGGGTGCGCCACCATCCCGACGTCTCGTACAGGGACATGCCCGAGCTCGAAGACGGGCTGCGCGGTCTGGAGGAGACCCGCCGCCGTGACCTCGAGGTGTGGATGGATGTGCTGCGGCTCGACGCCGTGGTCTTCCCCGCGGTCGCCGACGTGGGGCCGGCCGACATGGACGTGAACCCGGAATCCGCCGACCTCGGCTGGCGCAACGGCGTGTGGATCGCGAACGGCAACCTCGCGATACGTCACCTCGGCATCCCGACCGTCACCGTGCCGATGGGACTGATGAGCGACATCGACATGCCGATCGGGCTGACATTCGCGGGACGGGCGTACGACGACACGCGACTGCTGCGTTTCGCCTCGGCATTCGAAGCGGCAGGCGGCCCTGGCACGCGTCGCACGCCGCCGACGCGCACCCCCGCGCTCTGAAAGAGCCGCCAGCGTGACATAACACTCCTGTGACGCTCGCCACGATAGTGATATGTTCGGCGCATGCACACCGAGAACGAACGCGCCCTCGAATCCGGTATCGTCACCGACCTCTCGGGGCGGATGACCTACGGCTCGTACCTGGCGCTCGACCAGCTGCTCACCGCGCAGCATCCGGTGAGCGCACCGCAGCACCACGACGAGATGCTGTTCATCATCCAGCACCAGACCACCGAGCTGTGGCTCAAGCAGCTGCTGCATGAGCTGTCCTCCGCTCGCGAGCTGCTCGCCCGCGACGACCTGCGCGAGGCCCTGAAGCGCATCGCCAGGGTCAAGCGCATCCAAGACGTGATGACGCAGCAGTGGTCGGTGCTCGCCACGCTCACCCCCACTGAGTACGCACAGTTCCGCGGGGCACTGGGCAACTCGTCGGGCTTCCAGTCCGTGCAGTACCGGGCGGTGGAGTTCGCCCTCGGCAACAAGAACGCGAAGATGCTGAGCGTCTTCGCCGACCACCCCGCCAATCTCGCTCTGCTCACCGCCGAATGGGAGAAGCCGACCCTGTACGACGAATTCCTGCGTTTCGCCGCCCGCCGTGGGCTGCCGATCCCGAGCTCGATCCTCCAGCGCGACGTGCGCGAGCCCTACCGGGAGATCCCTGAGCTGGTGCCGGCGATCCGCGAGATCTACCAGGACCCGAGCCGGTACTGGGACCTGTACGAGGCGTGCGAAGACCTGGTCGACCTCGAGGACAACTTCCAGTTCTGGCGCTTCCGGCACCTCAAGACCGTCGCCCGGACCATCGGAATGAAGGTCGGCACCGGTGGCTCCAGCGGGGTCGGATTCCTGCAGCGCGCGCTGGACCTGACGTTCTTCCCCGAGCTCTACACCGTGCGCACCGAGATCGGCAGCTGATGAAGGCCGCGACGTTCTTCGACGGGACCGCATGGCGCGAGGGCGTCGTCGAGCTCGCCGACGGGCGCGTGCGGCTGCGCGATGAGCGCCCCACCCCCGACCTCCCCCGCATCCCCGGCGCCATCACCGGCGGATTCACCGACCACCACGTGCACCTGCAGCTCGTCGCGCACGGCCTGCTGGCAGGGTCGCGCCTCGGCCGCGTGATCGACCTCGGCGGCAACCCCCAGGTGCTGAGCCGGCTCGCCGTGCAGGCGGTCGCGATCGACTATGCCGGCGCTTTCCTGACCGCTCCGGGCGGTTACCCCTCCGACCGCGACTGGGCACCGGAGGGCTCCGTCCGCGAGATCACCGACGCGGATTCCGCCGCCGCCGCGGTCGCCGGGATGGCGGCGGCCGGAGCCACCCGCCTCAAGGTCACCAGCAACAGCGCCGCAGGACCGGTGCTCTCCGACGACCTCTTCCGCGCGATCGTGCGGGCGGCCGACGAGCACGGCCTTGCGGTCGTCGCGCATGCCGAAGGGGCGGGCGAAGCGCAGCGCGTCGTGCGTCTCGGCGCCTCCCACCTGGCCCATGCCCCGTTCACGGAGCGCCTCGACGACGCGGAGGTCGTGCGCCAGGCGGCCTCGGCCTCGTGGATCTCGACGCTCGCGATCCACGAAGACCCCGAGCGCGCGATCGCGATGGACAACGTGCGTCGCTTCCACGCCGCAGGCGGGACCGTGCTCTACGGCACCGATCTGGGCAACGGGCCGATGCCGGTCGACCTGAACCCGCGCGAGATCGCCGCCCTCCGCGAAGCCGGGCTCGACGACGCCGCCCTCCTGCGCGCACTCGCGCCCGGGGATCCGTTCGACCCCACCTCCGTGCTCCTCCTCTCGGGCGGACCAGCCTCGACCGCCGATCCGCTCGACGCCCGCCCCCTCACCCCCGCAGATCTGAAGGTGTGACATGACCACGACATCCGACCCCTCGCTCCTCGCGCACGCCCGCGCTCTCGACGCCGCCGATCCGCTGCGCGCCCACCTCGACGCGTTCGCCGAAGCCCCGGGCGTCACGGCCTACCTCGACGGCAACTCCCTCGGCCGACCGCTGCGCGACATGCCCGACAAGCTCGCCGCGTTCGTGCGCGACGACTGGGGAACACGGCTGATCCGCTCCTGGGACGAGCAGTGGATGGCGCTGCCGATGGAGCTCGGTGACCGCATCGGGCGGGTGGCGCTCGGTGCCGCTGCCGGGCAGACGGTCGTCGCCGATTCGACCAGCGTGCTCATCTACAAGCTCATGCGCGCCGCCGCGAGCGCCGATCCCACCCGCACCGAACTCGTGATCGAGGCCGGCAACTTCCCCACCGACCGGTTCCTCGCCGAGGGGGTGGCCGTCGAGACCGGGATGACTCTGCGCTGGCTCGAACCCGACCCGGTGCACGGGGTGACCGTCGCCGACGTCGAGGCCGTCGTCTCCGCACGCACCGCGCTGGTGTCGCTGAGCCATGTCGACTACCGCTCGGGCGCCCTGGCCGACATGCCGGGCATCACGGCTGCCGCGCATGAGGCCGGAGCACTGATGATGTGGGATCTGTGCCACTCCGCCGGCGTGGTCCCGATGCAGCTCGACGAGTGGGGTGTCGACATGGCCGTCGGCTGCACCTACAAGTACTTGAACGGCGGACCGGGCTCCCCCGCCTTCGCCTACCTCCGCCACGGACTGCAGGGGGTGCTGCGCCAGCCGATCCAGGGCTGGTGGAGCGCGGCCGACATCTTCGCGATGGGGCCGGAGTACGTACCATCGGGCGACATCCGCCAACTGCTCAGCGGCACGCCGCCGGTGACCTCGATGCTCGCGATGCAAGGCATGCTCGACCTCATCGAGCAGTCCACGGTCGAGGGAGTGCGGGCGAAGTCGCAGTCGCTGACCGATCTTGCGGTGCAGGCCTACGACGAGCTGCTCGCCCCTCTCGGCGTGCGACTGCTCAGCCCCCGCGACGCCGGGGGGCGCGGCGGTCATGTGACGATCGGCCACCCCGACTTCCGTGAGGTCACGCGGCGCCTGTGGGCGGACGGCATCATCCCCGACTTCCGGTTCCCGGATGGCATCCGCCTCGGCCTCTCCCCGCTCAGCACTTCGCACGTCGAGACGGTGACCGGCGTTCTCGCGGTGCGCGACGCGTTGGAGTCCGGTGATCTCTGACCCCGCCGTCGCACCCGTGCTCGACGACATCGATGCGCGCCCCGGCAGCACCGCCTCGCTGCTGCGGACGTTCATCGGCGTCTTCCTGCGCCCGCTCGGCGGATGGATCTCGACGGCCGACCTGGTCGCCTTCGCCGGCGACCTGGGCATCGAAGCGGCACAGGCACGCACGGGTGTCGCCCGCCTCAAGCAGAAGGGCCTGCTGCTCGCCTCGCGCGAAGAGCAGATCGGCTATCGCCTCAATCCCGCAGCCACCGGGATGCTGGAACGTGGGGATCGACGCATCTTCGAGATGCGGGAGATGACGGATGCCGACACCTGGTGCCTGGTGTCGTTCTCAATCCCCGAGAGCGCACGGAGCGTACGCCACCAGTTGCGTCGACGGCTGCAGTGGATCGGCGCGGGTGTCGTATCGCCGGCGCTGTGGATCTGTCCCGGCCACCTTCAGGCGGAGGTGGAGCAGATCCTCCAGGAACTCGACGTGCGCGGCTGGGCGACGCTGTTCCCGACATCCGTGCCCGTCCCCGCCGGCACGCTGATCGAGGCCGCGGCGCAGTGGTGGGACCTGGAGGCGCTGCGCGGCGAGCATCTCTCTTTCCAGGGCGCGCTCGCGACGCTGCCCGCCGAGCCGTTCGCCGCGTACGTGCAGCTGATCGACCGTTGGCGGGTGCTGCCGTACACCGACCCGGGGCTTCCCCCCTCGATGCTGCCGACCGATTGGCCCGGTCGTCGCAGCTTCGACGAGTTCGCCCGTCGGTCGGCGGAGCTGGCCGCACCCGCCTGGGCGCATGTGCGCGCCCGGATCACCTAGTTCCGTCATCCACCCCGCCGTTCCGGTCGCACTTTCTGTCGCCTGCGCGCCTCGCGGGCGACAGGAAGTGCGACCGGAGCAATCCGAAGCCGGGATCGCCTAGCCCGCCTGCCCCGCGACCTCGGCGAGGAAGCCGGCCACGTGCTCCTGCAGTCGCAGGATGCGCAGGTCGCGCGCGAACTCGCGGTCGAACCCCTGGTAGGCCAGGGGCGGCAGGATGCGGACATTGTGGTTGCAGCCGAACTCGGCGCAGGTGAGCACGCCCACGCTGTCGCCCTTGCGTCCGGCCGGCCCGGCCTTGCGCGCGACGTACAGCTGCACGTCGTTGCGGAGCGTGACGTCTTCGCACCATGAGCATTGCGCCCGCGCGATCACGCGCTGTTCGGCGCGCTGCAGGAAGACGCCGACCGGGGCGTCGTCGACCCAGCTGACGACGTAGGCCCGGCGGGGCATCCTCGGGTCAGCCCAGCCGAGGAAGTCGAGGCGATCGAAGTCGATCTCGGCGAAGCCGTGCGGCAGGGTCAGGTCGGAGACCTCCTTGCGGGAGGCGTTGAGGAAGGAGGCGCGGATGCCGCGCTCGTCGATGGGACGCATGAGAATGAGTGCTTTCGGGGTGGTCGCCGCGAGGGCGAGTCGATGGGAGGAAGGTCCCGGACGCGGATGCCGGGTACGTCACGACACCGGGGACGGGGGTTCCGCCTCCGGTGGGTCCTCAGCCTCTGTCTGCGGCGCGGAAGGCGCCTGCAGCTCCGTTCTGCGCCCCGTGGGCGCTCATCGACGACAGCACCCGGCGAGCTTACACCCGTTTGTTTCACTCCGTGTCGGCCCGCCTGGGCGCAGCGCGAAGGGCGTCTTAGTCTTTCCGGAACATCCGACCAGAAGGAGACCACCGTGTCCACGCCGCTGAACCGCCTTTCGCCCCTCCCGGTGCGTGAGCGTGCGGCGTGCATGTGCAGCCACGGCGGCCGGTGCTCCTCCTTCGCCCCCGGCCATGCTCTGCACCTCATCCAGGCACGCATCGCCTCGGCGACGCCCACGGAGTGGGTCGACGCCCTGGTCGAGTCTGCCGACGCGGTATCGGGAGACCTCGTGGTGCGCACGCTCGACGGCGAAGCGCACGATCTGTGGAACGGCTCCGGCGCTGCGCTCGAAGCCGCTCCGGGCACCCCCGTCGCACTCCACGCGCGCTACGGCGTGCTTGCCGTCGGCGGCACGCCGTTCAACGTCGCAGCCGTCTGATCGCGCCCTGAGCCCGCCCCCGGTTCAGGCGCTCCGGTTCAGGCGTTCCGGTTCAGGCGCTCGCCATCAGCATGTCCTTCATGGCGGTGCAGGCATCCATGCAGGCCTGGCACGCCTGAGCGCACATCCGGCAGACGTCGCTCTCGTCGGCATGCCGCGCGCACGCGTCCATGCACGTCCTGCACATCGCGATGCAGGCGTTCAGCATCGCCATCATCGACGCCGGGGTCATGCCCTGCATCCGCATCATCGACCGCATCATGGTGTTGCACATGTCGGCGCAGTTCATGCACGCCGGTGAACAGTCCATCATCTGCGTCGAGCACACCGTGCAGGCCTGCTCGCAGGCGGCGCACGCATCCATGCACGCCTGCATGACGGCCATGTCCATCATCTGCATGTCGGGCATCGACTCCATATTCTTCGACATGGCGCCCATCATCATCGAGTCCATCGCACACCGCTTCCTTGGTCGAGGTCCGCGGGCAGGACCACCCGCCTGGCGCCAGGCTAGTCCTTCCCGGTGCATGAGTCGATGGGCGCCGAACGTTGTCATGGTGCGAGCCGATTGTCAATCCCGTGGCCGCTTCTCCGCAGGAGTGAGAGTGTCGGAAGCAATCGATCCGCCTACGAGAGGAGCCGCACATGAGTGCCGCAGACGACATCAAGAACGCCGCCGAGAAGGCCGCCGGAAAGGTCAAGGAAGGCGTCGGAAAGCTCACCGACAACGAGAAGCTCGAAGCCGAGGGCAAGGCGGATCAGGTCAAGGCCTCCGCCAAGCAGGCCGGCGAGAACGTGAAGGACGCCGCGGGCAAGGCCGGCGACAGCGTCCGGGACGCGTTCGAGAAGTAAGACGCCCCACACACCGAAGAGGTGAGGCCCGCCGAACGGCGGGCCTCACCTCGATGGGCCAGACGTGTGGAGTCGTCAGACCTTGCGGCTGCCGCTGATCGCTCGGATCAACCAGGCGATCACAGCGATCGCGAGGAGGACGAGCCCGACCCACAGGAGGAACTGGAGCGACTGCACCAGTCCTCCGGTGATCGCAAGGATCACTGCGACGACGATGACGATGATCAGGAGGATGTTCATCGGTCTTTCCCTTCTTTCGGCAGGCGCGAACGCCCGACTGTGGTGCCTCCACGCTAGCCGTGGGAAGCGTTATGCCCGAGGGGGTTGACTTACCCCCTCCGAGTGCGCGAAGGAGACGAGCACATGCCAGGAAGACGCGACAACTCGCTGAAGGATCCCGAGCTGTACGAAGAGCTGAGGAAAGACGGCGCCTCGAAGGAGAAGGCCGCGCGCATCTCGAACGCCGCGGCGAAAGAGGGGCGCAGTGCCGTGGGGCGCCGCGGCGGCGAACACGGAGACTACGAGGATTGGACCGTGCCGGAGCTGCGCGCGCGTGCGAAGGAACTCGGTCTTACCGGCTACAGCGGCAAGCGGAAATCCGAGTTGATCTCCGCGCTCAGGAATCACTGAGGCCGCCGATGGCGCGCTTCGGCATCGAGGAGGAGTTCCTCTTCCTCGATGCGCACTCGCTGGTGCCCGTGACGCTCACCGCCGGCACTCGCGAGCGCATCACGCGCCTCAAGACGGGCGGAGAGGTGACGAGAGAGTACCTGACCTCGCAGATCGAGTGCCTCACCGAGCCGGTCACGACCGCGACGGACGCTGAAGCGCAGCTGGCCCATCTGCGCGGCCTCATCGGATGGCACGCCCAGGATCAGCATGCCATCGCCGCCGGCACCGGCACCCCGTTCGCCTCGACCCGGTCCTCCGCCGTATCGCCCTCGCCGCACTACGACGACGTCGCGTCGCAGCTCGGACATCTCACGCGCGACCACGAGGTCAACGGGCTGCACGTGCACGTCGAGGTCACCGACGACGAGGAGCGGGTCCGCGCCCTGAACCGGGTGCGCGGCTGGCTCCCCGTGCTGCTGGCGCTCACCGGGAACAGCCCGTTCGTGAACGGACGGGATTCCGACTTCGCCAGTTGGCGCAGCATCCTGATCCGTCGGCTGCCGTCGTCATGGGCCCCGCCATGCTTCCGCGACTACGACGACTATCGCTCAGGTGTGCAGCGTCTCATCGACGTCGGCGCGCTCACCGATGCGGCGTCGCTGTCATGGTCGGCCCGGATATCGGAGCGGTACCCGACCGTCGAGGTCCGGGTCTTCGACGCCCAACTGACGGCCGAGGACTCGGTGTCCGCCGCGCTCCTCTCCCGCGCACTCGTGCTCACCACCGATCTGCCGCTCGCCGACATCGGTGTCGACGGCATCGACGCCTCTCTGTGGACGGCGGCCCGTCGAGGGATGGACGCACGCCTGCTCGATCCGACGACCGGCGAGGCCGAAGACGCCTGGAAGCTCGCCGACCGCATGCTGTCCGCGATCGCTCCCACGCTCCGCGAACTCGGCGACGAGGATCGGGTCCGCGATGGCATCGATCGGCTGCGCACCGACGGGTCCGGTGCGCAGCGCCAGCGCCGCGCCGTCGCCGAGGGCGGGACGCGTGCCCTCGGCGATCTTCTCCGCGCGGGGACAGCCGCACCGCTTCCCGCCCCCGCAGAGCAGCCTGCCTCCGCACCGACCACTTGATCTTCGCCGACCTGATCTTCACCCGCCCCGATCTTCGCCGGCCCCGATCTTCGCCGGCCCCGACGTCCGATGACGGCGGTATGGTCGGCCTGTGGCCTCCTTCGCCCCGCTCCAGCGCCTCGTGATCTCGATCGCGGTGCTCGCGTCGTTCGTGACGTTCCTCGACGGCACGGTCGTCAACGTGGCGCTGCCCGCGATCAGTCGCGAGCTCGGAGGCGGCATCACCACCCAGCAGTGGGTCGTCGACGCCTATCTGATCACTCTGAGTGCCCTGATCCTGCTGGCCGGATCGGTGTCGGATGCCTACGGCCGGGTGCTGGTGATGCGTATCGGGCTGATCGCGTTCGGCGTGGCATCCATCGCCGTGGCCGCGGCATTCGATCCACTCGTCCTGATCATCGCCAGGGCCGCGCAGGGGGCCGCCGGTGCGCTGCTGGTGCCGAGCTCGCTCGCACTGATCACCGCGACCATGCGCTCCGACGTGCAGTCGAGGGCGATCGGCGTCTGGACGGCGTTCACCACGGGAGCACAGCTGGTCGGTCCACTGCTGGGCGGATTGTTCGTCGACTACCTGTCCTGGCGCTTCGTCTTCCTCATCAACGTGATCCCGATCGGCATCACTCTCCTCCTGCTCTCCCGTCTTCGTCTGCCCGAGCATCCCCGTGGCATCACGGTCGACTGGTGGAGCGGGGCGCTGTGCGCGGTCGGACTCGGCGCCGTGGTCTTCGCACTCATCGAACAGCCGAATCTGGGGTGGCAGTCGCCCGCGATCTGGATTCCGGCCGTGGCCGGCGCCGCCCTGTTCGCCCTGTTCCTGTGGCGTCAGCAGCACTCGGCGTCACCCCTCATGCCCCTGTGGTTGTTCCGGGTGCGCGACTTCGGCTGGGGCAACCTCGCCACGTTCTTCGTGTATGCGGCTCTGTCGCTCAACGGCTTCGTGGTCGGCGTCTACCTGCAGCAGGGGGCGGGCCTCAGCGCGACCGCCGCGGGACTGGCCAGCCTGCCCATGACCATCCTGATGATCCTCGTCAGCTCGCGCGCGGGCCAGTGGGCCGGCCGGTGGGGACCGCGCATCTTCATGACGCTCGGACCGCTGCTCATGGCCGTCGGCGCCCTCATGCTGCTCCTCGTCTCGGCCGACTTCGACTACTGGTGGCAGGTGCTGCCGGCGATGATCGTGATGGGCCTCGGGCTCTCGCTCACGGTCGCTCCGCTCACGGCCGCGATCCTCGGAGCGATCGACGAGAACCACTCGGGTATCGCCTCCGCCGTCAACAACGCCGTCTCGCGTGTCGCCGGGCTGCTCGTGGTGGCGATGCTGTCGACGATCGTCGGCGGTGCGCTCGACCTCGACGGGTTCCACAGCGCGGCATGGGTCACGGCGACGCTGCTCGTGATCGGCGGCGTGGTGTCGTGGATCGGCATCCGCCGCAATCCGGCCGAACCGACACCGGCCGACGCCGCCGCGACCGGCCCCGTGCCGCGATGACCGTGGCCGCACTCGCGCGAGGCCGATGGGCCGGTCTGATCGTCGTCGGAGCGCTCGCGCTGACGGCCTGCTCCCCCGCGCCCGCGCATTCGCCTTCGTCGGGCGTCACCCTTCCGCCCTCCGGCTCGGTGCCCGACTACCAGCTGGGCGGAGCCTACGCACCGGACCCCGAGGTCGGCATCGTCGGGCGGGACCGGAGCGCCGAGCCCGTACCCGGCGTGTACTCGATCTGCTACGTGAACGGCTTCCAGACGCAGCCGGGCGAACTCGCAGACTGGCCGCGCGATCTGCTGCTCCAGCGCGGGGGCGAGGTCGTGTTCGATCCGGACTGGCCGGACGAGGCGCTGCTCGACACCTCGACCGCGGAGCATCGAGACAGGATTTCCGAGACGGTGAAGCCCTGGATCGACGACTGCGCGGATGCCGGCTTCGACGCGGTGGAATTCGACAACCTCGACTCGTACTCACGGTCCGATGGTTCCCTCTCGTTCGACGACAACCGGGCACTGGCCTCGCTCCTCGTCGATGCCGCCCACACCGCGGGGCTCGCCGCCGGGCAGAAGAACGCCGCCGAGGACGCGGCTCCGCTCCGCGCGCGGGCCGATTTCGACTTCGCCGTCACCGAGGAATGCGCCGCGTACGAGGAGTGCGAGGCCTACACGTCGGTTTACGGCGACCACGTCATCGACATCGAGTACGCCGACGAGCTCACGCGGTCCTTCGCCGAGATGTGCGACGACGACGCCTCTCCCGCCGCGATGGTGCTCCGCGACCGTGACCTCGTCACCCCGGACGACGGCGCCTACGTGTTCGAGACCTGCGGCTGAGCGATCCGGCTGCTCAAAGACCGTCGTCTTCGTGCCAGTGCTCCTGCCAGCGCCAGTCGATCGGCTCGGATGCCCGCTGATAGCGGATGTCGGTGGAGAGACGGATACGCCCCTGCGGGTCGACGTTGTCGGTGCTGGCGTGCACCACGTACGACGAATGGACCATCACGTCGCCGGCCCGGTAGTCGGCGAGCAGCCACCGCGCATCGTGCGCCTCGGCGAGAGCGGGGAGGTCGGCCGTGATCGACGCAGCCGGAGGCCTGTCACCGCGCTCCCGCTCGGCGGCGAGGGCCCAGTGGTGGCTGCCTTCGAGATAGGTGAGACCGCCTTGCTCGACGGGACAGTCTCCCAGGGGGATCCACATCGAGAGCACGCGCTCGCTTCCCTGGCGCAGATAGACGAGGTCGTAGTGTGCCTGTGTGGCGGTGCCGATGCCCGATTCGCCCGGACGGATGTGGCGGATGATCTTGCGCCGGTGCAGGTGCACGTCATCGCCGAGGAACCATTCGAACCACCCGCGGATGTCGGGGTGTCCGGTCAGCGCCGCGTATCGCTCCCCCGGAACGATCTCGTCGAACAGGGCGGCGCGGATCTTTGCCCTGTCGATCTCTCCCTGCGCGCCGATGCCGACGGCGGGATCGGAACCGTGCTCCGTGATCCCGGTGTCCGCCATCGCCGTGAAGTAGTACTCGCGGAACGAGGCGACCAGCTGCGGATCGAGCTGCTGCGGCAGATAGAGGTAGCCGTCGCGACGCAACCGATCCCACAGCGCATCCTTGTCGCTGCGGATGGCGTCCGGCACGGGCTCCATCCTGCCCAGGCGGGACGGAGAATCGTCGAGGGTGTATCCGTTGGAGGTGAGCATGACTCCAGCGTCGGCGACACTTGGACTTCCGTCCATGGACTTTTCCGCCGGATCATTGGACTATCCGCGATGAACCGACCGCGACTTGGAGTATTCAGTCGAAGCGCGATCGGGCCTGCTGCCGGCGGAACGCCGATGGCGCGGCCCCCGTGCGCCGCCGGAAGAGTCGGGAGAAATAGGCCGCGTCGTCGTAGCCGACCTGCGCGGCGATCTGGCCCACATCGAGCCTGGTCTCCGCCAGGAGCGACTGGGCCTGCGCGATGCGCACCTCGATGACCAGATCGTTCACTGTGAGCCCGGTCGCGGAACGCACGGCATCCCCCAGCTCGCGCGCGGTGAGCCCGACGGCGGCTGCCCGCTCGGCGACCGAGAGGGTCCGGATCGCGCCACGAGTGACGAGGTCGACGATGGTGGCACCGGCCGCCGGCCCTTCCGCCGGATCCGCGGCATCGAGGATGGCGAGCAAGAGCCGTTGCGTCGCGATCGATGCGGCGATCTCCGCCCGCGCCCCCACCGCGGCGACAGCCACGCAGAGCTCACGGAAGATCGCATCCGCGTCTTCGACCGGCCGGAGGAGTTTCTGCACCGGCCGGTGGCGCCCTCCCAGTCCGGTCGTCTCGAATGCCGCGAAGGGCTCGCCCTCGAACAGCACCCAGTGCTCCGACCACCCCCGGGCGTCGGAGCCGTATCCGTGGCGCACTCCGGGCGTGAGCCAGATCACCGCCGGGCCCTCCACCGGCACCTGCAGGCCGCGCGGCTCGTACTCCTCGTAGGTGCCGCGCCCCTCGGAGATGTAGACGAGGCCGCGGGTCGGGAGTGCCCGCTGACGGAAAGGCGGCTGCAGGCCCGCCTGTTCCCCGGCTCCACGGCACGAGATCAGGAATCGTCGCATCGCATGGCGCGGTGAGGCGTAGTGGGACCAGGAGGCCGTCGGCGTCATCGACGTCAGCCTAGTGCCGCGCCCGCAGCCCACACCGCGCACCGCTCCGGCAGCTCCCGCGCGTGGCTCACGGAAGGGCCCACGTCAAGTCCCTGGCCGGATCCCACCGTTCCGCGCAGGATACGGAGTGTCCGCATCGATTGGGAGCTCGACACATGACCTCATCCGCCCCGGCAACCGCCCCGGCATCCGCACCAGCCCTGGAATTCTCCGACAGAGGGCCGGTGAGCCGCGCCGTGATCGCGCATCTCACCGGCGCGGAAGACGCAGGCGACCACACCACCCTCGCCGAGGAGGTCGTCGCGGCGAGCGCCGACGTCGTCCGCGACGACGACATCCAGCTCGCCCTGTTCGTGCTCTACGCCTCCGCCTACGGATCGCTCCCGCAGCTCGATCCCGATCGGGAGTGGGATCCCGCGCTCCTCGCGACCCGGCGCCTGCTCGAAGCGGCCTTCGAGGGCGAGCTGCGCGGGAAGGTGCCGATGCCTGACCTCCCGGAGCCGACGGTCGATGCCGTCGGTCGAGCGCTCTTCGCGCTCGCGGGCGCCGATTCCGGACCGAGTCTCTCGCGGTACTTCGCGAAGAAGGCCACCGAGGCGCAGGCGCAGGAGATGCTCATCCAGCGTTCGGCCTACACACTGCGCGAGGCGGACCCGCACTCCTGGGCGATTCCTCGATTGGACGGACGCGCCAAGGCGGCGCTCGTCGAGATCCAGTCCGACGAGTACGGCGGCGGACGCCCGCATCGCGTGCATGCCACCCTCTTCGCGCGAGCGATGCGTGCGGCCGGTCTCGATGACACCTACGGCGCATACATCGACGATCTGCCCGCCGTCACGCTCGCGTCACTCAACATGATGTCGATGTTCGGACTCAATCGCCGCCTGGTCGGTTCGATCGTCGGACACCTGGCCGCCTACGAGATGACCTCGTCGATTCCCTGCCGCCTGTACGCCGACGGTCTGCGCCGGCTGGGGTTCGCCCCCGATGTCACCGAGTACTTCGACGAGCACGTCGAGGCCGACGCGGTGCACGAGCAGATCGCCGCCCGAGACCTCGCCGGCAGCCTCGCCGAGGACCGCCCGGAGCTCCTGCCCGACATCATGTTCGGTGCCGCCGCTGGCCTCACGATGGACGGGTGGGGCGGGGCGCACATCCTGGAGTCCTGGTCCGCGGGTGCCTCATCCCTCCGCGAACGGACACCGTCGTGAGCGGCGAGGATCGCGCGACGATCACGCCTTACCCCGACGGCCCGCTGCTCGTGCGGGGTGAGATCGATCTGCGCACGGCCGACGGCGAGCGGATCGCACCGCACCGCCGCACGGTCGCACTGTGCCGCTGCGGCCTCTCGGCGCTCAAGCCCTTCTGCGACGGCACCCACAAGGCGGCGGGCTTCCGCACCGACGACTGAGGCTGCCTCCGCGGCTCGGCGCCAGCGCGTCATCGCGTCATCGCGTCAAGAGCGGATCGATGCCCACCGCCAGGAACAGCACCGCGAGATAGACGATCGACGCGCGGAAGACGAGCATGGGGCGCAGCTCCGCACCGCGCCGGTCGCGCACGCGCATGCGGTACGCAGAGATGAGGAAACCCGCGCCCGCGGCGAGTGCCGTCACCACGTACAGTCCACTGACCTCGGCGACGAACGGGAGTGCCAGCGAGCACACGACCGTCGCCACGGCGAACCCGATCACCCTGACGGCGACATAGGCCGGGGGGCGCGTCGCACCGAGCATCGGCACGCCCGCACGCCGGTAGTCGTCCCGGTACCGGATCGAGAGCGGCCAGTAGTGCGCCGGAGTCCAGAAGAAGACCACGAGGAACAGCACGACGGCCGGCCATTCGATGCCGCCTCGCACCGCGCTCCAGCCGACGAGCACGGGAACGCACCCCGCGACACCGCCCCAGACCACGTTCTGCTCGGTGCGACGCTTCAGCAGTACCGTGTAGAACGCCACGTAGAGCACGAGTCCCGCTGTCGAGAGCGCAGCGGGCAACGGACCGACCAGAGTCAGCATCCACACGACGGAGCCTGCGGCGAGCGCCCACGCGAAGGTCAGCCCAGCCCGCGGTGAGACGATGCCGGTGACCAGCGGGCGCTGAGCCGTCCGTTCCATCAGCGCGTCGCTCTCCCGCTCGATGTACATGTTGAACACACCGGCGGACCCGGCACTCAGCGCCCCGCCGATGAGCACCGCCGCCATCAGACCCAGATCGGGCAGGCCATCGGCAGCGAACACCATGACCGGGATCGTGGTGACGAGGAGGAGCTCGAGGATGCGGGGCTTGGTGAGTTCGACGTACGCGCGCAGGGTCTGCAGCACGCGCGTTCAGCCCTCGGGCCAGTAGTAGCTGTCCGGGAGCGCGCGGGCTCCGAAGATCGCCTGCCCCACGCGCACGCAGGTCGCCCCCTCTTCGACGGCGATCTCGTAGTCGCCCGACATGCCCATCGACAGCTCGCCCGCACCGATCAGGTCGGGGGCGTCTTCTCTGGCCTGATCTCGCAGCGTGCGCAGCAGGGAGAAGCACTCACGTACGCGGGTGTCGTCGGGGGTGAGGATGGCGAGCGTCATCAGGCCCCGCACCCGCAGCGTCCCGTAGGAGGGAAGCGCCTCCAGGAATGCCGGGAGCTCTTCGGGGGGCGTCCCGAACTTCGAGTCCTCGGCCGAGGTGTTCACCTGCACGAAGACGTCGAGGCTGCGACCCGCGGCCTGGAGACGCCGATCGAGCGCCTCGGCGACGCGCAGCCGGTCGAGAGCCTGGAACTCCGCAGCGAATGCGGCGACGTCTCTCGCCTTGTTGGTCTGCAGGTGTCCGATGATCGACCACGACACATCGAGGTCGGCGGTCTCGCCGTTCTTGCGCACCGCCTCCTGCACCTTGTTCTCGCCCAGCAGGCGCATACCCGACTGGATCGCGACCCGGACGCGATCGGTCGGAACGGTCTTGCTCACCGGCAGCAGCGTCACCTCGTCCGGGTCACGGCCCGCTCGGTGCGCCGCCGCGGCGATGCGTGCTTCCACGCCCGCGAGGTTGCGCCGGAAGTCCTCGACGGTGAACGCCGTGGGATAGCGGTCATCGGAGCCGACCGGTGCTTCCATTTTTGACATAGGTCAAACTGTAACATAGTCTTAGGCCGATTCGACCGGGCGAGGTCCTTCGCTCGGCACCGCTCACCCAAGGAGCCGCCATGCCCTCGTCTCTCGTCCTCCCCGACGCGTCCGCCGCGCCTTCCCTCCTGACCGAGGTGCCCGGCCCGCGCAGCCGGTCGATCCACGAACGTCGCACGAGAACGGTCGCGCGCGGTGTCGGGAGCATTCTGCCGGTGTACATCGCGCACGCCGAGGGTCCCTGGGTGACCGATGTCGACGGCAACCGCTTCCTCGACCTGGGCAGTGGCATCGGCGTCACCACCATCGGGCACGGCAATCCGGCCGCGATCGCCGCCGCCGCCGCACAGCTCGAGCAGGTGACGCACACCCTCTTCACGGTGACCCCCTATGAGGGCTACGTGCGACTGGCGGAGCGCCTCGCCGAGAAGACGCCGGGCGACCATGAGAAGCGCTCGGTGTTCGTGAACTCCGGCGCGGAGGCCGTCGAGAACGCGGTCAAGATCGCTCGTCGATACACCGGTCGCCGCGCGGTCGCCGCCCTCGACCACGCCTTCCACGGGCGCACCAACCTCACACTCGCGATGAACCACAAGGCCGCGTACGGCACCGGGTTCGGGCCCTTCGCCCCCGACATCCACCGCGTGCCCAACTCGTACCCCTACCGCGATGGACTCACCGGCGCGCAGGCGGCGCAGCGGACGATCGCCCACCTCGAACAGCGCATCGGCACCGCCGACCTCGCCGCTCTGATCGCCGAACCCATCCAGGGCGAGGGCGGATTCGTGGTTCCTGCAGACGGATATCTCCCCGCCTTGCAGGAATGGTGCACGCGCAACGGCGTGGTATTCATCGCCGATGAGATCCAGACGGGGCTCGGCCGCACAGGCACCTGGTTCGCGAGCGAGCACTTCGGCGTGATCCCCGATCTCGTGCTCACGGCGAAGGGCATCGCGGCCGGACTCCCGCTCGCCGGCGTCACCGGTCGCGCCGAGATCATGGATGCGCCCGACCCGGGTGGGCTCGGGGGCACCTTCGGCGGCAACCCGGTCTCCATCGCCGCCGCCCTCTCGGTCTTCGACGAGCTCGACCGCGGCGACTTCTTCGCGGAGGCTCTGCGCATCGGCGCACGCCTCCAGGACCATCTCGCCGCCCTGGCCTCCCGCCACCCGTTGATCGGAGACGTCCGCGGGATCGGCGCGATGTACGCGTTCGAGCTGAGCGACCCCGACACGTCGCTTCCGGCAGCCGGGGCCGCGTCGGCGATCGCGGCCTACGCCGCCCAGCACGGCATCCTGCTGCTGACCGCGGGCAGCGACTCGAACGTCATCCGATTCCTGCCGACGCTCACGACCACCGACGATCAGATCGACATCGCCATGGACGTGATCGACCGCGCCCTGACGACGCTCGGCTGACGCTCTACCGGCACGTCAGTCGACCCCGCCGGCGGTGTCGACCACGAGGACGCCGTCCCGCCACCGAACCGCGCGGAGGTCTGCGACCACCACGTCGGGATCGCCGTCGGCCGATCCTGCTCCGACGCCGACGACGAATCCGGCACCCGCCGCGCGAGCCGAGCGGATCCCCGGGACCGAGTCCTCGAACACGATGCAGTCCTCGGCAGCACGCGCCAGCCGGTAGGCGCCGAGGAGGTACGGGTCGGGTTCCGGCTTGCCGCGAGGCACGTCCTCCGCCGCAACCAGGGTCGGAGGCCGTGGCACGTGGGAGCTCTGCAACCGGGCCAGCGCCACGGCGCGATTGCTGCTCGTCACGACCGCCCAGACATCACGCGGCAACGACCCCACGAGGCGTGCGGCACCGGGGATCCCTCTCGTATGCACGGCCGCCTCGATCTCGAGGGCGACCAGTTCTGCAGTCGCGGCGGCCGCGGCACCCGGGCCCACCAGACCCGCGACGACTTCACTCGGCCTCATGCCGTGCGGCGCATCCCGGAGGAAGTCGAACGACGGGGCGTGCCGACGCGCCCAGGCCTCCCAGGCGGGAGCCGCCGACGCGACCGAGTCCACCAAGACGCCATCGCAGTCGAACAGCACGCCGGCGCGTTCGAACTCCCAGGAATCTCCGCTTCGCACATGTGATAATTTTGGCATAGGCCAAAACTATCATCGGCACGGGGGGACCGCGCCACGGAGGGGACCACCATGCCAACGAGGATCGCCGTCAACGGGCTCGGCCGGATCGGCCGCAACCAGCTCCGCCTGCTGCTCGCCCGCCGCTCGGAGCTCGAGCTCGTCGCGGTGAACGATCCGCGCGGGCCCCGTGCTCTCGCCGAGCTGCTGCAGCGAGACGGTCACAGCGGTCCGTCGACCCGCGGCGTGCGGTTCGACGACAAGCACCTCTTCCTCAACGGCCACGCGATCCGCATGTTCACGGAACGCGATCCGCTGCGGCTTCCGTGGGCGGCACTCGGGATCGACATCGTGATCGAGTCCACGGGGGCCGAGACCCGGTCCGACGACGCGAGGAAGCATCTGAGCGCAGGGGCCAGGAAGGTGATCATGACCGTTCCCACCGCGGGCGACGACGGCACGTTCATGCGCGGGGTCAACGAGCACACCTACGACCCGACCCGGCACCACGTCATCTCCAGCGCCTCCTGCACGACGAACTGCCTCGCCCCCGTGGCGAAGGTCTTCCATGAGGCTTTCGGCATCGACGCCGGCCTCATGACGACGATCCACGCCGACTCGACAGACCTTCTCCTGCAGGACATCCCGCACTCCGATCCACGATCCGCCGGAGGGAAGGGCACGAAGATCTCCGCCGGCGACACCGGGGCGGCGCTGGCCATCGGACGCGTGATCCCCGAACTCGAGGGCCGTCTCGACGGCTTCGCCCTGCGCGTCCCGGCGATCAGCGGTTCCATCACGCATCTCACGGTCACCGCTTCCCGTCCGGTCACGGTCGACGAGGTCAGAGCCGCTTATGAGACCGCCGCCGACGGCCCGCTGAAGGGCATCCTGCGCTGCGCCGACGACGAGATCGCCATCGCCGACACCGTCATCGATCCGCATTCGTCGATCCTCGATGCCGGGCTGATCCGGGTGATCGGGTCGCAGGTGAAGATCTCCGCCTGGTACGACGACGAGTGGGGGTACTCGCACCGTCTCACCGAGCTCGCCGAATACGTCGCAGAAAGGCTGCCCGCATGACGAACGCCACCCCGTGGGAGCGCACCGCGCTCGCCTTCCGGCACGTGCACTTCGAAGACCTGGGAAACATCGAACCGCTCCTGCGCGAACGCGGGTATCGCGTGCAGTACGTCGACCTCGGGATCGAGGCCATCGACATCGAGCGGGTGGATGACGCCGATCTCCTGGTCGTCTTGGGGGGTCCGATCGGCGTGCACGACGCCGACGGCTATCCGATGCTGCATGCGTCGAAGGAGGCCGTCTCCCATCGACTCCGCTCCGGGCGGCCTCTGCTGGGGATCTGTCTCGGCGCGCAGCTGATCGCCGAGGCGCTGGGTGCCGAAGTGCGCCCGACAGGTGCGGTCGAGATCGGCTATGCACCGCTCGACCTCACCACGGAGGGCCTCGATTCGCCGTTGCGTCCGCTCGACGGCATGCCGGTGCTGCACTGGCACGGCGACGCCTTCACGATTCCCCCGAACGCCCGCCATCTCGCCTCCACGCCCGAATTCCCGAACCAGGCGTTCAGCACGGACGCCGTGCTCGCCCTGCAGTTCCACCTCGAGGCCGACCACCGCACGATCGGACGCTGGTTGATCGGCCACGCGCACGAGCTGCACCACAACGGGATCGACCCGCGCATCATCCGCGAGGACGCCAGAACCTACGGACCCGAGCTCGAGAGGGCAGCCCGTTCCACCATCGCCGCCTGGTTGGATGCGGTCGAGAAGCCGACTTCCCCCGCCTGACGCCTCCGCATACGAGGCGCGCAGCACCCTCGGAAGCCGACGGTGCACGCAGAAGGGGCCGGGTCCACACGGACCCGGCCCCTTCTGCGTGGCGGCGTTCAGCTCGCGCGACGCAGCGCCACGCTCGGGAAGTCGATCGGGACATCCAGAGCGATGTTCACGTAGTTCGTGAACAGATTCAGCGCGACCTGTGCGATCGTCTCGACGATCTGCTCGTCGGTCCAGCCCTGCGCGCGCACGGCGTCGACGTCCGCCGAGGACACCTGGCCGCGTTCCTCGACGAGCTTCAGCGCGAAGGCGAGCAGTGCCGCCGTGCGCGGGTCGTCGGACTCGCCGCTCTGCGCGGCGGTGAGCGTCTCGCGGCTGAGACCGGCCTTCTTGCCGAGGGCGGTGTGCGCTGCGAGGCAGTACTGGCACGAGTTCCGGTCGGCGACGGCGACGGCGATCTGCTCGCCGAGCGCCGCGCCGAGGGATCCTCCGCCGAAGGCACCGAATGCGCTCCACATGCTCGTGAGAGCAGCAGGAGAATTGGCGACGGCGCGGAACATGGCCGGCACGGCTCCGAAGGCGCCGGCGATCTGGTCGAGCTGCTCCTTGACGTTTCCGGTGGCGTTGTCGCGGTCGATGAGAGGGACGTTGGGCACGGGATGCTCCTTCGATGACGGGATGGGCCCGGATCCGGGCTCACTTCAGTCTTTCGAAACGTCTCGGACGATACGCACCAAAGAGTCTTGCTTTCATGACATATCGTCCACGATACTGAAGGTATGCCCGCCGTCGACCGCCTCTCTCCTCTGCTCGAACGCTTCCGCGTGCGGACCCGACTGTTCCACAACGGCCCCCTCTGCGGAACGACGGTCTTTCCGGCGAGCGGCGGCCACGGCTTCCTGCACGTCCTGCGCCGCGGCGAGATGGAGGTGACGCACCGCCGTGCGGACGGCAGCTCAGAGCGCGAGGTCATCACCCGACCGAGCCTGCTGTTCTTCCCCCGCCCGATCGACCACTCCTTCCTCAACGCACCGACCGATGAATCCGACTTCGCCTGCGCGACGCTCGACTTCGACGGCGGCGCCACGCACCCGCTGGTGCGCACTCTGCCGTCGTCGATCGTCCTGCCGCTCGACGAGGTCGAGACGCTCAGCCCCGCACTCGACCTGATGTTCTCCGAGGTCGACAACGTGCGGTGCGGTCGCCCCCTGGTGGCGGATCGCATGTTCGAGGTCGTGCTCATCCAGTTGTTGCGGTGGATGCTCGATCACGCCGAACGACTCGACCTCCCGCCAGGCTTGATACCCGGCCTCGCCGACGAGCGGCTCGCCCCCGCACTGGTCGCGATGCACGAGGCCCCAGGAGAGTCCTGGAGCCTGGAGGCCCTCGCCCGCACCGCCACGATGTCGCGAAGCGCATTCGCCGCCCGCTTCAAAGAGGTGCTCGGGCGCTCCCCCGGCGACTATCTCACGGAGTGGCGGCTCACGATCGCCCAGGAGCAACTGCGCGCGGGCGTGTCCGTGAGCACCGTGGCGGCGGAACTGGGCTACGCCAGCTCATCGGCGTTCTCGCGGGTGTTCGCTCAGCGCATCGGGCACTCGCCTCGAGCGTGGCTGACGCTCGCCGCGTGATGATCGACCGTGACAGGTCCGTGTGACGGAACCGATCAGCGACCGGCCGCGAGCACCGCTCGGAGCCCATCGATCACCCGTTCGAGATCGGCGGACGAGAGTGAGGGATGAACCGGGATGGAGAGCACTTCCTGCGCTGCCCGCTCGGTCTCCGGCAACTCCGCTTCCGGGGCGAACCTCTGCAGGGACGGCAGCCGATGGTTCGGGATCGGGTAGTAGACGCCTGCGCCGACCCCATGCTCGTCCCGCAGGGCATCACGCACACGATCCCGCTCGCCGTCGGCGATGCGGACGGTGTACTGGTGGTAGACGTGCTCGGCTTCGGGAGCGACCGGAGGCACGGTGAGACCGGGGAGGCCGGCGAGCTCGGCATCCAGCAGGGCGGCGTTCCGCTGTCGCTGCCGCGTCCACTCTCCCACCTTGCGCAACTGCACACGCCCCACCGCCGCATGTACCTCGCTCATGCGGTTGTTGTACCCGACGATCTCGTTCGCGTACTGCGTCTCCATCCCCTGATTGCGCAGCAGGCGGACGGTCCTGGCGAGATCGTCCCGAGCACACGAGACGATGCCGCCCTCGATGGCGGTCATGTTCTTGGTGGGGTACAGGCTGAACATCCCGAACGCACCGATGGTTCCCGCCGGACGTCCGCGCCAGGCGGCTCCGTGCGCCTGCGCGGCATCCTCGTAGATGGCGAGTCCGTGCTCTGCCGCCAGCGCTTCGATGCCATCGACGAGGAAGGGGTGCCCGTACAGGTGCACGGGCATGATCCCCTTCGTCCTCGGGGTGATCGCCGCCCGCACCCGTTCGGGGTCGAGGGTGAAGTGCGCCGGCTCGATGTCGGCGAAGACCGGAGTCGCCCCAGCGAGGACGACGGAGTTGGCGACGGCCGCGAAGGTGAAGGAGGGGACGATCACCTCATCCCCCGGACCCACGCCTGCGGCGATGAGCCCGAGCAGCTGACCGCTCGTGCCGGAGTTGACGGCGACCGCCGTCCGTCCGTCGAGGAACTGCGCGGAGAACTCGGCTTCGAAGGCTGCGACTTCCGCCCCCTGGGCGAGCATGCCGCTGCGGAGCACGCGTTCGACGGCGGCGACCTCGTCATCGCCGATGATCGGCTTGGCGGCGGGAATGAATGCGCTGTCCATCGTGGAAGCCCTTCCTCGGCGGCGGCTCGCATGAGCCCGGTTGAGGTGGAGGCAGGAATCGAACCTGCGTGCACGGTCTTGCGGACCGCGACCTGGCCACTCGGTCACTCCACCGGGTCGGATGTGCTCAGCGTCCCGGCGGCGAGTACCCGTTCAGGAACGTTCCGAGCCGACGGAGCGCGTCGGTGAGCACTTCGGCCTCCGGAAGGAAAGCGATCCGGAGGTGGTCGGGCGTCTGCAGGTTGAAGGCCCTGCCGTGTACGAGGAGGATCCGCTCGGCGTCGAGGAAGTCGAGCACCAGCTGCTCGTCGTCTTCGATGCCGTGCACCTCGGGATCCAGTCGCGGGAAGAGGTAGAGCCCCCCACCCGCCGGCTGCGTATCGACCCCGGGAATCGCCTCGAGCGCTTCGAGGGCCGCATCCCGTTGCCGCGTCAGCCGGCCGCCGGGCGCCACCAGAGCGTCGAGCGAGTCGTCGTGGGTCAGGGCCGCGGTGATCGCGTGCTGGGCCGGCACCGACGCGCACATGCGCATCGAGGCGAGCAGACGCACCCCGGAGAGGAAGGGATCGTCGCGGTGGAACCCCGTCGTCGTCATCCATGCCGCACGGTAGCCCGCGACACGGTGGGTCTTGGACAGCCCGGCGAACGTGACGCACGGAACGTCGGGGGCGACCTGCGCCATGGACACATGCGCGTATCCCGGAAAGACGACCCGGTCGTAGATCTCGTCCGAGAGCAGCAGGAGGCCGTGGCGCCGCGCGAGCTCGGCGATCCGCTCGAGGACCGTACGCGTGTAGACCGCACCGGTCGGATTGTTCGGGTTGATCACCACGATGGCCGCGGTTCGCGGACCGATCGACGCCTCCATCGCGGCGAGGTCGGGCGTCCACCCTTCGGCCTCGAGGCACGGATAGTGCACCGCTCGCCCTCCGGCCAGCACGGTCGACGCCGTCCATAAGGGGTAGTCAGGGCTCGGGATGAGCACTTCGTCGCCCGGCTCGAGCAGCGCCTGCAGCGTCAGCCCCACGAGCTCCGAGACGCCGTTCCCCACGGTGATGTCGTCGATCCCCAGTGCGGGAAATCCGGGGCGCAGCGCGTAATGCGCTCCGATCGCTTCGCGGGTCTCGGGAAGACCGGCCGACTCGGAGTAGCCGTGCGCCTGAGGCAACGCCGAGCGGAGAGCCTCGACGATGGCCGGCGGGGCGTCGAAGCCGAACGGGGCGGGGTTGCCGATGTTGAGACGGAGGATGGACTCTCCGCGCTTCTCCAATTCGGCCGCGCGCTCGGCAACCGGTCCGCGCAGGTCGTACAGGACGCCTTCCAACCGCGAGGAGCGTCCGATCCGATGATCGGCCCTCTCCGGCCGGGACGGGGTCACGCCTCCACCCCCGCCGCGCTCGAGCCCCCGGCGACCCCGACGAGGTCGTCGACGAGGCGCTGCATCTCCGCGTCGTCGAGCGTGTGCACGGTCAGGCGAAGCTGGGTGGAGCCCTGCGAGCTGCCGGGATCGAGCGCGAACTCGGAGCCGGGGCGCACGAGCCACCCGCGCGAAGCGAGGCGACGGCTGATCTCCGTCGCATCGTCGCGGACGTCGACCCACACGTTGAGCCCGCTGTCCGCCTGCGCATGCATCCCCTGTTCGGCGAGCATCGACACGAAGAGGCGGTTGCGCCCCGCATAGTGCGCGCCCGCCTCGATGATGAGCTCCCGGGTCTCGTCATCGCGCAGCATCGTGGCGGCGAGCCGCTGCATCACATGGCTCACCCACATGGTTCCGGGGCTCAGGCGCAGCGCCAGACGCTGAGCGGTCACCCGATCGGATGCCGTCACCGCGAGGCGCATGTCGGGCCCGAGGAACTTCGACACCGAGCGGACCAGCGCCCACCGCTGCTGCGTGGGGGCGATGATGCTCTCGTAGGGCGTGGGTGCGAGCATCGAGAAATGGTCGTCTTCGATGACGAGCACGTGCGGATGATCGGCGAGGACCTCGCGGAGCTCTCGTGCGCGTGCAGGACTGGTGCCGACACCGGTCGGGTTGTGGGCACGCGGCGTGCAGACGATCGCGCGCGCGCCGCTCTCGAGGGCCGCACGCAGGCCGGCGACGGTCATCCCTTCGCGATCGACGGGGATGGCGACCGGCACGTATCCGGCGAGACGCGCGGTGTGGATGCTGGAGAGGAAGCACGGGTCTTCGAGCCCGACGCGGTCGCCCTGCACCAGGGTCTGGGCCAAGAGGCGCTCGACGGCATCGACCGCCCCGGCGGTGATCGACAGGCGGAACGGACGCGGATGGTCGGCCGCGATCCACTCGGTCGCCCATTCGGCGAGGTCGGCGTCGATGACGGACTCGCCGTAGAGCACGTGGCCGGGCGTGACAGCGGCGAGGGCGGCTGCGAGGTCGGGAAGGTGGGCGGGATCGGGATTGCCGCTGCCGAGATCACGCAGCACCGAGCCGGGGGTGAATCCCTCGTCGGGGTTCTGCGCCGGCCCGAGCACCGTGGTTCCGGTGCGGCCACCCGTGGCGGCGATGCGCGCGGTGACCAGCGAACGATAGGCCGCCAGCACCGTGTTCCTGTTCACGCCGAGGCGAGCGGCGAGGGATCTGACCGACGGCAGCTGGTCTCCCGGAGCGTATGCACCCCGCTCGACGAGGTCGCGCACGCTCTCGGAGATCTCCGCCGCGGTCGACCCGACGATGCCATCTTCGACGTCTTCGCGATCGGGTGCCTGGGCCATGGTTCGACCGTAGGCGATCTTTTGACCTATGTCAAAAGATCCGCACGGTCTGCTTCGACTTCGGGGTGCGCACGTCGGAGGCACCGGGCACGATGGGGGCATGACCGACGGCTACGAATCGGACTTCCTCGGGAACCGGCTCCCCCTCCCCTGTCCCGAACGCGAGATGCGTTCGCTCCCGTATCCGCGATTCACGGTGCTGCTCGACCCCGAGCGGCGTCTCGCGGCGGTCACGGCGGTGAACATCGACGGCGCCACACTGCAGGACCTGCCGCGCACCGGCGACTGGCGACTCGACGACCGCCTCCCGGCCGACGAGCAGACGGGACCCGAGGTGTACACGCGGAACGACCTCGACCGCGGGCACCTCGTGCGGCGACGAGACCCGGGATGGGGACCGACGCAGACCGCGCGCGCCGCCAGCGAGGCGACCTTCTTCTATCCCAACGCTGCACCGCAGGCTGCGGGATTCAACCAGTCGAAGGAACTGTGGCTCGGCCTCGAAGACCACGTGCTCGCTTACGCCGAGAGCACCGATCAGCGCCTGTCGGTGTTCACCGCCCCGGTGCTCGCCGAGAGCGATCCTCCCTACCGAGGCATCCGCGTGCCCCTCCGCTTCTGGAAGGTCGCCGCGTGGCAGGGACCGGATGGCCTCGCCGCCGCGGGCTTCGTGCTCGATCAGTCCGACGTCGTCGACATGCGGGATGAGACGCTCGCCGTCCCCCCGCTCGGCGCCTTCCGCACGTTCCAGGTGCCGATCGCCGACATCGCCGCACTCACCGGCATCGACCTCGGAGCACTGGTCGAGGCGGACACGCTCCCGCGACCGGGAGCGCGGGAGTCCGGATGGCGGACTCTCGACACCGCGGGCGACATCGTGCTGTGATCCGGGAGCGATCGCGCCACACTGGACCGATGGAGTACAGCGGAGTGGTCCCGACCGATGCCCCCGACCCGAGCATCGAGTCCGATGCCCGATTGCAGAGCCTCCCCTTCCCGGTGTTCGAGCTGAAGCCGCAACGCGCTCTCACGCGACTCCCCGTGGCCGGCTTCATGGAGATCTCCGGCGCAGCGGGCCGCGACGAGGTTTCGGCATCGTTCAGCTACACGCTGTGGCGGCACCCCGACGACCATGCCGATCCCCGCAACGAGATCGAGCTGGACGAACCCACACGGCGCTCCCTCACGGAAGAGCCGCCCTGGGGTCGTCCGGCCTGGCTGATCGCGCAGGTGCAGGCCTTCCGGTACCCGATGCTGTGGGAGGCGGTGCGGACGACCTGGCATGCATCGCCCGGCCGGGAGGGGGCCTCTCTCGCCGAGCAGCTCGCCGCGCACACCGACCACATCCTGCGCAACCGCTTCCGCGGCGAGCTCGGCCTCTCGACCGACCCCCGTGCCGACGCCGACGGGACCGGGAAGACCACGGCCGCCTCGGCATCGGACGCCTCGGTCGAGGTCGACGGTGAGGAGCATCCCGCGCTGTGCGTCGACACCGACCCGTTCGTCTACAGCATCGGCTTCCGGGTCGACGAGCACGTCGTGTGCACCGCGGTGATCCCGCGGGACGCTCTCGCCCTCGTCGACCTCGCCGTCACGCGCTTGTCGACGCCGCCTCAGACCCCGGCGCGCACCGACTCCAGCGACGGGTAGTCGCTGTATCCCTCGGCGGTCCGGCCGTAGAACAGTTCGGGACGCGGGTCGTTCAGCTCGGCTCCCTGGATCCAGCGCTCGACCAGGTCGGGATTCGCGATCACGGGACGGCCGGCGGCGACGGCGTCCGCCCGCCCGCCGGCGACGAGCGACTCGGCCTCATCCTTGGTCGTCTCCGCCGCGAAGCCGGTGTTGACGATCAGGGGCGCACCCGCCGTGCGACGGATGTGCTGCACGAGCTCTCCGGCGGGGTCGGCGTTGAGCACGTCGATGAACGCGAGGCCGAGCGGCGCGAGACCCTCGGCGAGGGCCGTGTACGTCGCGCGGACATCCGCATCGTCCTCCTCCAGCACACCCTGGATGTTGTGCTGCGGCGACAGGCGGATGCCGGTGCGGTCGGCTCCGACCGCGGCGGCGACGGCCGCGGTGACCTCGATCGCGAAGCGCGCGCGGTTCTCGGGCGATCCGCCGTACGAGTCCTCGCGGATGTTCGACACCGGCGAGAGGAACTCGTGCACGAGGTACCCGTTCGCGCCGTGCACCTCGACACCGTCGAAGCCGGCGGCGATCGCGTTGCGGGCGGCCTGCGCGAACTGCTCGACGACCTCGGGGATCTCGTCGAGTGTGATCGCATGAGCCACCGGCAGATCGGCCTTGCCCTCGGGCGTGCGCGTCTGTCCGGGTGCGGCGAGCGCACTCGGACCGACGACCCGCGCCTCGCCTGAGATGGCGGGGTGCCCCACACGGCCGCCGTGCATGAGCTGCATGACGATCGTTCCCCCCGCGTCATGGACGGCTGCGGTGATCGGCTTCCACCCCTCGATCTGCCCGGGCGTCACGATGCCCGGCTGCCCGGGGTACGACTTGCCTTCGGCGACCGGCCACGTGCCCTCGGAGATGATGAGCCCCTGCCCCGCACGCTGCCGGTAGTACTCCTCCATCGTCGCGGTCGGGACACCGTCGTCATCCGCACGGGTGCGGGTGAGAGGCGCCATGACGACGCGGTTGGACAGCTGCAGGGCGCCGAAGACGGCGGGCTCGTAGAGATTCACAGTGGGAGGTAAGGCGCGAGGGGATCAGCATATTCCCGGTCGGCGTTTCGCTCCGCCGGACGAGGTCGGTCGTCTCCCTCAGCCGCCGAGGCCGGCGAGCAGATCGGCGAAGTGGTCGAGATCGGCCGCGGTCCAGTTGCGCAGCCGCTCGCCGATGCGCCCCTCATAGCGCGAACGGGCGAGCGCCACCCGCTCCTGCGCCAGGTCGGTCGCCACGAGCACACGGGCCCTGCGGTCTTCCGGGTCCGGCACACTCTCCACGAGTCCGAGCTGTTCGAGCTGTCGCACCTGGCGGCTCACCGCCGACTTGTCGGTCTGCAGCCGTTCGATGATCGCTCCGGCCGAGGTCGCCTTTCCCGTCGCGATGGAGGTCAGCACCTGATAGCCGAGGGGCTGCAGATCGGGATGCACGGTCGCTGCGGCTTCACGCCAGCCGATGCGGATCCGCGCGAAGAGTCGACCCAGTTCCTGCTCGACCCTGGTGACGGCCTGGTCGAGGTCGGCGTCGCCCAGCAGGTCGGTCGCGGCAGCGGATGCACGGGTCTCGCCAGGGGCCCCCGCGGCATCATCGGCGGCATCATCGGCAGGGGCGTCGGAGGAGGCGCTCATGCTCGCCAGTGTACGGCGAAGCCCCGCCGTCGATCGTGACGGCGGGGCTTCGGGTCAGACCTCGGCCAGCAGCCGGAAGGCCTTGGACGCCGCCCGGATCTCTTCGGGAGTCAGCTCATCGATCACGGCCTGGAGACGGGTGCCGTAGTCGCGGCGGACCGCAGCGAGCGCATCACAGGCCGTGGCGGTCACGCTCAGCACCCGCAGCCGACCGTCGCGCTCGTCGGGGCGGGACTCGAGGAGACCGAGCTCTTCCAGCATCCGCACCTGACGGCTGATGACCGACTTGTCCATCTCGAACCGCTCGGCGATCTCGTGCGCGTTGGCCGTTCCCGCCCTGTCGATGAAGGTGAGCAGTTTGTAGCCGGCCACCTGCAGCTCCGGGTGGACCCGGGCTGCGGATTCCTTCCACAGCGACCGGGTCCTCGCGAAGATGAGGTTCAGATGCGCCTGGAGGTCACCGAGCGCACTGTCGACATCCGACGCCGCGACCGCTGCCGAGGCCATGACCTCAGCGCTCCCCGTCCCGGTCTTCGCGGGCAACGTCATCACGGGCACGATCGTCGCGCTCGAGAACGCGGACCGCACCGGTCGCGGGGGCGCTGCCGGCACCCTCGATCCGGATGGTTCCAGTGGAGAGCGAGGCTCCGACCTCGGCCTCGGAGACCTCGATCACCGATTCCTCAGCCTGCTCGAGCATCTGCTCGGCGGCGTTCTTGGTCGACAGCGGCTTGTTCTTGATGAACGCGATCGCGATGATCGCGATCACCGCGAGCGGGATCGCGATGATGAAGGAATCGGCGATGCCGTGACCGTAAGCTCCTTCGACGATCGTGCGGATCGTGTCGGGCAGCTGACCGACCTTGGGGACGTCACCCGAGGCGAGGTGCTTGAGCGCGTCGATCTCGGCGGGTGTCGACGGGACGAAGCCGTCGAGCGCATCGGTGATGTAGTTCGCGACGCTGGTGGACAGCAGCGAGCCCATCACGGTGACGCCGATAGTGCCGGCGATCGTGCGGAAGAAGTTCACGTTCGACGAGGCGGCGCCCAGCTGCTGCGGAGCAGTGTCGTTCTGCACGATCAGCGTGAGGTTCTGCATGACCATGCCGAGGCCGGCGCCGAGCACGAACATGTAGACGGCGACGAGCGGGAACGGGGTGTCGTAGCGGAGCGTAGCCATCAGGCTGACGCCGACGGTCGCGAGGACCGACCCGGTCAGCATCCAGCCCTTCCACTTGCCGAAGCGGCTCACGAGCTGGCCGATGATGATCGACGCCCCCATCTGGCCGATGATCATCGGGATGGTCATGAGGCCGGACTCGGTGGGCGTGGCGCCACGGGCGAGCTGGAAGTACTGCGCGAGGAACACCGACGTCGCGAACATCGAGACGCCGATCGCGATCGAGGCGATGACCGACAGGGTGAAGGTGCGGTTGCGGAACAGCGACATCGGGACGATCGGTTCCTTGACGAAGAACTCGACCGTGATGAACGCGGCGATCGCGACCGCGGCGGTGACGATCAGCATGATGCTCGTCGAGGAGTCCCAGTCGAACTGGTTGCCGCCCATCGAGACCCAGATCAGGAGGGTCGAGACGCCGACCGCGAGGAGCACGATGCCGAAGTAGTCGATCGAGACCTTGGTGTCGCGCTGGGGCTTCGGCAGGTGCAGGGTGAACTGCAGGAGCACCAGGGCGAGGATCGCGAACGGCACGCCGACGAAGAAGTTGGAGCGCCAGCCCCACACGTCGGTGAGGAGTCCGCCGAGCAGCGGGCCGCCGATGGTGCCGAGGGCCATGATGCCGCCGACGACGCCCATGTACTTGCCGCGCTCACGCGGGGAGATGATGAGGGCCACGGCGATCATGACCAGCGACATCAGGCCGCCGACGCCGACGCCCTGGATGACGCGGACCGCGATGAGCATGTTCGTGTCGGTCGAGAAGCCGGCGATCACGGTGCCGACCGTGAAGAGGATGAGGGAGATCTGGACGAGCACCTTGCGGTCGACGAGGTCGGCGAGCTTGCCCCAGATCGGGGTCGAGACGGCGGTGGCCAGAAGGCTCGCGGTGATGACCCAGGTGTACTGGGACTGCGTGCCGCCGAGGTCGGCGATGATGACCGGCATCGAGGTCGACACCACGGTGCCCGAGAGCACGGCGACGAACATGCCGACGACGAGTCCGGAGATCGCGGTGAAGACCTCGCGAGCCGACCGGGTCGTCTCGGGGGGTGCGGATGGGGTGTGTGTCACGGGGTAACGCTCCTGCGTAGAAAGTTGATCGAGGTCAACCATACGCCTTTAGTTGCCAAAGCGCAACTAAAGGCGTATGTGCTCGCGTCGTGCTTCTGCTCGGCGGAACCGAGCGGTACCGTGTCAGCGTGTCGACTGATTCCAGGAGCGGACGGGCGCCCGGCGCCCCGGCCTCTCTCGACGCGGCCATCGGGGACGTCGACTGGACCGTGCCTCCCGCCGGATCGACGAGATCGTGGTTCCGTGCCCCCAGCGGCGAGTTGTCCGTGATCTCGCTGGGCGCACCCGAGCGTCCGCGCGTGGTCCTGGTGCCCGGGGCCACCGGTTCCAAGGAGGACTTCGCCCTGATGCTGCCGCTGCTGGCCGAGGCGGGGTACTTCGTGCAGTCGTTCGACCTCGCCGGGCAGTACGAGTCGCACGCGGCCGGCGCGGACTCCGCCTACACGTACGAGCTGTTCATCGCCGACCTGGTCGCATTCCTCGACGCTGGCGCGCCGGCGCATCTGCTCGGGTACTCGTTCGCCGGCACCGTCGCACAGCTGGTCGCCGTCCGTCGCCCCGACCTCGTGCTCTCCCTCACGCTCCTGACCACTCCTCCCGGTTCCGGCAACGTGTTCGCGAGCATGAAGTGGCTGGGACCCCTCGCCCCGATCGCGAGCCCTCGTCGCGGCGCCGGCCTCATGATCTGGGGGATCGTGACGAACAAGAACCGGGTGCCCCCACGGCGGCTCGAGTTCGTCCGCTCGCGGTTCGCACTTACGAGCAGACGCAGCGTCGATGAGATCGTCGGCCTGATGATGGTCGCTCCCGATCTGCGCAGCCGCGTGCGGGGATTGCCGATGCCCAAGCTCGTCGTCGCGGGATCGCACGACCTGTGGCCGCTGGCCGCCCACGAACGGTATGCGCGCGAGATCGGCGCGGAGTTCCGGGCGTACCCGACGGGACACAGCCCGAGCGAGACCACCCCGCACCAGCTGACCGCCGACCTGCTCGATCTCTACGCGCGGGCTCGCGACTGACCCGCCTCCGGCGTCACCGACCGGCTGCGGACCGGTCGGCCTCGCGCCGCGCCTGCCGCCGCCGATGCAGGGGCTCCTCCGACAGGTGCAACCGCACCGTGGGCAGCACGTAGCTCAACCGCCGTCGGAGAGACGCCCAGTCCTGGAACGGTCGCGCCGACACCGCGACCACGAGGCCCCGATCGCGCAGCACGGTCATCCCCGGGCGGATGTGGAACGACAGGTCGAAGTCGTCGTGGATGTTCGTCGCCTCCCGATGCACCTCTCCGCTCAGCACCCGCCAGACGGAGGCACGCATCGCCATGTTCGATCCATAGAGGGGCGCGTGCCCGAGGACCGGAGCCATCGAGGCGTACATGCCGCCGATGTACAGATGCGTCCCCATCCAATGCACCAGAGGCGTCGAACCGTAGAAGCGCGGTTCGCCGGTGACGAAGTCGACGTCGGGGCGGTCGCGGAAGGTGCGCTCGATCCGCTCCACCCAATCCGGCCCCGGGCGGGAATCGGCGTCGAGCCGGGCGATGATGTCGCTCGTCGCCGCGTCGTAGCCGGCCGCCGATGCGCGCGGGATGCCCGGGACCGGCTCGGTGACGACCCGTGCCCCGAAGCCCTCGGCGACGGCGACCGTGTCGTCGCTGCTGCCGTTGTCGACGATGACGATCTCATCGGCGATCCGGGTCTGATGCTCGAGTGCCCGCAGACACACCTCCAGCAGGCGGGCGTCGTTCCGTACCGGGATCACCACGGAGACGGAACGAGAGAAGGCGGTCGTCATCGTCCCCCCATTGTGCGCGTAGCCGACCGTTTCGGCCGTGTGCCCCGCCCTCACCCGAAACTGCGTCGTGCAGAAGCTACTCCGCGGCGGGGAAGTGAGGTCGCGTCCCACTCCCCCGCAGCCGGTCACTCGATGGCGTCGTCCGCTCGCTCGCGCCTGGTCGTGCTTCCGTGCGCCGGGATCAGACCGAAGTCGGTGAGGAGCTCGCCCATCTGGGTGTTGTCGAGCTTGTCGAGAAGCTTGCCCTTCACGAAGTTCGGCCCGGGGATGTGCACGGCCTCGCCGTCGCGCAACCGCGCGGTCGCCTTCAGCAGGTAGCGGATGTCGTAGGTGGAGTTGAACACCTCCGGCACGCCGCGCTCGATGTCGAGCAGCTGATAGGTCGCCTCCATCGCGGTGCGCACCGAATACTCGGTCGTGAAGATGGTGTCGCGGGTGGTCTCGGCGAACTGACCGAGGAAGGCGAAGTTCACGCTGCCCTCCGGCACCACCTGTGGACGGTCGCCGGCCTTGCGCGGCAGGAAGAACGACGTGACGTACGGCATCATCACCGGCACCGTCTTCGCGGCGGATGCGGCGAGCTCGGGAATGTCCGCGACGGGAACGCCGAGGTGATACAGCCACTCCTGCGCGATCTCCTCGCCCGTGCAGTCCTGCATCGGCTTCTTGATGAAGTCGCCCGGCGTCTCGACGAACAGCCCGTACACCCACACCACGATCTCGTTGGGCTTCTGCGCCTTGAAATGCGGCTGCCGGTTCACAGTCCAACTCATCAGCCACGACGAGTCCTTCGCCGTGACGATGCCACCGGTGACGACCTTCCCCGAGAAGGGGTCGCGCTGCGCGATCTTCTCGATGTACGCGGGGATGCGCTCGTCGATCGTGGTGACCGTCGCCGACTCCCACTTCGTCTTGTCGATGTCGTTGCAGAACACCTCGGGACGCCCGAACTCCGGCGACTTCGCTGCGACCTTCTTCCAGAAGTCCCACGCGGGGGCCGGCCCGTCGAGGAGCCGGGGCGCCGTGTGCTGGTCGCCGTTGTCGGAGTTCTCCGTCAGCGACCCGATCGTCATGAGGCACAGATCGTCCGGTCCGAGGTCGACGCCTCCCGGCTCACCGTCGGCGATCCAGTCGATGCGCGTCGCCTGCTTGCGCCCGTCCGTGATGTCGAAGTGCACGTCGGTGACGGTGTGGTGGAAGCGGAACCGCACCCCGTGGTCGTCGAGGTACTTCCGCATCGGCAGCACGAGCGATTCGTACTGGTTGTACTTCGTGAACTTGAGCGCCGACAAGTCAGGGAGACCGCCGATGTGGTGCATGAAACGGTGGAGGTACAGCTTCATCTCCAGGGCGGAGTGCCACTCCTCGAAGGCGAACATCGTGCGCCAATAGAGCCAGAAGTTGCTCGCGAGGAACTCCTCGCCGAACACCTCATCGATGCGCTTGCCCTCCATCTGCTCCCGCGTGGCGAGGATCACATCGATGATGTCCTTCTGCGCCTTGTCGGAGAGCGTGAACAGCTTGTTGGTGTGGGCGTCCTGCCCCTGCTTCTCCGTCACCCGGCACAGGGACGAGTTCGGGTCGTCCTTGTTCAGCCAGTAGAACTCGTCGAGCACGCTGGCGCCGTCGATCTCGAGCGACGGCACCGAGCGGAACAGATCCCACAGACACTCCATGTGGTCCTCGAGCTCGCGCCCGCCGCGGATCACGAATCCCTTCTCCGGATACTTGATGCCGTCGAGCGCTCCACCGGGAAGACCCAGCTCCTCGAGGATCGTGATCCGCTCGCCGGCGATCTGGCCATCGCGGATCATGAAGATCGCCGCCGCCATCGCGGCGAGGCCGCCCCCGACCAGCCACACGGTCTTGTTGTCCGCCCCTTCGGGTTTGCGGGGCCGCGCGAAGGCCTCGTAGTTTCCGTTGCTCCGATACATGTCGATCTTCCTTCCCGCCCATCGGTCGATTCGCGTCCAGTAGACCGCAGGAGCGCGAGGAACGGAAGGCGGGCCGGGGCATCTCACCCGTAGTAGACCGGGCTGGGAGAATCGACCCATGACGGATTCCTTCGAGGCACTGATCGAGGCCGGAAACACCGCTGACGTCACCGGGTGGGACTTCGCCTGGCTGGATGGCCGAGCGACCGAGGAGAGGCCGCCGTGGGGCTACGCCCGCCTGCTGTCCGACCGTCTCGGCACCGCTTCGGCGTCGCTCGACATCCAGACCGGGGGCGGTGAGGTGCTCGCCGAAGCGGCGTCTTTCCCGCCAGCGGCCGTGGCGACCGAGTCGTGGCCCCCGAACGTGCGTCGTGCGACGCAGCTGCTGCACCCCCGCGGCGTGGTGGTCGTGGCCGATCCCGACGAGCCTCCACTGCCCTTCGCCGACGAGGCCTTCGACCTGGTGACCAGCAGGCACCCCGCGACGATCTGGTGGTCGGAGATCGCTCGGGTGCTAACCCACGGCGGCACCTATTTCGCGCAGCACGTGGGCCCCGCGAGCGCGTTCGAGCTGATCGAGTTCTTCCTGGGCCCGCAGCCCGAGGCACGCCGCGGACGCCACCAGGATGACGAAGCCGCCGCCGCGGAGGCTGCCGGGCTCGAGATCGTCGACCTGCGCACCGCGCGCCTGCGCATCGAGATCCACGACGTCGCCGCCGCGGTCTATCTCCTGCGCAAGGTGATCTGGTGGGTGCCGGGATTCACCGTGGAGAACAGCCGCGACCGACTGCGCGACCTCCACGACCTGATCCAGCAGGACGGGCCGTTCATCGCGCACTCGACCCGTCACCTCATCGAAGCGCGCCGCCCCTAGCAAGCGCCACCGCCGCGGCAGGCATGCGCACTCAGTACACGGTCCCCATCGCCTCCCGCACCTCGTCGAGGGTCGCGTCGGCGATGCCACGGGCACGCTCGTTCCCCCGGCGGAGCACGGAGCGTACGAGGTCGGGATCAGCGGCGAAAGCTCGGCGGCGCTCCCGCAGGGGAGCGAGGAACTCGTTCACAGCGGTGGCGGCGAGCGACTTCAACGCGCTGCTGCCGCCGTCGCCGATGCGATCCGCCAGCTCCTCGGGAGAGACGTCCAGGCACAGAGCGGCCGTCGTCAGAAGGGCCGAGATGCCGGGGCGATGCTGCGGGTCGAAGGTGATCCGCCGATCCTGATCGGTCCGTGTGCGACGGATCGCCGCGACGGTCTCGTCCGGTGTCATCGACAGCGCGATCGCGTTGCCGTAGCTCTTCGACATCTTCCGGCCGTCGAGCCCCGGCACCTCCGGGGTCGCGGTGATCAGCGCCTCCGGAACCGGGAAGATCGCGCCGTACCGGTCGTTGAACCGCCGAGCGATCACCCGTGTCATCTCCACATGCGGCAGGTTGTCCTTCCCCACCGGCACGAGGTTGCCCTTGCAGAAGAGGATGTCGGCGGCCTGATGCACCGGGTAGGTCAGCAGCAGCCCGCTGAGCGCCCGCCCCGACGCCTCGAGCTCCGATTTGACCGTCGGGTTCCGGTGCAGCTCCGCCTCGGTGACGAGGCTGAGGAACGGCAGCAGCAGCTGGTTCAGCGCCGGAACCGACGAGTGGGTGAAGATCGTCGTCCGCTGCGGGTCGATCCCCGCGGCGAGGTAGTCGAGGACCGCACCGTACACGTTGTCGCGCACGTGCGCCGTCGTGTCTCGATCGGTGATGACCTGGTAGTCGGCGAGCACGAGGAACGTCTCGACCCCGGCATCCTGCAGCCGCACGCGCTCCCGGATGGTGCCGAAGAAATGTCCGAGGTGGAGCGCCCCGGTCGGGCGCTCCCCCGTGAGCACGCGGAACCTCTCCGGGTGCCCGGCCACGGCGTCGGCGACCTCCGTCGATCGCTGCGCGGTCGCGGTGAACGAATCCATCTGTCTCTCCCTGCGTCGGGAGCCGCACGGAGTTCTCGGGTGCTGTCACGAACTGCCGCGCAGCCCGTGATCATGCTTCAACCGGCTGCTATCGCAGCCACCACCATGCGGAGAGGTTGAAGTTCATGGAACAGATGCTATCGCGCACCGCGACCCGCGGAGTCACGACGGATGCCGACGCCGACCGCTCACGGGGTGAGCCGGTGCAGGTCGCGTGGGAAGAGCGTCACCTCCCGGATGTTCGACGCCTCGATGAGCCGCGACACCCAGCGCTCCAGGCCGATCGCGAAACCGCCATGCGGCGGCATCCCGTGGGCGAAGGCCGAGAGGTACGCGGAGTAGGCGTCGGGCGATTCGCCCCGCGCCTCGATGGCCGCGACGTACTCGGAGTGACGGTGCAGGCGTTGCCCGCCGGTCACGAGCTCGAGGCCGCGGAAGATCAGGTCGAAGCTGTTGCTCCACCGCGGGTCGTCCGGTTGGGGGTGCGTGTAGAAGGGCCGCTTGCGCATCGGATACCCCTCCACGGCGAGCACGTCGCTGCCGTACCGCTCCTTCGCCCATTCGCCGAGAGCGCGCTCGTGCGCCGGAGCCAGGTCGGGCTCGTCGTCCGGGGCGCCGACCCGCCGCAGCGCGTCCTGGAAGTGGATCACCGGGATCTCGTCGGGGATCGTCGGAAGAGCGAGACCGAGGCGCTCGACGGCCTCCGCGCTCTCGGTGCGGATGCCGTCGATCATGCCGAGCAGGACCCGATGCAGCAGCGCGAGCACATCGCGATGGTCGCGGATGAAGCCCAGCTCGGCGTCGAGCGACACGTATTCGGCGAGGTGCCTCACCGTGTCGTGCGGCTCGGCTCGGAACACAGGCCCCGTCTCGTAGACGCGCTCGAAGACGCCGACCAGCTGCTGCTTGAAGAACTGCGGACTCTGCGCGAGGTAGGCGGTGGTGCCGAAGTAGTCGACGGGGAACACGTTGGCCCCCGACTCCGTGACGGAGTCAACGAGCTTGGGCGTCTGGATCTCGGTGAATCCCTCGGCGTCGAGCGTGTGACGGAATGCGCGCATGCTCGCCGCCGCCAGCTCCCACTTGGCACGCTGGGCAGGATGCCGCCAGGTCACCGCCGCATGGTCGAGCACGGTCGGAAGCGCGGCGTCGAGTGTGGGACGCCACAGCTCGACGACCGGGGTGCGCGCGGGCTCCGAGAGCAGGGTGATGTCGGGAGCGGTCACCTCGATGCCGCCGGGGGCATGCGCGTTCGCCGTGGCCGTACCTTCGATGCGCACGACCGTCTCCTCACCCGGCAGGCCGCCCTCCGGCAGCTGTTCGGGCCGGAACACGATCTGCGCGAGTCCGGTGCGGTCGCGCAGGATAAGGAACGACACGGTGGCGAGTTCCCTGCGCCGATGCACGTGTCCCATGAGGGTGATGCGCGCGCCAGGGGGCGTGAACGGAAGCCGGGCGGCGAGAGTGCGAGCGGGGTCGGATGGCGACATGATTCCTCCAGGTGGCGAAAGCCCTGGAGGTGCGGGCGGGGGCTAGATCGCGGTGCCACCACACCTTCGCCGATCGCTCATCGGCCTCTCGTCGATACGCCGGACGCGCGGGAGCCGCCTGCCCGAAGGCCGAGGGTCGTCACTCCCTCGCAGCTGCCGTCGCCATCGTAACATCGCGCTCACCCTCTCCCCCGGCGCGTGCTTCGCTCACGAGCACGGCCGCGACGCCGGCGGCGCACAGAACGAATCCGAGGAGCGTGATGACGGTGAGCGGCTCCCCGAGCAGCAGCGCTCCCGCGGCTGCGGTCGTCGGAGCGACCAGGAAGAGCAGCGCGTTCAATGCTGTGATGCCCACCCGGCGCAGCAGCCACCAGTACAGCCCGTAGGCGGCGAGAGTCGGGAAGGCGGCGGCGAATCCTGCGGCGAGCCAGAACGAGACGGATGCCGGGGGCGCGAGCGCTCCGAAGACCGCGGCGATGGGCACGAGTGCCACGGCCGTCACGGTCACGTGGATGGCCAGCGTGACGAGGGTGCCGGTCCGCGGCGCCGAGCGGCGCTGGAGGAACGTGCCGACGATCAGGCAGGCCATTGCCAGCGCCGGCCACACATAGCTGGACGGGTGCGCCTCCGAATCGTCGAGCTGCGACCGCACGACCAGGAGCACACCCGCCGCCCCGACGAGGAGTCCGGCCCACTGCACTCCGCGGACGCGCAGGCCCAGCAGCGGACCGACCAGGACCGCGACGATGAGCGGCTGCACGGCGTCGATCAGCGCGGTCGTCCCTGTCGCGACGCCCGCCGCGATCGCCGCATAGACCGATGCGCAGTAGCCGAACTGCGCGAAGAGGCCGATGAGCGCCTGCCGCCCGACATCGACGCGAGTGATGCCCTCGGAGGCCCCGGTGAGCGCCACGATGACGACCAGGATCACCGCGAGCGGCACGAACCGCCACACGAGCAGGGTCAGGGGTGCCACGGCCTCGACGGCGATCGCGGGCACGAGGAAGCCGGAGCTCCATGTCACGACGAACGCCGCGGAGGCCAGCACCGTCACCACGAGACGAAGTACACCGATCTGTTTACTCATCTCGATGACTATACAGGTCGGTGTAGTCAGAGCGGTATAGTAATGACATGTCCGTCCCGGTTCCCGAACTCGCCCCGCTCACCCCCGGCGCCACCCGTGTGCTCGACGCGGCGTCACGACTCTTCTATGAACGCGGCATCCATGCGGTCGGCGTCGACACCATCGCCGACGCGGCCGGGGTCACGAAGAAGACGCTCTACGATCGGTTCGGCTCGAAGGAAGCCCTGGTCGTCTCCTACCTCCAGCACCGCGACGCACTCTGGCGCGCGCACGTCGCCCGGCACCTCGACCGCACTCCCGAGCCCGGCATCGATCGGGTCCTCGCCGTGTTCGACGCGGCGATCACCTGGTCCGACGAGTACAGCCCGAAAGGGTGCAGTGCCATCAACGCCCGAGCGGAGATCGGCGACGGCCACGACGGCCACCCGGTCTTTCCCGAGGTGTCGCGGCAGAAGGCCTGGCTGCTGGAGCTGTTCTTCGAGCTGTGCCGCGAAGCGCACCTCTCGAAACCCGCCCTGATGTCGAAGGCCATGATGCTGCTCTACGAAGGTGCGATCGTCACGGTCGGGATGGAGACCTTCGCCGAGCCGTTCCAGGTGGCGCGAGAGCTGGCGCGCACCGCTCTGGAGCAGGACCGGCGCTGACCGACCCCGTCAGCCGATCGACCGCTGCGGAGCCACGGTCCGGCGACGGACGAGCGGCATCACGGCAGCGGCGACCACGACGATCGCGGCGACGAGCACCGCCGTGGTGAAGCCGCCGACGACCACCGCGGCGATCGTTCCCAGAACCGCGATCCCGAGACCGCCGCCCAGCGCGAAGCCGACCTCCTGGATCGCGCCGACCTGACCGGCGTCGTCTTCGGTGGTGACATCGAAGAGCGCGGTGGCCGCGAGCGTCGCCCCGATGCCGAAGCCGAAGCCGACGAGAGCCAGCGGCGCGGCGACGACCTCGGGATCGGTGAAGAGCCACGCCATTCCGCCGGCCTGCAGCAGCAGCGCACCGACGGTGAGCGCTTCGGCCCGCACCCAGCGGAGCGCGATCGGGGCGATCACTCCGCCGATCGCGATGGCTGCCGCCTGCGGGAGGATCGCGAGACCGGCCTCGGCGGCGCTCCATCCTCTCGTGTCCTGCAGGTGCAGGCTCACCAGGAGCACGGATGCCGAGGAGACGCCGCTCGCGACGAGGATGCGGGTGATGGCGGGACTGAATCCCGGGATCCCGAACAGGCGCATGTCGATGAGCGGTTCGGACAGCCTCCGCTGGCGAAGGACGAAGAACACGAGGCTGCCGACGGCGACCACTGCGGCGATCCCCGCCGGCACGGGGGCGACGAGCGCCTCGTGCAGGGCGAAGGCGAGCGCGCCGAGAGCCACGATCGACGTGGCGATGCTCGGAAGATCCCATGACGGCGCCCGGGAGCTGCGGGAATCGGGTACCAGCCAGAGGGCGAGCACGCCGGCGAGCACTGCCAGGGGCACACTCCCCAGCAGCAGCCAGCGCCATCCCGGCCCCTCCGCGAGGAACCCACCCAGAACCGGTCCCAGCGCACTGCCCACTCCGAACGTCGCCGTCCACAGCCCATACGCCAGCACCCGTTCCCTGGCGTGGTACTTCGCACCGATCGTGGCGACCACGCCGGCGACGACGAACGCCTCGGCGACGCCGAGGAGCGCCCGGACCGCGATGAGCAGCAGTCCGCTCTGCGCGAATCCGCCGACCGCGTTGAGCACCGCGAATCCGGCGAGGCCGATCAGCACGATCCGCTTCCGCCCGAAGGCGTCGCCGATCCGCGCCGCGAGGATGAGCGTCGCTGCGAGCGAGAGCGCGTAGACGTCGGCGAGCCAGAGACCCTCGGTGTCGCTGAGGGCGAGCTCGCCGCGGATGGCCGGAAGCGCCGTGGAGACGCTGCTGATGGCGAGCGCGCCGATCAGGATCCCGAGCAGCAGAGGCACCATCGCGAACCAGAGACGAAGGGTCGAACGCGCAGCGGTCACGGTGGGGGTGGAAGTCACGTGTTCAGTCTGTAAAGTACAGACAGAAGCTGCAAGTACGGTCATTCCTGTCACGTACTGACACCACGGATACTATGGGCGACCGGCACGAGGAGGGTGCGATGAGGGAGAAGACCGAGCGGATCGTGCGCGACTGGTCGGAGTCATGCGACGCCGAGGTGTCGATAGCGGTCCTCGGCGGGGCCTGGAAGCCGAGCATCCTCACGCTTCTCGGCGAGCACGAGGTGCTGCGGTTCGGAGAACTCGGGCGCCTCTTGGAGAACCCCACCGCGCGCGTGCTCACCCGCCAGTTGCGCGAGCTGGAGGAGGACGGACTCATCACCCGCACGGTGTACCGGCAGGTGCCGCCGAAGGTCGAGTATCGCCTCAGCGAACTCGGCACGACCGCGACGCCGCTGCTCGTCGAACTGACACGGTGGGGCACGCAGTACGCCGAACGGCAGCGCGCCTCGGTGACAGCCGGCACGTCCGACGACCGGGATCCGGTCGTCGGCTAGCGGTCTGCTCCCTCGCTGTCGAGGAAGACCCCGACGCGCTCGCCGTCGTACACGAACTGCAGCGCCGTTCCCGAGGGGAACCGTTCGCTGAGTTCCTTCGGCGCGCTGCTGTCGAACGGGACCTCGACGGTCGCGGGGAACGTGCCGACGGCGCAGCCGGTGTAGATGGGTCCGTCATAGCTCCAGCTCGAGGAGGCGTCGAACTCCTCCGGTTTCGGAACCTGGTCGGCGCGGGCGACGGTGAAGCACTCGCTTCCGATGCCCCCGCCGCCATACCCTCCCGTGGTCTCCATCAGAGCCAGGCCATAGAAGTCGAACACGGCGGAACTCGGGCCGGCCCCCATCCACCCTGCCGGGATCTGCAGGGCCGACGTGGGTTCGAGGGTGGCGATCTGCGGCGCTCCGGAGGAGACGGCGAAGGGAGCGATCTTCACGAGAGCGAAGGTGACGGCCGCCGAGATCGCGGCAGCAGCCACGATCGCGACCCACCAGAGGACCGTGGTCGTGCGCTCCGAGAACCAGGCCGCCATGCGCTCCGCCGGTTCCTCCTTCGGTGCGACCGGATCCGACGGATCGGCGGGAACATCGGCGGGGGCGTCGGCGAACACGTCGAGCGCATCCCCCTCCGGCTCCGGCGTGCCTTCTCCCGGCCATGTCTCGTGCCGAGCGGAGTCGGCCGATCGGTTTCGGGCGGCCCGCCCGAGCTGCTCGACGTCGGGAACGGGCATGACGGCATCGGTCACCGCGGGCTTCGGCTGCCGCATCGCTTCCAGCTGCTGGAGGCGCCGGAGCGCGGCCGGGTCGTTCTCGATGTCCGCCGTCGGACCATAGGCGCGGGCCCGCAGGACGCGGAGCTCGTCTTCAGCCGCAGTGCTCATCTCCGGCATCGTCTCACAGGCCGGAGGATCAGCCGCAGAACGCCGAGGCCGAGTCCTTGAGCTGCTCGATCGCCTCGACCGTCTCCGGAGCCTGCAGGTCTGTCATGCCGCCGATCTGCGTGGCACCCGAGCGGATGAGGTCTCCCAGCTGGCCGTCGACATTCGCCGCGAGCCCCTCGAGCGATGCTACGAGCTCATCGCGGGCGGCATCAGCCTGCTCCGCCGAGACCTCACCCTGGTCGAGCAGCGACTGGTACTGCCCGTAGGCGTCGTCGATCGTCGTGCAGGTCGCCTGCACGTCGATGCCCACGGCGTCGCCGGCCATCTGCGTCACCTGCGAGCACCCGGCGAGGAGCCCGGCGGCGAGTCCGGCAGCGAGAACGACGGGGAGGACCACGATTCGGCGCATGCCACGAGGGTAGCCGGTCCGCCTGACGGCCTCCTGCGCCGCGTGCGATCTCCTGCGGCGCGTGCGACCGCGGGCATGGAGCATGTGCACGGGCGCCCCCGTCTATCATCGCAAGCGCACGATGGCCGAGGAGGTGGGCGCCTGATGAAGGTCATGCTCGTGGACGATGATGCGGAGATCCGCCTCGGTTTCACGACCGCCCTGCGACGCCGGGGCCACACCGTCGATACAGCCGAGGATGTCGCCTCGGCCCGCCGGCTCGCCGCACTCATCGTCCCGGATGTCGCGATCATCGACGTCATGCTCCCGGACGGCGACGGGTTCTCGCTGTGCCGAGAGATCCGCACCCGATGGGGCTTCCCGACCGTGATGCTCACCGCGCGAGACGAGGATGCAGACGTCGTCGTCGGCCTCGACGCCGGAGCCGACGACTACATCGCCAAGCCCGTCAGCGTGGCCGTGCTCGAAGCACGCCTGCGGACGGTTCTGCGTCGCAGCTCCCGCCTCACCGTGGAGCCCCTGCGTGTCGGGTCGCTCGAACTGCACGAGGACTCCGCCGAGGCGCTGGCCGACGGCGAGCCCCTCCCGCTGAGCGCCACCGAGTTCCGGCTCCTCCATGAGCTGGCCCTGAATGACGGACACGCTCTGAGCCGCTCCCGACTGATCGACGCGGTCTGGGCGCAGTCGCCGCCCGACACCCCGCGGGTCGTGGACACCGCCATCCAGCGGCTGCGTGCCAAACTGACCGCAGCGAACGTCTCGACGCCGCAGCTGGACACCATCCGCGGGATCGGGTACCGGCTGCGATGACCGCACGTCGGCGTCGCCCCACCCTCCGTGCGGCGATCGCGCTCGCCCTCGTGGGCAGCACGATCGCGGTGTCGGTCCTCGTCACCGGGGTGGTGGTGCTCACCGCGGGACGGATCGTCTACGAATCCCGGCAACAGGGGCTGCTCGACGAGTTCTCGACCACCGCGGACGCCCTGTTCACCTCCATCTCCACCGGGTCCCCCGAGGACACCTGGAAGTACTACGCCGAGATCCTTCCCGGCGAGACGGTCATCATCGACCTCGACAGCGGCCGGAGCGCGGGCGAGCTCCGGCCGGACCAGGTGCCCGATGCGCTCGCCATCGACGACGACACCCGTCGCTCCGGAGACCTGACGTCGCTGATGACCACGCTCGAAGGGCGCGATGTCTTCTTCGTCTCCGTGGTGCGGGACGATCTCCCCCAGGACCCGAGCGCCCGACTCGCCGTGGTCACCGCGTACTCGATGGAGCCGCAGCGGGAGCAGGTGCGGGAGCTCGTCATCTCCGGGGCGCTCCTGAGCGGCGGCGTGGTGGTGCTCGTCGTGCTGCTCGAACGCCTGCTCGGCGGAGCGTTGACACGCCCGCTCCGCCGTCTGGTCGACACCGCGCAGGCGGTCGGGTCCGGCGAGGGGCCACCGGCGTGGAAACCGTCGTTCGACGACGTCGACCGGGTAGCCGATGCTCTTCGCCTCTCCTCCGAACAGTTGGGGTCCACCATCGCGCAGCTGCAGCGCCGGGAAGCGGAGTCCCGACGGCTCGTCAGCGATGTCGCCCATGAGCTGCGCACGCCCCTCACGTCGATGATGGCGGTCGACGAACTCCTCGACGACGACGAGCAGACGACGGCGGAGGAGCGGGCGGTCGCCGCCGCGGTCGTACGCACCGGAACCCGCCGCCTGCATTCGCTGATCGAGCACCTGCTCGAACTCTCCCGCCTCGACGCCGGGGTCGCGCGCGTGCACCGCACGACCGTCTCTCTCCCCGATCTGCTGGACGACGTGATCGACGCGACAGGGGTCGATCACGTCGAGGTGTCGGTCTCCCCCGATCTCCGCATCCACACCGACCCCGCCCGGCTGCACACCGTGGTGGCGAACCTGCTCACGAACGCCTCCAGGCACGGGCGACCACCCCTCACCGTCCGGGTGCACGAAGACGGGAACGCGGTGCACATCGACGTCGGCGACCAGGGCCCCGGCATCGCCGAGGCCGACGCGGAGCGGGTGTTCGACCGCTTCGTCACCACCGACCGTTCGCGCCCCGACGGGGTGGGAACGGGGCTCGGTCTCGCGATCGCCCGCGACAACGCACGGCTCCTCGGCGGAGACCTCACACTCCTGGTCCGGTCTCCCGGGGCGACGTTCCGTGTGACCATGCCCCGCGTGTGACACTCGTGTGACATTCCTCCTCGACACTGGCCGTTCGCCGATGTCGAGAGGTCGTGCCCATGAGTCTTCCCCCGTCCCCTTCTCCGCGCAGACAGGCGTCTCCGAGCGGACAGCGCCGGAGACGCCTGCGGCGCTTCCTCACCCTGACCGCAATCGCCGTCCTGGTCATCGGCGGAGGAACGGTCGCGGTCGCGGCGATCCGGTTGTCGCAGAACGTCACCACGGTCGACCTGCACCCCGCACGCACGGACGAGCCACCCGTCGTCGCGGATTTCGACGGCGAGTTCGACGTGCTGCTCGTCGGTTCCGACGGTCGCGCAGGGCAGGGGGCACAGTACGGTGAGGGCGGCGACGTCGAAGGCAGCAGGAACGACGTGACGCTGCTGCTGCACGTGAACGAGTCGCACGACGCGGCCACCGTGATCTCCTTCCCGCGCGATCTGCTCGTCGACATGCCCGCATGCACCGACCCCGACTCCGGGAAGACCTGGGATGCCGGTCACCGGGTGCAGTTCAACGAGTCCCTCGCCCGCGGCGGACTGGGGTGCGTCGCCTCCACGGTCACGGCGCTGACCGGGATCGACCTCGCCTATGCCGCGGAGATCACCTTCACCGGGGTCATCGACGCTTCCGACGCCGTCGGCGGCGTGCCCATCTGCTTCGCCGGCCCGATCCATGATCGGCATTCCGGGCTGGAGATCCCCGCAGCGGGGACCTACGACCTCAGCGGAGAACAGGCCCTGGCGCTCCTGCGCTCCCGATACGGCGTCGGCGACGGGAGTGATCTCGCCCGCATCTCGACCCAGCAGGTGTTCCTGTCGTCCCTCGTGCGCACGCTGCGCGATCAGTCGACCCTGACGGACCCGGTGAAGCTGTACGGGATCGCCGATGCCGCGACGCGGAACATGACCCTCTCCACGCCGCTCGCCGACCTGGGAACGCTCGCGTCGATGGCGAAGGTCTTCAGCGACCTCCCCCTCGAGAACATCGCATTCGTGTCGTACCCGCACCTTCCCGCGGGCGACCGCGTGGTCCCCGACGAGCAGGCCGCCGCTGTGCTGATGGAACGGGTGAAGGCCGGCGGGACGGTGAACATCAGCGCCGACCACACCGGCCGTGGCAGCGAGCTGTCGGCTCCGAGCGCCCCGCCGTCCGCTGATCCCGACGAGCCGACGACCCCGCCGGACACCGAGACGCAGCCCGAGAACCTGCCCGGGAACATCGACGGGCAGAGTGCGGCGCAGGACACCTGCGTGCGCCCGTACTCCGGATAGCGTCGCGACTGCGGCTCAGCGGGTGCGGTCAGGCGGATCCAGCGGCACCCGCATGTTGAGGATGATCAGCGCCACTCCCCCGATCGCGGAGATCGCTGCGGGGATCCAGAACAGCTGCGGCAAGCCCAGCCACAGCGAGCCGATGCTCCCCACGAAGCCGCCGACCGCGGCGTTGATCGCATAGGAGCTCATGAAGACGCTGGTCGCCATGCCCACACGTGCCGGAACCAGTCGCTGAGCCACCGTGATGCCCAGCACGCCGAACGTCGCGATCACACCGGCCATGAGCACCTGTCCGACGATGAGAGGGACGATGTGCGGCGCGATCAGACCGGCGGACGCGTAGGAGATGTGGGCGGCGACCGCCATCAGGGCGCCGACGAAGAGGACGCGTGTGGTCCCGTACCGAGTCGCGAGTCTCGCGGCGAACGGCATCAGGAGCAGCTCGACGAGGGGCTGGAAGCCGATGATCGCACCGCGCACCCCGGCATCGACGGCGAGCTCACCGTCCATGTACAGCGGCAGGTAGGCGAGCTTGACCGTCTCACCGCACATGATGAGCACGTAGATCGCGGTGAAGACGAGCAGCGGGAGCATCGAACGCGGATGCGGCACGGGCGGCGCGACCGAGACCGGAGCGGCGCCACCGGGCTCGCGGATGGGCGTCGACAGCGCCCTGCGCGCGGCCGCCGAGTCGGTCTTCACCCCGATCAGCGGCACCAGCGAGAGCAGCACGCAGAGTCCTGTGACCAGCAGCAGGGGACGCAAGCCGATGACCGCGCCGAGCACGGCGCCGATGACCGGGCCGACGATCCACCCGAACGCCATGGCCATCCGCATCACCGCGACGACCTCGTTGTCCGCCGGAGTCGGTCTCCGATTCAGTTCGTCTCTCACCGCGGCCTGCAGTTGCGCCGCACCGGCACCCGCCGTGCTCAACAGGAGCATGTTGATGGCGAACGGCATCCATGCCTGCATCGCGACCGCCATCAGGACCCAGCCGACGAATCCGGCGAGCGCGGACAGGCGGAAGACCAGCAGTCGCGAGCCGGCGCGGTCCGACAGCGAGCCCACGAGATACCCGGCGATCGGAGCGGTGAGGTTGGTCAGGAAGTAGAGGCCGGCCTGCGCCGTCGAGAGATGGAGTTCCCCCACGAGGAACAGGGTGATCTGCGGGATCGTGACCGAGATCCCGATTCCGGAGATGACGAGGCTGACGAACACGCCGCGCAACAACCTCGAGCGGAGGATGTAGCGCGAGGCGGAAACGGGGCTGCCCGATGGGTCCGCGGTTCCTGATTGCCGAGCCGCCACGCGGAACCATCCTCATTGCCGTACGAAAGGGGGAAACGGCAATGCTATCGAGGGGGGACGCGGGCGGAAGACGGTCAGGAGTTGCCGGCCGTCGACTCCAGCTTCGCCATCACCTGGTTGATCGTGAACGACGCCGATTCCTGCCGTGCCGGCAACTCGACGAGCGTCTGCAGCATCCGCGCGACGTACGCCTGTGCCGGGACGAACAGGAAGACGTGGTCGAGCACCCAATCCCAATAGGTGTTCGATGTGATGTCGGCACGCTCGTATGGATCGGTGCGGAGGTTGAACAGCTTCGGGAAGCGCAGCTCGATGTAGGGCTCCTGCCACACCTGCAGCGTCCCCACGGCACGCTGCTCGAGGAACACGAGCTTCCAGTTCTCGAAGCGCAGCGCCGTGAGGTCGCCGTCGTCCGAGACGTAGAAGAAGTGTCGACGTGGGCTGTGCTCGACGGCACCCGTTATGTAGTCCAGTTGGTTGTTCCCGTCCAGGTGCACCGTGAAGTCCGTGCCGTGCAGCTCTGTTCCCGCCTTCAACCGCTCGGCGATATCGGTGTCTCCGACGGCGGCCAACAGCGTGACGAACCAGTCGTTGTGGCTCACGATGCCGTTGAGCGTCGTACCGGCGGGAATGTGTCCGGGCCAGCGGACCATCGCGGGCACGCGGTACGCGCCCTCCCAGTTGGAGTTCTTCTCATTGCGGAACGGGGTCATACCCGCATCCGGCCAGCTGTTCATGTGCGGGCCGTTGTCGGTGGAGTACATGACGATCGTGTTCTCGGCGAGCCCGAGCTCGTCGAGCAGGTCGAGCAGACTCCCCACGACGTCATCATGGTCGAGCATCGTGTCGTGATAGTTGGACTGCCAACGCCCGGCCCGCCCCTTGCTCTCCTCCTTGGTGTGGGTGCGGAAGTGCATGTGCGTCGAGTTGAACCAGACGAAGAAGGGCGTATCATCCTCGGCCTGGGCGCGGATGAAGTCGGCGGCCGCATCGCGGAACTCCTCGTCGACGGTCTCCATGCGCTTCTTCGTCAACGGACCGGTGTCCTCGATCCGCTGGGTGCCGTCCTCGTTCGCCCACGAGTGGAGCACACCCCGCGGGCGGAACTTCTCACTGAAGCCCGGGAATTCCTCGTCGGTCGGATAGTCGGGGTGCTCCGGCTCCTCCTCGGCATTGAGGTGGTATAGGTTGCCGAAGAACTCGTCGAAGCCGTGCGCGGTCGGCAGATGCTCGTCACGGTCACCGAGGTGGTTCTTGCCGAACTGACCGGTGGCGTAGCCGTGGTGCTTGAGCGCGTCGGCGATCGTGGGGTCTTCGGGCTGCAGACCCAGCTTCGCCCCCGGCATCCCGACCTTGGTGAGTCCGGTGCGATACGGGTTCTGGCCGGTGATGAAGGCCGCGCGCCCCGCGGTGCAGCTCTGCTCGCCGTAGTAGTCGGTGAATTTCACACCCTCGTCGGCAATACGGTCGATGTTCGGCGTCCGATAGCCCATGAGGCCGTCTGAGTACGTGCTCAGGTTGCTGATGCCGATGTCATCGCCCCAGATGATGAGGATGTTGGGCTTGTCAGCCATGACGACTCCTTGCTTCGACGCGTGAGACGGGGCGATCGCCCTCGCTCGAAGCCAAGCACCTTCTCGCGGCTGCGCCCAGGGCGCCTCACTCGGAGCGGGTGAGACGGAATCCGATGTGCGACATACCGGTGTCCTCGGCCTGCGGCGAGCGCGCAGCCGGGCGGAAGCGCAGGCAGTAGTCCGGTGAGCAGAGGTGCGACCCACCCTTGAGCACGCGGCGCGGGATGTCGGGGAAACCCTCCTGCGCGCTGGCGACGGCGAGCAGGTTGGTGCGCTTGCCGGCGTCGACGGGGGTGTCGGAGAGGCGGATGTGCCGAGGGGTGTAGAAGTCGGTCGTCCACTCCCAGACGTTCGCGATCATGTCGTAGAGGCCGTAGCCGTTCGGGGGGTACGAGCCGACCGGCGCCGTGCCTCCCACGCCCTGGTTGTCGTAGGGGAAACGTCCGAGCCACGAGTTCGCCTGGGCGATGCCGCCCGGGTAGGCCTCGTCGCCCCAGGCGAAGGGGGCGCCGTCCACTCCCCCGCGTGCCGCGTACTCGTGCTCGGCCTCGGTGGGCAGCCGCATCCCCACCCAGTCGGCGTAGGCGACCGCGTCTTCGAACGCGACATGCACGACCGGATGCTGCAGGCGATCGTCGATCGTCGAGTCGGGGCCGAACGGACGACGCCAGTACGCGCCGGGCTGCCAGCGCCACCAATTGCGCCAATCGCCCAGGTTCGTCGGCCCGGAGGTCGGTGTGAACACCATCGCGCCCGGCACGAGATCGGCGGGATCGGCGCCGGGGAACGCGGCAGGATCGAGCTCGCGCTCGGCGACGGTGACGTACCCGGTGGCGTCGACGAACTCGGCGTACTGTGCGTTCGTCACCTGGTGGCGGTCGATGAAGAACGACGCGACCTCACGCCGGTGCGCCGGGCGCTCGTCGGGATAGAAGTCGTCTGACCCCATCAGGAAGGTGCCGCCCGGGATGTGGACCATATCGCGCGCGTTCGTCACGTGCTCAGCGTAGTGTCCGGGCTCTGCGACATCCGGACCGATCTGGAAAGATCATCCGCATGATCACCGTTCATCTGCGTTACGAGATCGACCCCGACAAGCTGGACGACTTCACCGAGTACGGGCGCACCTGGATCCGGCTCGTGGAGAAGCACGGCGGCACCCACCACGGCTACTTCCTGCCGAGCGAAGGCGACAGCGACGAGGCCTTCGCCCTGTTCACCTTCCCTTCCCTCGCGGAGTACGAGGTCTACCGGACGGCCTCGAAGACCGACCCGGAGTGCGTAGAGGCGTTCGACTTCGCGCGCAGGACGCGGTGCATCCGCCGCTATGAGCGCCGCTTCCTCAGTCCGGTCTTCGAGGGGGTGTAGGCATGAACCCGCCGGCCGTCGACGTCTCGACGCTCACGGACGTCGCCACGCTGTCGACCCCGCGACTTCGCCTCGAACCCCTGGGCGTCGCCCACCTCGACGGCGTGTGGGAAGGGTTGCTCGACGACGAGAGCATGCGGCTCACGGGCACGCGTCAGGTGTTCACCCGCGAGGCGGTGGTGCGACACCTCGATTCCCTCGCCGACCGCGACGACCGCGCCGACTGGGCGATCATCGAGCTCGGCTCCGAGGAGTACGTCGGCGAGATCGTCCTCAACGAGCTGGAGCCGGACGATGCGTCGATGAACTTCCGCATCGCGCTGAATCCCGGCCGGCTCGGGCGCGGCTTCGGCACCGAGGCGACCCGCGCCGTTCTCGATCACGCGTTCGACCGCATCGGGCTTCACCGCGTGAGTCTCGACGTCTTCTCGTTCAACCCCCGCGCGCAGCGCTCCTACGAAAAGGCAGGGTTCCGGTACGAGGGCCGCCAACGCGACACGCTGTTCTGGGACGGCGAGTGGGTCGACTCGATCCTCATGTCGGTCTTGAGCACCGACGAGCGGCCCGCCGCTCCCGAAGCCGCTGACATCGCGGATCGCCCCGAGAGAACCGCGGTTCCGCGGCACCTGAGCGACTTCCCATTGCACGCGTCCGTCGCCGTGTCGGACATCGACCGCGCCGTCACCTTCTATGAGGGCACTCTGCGGCTCCCCCTGGCACGGTCGGGTCCGAGCGCGCGGATCTCGGGTGGCAGTCGCGTCTATCGCTCAGGCGGCGACGAGGCATTGCACGTCTATCAGTCGACGACCGCAGGCACCTCGCAGGCGACCGTCGCGACCTGGCACGTCGACGACCTGGATCAGGTCGTCGACGAGCTCGCGGCGAACGACCTCGATTTCCTGCGCTACGACGGACTCAGCCACGATGCTCGGGGCATCACGGCGAGGGCCGGCGGAGGTCGGATCGTGTGGTTCGCAGACCCCGATGGCAACACGTTCGCCCTGGAGAGCGACCGCTGATCGCCGCTGCTCCGACGCGGGTTCTTCGGAAGTGCCGTCGGATCCGGGTCGGAGGTGCCGGCGCCGGGCTGCGGTCAAGACGAGGCCCGACCGGCGACCGCGCGCGATCGACGAGCGCGTGCGGGCGGAGTGCTCAGCCCGCCGCGATCCACGATCGCGTGAAGCCGAGCACGCCGCTGCCGTCGGTGTCGGCGAGCGAGACGCCGACGAACCGCGTCGCCCCCTCCGAGCTCTGCCAGCGAAAGCGGTATTCGTCGGAGAGGACTGCCGCCGCGATCGCCGCCCCCGCGGATTCGGCGGACTGCGCGTTCGCGAAGGCCCCGGTGCTGCGCGCGATGTACGCATCCAGGAGCGAACCGTAGGGACCACCGCTCTCCGGCCGGATCGCGTTCTCGACGAAGGCGCTGGCGACCGCGGCTGGCTCGATCACGCTGATCCCGACACCGAAGCGCTCGGCGACCACCGCGAGCGACTGCATGAAGCCCTCCACGGCGAACTTCGCCCCGCAGTAGGCGTCGGCGAACGGCTGGCCGACCGCCCCGCCGACACTCGTCACCGTGAGGATGCGGCCGTTGCCACGCTCGCGCATCCCCGGCAGCACGAGCTTGGCGAGGTTGACCGGCGCCAGGTAGTTGATGTCGAGCTGCGCCTGGATCTGCTCCATCGTCAGCTGCTCGGCGGTGGCGACGTTCCCCTGTCCGGCGTTGTTCACCAGGACGCGGATGCCGCCGAGCTCCGCCTCGATCTCGGCCACCAGCCGGGCCGCGGCCGCATGATCCACGACGTCGAGGGCGCGCACGTCGACCTCGACGCCCGCCTCGGCCGCAGCGTCCCGCAACGCCCCGGCCTTCCCGGTGTCGCGCATGGTCGCGACGACGTGCAGGCCTCGTCGTGCCAGTTCGACGGCGGCGTGGAGTCCCATTCCGGACGAGGTGCCGGTGATCAGTGCGATGTCGTTCATCAGGCGACTCTACGACCCGCGGTCCGGAATCCCCTGACGGTCACGACCCTGGACTGACGCATGCACCCGCTTCCAGCTAACTTGCACGTTGATGTGCACGTAATGTGTAAACTCGTCCTGTGAAACAGAGCTGGCGGGTCTACAAGCGCGACGTCAAGAGACTCTCCCGCGTCCCCAAAGCGTGGATCATCATCATCGGGGTGCTCATCACCCCTGCCCTGTACGCATGGTTCAACATCAACGCGTTCTGGGACCCCTACGCCCACACCGCGAACATCCGCGTGGCGGTCGTCGACCTCGACGAGGGCGCCACCTCCGACCTCACCGGCCACATCGACATCGGCGCGCAGGTGACGGAGCAGCTCGAGGACAACGACCAGCTCGGCTGGACCTTCATGGGCGAAGACGAGGCCCAGGAGGCCGTGAAGAAGGGCGACGTCTATGCGGCCATCGTCATCCCCGCCGCATTCAGCGAAGACCTGCTCAGCATCACCAGCGGCGACTTCACGCAGCCGTCGCTGCAGTATTACGTCAACGAGAAGGCCGGGGCGATCGCGCCGAAGATCACCGACGTCGGCGCCTCCGAGCTCGACAAGCAGGTCACGAGCGCGTTCAAGGAGCAGGTGGCACTCGCGGCGACGAACGCACTCAAGGGCGTCGGCGACTCCACCGAGCTGCGGCTGCTGAACGCCAGGGACAACACCCTCGATGCGTTCGACCAGGCGACGCAGACACTCGCCTCGGCCCGCGAGAACCTCGCCGAGACCCAGGACGGGCTCGCCTCCTCGCGCGGCACGCTCTCGTCCGCACGGAACACGCTCGGCGACGTCGACAAGACGCTCGGCGATGTGCAGAAGTCGCTCGCCCAGACGCAGTCGATCATCGCGGAGACGCAGAAGGAGGTGATCGCGTTCAGCGACAGTGCCACCACCGCGTTCCTGCGGGGCACGACGCTGCTCGCCGACGTCTCGTCGAAGGCGAACGTCTCGATCACCCGTCTCACCCAGAGCCTCGAGCAGGCGGGGGTGCGCATCGACGCCGGGATCGACGACGTCTCGAACGTGCTGAAGGCGAACGAGGCGGCGGTCGCCCGGCTGCAGGCGCTCCTGGACGACACCGACCTCAGCGAGGACACGAAGCAGCGCCTGACCGAGGTCATCGCCTCGCTGCAGCAGCGCAACGCCACCGACCAGCAGCTGCTCGCCGACCTCAAGGACCTCAAGACCGCCGCCTCCGACACGGTGCGCTCCGTTCAGGCGACAGCCGACGCGGTCGACCAGGCGATGCAGGACACCCGCGACGCCTCATCGGCGATGCGCGACATCCTCACCCGCACCGTCCCCTCACTGAACAGCGCCATGTCGCAGCTGTCGGCGAGCGTCGGATCGTTCTCAGGGGCGCTGGACGCGCAGAAGGGCGTCCTCGCACAGGCCGATCAACTGCTGGCAGGGTTGGACTCGCAACTCGTCGCCACCTCGTCGGCACTGGAGAGCTTCGACAACGACCTCGCGGGCATCGAGCAGGGTCTGCAGACGTCGCGCACCGACGTCGTCGCGCTCAACGCTGCATCCGAATGGGGCCTGCTCGGTACCCTGACCGATCTGGAACCCGAGCAGATCGCCCAGTTCATCTCCTCTCCGGTCGAGGTCGACGAGCACCTGGTGTTCCCGGTCGACACCTACGGGTCGGCGATGGCCGCGCTCTTCACGAACCTCTCGCTGTGGATCGGCTCCTTCGTGCTGATGGTGATCTTCCGCGTCGAGGTCGACACGGAGGGCGTCGAGGGCGTCACGGTGCGCGAGGCCTACTTCGGCCGCTTCTTCCTCTTCGCGACGCTCGCCGTGGGCCAGGCGCTGATCGTGTGCATCGGAAACCTCATCATCGGCGTGCAGACCGTGAGCGCCGCCGCGTTCGTCGGCACCGGTGTGCTCATCGCCCTCGCGTACGTGAGCATCATCTACGCCCTCTGCGTCGCGTTCGGGCACGTCGGCCGCGGTCTGTGCATCCTGCTGGTGATCATGCAGATCCCCGGTGCGTCCGGCCTGTACCCGATCGAGCTGATGCCCGGATTCTTCCGTGCGATCTATCCCCTCCTCCCCTTCTCCTACGGCATCGACGCCATGCGGGAAACGATCGGGGGCTTCTACGACGGCCACTACTGGCGCTTCCTCGGCGCCCTCGCCGTGTTCGTCGCCCTCGCCTTCCTCCTCGGACTCGTCCTGCGTCGCCGCCTCGCGAACTTCACCCTGCTCTTCAACCGGCAGGTGCTCTCGACCGACCTCCTCATCGGCGAGAAGGTGCAGGTCGTCGGCAGCGGATACCGGCTCACCGACGTCATCCGGGCGCTGTCGAACCGCGCCGAGTACCGCGACGACCTCGCTCGGCGGGCCGAGCCGTTCACACGCCGCTACCCGACGCTGCTGAAGGCGACAGTGCTCACGGGTGTCGCGGGGCTCGTCGTTCTCGGCGTCCTCACCTGGGCGCTCCCCGGATCGAAAGCGCTGCTGCTGGGACTGTGGACCCTCTGGATACTGCTCGTGATCGGGTTCCTCGTGGCCATCGAGTACATCAAGCACAGCTTCGAGCACGGCGCAGAGGTCGCTGCTCTCGACGACGCCGAACTGCGCCAGCTCGCTCTCGCCGGCCCCGCCGGCCCTGCAGCGGTTCTGCGACCCACGGCTGATGAGTCGTCCGCCACCGTCCCGTACGTACCGGTCGCCCCGGTCGCACCGGTCGCACCGGTCGCACCCGCTGAGGCGGATGACCGGGACACCTCCGAGGCGCCGATCGCCGGCGCCGAGGCCGACGCACTGCTCACGGAGTGGTTCGATCCGGAAGCACAGTCGGAGACGACCGGCGACACGGAAGCGGAACCGGAGGCCGATCCCGCGGCTTCCGAGCCGACGGAGGAAGCGACCGCCACCGAGGCGGCAGACGACCCGCTCCCCCCGGAGGAAGAAGCACCCACCGCAGACGACGAGCCCGCAGAAGGGGAGGACCGCGCGTGAAGGACATCCTGCACCTGACGGCCCGCGACATGCGTCACGCGACCCAGAACGTGATGGCGTGCATCGTTCTGTTCGGCCTGGTCGTCATCCCCTCCCTGTTCACCTGGTTCAACGTCATCGCCAGCTGGGACCCGTTCGCGAACACGAAAGACCTGAAGATCGCCGTCGCCAGCACCGACGCCGGGTACGAGAGCGACCTGGTCCCGATCCGGGTGAACGTCGGCGAGCAGGTCCTCTCCCAGCTCCGCGGGAACGACCAGCTCGACTGGGTGATCACCGATGAGCACGACGCGATCGATGGGACCAAGTCGGGCGAGTACTACGCCGCCATCGTGCTGCCCGAGACGTTCAGCGCCGACATGCTGACGTTCTACGCCGATGGCGGCGACCGCACGCACATCGCGCTCTACACGAACGAGAAGAAGAACGCCCTGGCGCCGAAGATCACCGGCCAGGGCGCGGAGGGGGTGTCGTCCGCGATCAGCGACACGTTCGCCGAGACACTCGGCGACGTGGCGCTCGGCCTCGTCTCGTCGATGTCGGACTACCTCACCGATGAAGACACGCAGGCGACGCTCACGCGCATCGAGACTCGACTGGGAAGCGTGGGCGCTCAGCTGCGCTCGGGCGCGCGCACGGCCGACACGTTCACGGCCCTGCTCGAGACGAGCCGACCGCTGCTGGACAGCGCGTCGGCCCTGGTCGACGAGGCCGGCGACGCGTTCTCGGACACCTCGGGCGCTCTCGGCAGCGGAGTGGATGCGGCGAGCACGCTGAAATCGACCCTGCAGACGGCGGCGCAGTCGCTGGCGGACGCCCTCGCGGCCACATCGAACAGCTACGACGCGGTGGGCCAGCGCATCGACGAGCTCTACGCAGGTGCCGCCTCGCTCAGCGGCAGCCAGGTGCAGGCGATCACCACGCTCGCGGAGCGCGTGCAGCAGCAGATCGATCAGTATGCCGCGGTGAAGAACACGCTGGTGACGCAGGTCGGACCGAACCTTCCCGAATCCGCCCAGCCCGACTTCGACGCCGTGATCAGCCGACTCGACGAGGCGATCGCGCGGCAGCAGGCGCTGCAGCAGCGCCTGCAGACTGCGGCGACCGAGATCGCGGCCGGCAACGACTCGGCACAGAGCTCGCACCAGGAGATCACGGCGGCGATCGCCGAGGCCAAGAAGGCGATCGCCGACGCCCGGAGCACCTACGACGACGGGCTGAAGGCGCAGCTGAACGCCCTGTCGTCCACGCTCACGCAGATCGGGTCCGATGTGTCGGCGATCCGCTCCGACCTGTCCGGCATCACCTCCGGGCTGTCCGGAGCATCCGACTCCGTGCTGTCGACGCTGTCGCGAGCGCAGGAGGCCACGACGCAGCTGTCCGCATCGTTGAACGCCCTGGCCGACAGGTTCGACACCGTGCAGCAGTCGATCGCGAAGGCCGCGGACACCGGCGATCTCAGCGCGCTGATCGGCGCCGATCCGGGTGTGCTGGCCACGTCGCTCGCCGCGCCCGTGCGCCTCGATCGCACCGCGGTCTTCCCCGTGGCCGGGTTCGGTGCGGCCATGGCCCCGCTGTACATGATCCTCGCCCTGTGGGTCGGTGCCCTTCTGATGACGGTGACGATCCGCGTCGATGTGAACGCCGAGACGCTCCCCGACCGCCCCGAACTCACGCCGACGCAGAAGTACCTCGGCCGCTACGGCATCTTCGGTCTGGTCGGTCTCGCGCAGAGCACGTTGCTGACGCTCGGCCTAATCCTCTTCGTCCAGATCGAACCCGCGCATCCGCTTCTGCTGATCCTGGCCGGGTGGGCGATCTCGACCGTGTTCACGCTCATCGTGTACACGGCGGTGGTCGCGTTCGGCAACGCGGGCAAGGCGCTCGCCGTGCTGCTGCTCGTGATCCAGATCTCCGGGTCGGGCGGTGCGTACCCCCTGCAGCTGCTTCCGGACTGGTTCCAGAGCGTCAGTCCCTTCCTCCCCGCGACCTATGCCGTGAACATGGTGAGATCGACGATCGCCGGCGTCTACCAGGCCGACTTCTGGTGGGCGCTCGGCGCACTCGCGCTGTTCATCGTTCCGGCGCTGCTCCTCGGACTCGTGCTGCGGCGTCCGTTGATGACCTACAACCGCAAACTGGTCGAGGCGCTCGCGTCGACCAAGCTGATGTCCTGATCCCCGCGCCCCCGAAGGACCCGAAGTGACCGCACCGAACCCGCCGCGTCGACGCGACGCCCTGGCCAACCGGGAGGCCCTGCTGCGCGCGGCGCAGTCGGTGCTCGCGACCAACCCCACGGCGTCGCTCGATGTCATCGCGCAGGCGGCAGGCCTCACCCGCCGCGCCGTCTACGGACACTTCGCCGACCGCGACAGCCTGCTCCGCGAGGTGATCGCGGTCGGTGCGCAGCGGTTCAACGCGATCGCCGAGACGACCGACGAGTCCGACCCCCGGGTGACCCTGGCACGGATGGCGACACGGCTGTGGCGGGAGGCCTCGGCCGTGCGCGCCTCGGCCAACATCGCCCTCGACGATGCGCATCTGGCCGATACGGTGCTCGCCCTGGCGCCGCTGCGTCGCCGCATCCGCGATCTGACCAGCGTCGGAGTGGACTCGGGGGCGTTCCGGGGAGACATGCCAGCCGATCTGCTCGCCTTCCTCATCGAGGAGACCGCCAGAGCAACACTGCGCGAACTGCGGCTCACCACGACCGACGCAGACTCGACCGTCGTCCGCGTGGTGCTGAGCATCGTGGGCCTCTCATGGACCGAGCAGGCCGAGCTCATCGCCGCACACCCCGAGGTCTTCGCGCAGGACTGAACCCTGCGTCCGGGACCGAGATCTACGACCGAGATCTGCGCGCAGTGCGGGGCTCTGGAGCAGGGCCGAGGGGACTGTTCCGTACCGTTCCCGGCCCGGCCGGCCCGGACGCGTGACCGCTCAGACGATCGCGTCGTCGTGCCGCGGCACCCCGTCCTCATCCAGGACCTCATCCGGGTCCGACTCCACCGGCGATGAGGACCGATCATCCGCGCGCACACGGAACCAGAGCGTGAGCTCGGTCAACGCTCTCACCGCTGTGCCGACATCCGATCCCGCATCCAGATCTGCGAAGGAGTCCCGGTACCCGGTGGGAGCACTCGCGCGGCGCTGCAGTGGCCGATACCCCATGGTCCAGTCCGCGAACCGACGCTCGCGGATCGGTTCCTCCAGGAGCACCCGCAGATCATGGTGTCGGGAATCCCCTCGGATGCTCTCGAGCACGCGCGCCACGGTGTCCGGATTCCCTTCCAGCACCTGAATGAACCGCCCCTCCCGATGAAGGAGCATCCCGGTGATGCCCCGTCGAAGATTGAGACGTCGACACACGGTCAGCAGATGCTCGAGAGCCGTCGCGCGAAGCGGCTGAGACGCGGTGCTCGTGTACACCAAGGAGATCAACCCGGGTGCCGTGCCGCCGTTCACAGCGCCACCCCCTGCTCACCGTCGTGGACCGTCGGCGAGGGCTCCCCCGTCAGCTGCTCCACCGCGTTCGTGGCTGCTGCCAGCGTCGCGAAGTCGCCGAGCATACGGGACCGGGCGTCGAACGCGCGATACGCGCCGCCCGCCTGCCTGTCGACATATCCGAGGAAGTCGCCGCGGCGGCTCCCGACGTGGAAGCCCTCCTCGACGCACGCCCAGAGGACGTCATGATCAGGTGGGGCAGAGTGCGGCACCCCAGCAGAATATGCGTGCGGCGCGCTCACCGCGCTCCCCTTTACAGCGGCCCCGCGGGTGCGCTAAGCGCGGGTACCGTGCTCGATGTCGATGTCGACCGCGGGAATCCCGAATCCGCCGTCGTCCTCGTCGTCGCCGGGGGTCCGCTGCGGGAACAGGGGGTGCGTGCGGATCTGGGCGGCGTCTTCGGAGAAGTCGGGGTCATCGCCGTCGGAGGTCTGCGGACCGACGAGCAGATCGTTGCCGACGCCGACGATCAGGTCAGCGGAGTCCTTCTTCCCGTCCACCACGATGGGAAGCCGCAGAGCCGCCGACTCCCCTTCACTCGCGAGGGCGGCGGCGAGAGCGACGAGCGCCTCGGCGACGTCGTCCGTCGTGACCACCTGTTGGCCTGCGTACGATACGAGTTTCATGTCTTCGACGGTGCCATCACGCGGGGCAGGCCCCAAGGGGGTTGTGCGGACCACGTCCGACGCGCTAACCGCGAGCGAGTGCGCCCACGACCGGACAGCCTTCCCCCGATCACGCGCCCGGGCGGGAGAATGGAGCATATGTCCGCGAGATCCCGCCGGCCGCTGTTCTCCTCCGTGCGCCGTCTGCTGCACACCGATCCCTCGGCCGTCGCGCACACCGAGGCGATGCCCGTCATCGACGAGCGCACGGTCCCCCGGGTGCTCGATCTCGCGACCCGCATCGGTGAATCGATGTTCGCCGTCGGCGCCTCAGCACACGAGGTCACGCTCGCGATCACCCGCGTGTGCGATGCCTACGGGATGCGGGGCGTGCAGGTCGACGTCACCTACAACTCGATCACGGTGTCGTTCCATCTGAGCGGCGAGGTCTGGCCCGAGACCCTCGTGCGCGTCGTGCGTGTCACCGCTCCCGATCACGCGAAGCTGCAGCGCGTGCAGGCCCTGGTCGCCGACATCGACGGCGGCCTCGACCTCGAATCCGCGCGCACCACGTTCCGCGCCATCCGGCGGGTGCCGTTCCGCTACCAGCAGCCGGTCGTGATCGTCGCGCGCGCCCTGCTCGCCGTCGGCGTCAGCATCATGCTCGGCGCCGCCCCGATCATCGTCGGTCTCACGTTCGTCGCGGCGCTGTGCGCGGCACTGACACAGGCGGGGCTCGCGCGACTCCGGGTGCCGCTGTTCTTCAGCCAGATCGCCGGAGGATTCGTGACCACGGTCGTGGCTGTCGTGGTCTCCGCGCTCGGTACCGCCGGGATCGAACCGTTCGTCGGCATCCGCCCGTCGATCATCGTCGCCTCCGGCATCGTGCTGATGCTCGCCGGCCTGACCGTGGTCGGCGCCGCGCAGGACGCGATCGACGGCTTCGCCCTCACGGCCGGCGGACGCATCCTCGATCTCACCATGCAGACCCTCGGCGTGGTGATCGGCATCCTCGTCGGCCTGGAACTCGGCGGCGTCCTGGGCTTCACCATGGACCTCCCCGACGACCCCGCGCCGTTCGGACCGCTCGTGAACCAGTTCGCCGGAGCGATCATCATCGCGGTCGCCGTAGCCGTGTTCAACGGTGCCGGCATCCGGATCATCCTCGTCAGCGCACTGCTCAGCGCTGTCACCCTCGCCGGCTACTCGACATCGGTGGCGCTGAACCTGCACCCCGCGGCGGCGAGCGCGGTCGGTGCCCTGCTGGCGAGCTTCCTCGGGATGCTGATCGCACGCAACCTGCACGTGCCCTCGGTCGCGGTGACCACCGCCGCGATCGTGCCGCTCGTCCCCGGAGTCGCGGTGTTCCAGGGGCTGCTCGAGATGGTCCACGCAGCCGGCACCTCCACGGGCATGCTGCTCGCGGGCGGATCGCTCATCGATGCGGCGGTCATCGGCATCGGCCTGGCCTCCGGCGCCTCCCTCGGCCTCTATCTCGGTACCCCGGTGCGGGCGACTCTCGCGAGCGTGGCGAAGACGCGGGCCCGCGTCCGCCGCTGATCGGCGCCCACGGTGTTACCTGCTCGTCGAGTGCACGGGATCTCGCCGAGTGCACGGGGTGTTCGCGTCGACAGACCGTGCACTCGCGCGCACGCCGTGCACTCGGTGCACCGCGAGCACCGCGAGTTGAGCAATATATCGGTTCGGATTACAATTCCAGTGAATTCTGGCGGGCTGAAGAGCGCCCGTTGCGGCGCGGACGCATGCACCGCGCCGCGCGGGGTGGTGCGCTCCTCGGCAGCCGATACCGGTCCAGCGATGGGAGTGTTGAGTTGTTCACAATGCCCGATCCCCGATTCGAGCTGAGGAAGATCACCGATACCGAGTGGCTGATCCTCGATCACCGCTATGCCCAGAATGACTCGCGACGCACGGTCGCGTGCATCTATGAGGTCGATGCCGCGGAGGTGGAGGTCGTCTGGCTGCGAGACCTCCCGCTCGCGAGTTCGTACATGACTGCCGCCGACGTGTGGGAAGACGTCCAGCGGTTCCATGCACCGCGCCGCGCCGGCCGACCGATCCCGATCCCGCATCATCCGCCCCTCGCGACCGCCTGACCGGGCGATCACGCTCACGCAGGCGGGATTCTCCGCTCGCTCGCGCACGCCTGTCAACGGGCAGACGTGCACGCCTCACAGAGGCAAGACTGGGCGATCAATCCACCTCGGCGAACGGAGAACATGATGTCAGACCCGCAGGACCACACGGACGACACACCCGCAGTCGAAGCCCAAGGCATCGATCCCGACATGCCCTCGACCGACGACGGCCCCGAGACAGACGAGGACGACGACGAGAACGAGGACGAGAACGACAACCTCGGTGCGGAGAAGGGCAAGGGCACCCCTCCCACGGTGCCGCCCACGGGCGGTGGCTCCGAGGGTGTTCACGCCGAGGATGCTCGACGCGACTGACCGGAGCGGAGCGCCGTTGCATGCTCCCGCTCAAGGGATGGTGACGCGGGCGTCGGGCTCAGAGAAATGGGTGCCGGGCTCGGAGAAGTGAATGGCGGACGGCGGGGACGGGAACGATCTCCGACTGTTCGCCGATCACTTTTAGCCGAGCTGATCGAGGACGAGTTCTCCGCGGGCGTTGAGGTTCTCCATCATCCGCTCGATGCGCTTGGTGTCGATCTCGGGCATCTTGGAGCCGTCGAAGGCGAGCGCCAGCGGAATCGCGGGGTGCATCCAGATGGTGAGCCGACCGGCAGGGTTCTTCTCCTCCGGCAGCCACGTCATCATGAAGCTCTCGTGTCGACGGAGCTTCGTGCCGATCACGATCTTCAGGTGCGCCAACGTCGCATCGTCGATCACGATCGGAGGGCGTGAACTGTTGTACTCGAGAGTTCCCATGCTCCGAGAATACGCGCCTCTGCGCGTCTCCGAGCCCGATGTCGACGCGTGATCGAGGCCGGACGGCCACCACCAGGCAGTCGCCTCTCAGTGTCCGTGCGCAAGCTGTTGGATCAGAACGACAACGCTGCCGAGCGCAACGAGGATTCCGAGCGCGATGGCCTGTTTCCACCATGGAGCGTCGGTCCGGCGTACGGCCACGTAGCCGATCAGTCCGAGGATCGCGACGTAGGTGATCGATGCGATCGTGAGAGCGGTTCCCAGATCGATCCACCCCAGTACAGCGAGGAGAAGGACGAGGAGAGGCACCGCCGCCGACGCCATCGCCGTCCCGGTCAGACGAAGGAGTCGGCCGAACTCCCGGCGGTCCGGGAAGGTCGCATGCACGGCCAGGTGCGCCAGCAGCTCCGCGACGAATCCGGCGATGGCGATCGCGACGATTCCGACGAGGAGCGTGATGGTCGCGCGACCGGCGTCGGTGTGGGCGACGTTCGAGTTCTGGACGAGCACGATGGCGAGCCCCGTGAACGTGGCATAGACCCGCTCCTTGATCGACGCGGTGTCCACCCCCACCTCCTCGTCGTGGGTGCGCCCGTCGTCGGAAAACTGCATGCGCCGCAGATTATCAGCCATCCCCCGCGGGCCCATGTCGAATGTCGTAGCCTCGACGCATGGTGAGCCCCAGCGACAGCGCGGTCGTCGAAGCCCGGTCTGCTCCGCAGACCACGGCCGGACGTTCGCTGGCGGTGATCGGACTGACGATCCCGCTCATGCTTCTGATCGACTACGCGGTGTCCTACGCAACGGTCGTCGCGCTCTTCGGCGGTCTGCCGTTCGTCCTGATAGCGGCGATCCTCGTCGCGTTCGCCGTGCTCGCAGGCGGTATCGCTCTCCTGAGCACGGCGTTCACGGGACGGCCGGCGATCTTCGGCGGAGTGGTCGCTGCCGGGGTGCTCACGTGCGCGGGGGCGTTCGGCCTCGTGCACGGCATCCTCGGTCCCCTGGCTCTTCAGACCGATGCCCTGCTGCATGTCGCGGTGTGTGCTCTCGCGGCTCTCACGTTGGGAATCTTCCTCGGGCCGATGCCGCTGCGGGTCGCGGGCGCGGTGTCCGCCGCGGCGCTGGTGGCCGTGCTGGCCCTCGTCCCGACACCGACCGAGACCGCGGCCGTCGATCGCGCGAATGCCGAGGCCGACCGTTCGGCCGAGGTGAAGGCGAGCTGGATCAGGTCGGGGAAGTTCCCGCTCGTGACCGACCTCGCCGGGTGGTCGAACGTCGAAGTCAGAGCGACCGGGACGGATGCCGCCACCTGGGTGCGCAGTGACACCGGCTCCGTCGCTCGCATCATCATCCAGTGGAACGCGGTCGACCCCGACCCCCTCGCGCCGTGCAACTTCATCGGCGGGCCCGGGCGGGAGTGGGATCGGGGTCCCGACCAGCTGCCTTCGTGGTGCGTGCGCACAGGCGACCAGTGGTCGCGGTCAGACGGTACTGCCGTCTACAGCTACGACGCGGGCACCGGCACCACGATGTGGATCATGGCGTTCGGCGGGTACGACGCCGAACGTGTCGGCGGATCGACGGCTGCGACCGCGGAGGACATCGCCGCTCTGATCCCGTCGCTGCACCCGATGAGCCGGGAGGACGCGGAGCGCTACCTGCTTCCGACGTTCGACGGCATCGACAGCCCCGAGGTGCAGACGCCCGACCTGTGAGTCGACGTCACGCGTGAACCCCGCCGCCCGTTCAGGCGGAAGGCGCATGGGGCAGTGCCAGATCCACGAGGCTCACGACGAACTTCCCCGGCTCCTCGAACATGCACAGGTGTGCGGAGTTCTCGAACCAGACGACGTCCACCGACGGCGCCGACACTTCGTCGATCCAGCGTTCCACCGGAGCCGTCGGCGTGGTCCAGTCATGGCGTCCGAGGAACTGCAGCATCGGCACCGCGAACGAGGTCTTCGCACGAGCGTCGAAGGACAGCAGCGCCGGAAGCACGTGGGGCATGGTCACCTGTTGTCCGACGCCGATCAATGCCCGCTCATCAGCCGTGTAGTACGGCGACAGCCCGGCCGCGTCCGTGAAGTAGGCGAAGTCTGAGCGGTAGGCGGAGAGTCCGCCGTAGTGCTGCGCCCATCTCCGGCACGTCACGATGCGCTCGATCGTCAGAGGCTGCGTGCCGGGATATTCGCCGAGCGACTGCAGTTCGGCGATGGCCTGCTCATTCCCGTCCGTGAGTGCGCTGCGCATCGCGAAACCGAAGCTCTCGGCCTCGTTCTCCGGACCGGAGATCACCTGCCCGACCCCGATGTAGGCCCAGAGCAGGTCGGGCCGCCGCTCCGCCAGGGTGAGGCCGATGATCGTTCCCCAGCTGTGCCCGAGCACGCCGACCGTACTCACCCCGAGTTCATGCCGGAGCCAGGCGATCAATTCCTCGAGGTCTTCGACGTACCGCTCGACGCTCAGATCCATCCCGTCGTGCGCCCCCGCCGCAGACCTCCCACTGGCGCGCTGGTCGTAGTTCACGACGGTGAAGTAGTCCTCGACCGCGCGTTGCCAGACCCACGATGACGGCAGCGAAGGGAGGGCCGGGCCGCCATGGCAGACGATGAGCACAGGGTTGCGGGTGTCGCGCCCTCGAATCGAGACGAACTGCTCGACGCCGCCGAGCTCGACGAAGGTCGTGCGATCGATCGCTTCGGGATTCGGGAGGCGGCAGAGATCGGCGATCACTGCGGGGCCGTTTTCGTCGGTCATGCCGTCACACTAGCGAGACGTCGGTACGGTCTTCCCTCTCGCCGCCCTCTCGCTCGCCGACGCGTTCAGAGCAGTGCGGCGACCTTCTCGGCCGTCTCCTTCGCGGAGCCGGGGTTCTGGCCCGTGACGAGATTCCCATCGACGACGGCATAGGAGACGAACGGCAGCAGCGCCTTCTCGTACAGGGCGCCGCGCTTCTTCATCTCCTCCTCCGCGTTGTACGGCACGAGCTTGTCCACACGGGCCAGCACCTCCTCCTGCCAGGCGAAGCCGGTGACCTTGCGACCGTCGAGAAGGAGAGAGCCGTCCGAGAGTCGCGTGTTGAGCAGACCGCAGTAGCCATGGCAGACCGAGGACACGATCCCTCCCCGCTCCCAGATCTCCCGTGTGATCCGCTGCAGGCCTTCACTCTCCGGGAAGTCGTACATCACCGCGTGACCACCGGTGAAGAAGATCGCGTCGTAGTCGGCGGAATCGACTTGGTCGGGCCGCAGAGTGGTCTCCAGCAACGCCATGCGTGCGGGGTCGGCGCGCCATGCCTTCGCTGTCTTGTCGTAGCTGGGGAACTTCAGCGACCGGGGCTCCAGCGGCGAGGGCCCGCCAGCCGGACTGACGATCCGCTGCTCGAAACCTCGCTCCTCGAAAACCTCCCATGCATGGGTGAGTTCCGACAACCAGAGCCCGGTGGGGTGGTCGGGGTCGTCGTAGTGTCCGATGTTGGTGACGACGTGCAGGATGCGTCTGGTCATGCGAGTCTCCCGGGGATCGAATCGGCCGCCGATGGCGGTGCCGCACGGGTGGAGATCGCGAAGATCGCCGCAACGGACGACCGCACCCGCTCAGCCACCGCTTCGGCGGGTTCGGGACGGAACTTGCCGTCGAGGTGCAGGAAGGCGAGGCCGTGGGCCATGCTCCACAGCGCCGTGGACAGGCTCGGTGCGTCAGCCCCGGGGAACAGCTCTTCGATCGCGTCGTTCAACACGGCGTGCAACCCATGGGACGCCCGCACACGGTCGCTGTCGGATTCGTCGCATTCGTTGCCGAACATCAGCCGGAAGACCGCGGGACGACGCAAGGCGAAGGTCACATAGGCGATTCCGAGCTGCGTGATGACGGCGGGCGCCGGCGAGGCGGCGGGGACTCGGTCCAGAGCGGCGGCGAGGTCGGCCTGCAGGTCCTTGAAACCTTCGACCGCGACGGCGGAGTCCAAGGCCTCCCGGTCGGCGAAGTGCCGATACGGGGCGGCCGGCGAGACCCCCGCCCGACGCGCGACGGCGCGAAGCGAAAACGGCTCCCCGGCCTCGAGAGCCTGTATCGCCGCATCCAGAAGAGCTGCACGGAGATCGCCGTGATGGTAGGTCTTCTCAGAAGTTGACACCGATAACATCCCCTCGTACGATCATGTAAGCAGTGTAAACATACCGTGTCGGATATCGCAATCGAAAGTCGAGTCGAGGAATGCAGACCATACTGGGCGCGAACGGACAGATCGCCGTGGAACTCGCACGCGAGCTGAACCGGAACCACACGTCCGACCTCAGACTCGTCAGCCGCAACCCCCGCAAGGTCAACGCCACCGACACCCTCGTACGAGCCGATCTTCTCGACGCCGTACAGACCGCCGCCGCGGTCGACGGCAGCGACGTCGTCTACTTCACCGCCGGCCTGCCCGCAGACACCGAGCTGTGGGAACGGCAGTTCCCGACGATGGTGAGGAACGCCCTCGACGCGGCCCGCGCCGCCGGCGCGAGTTTCGCCTACTTCGACAACACCTACATGTACCCGCAGGATGACCGGCTGCAGACCGAGGACACGCCCTTCGAACCGGTCGGCCCGAAGGGCAGGGTGCGTGCAGCGATGGCGTCGATGGTGCTCGACGAGATGGCGCGCGGCGACATCCCCGTGCTGATCGCCCGCGCGCCGGAGTTCTACGGCCCCGGGCGAACGCAGAGCTTCACGAACGCGCTCGTCATCGACAGGATCAAGAGCGGCAAACGTCCGCTCGTACCGGTGCGCGACGACCGGCAGCGCACTCTGATCTGGACGCCGGACGCGAGTCGTGCCCTCGCGACGCTGGGCAACGCCGCCGATACCTTTCACCAGACGTGGCACCTCCCCACAGACTCCGACCGTCCCACCTATCGGCAATTCGTCGCCATGGCAGAGTCCGCCTTCGGTCGCCCAGCCGGGTCCGGGTACACCGTCGTCCCGAAGTGGGCGCTGAGCGCGGCCGGTCTCGCGTCTCGCCAGGCGCGTGAGATCAGAGAGCTCCTGCCGCGGTACGAGCACGACAACAGGTTCGACTCATCGAAGTTCGTCGGGCGATTCCCGGAGTTCGAGGTCACGAGCTACCGTCGCGGCGTCGACATCATCCGCGAAGAAGCGGTCGCGTCGAGCTTCTGACGGGGCGACGCTTACCGCCCGCTCGTCGGTGCCACGGGCTCGTGGACGTCCCTACGCGTTCGACCGCGCCTCATCCCGGAACTCGATCGCACTCACACGGTGAGTCCGCCATCACGATTCACCGATCCGAGAGCGATTCATCGCCGCGGTCAACCCCCTGACGTTCCCCCTCCGTCAGGAGTAGCTTCGCGAGACCGAACGAAGGAGACGGATATGAGCGACCCGAAGAACACGCAGGGCACACCGGGCCCCGACGAAGAAGCTGACACCGCATCGGGCGGCGCTCCCGACGACGGGCCCGACACCGAAGAGGTGCTCGAGGCGGAGACGACCGACGAGAACGGGAAGCCGCTCGAGAACCCGTCCGGGGGGTGACCGATCGGGCCGGAGCCGCCTCCTCGCCGGAGCCTCAGACCCTTGCGGGCACGAGCTCGTCGCGAAGGATGTCGGCTCCCGCGCTGAGTGCTCGGAGCTTGCCACGCGCGACGTCACGCGACACCGGAGCCATGCCGCAGTTCGTGCTCGGGATGAGCTTGTCGGCGTCGACGAATCGGAGGGCGTTGCGGAGGGTGTCGGCGACCTCGTCCGGGGTCTCGATGGTCGGGCTGGCCACGTCGATGGCCCCGAGCATGACGTTCTTTCCTCGAATGAGCTCGATGAGGTCCAGAGGAACGTGCGAGTGGTGGCTCTCCAGTGAGACGGTGTCGATGATCGAGCGCTGCAGAAGCGGGAAGGACTTCTCGTACTGCCGCCATTCCGCGCCGAGGGTCGCCTTCCAGTCGGTGTTCGCCTTGATCCCGTATCCGTAGCAGATGTGCACCACGGTCTCCGCGCGCAGTCCTTCCGCCGCTCGCTCGAGCACCGCCACGCCCCAGTCCTGCACATCGTCGAAGAAGACGTTGAATGCCGGCTCGTCGAACTGGATGATGTCGACCCCGGCTGCTTCGAGCTCCTTCGCCTCCTGGTTGAGGATGGTCGCAAACTCCCACGCCAGCTTCTCGCGGCTCTTGTAGTGACGATCGTAGAGAGTGTCGATCATCGTCATCGGGCCGGGCAGCGCCCACTTGATCGGCTGATCGGTCTGCTGACGCAGGAACTTCGCATCCTCCACGAACACGGACTTCTCGCGGCTCACGGCCCCGACCACCGTCGGCACGCTGGCGTCGTATCGGTCGCGGATCCGCACGGTCTCGCGCTGGTCGAAGTCGACGCCGGAGAGGTGCTCGATGAACGTGGTGACGAAGTGCTGTCGGGTCTGCTCCCCGTCGCTGATGATGTCGATGCCGGCCTCGCGCTGCTCTTGGACGGCGATGCGCAGAGCATCCTGCGTACCCTCGATCAACGCGTCGCCCTGCAGTTTCCACGGAGACCAGAGCGTCTCCGGCTCGGCCAGCCAGGAGGGCTTCGGCAGACTGCCGACGATCGAGGTGGGGAGCAGCTCGCGCACGATCGACGATCTCTGGTTCGTCATCCGACGGCCACCAGGGATGCGGCGGAGGTGCCGGCGGCCCACTGCTCGAGCAGCTCACCGTGCGGGGTCATGAGGTGCGCATCGGCGTACTGCCCCTGCTCGGCCGCGAGCCGGCTGCGCTCCTCGCGGTCGTAGGCGATCTTGGTCACCGAGTAGTCCTGCTGTTCCAGAGTCGGCCGGTAGATGCTCGCGGCCTCGGAGTTCGCATTGTAGATCTCCGGACGGTAGATCTTCTGGAACGTCTCCATCGTGCTGATCGTGCCGATGAGCTGGAGGTTGGTGTAGTCGCTCAGCAGGTCCCCGCGGAAGTAGAAGGCCAGCGGGGCCACGCTGCCTCGCGGCATGAAGTACCGGACCGAGAGGCCCATCTTGCCGAAGTACTCGTCGGTCAGCGAGCCGTCCTTCTGCTCGTACTCGACACCGAGGATGGGGTGGTGGTTCTCGGTGCGGCGGTACGTCTTGCTCGTCGAGACGCTGATGCAGATGACGGGCGACAGCGAGAAGCGCTCCCGGTAGGCCTCGGAATCGAGGAAGTGCTGGAAGAGCTTGCCGTGCAGATCGCCGAAGTCGTCGGGGACGGTGAAACCCCCCGCGGCCTCGCTGGCCGCCGGCAACCGCACACTGAAGTCGAAGTCGCGGATGTACGACGAGAAGTTGTTGCCCACGATCCCCTGGGTGCGCGTGCCCGTCGACCGGTCGACGATGGTCACCTCCAGCACCTCGAGAAGAGGGAACTCCCGATCCTCCCCCTCCGTGGCGAACTGGATCGCGACCGAGACGATCTCGAGTTCGAGGGTGTAGCGGTCACGGCTCGGGTTGTCCCAGTGCGCCAGATCGTTGAACCGCCGGTCGATCATCGTCAGGGCATTGCGGAGGTTCTGCTGACGGTGCTCGCCGCGCGCCAGATTGGCGAAGTTCGTGGTGATGCGGGAGTCGTCGGAGGGCGAGTAGTCCTCGTCGAAACGGGTCGTCGTGATGCGGAACGTGAATTCGGATGCCATGAGCGGCCAATCGGTGGGATGATCGGCCGGGCTCGGCCTCGATCGGGGGTTTCTCCATGATGACGAGTGCGGGCGCCCATCGGGTAATGCGCGCGAACTATGCCGTGACATAGGCTGAATCTATGGCCAAGCGTTCGAGCGGCATCACCCTGCAACAGCTCACCTACTACATCGAGGTCGCTGCGGAAGGATCGATCAGCGCCGCCGCCGACCTGCTCTACGTCGCCCAGCCCACCATGTCGGCGGCGATGAAGGATCTGGAGAGCAGGGTGGGGCGCGTGCTCCTCCTCCGCTCCGCCCGCGGCGTGACGCTCACGACCGACGGTGTGGAGTTCCTCGGATACGCCCGGCAGGTCGTCGAGCAGGTCGCGCTCCTCGAACAGCGCTACCTCGGTCGTCCGCCGTCGCGACGCCTGCTCGGAGTGTCGACCCAGCACTACTCGTTCGCCGTCGACGCGTTGGTGCGGATGGTGAAGGCGACCTCGGCTGCCGAGTACGAGTTCTCGCTGCGGGAGACGCGGACGTGGGACATCATCGAAGACGTCCGCACGCTCCGCAGCGAGCTGGGGATCCTCTACCGGAACGACTTCAACCGCAACGTGATCGACAAGCTGCTCCGCGACTCCGGGCTCGCCTTCCACCCGCTCTTCGTCGCACAGCCGCACATCTTCATCTCCCGCAAGAACCCCCTTGCCACCCGAGATCGCGTGACCCTCGACGATCTCGCCGACGTGCCGAGGCTCACCTTCGACCAGGGGGCGAACAACTCCTTCTACTTCGCCGAGGAGATCCTCTCCACCCTCTCGAGCCCGCAGGACATCCGCGTCTCCGACCGCGCGACCATCTTCAACCTGATGATCGGCCTCGACGGCTACACCATCTCGACGGGCATCATCAGCGACGACCTCGACCCCGAGATCGTCGCCATCCCGCTCGACGTCGACGAGAACATCGAGATCGGCTGGATCGGGCATGCGGCGATCCCCCTCACCGAGCAGGCACAGCGCTACCTCGCCGAACTGCGCACGGTGGTCTCCGAGTTCGGGGTGGAGTTGCTCGGGTGAGGGGTACGCCTCCGGGGGGAGAGGAGCTCCGCCTCCACAGGGCACCGAGAGATCGTGCACCCCGCCAAAGATCTTTATACAATGGCTTATACAGAGCTTCCGCGAAGGAGGAGCCATGGCCGTCACATCGATCGACATCGACCCCGACCAGCTGCAGCAGGCCAAGAAGCTTGCCGGCACGACCTCCAACCGCGCGACGGTGGATCTCGCGCTGCGCACGCTCATCGCGGTGCGCCGCCAGCCCGCCGCCGTGGAGCGCATCATCGCTCGCCACTTCGACACTGACCAGATCGACGCGCCGACGATCGCTCCGGACACGGGTCCGGATCCCGACAAGAGCGCTCCCCGGGAGAAGAGCACCGTTCGGTGACCACTTACCTCGTCGACAACAGCATCTGGCAGAAGGCAGGCAGGAGCACGGCGATCGGCGACAGGCTCCGGGCCCTGTCGCCGAATCACCTGATCATCACGTGCCCGCCGCAGGTCCTCGAGTACTGCCACTCCGCGCGCAATGCGAAGGAGTACGCAGAGTTGCGTGCGGACATGGAGGGGCTGCTCCCCGCGTGGGAACACCCCGACGAGCGCGACGCCCTCGACCTTCAGCAGGCGCTGTGGGACACAGGGCTCATGAGAGCAGCCGCAGCCTTCGACTGCCTCATCGCCGCATACGCGGTCGCCAACGACGCAGTGATCCTGAACTCGGACCAGGATTTCGGGTACATAGAGATGGCGACTGAGGGACGAGTCCGCCAGGAGTACGTCGCGGCCTGAGGTCAGACACATGTGAGCGTGCGGCGCCATCGAACTTCCAGGCAAGAGCGCTCGCTCTCGGAGAGCCCCGTGATGATACGGAAAAACCCCCTCACTCGGAGGGGGCTTCCATGGCGGTGACGGTGGGATTTGAACCCACGGTAGGGGGTTACCCTACACAACTTTTCGAGAGTTGCACCTTCGGCCGCTCGGACACGTCACCGCGGAATAGCTTACGCGACGCGGGGCCTGCACGCGAATCGAGACCCGCAGGTCACCAGGCGGCGGCGACGTCGGCGTGCGTGCGCAGGATGCCCTCGGTCGATCCTGCGGGCGCGCGGCCGATGCCGCACTCGGTCGCGACCCCGAACTCGGGGGCGAACGGAGTCGCGGCGGCGACGCGACGGGCGGCGCCCTCCACCCCGTCCTCGCGGTGCACGAGGCCCAGGTAGAGCTCGCCGACCGGGGCGAGGCCTGTGAGCGGGGCGAAGTAGGCCTCGTCGTCGTGGTCGATCGGCACCGGCAGGTGCAGCCACGTGAGTGGACGGGCGGATGCTGCCACCACCGCATTCGCGTACCGGACCAGGTTCGCGGCGTCTCGCGGCTCGAAGAAGTGCTTCTCCCCCGCGTCGCCGTAGCAGAGGTGCACACCCACCTCGACGTCGGCGGGCACCGCATCGACCAGTGCGGCCAGGCGCGAGACCAGACCGTCGAACGGGTCGCCGGGCCACCACGCCTCCATGACCGCTCCGTAGCCGGCGGCGCGCTCGATGATACCCATCTCGCTCGCGACGTCCCACTGCACCGCGAGGTCCTCGTGCGGGATGGCCTCGAGGATCTCGTCGAGCTCGCGCAGGATCGCGGCGGTGTAGACGGGCTCGATCGCGGCGCGGTCATCGCCGTGGAAGAAGGAGGAGATCACGGCGAGCGGCGTCGGCAGCGACACCTGGAACCGCACGCCGGCGGGCACCGCGCCCTCGGCCCGCAGCCGCTCGAACACCGCATACGACTCGATCGCGGCGGCGGCATACCCCAGCGGCGGCATCTTGATGCTCGCAGCATCCACTCCCTCGGCGATGCGCAGGCCGCGGGCGTCGATGCCGGCGGGGAACGGGATGGGTTCGTCGCCTGTGCGCTCGATGCCCTCGGCCTCACCGATCACGTCGGGCTGGAACATGATCCAGTGGAACCGCTTGCCGACCTCGCCGTCCGGAATGCGACGGAGCCGGGTGCCGAGCAGTTCCGCAGCGGTGCGGATCGTGGTCTCGGCATCGTCGTAATTCACGCTGCCCACGAGGAGGGCACCCTGCGGCTGAGTCATACCCCTCAGGATATCGACGCTCCCGTCGGGCCTTTTCCCCGGCGAGACCCCCACGCTGCGGTGGGCATTCGAGTTAGGATGGCCTAAGAACCCGCCGCCTGTGGGGGCAGCGATGACGGGAAGGTATTCATCATGGGCTTCATCACGTCCGAGGCGCTGTCCGAGACCGGCTACGTGGTCCTCGACGACCACACCTCCGCCACGGATCCCGCCGAATGGTTGGGCCTGGAGTATGTCGGCTGGCGCTCCTCCGGCATCACGCGCTTCGCCCCGCTCACCAGCTATGCCGGCGACGTCGACTGCAACGGCTTCTGGAACCACACCCCACCGCGCACCGACAAGGATGGCGTCTGGGTCGCCTCGCAGGTCGCGGTCGCCCCGACGCTCCAACGCCGGGCACAGGAACCGGGCGCCGGCATCGGCCGCTGCCGCGTGATCGAGCTGCAGCCGAACGAGTACGCCGACGCGATCTACAACCTGCATCAGGACGACAACAACCGCCTCAACGAAGAGGGCACCGGCTGGGTCGTCCGCGGGTTCTTCAACCTCTCCGACGACACCGAGTCGATGCTGATCCTGCGCGCCGACCGTTTCGATCCGGCGACCGAGATCCGCCTGCCGCTGCGCGCCGGCTCGCGCATCATCGTCGACACCCAGCGCTTCTGGCACGCGGTCTGGCACCGCGGCACCGCCCCGCGGTACGCGCTCATCACGTCATGGACCAGCGGCCCCGAGCTCGACGCCTACATCGCCGCCAACCACGGCGACCCGCACCCGAAGACCGTCGACCTCGACCCGCAGTTCGTCGACGATGCGCAGGTCGAGCTGCACCGCCGCATCGAGGAGCGCCGTCGCGCGTTCGAGGCTCAGGGCATCGTGATGGAACCGCCCGTCGACATGAACGTCTGAGGCGACGGCCCGCGGGTCTCCCCACAGGTTCCTTCTCGCTGCCCCTCAGATCGTGCGGCCGTCGTGAATCCGCACCACGCGGTCGACCGTCCCCTCGGGAGGCGCCACGTGCGAGATCAGCAGCACCGACTGCTCCCCCGCGGCCTGCAGCAGATCACGCAGCAGGGCATTCGATGCTTCCGGATCGACCCCCGCCGTCGGCTCGTCGAGGACCAGCACGGGGAAGCCGCGCAGCAGCGCCCTGGCGAGCGCGATCCGCTGCGCCTGACCGCCGGACACCAGCGCGCCGCGGTCGCCGACCCGCGCATCGAGGCCCCCACGCTCCCGTACCCAGTCACCGAGTCCGACCCGCTCGAGCACCGCCTGCAGGTCTTCGTCCGAGGCGGAGTCCCGCGCGAAGAGCAGGTTCTGGCGGATGTCCTCGTCGAACAGCTGAGGGCTCTGCTCGCACAGCCCGATCACGCGTCGCAGCGCCGGACCAGAGAGCTCCGCGGCATCGCGACCACCGACCAGATACTCGCCCTCCACGCGCAGGAAGCCGACCAGGGTCGCCGCGAGCGAACTCTTGCCCGCCCCGCTCGGCCCCGCGACCAGCACCCGTTCGCCGGGTCGGAGGTCGAGATCCACGCCTCTCAGAGCGGGCGTCCCGCCAGGCCAGGTCGCGCGCGCGTCGCGCAGGCTTACAGCCGGGGTGCCTTCGAACTCGACGTCATCACCCGCGTCGGCGCGCAGCTCGTCCGGCATCCGTTCGGGCAGCACGTCGACGATGCGCTCCGCGCTGGAACGCACGCTCCGCCACGATGCGGCGGCGATCGGCACCGCGCCGAAGATCTCGAACACCACCATCGGCACGAGCACGGCCACGGCCAGCCACGGCCCGTCGATCGAGCCGTCCGAGAGGCCGGGAGCCGCCGCGGCGAGCGCCCAGACCGAAGCGACTCCGGCGACCGCGGAGACCACGCCGGCGGCTACGGCCTGCGCGAGCGAGGCACGGTCGACTACGCGTCGCAGCGCGGCATCCGCTGCGGTGATCCGTGCACGGGCCTGCTCCTCCGCGCCATAGGCGATGAGCACGTCGAGGCTGCCGAAGTAGTCGACGAGGGCCGCCGAGAGCTCGGCGCGACGTTCCGAGACCTGCGCTTCGGCGCGTGAGCCGAACACCCACCCCAAACCGATCGCGGCTGCCGCAGCGACGAGCAGGCACACGGCCAGCGTGAGCGCGGCGGCGGGCGATACGAACGCGATGAACCCGACGGCCCCGACAGCGACCAGAGCGGCGACCCCGAGCGGCTGCACCACCCGCAGCGGCAGGTTCTGCAGGTTCTCGACGTCGTCGACGAGAGCTGCGAGCACCCGACCGCGATCCGTCGCGCCGAGTCCCGCTGGCGACAGCGGGATGAGTCGGCGCACCATGTCGGCGCGGGTCGAGGCGAGTTGACGCAGCGCGGCATCGTGTCCGCTCAGGCGCTCCAGATAGCGGGTGACCGCGCGCGAGACGGCGAAGAAGCGCACACCGACGACGGCGATCGACAGCGGCACCAGCGAGTCGACGATCGATGCGCTCACGATCAGCCACCCGCTGACGGCGAGCAGGCTCACGGCGGCGGCGGCCGAGAGCAGACCCCAGATCAGACCCGGCACGAAGCGGCCGAGCGGCGGTTGCGCGAGTCGCAGGATGGCGCCGACCCGGTGACCGCGGGAATGCACGGTGTCGGTTGTGCGGGGTGCAGTCATGCGTTCACCCCCAGCTCCACGATCTGATCCGCGATCTCCCGTGCGGTCCGACGGTGGGAGACGAGGAGGATCGTCGCACCGGCATCCGCCTTCTCGCGCAGCGATCGCCACAGCCGGTCCTCGGTCTCGGGGTCGAGTGCACTCGACGGCTCATCGAGTGCGAGCACGCGTCCGGACGCCGATGCCTGGCGATACAGGGCTCGAGCGACAGCCACTCGCTGCGCCTGCCCACCCGACAGCCCCGCTCCCTGCACGCCGAGTTCCAGCGCGGGGTCGATGCCCTCGGCGCAGGCATCGTCGAGCGCATCGCGCACCCGGTCGGCGTCCGGCTCAGGATCACCGAGGGTGACGTTCGCCGCCACGGTCCCGCGCGTGAGGCCAGGTGCCTGTCCCGCCCAGGCGAGCCACACCGACGGCGCGATCCCCCTCACGTCCGCGCCGCCGTAGGACGCTGTCCCCTCGAACTCGGCCGCGCCCCGGAGCGCGGCCAGCAGCGACGACTTCCCCGACCCGCTCGGCCCTTCAAGGACCGTGATGGTCCCCGGCCCGGCAGCGAACGACACGGGCGGCAGGTCGCGCACCCGCAGACCGTCTACCACGAGGTTTCCGCCCTTCGCCGGTTCCACCTGCATGACCGATTCCCGGATGCCGGGGGCTTCGACGGCGATTCCTCCGGCATCCGTCGAAAGCTCCTGCATCCGCGCGCGCTCCCCCGCCGCGTCCAGCACCTCGAACACGTCCTCCGTCGCCGCAACCCCTTCGGCGGCAGCGTGGAACTGCACCCCCACCTGCCGGATGGGCAGGAACGCCTCGGGAGCGAGCAGCAGCACGAACAGCCCCACCTCGAGAGTCAGATCACCCGACAGCAGCCGGAAGCCGACCGACACCGCGATCAGGGCCACCGCGATCGAGGCCAGCAGCTCCATCGCGAAGCCGGACAGGAACGAGAACCGCAGCACCTTCATGGTCTCGCGGCGGTACTCGTCCGCGGTGACCTCGATGCGGTCGGCAGCGCGACGATCACGCCCGAACAGTCGCAGCGTCGACAGCCCCTGCACCGTGTCGGCGAAGCGAGCCGCGAGGCGCTGCAGCGTCTGCCACTGCCGCGTCTGGACGGTGCGGGTCGCCATGCCGATCAGGATGAGGAACAGCGGGATCAGCGGCAGCGTGATCACCGCGGTGAGTCCGCTCGGCCAGTCCTGCCACCACATGACCGCGACGAGCACCGGCGTCGCGATCACGGTCAGCACGAGCTGCGGGATGTAACGCGCGAAGTAGGCGTCGAGCGCTTCGAGTCCGTGGCCCGCGGTCACCGCGAGCGCGGTCTGGTTGCGTTGCGCGAGCCACCCTGGCCCGAGTTTCCCGACCGCAGCCACGAGCGCCGTGCGCAGCTGCATCCCCGTCTTGGCGGCCGCCCGTGTCCCCGCCGCATCAGAGGCCGCGATGAGCAGGCCTCGCAGCAGAGCCGTGAGCAGCAGCCAGAGCAGCGACGAGGTGACGTCCCGCCCCGCGAGCGCCCCCGTGATCGCTTCGGTCAACAGCCACGCGAAGGCGATCGTGACCGCGGTCTGGACGACGCCGATCAACGCGGATGCCGCGAGGAAACCCCTCGCGGCACCCGCGTATCTCAGCAGTCTCGGATCGACGGGTTTCACGCGTGTGCCGGAGCCCCCTCGATCGACTTCCGGGTGACCCGCTTGCGGAAGACCCAGTAGGTCCACGCCTGGTATGCGAGCACGAGCGGCATCGCGATCAAGGCCGTCCAGCTCATGATCTGCAGTGTGTACGGGGTGCTCGACGCGTTGGCGATCGTGAGGCTGTACGCCGGGTCGATCGTCGACGGCATCACGTACGGGAACAGCGCGGAGAAGAGCATGACCACGGCGAACAGCACCGTGAGCATCCCGGAGAAGAACGCCCACCCGTCGCGACGGACCATGGAGAGCCCGACAGCCGCGATCAGACTGACCGCCGCGAGCGCGCCGGCGCCGATGACCAGCCAGAGCAGCGGAGCCTCACGGCCCATCGCGATCGCGACCGTCCAGATCACCGTCGCGGCTGCGACGAGGATCGTCGGGATGGCGGCCTTCTTCGCGAGCTTCTGCGCGTCCTCGTGCACCTGACCATCGGTCTTGAGCGCCACGAACAGCACGCCGTGCAGGAAGAAGAGCAGCAGCGTGGTGACGCCGACCAGCAGTGCGTACGGGTTCAGCAGGGCGAAGAACCCGCCGACGTAGATGTGGTTCTCATCGATGGCCACGCCCTGCACGATGTTGCCGAACGCGACGCCCCACAGCAGTGCGGGAACGACCGAGCCGATGACGATCATCCGGTCGAAGCCGGCCTTCCACTTCGCGCTGTCACGCTGGTGTCGGTACTCGAACGAGACACCGCGCAGGATCAGCGCGAGCAGGATCAGCAGCAGCGGCAGGTAGAAGCCGCTGAACAGCGTGGCGTACCACTCGGGGAACGACGCGAACAGCACGGCGCCGGCCACGATGACCCAGGTCTCGTTGAGGTCCCAGACCGGGCCGATCGTGTTGATCACCTGTCGGCGCGAGACGTCGTTCTTGCCGAGGAACGGCAGGGACATGCCGACTCCGAAGTCGAAGCCGTCGAGCACGAAGTAGCCCACGAAGAAGAAGGCGACGATGAAGAACCAGAGTGTTGCGAGATCCATGATGCTCCTCCCTCTCAGTAGACGACCGACGGCAGCTGGGCCGTCTCGTCATGCGGCTTCTCTTCGGTGTCGGGCCCCTTCTGGGCAGCCCGGATGATGAGGCGGATCTCGACGACGGCGAGCGCCGCGTAGATCGCCGTGAACGCGATGAGCGATATCAGCACTTCGAGGCCGCTGACGCCCGGCGAGACGCCGTCCTGCGTCGTCATCAGCCCGAACACGATCCAGGGTTGCCTTCCCATCTCGGTGAAGACCCAGCCCATGATGTTGGCGGCCAGCGCGAGCGGGAACGACCAGATCGCGACCTTCCACATCCACGGTGCAACCGGCTTCTTGGCGCCCTTGCGGGTGACCCAGAGGCCCGCGACGGCGACGAGCGCTGCGGCGATGCCCAGGCCGATCATCCAGCGGAAGGCCCAGTACGTGATCCACAGGATCGGGGCGAAGTCGGTCAGACCGGTGGAGGCGTACGTCTGTGCGTACTCGGCGTTCAGATCGTTGATGCCGTGCACGCACGCGTCGAGCGTGTGGGTCGACAGCAGCGAGAGCAGATACGGCACGCGGATCGAGAACAGCTCGGAGCTGCCGTCCGGTGTGCCGAGCGTGAAGATGCTGAAGGAGGCGTCCGGCCCGCACACCGTGTTGAAGGTCGCCTCGGCGGCGGCCATCTTCATCGGCTGCGCGGCGTACATCGCGAGGCCGAGCTGGTCGCCCGTGAGCACGACGCCCGCGGTGGAGACGATCATGGCCCACAGCCCAAACTTCAGCGAGATGCGCATGGTGTCGAAGTGCTGACCGCGGGACAGGTGCCAGGCCGAGACCGAGATGACAACACCGGCGGCGAACATGAACGCGCCGAAGATCGTGTGCGGGAACGCGGCGAGCGCGACCGGGTTGGTCAGCAGCGCCCAGAAGTCGGTCAGCTCCGCGCGGTTGGTCGCCTCGTTGAACGTGTAGCCCACCGGGTTCTGCATGAAGGCGTTGGCGGCGATGATGAAGTACGCCGAAAGGATGCTGCCGATCGAGACGCACCAGATCGTGGCGAGGTGCAGTTTCTGCGGGAGCTTGTCCCAGCCGAAGATCCACAACCCGATGAAGGTCGCCTCGAAGAAGAAGGCCAGCAGTCCCTCGAATGCGAGCGGAGCACCGAAGACGTCGCCGACGAAGCGGGAGTAGTCCGACCAGTTCATGCCGAACTGGAACTCCTGCACGATGCCGGTGACCACGCCCATGGCGAAGTTGATCAGGAAGATCTTGCCGAAGAAGCGGGTCAGGTGCAGGTACTGCACCTTCGCGGTGCGCACCCACGCCGTCTGGAAGATCGCGGCGACCAGCGCCATGCCGATCGTCAGCGGCACGAAGAGGTAGTGGTAGACGGTCGTCAGCCCGAATTGCCATCGGGCCAGAGCGAGCGGATCAAGCCATTCCATGCACGACTCCTGTTCTGTGGTGCCGCTGCGTCGTGCGGTGACGCGGCGGCTCCGTTCCCTCGACCAGCGGCGCGGTGGTGTCGCGCAGCTGCACGGTGCAGTCCGACGGGAGGACAGCATCGCGTACGCACTCGGCTTCGAGTGGTCCGCCTGCCTCGTTCAGGACGCCTTGCATGAGTTCGAGGTGCACGCGGCACAGCATCGGGCGGTCTTCCGATCGTCCGGCGGCATGCGGGCACGGGCTGAGGTCGACGGTGAGCCGACGGTCGTCGAGGACGGGCTCGAATCCGCTCTCCTCGAGGTGCTCCACGAGCGCGTCGAGCTGATAGGTGGCTTCTCGGCCGAGTCCGGACGCCACGGCATCCGGGAGCATGCTCCGCATCAGGTCCCCACGGCGGGCGGCGGCCTTGGCCTTGTCCCGCGCCACCGGACTGGAAGCTCCGGGCGCCCCGGTGGCGGCGCTGTATAGCGTGCGCGGCCGCCCTCTCGTGGTGCGGTGCTCGATCGTGGGGATCACGTAGCCGCCCTCGATCAGGCGCTGCAGGTGCTCGCGAACCGTGTTGGCGTGGAGCCCCGTGGCGTCGCACAGTTCGGTGATCGAGAGCTCTCCTCGGGTCTGCGAACTTCCCGCTTCGAAGAGCAAGTGCAGGATCTGCACCCGGGAGTAGCTCGAGATCGGCCCGCACACGGGCCCGCCGTTGGCCATGAACCCAGTATCCCGCGACGCTGCGAGTTTGCCGAGAGGTATGGCCGTGAATAAACACCTGGCCGATAGGGATGTCTGATGCCGGCGATAGCCTGGGGGCATGGCCACCCGGAAACCCGCTCCTCCCGCGTACGTGTGCACGGAATGCGGGTGGACGACCGCGAAGTGGGTCGGCCGCTGCGGCGAGTGTCAGCAGTGGGGAACGGTGCAGGAACAGGCGGCGCAGACCGGCATCCTCCGTCGCGTCGGCCCCGTCGCCCCGACGGCCGACCGTGCCGCTCGGCCCATCACGCAGATCACGACGCAGGATGCTCCGCGGCGCTCGAGCGGCGTCGGCGAGTTCGACCGTGTGCTCGGTGGCGGCATCGTGCCCGGCGCCGCCATCCTGCTCAGCGGAGAGCCGGGCGTCGGCAAGTCGACGCTGCTGCTCGAGGTCGCCGCCCAGGCCGCGCGCGGCGGGCGGCGCGTGCTCTACGCGAGCGCCGAGGAGTCCCCTGGCCAGGTGCGCCTGCGCGCCGAACGCACCGGTGCCCTGCACGACGAGCTCTACCTCGCCAGCGAGACCGATCTGGCGACGATCCTCGGCCACATCGACGAGGTCAAGCCCCAGCTGGTGATCGTCGACTCGGTGCAGACCGTCTCGTCGTCGCTGATCGACGGTGCCGCCGGGCAGCCGAGCCAGGTGCGCGAGGTCGCGGCCACCCTGATCCGCATCGCCAAGGACCGCGATCTGCCGATCATCATCGTCGGCCACGTCACGAAAGACGGTCAGGTCGCCGGTCCCCGCGTGCTCGAGCACCTGGTCGACGTCGTCTGCCACTTCGAGGGCGACCGACAGACCTCGCTGCGCTTCATCCGCGCGCTCAAGAACCGCTTCGGCCCCACCGACGAGGTCGGCTGCTTCGAGATGACCGGAGACGGCATCGCCGAGGTGCCCGACCCCTCGGGGCTGTTCCTCTCGCAAGGGGCCACCGAGCCGGGTACCTGCGTCGCGATCTCGCTCGAAGGACGACGTGCGCTCCCTGTCGAGGTGCAGGCGCTGACGGTTCCCAGCAACGCACCGAATCCTCGCCGCATCGTGCACGGCCTCGACTCCTCACGGGTGGCGATGGTGCTGGCGATCCTCGAACGGCGCGCAGGCGTGCCCACCGGCAGCCTCGACGTGTACGTGTCGACGGTCGGCGGCGTGCGCTTCACCGAACCGGCAGCCGACCTTGCGATCGCCATCGCCGTGGCCGGTTCCATCCAACAGATATCGGTGCCGCGCACCGTCGCGGCGGTGGGCGAGCTCAGTCTCGCGGGCGAGATCCGTCCGGTGACCCAGGCGGCACAGCGGCGGTCCGAGGCTGCGCGTCTCGGCTACGAGCAGGTGGTCGACGATCGCTCGAAGACGCTCCGCGCCGCGCTCGGCGATGTGCGGGCGCGTAACACCTCACGCCGCGCCGACCGCGACATCCCGCCGTTCTGACCGGTACCGCGCCGACGGGAGGCTGGGCTCAGGCGTCGAGCGCCTTGAGCAGTTCGGCGGGGTCCGCCTGCATCGGGTGGGGCCCTGCGATGTCGAGGAAGACCGTGGTGATCGGATGCGCCGCCAGGAACTTCCGCAGCCACTCCGCGCTGTAGATGCCCACGCCCGGCGGCAGATTGGCTGGCTTGTTCTTCGCGTCGCTGAACAGCAGCAGCGCGAGGTCACCGGTCTTCGGGTCACGGTATGTCCACACCTCGCCGCTGTCGAGCGGGTTGTCACGCGCCCCGGGCTTGATCAGCGGCACGACGGTGGTGCCGTGACGGAGAGCGAGAGCGACCGCGGCGACGTCCTGCTTCTCCAGGGCCTGTGCCAGAGCATCCGACCGGAAGTCCTCGGGTGCGGGCTTGTTCTTCGCGGACTTCGCCTTCTTCGCTGCCATGTGTCCAGCTTATTCACGGCGCAACGCGCAGAGCACCGATTCGGCCGTGGATACGATTGGGGCCCTCTCGAGTCCCACATTGGGGACTGGGGTACTCGAGAGGGCCCTCGGACTCTCGGGCGGCGGTGTCGAAGCGCTGGGGACGCTGTAGTTCGACGCCACTGGGGATGGCTTGGTGCCGCTAATGCGGAGAGTCGCTTCTATGGTATCCCAAAGACCCACGGATGTCAGCATCGCGGGGGGATGACCGCCGATGTCGCTCCGTTTCGTGCGAGATCCGCCGATTCGCAACGATTTCCGACGAGGTTCACCGGGATCCCTTCGAACTCAGCGGAGCGCGATCCGGCACGACTCAGTAGAGCAGGATCTGCGCGCTCGACGGGCTCGTGAACCCGCCGATCGAGACCTCGACGTGGTACGAGGCTCCCCCGCCCGGTGCCCGCTGTCGGTTCTCCTGCGCGCAGGTCTCGACGCTCGAACGCGTGCGATCCCAGGTGACCGGGTCCTTGCTCGTGACGGTCGTGCCGGCCGTGAGCGTGGCGATCATGCTGCTCGGGTTCTCCTGGCAGTCGGTCGAACGCCACCACACGTCGGCACCGCTGGAGATGGTGAAGGACTGGGTCGTCGATCCCACGTCGATCGTGCAGTCCTTCGTGCCCTTGTTCGTGAGCGAGATCGAGAGCTTCGGCAGCACGCCGGCTGCGTACGTCTCGGCGTCGGTCACGGCCGCGACCTCGATGTCGGCCGCCTCGCAGGGCGCGACCGCCGGAGTCTGCTCGGCTGACGGATCGGGGGTCGGCGACTCTCCGTCAGCGGTGGAGCTGGAGGAGGGCGAGGGAGATGTCGACGGCGTCGGAGACGGGGTGGACGCCGTGCCTGCGGCAGCCCACGGTCGCGCGATCAGAAGCCACGCTCCGATGCCGATGGCGGCGACGGCCAGCACGAGCGCGATCAGGACGACCAGTCGCCGACGACGGTACACGGCGGCGGAAGGACGAGGCATGTCTCCAGGCTAAGCGATCCTCTGCCACGACCCGGGGAGGCCCCTCGGCACGGACCGGCGAAGGAGTGTCAGAGCACCTTGAGCATGCGGGTGTTGCCGAGGGTGTTCGGCTTCACGTGCGCGAGATCGAGGAACTCCTCGACACCCGCGTCACCGCTGCGCAACAGCTGCGAGTACACGTCGGGGTCGACGACCTGCTCACCGATCGGCGTGTAGCCGCGTCGTCCGAAGAACTCCACCTCGAAGGTGAGGCAGAACAGGCGGGTCAGGCCGAGCATCCTGGCGTTCTCCTCGAGGCGGTCGACGATCGCACGTCCGACGCCGTGGTGCAGCCAGTCGTCGCGCACGAGCAGGGTGCGCACCTCGCCGAGGTCTTCCCAGATCACGTGCAGCGCACCGCACCCGATCAGCACCCCGTCGGCCTCTGCCACGACGAACTCCTGCACGGCGCCGTACAGCACCGCCAGATCCTTGCCGAGCAGGATGCGCTGCTCGACGAGCGGCTGCAGCAGGGTGCGGATGCCGACGATGTCAGCGCTCCGCGCCGGTCGGACGATGTACTCGCTCACACCACAAGCCTAGAACCCGAGACCCGGCGGCACCTGTACCGGACACAGGAAAGGGGCGGATGCCGCAGCATCCGCCCCTTCTCATGAATCGACTGAGGTCACTCCCCGCTGGCGACCGCCAGATCGGGGGTGCCGGCGATCGCGCCGCCGCCGGTGTTGACGCCGACCGCGACGGGGCCGCCGGCGCGCGGGCCGTGCTCGAAGAGGAACTGCCCGTCCTTCGCGTCGACCTTCACGTGGTCACCAGAGTTGAGCTCACCGTGCAGGATCTTCTCCGAGAGACGGTCCTCAACCTCGTGCTGCATCGCGCGACGCAGCGGTCGGGCACCGAGCGCGGGGTCGAACCCGATCTCGATGAGGCGCTCCTTGGCGGCCTGCGACAGCTCGATCGTCATGTCGCGGTCCAGCAGACGCTCGCCGAGGCGCTTGGTGAACAGATCCACGATCTGCACCAGCTCCTCCTTCGAGAGCTGCGGGAACACGATGATGTCGTCGACACGGTTCAGGAACTCGGGCTTGAAGTGCCGCTTGAGCTCTTCGTTCACCTTGCCCTTCATGCGGTCGTAGCTGGTCGAGTCGTTGCCCTCGATCTGGAAGCCGACAGGACCGCCCGCGATGTCGCGTGCACCGAGGTTGGTGGTCATGATGATGACCGTGTTCTTGAAGTCCACGATCCGACCCTGACCGTCGGTGAGTCGACCCTCTTCGAGGATCTGCAGCAGCGAGTTGAAGATGTCCGGGTGGGCCTTCTCGATCTCGTCGAAGAGGACCACGCTGAACGGCTTGCGCCGCACCTTCTCGGTGAGCTGGCCACCCTCTTCGAATCCGACGAATCCGGGAGGGGCACCGAACAGACGCGAGACGGTGTGCTTCTCACCGAACTCGCTCATGTCGAGCGAGATCAGCGCAGCCTCGTCGTCGAACAGGAACTCGGCGAGAGCCTTGGCGAGTTCGGTCTTTCCGACGCCCGTGGGGCCGGCGAAGATGAACGAGCCCGAGGGACGCTTCGGGTCCTTGAGGCCGGCACGCTGGCGACGGATCGTCTTGGAGAGGGCGGCGATCGCCTCTTCCTGACCGATGACGCGCTGGTGCAGGGCCTTCTCCATGAAGACGAGTCGGCTGGACTCCTCTTCCGTGAGCTTGAAGACCGGGATGCCGGTGGCCTGTGCGAGCACCTCGGCGATCAGACCCTCGTCGACGACCGCGGAGGTCGCGACGTCGCCCGCACGCCACTGCTTCTCGAGACGCAGACGCTCGGCGAGGAGGCTCTTCTCCTCATCGCGGAGGGCGGCGGCCTTCTCGAAGTCCTGCTCCTCGGAGGCGATCTCCTTCTGCTCGCGCACGGCGGCGATCTTCTCGTCGAATTCGCGCAGCTCGGGCGGGCTCGACAGGATCGACAGACGCAGGCGTGCGCCGGCCTCGTCGATCAGGTCGATGGCCTTGTCCGGGAGGAACCGGTCGGAGACGTAGCGGTCGGCGAGGTTCGCCGCGGCCACGATGGCGCCGTCGGTGATCTGCACCTTGTGGTGCGCCTCGTAACGGTCGCGGAGTCCCTTGAGGATGTTGATCGCGTGCGGCAGCGTCGGCTCGTTGACCTGCACCGGCTGGAAGCGGCGCTCGAGCGCGGCATCCTTCTCGAAGTGCTTGCGGTACTCGTCGAGCGTGGTCGCACCGATCGTCTGCAGCTCGCCACGGGCGAGGAGCGGCTTCAGGATGCTGGCCGCGTCGATCGCGCCCTCGGCGGCACCCGCACCCACGAGGGTGTGGATCTCGTCGATGAAGACGATGATGTCGCCGCGCGTGCGGATCTCCTTGGTGACCTTCTTCAGGCGCTCCTCGAAGTCACCGCGGTAGCGGGAACCGGCGATGAGCGAGCCGAGGTCGAGCGAGTAGAGCTGCTTGTCCTTCAGCGTCTCGGGCACATCGCCCTTGACGATCGCCTGGGCCAGCCCCTCGACGACGGCGGTCTTGCCGACACCGGGCTCACCGATCAGGACGGGGTTGTTCTTGGAACGGCGGGAGAGGATCTGCATGACCCGCTCCGCCTCCTTCTCGCGCCCGATCACCGGGTCGAGCTTGTTGTCGCGCGCGGCCTGGGTGAGGTTTCGGCCGAACTGGTCGAGCACCGCGGAACCACCCTGGGTGCCGGCCGGCGAGTCGTTGGTCTGCGCACCGACGGAAGCCGGCTCGCGACCGGGAGCTCCGGAGAGCAGCTGGATGACCTGCTGGCGAACCTTGTTGAGGTCGGCGCCGAGCTTGACGAGCACCTGGGCGGCGACGCCCTCACCCTCGCGGATGAGGCCGAGCAGGATGTGCTCGGTGCCGATGTAGTTGTGGCCGAGCTGCAGAGCCTCGCGGAGGCTGAGCTCGAGCACCTTCTTGGCGCGCGGGGTGAACGGGATGTGCCCGGTCGGCTGCTGCTGACCCTGGCCGATGATGTCCTGCACCTGCTCGCGCACGGCGTCGAGGGAGATGCCGAGGCTCTCGAGGGCCTTGGCAGCGACGCCTTCACCCTCGTGGATGAGGCCGAGCAGGATGTGCTCGGTCCCGATGTAGTTGTGGTTGAGCATCTTCGCCTCTTCTTGGGCGAGGACGACCACTCGACGGGCTCGGTCCGTGAATCTCTCGAACATGCTGTGACTCCTTATTCGCACGGGGCGAAGCGCTGACACCTGTGGCGTTCTCTGCGCCTGTACATCGAGAGTAACCACCGTGCGGGGCACGTATGCCCGTGTTCGCCGTGGGCATACCGGGGGTTGACCGAGTTATCGACAGTCGTTATGTTAACGACTGTCGATAACAACGGGTCCGGAGCGGACCGTGCAGGAGGGGGACGAAATGACCGAGGCACCGACGGCGACCAGAGCTGCGAGCCTGGTGGAGAAGACCGTCCTTGGCGTCATCGCCGGAGTAGCGGGGGCCATAGCCGTGGTCGATCTGGTCGGCGTCAGCATCCGCTCCGCCGTCCTCGTGACGAGCCCGGCGATCACGATTCCATCGATGCGGCTGCGGTCGGTCGACGCACCCGCGGTGCTCGCGGCATCCTCCAACATCTCCGAAGCGCAGTACGACACCGTCACGCTCACGACCGTGGGCCTGAGCCTGTCTCCCCGCCTGCTGCTCGCGATCGCCGACGGACTGGCGGTCCTGGGACCGATCGTGCTGTGCATCGCGGTCGCGTGGCTGTGCGTCCGTCTCTTCATCGGCCGCCCCTTCGGCACGGCGGCCACCTGGGGGATCGGCGTCGCAGCCATCACCGTCATGGCGGGTGGTCTGCTGAGCCAGGCCGTGCGCGCCAACGCGTTCAGCGAGATCGCCTACGAGCTGGACCTCGCATCCGCGGGAGTCCCCACATTCGAGATGTCGATCGACCTCGCTCCACTCGGTTGGGCATTCGCGCTCGCGGTGGTCGCCGGCGCCTTCGAGATCGGTCAGCGTCTGCAGCGCGACACGGAAGGCCTCGTCTAATGACCAGCACCACCAACGCGCGCTCCGAGAAGGCGGATGCAATCACCGTGATCCTGTACGCCGCCGTGGCGCTGGTCACGGTCGGGCTCGCCACCGTTCTGCGCGTCGCCGGCACCTTCCGCGAAACGGGGATCGCGTGGACGGTCCCCATCGACCAGCAGCCGATCTCCGCCACGACCGACTCCGGTGCCATCTCGATCGAGGGGTTCGCGGACGAGGCGATGGTCATCGCCGACGGGGTGAACGCGGCCTCGGTCACGGCCATCATCGCCGCCATCGCGCTGTGGGCTCTCGCGGCCGTCGCGGTCATCGCGGCGGTGACGCTGGTCGCCTGGAACTTCCTCCGCGGACGCTTCTTCGTCCGTCCGAACGCGCGAGCCTTCGACGTGATCGGTTGGACGCTCGTCGGCGCTCCGATCCTGATCGTGATGTTGGAGACGATGGGCCGCAACGGCGTCACCTCCGCTCTCGGCATCGGCGACGGGGAACCGGTGCATCCGATCGAGTTCTGGAGCGTCGCGCCGATCTTCGCCACCGGGGTGACGGTGGGCCTGATCGCGGTGGCATTCCGCCGCGGCATCCGGTTACAGAACGAGAAGCTCGCGCTCGAGAAGGAAACGGAAGGACTCGTCTGATGCTCAGCTTCGGTTCGGACGAGGTGTGGCCGTCCCTGCTCAACATCGGGATCGCGCTCGCGGTGATCGCGGTCATCCTCGGTGTCGTCGTGTGGAGAGGGCGCCGGAGGGGCAGCCGCACGATCGCGCTCGACGCGGCACTCACGCTCTCCGGGTGGTGGATCCTGATGTCGGCGGTGGGCGCTGTGATCTACATCTTCAAGGCGTTCACCGTCCCCTGGGCGGAGTTCGACGGTCAGACCCACGTGTATCTGGATTGGCCGGCCGGTCTGGCGTGCTCGGAGTTCGGTGACAGCGCAACGACGATGCTGACCTGTGGCAGCGAGCAGCTCTCCGAGTTCACTGTCGGCCAGGCGTCGCTGGGGCTCCGGTTGCTCGCGGCATCCGCACAACTGAGCAGCCTTGCTCTGGCCACCATGCCCGCGGTCATCGTGGCGGTCATCTGCTTCCAGACGTTGCGGGGCCGCGCGTTCTCACGCTCCGTGACGCGTGGCCTCACCGGCGGCGCGATCGCCGTGCTCGTGTTCGGCGTGGCGGCCGATCTCCTGAGCGGTATCGCAGCCACAGCCGGCCTTCGCGAGGTCTTCTCACCGGACAGCGAGTGGTACCCATCGTTCTACCAACTGACCGTCACGCCGCTCCCCTTCGTCGGCGCGCTCGGGCTGCTCGCTCTCGCCGCCGTGTTCCGTCAGGGCACACGTCTCGAGCAGGAAAGGGCGCAACTGCAGCAGGAGAAGGCGGTTCTCGAGAAGGACACGGAGGGACTGGTGTGAGCCCGGCGGAGAGCGACGACGAATTCACCGGCATCCACTGCCGACTCGACGAGCTGCTCGCCGAACGCGGCATGACGCTCACCGAGCTGAGCGCCGCGGTCGGGGTGAGCATCGTGAACCTGTCGGTGCTGAAGAACGACCGCGCCCGTGCCATCCGCTACTCCACGCTGCGCGCGATCTGCGAGGCCCTCCACTGCGAGGTCGGCGAGCTGCTGGTGCTCGCCCCGCGCTGACGGGGAACGCTCCCCGCCGCACCGAACGGATTCCGGCTCACAACGTCATCCTTCGTCATATCCACCCAGGGAATTCTCAGGGAGTCATAGCGTTGGGCCTCATGGCGCGCACACGGTGCGCCGCGATTCTGGAGTCCCCACCCTCATGAGCACCACCGCACGCGCCCAGAAGGCGCCTGATACCCGCGGACCGGTCCGGAAGCTGCTGACCTCGTTCGGCTTCCAGATCCTCGCCGCTCTCGTCCTCGGCATCGCCGCCGGTCTGATCGGCCGCCAGCTCGGCGCGACCGCCGAGAACCCGACCGGGCTGTCCGCGACACTCGACACCATCGGCAACTCGTATGTGACGCTGCTGCGCGCCGCCGTGGTCCCCCTGATCTTCACAGCGATCGTCGCCAGCATCTCGAACCTGCGTCGCGTGCAGAACGCCGCACGCCTGGCGGGCCAGACGATCCTGTGGTTCGCGATCACCGCGTTCATCGCCGTGATCATCGGCATCGTCCTCGGCCTCGTGATCCAGCCCGGCAACCGCGCCGGTGAGGGCCTCGAACCGGGCGACCCGTACACCGTGGGCACCTGGTGGAACTTCCTGCTCGGGCTCATCCCGCAGAACTTCCTCGGCCTCACCGTGAGCACCAACCCCGGAGCGGCTGAGGGCACCTTCTCGTCGAGCGTCGGCTTCAACATCCTGCAGGTCATCGTGGTCGCGGCCGTGGTCGGCATCGCCGCACTCAAGGCCGGCAAGAAGGCGGAACCGTTCCTCGTCTTCACCGAGTCGCTGCTGAAGGTCATCCAGCGCGTGCTGTGGTGGATCATCCGCATCGCCCCGCTCGGCACGTTCGGCCTCATCGGCTCTGCGGTCATCAAGTACGGCTGGGAGAAGCTCGCCTCCCTCGGCTGGTTCGCCGCCGCCGTCTACATCGGTCTGGCCCTCGTGCTGTTCGTGGTCTACCCGATCCTCGTGCGCACGCACGGCCTCTCGATCAAGCAGTACTTCTCGGGCGTCTGGCCCGCCGTGCAGCTGGCCTTCGTCAGCCGCTCCTCGATCGGCACCCTGCCGCTCACCGAGCGCGTGACCGAGCGCAACCTCGGTGTGCCCCGCTCGTACGCCTCGTTCGCCGTGCCGCTGGGCGCGACGACCAAGATGGACGGCTGCGCCGCGATCTACCCGGCCATCGCCGCGATCTTCGTCGCGCAGTTCTTCGGCATCGAGCTGAACTTCGTGCAGTACCTGCTGATCGTCATCGTCTCGGTCGTCGGCTCGGCCGCCACCGCCGGCACCACGGGTGCTGTGGTGATGCTCACGCTGACGCTGTCGACCCTGGGCCTGCCGCTCGAGGGCGTCGGGCTGCTGCTCGCGATCGACCCGATCCTCGACATGGGCCGCACCGCGGTCAACGTCGCCGGCCAGGCGCTGATCCCGACGATCGTCGCCAAGCGCGAGGGCATCCTGAACGAGGAGCTCTACAACGCGCCGCGTGAGGGCCTGCCCTTCGCCGACGACTCCGGAGACGACGACGCTCCCGAAGCGGATGCCTCCGCCGACAAGGAACCGGTCAGCGCCCGCTGACCGCTCCCGCCGAACGGCAGAGCGCCTCGCCCCTTCGTGGGGCGAGGCGCTCTGTGGTTCGGGGAGTCAGGCGCGGCCCTCCTGGCGCGTGGCGCCGCGGGTGTCGAGAGCGAGTTCCTCGGCGTCCATCGCGGCGATCAGCTCGCGCATGACCTCCTCATCGAGGTTGCCCGCGTCGCGTTCCGCGAGGAGGATGTCGCGACGCACCTTCAGCCACCCCTTCGACAGGGCGACGAGGTCTTCGTAGGAGGGTCGGCTCGCGGCATCCTCCACCTTCTGCGCCTCGTCGGTGTCCTTCTCGACCCGTGTCATCCGCTTGGTGAAGGCATCGAACACCCGGAGGTCGACCTCGCCGTACTTCGCCTCCCACTCGACCCGCTTCTCGGCGAGGAACTTCTTGCCGGCCTCACGGCTCTTCGCGCGCACTTCGGCGAGCGCCGCCTCATCCTCCTCCTCGTCCACATCGCTGGCGATGCCGAGGCTGCGGATGAGAAGAGGCAGGGTCAGACCCTGGATCAACAGCGTTCCGACGGTGACGATGAAGGCCACCACGACGATGGCGTGCGATGCCTGCGCGTCGAGGGTCGCGAGGTCGGCGGCGGCCACCGCGATCGCCAGCGTCACGACGCCGCGCATGCCGGCCCACGAGATGACGGCACTGTCCTTCCACGTGAGCGTGAGTCCGGCCATCCGGTCGCGCACGATCTGACTGCGCAGCTCGTCGGCGGTGTAGTTGCCCCAGCGCCGCGACTTCTGATGCCGTTTCTCGAACTCGCCGGACTCGACACCACGATCCCAGCGCTCGAGCTTGCGGCGGTCCTGGAAGTTCGCCCACGCACTGGTCGGATAGATGTAGAGCGGCCGCACGATGACGACCACGAGCAGCACCGCCCCGGAGAGCAGCAGGATCTGCCCGACCGACTCGCTGCCCAGGTCGCTGAGCACACGGGGGAACTGCAGCCCGATGTAGGCGAACACGAAGCTCTCCAGCAGCAGGTCGGCCGAAAGCCACAGCGGCTTCTCCTGCTGGCGGGTGGTGTAGTCGGTGCGCGGCGAGTTGTAGCCGACGTACAGCCCCATCGCCACGACCGCCAGGACGCCCGATCCGAGCAGATGCTCGGCGATCGCATAAGCCCCGAACGGCGCGAGGAGTCCGAACGTGCCGATCACCACGGGATCGCTGATGCGCATGCGCAGCTGGTGCAGGACGATCCCGAACACCAGACCGACGGCCACACCCACTCCGACCGCCACCAGGAACTGCCAGATGCCGCCCCAGATCGAGACGGTGGCGCCCGCGAGGATCGCGGCGAAGACGCGGTACAGCGTGAGCGAGGTCGCATCGTTGATGAGGCTCTCGCCCGAGAGCACGGTCATGATGCGTCGCGGCAGCCCGAGCCGACGACCGATCGCCGCCGCGGAGACCGCGTCCGGCGGAGCCACGATCGCGCCCAGGAGCAGCGCGCCGGGGAGGGTGAGGGACGGCAGGATCCACCATGCGACGAAGCCGACGGCCACGGCGGTGAGAAGCACCAGCCAGATCCCGAGCCGGCGGATCTGCGGCAGGCTGCGCTTGAATCCGACGAACGACACATCGAGCGCGGCCGAGTACAGCAGCGGCGGCAGCACGAGGCTCAGGAGCACATGCCCATCGATGTCGAGGTCGGGCACGAAGGGCAGGAAGGATGCGGCGAGCGCCACGATCGTCACCAGCAGCGGGGCCGGCCAGCCTCGCCAGCGTGCGAACGCGGCGATCGCGACGGACCCGACGAGGACGTAGAAGATGCCTGCTTCCATGCCCCCACGGTATCGGGGGAATGGAGGCGCTCAGGTGCGCGTTGTGGTTGGGGATGTCCGATACAGCTCTCTCCGTCCTCGACCTCGTCCCGGTGCGCACCGGCCAGACCAGCGCGGAGGCCATCGCCGCCTCCCTCGCGCTCGCGGAGTCTGCCGACCGTCTCGGCTATCGCCGCTACTGGTTCGCCGAGCACCACAACATGCCGTCGGTGGCATCGACCACTCCCCCGGTGCTGATCGCCGCTGCGGCCACCCGCACCTCGCGCCTGCGTCTGGGCTCTGGCGGCGTGATGCTGCCCAACCACGCACCGCTCATCGTCGCCGAGCAGTTCGCGGCACTCGAAGCGATCGCGCCGGGACGCATCGACCTGGGCCTCGGCCGGGCACCGGGAAGCGACCCGGTGATCACGCAGCTGTTGCGCGGCTCGGGGACCACCAGCGACGTCGAGCAGTTCCCCCGCCACGTGCAGGACATCGCGGCCCTGCTGTCGGCAGACGGGGCTGCGCTGCGTTTCACCTCCGGTGGGGAGTACACGGTGCGTGCGACGCCGGCCGCGACCGGCACCCCCGAGGTGTGGCTGCTCGGGTCGAGCGACTATTCCGCGCAGCTCGCCGCCTCGCACGGGCTGCCCTATGTCTTCGCCAACCATTTCTCGGGGCAGGGCCTCGAGCGCGCGCTCGACCTGTACCGCACCGGCTACCGTCCGAGTGAGGAGCACCCGGAGCCGCGCACGTTCCTCACCGTGAACGCGGTCGCCGCGCCCACGCAGGAGGAAGCGGAGGCCCGTGCACTCCCCCAGCTGCGGATGATGGCACGGCTGCGGCTGAACCAGCCGCTCGCCGCTCTCGAGACCGTCGAGCAGGCGGCGGCGGCCGTGACGGATGCCGCCACCGACGAGGTCGTGCGGGCCGCCCGTTCGCGCTGGTTCGTCGGCACCGGCGAGAGCGTCGCCGCCGAGCTGCATTCCTTCGCCGAGCGCTACGGCGTCGACGAGGTCATGCTCTCCCCCGTCGCCGGCGCCTACGACGCCGAGGCGAACGATGCACCGATTGGTCGCGCACAGACACTGGAACTGATCTCCGCCGCACTTCGCAGCTGACGTCGCGCGCCTGTCAACCCCTGGCTTTCCCGGCGGCACAGGCGTAGCGTCACGACCAGTGCCGACGACAGGGGCGCGGCCCCTTCGGCGAACGCACTGTCGGCAGCAGCAGAAGGAGTTCGACGATGAGCACGACCAAGACTCTCGCCCTCTGGGTCGCCTACGGACGCAACGGTGTCGTCGGCAGCATCCGCCACGACGAGGACGGCTACACGGTCACGATGGTCGGATCGGATGCGACGACCGGAACCTACCCGAGCCTGGCCTCCGCGAAGGGTGCTCTGCACTCCCATATGGCTCCGGGCAGCGACTGGCCGCGCTTCCAGGAGCACTGAACCACCCGCACTGAACCACCCGCACTGGACCACGGCATCCGCCCGGGTCCCGCACGGGGATGGCGCGCAGCGGGCGGGTGACGTCAGGCTTCCGGCTCGCCGGAGAGGATGCCGCGCAGCCAGTCGCGCGCCTCGACGAACACGTCATCGGAGTAGCGGTCGGGGTACTGCACGATCTGCCGGTCCGCGCGCGGATACGACCCGAGGAAGACCACACGAGGGCTGAATCGACGGATGCCGAGCAGCGCGTCGGCCATGCGCTCGTGCTCGATGTGTCCGTCGGCGTCGATCACGAATCGGTAGCGCCCGAGTTCGTCGCCGATCGGCCGCGACTCGATGAGCGACAGGTTGATGCCGCGGGTCGAGAACTGCTCGAGCATCTCCAGGAGCGAACCGGGGTGGTCGTGCGGGAGCTCCACGATCAGCGAGGTCTTGTCGGCACCGGTCGGCTCGGGCGAACGGGTCGTGCGGGTGACCAGCACGAAGCGGGTCACGGCCTGCGCGTTGTCGCCGATGCCGTCTGCCAGCACCTCGACGTCGTAGTGGTTGACGATGCCGGGTGCCGCGATGGCCGCCTGCGCGGGCAGCGTGCCGTCGAGGACGCCGATCGCGGAGGCGACGTTGCTCGACGCGGGAACGTGCGAGTGCGACGGCAGGTGCGCGCCGAGCCACCCATGACACTGGGCGTAGGCGACCGGATGCGCCGCGATCACCTCGACCTGGTCGAGCGTCGTCCCCCGCGGAGCGACCAGCACGAAGTTCACCCGCACGAGATATTCGCCGATGATGCGCAGCCCCGGAAGCGTGGCCAGAGCATCCTGCGTGGTGGACACCCCGCCCTCGATCGAGTTCTCGATTGCGATCATCGCGGCGTCGCTCCGACCCTCGAGCACGTCGGCCAGAGCCTCGCCCACGTTGTGCACGGGGCGCCAGTTCTGGCCGCGGGCCTCGGCCACCTGATCGAGCGCCGCCTCCGTGAAGGTTCCGGCAGGGCCGAGATAGCTGTAGGTACGGCGTTCAGTCACGGGTTTCACCTTAGCCCTCGGCGGGCCGACGGCTCGTCCGGGCGACTTCTCGGATGCGGTCCCGCCGAACAGGGGGCAGACTGAGAGGATGACCAGCCGTGCCGGCCTCCCCGCGGAGGAAAGTGACCTGATCGATGTCGACGAACTGATCGCCGCCTACTACGACCGCACGCCGAACCCCGAGGTTCCCGCGGAACGCGTCGTGTTCGGCACCAGCGGTCATCGCGGTTCCTCGCTGTCGAACAGCTTCAACGAGAATCACATCCTCGCCACGACGCAGGCGATCGTGGACTACCGCGACGCGCAGGGCATCACCGGCCCGCTCTTCCTCGGCCGCGACACGCACGCGTTGTCGCTGCCCGCCGAGCGCAGCGCGATCGAGGTGCTGCTGGCGAACGGCATCGACGTGCGGGTCGACTCCCGCGACTCGTGGGTGCCCACTCCGGCGCTCAGTCACGCCATCCTCACCTACAACCGCGGCAAGGCGGCCGACGACCCGAGCCGCGCGGACGGCATCGTCGTCACCCCCTCGCACAACCCTCCGCGCGACGGCGGCTTCAAGTACAACCCGCCGCACGGCGGCCCCGCCGACACCGACGCCACGGGCTGGATCGCCGACCGCGCGAACGCCCTCATCGCCGCCGGACTCGACGGCGTGAAGCTCGAGCGCTTCGCCGACATCGACTGGGATGCCCTCACCGGCTACGACTTCCGAGACGCCTACGTGCGCGACCTGCCGTCGATCATCGACATCGACGCCATCCGCAGCGCCGGGGTGAGCATCGGCGCCGACCCGCTCGGCGGAGCCTCCGTCGAGTACTGGGCACTCATCGCCGAGATGCACGACCTCGACCTGACCGTCGTGAACCCCGAGGTCGATCCGACGTGGCGCTTCATGACGCTGGACTGGGACGAGAAGATCCGGATGGATCCGTCCTCACCGTCGGCAATGGCCTCCCTGGTCGCGAAGAAGGGGTCGTACGACGTGCTCACCGGGAACGACGCCGACGCCGACAGGCACGGCATCGTGACCCCCGACGCCGGACTGATGAACCCGAACCACTATCTCGCGGTCGCCATCGACTATCTGTTCTCGCACCGCGACGGCTGGCCGCGCGACGCCGCGATCGGCAAGACCCTGGTCTCGTCGATGATCATCGACCGGGTCGCCGAGTCGCTCGGACGGCGTCTGCTGGAGGTTCCGGTCGGGTTCAAGTGGTTCGTGCCGGGACTCCTCGACGGCTCGGTCGCCTTCGGCGGCGAGGAGTCGGCGGGGGCCTCGTTCCTCCGCAAGGACGGCTCGGTCTGGTCCACCGACAAGGACGGCATCCTGCTGTGTCTGCTGGCCGCCGAGATCATCGCCGTCACCGGCAAGACCCCGTCGGAGCGGTACCGCGAGCTGGAGACCGCCTTCGGTGCCTCCGCGTACCAGCGGGTGGATGCCCCGGCGACTCCCGAGCAGAAGGCTACGCTCGGCCAGCTCGCTCCCGAGGCCGTGACGGCGACCACGCTCGCGGGCGAGGACATCACCGCGAAGCTCTCGCATGCGCCCGGCAACGGCGCGGCGATCGGCGGCCTGAAGGTGCAGACCGAGCACGCGTGGTTCGCTGCCCGCCCCTCGGGCACCGAAGACGTCTACAAGCTCTACGCCGAGAGCCTGCGCGGCCCGGAGCACCTCGCCGAGGTGCAGGCCGAGGCGCGCGCCGTGGTCTCCGCCGCCCTCGAAGGCTGAGCGGGCTCCGACCGTCGGCGGGAGGGCCGGCGGTCCGGCGGTCCGGAGGGCCGACGGTCGGGACGCTTCTCGGCTCAGCCCCGCACGCTCCTGCGCGCTCGATCCTGCGCGGCCCGTGCCAGATCGGCACCTGCGACGCGCAGCCAGCGCACGGGTTCGGTGCGCGCAGCCTCCGACGATCCGGCCAGATCGGTGAGGGAGGCGGTGGCCGCGAACAGCGCGGTGTCGGCGTCCGGGGTGATCCGACCGGCCGCGAGCATCGCGTCGGTCCCCGCGACGGCGGCGAGTCCGGCGAGGAACGAGGGGACCTTGCCGTCACCCGACTGCCCGTCATACGAGCCCTCCCCCGTGATGACCACGTCGGCGCCGGAGATCGCGGCGTCGAGGCCGATGAGGTCGGCCACCTCGGCGGCACCGGGAGCGAGCGCGCCTCCCCAGACCACGAGCGCAGCGCCCGTGCCCCCGGCCGCACCGTTGCCCTCGCCCGCGGGATCGACGCCGAGCAGCGCGGCGAGACGACGAAGCCCATCGTCGACGAGAGCGATGTCGTCCGGCGATCGCAGGCCCTTCTGCGGGCCGAACACCGCGGCGGCACCGCGCGGACCGGTGAGCGGATTGGTGACGTCGGTGAGCACGCGCACCTCGGGTGCCGGGCGCAGGGCGGTCAGATCCGCGGATGCGATGGAGTCGAGCCCCCGCGCGCCGCGGGGAACCGGCGCCCCTGCGGCATCGAGGAACACTGCACCGAGCGCCGAGAGCATCCCGGTGCCACCGTCGGTGGAGGCGCTGGAGCCGATGCCGACGACGAGTCGCGAGACGCCATGGTCGAGAGCCGCGGCCAGTGCCTGCCCCAGACCGGTCGTGTCGGCATCCCACGGACGCAGCTCGCGCAGCAATTCGATCCCGGAGGTCGACCCGAGATCGATCACGGCCGTGCCCGCCGGGGCATCGCGCGTCGGCGGGAGCAGCAACCAGGAGGTGTCGATCTTCTCGCCGGCCGGTCCGTCGACCGTGATCGGCATCCGCACGGCGCCGGGCACCGCCGCCTCGAACGCAGCCACCGTGCCCTCGCCTCCGTCCGCCATCGGCCGGTGCACGAACTCGGCGGTGGGATCGACCGTCGCCCAGCCGTCGGCGAGGGCCGTCGCGGCATCCGCCGCCGTGATCGTGCCCTTGAAGCTGTCCGGGGCCAGCACGACCCGCGTCACCGGGTGATCCCCGGGGTGCTGTCGCGCACGATGATCTCGAGCGGCAGGGGCGCCTGCTCCCATTCCGCATCGACCGTCGCGCGGAAAGCCTGATATCCGACCTCGCTCAACGGCACGCGCACGGTCGTCAACCGCGGGGTGGCGTCACTGCTCGCCGGCACGTCGTCGAACCCGCAGACCGCGATGTCGCTGCCGACCTCGCGCCCGGATTCACGGATCGCGGACATCGCACCGAGGGCCACCACGTCACTGATCGCGAAGATCAGGGTGCCGGGTTCGATGCCGTCGACGAGAGCTTCTCTCATCTGGGCCGCCCCCGACTCCCGGCGGAAGTCACCCCGTCGCACGCTCTCGACCGCACCGCCTGCCGCCTCGAACCCGGCGTGGAAGCCGGCCAGACGATCATCCGAGGTCCGGACTCCGGCCGCCGCCCCGAGCGCGATCGCCGAACGGTACCCGAGCTCGGCCATCCGTCGGCCGAGCGCCTCCGCCCCGGCGCGGTTGTCGATCTCGATTCGACGCTCGCCCTCGCCATCCGGCCCGAACGCCACGACCCGGCCGCCCAGGCGGACGAACTCCGCGAGTTCCTGCGCGGTCTCGGTCTCCGTGGGCTCCTGTGTGCGCGAGGCGGCGAGGATCAGACCTCGCGGCCGCTGCCCGCGAAGCGCACGCACGATCCGTGCCTCACGCGCCTGGTCGCGCTCGGTGATCGCGATCGTCACGACCAGGCCCTCCTCGTCGGCGCCGCGGGCCACACCCGACGCGATCAACCCGAAGTAGGGGTCGGCGATATCGGCGACGAGGAGGGCGACGACCGGTGATGTGCCGCGGGCGATCGACTGGGCCGAGACGTTCGCGGTGTATCCGAGCTTCTCCGCCGCTGATTCGACGCGTTCCCGGAACGACTCGGCGACTCGGCGCTCGGAACCGTTGAGCACCCGGGAAGCTGTCGCCAGGGAGACCCCGGCTTCTCGGGCGACGTCGTGCAGTGTGGGCGCCGGCCCCCGGGCGTGGCGCGGAGACCGCGTCGGCGACGGCCGCTCCGCGGACGTTGCGGGCTTGGTCATGACCCAGATCCTACTTCCCGACACGTGCGCCCGCCGGTACGGACGTCGGGTGGATGCACGGCTGTCGGCCCGGATCCGCGGTCTTCTCCCTGCATCCGTGCATCCTCCTGAGAGGCGGTACGAGACCGGTGTCCGAACACCTTCACGCGAGATGCGGGGAGACCGCGGCGGCGAACGTCTCGGCGGTGCGGCGCACCACGCTCTCGGGATCATCGGCCCAGATCTCGGCGTTGAAGATCTCGACCTCGATGTCGCGGTCGTACCCGGTCGCGACCACTGCGCGGGTGAGGGTGCCGAAATCGATCACGCCCTCGCCGGTGTAGTGCCGTGAGAGCAACACGTCGGATGCGAGAGGCGTCTTCCAGTCGCACACCTGGTACGTGGCGATGCGTCCTTCACGACCGGCCCGCGCGATCTGCTCGAGCACCTGCGGATCCCACCAGATGTGCAAGGTGTCGACGGCGGCGCCGACCACCTCCGGATCGAAGTCCCCGGCGATGTCGAGCGCCTGGCCGAGCGTCGAGACGACGGCGCGATCGGACGCGTACATCGGGTGCAGCGGTTCGATCGCGAGCGTCACACCGGCCGCCTTCGCCTCGGGAGCCAGCACACCGATCGCATCGCGCACGCGCTGCCGAGCCCCGATCAGGTCGCGCGACCCCGCGGGCAGGCCGCCCGCGACCAGGACGAGCACAGCGGTCGACCCCTCGGCACCGGCCGCGGCCAGCGTCGCGGTCTCCTCGATCGCCCGGCGGTTGTCGTCCAGCGCCGCCGCCCGCTCCGCCCCGTCCGGCAGCGTGAAGAACCCCCACGGCAGTGCGTCGAGAAGCGCAGGCCCGAGTCGCCGAGCATGCGGGCCGCGACATCGAGGCCGACGTCGTTCACCGGCTCACGCCACAGTCCGATCGCCTCCACACCCGCGGCCGTCGTGACCCGCAGGGCCGTCGCGAGGTCGGCATGCTTGATGGTCGCCTGATTGATCGACAGGCGCGGGTCCGGGGCCGGCGCCTGGCCCTGGGCCTGCACCGGCGCCTGGCCCTGGGCCTGGGCCTGGGCCTGGGCCTGGGAGGGGAGGCTCATGCGTCCACGCCGTTCAGACGCAGCATGCCGTGCCACCGCTCGCGGGCGAGGTCGGGCTGCTCCAGCGCCAGGGAGGCGTTGGCGAGCTCGATGATCCGGCTCAGGTGCGGCAGGCTGCGCGCGGAGTGCAGCCCGCCCACCATCTGAAAACCGGGCTGATGGCCGTTCATCCACGAAAGGAAGGCGACGCCCGTCTTGTAGTAGAACGTGGGAGTCGCGAAGACCTGCCTGCTCAGTTCCTCGGTCGGTCCGAGGATGCGTCGATACCGTTCCGGGTCGCCGGCGTCGAGTGCCTGGATCGCCGCCGACGCGACCGGGGTGATCGCAGCGAAGGCGCCGAGCAGGGCGTCGGAGTGCGTGCGCACGCCCGTTGCGTCCCCCGTGTCTTCCCCGAGTGCACGACCTGTCGCCGAGTGCACGGCCTGTTCACGCGAGGGAGCCGTCCGCTCGGCGAGATCGCGTGCAGTCGACGAGCCCGCCGCGGCACCTCCGATCAGGCTCACGTAGTTGAAGTCGTCGCCCGTGAACATCCGGACGCCCTCGGGGAGACGATCGCGTACCGAGACCTCGGACTCGGCGTTCAACAGGCTCATCTTGACTCCCGCCACCTTGTCCGGATTCTCGGCGATGATCTCCAGGAGCACGTCCGACGCCGCCTGCCAGTCGTCGGCGCCGAAGTAGCCCGCGAGCTCGGGATCGAACGCCGCACCGAGCCAATGCAGCACGACCGGAGTGGTCGCACGCGAGAGGACTTCTCGATACACACGCCGGTAGTCGTCCGCGTCCGTCGCGGCACGGGCCAGGTGACGGGAGGCCATGAGCACGGGGCCGGCGCCCTGCTCCTCGGTGAAGTGCAGTTGCTCGAGGTAGGCGGAGATGAGCTGGTCGAGCGAGATGTGCGGTTCGGCGATGTGGTCGGTGTTGACACCCACCACGACGGATCCGCCCTCCTCACGGGCGACCTCGGCGCTGCGGGCGATCAGCTCGCGGGTGGCAGCGGCGTCCAACCCCATGTTCCGCTGCGCGGTGTCCATGGCATCGGCGACGCCGAGACCCCACGAGTACACGTTGCGGCGGAACGCGAGCGTGGCGTCCCAGTCGATGTCGGCCGCCTGCCCGGGAGTGTTGTCGGCGTGCACCTTCGGCACGACGTGTGCGGCGGCATACGCGACGCGGCTCTGCAGCGGGCCGGTCGGGCGCGTGTAGGTGCCGGAGTCGTTGAGGGCGACGTCAGCGACATCGCCGTTCGCGCGGAGGAGGCGCAGGGTGCTCATGCTCACCTCAGTCTCGGATGGGAAAGCCCTTTCCGAGATCATGGCATGAGATGAGCGACGATCGCAACCATGGGTGGGGATCCCACGATCGGCCCGCTGGCAGGCAGACGATTGCGCACGGCGGACGCTGCAGCGTGCGCGCAGCCGCGTCGTACGATTCGACGCACAGGACGGCCGACCGATTCGACGCGCAGGGCCGCCGACCGGTTCGCTGCGCGGGGCGGCCGGCCCGCACGGGAATCAGCGCGACGCGGTACTGGCGCGCTCGACGAGTGCCGTCGGGATGACTCCGGATCCCTCTGCGGGCGCAGCGCCTTCGATCGCGTCCACCAGCGCTGACACCGCACGCTGGGCGAGCGCGGCGAAGTCCTGCCGGATGGTGGTCAGCGGCGGGCGGTAGTTCGCGGCGTCCGGCACATCATCGAAACCGATCACGCCGACGTCTTCCGGCACCCGACGGCCGTAGTCGGACAGCGCCCGCAGCAGCCCGAGCGCCATCTGATCGTTGGCGCAGAAGACGGCGGATGCCATGCGCAGTTCCGCGCCGGCGGCGTAGCCCGAGTCAGCGCTCCAGTCACCCCGGACGACGGCGGGCGGACGGACGCCGGCGGAGACGAGCGTCTCCCGCCATCCGCGTTCCCTCTCGGCCGCCGCGAAGGAGTCGGCTGGACCGGCGAGATGATGCACCCCGCCTCCCCCGAGGGCGAGAAGCCGGCGTGTGGCTGCGGCGGCGCCGCCCGCGTGATCGCTGTGCACCGACGTGACCCCGTCCTCGCTCGAGGCGTCGACGACCACGAGGTGCAGCCCGGCAGGCCGCTGCGCGTCGGAGACCAGGGCCGATGCCTCGTTCAGGACGATCGCACCGTCGACCTCCTGCTCCGCGAGCCGATCGAACGCGTCAGCGACGCCGCGGGTGGCGGTCACGAGGGTCACCGCGTACCCCCGTTCCGCCGCAGCTTCGGCCGTGGCCTGCAACATCCGGGAGTTGCCGACGGTGGCGAGGGTGGTGACGACGAGTCCGATCGTCTGCGAGCGCCCGGTGCGCAGGGCTCGGGCCGCGCGGTGGGGGCGATAACCGAGCTCCCCCATCGCGTGCTCGACGCGGGCACGGGTGTCGGGGTCGACGCGGGGGCTGCCGTTGACGACCCGCGAGACAGTCTGTCCCGAGACACCGGCACGGGCAGCGACCATGGCCATGGACACACGTCCGGACGGGGGATTCCGACGGTTCGACCCCGATCCGTCGACGCGGTCGCGTCTGCTCTGCCCCACCTCATCCTCCATCCGCTACGACGTCGCGCGGGCCCCGCCTTCTATCTCAGAGGCGTGCGCGCAACTCCGTCATGTTGACGTTACCACGGCGCTGTGCGTACCATGTTGACGTGAACACGGACGATCTTCCTGAGTTGCGTACCGAGACTCTCGGCGCCGGCGTCGTCAGACGCGCCACCACCCTCGCCGACGGCCGCGACCTCATCTACTACGACGACCCCGGCACCGCCCTGGGCGCCGACCGAGCCGTCGACGCGCGCGCCCTCGACCCCCGCCCGGAGACCGCGACGATGCGTCTCGACGTGCTCACCGGCGACTGGATCACGGTCGCCGCGAACCGACAGAACCGCGTGATGATGCCCGGCGCAGAAGCCGACCCGCTGGCCCCGCAGACACCCGGAAACCCCTCCGAGGTGCCCTCGCGGTACGACGTCGCCGTGTTCGAGAACCGCTCGCCCGCGTTCGGACCCGCCCTGGCCGCAGCGACGGGCGCCGCACCCCGGGCGTCGAACGCTCCTCGCGGGCTCGACGACCTCGCGGCCCTCGGCCTCGGCCGCACGCGCACCGCCGTCGGCCGCTGCGAGGTCGTCTGCTTCAGCCCCGAGCATGCCGGATCCTTCGGTACACAGACCGTCACCCGGGCGCGTACCGTGATCGAGGCATGGGCCGACCGCACCGCCGCACTCTCGCAGCTGCCCGGCATCGAGCAGATCTTCCCGTTCGAGAACCGGGGCGAGGCGATCGGCGTGACCCTGCCGCACCCGCACGGGCAGATCTACGCCTACCCGTATGTGACCCCGCGCACCACCCGCGTGCTGGAGGCGATCGGCCGCACCGCCCCCGACCTGTTCCAGCACATCCTCGAGTCCGAGCAGGCGTCCGAGCGCGTGGTGTTCCGCGGCGAGCACTGGACCGCCTTCGTGCCGTTCGCCGCACGCTGGCCGCTCGAGGTGCACCTGATGCCGCACCGCCACGTGCCCGACTTCGCCGAGACCACTGAAGCCGAGCGTGACGAGCTCGCCCCGCTCTACCTGCGGCTGCTGCGCGGCGTCGATGCCCTCTACGACTCCCCGACGCCCTACATCGCCGCGTGGCACCAGGCCCCCGTGCACGTCGGGCGCGACACCGTGCGCCTGCACCTTCAACTCACGAGCCCGCGCCGTGCCGCCGACAAGCTGAAATTCCTCGCCGGCTCGGAAGCGGCGATGTGGGCCTGGGCCGCCGAAGTGCCTCCGGAAGTCGGTGCCGCACGCCTCCGCGAAGCGATCGAGCGCGCCTCGCACGACCAGCCCGACACCGGAGATTCTGCATGACCGCCGCACACGACGATGCCCTCGCCCTCTTCACCCGCCTGACCGGGCGTGAACCCGACGGAGTCTGGTCGGCGCCCGGGCGCGTGAACCTCATCGGCGAGCACACCGACTACAACGACGGGTTCGTGCTGCCGTTCGCCATCCCGCAGCGCACGGTGGCCGCGGTCGGTCGGCGCGATGACGACCGCGGTCGCGTCCTGGTCGGCTCCACATTCGCCGAAGAACCGGTCGAGGTCGCCCTCGACGAGCTCGACCGGCTCTTCCCCACTGCACCCGGCTCGCATCCGGCCGTCCCGGAGTGGGCCGCCTACCCGCTCGGGGTCGCCTGGGCGCTCGGTCAGGCGGCCGCCGAGCGCGGACCGTTCGGCGGGATGGACATCGCCATCGCCTCCGACGTGCCCGTGGGCGCCGGGCTCTCGTCCTCGGCCGCGATCGAGGGGGCGACATCCTCCGCCTTGAACGACCTGTGGGGCACCGGGTTCAACGGAACGGCCCTTGCCCGCATCGGACGACGGGCCGAGAACGAAGCCGTCGGCGCCCCCACAGGGATCATGGACCAGATGGCGTCGATGCTCGGCCGGCCCGACACCGCGATATTCCTCGACTGCCGCACACTGGAGACCCGGCTCGTGCCTCTCGGCGTCGCCGAGGCAGGCCTCGCGATCCTCGTGATCGACACCCGTGTGAAGCACGCCCACTCCACCGGCGGCTACCGCGAACGCCGGGCCTCGTGCGAACTCGGCGCCTCGATCATGGGAGTGCCTGCGCTGCGCGACATCTCGATCGACGACCTGCCGCGCGCTCAGAAGCTGATGGACGAGGTCACCTTCCGGCGCGTGCGTCACATCGTGACCGAGAACCAGCGGGTCCTCGACACCGTGCGGGTGTTGCGCGAGCAGGGCGTCCGAGCGATCGGCGACCTCCTGGTCGCCTCGCACGCATCGATGCGCGACGACTTCGAGATCTCGACCCCCGAACTGGACACCGCTGTCGACACCGCTCTGAGCGCCGGCGCCCTCGGTGCACGGATGACCGGCGGTGGGTTCGGAGGTGCCGCGATCGCCCTCGTCGAGCAGGCTGCCGTCGCATCGGTGTCGGATGCCGTGAACGCCGACTTCGCGAAGTCGCGGTTCGCGCCGCCCCTCCTGTTCACGGTCACCCCGTCGGCCGGCCCCCGCCGCGACGCCTGACAGAATGATCCATCGGGCCGCGACGACTCCGCGGCAGGAGAGGAATGCAATGTCCTGGATAGTCACCGGAGGCGCCGGCTACATCGGCGCCCACGTCGTCCGCGCTCTCGCGGATGCCGGGCTCACCCCGGTCGTGCTCGATGACCTGTCCAGCGGCGTCGAGTCCTTCGTGCCCGAGGGCGTGACATTCGTGCGGGGCAGCATCCTGGACCGTGAGCTGGTCGAGAAGACGCTGCGCGACCACGGTGCCGAGGGTGTGATCCACGTCGCGGGCTTCAAGTACGCCGGCGTCTCGATGCACCGCCCCCTGCACACCTACGCGCAGAACGTCGAGGGCACGCGGGTGATCCTCGAGGCCATGGAGGCCGCGGGAGTCTCGAACATCGTGTTCTCCTCCTCCGCCGCCGTGTTCGGCACGCCCGATGTGGCCCTCGTCGTGGAAGACACCGCCAAGAAGCCGGCCAGCCCTTACGGCGAATCGAAGCTCATCGGCGAATGGCTGCTGCGCGACCAGGCGATCGCGACGGCGGAATCCGAGCGGCCCCTGCGACACACCTCTCTGCGGTACTTCAACGTGGTGGGCTCCGCCGATCCGACGGTCTACGACGTCAGCCCGCACAACCTCTTCCCGATCGTGTTCGAGGCGCTGCTGGCCGGGAAGACGCCCCGCATCAACGGCGACGACTACGCGACGGAAGACGGGACGAACGTGCGCGATTACGTGCACGTCGGCGACATCGCGGCCGCCCACGTCGCGGCCGCGCAGCGTCTGTCCGACGGCCGCCCGATCGAAGCCGCCTACAACCTCGGCTCCGGCGACGGACTGAGTGTGAAGCAGATCATGGATGCCGTCGCCCGCGTGACCGGCATCGACTTCACGCCCGAGATCGGCCCGCGTCGCCCCGGTGACCCCGACCGCATCGTCGCGACCGGTGAGCTCGCAGCCCGCGACCTCGACTGGACCATGCGGTACTCGGTCGACGAGATGGTGCGCACGGGGTGGGAAGCGCGGCAGGCCGCTCGCCCCTGACGGTCAGAGGTCGCGGGAGCGGATCGGGTACGCCCAGAAGCAGAGCCAGGCGAGGGCGGTGAACCCGAGCGGGATCACCGCGAGCATCAACCGGATGCCGCCGTCGACGCTGTCGGGCTGCGTGTCACCGCGGGCGGCGTCGAAGTCGGAGGCCGTGAGCACCACGGCAGCGACGATCGCCTGCAGCACCACCGAGCCGCGCACCACGAACCCGTTCACCCCGAAGTAGGCGCCTTCGCGACGGTGACCGGTGCGCACGGCATCGTCGTCGATGATCTGCGCGAGCATGACCTCGAGCAACTGCAGCAGGCCCCCGACCCCCACGCCGACCGCGATCCCGACCAGCGCCGCGCCGATCACGTTCGACGGCGCGAGGTAGCCGAGCACGGACACCCCGAACACCGCGACGCTCCACAGCACAGCGGTGCGGGGGGAGGTGCGGCGGACGACCGCGCTCCACAGCATGATCGACGGGATCGCGGTGGCGAAGATGGCACCGAGCAGCAGGCTGCCCTGCCCCTCCGGCGCATGCAGGGAGTAGCGCACGTAGAAGGGGATCGCGGCGAGGATCACCGCGATCGAGGTCTGCACGAACAGCGAACCGAGCACATACGGAACGAACGCCCGGTTGCGGAACGTGTACTTCAGCTGGTCTGCCCAGCGCATCGCTTCCGACGATGCCGTCGACTCCGCATCCGGAAGCCGGCGCTCGATCATCCCGCCGAAGAACGACCAGACGAGCAGCACCAGGCAGACGGCGCCGAGAACCAAGGCCATTCCTGGCCACCCGATCGCGCTGTACAGCGCAGGGGCGCCCGCGGTGCCCAGGACCATGCCGAAGATCGCGAAGATCTGTCGCGGCACGTTGCCGCGGGCGCGTTCCTCCGTGGTGCGGAACATCTCGGGGAACAGCGCCGAGATGTTCAGCACCACCACGACGAACGCGATGTCGTACACCGCCACGACGACCAGGAACCAGGTGATGAGGCCGGCGACGGGGAGCTCCGGCGGCATCCAGACCAGCGCGAATGCGACGACCAGCGGCACGATGCCCAGGCCGATCCACGGGATGCGCCGGCCCCACGGAGTGCGCAGTCGGTCGGAGATCGTGCCGACGACGGGGTTGAGCACGGCGTTCAGGATGCCGTGAGCGATCATCGCGACCGCCACCCACGTGGCCGGTACGGCGAGGTGCGAGACGTAGAAGTAGACGACGAAGGCCGAGAACGTCTGCGCCATCAGCTGCGTCGGGAAGCCCGAGGCTCCGAAGGCGATCACCTGCGACCTGCTCGGGGCCGCGTCGAGGCGTCGGTCGCGCACCCGATCGCCCAGGGAGGTCACCGCGCGTCTCCCCGTTGCAGGTCGCGTCCCCGCTGCAGGTCGCGCAGGTCGCGCCAGCCGATGCGCACGAGCCCCTCATCGTCGATGGCCTGCCGGACCGCGGGGTCCTTCAGCAGACGAAGCTCATATCCGCGCTTCGTCGCGCTGAAGTCCACGGCGGCGCGGAGCTCATCGTCGTCGACCATCGGATGGAGGTAGATCTCCGTGACCCCTGCCGGCACCGCGCGCAACAGCGCGATGAAGCCGTCACGCATCTGCGCGTACGTCTCCTCGTCCGGCGTGCCTTCACGCAGCAGCTCGAACGGGTGCGACCAGAGCCGGTCGATGATCTCGACGCCGGAAGCATCGGCGGCCGCTGCCGCGGCATCGAGTTGAGACTGGAGCGCGGAGTCCTCGCCCACGCCGTCCATGCTGCGGGGCAGCCGGAACGGGAGGCCGTGGCGTGCAGCGAGCTCGAACACCGGCTGGAGGAAGCCGCGTCCGGTCACGAGTCCGTAGACCGAACCCATGTGATTGTCGAGATGCGTCACATCGACGCCGGCATCGAGCGCGGCCTGCACCTGAGCGGCGAGTTCGGCAGCGACGTCGTCGTCGGCGGCGTTCCGCTCGACGGAGAGCACTTCGGTCGGGAAGAAGCCCGCATCATCGACAAGGGTCGTGGCGGTGCCGGTGAGCGGGCGCCACCGGTAGCGCGCCCATTCGCTGGTGAGCACGAGATGCACGCCGATATCGAGATCGGTGCGGGATGCGGCGAAGGCGAGCGCCTCCGGCGACCACGAGCACGGGACCATCACGGTCGACGAGTCGATGCTCCCGGATGTGAGCAGATCCATGATCGCGGTGTTCGCCGCGTGGCACATGCCGAAGTCGTCCGCATTGAGGATGATCGCCCGTGCGCCGGGCGGGAGGCCGAGTCGGTCGGCGAGATCGGACGGTGCGGTCATCGGGAGTCCTGTCGGGTGGTTCGAGCGACACTGCTCGGGCGGGCGATGTTCGGCGGGTGGTGTTCAGCAGGCGTTGGGGGGCGGGGTGTTCAGCGTGCGCTTTTGGGGGCGGGGGTGAGGATCCGGGTGAAGAGGTCGCCTCGGAGTGCGGCCGCGGCCTGGTCGACGGCGCCGATGAGCGGAGCCTCAGGCCCGAAGGAGGAGACGAGGAAACGCAGCGGGAGCTGCGCCTCATACTCGCCGGCGATGCGCTCGATGGCAGCGACGAGCACGGGATGAGCCGCCTTGCCGCCGAGGACGAACGCCTCAGGGTCGAGCACCAGCCCCACGCTTCCGGCCACGAGAACGATGCGGCGGGCGACCTCGGAGATGATCTGGAGCGCCCCATCGTCTCCGAGAGCTGCGGCCTCCAGATGATCGCGGAGAGACGCGGCGGGATCGCGACCGACGCCGAGCGCGAGGTCGCTGACGACCGCATCGCCCACGAGGGGAGCACCGATCGGGATGGGGGTCTGCGGCAGGTACATGACCTCACCGGCGACGCCGGAGAATCCACGGTGCAGCGCGCCGTCGATCACGATGCCCGCTCCGAGTCCGTCGTCGAGGAGCAACAGCGCGAAGCTGGTGAGGCTTCCTCCTCCGCCGCCGGTGAGTTCGGCGAGGGCCGCGAGGTTGACGTCGTTCTCGATGCGGACAGGACAGTCGAGGGCCGCGGCCAGTGCCGCACGGAAGGCGCCGCCGTCGGGACCGAGGTCGTCACGGATGCCTCCGTCAGCGGTGACGATGCCGGGCACCCCGACGACCGCGAGGTGCACGGCGCCCTTCGCCGCCTTCAACGAACGGCGGCACTCATCGACGAGCCCGACGATGTGGGCGACACGGTTCTCGGCGTCGGGGAAGGGCGAGTGCGCCTCCGCCCGCACGATCCCGGTCGCGTCGACCAGCACGACGTGCGCCGCGTGGTGATCGACGTGCACGGCCGCGGCGAATCCGAGGCGCGGATGCAGGGCCACACGTCCGGCGGCGGGACCCCTCGTGTCCCGGTCCACTCCCGCAGGCGCGACTGCTCCGGCGTTCTCGAGCATCCGCAGCACCTGAGTCACAGCGGTACGCGACAACCCCGTGGCGGACATCAACTCCGAGCGGGTCTGCGGGCCGCTGCGGGCGAGGGCCTCCAGGATCGCGCGGCCGTTGAGCGTGCGTAGCAGGCCCTGCGGTCCCGCGAGTGGTCTGGACATAGGTGTTCCGGAGGCGCCTCTCGTTTCGCGTACTTCACCCGGCTTCTGAGGCGGGCGCAGTGCCCGCCAGCATGCCACATCGCGTCGCACCAGTCGAGACTTCGCGCCGATTCCGGTGCCGGTGAATGCCGTGGGGCAAGTCACGGTCACGGTCACGATCAGAGCCTCGAGTCGGCGCGGCTCGGCTCGAAACGGCACGGCACGGCACGGCACGGCACGGCTCGGCTCAGCTCGGCTCGAGTCGGCTCGGTGGCAACAATTCACACCCTGAGTGGTGGCGTCACACTCTGAGTGGTGCCGCGCGGCTGATGGCCGGCTCTCTGCGCTCGCCACCTCGGGATCGCCGCGTTCGCCACTGCCGGGTCGGGTCCCACCAGGCGGGGCCACGGATGTGCGGGATGCCGTGGCGCATGCGGATCTCCCATCCGCTGGTGCCGAGGGTGCGGTGGTGGTGCCAGCAGAGAGCGACGCCGTTGTCGGTGTGGGTGGGCCCGCCGCGCGCATGCTCTTGGACGTGGTGGATCTCGCACCACGTGGCGGGGACATGACAGCCGGGAATGAGGCATTCCCCGTCGCGGATGGCGATCGCGCGGCGTTGATGGGCGGTGAAGATCCGGTCGGTGGCGCCGATCCCGATGATGCGCCCGCCGGAGTCGAACATCACGCGCTGTATTCCGCCGGCGCAGGCGGTGTGCGCGGCGACCCGGATGGGAACGGGGGTGTCGATGCCGTCGATGTGGGCCCATCCGTTTCCCGTGGCGTAGTCGTCGGCAGCGACGGTCACGACCAGGGTCGGGGCGGCGCCTCCGAGGCGAGGCATGTCGTCATGGCGGGCGGCGATCCCGAGCGCGGCGGCGAGGATGTCGTGCTGCTTCTGCGCCCGAGATCGGGCGTCGACCATTCGGCCCGGATCACCGGATGGAAGGTCACCGTCGTCCATCCCCGTGGGCTCGGTATCTCGACAGTGTGATTCTTCCGAGGGTCGGAACACCACTCCGGGGAGGGGAGGCCCGTCGACGTTCGGATTCAGGTAGGCGTCGAAGATGCGTTGCAGTTGTCCCGCGACTTCGGGCAGGAGCCCGCCTCGGACCGGGATGACCCCGTCTTTCGCCCGCCCGAGGACGATCCCCCGGGCGCGCATCGCGATGTCGTCCGCGGGTTCGGCTCCATCAGGATCGAGGTACTGCACGATGACCTGCGCCAGAATCCTCAAGTCCTCCGGCGTCGCCGCCGGCGCGGAGTCTCCTTCGACGCCCGCACCCGAATCCGCCCCTAGAACGTCTTGCGTTCCCGCACCCGCGGCCGGGATCCCCCGCGAGTAAGCCGCCAACTCCCCGTCCACGAGCAACCGGTCTGCTGTCCCGACACGGATCCCGGCCTGTTCCACCGGCCCGATCGCGGCCAACAACCCGGCCACCCCGACGGCCCCGTCGAGTAGCGCCGCCCGCAGTTCGGGCCATCGCGCGGGCGAGCGGAACCCGGATGACAACTCCACCTCCCGGCGCACCGCCCGCGCCGCCTTCAGCATCCGCCCTGCACCGGGCCCGTCCGTCCGCAGGACCCGCTGCAGCAACTCGCTCATCGTCCGGCACCCGAACTTCCCGCAGAATCCGGCCTCTCCCGACCCGGCGGGACGCCCATCGACCGACGCGACCGCCTCCACGACGACTGCCTCCGCCCGCCGCTGCACCTCGCCCGCCACACGCAACAGGTCCATCTTCACCGCATCGGACATCACCGCCATCGCGTCAGAGTGCAACACGGCATCCAAGTCGGTCACCACCTGTTCGAGCACTTCCACGGGGTTGTTCATGGGTCGAGTCAACCCGGGGGTGCCGACATTTCTCCCCGGATAAACCCCGATCAGAGCAATATTCTGGAACACGTGCTGACCTCACGCCTCCTCCACGAACTCGCCTCGAATCCGTCTTTCCACATCTCGGGTAAAGGCGTGATGCCGCCGCCCCCGAAGGTCCGACGCCGGAAGCAGAATCGATACATGAGCATCGACACGACCCGCACAGAAGCCCATGAGCAAGAGCACCGATGGCCGAGAGGCGAGTCGATTCATCCGCCCTCGATTTGACGCTCACGGTTTCGCGAATTAAATTACAGATCGGTAACGGTGGCATCCGGGGGGATCGACCGCCGCGCACGCCAGCCTCCCGGAAGGATCCCGTCACGAATTTCCTGCCACCCGAGCGCGATCTCGACGCCTCGGAAGCTCCCACCGAAGTCCCTGACTCGTCCCGACCGCTTTTGCGGCGTGACCTGCGGCGCTCCGTTTCCGCGGACTCGCAGAGTCACCGCCCGGCGAACACCGTCCGTGCTGCTGCGGCACCGGAGACGACCCCGGAAACCGATCCGGCCGCCGCCTCCGCAGCAGACCCGGAACCCGCATCCTCTGCAACCCCCACATCCCCCACGCCGGAGACAGACCAGGCCGCACCCGACGCGGCTCCCCCTCGCGCACAGGCACAGGCACAGGCACAGGCACCCCACACCCCTCGCACCTGGGATCCTCGCCTGCGCCCCCGCCACATGGCACCGAAGTCGACGCCGAAGACGGCCCCGACCTCTCGCGGCGAGGCCCGGCGACAGAAGCGCCAGTGGGCGAAGACCAAGGCACTCGGCGCCACGCTGGCGATCGGCGTGATGATCACCGGGGCAGCGCTTCCCGCCCTCAACCCCGCGGGTGGCCCTGCCGCCGCCGCCAGCTCCAGCGTCTCGACCCTCGCCGACGGCACCGCGCAGTCCTACACGGCGAAGTCCGAGATCCGCGCTGTGATCGACCCACGGGGCAACTTCTCCGCGACCACGCCCGAGGAGATCAAGGAGACCCGTTCGCGCGCCGCCGCCGCAGCAGTCGCCGCCGGCATGCCGCTCTCGAGCGCGATGGACATCCCCCTCGCCGGACGCATCGTGATGCCGATGGCCGATGGGACCTACTCGTTCACCGATGGCTTCGGCGCCTCGCGGCCGGGACGTTCGCACCTCGGGCAGGACTTCGCCGCCCCGGTCGGCACACCGATCAACGCCGCCATGAAGGGCTGCGTCTCACGGTCCACGGAGAGCTACCAGGGCTACGGCGTGACGATCCAGATCGAGAGCATCGTCGACGGGCAGGCCGTGAGTACGGTCTACTCGCACATGACGTACGGAAGCCGTGCGGTCGAGGTCGGTGATTGCGTCGACGAGGGGCAGTACATCGGCGACGTCGGATCGACCGGCTACGTGTTCGGCTCCTGCCTGCACTTCGAGGTGCACATCAACACCGCGCCCGTCGACCCGCTGCCGTGGCTCAAGAAGAACGTGAGCTGATCGGCGTCGACCGCCCCCTTCTCCCGTCTGCGGTTCACCGTAGGGTGGATGGATGAGCTCCCTGGAGATCCGCAGCGCCCGCGCGGAGGACGCCGACGACATCGCCGGGGTGCATGTCCGCTCGTGGCAGGTCGCCTATCGCGGGCTCATCGACCAAGCCGTGCTCGACGGCCTCTCCATCGACGAGAGAGCTGTGGGCTGGCGTCGCACCCTCGCCGAACCGTTGCCGACGAGCCTCGGGACCGTCGTCGCCCTGCGCGACGACCGTATCGTCGGATGGGCTTCACTCGGCTCCGGACGCGACCCCGACGGGGTCGCCGACGGCGAGGTGTACGGCATCTACGCCGATCCCGCCGCCTGGTCTACGGGCGCGGGTCACGCCCTGTTGGAAGCCGCCGAACAGCGGATCGCCGAGGCCGGCCACAACCGCGCCTACCTCTGGGTGCTCGACGGCAACGAACGCGCCGATTCGTTCTACGCCCGCCACGGCTGGATCGAAGACGGCGCGATCAAGATCGAGGAACGCCCCCAGCTCACACTGCGCGAGCATCGTCGCGTGAAGCTGCTCGGCACCTGACCTCGCACCTTCCGGCACCTCCGTCCTGCCTGACCTCGCGCCTTCCGGAGCCTCCGTCCCGCCTGCCGTCCCGCCTTCCGGAACCTCCGGCACCGCTCAGTCGAGAGCGCTCATGACGTGCTTGATGCGGGTGTAGTCGTCGAACCCGTATTGCGACAGGTCCTTGCCGTAGCCGGAGTGCTTGAACCCGCCGTGGGGCATGTCCGACACGAACGGGATGTGGGTGTTGATCCACACGCAGCCGAAGTCGAGGTCGCGAGAGAACCGCATCGCCCGGGCATGATCCGTGGTCCACACCGAGGCGGCGAGCGCGTAGGGCACGTCGTTCGCCATCCGCAGAGCCTCGTCGTCCTCCGAGAACGCCTGCACCGTGAGCACGGGTCCGAAGATCTCCCCCTGCACGACCTCGTCGTCCTGTCGTACTCCCGACACGATCGTGGGCTCCCAGAAGTACCCTCGATCGCCCTGGCGGCGTCCGCCGGTCTCGATCGTCGCGTGCGCGGGGAGCCGGTCGATGAATCCCTGCACCTGCGAGAGCTGCGCCGCACTGCTCAGGGGCCCGTACAGCACCCCCTCCTCGTGCGGGCCGCCGGTGCGAGCGTGCGTCTTCGCCCGGGCGACCAGAGCGGCGACCAGCTCGTCGTGCTTCGATCCGTGCACCAGCACCCTGGTGGCGGCGGTGCAGTCCTGTCCGCCGTTGAAGAAGGCACCGGTGATGATGCCCTCGACGGCCTTCTCGATCGACGCATCCGAGAACACGATCGCCGGAGCCTTGCCGCCGAGCTCGAGGTGCACCCGCTTGACGTCGTTCGCCGCCGAACGAGCCACGGCCATACCGGCCCGCACGGAACCGGTGATCGCCACCATCTGCGGCGTCGGGTGCTCGACCAGCGCGACACCGGTGTCACGGTCGCCGAGCACGACGTTGAGCGTCCCGGCCGGCGTATGCAGCGCGACGATCTCCGCGAGCAACAGCGTGGTCAGTGGCGTGGACTCCGCGGGCTTCAGCACGACGGTGTTGCCGGCGGCCAGCGCGGGGGCGATCTTCCACACGGCCATGTTCAGCGGGTAGTTCCACGGCGTGACCTGACCGATCACGCCGACGGGCTCGCGCCGCACGAACGAGGTATGCCCGGCGAGGTACTCCCCCGCCGCCCGACCCTCGAGGCTGCGCGCCGCACCCGCGAAGAAGCGCAACTGGTCGACCGACTGCATGATCTCGTCGGCCACCAGGCTCGCGCGCGGCTTACCCGTGTCCTGCGATTCCAGGTCGGCGAACTCCTCCGCCCGCGCCTCCATCTCATCGGCGATGCGGAACAGCGCCAGCTGGCGGTCGGCGGGCGTCGTGTCGCGCCAGATCGGGAAGGCGGCGGATGCGGCGGCGTAGGCGGCATCGACGTCGACGGCGTCCGACACCGGGAGTTCCCCGTACGTCTCTTCGGTGACAGGATCGAGGAGCGGCATCCGCTCGGCACCACGCGCGTCGACGAAACGGCCGCCGATGAAGTTCTGCAGCGGCGCGGAGTTCTTCAGAAGATGACTGGGCATGGCGCCATCGTACCGACTTCAGTACGGAATCTGAAGATCCAGCAATATGAAACAACTGAATCAGTTGCAGAGGGTGGGAATGACTGACAATATCGACACATGAGTACGAAGTCTTCCCAGCCTGCCCTTGATGACATCTCGAAGCGCATCGTCGAGCTGCTGCAGGAGGACGGGCGACGCCCCTACGCCGAGATCGCCCGCGAGGTCGGCCTCAGCGAGGCTGCGGCGCGCCAGCGGGTGCAGCGGATGACCGAAGCCGGGATCATCCAGATCGTCGCGGTCACCGACCCGATGCAGCTCGGCTTCCACCGTATGTCGATGATCGGAATCCGCGTCTCGGGCGATCCGCGGGAGATCGCCGAAGAACTCACCCGGATCCCCGAGCTGGCGTACGTCGTCGTCACGCTCGGCACGTTCGACATCCTCGTCGAGGCCGTGTGTGAGAACGACGAGCACCTGATAGACCTCATCGCGACCCGCATCCGCACCATCCCCGGCATCACCCACACCGAGAGCATGCTCTACGCCGGTCTCTACAAAGACCTCTACAACTGGGGCACGCGCTGACGCGCACCCCGCTCCCGTACCTCGCACCCGCACACCACGGAGAGAAACCATGGGCACCACCGTCTTCGAACGTCAGCAGCCGTCGCCGTCCGTCATCGACGACTCCCTCCGCGACACCGCGCTGCGGGTGTTCTGGCTCGACGACGTCGACCGGCCGGCACATCCGCGGCTGAACGGCACGGTCCGCGCCGACCTCGCCATCGTCGGCGGCGGGTACGCCGGACTGTGGACGGCGGTGCGCGCCAAGGAGCGCGACCCCGAACGCCGCGTCGTGCTGCTCGAGGCCTCGCGCATCGCCTGGGCGGCCTCCGGCCGCAACGGCGGCTTCTGCGAGTCGAGCCTCACACACGGACACGAGAACGGCGTGAACCGCTGGCCGGAGGAGATCGACCGCCTCGAAGAGCTGGGACACGCGAACCTCGACGCCATCGGCGAGACCGTCGAGCACTACCGGATGGATGCGGAGTTCGAGCGCACCGGACAGCTGGCCGTCGCCATCGAGCCCCACCAGGTGGAGTGGTACCGCGATGAGCCGGGCTTCCTCGACCGCGCAGCGGTGCAGGCCGAGGTGCACTCCGAGACGTTCCTCGCCGGCGACTGGGACCGCGACGGCTGCGCGATGGTGCATCCGGCCAAGCTGGCTGTGGAGCTGGCCCGCGTGGCCGCCGACCTGGGCGTCGAGATCTACGAGCACAGTCTGGTCCGCGCCATCGAGGGCGACGGATCGGGACCGATCACGCTGGTCACAGCGAACGGCCGCGTGATCGCGGATGCCGTGGCGCTCGGGACGAACGTCTTCCCCTCGCTCCTCAAACGCAACCGCCTGATGACCGTGCCCGTGTACGACTACGTGCTGATGACCGAGCCGCTCTCCTCCGAGCAACTGGCCTCGATCGGCTGGTCGAACCGACAGGGGCTCGCCGACAGCGCGAACCAGTTCCACTACTACCGGCTCACGGGCGACAACCGCATCCTGTTCGGCGGCTACGACGCCATCTACCACTTCGGCGGCAAAGTGCGCGCGGAGTACGAGGACCGCATGGAGAGCCACCGCAAGCTCGCCTCGCACTTCTTCACGACCTTCCCGCAGCTGGAGGGCCTGCGCTTCACCCACCGCTGGGCCGGAGCGATCGACTCGTCGAGCCGCTTCTGCGCGTTCTTCGGCACCGCCCGCAAGGGCCGCGTGGCCTACGCGACCGGCTTCACCGGGCTCGGCGTCGGGGCCGCACGCTTCGCGTCCGACGTCATGCTCGACAAGCTGTCCGGTGAGGAGACCGAGCGCACCGCGCTGCGGATGGTGCGTGAGAAGCCCATCCCGTTCCCGCCCGAGCCTGCCGCCTCGATCGGCGTCAACCTCGTCCGCGCCGCGATGAACCAGGCCGATCACAACGAGGGCAGGCGCAACCTGTTCCTCAAGACGCTCGACGCCGTCGGCATGGGCTTCGACTCGTGAACGGTCTCGCCGCCGGGGCGGGACTGGATGCCGCAACCCTGCCTCTGGCACACGAGTCACTGCCTGCGGATGAGGTGCTCGCCGGCGCGCCCACGACCGCCGCGCAGGAACTCGCGACACTCGGCGGGACCGAGATCGGCGTCTGGGAGATGACCCCCGGCACCGCGACCGACACCGAGGCCGACGAGGTGTTCGTCGTGCTGTCGGGCCGCGCCACGATCGCGTTCGCCTCGTCCGGACTGCCCGACCTCGAGGTCGGTCCCGGCTCGGTCGTGCGCCTCGCCGAGGGCATGCGCACCACCTGGACCGTCACCGAGACCCTCCGCAAGATCTACATCACCTGACGCTCTTCGAATCGCGCGAAGGGCTGCATCCCCGGGCGCGATGGAGCCGTTCGCGCGATTCGAAGGCGAGAGATCAGCCTTTCCGAAGGAACCAGACGCGGCGCTCCTGATCGCGCCGCAGCCAGGGCAGGAACGCCCACCAGAGCAGGAACGCGACCGCCGCCCCGCCGATCAGTCCGGCGCACGTGTCGGTGAACCAGTGCGCATTGATGAGCGTGCGCTGCCACACCATGCCGACGGCCAGGAGCACTCCGAGCACGATCCAGACGCGGCGCGCCCAGACCGCGGATGCCGGGATCAGTGCGAGCACCGTGATGATGATCGCGGCCATGCTCACGGAATGTCCGGACGGGAACGAACCGTGGTCGACCTGCACGAGCGGGCCGAAGAGTCCACCGGCCACGTCTTCGGCCGGGCGCGGCCTGTCGACGAGGTTCTTCGTGAGCTGCGACAGCAGCCCTGGGCCGGCGAGCTGCACCGCGATCACGAACAGCGCGGAACGCCAACGCCCCATCAGCGACAGCACCAGCGGGAGGAGGATCATCATGAGCACCGCCCCAGGGAGCTGACCGAGATGCTGGAACATCTGCGCCAGCACGAAGCCGGGCAGCGTCGATTCCGGCCCGACCCCGACACCTCTGCGCCACAGGTCGTCGAGGCCCTGCGTCCACGGCGCATCGGGCGCTGCGAGCACGCCGACCGCGAGAGCCACGAACACCGCGAGCAGCCCGAGAGCGGTCCACAGCATCCACCGAGGGCGCGGCGAGGCCACCGGTCGGGTGGCATCCCCGACCGCGACAGCCGTGGTCACGACGGCGTTCCCAGCAGCGGCCGCACGGAGGCGTAGGCATCGGACATGTCGCGGGTCGGCACGTCGTAGACCCGCGCGATGCCCTTCGATCCCTGGTGACGCGGCCAACCGGGGTCTCCTCCGACGATGAACGCGACAGCGGCGCCGTGCACCTCGTCAGCCAGCTCCTGCGGCGGGTTCGGACCCGCGAGCGGCTCCATCGCCGGACCGTCGAGGCAGTCGAAGAAGAACGGCACATCGAGGCAGTGCTCGGCGAAGCCGAAGTGTCCGGACGGCCACGAGAAGCGGTACAGCCAGGTGGGAGCGGCACCGCGGTCGGCGACGATCTTCAGCAGCGCCGAGCGGAACATCCGGTCCGTCAGCAGCCGACCGCCCACCCGGGCGTTGCCGAGTCCGGTGATGTCGGCGTTGGCGGCGAGGTACTGCCGACGCGCACTCTTCGGCAAGCCGAGCTTGTTCAACAGCAGCGACCTCGGCACCCAGCGCAGCTTCTTCTCGGAGCCTGCGAAGACCATCGTGAACTCGTCGTCGGTCGCACCGATCACGAGCGGCTTGTCGGCACCGACACCGGCGCGGAGGGCCTCACGCGTCGGGCGTGGCAGCAGGTCGCCGTCGACGGCCGGACCGAGCGGAAGGCCCTCTTCGACCACACTCCCGAGCGAATCAGGACCGAGCTCGGTCGCCTTCTTCTGCAGCTCGAGGATGCGGTCCTCGGACAGCGTCGAGAACCCGGCCACGGTGGGCGCGACCCCGGCCGCTGCGGCGAGTCCGCGCCCGAAGGCCTCGGCGCGGGCCGGAGCCACGTCGGCGAGCGCACCGGAGATCGCGTACACGCCGTGGAACAGATGCTGTGCCTTCTCCATGCCGAGCAGGGTCAGCACGGCTCCTCCGCCGGCGGATTGCCCGGCGATCGTGACGCGCGACGGATCCCCGCCGAACTCAGCGATGTTCTGCTGCACCCACTCGAGGGCGAGCAGCCAGTCGCGCACGCCCCGGTTCGAGGGGGCATCCTCGATCCAGCCGAAGCCGTCGAAACCCAGGCGGTAGGAGAGCGACACGGTCACGACGCCGTCACGGTTAAAGTTGCGGCCGTCATACCAGGGGCTCGCGGGCGAGCCGGCGAAGTATCCGCCGCCGTGGATCCAGACGAGAACAGGAAGACCGGCGCCCTGCGCGGCAGGGGTCGGGTCCGGCGTGAAGACGTTGACGTTGAGCGTCGAGTCGCCCTCGACGCTCGGTTCGGGGATGAGCGTCACCCCGGGGTCGCCGCGCTGGGCGGTGGCGGCGAACTCGAGCGCATCGCGCACTCCCTCCCACGGCGCTTTCGGCACGGGCGCCTGAAAACGCAGCGCGCCGATCGGCGCCTCCGCGAACGGGATGCCCAGGAAGGCTGCCGACCGCGGATTCCCGCGCCCGCCCGTCGTCGGGCGCCAGCGGCCCCGCACCCGTCCGGCGGCCGTGGCCACCTCGACGAAATCGGCGGTCGTGTCGAAATCGGTATCCGTCATCACAGCATTCTCCTGCTCATTCCCGGTCATCAGCGCACTCCCTTGATCGGCGCGGTCGCGACGGCGGCGAGGATCACGAACACGATCGCGAAGACGAAGAGCATCGCGTAGCCGCCGACGGAGGTGATGATGACACCGCCGATGGCGGGACTCAACGCCTGCGGCACATTGGTCGCGACGTTGAGGATGCCGAGATCCTTGCCCGCCGAGACGCCCTCGTTCGGCAGCACCTCGGTCATGAGCGCCGCATCCACCGACATGTACAGGCCGAAACCGACGCCGTTGATGATGCTCATCAGGACCATGCCGGTCATGTTCGGCTGCAGCAGCGGCATCGCGAGGCCCGCGACCATCACGGCGGAGGCGGCGTAGATGAACACCTTGCGGCGCCCGACCCTGTCGCTCCACCACCCGGAGAGGGCGATCGCGATGAGCGTCGGGATGAAGGCCACGAGTGTGAGGGTGACGACGGCCCCCTGGGCATCCGCGAGTGGCAGGCCGATGTAGTCGGTGAGCATGTACAGCTGATACGCGCTGACGACGAAGTAACCGAGGATCAGCAGGAACCGCGCGGCGAACGCCCAGGCGAAGTCCGGGTGACGGCGCGGGTCGATCCAGAATCCTCGGAAGAATGCACCCCAGCGGAACGCATCCACGGCCGCGTGCTTCGACGACCAGTCGCGGTTCACGAGTGCGAACAGCAGTGCCGCCACGATCACGGCACCGCCGAACACCGCGTAGCCGATGCCGATCTGCGCGGCGAAGGCACCGGCGAGCATGATGCCGACGGTCATGCCGACCTGCGTGCCGAGTCCGATCATCGCGCTCGCCCCGCCGCGCTTCGAACGCGGGAACCGATCGGCGGTGATCGCGGTCAGGGGCGCCTGGAAGAAGTTCAGCGCCACCTGGATGATCACCCAGAACACCGTGATCCAGAGGATGTCGGTCAGCGAGCCCAGCCCGAACAGAAAGATGCCGCCGATGATCGCGCCGAGCACCATCCACGGCACGCGGCGTCCGAAGCGCGAGCGCGTGCGGTCGCTCAACGCCCCCACGATCGGCTGCGCGAACAGCGTGAACACGAAGGAGATCGTGGTCACGACGGCGAGGTTGCCGACCTTGTTCGCCTCGTCGATCATCAGGATCTGGCTGGGAAGAAGGATCGCGATGAGTCCGCCGTAAGTGGCGAACAGCGTGAGGGAGGCGATCAGCAGGCTGGGCAGCAGCCGCCGGTTCGCCGGCGGACTCGCCGCCGGCTCCCCCGCTTCGGGCGGGACGGCGCGGATGGTGCCGGTCGGCGCCAGTTCGGCGGCGGGGTCGAGCGGGGACACGGACATGTCGGCTCCTCGTTGAGCGGAATGTTGAGCGGAATGTTGAGCGGAATGTTGAGCGGATCTGATCAATACCAAACGGCATTCGGTATTCACCCGACATGCTGACAGATCGTCTCCACCCTTCGCAAGTCATTCACGAACGTTGTTTGGTTTTTGTGATCTGGTCGTGACGGTTACCCTGGAGCCATGGCGACACGAGGGGCGTATGCGAAGGGTGTCGCCAAACGCGAGGAGATCCTCGAGGCCGCCCTCGCCGTCGTCGCGGAGCACGGATACCGCAAGGCTTCCGTACGCGAGATCGCGGATGCCGCCGGACTCAGCCCCGCGGGACTCCTGCACTACTTCGGCAGCAAGGAAGAGCTCTTCGTCGCGATCCTCCGCGCCAGAGACGACCGCGACGAGCAGGAATACGCGGGCGAAGACGCCTCCTCCGCGTTCCTCGCGGTCATGCGCCACAACACCTCGGTACCCGGTCTCGTGCAGCTGTACGCACAGCTGGCCGCCGAGGCCGGAGACCCCTCCCACCCCGCCCACGCCTATTTCCGCGAGCGCACCGAGCGGGTCGAGGCCTTCACCCGCGCGCAGGTCGCCGAAGACCAGAAAGCCGGACGGATGCGCGACGACCTCGACCCCGCCTGGGTGGTGCGCACTCTGCACGCCCTGGCCGACGGGCTCCAGGCCGCGTGGATGCTCGATCCGTCCCTCGACATGGCCGCCGAGATCGAGCAGTTCCTGGTGCTGCTGCGTCCGGCCTGACGACCCGCCTCAGTCGAGCGTCGTCGCGACGGCGTGCGGCATTCTGGCCCTCATGATTCGGACCGCCTCGGGGTTGTCGTCGACGAGCACGGCGTCGCGGCCGAGCGCCGAGGCGACAGCTCCCGTCGTGCCACTCCCCGCGAACAGATCGAGCACCCGGTCGCCGGGGCGACTCGACGCCGTGATGATACGCCGCAGGATCCCCTCAGGCTTCTGCGTGGGGTAGCCGGTCTTCTCCCGTCCGGTCGTCGGCACGATGGTGTGCCACCAGACGTCGGTGGGGAGTTTGCCGCGCGCGGCCTTCTCGGCCGTGACCAGCCCGGGCGCCATGTAGGGCTCGCGGTCGACCTCGTCGGAGTTGAAGACATACTCCCGTGGGTTCTTCACGTAGACCAGGATCGTGTCGTGCTTGGTCGGCCAGCGGCTGCGCGACTTGGCACCGTAGTCGTACGCCCAGATCAGCTCGTTGAGGAAGCAGTCCCGTCCGAAGACCGCGTCGAGCATGACCTTCGCGTAGTGCGCCTCGCGATAGTCGAGGTGCAGGTACAGAGTGCCGTCGTCGGCGAGCAGCCGCCAGGCCTCCTCGAGCCGCGGCATCAGGAAGGCGCCGTAGTCGTCGAAGCGGTCGTCATAGGCACGCAGCATCCCGCGTACGCGCTCGTACGCATGGCCGTGGAAGCCGTGCCGCACCTCGGTCCCCGGCTCGGACTCGCCGGCACCCGGGGCAGAACTCAGGACGACCGGCTCCGCGTTCCCGGTTCGGACGGCTGCCGTGCCTGAATCCGCGCTCTCCTCCTGAGTCATGAACGTCCGCCGCGCAGTGACCACCTGCCGCTCCTGCGTGCGGCCGGTGTTGAACGGCGGATCGAGGTACACCAGGCTGAAGGACCCGGAGGGCAGGGTCGCCGCGACGGCGAGGTTGTCGCCCTCGACGATCGTCACCGCCCCCGGCACGACCGGCGCGATCACCGGCATGACGTCAGGCGCCGCGCCCTGCGGGTCCGCCGCGGCGGGAACAACCGGGTCCGGCGCCGTCACGGCACCCGATGCAGCCACGCCTCGGTGGCGAACTTCGACTCGACGAGCGCCTCGGCGTCGGCGTACTCGTCCGCAGAGATCGAACCGGTCTCGGCATGGGTCAGCGAGCGGAAGGTGTCCTTGAAGCGCTCGATGATCTCGGCGCGCTCTAGTCCGGTCTGGCTGCGCAGCGGATCGACGCGCTTGGCGGCGGATGCAGTGCCCTTGTCGCTGAGCTTCTCGCGGCCGATGCGCAGCACCTCGGTCATCATCTGCCCGTCGATGTCGTACGAGAGGGTGGCGTGGTGCAGGACGCCGCCGTTGGCGAGGCGCTTCTGGGCGGCACCGCCGATCTTGCCGGTCGGGCTCGCGATGTCGTTGAGCGGCTGGTAGACCGCGTCGATGCCGAGCGAGCGCAGCGCCTGCAGCACCCAGTCGTCGAGGAAGGCGTAGGAGTCGGCGAAGGTCATACCCGCGACCAGGGATGCCGGCACATAGAGCGAGTACGTGATGATCTGCCCGGCGGCCATGAGCATCGCACCCCCGCCGGAGATGCGGCGGACCACGTCGAATCCGTGCTTCGCGGCACCCTCGGGGTCGACCTCGTTGCGGTACGACTGGAACGAGCCGATCACCACGGCCGACTCGTCCCACTCCCAGATGCGCAGGGTGGGTCGGCGGCGCCCTTCGCCCACGCGGGAGGTGAGCACCTCGTCGAGGGCCAGGTTCATGCGCGGCGAGACCGCCTTCTCGTGCACGATCTCCCAGTCGAAGTCACGCCACCCCGGGGCGGTCACGAGTGCGCGGCGCACCGCGGTGCCCACGGCCTCGGGTGTGAAGCCGAGCAGCTGAGCCCCGTCGGGGAGGGCTGCGCGCACCGCGGTCGCGATCGCGGTCGCATCGGACTCCACGGGCAGCCCATCGACCGCGGCGTTGATGTCGTCGAGCGCCGAGTCGGGTTCGAGGAAGAAGTCTCCGGCGAGGCGGAAGCGCGAGATCCGGTCGTCTTCGATCTCGAGGTCGACGACGACGAGCTTTCCCCCTGGGACCTTGTATTCACCGTGCACGGTTCCAGCTTAAGGCGCGCAGCCCTCGTTCCGGCGGTCAGCCTCCGAGCACCACCACGCGCTCTCCCGCCCTGATCGGCGTCGAATACCTGTTGCCGGCGGGCGGCAGCGGGCACACGAACTGATCCGAGAACGCACACGGTGGCAGGTAGGCGCGGTTGAAGTCGATCACGGCCGTGCCGTCGGCGGCGGGTTCGTCGACAGGGAGGAAGCGGAAGCGGTAGGTCTCGAGCCCGTTCGTCCCGTCGGCGAACACCGCGCTCAACGCGCCCTGAGCGCTCCTGGTCACGGTGAGCGTCTGCGGCGCCCCCGCCAGCTCGAACCGCAGCCGCCCGGCGACGGGAGTCTCGCGCGCATCGCCGTCGACCGAGGTGATCACGATCCGCTCGTCCGGGGTCTCCTCGAACACGGCCGGCAGCCGCCAGCGCTCATCGGGGGCGTAGGCGTCGATCGCCGTAAACCACTCGCGCTGCGGGCGCGCCGGATTCAGCACACGCAGGGCGAGCGTGCCGTGGCGCTCGAACACCCGCAGCTCACGCCGGCCGAGACGGATGCTCTCGCTTCCGCGCAGCACGACGGTGGATCCCGCCTGGCCGAGCTCGCTGCCACGGATACCCCCGTCGCCGGTGAGCGCCCAGAGCCCGGGGATGCCGTCGACGGCCGCCGCTTCGGTGATGAGCCAGTTCGTCGACTCGAGCGCCGACGGACCGTACTCCGAGCCCGCATAGCGTTCGCGTGACGCGTGCCAGTCCTGCCAGTCCTTCACGAAGCTCAACGGAGCGCTCCCTCCCGGCGAGGGAACCACACAGCGGGGGCTCTCCTCGCTCATGCGCGGAATATTGCCCCGAATCTACGGGGGCTCCGCGGCCGGCGAGGCGGTCGTGTCACACGCCTTCACCGCGCGTAACGCCGCGTCATACCGGCATCGTCGGAAAGATCTCACACCGAGACCCACGCTCTCCACCGACACCCATGTTCACGTACGCGCGCCACGGTGGGTGTGGGCGCGGGCCGTGGGTGTCGCCGATGGCGACGCGAGTCTCAGCGCGCGGGGATGTGCGTGTCGAGCCAGGCGAGCACGTCGGCGCGCACCTCTTCCTGCTGCAGCTCGGCGAAGATCTCGTGCCGCGCATCCGGGTAGACGAGCGTCGTGACGTCGGTGAGACCGGAACGGCTGCGGTACTCGTCGGCGAGCTTGTGCACGCTGCGGGGTCCACCCACCGGGTCGTCGCGACCCACGAGCAGCAGCATCGGGATGTCGTGTCCCAGGTCCTTGGCCGGACGACCGTAGAGCTTCGCGGCCTCGATCGGGCCGAAGAGCTTGAGCAGCGGCACGTCGGTGGTCAGCGGATCCTCATCGAACGCGGCCCAGACGGCGGGGTCGCGGCTGAGCCATTCGAGACCGGTTGCGCCCTCGCCTGCCCAGCGCGCGTTCAGGGGCGCGGCGTTGAGCGACCCCGGCATCCGCAGTGCCGAGCCGGAGAGGATGACGGCGTCCCAGGCTTCCGGGTGGTCGTTGACGAGCATCTGCGCCAGGAACGAACCCCAGGAATGACCGAGCAGCACGAGGGGCAGATCGGGGTTCTCGTCGCGGATGATGCCCGTCAGCTGCCAGACGGCCTCCTCGGCCGCGCGCAGCCCGCCCTTGCCCAGACGGCCGAGCTTCTCCGGGCCGCCGTGCTGACGGATGCCGGTGCGACCGTGTCCACGATGGTCATCGGCGTAGACGTGGAAACCGGCAGCGGTGAGCGCCGCGATCAGCGCGCCGTACCTCCCCGCATGCTCGCCGACGCCGTGCAGCAGCTGCACCACGCCGCGGGGAGTCCCCTCGGCGGGATGGACGTCGTAGACGATGTCGACGCCATAGGCATCGGTGAACTCACGGGTATCCATCACGGTGCGAGCCTACCCATCACGCGAGAGGGCGGCTACCGGGCGAGGCGGGCGGCTACCGCGCGAGGGCATCCCGGATCGCGAAGGCGATGTCGCGATCGGTGACCTCGTATCCGCCGACCCCGTCGGAGGCGGAGCCCATGCGCACGCCGCCGTCCTGGGTCACGGCGCGCTTGGCGGAGAAGTGGATCGCATCGACCCCCGCCGCCGCCAGAACCGGGGCGCTGGCCACGTCGACGCCGCTGCCCGCCATGATCTCGATCTCGCCCTCGGCTGCGGCGACGAGGGCACGCAGCGTGTCGATGCCGTCGATCGCCGCGGACGCTCCCCCGGACGTGAGCACACGACGCAGGCCCAGCTCGCGGGCGCTCTGCAGTGTCGCGACAGGGTCGGCCGTCACATCGATCGCACGGTGCAGCGTGGCGGGCGCTCCCCCGGCCGCATCACGCAGACGCGCCATCGCGAACAGGTCGAGACGCCCGTCGGCATCCAGGGCACCGATGACCACACCGGAGGCACCGGAGGCGATCGCACGGCGCACGTCGAGCTCGGCGACCGCCAGCTCGTCGTCGTCGTAGTGGAATCCACCCGCGCGTGGGCGGATCAGCACGTGCACCTCGGGGCCGTCGGCTCCTGCCGCCTCGACGGCGAGTTCGAGCGTCGCCGGCGACGGGGTCAGTCCGCCGAGGGCGAGGGCGGTGGCGAGTTCGACGCGTGCAGCGCCGACCTCCTTGGCGATCCGCACTCCGGCGGGGTCCTGCACGGCGATTTCCAAGGCGAGCGATCGGGTCACCCCTCCATTGTGCCCGCTCCCCTGCCGGCATCCGGAAAATTAGATAGGCTATCTAAGTAATGTCTGCGTCTGATGAATCCCTCGACCTCACCGCCACAGACCTTCGCATGGCCACGTTCCGGCTGGCCCGCCGCCTTCGCTGCGCCCGCGCCGCCGACTCGATGAGCGACGCGCAGCTGGCGGTGCTCGCCGACCTGCGCATGAACGGACGCCGTACGATCTCGACCCTCGCCCAGCGCGAGCGCGTCACCGCACCGTCGATGACCAGCACGATCAACGGCCTCGAAGAGCAGGGCCTCGTCGTGCGCACCCCCGATGAGGACGATCGCCGCCGCGTGCAGGTCGACATCACCGAGGCCGGCAGCGAGATCGTCGTCGAGACCATCCGCCGTCGCGACGAGCTGCTCGCCGACATGCTGCGCGAGGTCGACTACTCCGAGGCCGAGCTGACCACGCTGCGTGAAGCCAGCGCCCTGATGAGGCGGGTGGTGGAGCGATGAGCGCCATGTTCCGCTCCTTCGCGAACATCAACTACCGGATCTGGTTCGCGGGCGCCCTGATCTCCAACGTCGGCGGGTGGATGCAGGCCACGGCGCAGGACTGGGTGGTGCTCACCGAGCTCACCGACAACGACGCCACCGCGATGGGCGTCACGATGGCCCTGCAGTTCGGGCCCCCGCTCGTGCTCGTGAGCCTGACCGGGTGGGTGGCCGACCGCTTCGACCGGCGGCACATCCTGTTCGCCACCCAGTCGGCGCTGCTCGCCCTCGCTATCGCGGTCGGCGCGCTGCTGCTGGGCGGCCTCATGACCCTGCCGATGATGTTCGGCTTCGCCCTCGGATTCGGCATCGTGAACGCGTTCGACGCTCCGGCTCGACAGGCGTTCGTCTCCGACATGGTCTCCACCGGCGACACCTCCAACGCGGTGGCCCTCAACTCCGCGTCGTTCAACCTCGCCCGTATGGTCGGACCCGCCGTCGGCGGCCTGCTGATCGTGGCGATCGGCTCGGGCTGGGTGTTCATCGTGAACGCGGCGACGTTCCTGGCGATGCTGCTCGCCCTGCTGCTCATGCGCCGCAGCCTGCTCGCCCCACGTCTGAAGAACCGCAATCGCGGGGGGCTGGCCGACGGGTTCCGGTACGTATGGGGGCGCAGCGACCTGCGCGTGGTGTTCGTGACGGTCTTCCTGATCGGCGCCTTCGGCATGAACTTCCCGATCTTCGCCTCGACCATGGCGCTCGAGTTCGGCGCGGGCGCCGACGGCTACGGCGTGCTCAGCTCGGTGCTCGCGATCGGATCCCTCATCGGGGCGCTCCTCGCCGCCCGGCGCGATCGCGCCAGAGTGCGCGTGGTGATCCTCGCTGCCGGAGGTTTCGGCATCGCCGCGTTCGTGTCGTCGGCCATGCCCACGTATGCCTCCTACGCCGTCACTCTGACCTTCACCGGCTTCATGATCGTGACGCTGCTCACCACCGCCAACGGCTACGTGCAGATCACGACCGACCCCGCTCTGCGTGGACGCGTGCTCGCCCTGTATATGGCCGTCATCATGGGTTCGACCCCCATCGGGGCCCCCATCGCGGGATGGGTCGCCGACACGTTCGGCCCGCGGGCCGCGATCATGCTCGGTGGCACGGCCGGGTTCGTGGCCTGCGCGATCGGGGTGATCTGGGTCGCGACCTCCGGCCGACTCCGCCGGGACGAGAACCGCCGGTTCCTGCTCACGCTCGACGAGACCCGCCCGCTTCGCGTGATCGAGGTCGACCCGATCGAGTTCAGCGACGAGGCCGCCGTGACCACGCCGATCCGCACCGCCGAGAAGCGCAACCTCGGAGACTGACCCTCGTCGCGGGATTTGTCAACGCCCTGCACGACCCGGGGCGACCGGTCGTACCGTCTGTGCATGGACGAGAACACGGAACGCACCCCCCATCCGCAGGATCCGGCAGAGGGCGCGCCCGGCGTCGGAGCACCGGACGAAGACTCGGGCCAGGGCGACGGCACCGGCGGCGCCATCCAGGGCGACAGCTCGCGCGGCGAATCCACAGGCGGCGCCATCCAGGGCGACGCCGGCCAGGGCCATCGCGCAGCGCTCGGTGGCGACGAGCACACCGAGGATCAGCTCGACGCGGACAACGCCGCCGAAGAGGACACCCTCAAGACGCTCGATCCGGATTCCCCGCCCGCCTGAGCGTGCACGAGGGCAACGCCACCGCCAGCCGTCCATCCCCAGAGACGGCCCTCCCCTGCGGTGGCGTTGCTCGTGTCGCGTCGAGCCGCGCGGGTAGGGTTCTGCGCATCGGGCCTAGGCGCCCAGCACGAGCTTGAGCTGCTCCACCGCCCAGTCGAGCTCGGTCGCGCGGATCACGAGCGGCGGAGCGATGCGCACCGTCTGTCCGTGCGTGTCCTTGACGAGCACGCCCCGTTCGAGCAGCTTCTCGGCGATCTGACGCCCGGTGCCCTTCGCGGGATCGATGTCGACGCCGGCCCAGAGCCCGGCGATGCGCACGGCCGTGACGCCGTGCCCGATCAGCGGCTGCAGCGCCTGCTCCAGGTGGGCGCCGAGTGCGCGCGCCCGCTCCTGGAACTCACCGGTCTGCAGCATCTCGACCACGCGCAGGCCCACGGCCGCGGCCAGCGGGTTGCCGCCGAACGTCGACCCGTGCTCGCCCGGTCGGATGACGCCCAGCACGTCGGCGTCGCCGACCACGGCGGATACCGGGAGGATGCCGCCGCCGAGCGCCTTGCCCAGGAGGTACAGGTCGGGCACGACGCCTTCACGATCGCACGCGAAGGTCTCGCCCACGCGGCCGAGCCCCGCCTGGATCTCGTCGGCGATGAACAGCACGTTCTTCTCGTCGCAGATCTCGCGGATGCGGCGGAGGTAGCCCTCCGGCGGGATCACGACACCGGCCTCACCCTGGATCGGCTCGACCAGCACGGCCGCCGTGTCGTCGGTGATGGCCGCGGCGATGGCATCCGCATCTCCGTACGGCACCACATCGAAGCCCGGCGTGTAGGGGCCGAAGTCGTCACGCGCCGTGTCGTCGTCGCTGAAGCTGACGATCGTCGTCGTGCGGCCGTGGAAGTTGCCGGCCGCGACGATGATGCGCGCCTTGCCCTCGGGGATGCCCTTGACGCGATAGCCCCAGGCGCGGGCGACCTTGATGCCGGTCTCGACGGCCTCGGCGCCGGTGTTCATCGGCAGCACGAGATCCTTGCCCGCCAGCTCCGCGAGCGCCGCGGCGAACGGCTCCAGCCGGTCGCTCTGGAACGCACGGCTGACGAGCGTGACCCGGCCGAGCTGCTCGGTGAGCGCGGCGACGAGGGCCGGATGCCGGTGGCCGAAGTTCACGGCCGAGTACGCCGCGAGCAGGTCGAGGTAACGCTTGCCCTCGACGTCGGTCACCCACGCACCCTCCGCGCGGGCGATGTTCACCGGCAGCGGGTGGTAGTTGTGGGCGACGTGCGGCTCGGTGCCCGCCTCTCCCGCCGTGGCCGCTGTACCCGGGGTCGCTGTTCCCGTGGTCTCGTCGACCGCGGTCACTTCGCACCCCGCAGCTCGAGCGTGCAGCACTTGATGCCGCCGCCGCCGAGCAGCAGCTCGGACAGGTCCACCATGATCGGGTTGTAGCCGCGCTCGCGCAGCTGCTTCTCGAAGCCCTTCGCCCGCGGCGAGATGACCACGTTGTAGCCGTCGCTCGCCGAGTTCAGGCCGAACACCGAACCGTCCTCGTCCGAGACCAGGATCGCGTCGGGGAAGCGCTCCTCGAGGATCGCGCGGCTGGCGTCGTCGAAGGCACCGGGGAGGTAGGCGATGTTCGCGCGCTCCGGGCCGCCGTTCTCGACACCCTGCACCGGATCGAGCACGGCGATCGCGGTGTCGAGGTGGTAGAAACGCGGGTCGACCAGGTTGAGCGACACGACCTCGCGCCCGAAGACCTCGCCGACCTCGCGGTGGCTGTCGCCCGTGGAGCGGAAGCCGGTTCCTGCCAGGATCACGTCGCCGACGAGCAGGAAGTCGCCCTCGCCCTCGTTGACCTCCTTCGGCATCACCGTGTCGTAGCCCGCAGCACGGAACCAGTCGGCGAAAGCCGGCGACTCGCCCTGACGCTCGACGAAACGGAACTCGGGCACGTAGGCGCGACCGTCGATGAGGAATCCGCCGTTGGCCGTGTAGACCATGTCGGGGTAGCCGGGAAGCGGCTCGATGAGCTCGACCTCGTGGCCCAGCTCGATGTACAGGTCGTGGAGCTTCTGCCACTGCGCGACCGCGTTGGCGGTGTCGGTGGGCTTGGTCGGCTCCATCCACGGGTTGATGGAGTAGTTGACCGTGAAGTGCTCCGGCTTGCACATGAGATAGCGGCGGTGGTGCGCGGTGCGGGCGGGGGCGGTGGAGACGGCGGCTTCAGGCGTCGACATGGGTGCTCTCCTCGTGGGACGGGCGCGGCGGACGCTGTCCAGGGGCCCGGCGGTCCTTCGACCCTTCGCTCGATCGAGCGGGCGTCGGGGAAGATGCGACTCGGGCACGCCGAGGTCCATTCTGTCACCCGCCCCCTGTACGCCGCCAGAGCGCCGACCGTTCCCCTCCACCCCCGCCCCGCCCCTCCCCGTCCCATCTCCGTCCCCCATCCCCGTCCCATCTCCGTCCCATCCCCCGACCCCGTCCCCCGACCCCCGGCCCCCGGCCCCCGATCGCTCCGGTCGCACTTTCTGCCGCCGAAAGCGTCTGAAGGCGGCAGGAAGTGCGACCGGAACAATGCAGAGGGTGCGACCGGAACAATGCAGAGGGTGAGACCGGAACAACGCAGCGGGTGCGACCGGAGGGTCAGAGGGCGGAGCCGGTGACCACCAGCTTGCCGACGGTGTGGCCCGCTTCCAGACGGGCGAGAGCGGCGGATGCCTCGGCGAAGGGGTACTCCCGCTCGATCACGGGAACCACGCGGCCATCGGCGACGAGTTCGAGGAGCTTCGCCAGCACCTCGGGACGCGGCGTCGCGGCGAGTGGTCGGATGCTCCGCGAGCCGATCGACAGGAACACCGCGCGGAGCATCCGCGGGATCGGGCCGAGCACGTGTCCCCCGTCGCCCGTGACGAGCACGACCGTGCCGCCGGGCACCACGAGGCGCTTCAGCTCCCGCAACGGCATCCCTCCGGCGATGTCGACGATCGCATCGAATCGGCCGTCCGGCAGCGCGCTCAGGGGCGACGTCCGGTGGTCGAAGGTGCGCACAGCACCCAGCTGCTCGATCAGCGGTGCGTTGCGGTCACGGCAGGACGCCCAGACCTCGGCGCCGCGGAGAGCTGCGAGCTGCACCGCGAACGTGCCCACCCCTCCGGAGGCACCGATGATCAGCACTCTCGGCGCGCCATCGGCGCGAGCACGCTGCGTGAGGCCGACGCCCGCGAGGTCGAGCGCCTGCCAGGCGGTTCCCCCGGCCACCGGGAGGCACGCGGCGGTCTCCGGGACGATATCGGTCGGGACGGGAACGAGCCGCGCGGCGGGAACGCTCACGTACTCGCCGAGACCTCCGCCGCCGACGAGCTCACCCACCACGTCTTCGCCGATCTCCGCGCCCACGACGTCGGGTCCGACGGCGACCACGGCGCCCGCGACCTCCATCCCGCGCACCGGGTGCTTCGGGCGGGTCAAGCCGAACACCGGACGCACGAGCAGCGGATCGCCGAGCAGGAGGCGCACATCGCCCGCGTTCAACGCCGTGGCGCGCACCCGCAGCAGCACCTCGCCGCGGCCGGGCGTCGGAACCGGGATGCGCTCGAGGGCGACGCCGTCGGCCGGACCGTACGTCTCCCGACGCCACGCCTTCATCGAACGGCTCATGATGATGCTCCTGACGTGTCGGGGTATTCGAAGATGTCGTCGAGCCCCACGCCGAACGCGCGGGCGATCTGGAAGGCGAGTTCGAGTGTCGGCGAATACTTCTGCTGCTCGATCGCGATGAGGGTCTGGCGCGTCACGCCGACCGTGCGCGCGAGCTCGGCCTGGGTGAGTCCGGCCTGTTCGCGATGCGCGCGGATGGTGTTCGAGACGCGGGTGGGCTTGACCATCAGACGAGGCCCCGCCGGTAGGCGACCACCCGGGCGATGCCGCCGATGAACGCCGACACCGCGAAGCCCGCGAACATGGTGTTCGCGATCCAGAAGACATCGGCGCCGACGGCGCACAGCGCGATGACCCCGAGACCGGCGATCACGACGAAAGCCTGCTCCACTCGGCCGCCCATGCGGCTGATGTCGCGGTCGCGGATGTCGGAACGGCCGACACCGTCGGGGTCTCTCAGCCCCGCGATGATGCCCCACCCGACGCTGAGGATGATCGTCGCGACGATGCCGCCGCCGATCACCCACAGCATGAGCGGGAACCAGTCGACAGCGGTGAGCGGCCCTCCCCCGGCCTGCTGGAGCACCAGCACGACGTAGACGACCATCACGATCGGGCTGACGATGAGTCCCGCCCAGGCATTGCGCTCTTCGTAGACCATGACGACTCCGATGTAAAAGATTATTGACACGCTCAGCGTACGTCCGTCAGGGAGGTGTGTCAAGAATTCTTTACACCAGGCTCAGATCACGTCGCTGCTCCACGGGTCGAGGTTGCCGTAGCGGTGGGCGGTGATCGAGATCGACTGCTCGTGCACGAACGGCAGCAGCTCGATGCGGGCGGCGGCCGTCACCTCGCCGTCGTACACCGCCAGGTCGGGGTCGCCGGCGGAAGCCGTGGCGAGCTTCGCGCGAAGGGCGGCGACACCGTCCCGCCCGCCGACCAGCCGCACCCGATCGCTCACCGGCAGCGCGACGCCCTCGGGTGCATCGTCCTGTCGCAGCAGCCGCTGCAGCCACTCGTCGTCGCTCTCCAGGAACACCGGGGCATCCAGGTCACCGAGAGCGCGACGCACCTCGCCGGGCACCCCGACCGGGGTCGAGATGACGAACTTCGCCCCTGACCGCACACCTGCGATCACGACGCGCAGCAGATCCTGCAGTGCCGCATCGTCGGTCGCGCGGACCTCGACCGGCACCGGGCGATAGCGGAACAGGTTGCGCTCGACGCCGAGACGCGAGACATCACGGACCTGCCCGAACTCGCGGTCCCAGGCCAGCGCATCCGACAAGGCCGAGCGCCGCAACCACTCGAACGACTCGTAGGCGAGCGACGACTGGGCCGCCTCGATGAGGGCGGTGATGCGGGAGTCGAGTCCCCGCAGATGCAGCGTGCTGGAGGCCGGTCCTCCCGGCAGGGAACGCCAGGACCCCAGACCGATGAGGTAGTTCGGGCCGCCCGCCTTGGCACCGGGGCCGACGGAGGAGCGCTTCCACCCTCCGAACGGCTGGCGCTGCACGATGGCTCCGGTGATGCCGCGGTTCACGTAGAGGTTGCCCGCCTGCACACGGCCGAGCCAGAACGCGAGCTCCTCCGGGTCCTGGGTGTGGAGCCCGGCGGTGAGGCCGTAGGCGACGGCGTTCTGCATCTCGACGGCGCGCGCGAGCGTCGGCGCATGCATCACGCCGAGCACCGGCCCGAAGAACTCCTCGGTGTGGAAACGCGACCCCGGCTGGACGCCGACCCGCACCCCGGGCCGCCACAGGCGTCGGCTGCCGTCGTCCCCCGCAGCGAGCGACGGTTCGATCAGCCATTGCTCGTCGCCCTCCAGCTCGCTCAGCGCCCACGCGAGCTTTCCGGTCGGCTGGTCGATCACCGGGCCCACCTCGGCCAGCGGATCGGTGGGCTGCCCGACGTGCAGCGACCGCACAGCGTCGGCCAGCTGGCGCGCGAACCGGGCGGAGCGTCCGACCGGTCCCACGAGGATGGCGAGCGAGGCCGCCGAGCACTTCTGCCCGGCGTGTCCGAAAGCGCTCTTGACGAGGTCGGCGACCGCGAGATCGAGATCCGCCGAGGGGGTGATGATGATCGCGTTCTTGCCGCTGGTCTCCGCGAGAAGCGGCAGATCGGAGCGCCAGGAGCGGAACAGCGCCGCCGTGTCCCACGCGCCGGTGAGGATCACCCGGTCGACGGCGTCGTGCGTGATGAGCTCGCGGCCGAGCTCCCCCTCCTCTATGTCGACGAGCGCGAGCAGGTCGCGCGGCACCCCCGCCTGCCACAGGGTCTCGGCGATGACGGCGGCGCAGCGGCGGGCCTGCGGAGCGGGCTTGAAGACGACACCCGAACCTGCGGCGAGCGCGGCGAGCACCCCACCCGCGGGGATCGCGAGGGGGAAGTTCCAGGGCGGCGTGACGACGGTGACGGATGCCGGAACGAACACGGCGCCGGCGATCGCGTCGAGCTCGCGCGCCTTGGCGGCGTAGTAGCGGGCGAAGTCGACGGCTTCGCTGACCTCGACGTCGGCTTCCGCCAAGACCTTGCCCGTCTCGGAGGCCGCGACCTCGATGAGGTCCCCTCGCCGCGACTCGAGTGCGGCCGCCGCACGCAGCAGCACCTCGGCCCGCTCGGCAGCCGGCCGCCCACCCCAGGATGGAGCGGCCCGGCGCACGCCCTGCACGATCCGCTCGAGATCCTCGGGATCGGACACCCGTGCAGACGCGATCGTGGCGTCTCCCAGATCGGAGGCGGCGATGCGCTCGCGCACCTCGCGTGCCCACTCCCGGTTCGCGGGGAGAGCAGGATCGGTGTCGACCGTGTTCGAGAAGCCCGGAGCGCCACCGGCATCCTGGTCCAGCTCGCGCGCCGAGTACACGGCGGTCTCGAGGAACGCCTCGCGCCCGCCGTCGTCGGATCCGCGCGAGATGCCGAGCACCGCCTTGGTGAGGTCGGTCTCGGGCACCGGGGCTGCGGGTGCCGTCCGCACGGACTCGTGCACGGGCGCGCTGCGGTCCTGCGTGCGACGCGGTCCGATGCGCAGCGTGGCGTCGCCCGACCTGTCCAGTGCATCGAGGAAGCGGTCCTGCTCCCGCACGAACAGCGACTCGTCCTCGCCGAGCCGGAACGCGGCGGAGAGGAAGTTTTCCGGCGAAGCATTCTCCTCGAGCCGGCGCACCAGGTAGCTGATCGCCACGTCGAACTCGGCGGGCTCGACCACCGGCACGTACAGCAGCACGGGGCCGACCTCACGCGAGACGGCCTGCACCTGCCCCTGGGCCATGCCCAGGAGCATCTCGAACTCGACGGCCTCGCGCACCCCCCGTTCTCCGGCGAGCAGCCAGGCATACGCGATGCCGAAGAGGTTGTGCCCTGCGATGCCCAGCTTCACGGCCGCGGTGTGCTCGGGCTGCAGAGCCCAATCCAGACAGCGCAGGTAGTTCGCGTCGGTGTCGAGCTTGGTGTCGTAGGTCGCGGGCGTCCAGCCGTGCATCCGGGCCTCGACGTTCTCCATCGCGAGGTTCGCCCCCTTCACGAGGCGCACCTTGATGCGGGCGCCGCCGTGCGCGACACGGTCCCGCGACCAGGCGGTGAGCTCCTGCAGGGCGGGCAGGGCGTCGGGCAGGTAGGCCTGCAGCACGATGCCCGCTTCGAGCCCGGCCAGGCGCGGGTCCTCGAGGATGCGCGTGAAGACCGCGATCGTGAGGTCGAGGTCGCGGTACTCCTCCATGTCGAGGTTCAGGAAGGTGCCGTCGGCCGCCGCCGTCAGGTACAGCGGGAGCAGTCTTTCGACCACCTCGTCGACGACCTCGTCGAACGCCCACATGGAGAGGTGGCTGATGATCGCCGAGACCTTCACCGAGACGTAGTCGACATCGGGACGCCGGATGAGCGCGTGGATGCCGTCGAGCCGTCGCCGCGCCTCCGCCTCGCCGAGCACGGCCTCGCCGAGCAGGTTCAGGTTGAGACGGGAGCCGCTCTCCCGGATCCGCTCGATCGCCGCCCCGAGCTTCGCAGGTCGCGCATCCACCACGAGATGCCCGACCATGTCACGGAGCACCCGACGGGCGATCGGCACGACGGGTGACGGCAGGACCTGCGCGACACCACCACCGAGACGCACGGCCGAGCGCAGGTACCAGGGCAGGAACTCCGGCACGATCGGTGCGATCCGATGCAGCTGCGAGGCGGCCGCGGTCAGGCTCTCCGGGCGCATGACGCCGTCGACGAAGCCGAGCGTGAACGGCAGCCCGTTCGTGTCCTGCAGCACGCCCGCGAGCCGTGCGGCCGCGGGGTCGGGTTCGATCGCCGCGGCCTCGATCGCCCACCGCCGAGCCAGCTCGACGGCACGGTCTGCGAGGGGTGCGGATGCCACGGCATCCGGCGGGAGGTCTGCCATGGATTTCAGCCTAGGTCTGGAGCAGGATCCTCCCGCCGTTCGAATCGCGCAAATGGTCGCTTTTCCCGCTCGGATGCAGTCATCTGCGCGATTCGAAACGGATTCAGAGCGCCGCGATGATGTCCTCCACCCGCTGTTTCGCATCTCCGAACAGCATCGACGCGTTGTCGCGGAAGAACAGCGGGTTCTGCACCCCTGCGTACCCGGCGGCCATCGAGCGCTTGAACACGATGACGCTCTCGGCCTCCCACACCTTCAGCACCGGCATCCCGGCGATCGGGCTCCCCGGGTCCTCGGCGGCGGCCGGGTTCACGGTGTCGTTCGCGCCGATGACCAGCACCACCGAGGTGGAGGCGAGGTCGTCGTTGATCTCGTCCATGCTCAGGACGATGTCGTACGGCACCTTGGCTTCGGCCAGCAGCACGTTCATGTGACCGGGCAGCCGTCCCGCGACCGGATGGATGCCGAACCGCACATCGACGCCCCGGTCGCGGAGCCGCCGGACCAGATCGGCGACGGGGTACTGCGCCTGTGCGACGGCCATGCCGTAGCCAGGGGTGATGACGACGCTGTCGGCGGCGACGAGCATCTCCGCCGCGCCCTCGGCGGTGATCTCGCGGTGCTCGCCGTATTCGGTGTCGTCGGAGGTCGGCGCCGCGACCCCGAATCCCCCGGCGATGACGGAGAGGAACGAGCGGTTCATGGCCTTGCACATCACGTACGAGAGGTACGCACCCGACGATCCGACGAGCGCGCCCGTGACGATCAGCAGGTCGTTGTTCAGGAGGAACCCCGCCGCGGCGGCGGCCCAACCCGAATAGCTGTTGAGCATCGAGACGACGACCGGCATGTCTCCGCCGCCGATCGAGGCGACCAGGTGCCAGCCCAGGGCGAAGGCGAGCACGGTGACCGCGATCAGGAGCCACAGCTGCTGGTCGTTCACGAACCACACGGTCAGGGCGACGAACGCGATGAGAGCCCCGATGTTGAGCCCGTTCTTGCCCGGGAGCATGAGCGGCTTCGACGACATCTTCGCCGAGAGCTTGAGGTACGCCACGATCGACCCGGTGAAGGTGACGCCGCCGATGAAGATCCCGATGAACACCTCGGCGTTGTGGATGCCGACGAGTTCGGGGGCGATCTCCGGGTGCGCGAGGTAGCCGTTCCAGCCGACGAGCACCGCGGCGAGGCCGACGAAGCTGTGCAGGAGCGCGATGAGCTCGGGCATGCCGGTCATCTCCACGACCCGCGCTCGCCAGAGCCCGATGGCCGCCCCGATCAGCACCGCGGCCACGAGCAGGCCCAGCCCGAGGAAGGCACCGGTGCTCCATGCGTCGGCCATGGTGAGGGCGACCGTCGCGACCAGCGCGATCGCCATGCCCGCGATGCCGTAGACCACACCGGAGCGGGCGGATTCATGGCGACTGAGGCCGGCGAGGCTGAGGATGAACAGCAGGGCGGCGACGATGTAGGCCGCCCCGGCGAGCGCGTCGACGGTCATTTCCGGCCGCCCTTCGCCGATGTCCCGAGTGTGAACATCGCGAGCATTCGTCGGGTCACCGCGAACCCTCCGAAGATGTTGATGGAGGCCAGCAGCACCGCGATCGCGGCGAGCACCTGCACCACCGGCAGCGGCGACGTGATCTGCAGCATCGCGCCGACCACGATCACTCCCGAGATGGCGTTGGTCACCGACATGAGCGGGGTGTGCAGCGCGTGATGCACCTTGCCGATCACGTAGAAGCCGATCACCACCGACAGCACGAGCACCGTGAAGTGCTGCGGCAGCGGGGCCGGGGCGAACGCGTTCACGGCGAACAGCGCGGCGACGCCCACCACGATCAGCGTGACTTTGCGGGCGGCGGACATCTTCTTCGGCGGTGCGACCTCGACCGGCGCCGCCGCGGCCTTCGGGGCGGGAGCGGCGGCGACCTGCACGGCAGGCGGGGGCCAGGTGACCTCGCCGTCGCGCACGACCGTGACCGAGCGCTGCACGACATCATCGAAGTCGATCACCAGCCGCCCGTCCTTCGCAGGCGTCAGCAGCGCCACGAGGTTGGCGAGGTTCGTGCCGTAGAGCTGGGAGGCCTGTGCGGCCAGACGCGAGGCCAGGTCGGTGTAGCCCAGGATGATCACACCGTTGTCCGTGACGACGCGCTCGCCCGCGACCGAGCCCTCGACGTTGCCGCCCTGGCCCGCGGCCATGTCGACGATCACGCTGCCCGGCTTCATCTGTGCGACATCGGATGCCGTGATCAGGCGCGGCGCCGCGCGTCCGGGGATCAGCGCAGTGGTGATGATGATGTCCACGTCGGCGGCCTGCTCGGTGTAGATCTCGGCGGCCCTGCGGTCATAGTCCGCGCTGGTCGCCTTGGCATAGCCGTCGGTGGAGGCCGCGACCTCGACGTCGACCGGGAGGTAGCTGCCACCGATCGAGGTGACCTGGTCGGCGACCTCGGGGCGCGGATCCGTGGCGCGGACGATCGCACCGAGACTCGATGCCGCGCCGATGGCCGCAAGCCCCGCGACTCCGGCTCCCGCGACCAGCACCTTCGCCGGCGGCACCTTGCCCGCGGCGGTCACCTGCCCCGTGAAGAAGCGGCCGAACTCGTGCGCGGCCTCGACGACGGCCCGGTACCCGGCGATGTTCGCCATCGAGCTGAGCACGTCCATCGACTGCGCCCGCGAGATGCGCGGCACCGCATCGAGCGCGAGCGCCGTGATGCCGCGCTGCGCGAGCGACTGGACGAGATCGGGGCGCAGTGCCGGTGAGAGCAGGGCGATGAGGGTGGCGTCATCGGAGAGGAGGGCGATCTCCTCCGCCCCGGGAGCTGTGATCGCGAGGACGATCTCGCTCCCCCAGGCCTCTGCGCGATCCACCAGCGCCGCACCCGCCGCCGCGTACTCGGCGTCGGGGTACGAGGCCGCAGCGCCCGCTCCCCGCTCGACTCTGACCGTGTGGCCCAGCTTCCCGAGCGACGCGATCGTCGCCGGGGTGGCCGAGACCCGCGCTTCGCCCGCAGGCTCCCGCACGATGCCGATGACTGCCACTACTTCCTCCTCCGCCCGTCTGCGTCGACGGGATCACCGGGGCGTCTGCGCCCCTGACTTCCCGCTCAGAGTACTGAGGAGCGCTCCGGAAGCGCCCCTCCTTCGGCTCTGTGACAGGGAAAGAAGCGGGGTTCTTACGGAAAGCGGAGGAGGAAGATCTCGGGGCGCTCCCCCGGCGGCGAAGCGATCGTGTTCGGATCAGGAGGTTTCGACGAGCGCGGCCTGCGGAATCGGTCGGCCGCGAAACCACCTCCGCGATGGCGGAAGGAACAGCAGCACCGATTGACCGCCGCAGACCAGCACCGCCCAGAGTCCGAACGGCGTCGCGATCAGCAGCGCCATCATCGCCAGCGCCTGCACCACGACGACCCACCGCATCCACGCGGTGCGTCGGGCGAGCCCGATGAGGATCGTCATGTTCACCAGAAGGCCGAGCAGCACCACGACGCCCCAGAGAATAGACGATGTCCCGTTCGCCGGCGTGGGGAAGGCGCGGAAGAGCCAGACCAGGATGAACCCGGCCGCGATCCACGCCGCGACGAGAGTCGCCGAGAGCAGCATCGGGAGGACGATCGTCACGGGCATCCATTCCCGATCTGCTCGCGGGCGCTCCTGCGGCATGGATCCTCCCGACGTCATCGCGCTCAACCGTGCTCGTCTCGCGCGACACCCACCCTAAGGTCCGCCCGCCCGGGGTGTCGAGAACCGCTGCTCAGCCCCAGACGCTCGGGGCCTTCACCCGCACGGGAGGGAGGGCGGATGCCGCGGCCCAGTCGTGCACCCACGCATCGATCTCCGGCACGCCCTCGGGCTTGCCGACGGCGGCGAACAGCTCTTCGTTGCTGACGGTGCCGCCGGTACGGCGCAACATGCGCGAGCGCACGATCACCCGCGCGTAGATCTCTCCGTCGACGACGGCCCTGTGCTCGAGGAACACCGCCTTGTCGTCGTGCCCGATGAAGCGCGACTGCACCTCGAACCGCTGCCAGAGCTGGAGCGACTTGCGGAACGTGACCGTCTCGCTGGAGACGACCGCGTACCAGCCGCGGTCCTTCATCGCGTCGAACAGCCCGGTGCGTATCAGCAGATCCCAGCGTCCGAGGTCGAAGAGCGACAGATAGCGCCCGTTGTTCATGTGGCGCAGGATGTCGATGTCGGTCGGCAGCGTGGTCAGGTGGATGCTGCTGACCGACGACGCATCGAGAGTCCTCCCCCGCCGCACGCGGCGGCGAGCGCCGAGGATCACCAGGAGGGTCCGCCAGATCACGTTCACGAAGAATGATCGTAGCCAGGCGTGCACGATTCGCGAACATCATTGTACGAACCCTCCATGCCCGCGTATCGGGCGTCATCGAACATCCCCTCGATTTCCTCTTCGTGGACGCCGCGCGTAGAGTCACGAACATGAGCGCCGAAGCCCAGCCTGAAGTCATCGTCCGTCCGGTCCGTGATGTGGATGCGGAAGCCCTCGGTCGCGTGCATGCGCAGTGCTGGCACGAGACCTACGACCACCTGATCAGCAAGGCGGCGCTGGAGAAGGTCTCGCCCCGCCGCATGGCCGAGCTGTGGACGCACTGGGCCTCGCAGGGCCCCGAGTTCAAGATGAACGCCGCGCTCGTCGACGGCGAGATCGTCGGCTTCGTCGGCTCCGGTCCTGCCCGCGACAAGGATGCCCCCGCGTTCCGCGAGCTGTACTTCATCTACCTGCTCGACGCGTGGCACTCGACCGGCATCGGTCAGAAGCTGTTCGACGCGGCCGTCGAGAAGGACGAGCCTCTGTACCTGTGGGTGGCCGAGGACAACCCCCGCGCGCACCGCTTCTACACGCGCAACGGATTCCACCTCGACGGAGCATCGCACACGGAGCCGTTCCTCGGCGAGACGCTGACCGAAGTGCGCTTCGTCCGCCCCTGACACACCGCCGCGCACGCACGCAGAACGGGCCGTCTCCCCTCGGAGGCGGCCCGTTCTCGCTGTCGGTTCCGGTCGCTCCGGCTCAGAGGCGCTCGATGATGGTCACGTTCGCGATGCCGCCACCCTCGCACATCGCCTGCAGGCCGTACCTGCCGCCGGTGCGCTCGAGTTCGTTCAGCATGGTCGTGAGCAGTCTGGTGCCGGTCGCACCGATGGGGTGCCCGAGGGCGATGGCCCCGCCGTTGACGTTGACCTTCTCGTGCGGGGCATCGAGTTCGCGCATCCAGGCGAGCACGACGGGCGCGAAGGCCTCGTTCACCTCGAACAGATCGATGTCGGCGACACTGAGTCCCGCGCGCTCCAGAGCATGCCGGGTCGCCGGGATGGGCGCGGTGAGCATGAGCACCGGACTGGCACCGCGAACGGTCATCCGATGGATGCGCGCGCGGGGCGTGAACCCGTGCTCGCGCACCGCCCGTTCGCTGGCGACGAGCACGGCGCTGGAGGCATCGCTGATCTGCGACGACACGGCAGCGGTGATCCGTCCCCCCTCCCGCAGCGGTGCGAGTCCGGCCATCCGCTCCAGGGACGTGTCCCGCCGCACCCCCTCGTCGTTGGCGAGGCCGTTCAGGGGCGCGATCTCGTTCGCGAAACGCCCCTCGTCCTGAGCGACGGCCGCACGACGGTGGCTCTCCAGGGCGAACTGCTCCATCTCCGCACGGGAGATGTCCCATTTCTCGGCGATCATCTCCGCACCGGCGAACTGCGAGATCTCCTGATCGCCGTAGCGCTCGCGCCAGCCGGGAGACTCCGCGTACGGGGTCGTGAAACCGTACTGCTCCCCGACGGTCGCGGCCGCGGTCAAAGGCACCTGGGACATGTTCTGCAGACCGCCCGCGATGACGAGGTCGTTCACACCGCTCATCACGGCCTGCGCCGCGAAGTGCACGGCCTGCTGGCTCGATCCGCACTGACGGTCGATCGTGACGCCGGGCACGTGCTCGGGGAATCCGGCGACCAGAGCGGCGGTGCGTGCGACATTGCCCGACTGCCCGCCGATCGCGTCGATCGCGCCGAGCACGACGTCGTCGATCGCGGCGGGATCGACACCGACGCGGTCGACCAGCGCCCGCAGACTGTGCGCCCCGAGATCAGCGGGATGGATGCCGGAGAGCGATCCCCCACGCCGCCCCACCGGGGAACGGACCGCGTCGATGATGTATGCCTCGACCATGATCTTCCTTCCGTCGCGGGAGACGCGGTGACGTCAGCGGCCCGAGACCTTGCCGAACGCCTTCGCGATGGGCGCGAGCACGAGGGGCCGGGCGGCCACCCAGCCGATCGCGATCACCACGAGCGAGAGGATGAACACCCAGAATCCGGTCCAGGTGACCGCGTCCTGCGAAGCGAACATGTGGTTCAGGTTGCGCAGGAAGCCGGTGAGCATCACGAGAGCGACGTGGGCGATGATGAACGCCACGAAGTAGAGCATGATCGGGAAGTGCAGCGCGCGCGCCCACTCGACCGGGTAGGCCTTCGACAGCTTCTCGGCCTTCTTCGGCCAGAGCCCCGACATGCGGAATCCGGTGATCGCCGCCAGCGGTGCGGCGATGAACACGGTCGCGAAGTAGGCGAGCTGCTGCAGGCTGTTGTAGTTGTTCCAACCGTTCTCGTGCGGCCAGTCGAACGAGACGTACTGGAGGGCCGCCGACAGCGCGTTCGGGAAGACCTCCCAGCTCGTCGGCACGATGCGCACCCAGTGACCGGTCACGAACAGCAGCACCACGAAGATCACGCCGTTCACGAGCCACAGGATGTCGAGCGACTGGTGGAACCAGAGGTTCAGGCTGATCTTGCCCTTGGCGTTGCCGCGGGGCGTCCAGAAGACGGTCGGCCGCTTCTCGGTACGCACCTGGAGCCCGGAACGGATGATCAGCACCATCAGGAACATGTTGAAGAAGTGCTGCCAGCCGACCCAGGGCGAGAATCCGGGTTCGACCGCGATCCCCGGCTCGTACTCGCCCGGGAAGGCTGCGAGGAAGTCCTGCATGAACGGGAGGCTCAGGAGTGCGCGCACGAACGCGATGGCGGCGCCCGCGAGGACTCCGAGCGCGGCGGCGCCGAACAGCACGGCGATGGCCTGGGGCCACGTCGGACGGCGTCGACCGGTCGCAGCGGCGGGTGCCTCGGCGATGCGACGTGGCGCGCGCCCGTTCCAGACCGTGCGCGTCCACGGCAGCGGGGTCGCGACGTCGGCAATGGCGGGTGCGGTCTCGGCCACGGCCACCGCGGTCACGGGCGCCGCGACGGCGGGGGTGCTCCTCGGCCCGGTGCTCTCAGGAGCGACCGGCGCCGGAGCCACGGGCTCGACGGATGCCGCGACAGCAGGTGCGAGCGGGACGGTGTCTGCGGGGGGCCACGGCTCGCCGCCGACCACGCGGGGCAGGCCGCGACGGACACCGCCTGCGGCAGCGATCGGCGCTTCGCGTGCGCTGACGGCGGGCGAGGGTGCGGTCGCGGCAGCGGTCGAGGCACGAGCCGTCGCCGCCGTACTGCCGGTCGCCGAAGATGCGGGAACTGCTGCCGCGACGCCCGATACCGGCTGCGTCGCCTGCGGAGCGGGGGTCGCCGCGGCGGCGGCGGGAACGGCGGCGGCCGATGGCGGCCAGGGCTCCCCGCCCGACACACGTGGCAGGCCGCGACGGATTCGCGCAGCTCCGGCGGTCGCCGCGGGAGCGGGGCTCCCGGTCGGTGCTGCGGTGGCCACGGCTGCCGACTCCAGCTCAACGGCGGAATCGGCGACATCCGGCGTCGCCGCAGGCTCAGCCTCTGTCGACGTCGGAGCCTCGGTTGCCACGACAACCGTCGGCTCCTCCACAGCCGCCGCATCAGCGGGGGGCCAGGGCTCCCCGCCCGGTACACGCGGCAGACCGCGTCGCAGCATCCGCGTCGCCATGGCTACTTCTTCCGCGCCTCGAGGGCGGCGATCACCTGCGGCACCACCGCGAACACGTCGCCGACGATCCCGAAGTCCGCCACGTCGAAGATCGGCGCCTCGGGGTCCTTGTTGATCGCGACGATGTTCTTCGACGTCTGCATGCCGGCACGATGCTGGATGGCGCCGGATATGCCGAGGGCGACATACAGCTGCGGCGACACCGAGACACCGGTCTGGCCGACCTGATGCGACTGCGGGATGTACCCCGCGTCGACGGCGGCCCTGGAGGCACCCACCGCGGCACCGAGCGCATCGGCGAGCTCTTCGACGAGTACGAACTTCTCCTTCGAGGCGAGACCTCGACCGCCGGAGACCACACGCGTGGCTCCGCGCAGGTCGGGACGGGACGAGGCGACCTCGACCGCCTCGACCGGACCGGCCGTCGCCGCGACCGCACCGGACGGGGTGACGTCGAGCACCTCGACCGAGTGCGACGGCACGGCCTCGGCGCGCGCGTCCACCGCGCCCTGGCGCACCGTGATCACCGGAGTGCCGAACGTGGGTGCCGAATCGACGAGGTAGGCCCCGCCGTAGACCGAGTGGTGGGCGACGACACCCTCGTCATCGCGCGACACTCCGACCGCGTCGACCGACAGTGCGCTCTTCGTGCGCACCGCGAATCGTCCGGCCACGTCGCGTCCGGAGATCGAGTTCGAGATCAGCACGGCGTCGGGGCGCACCTGGGCGGCGGCCGCCTGCAGGGCGTCCACGATCGGCACGGTCAATGCCGTCGGCTCACCGTCGGCGGTCAGCACCACCGATGCACCCGCCGCGGCGGCCTGATCCACCGCGGCCGGACTGCCGCCCACGATCAGCGCGACCGGCGTGCCGATCGTCGAAGCCGCGCCGATGAGCGCCGCCGTGCTGCTCGCGACGTAGCCGGAGGGGTCGACGTCGACGAGGACGAGGATCGGGTTCTCGGAGGATGTCATCTCACACCAGCCTGTTCTGCACGAGGTAGTCGACGAGCTTGTCGGCCGCGTCACCCTCATCGGTGATCTTCACGCCGGCCGCCCGCGGGGGCTTCTCCGACACAGTGGTCATGATGGTGCGCGGAGCGACGGACGGATCCGCCGAAACGTCGAGGTCGGCGAGCGCGAGCACCTCGAGCGGCTTCTTCTTGGCCGCCATGATGCCCTTGAAGTTGGGGAACCGCGCGTCGGGAAGCGCCTCGGTGATCGAGATCACGGCGGGCAGCGGCGCCGAGACCGGCTGGCTGCCGGCATCCGAGCCACGGACGCCCGAGACGCCGTCGGCGGTGATCTCGACCGACGTGAGCGCGGTGGCCTGCGCGAATCCGAGGTGTTCGGCCAACATCGCGGGAATGACGCCGCCGGAACCGTCGGTCGACAGGTTGCCCGTGATCACGAGGTCGGGGGCGCCGCGGCGGATCGCGGCGGCGAGGACCTCGGCGGTGAGACCGAGGTCGGCGCCGGCGAGCTGCTCGTCGGCGATGTGCACGGCCGAGCCCGCACCGATCGCGAGCGCCCGGCGCACGGACGCGGTCGAGCCCTCCGGAGCCATCGAGACCGCCACCACCTCGGTGCCGTCGTTCTTGTCGGCGTAGCTGAGCGCCACTTCGAGCGCCCGCTCCGTGATCTCGTCGAGGACCACGTCACCCGCCGCACGATCGGCGAGGCCGGTCTCGAGATTCAGCTTGCGATCGCCATAGGTGTCCGGCACTTCTTTGACCAGGACGAAGATCTTCATCGATTGCTCCTCACGACTGCTGCAATTCTAGACCGCGATACTGAGTTCCAGCCCACCTGCGACTGAGACTCATGGATGTCCACGGCGGATGCGTCGCGCGCCGTCGCCGCCCCCGCGCTCGCGCCACTACCGTAGAGAAATGGCCCGACCCCGTCCGCTCCCCATCGATCCGCTCGCCGAGGCGAAGCGGCAGTGGCTCGCGCACGGCTGGACGGATGCCGCGGACGGCATGGCCCTGGTCACTTCGGTCATGCGGGCCCAGCAGCTGCTGCTCGCCCGTGTCGACGCGGCCCTGAAGCCCTTCGCTCTGAGCTTCGCCCGCTACGAGGTGCTGCGTCTGCTGGCTTTCAGCCGCGCCGGCAGCCTGCCCCTGTCGAGCGTGGTCGCCCGCCTCCAGGTGCACCCGACCACCGTGACGAGCACGGCGGAGCGCCTGGTGCGCGACGGTCTGGTCGCGCGTGAGCCGCACCCCCATGACGGACGCGCTGCGCTGCTCGTGCTGACGGAGTCCGGCCGGGAACTGGTCGAGCGCGCCACGCAGGCTCTCAACGCCGACGTGTTCGCCGAGCCCGGTCTGAGCCGCGACGACGCCGCCGAGCTCGTCGCGATCGTCGCCCGGCTGCGCAAGGACGCCGGCGACTTCGCCGATCCGCGTCCGCAGCCCGAAGCCCTCTGACATGCCCCGGTTCGCGCTCGAGACGATCATCAGCGCGCCTCCTGCCGAGGTGTTCGCCGCATCGCTCGACCCGGCACTGCACGTGAAGAGCATGGCCCGGTTCAGCGAGACCATGGTCGAGGCGCCGGCCGGCGGCGTGTTCACCGAGGGGACCACCGCGACCTGGCGGGCACGCCACTTCGGCGTCCCCTTCCGCCTGCGCTCGATCGTCTTCGACATCGATCCTCCCCACGCGTTCTCGGATCGGCAGATCTCCGGTCCGTTCGCGGCATTCCTGCACGAGCACCGTTTCGAGGAGCATCCGGCCGGCACGCTCATGCACGACACCGTGACCTTCCGCTCGCCGTTCGGCCCGCTCGGCCGAATCGTCGACGCGATGTTCCTCGGCGGGTACATGCGACGCCTCATCATGGAGCGCAACGCGATTCTCGCCGCGGAATTCGAGGAGCCCGGGCGTACCCTTTCGGCATGAGCGAACTGCGCCTGCACACCGTCCTCACCGGCCGCGGCCCCGCTGCGGCGATCCTCCTCAGCGACGAGCAGGTGGCCTCTCTCGGCGCCGGCAAGGCGTTCCCGGTCGCCGTCACGATCGGCGGACGCACCGCCCGCCTGCGTCTGGCGCGGATGGGCAGCGAGAACATGATCGGTTTCAGCAAGGCCGTGCGCGCCGACCTCGGACTCGAGATCGACCAGGAGATCGACGCCGTGATCCGGGTGGACTCCGCCGAGCGCACGGTCGACGTTCCGGCCGAGCTCGCCGCGGCCCTGGACGCCGACCCCGCGCTGCGCACCGCCTTCGACGCCCTGTCGTACACCGCACGCAAAGAGCACGCGAGGAGCGTGGCCGAAGCGAAGCAGGAGGCGACTCGCGAACGTCGCATCACGAAGATCGTCGACGCGCTCCGCGGCTGACCGCTCCCCGATCCCGGCAGACATCTCGTCAGGCACTCGTCTCGTCAGGCACTCGTCTCATCAGGCACTCGTCTCATCAGGCACTCGTCCCGTCACACGCTCAGCGGTTCTGGAAGTCGGGCGCCCGCTTCTCCCGGAAGGCCGACATGCCCTCCTTCTGGTCCGCGGTGTCGAACAGCGCGGCGAACGCCTGCTTCTCGTGAGCCAGCCCCTCGGCGAGGGTCGTCTCCATCGCGGTATCGAGCGCGGCCTTCGCGGCGTACACCGACGGCAACGACTTGGAAGCGATGGTGTCGGCGAGCTTCGTCGCCTCGGCGAGGAGATCGGATGCCGGCACCACGCGCGACACGAGCCCGGAACGCTCCGCCTCCTCTGCGCCCATGAAGCGCCCGGACAGCACCAACTCGGCCGCCTTGTAGTATCCGACCGCACGGATCAGGCGCTGCGTACCGCCCATCCCGGGGATCACTCCGAGGTTGACCTCGGGCTGCCCGAACTTGGCGTTGTCGGCCGCGAGGATGATGTCGCACATCATCGCCAGCTCGCATCCCCCGCCCAGGGCGAAGCCGGAGACCGCGGCGATCACGGGAGTGCGCACGGCCGCGAAGTCGTGCCAGACACCGAAGTGATCGGTCTCCAGCATCTGCGCCGCGGACATGCCCTCCATCTCCTTGATGTCGGCACCGGCGGCGAAGGCCTTCTCGGAGCCGGTGACGACGATCGCACCGACGCCCTCGTCCGCATCGAAGGCGAGCGCCGCTGCGGTGACCTCCTCCGCGAGCCGACTGTTCAACGCGTTCAGCGCTTCCGGGCGGTTCAGGGTGATCCACCCCACCCGTCCGCGCTGCTCGACCAGGATCGTCTCGTACTCGGTCATGTCGCCCTCTCCGTCGAAGTACCGATCATCACACGCGGTCGTCGCGGATGTCGGTGATGATGCCGGAGAAGTCTCGCGTCGCGCCGTCGCCGGCCGCGAAGACGGCGTAGATCTCCTGGGCGAGCCGGCCCATGCGCGCATCGGTCGAGGTCTGCTCGATCGCCTGCAGCGCGAGCCCGAGATCCTTTGCCATCAGCGCGCCGGCGAAGCCCGGCTGGTAGTCGCGATTGGCCGGGCTCGTGGGCACCGGGCCCGGCACGGGGCAGTTCGTGGTGATCGACCAGCACTGGCCCGAGGCCTGCGAGACGACGTCGAAGAGCGCCTGATGCTCGAGTCCGAGCCGCTCCCCCAGCACGAACGCTTCGGCGACCGCGATCTGCGAGACCGCGAGCACCATGTTGTTGCAGACCTTGGCCGCCTGTCCGAGTCCGGGACCGCCGCAGTGCACGATGCGTTTTCCCATGATCTCGAGCAGCGGCAACGCCGCGGCGAAGTCCTCGTCCGAGCCGCCGACCATGAACGCGAGCGTGCCGTTCTCCGCACCGACCACGCCGCCCGACACCGGAGCGTCGACGTTGCGGTGACCGGCGGCGAGCGCGAGAGCGTGTGCAGCGCGCGCTTCGTCGACGGCGATCGTGGAGGATTCGATGAAGAGGGTGCCGGGTCGGGCCGCCGCCAGCAGTTCCGTGCGATAGGCCTCGATGACGTGCTTTCCGGCGGGGAACATCGTGATGACGACGTCGGCCTCGGACACCGCGTCCGCGCCGCTCGGGGCCACGCGGATGCCGGCCACCCGTGCCGCCTCGACGGCGGCGGGGACGAGGTCGAAGCCGTGCACCTCGTGACCGGCTTCGACGAGGTTCTTCGCCATCGGCAGTCCCATATGGCCCAGGCCGAGGAACGCGACGACCGCCGTCGACGAGGAGGCGTTCATGATGCGCTCCGCGTCTGATCCCCGCCGCTGCGCTGGACCGACGCGGAACCCGCAGGTCGCAGCATCTCGCGTCCGACGATCAGTCGCATGATCTCGTTCGTCCCTTCCAGGATCTGGTGCACGCGCAGATCGCGGACCACCTTCTCGATCCCGTAGTCCTGCAGGTAGCCGTAGCCGCCGTGCAGCTGGAGGGCGCGGTTGGCGACGTCGAACCCGGCATCGGTCGCGAAGCGCTTGGCCATGGCGCAGCGCATCGTCGCATCGGGAGCGTGCTCGTCGACCGCCTGCGCGCCGTCACGCACCATGAGGCGTGCGGCGTGCAGGTCGGTGCGCATGTCGGCGATCGCGAACAGGATCGACTGCTTCTCGGCCAGCGGCTCTCCGAACGCCATCCGCTCATGCACGTACTGCACGGCCTTGTCGAGCGCCCACTGCGCGCCGCCCAGCGAGCAGGCGGCGATGTTGAGCCGTCCGCCGTTGAGCGCCGACATCGCGATCGCGAAGCCGCGGCCCTCATCACCGAGCATGGCGGACGCCGGAACCCGGACACCGTCGAGGATCACCTGACGGGTGGGCTGAGCGTGCCAGCCCATCTTCTTCTCCGGTGCGCCGAAGCTCAGCGCTTCGGAATCGCCCGGGACGAGGAACGCGCTGATGCCGCGTGCTCCCGGCTCCCCCGTGCGCGCCATCACGACGTAGACGGCGGCCTCCCCGGCTCCGGAGATGAACTGCTTCACCCCGGTGAGCACGAAATGGTCGCCGTCGCGCACCGCGCTGGTCGCGATGTTCGCGGCATCCGACCCCGCGCCCGGCTCGGTGAGGCAGTAGCCGCCGAACTCGGACATGGCGGTGAGCTTCGGCAGCCATTCGCCGCGCTGTGCGTCGTCGCCGTAGGTGTCGATCATCCAGACCACCATGTTGTGGATGGAGATGTAGGCCGCGACGGCGGGGTCGCCCTTCGCGAGCTCCTCGAAGATCGCCACGGTGTCGAGGCGGCTGAGGCCGCTGCCACCGAACTCCTCGTCGACGTAGATGCCGCCGAGGCCGAGCTCGCCGGCACGGTTCAGCGACTCCCTCGGGAACAGGTGCTTCTCATCGCGTTCGGCGGCGTAGGGGGCGAGCTCGGTCTCGGCGAACTCGCGGACGGCGCCGATGATCGCCTCGCGCTCCTCGGCGGTGGTGGTGACGGTGGTCATGGTCATCGTGATTCCTTGTGGGAGGTGTCCGGGGCTAGTGCATGGTCGGGATGACGAAGCTGGCTCCATCGCGGATGCCTGCCGCGGGCCACCGGCTCGTCACCGTCTTGGTCTTCGTGTAGAACCGGAAGGCGTCGGTTCCGTGCTGGTTGAGGTCGCCGAATCCGCTGCGCTTCCAGCCGCCGAACGTGTAGTACGCGATCGGGACCGGGATCGGCACGTTCACGCCGACCATCCCGACCTCGACACGGGCCGCGAAGTCGCGGGCGGCGTCACCGTCGCGCGTGAAGATCGCGACGCCGTTGCCGTACTCGTGCTCCGAGGCCATCCGCAGCGCCTCCTCGTAGTCGGCGGCGCGGGCGATCACCAGGACAGGGCCGAAGATCTCCTCGCGGTAGATCGCCATGTCGGTGGTGACGTGGTCGAACAGCGTCGGGCCGAGGTAGAAGCCCTCCTCATGCCCGTCGACCGTGAAGCCCCGGCCGTCGGCGAGGAGCGTCGCCCCCTCGTCGACCCCCTGCTGGATGTAGCCTTCGACCCGTTCGACGGCGGCTCGCGTGACCAGGGGCCCGTAGTCGACGTCGGGTGCGAGAGAGGGGCCGACCCGGAGCTGGGCGACACGTTCGGTGAGCTTGGCCGCGAGGGCGTCCGCCGTCTCCTGCCCCACCGGCACCGCGACCGAGATGGCCATGCAGCGCTCACCCGCCGAGCCGTAGCCGGAGCCGATCAGTGCGTCGACGGCCTGGTCGAGGTCGGCATCGGGCATCACGATCATGTGGTTCTTCGCTCCGCCGAAGCACTGCGCCCGCTTGCCGTGGGCCGCGGCCGTCGCGTAGATGTACTCGGCGATCGGGGTCGAACCGACGAAGCCGACCGCGCGGACGCGGTCGTCCGTGAGCAGGGTGTCGACGGCCTCCTTGTCGCCGTGGATCACGTTGAGGACGCCGGCGGGGAGGCCCGCCTCGAGGAACAGCTCGGCGATGCGCACCGGCACCGAGGGATCGCGCTCGCTGGGCTTGAGCACCACCGCATTGCCGGCGGCGAGAGCGGGCCCCGCCTTCCACAGCGGGATCATCGCGGGGAAGTTGAAGGGGGTGATCGCGGCGACGACCCCGAGCGGCTGGCGCATCGAATAGACGTCGATGCCGGTTCCGGCGCCGGTGGAGTACTCGCCCTTGAGCAGGTGCGGAGCGCCGGCGGAGAATTCGATGACCTCGAGACCCCGCTGGATGTCGCCCTTCGCGTCGTCGACCGTCTTGCCGTGCTCGCTCGCGAGCAGCTCGGCCAGCGACGTCATCTCCTGCTGCACCAGGTCGAGGAACCGCAACAGCACACGAGCGCGCTTCTGCGGATTGGTCGCCGCCCATGCGACCTGCGCCTCTTCGGCGTTCGCGATCACGCGACGCACCTCGTCGGCCGAGGCCAGGGGCACACGGGCCTGCACCGCTCCGGTGCTCGGATCGAACACGTCGGCGAAGCGACCCGAGTCGGGAGTGAGAAGCGATCCGCCCACGAAGTGCGGGATAGTACGAGTCATTGTGTGACATCCCTCCGTGCCGTCGTTGGCACATTGGGGAGTTTACTCGGAGTACCGGATATTTACTAGGACATCCTTGTATCGCCCCGCGGCCGCCGCTCGGCTCGTGATCGAGGTTGTTCGCGTCTCGTTCACCACCGCGTCATCTCGCCCGGGTACAACTGCAGGTGCGCGGACAGAGACTCAGACCGGATCGGGTGTCACGTCTACCGCGCGCACGGTGAGCGCTCTCGCTCCCGTCGCGGCTCCCACGCCGCGAGACCCCCGCCGAATCGGGTCGGCGGGGGTCCTCCTCGTTCGGGCGGCGACGGCCTGGACCACGCCGCATCCGAATTAGAATCGACGGTGCGCTGCCACCCCTGGCGCATCCGCTTCGGCGTCCTCACCCCGGACGCCCGTTCCCCCGAGGACCGCACCATGTCCGAACCCCTCACCGTGTCCATCCGCCGCGAAGTCGACCCCGAGCGCATCGTCGAGGCGACCGCCTGGGTGCAGACGGGGGTGAACCTCGCGACGAAGTATCCGGGCTTCCTCGGCTCGGGCTGGGTGCGCGCCGGCGAGGACTCGCAGGTCTGGCACATGCTCTACCGCTTCGCGAGCGAGGATTCGCTCACCGCCTGGGAGCAGTCGGCCGAGCGGGCATGGTGGTTGTCGATGGGCGAGGGCTTCGTGCGCAGCGAGCGCTCCAAGCGTCGCACCGGAATCGAGGGGTGGTTCGACGAGCCGACGACCGGGACGATCACGCTCCCCGCGTCCGACGGCAGCACCGAGACCGTCACGGTCGCGCCCGCTCCGCCGCGCTGGAAGCAGGCCACCTCGATCTGGCTCGGTTTCTTCCCCGTGAACCTGGCCTTCACCTACGCGATGAGCCCTGTGCCGGGCTGGAACGAGCTGCCGATCTGGCTGCGCGTGCTCGTCACCACTCTCGTGCTCACGCCGATCATGGCCTACTGGGTGCTGCCGTTCGTGACCCGTTCGCTGCGGAGCTGGCTCTCCCGCTGAGGCGCCGCACCTCTTCCGCATCCGTCACGCGACGGCTGCCCGCAGCGCCCGATCGATCTCGGCCACCGCAGCCGTGAGCGGACCTGGCCGGCGCACCAGGTAGAGGGTGTTGATCGGCGGATCGTCGGTCTCGCGCAGCACGACCAGCCGACCGTCGGCGAGCTCCTCGGCGATCAGATAGGTCGGCAGCACCGTGATTCCCGCTCCGGCGACGGCTGCGGCGGCGAGCGCCCGGAGGTCGGACACGATCAGCGCGGGCTCGCGCTCGAGTCGAATGCCGAACGCATGCCGCCAGTACCGCCGCAGGATCGGTACGTCGTGGGCGTAGGCGAGAAGGGGGACGGCGTCGAGGTCGCCCGGTGCGAGCGCGGACGAAGGAGCGAGACCGAGGGAAGGGGCCGCGACGAGCACGAAGTCCTCATCGACGAGGGCCGCAGAAGGAAGGGCGCGGCCCTTCGGTCGGACGGCGGAGATCACGAGGTCGAGGCTTCCGGCACGGAGCTGATCGAGCAGGTCTTCCGCGAGCCCCGCGGCGACCGTGATCCGTTGCCCCTCCGCGATCATCGACGCCAGCGCGGGCATCAGCACCCGCTCGACGAACTCCGCTGCGCCGCCGATTCGCATCGGGGGCGCCTCGGTCGGCGACGGGCTTCCGAGGGCGAGGGCGAGCGCGTCGAGCGGACCGGACAGGCGCGCAGCCAGGTCATCGGCGCGAGGGGTCGGGAGGATCCCCCGCGCGTGACGGACGAAGAGAGGCTCCCCGATGCTCCGCTCCAGAGCCTGCAACTGCGTCGTCACCGAGGACTGGGCGACTCCCAGCGTGCGCGCCGCCGCCGACACGGACCCGGAGCGGTGCGCGGCGAGGAAGGTGCGCCACAGTGCGAGGTCACGCAACCCATCGCCATTCCGATCACTCATATCGGAAATCTATCGGAATCGGATGCGAGAGCTGTCCGTTGTCCTCGATATCGCATCCTGCACGGCGTCTGCCGTCCGACCCCTCTGGAGCACGCATGTCCTCTGTTCTCTTCGTCGTCACCGCCGCCCGCACCTGGACCCTCACCGACGGCACCGCGCACCCGACCGGTTACTGGGCCGAGGAGCTGCTCACTCCCTATCGCGCGCTGCGCGACGCGGGTCACTCGGTGTCGTTCGCGACCCCGGGCGGCGTCGCCCCCGTCGCCGATGCGTCCAGCCTCTCCGAGGGCGACGCCGAAGCGATCGCCGCGATCCATCAGCTCGCCGCCCCGCTGATCCTGGCCGACGTCGACCCCGCGGACTACGACGCCGTCTACTACCCCGGCGGGCACGGTCCGATGCAGGACCTCGCGGTCGACGAGGACTCGGCCGCGCTGATCACGGCGACGCTCGCCGCCGGCCGCCCGCTCGCGGCCGTCTGCCACGGACTGGCCGCCCTGCTTCCTGCCCGCACCGCAGCCGGAGAATCGGTCGTGGCCGGACGCCGCATCACCGGGTTCACCGATGAGGAGGAGCGCATCGGCGGCCTCGCCGACCGCGCACCCTTCCTGCTCGAGAGCGAACTGCGGGCACGGGGCGCCGAGCTCGACATCGCCGCCCCGTGGAGCGACAACACCGTGATCGACGGCCTGCTCATCACCGGTCAGAACCCGCAGTCATCGGCATCCGCCGCCCGCGCGCTCATCGCGGCGCTCTCCTGAGCCGTCGCCGGCGCCGCGATCATCGCGGCGCCGGTTCTGCTCAGGCCCCCGATTCCCTGCCGCTCGCCTTCGCCTTCCCTCCGGACTCCACCAGCGAGAGCGGATCCGCGATGTCTTCCAGCGACTTCCCTGCGGCGCTCACCCCGAAGACCCCGCAGACGATACCTCCGAACATCATGATCGCCGCGCCGAGCACGTAGCCCCAGAACAGCGGGCCCCGGTCCCCGCTCTCGGCGCTCTGACCGATCAGGGCGCCGTAGAGCACCGGCGCGATCGCTCCGACCAGCTGCCCGATCGAGAAGATGTACGAGATGACCTGGCTCCGGAGCTCCAGCGGGAAGATCTCGCTGACCGTCAGGTACGCCGCGGAGGCGCCGGCGGAGGCGAAGAAGAACGAGGCGCACCAGAACGCCGTGTGCGTCGCGGCGTTGAGCACTCCGGCGTTGAACAGGAAGGCGCTCACGAGAAGGATGAGGCCGGCGAGCATGTACGTGCCGAACAGCATCCGCCGCCGCCCCCAGGTGTCGAAGAAGTGCCCGAGGATGAGCGCGCCGGCGAGGTTTCCGACCGCGAACACGATGAAGTACTGCGATGCCGACGCCGGCGGGGTGTCGTAGAAGTTCTCGAGCACCAGCGCATACGTGAAGAAGATCGCGTTGTACAGGAACGACTGCGTCACCATCATCGTGATGCCCACCAGCGTGCGCCGGGGATACTTGCGGAACAGCACCTTCGCGATGACGAGGAACGGGACACGGCCGTACTCCTTGACCGTGATCGCCTTGCTCTCGTCGACCGGCGGGATCGTCTTCCCCTCCTTGCGGATGCGCTCCTCGATCTCGTCGACATTGCGCTCCGCCGCTTCCTCGCGCCCGTGGGTCATCTGCCATCTCGGGCTCTCCGGGATGTGTCGGCGCATCCAGATGAGCAGAATCCCGAGAACCGGACCGAGGAAGAAGCTGAGTCGCCAGCCGATGTCCTCAGGGAGGATGTCGGTGTTCAGGAAGAACACGTTCGCCACGGCGCCGAGCGCCGCGCCGCCCCAATAGGTGCCGTTGATCGCGATGTCGACGCGGCCCCGGTACTTCGCCGGGATGATCTCGTCGATCGCCGAGTTGATCGCCGCATACTCGCCGCCGATGCCGGCACCCGCGACGAACCGCCAGATGTAGAAGAACCAGGGCGCGAAGGCGAGTCCGGCGACGGCGGATCCGACGAGGTACACCGCGAGCGAGACGAGGAAGAGCTTCTTGCGTCCGAGGCGATCGGTGAGGCGTCCGAAGAAGAGCGCTCCGAACACCTGCCCGAGCAGATAGCACGTACCGGCGAGTCCCACCTCGGCCGGTCCCATCCCGAGGGTGGCGGCGTAGCCGTTGGCGGCGACGATCTGCACTTCGAGGCCGTCGAGGATCCACGAGAATCCGAGTCCCACGACGATCAGCCAGTGGAATCGCGACCAGGGCAGCCGGTCCATGCGTGCGGGGACGAGCGAGCGGACCTCCTTGACGGTGGTGTCGGATGCGGACATGGACCCTCCTTCGTCCGGGACGCGCGTTCGTCCCGGATACGGTCTTACTCCCGTCGCGCTCCCCGGCGCATCCGCTTGACCCCGGGCTGCCGGCACGCTACAGCCCCGAATCGCGCGAATGGCTCCATCCCGGGTGGAGATGGAGCCATTCAGGCGATGGGAACGCGGAGCTCAGGCGGAGACGTGCCGCTCGTCCGGGCCGTCGTAGAAGGACAGCGGACGGATCAGCGCGTTCGACCCCGCCTGTTCGATCACGTGAGCCGTCCACCCCGTCACCCGCGCCGCGACGAACAGCGGCGTGAAGGTCAGGGTGTCGAAGCCGATCAGGTTGTACGCGGGCCCTGAGGGGTAGTCGAGGTTCGGGTAGATGCCCTTGCGCGCGACGAACTCCGACTCGAGCGCATCGTAGAGAGCGGCGACCTCGGGGCGGTCGTAGTGCTCCACGAGGGTGTCGAGCGCGGCCTTCATGGTCGGCACCCGAGAGTCGCCCTTCTTGTAGACGCGGTGCCCGAAGCCCATGATCTTGCGCTTCTCGGCGAGCGCCTTGTCGAGCCACGGCACCACGTTGTCGGCCGTGCCGATGTCATCGAAGATGTGCAGCACGGCTTCGTTGGCGCCACCATGCAGCGGGCCCTTGAGAGCGCCGATCGCACCGACCACCGCCGAGTAGATGTCGCTCAGGGTCGAGGTGATCACGCGCGCGGTGAACGTCGAGGCGTTGAAGGAGTGCTCGGCGTACAGGATCATCGAGCGGTTGAAGGCGTCGACCACCACGTCGTCCGCTTCTTCGCCGAAGGTCATCCAGAGGAAGTTCGCCGAGTAGTCGAGGTCGTCGCGCGGCGCGATGATCTCCTGTCCACGACGGCGACGCTGACCGTAGGCGACGATCGCCGGGAGGGCGGCGAACAGGCGGATGCTCCGCTCGAGGTTCTGCTCCGGACTGCCGCCTGCATCGAGCACGGAGCCGCCGGCACCGGGATCGGAGGCACCGATCAGGCTGACCGCGGTGCGCACTTCGTCCATCGGGTGCGCGTCCAACGGCACCAGATCGATCGCGGTCTTGACGTTGTCGGCCAGCGCACGGTGCTTCCGCTCCTCCAACCGGAACGCCGCGAGCTCCTCGGGCGTGGGCAGCTCACCGTTCCACAACAGGTGCGCGACGGCTTCGAACGGCTGCGTGTCGGCCAGCTCCTGCACCGGGTAGCCGCGGTACAGCAGGCTGTTCGTCTCGGGGTTGACCTTCGAGATCGCGGTCGTGTCGACGACGACTCCCGCGAGGCCCTTCTTGATGTCCGGCTCGGTCATGGTCACTCCTTCGTGATGGTGAAGTTGAAGACGCCGGAGTCGAAGTGGTTGTACGACTCGTAGTCGATCAGATCGTAGAGATCGGCGCGATGCTGCATCTCGCCGAGCTTCGAGGTCAGATGCCCCTCCTCGTTCAGAGTATCCAGTGCGCGGCCCGCAGCCCCCATCGAGATGCGCAGCAGCGACACCGGCCAGATGACCAGGTTCACTCCCGCGTCGCGCAGCTGGTCGACCGAGAAGAGCTCGCTCTTGCCGAACTCGGTCATGTTCGCCAGGATCGGCACGTCGAGCGCCTCGGCCATGGCCTCGAACTCGGCGAGCGTGCGCATCGCCTCGGGGAACACCGCGTCGGCACCGGCATCCACCAGGGCCTTCGCGCGGTCGATCGCCGCGTCCAGCCCCTCGACCGCCCGGATGTCGGTTCGCGCCATGATGAGGAAGTTCTCGTCACGACGGGCGTCGGCGGCGGCACGGATGCGCTTGATCGCGGTGTTCTCGTCGACCACGGCCTTGCCGTCGAGGTGGCCGCAGCGCTTCGGGTTGATCTGGTCCTCGATGTGCGTGCCGGCCAGGCCCGCGTCCTCGAGCTCCTGGATCGTGCGGGCGACGTTCATCGGCTCGCCGAAGCCGGTGTCGGCGTCGACGATCGCGGGGAGGTCGGTCATGCGGGCGATCTGCTTCGCGCGTCCGGCGACCTCGGTCAGCGTGGTCAGGCCGATGTCGGGCAGCCCCAGGTCGGCGGAGAGCACGGCGCCGGAGATGTAGACGCCGTCGAAGCCCTTCTGCTCGATCAGACGGGCGCTCAGGGGGTTGAACGCGCCGGGGAAGCGCAGCAGTTCACCGCTCGCGAGCCGCTCACGGAACAGCCGCCGCTTCTCGGCGGGGGTGACGGTGGAATACAGCATCAGAACAGTCCTGCCGGCGTGGGTGCGGCCTCGAGCAGGCCGGGCTTCGCGACGATCGACAGCTCACCGACCTCGGCAGCCGTCAGCTCGGGCAGACGCTGCACGAGGGCGAGGAACCGCTCGATCTCGGCCGGCTCGAGCACGGGCTCTGCCAGCAGACGGAACTTCGCGATGTAGTTCTCGCGGGCGAACGGGCGTGCTCCCAGCGGGTGCGCGTCGGCCACGGCGATCTCGTCGACCACTGTCGAGCCGTCGGTCAGGCGGATCTCGACGCGACCGCCGAACGCCTTCTCTGCCGGGTCCTCCGAGTGGTAGCGGCGGGTCCACTCGGCGTCTTCGGCCGTGGTGATCTTGTGCCACAGCGCGACGGTGTCGGCGCGGCCCGCGCGCTCGGGGGCGTAGGAGTCGACGTGGTGCCACCCGCCATCCTGCAGCGCCACCGCGAAGATGTACGGCACCGAGTGGTCGAGCGTCTCGCGCGAAGCGGTCGGGTCGTACTTCTGCGGGTCGTTCGCGCCGGAGCCGATCACGTTGTGGGTGTGGTGGCTGGTGTGGATCACGATCTGATCGATGTTCGCGGGGTCGCGCAGCGCCGGGTTCTCGATGCCGAGCTTGCGGGCGAGGTCGATGAGCGCCTGCGCCTGGTACTCGGCCGAGTGCTCCTTCGTGTACGAGTCGAGGATCGCGCGCTTGGGCTCGCCGGCGGCGGGCAGCGGCACGTCGTACGCCGCGTCCTTGCCGTCGAGCATCCAGGCGATCACACCGTCTTCGCCCTCATAGATCGGCGCGGGACTGGTCTGTCCGCGCATCGCACGGTCGACGGCTTCGACGGCCATCTTGCCGGCGAAGGCCGGAGCGTGCGCCTTCCAGGTCGAGATCTCGCCCTTGCGGCTCTGACGCGTCGCGGTCGTGGTGTGCAGCGCCTGGCCGACGGCCTGGTAGATGGTCTCGACGTCGAGTCCGAGGAGGGTGCCGATGCCGGCCGCGGCAGACGGGCCGAGGTGGGCGACGTGATCGATCTTGTGCTTGTGCAGGCAGATCGCGCGTACCAGGTCCATCTGGATCTCGTAGCCGGTGGCGATGCCGCGCACGAGCGCCCGGCCGTCCTTGCCGGTGTGCTGTGCGACCGCGAGGATCGGCGGAATGTTGTCGCCGGGGTGCGAGTACTCCGCCGCGAGGAAGGTGTCGTGATAGTCGAGCTCGCGCACGGCCACACCGTTGGCCCAGGCCGCCCACTCGGGGCTGGTGCGGTGGTCGAGGGCGGCACCGAAGAGGTTCGCTCCGACGCCGCCGGTGGAGACAGGATGGCTGAACGCCTGCGCGCGGGCCGCGTTGATCGGGCCGCGGGTGAGGGAGGCCGCCGCCACCGAGGCGTTGTCGATGATGCGGTTGATGATCATGTCGACGACGTCCTGCTCGACCTCGACCTGATCGGCGGCGACCTGGGCGATCTTCCAGGCGAGCTGGTCTTCCCTGGCGAGGTTCTCGTCGCTGCGGTGCACGCGGACGTGGTGGGTGACAGTCATTTCTTATCCTTCACTGGTGCGGGGGTCGACGGTGGTGCGGGGGTCGAGCGAATCGAGGATGCCGGCGAGCGCGTTGTGCAGGTGCACGTGCGTGGCGTGGGCGGCGAGGTCGCCGTCGCGCGCGGCGAGCGCCTCGGCGATGGTGCGGTGCTCTGCGGCGGAGGCGGCGAGGCGGGCGGGCTTGTCGCGGGCCATCCGACGCACGCGCACGAGGTGCGTGCGCACGGTGCGCAGCGCCGAGGCGATGTAGTCGTTGGCGACGGCCGCATCGAGCGCGGCATCGAAGCGGGCGATCAGGGCGTAGTACGCGTCGCGTCCCTCGACGGCGTCGAGATCGACGTGTGCGAACTCGTCCGCGAGTGCCGCGAAGAGCTGCGCGTCTCCTCTGGCGGCGGCGAGACGGGCGGAGCTCTCCTCGAGGGCGCGGCGGATCTCGAAGAGGGAACGAATGTCGTCGGCATCGAGACCCGCCACCACAGTGACCCGCGGCGACTGCTGCACGACGAGCCCGTCGGCGATGAGGCGCCGGAGCGCTTCGCGCATCGGCGTGCGGCTGACGCCCAGCCGCTCGGCCTGCTCGACCTCGCCGAGCACGACGCCGGCTGCCAGCGTGCCGGACTGGATGTCGTCGAGCAGGGCCGCGTACGCACGATCACTCGCGGAGGTGCGTTCGACGGCGATGGTCATGCCCTCAGTGTATACATAAAGCCAGGCTGCGGGCTCAGAACTCTTCCTCAGCCCGCTTCCCGTATACATTATCGGCCGCGGACATCGGCTCCACAGGCACCGGCCCCACAGGCACCGGCTCCACGAACTCCGGCGCCGCGGGTTCGCCCAGCTTGACGACCACCACACCCACGAGCACCAGCACGCCACCGAGAGCCTGCAGCAGGTCGGGGAGCTGTCCGAGCAGCAGCCAGCCGAACAGGAGCGCGGCGACCACCTCGGCGAGCGCCACGAACGAGGCGAGTCGCGACCCCAGCATCCGCGTCGAGGCGATGCCGAGCAGGTACGCGAGCGCGGTCGCGACGACGCCCATCGCCAGCACCGGCACGAACCAGGGCACACTGCCGAACCGGTAGGCGATGTCGTCGGTCGTCCACCGGATCGGCAGCACACCGATCGCGCCGGCCACGGTGAGCCCGAGCGCGCCGAGCAGCAGACCGCTGCCGGCGAGAGCGATCGGCGGCAGCCCCGTGTCGGCTTTGGCCGAGAGCACGAAGTACGTCGCCGCCCCCACCATGGCCCCGAGCGCCCACAGGATACCGGCCACGTTGACGTCGGCGCCGGTGAGGATGTCGAGCATGAGCACCAGTCCGACGAAGGCGATGGCCGCACCGATGATGCTCCGTCGTGTCGGACGCTCCCCCCGCCGCAACCAGAGCCACAGCAGCACCGCGATCGGAGCGGTGTACTCGATGAGCAGCGCCAGTCCGACATCCATGACCGCGACGGCCTGGAAGTAGAAGAGCTGGGTCGCGGCGACTGCCAGCAGTCCATAGGCGAGGATCATGCCCGCGTTGCGCCGCAGCAGCCCCCACCGTCCGCGCAGGGACAGGATCGCGGGGATCAGCAGTACGAGCGCGGCGACCCAGATGCGCGCGGTGACCGCGGCACCGGGCGTCCATCCCGCATCGATGAGCCCGCGCGCCCATCCACCCGACATTCCGAAGGCGAAAGCCGCGGCGATCGCCAGCGGCAGCCCGAGGCGCACCCCGCGGGCGGAGGCGACCGCCCTGTCACTGCTCACCGTGCTCATGATCGATGACGCTACTCGCGCGCGCTGTAAGATGTCAACATGATCTTCACCGATGACACGGAGGAGGCGCTGCGGTCCGCCGTCTGGCTGGTGAACTCCGCCGAACAGCCAGACACACTGACCGACCTCGACGATGAAGACACGTTCCTCCGCGAGTTCCCGTACACCGGGCGCCTCGACCGCGACGAGCTCGAGGTGGCGTCGCTGCGCGAGCTGCGTCCACGCCTGCGCACCATGCTGCTGGCACCGCGCGACGAGATGGCCGCGCACGTCAACGACGCCCTTGCGGAATCACGCCTCACCCCGGCTCTGCGCCGGCATGACGGCGTGGACTGGCACCTGCACGCCGTCGCCGACGAGCAGCCCTTCGCCGAGCGCATCCTGATCGAGACCGCGATGGCGCTGATCGACGTCATCCGCGCCGACGAGGGGTCGCGTCTCACCGTGTGCGAGGACGACACCTGCCGATCGATCGCCCTCGACCTCTCGCGCAACCGCTCGAAGCGGTACTGCTCGACGACGTGCGCGAACCGCAACGCCGTCGCCGCCTACCGAGCGAGGCTCGCGGCCGAGTGACCCGGCGCTGACTCCGACACCCCCGGCTGCGCGCTCCGGCCCCGGCTGACCCCGCGTTCCGGTCGCGCGTGGCCCCCGCGTTCCGGTCGCACTTCCTGCCGGGTTTTTCCCGATCAGGCGGCACCAACTGCGACCGGAGCAGCAGTAACCGGCACCAACCGCGACCGGAGGACCAGCAGCCGGCACCAACTGCGACCGGAAGACCACCGCCGACCGCCGCACCGCGCGCAGATGCGCGCCGCGGATCGCGCGCGGGAGCGATCCGCTCTGGACGCCACCTGTCATAACAGGTACAGTGAACCTGTCATTACAGGTTGCGCAGCGCCGCAGCACCGTTACGAGGAGCACCGATGCCCGAGTTCCATACCCCGCCGATCTCTCCGATGGCGATCGCCTTCGACGCCGAGAAGCTCACGCTCTCCCCCGAGGGCCCGACCCTCACCCGGCGGATGTCCGACCTCGAGGGGCTCTTCCTCGACGCAGATGCCTGGGCTGCGGCATCGGCCGGCGAGAACCCCGTGGTCTACACGGTCGTCAGCTCCCCCGTGCCCGAGATCGACCGCGAGCTGCCGCAGTCGATCACCACGATCATGCCCGGCGACACCTCCGGCGAGCTCTGGATGACCAAGGGCCACCAGCACCCGGACCACCAGGGCGAGATCTACCTGGCGTTGAAGGGGCATGGCGGACTGCTGATGTTCGACGGCGAGCGCACTGAGTGGCTCGACATGCTCCCTGGCACGATCGGCTACATCCCTCCGGGCTGGGCTCACCGTTCCGTCAACACCGGCGACGAGCCCTACGCCTTCCTCGCGGTGTACCCGGGAGGAGCAGGACACGACTACGGCTGGGTGCTGGAGCACGGCATGGGCTCGCGCGCCTACCGCGGAGCCTCCGGCGTCGACCTGCGTCCCTACGCGGAATAGGCTCCGGCCATGATCATCGCGCACGACCTGGGCACCACCGGGAACAAGGCGTCGCTGCACCACGATGACGGCCGTCTCGTCGCCTCGGTCACCGTCCCCTACCCCGCGCACTTCGCCGCGGGCGGGGTCGCCGAGCAGGATCCCGCCGACTGGTGGGATGCGGTCGTCGCCGCCACGCGCGATCTGATCGCCCGCACCGGCACGGCCCCGACCGACATCGCCGGACTCGTGGTGAGCGGCCAGATGATGGGTGCCGTGCTGCTCGACGCCCATGGTGAACCCGCACGCCCGGCGATCATCTGGGCCGACACCAGGGCCGGCGCGCAGCAGCGCGAGCTCGAGGCCGCGATCGGCGCCGAACGCGCGTACGGCATCCTGGGCCACCGCCTCAACCCCACCTACTCCGTCGAGAAGGTCATGTGGGTGCGCGACAACGAGCCCGACACCTGGGCGCGCGTGCGACGCGTCTGCGTCGCGAAGGACTTCATCGTGCTGCGCCTGACCGGGCGCCTCGCGACCGATCGCTCCGACGCGTCGGGCACGAACGCCTACGACCAGGCCACGGGCACGTGGTCGGACGAGGTGCTGCAGGCTGCGCGCCTCGACCCGGCGTTGTTCCCCGAGATCCTGGAATCCACGCAGATCGCCGGCACGTTGACGGATGCCGCAGCCGACGCCCTCGGCCTCCCCGCGAGCGTGCGTGTGGTGATGGGCGGCGGCGACGGCCCGATGGCCGCCGTCGGCTCGGGTGTCGTCGCGCCGGAGGACGGCCCCTACGTCTGCCTGGGCACATCGTCGTGGATCTCGTTCGCGGCCGACGCCCCGCTGCACGACCCTGCGATGCGTACCTTCACATTCGACAACGTCGTGCCAGGCTCGTTCGTGCCGACCGCCACCATGCAGGCCGGCGGCGCCTCGGTGCAGTGGATCGCCGAGGCCCTCTCCCCCGATCCGGCGCACCCCGAGACCGGACGACTGACGGCCGAGGCCTCCGCCGACGTCGACACCGACGATCTCTACTTCCTCCCTTATCTGCTCGGCGAGCGCTCTCCGATGTGGGATCCGGAGGCGCGGGGCGCATTCGTCGGCCTCGCCCGCCACCACGCCAGGGCGCACCTCGTGCGGGCCGTGCTGGAGGGCACCGCGTTCAACCTGCTCAGCTGCATCCAGGCGTTCCGCGAAGCCGGCGCCGTGATCGACCGCATCGACGCGGTCGGCGGCGGAGCCCAGAGCGACGTGTACCTCTCGGTGCTCGCCGACGTGTGGGGTGTGCCCGTGCGCCGCCGGACGATCGTCGAAGAGGCGAACAGCCTCGGCGCCGCGGTGACCGCCGCGGTCGGGCTCGGCCTCACCGACTTCTCGGCCGCCCGCGCCCTGAGCGAGGTCACGGCCGAGTTCATTCCGGATGCGGCACGTCACGCCGTCTATGCCGAGCGGCACGCCCGCTTCGCCGACGCCTACACGGCTCTCGCGCCGTGGTTCGCCGGACGGCCGCGCTGATGGGCGTCATCCTCGTCACCAGCCGCTCGTTCTCCGACGGCGACCTCGACCTGGTCGAGCGCGCGGCGCAGGCGGGTCACCGCATCCTGCGCGGGCCTGCCCACCACGACCTCGACGAGCTGCGGTCGCTGCTGCACGGTGCCGACGCCTGGATAGCCGGCACCGGGTCCGTCACCGACGCGCATCTCGCCGCGGCCCCGAAACTCAAGGTCGTCGCCCGCTATGGTGTCGGCACCGAGTCCGTCGATCTCGACGCCGCGCGCGACCGCGGCATCCCGGTGACCAACACCCCCGGTGCCAACGCCGACGCGGTCGCCGACCATGCGGTCGGACTGATGCTCGCCGCCCTCCGCTTCGTGCCCGACGGCGACCGCCGCGTGCGCGCGGGCGACTGGGGTGTGCGGCGTGGTCGCGAGCTCGGCGCCGCCACGGTCGGCATCGTCGGCTTCGGGCGCATCGGCCAGGGCGTCGCCGCACGGCTGAGCGGCTTCGGACCGCGCGTGCTGGCGGCCGATCCGTTCCTTCCCGACGATGTCGTGCGGGAGCGGGGTGCGGAGCCCGTCTCGCTCGGCGACCTGTTCCGCGCGGCCGACGTGATCACCCTGCACGCTCCGGGCGGGCAGCGGCTCGTCGACGCCGAGCGCCTCGCCGGCATGCGACCGGGAACCGTGCTGGTCAACACCGCCCGCGGCGACCTGATCGACGAAGCCGCCGTGGCACAGGCGCTGCACGACCGCATCCTCGCCGGCTACGCGGCCGACACCCTCGACGGCGATACCGCGGCGCACGACAGCCCGCTGCTCGCGCCGGAACTCGCCGACCGCGTGATCGTCACCCCGCACCTGGGCGCACAGACCACGCAGGCGGTCGACAACATGGGGTCCCTGTCGCTCGCTGACGTGATCGCGGTCCTCTCCGGCGCCGAGCCCGCCCACCCCGTCCCCAGCCCCGTCCCCGTCGCCGTCCCCGAGGAGACCCGATGACCACCACCGCCGACGTCGTCGCCACCGCACACGCTCCGGCATCCGCCGACTACATGGGCTTCGTCGGGGTGACCACCGCGTCGTCGTCGATCATGAAGGTCTTCCCCCTGTGGGCCGACATCCTGGACCTGCCGACGCGCACCCTGGTCGGCCACGACCTGCCGATGGATGCCGAGCCCGCGCAGTACCGCGCCATGGTCGAGCAGATCCGCGACGACCCCCATCACCGCGGCGCGCTCGTCACCACGCACAAGATGAACGTGTACGCCGCGGCATCCGACCTGTTCGACGAGCTGGATCCGTTCGCGGTGTCGTGCTCCGAGATCTCCAGCATCGCGAAGCGCGGCACGGTCCTGTCAGGGCGGGCCAAGGATCCGATCACGGTCGACCTGGCCCTGAACGACTTCCTTCCCGCCGATCACTTCGCTCGCACGGGCGGTGCGGTCGTGATCCTCGGAGCCGGTGGATCGGGCACCGCGCTGAGCTGGGCACTGGCCGAGCGGGCCGACGCCCCGTCGAAGATCACGGTCACCGCCCGCACACAGGACAAGCTCGACCACCTGCGCGAGGTGCACCGTCAGCACGGCACCCGCGAGGGCCTGATCGAGTACGTCGTGACGGCGACCCCCGCAGACGCCGATGCCCTGGTGGCTGCGGCCCCCGCAGGATCGGTGATCGCGAACGCGACCGGTCTCGGCAAGGACCGCCCCGGCTCGCCCCTGACCGACGCCGTGGTGTTCCCCGAGGGGGCGTACGCATGGGAGTTCAACTACCGCGGCTCGCTCGAGTTCCTGCACCAGGCCGAGGCTCAGGCATCCGCCCGCGGGCTGCACGTGGTCGACGGGTGGCGCTACTTCATCCATGGCTGGTCGCAGGTGGTGGCCGACGTGTTCGAGCTCGACCTCACGCCCGACGTCGTCGAACGGCTCGCCGAGGCCGCGGAGTCGGTGCGCTGATGCCCGCCGTCGTCCGGACCGTGCTCGGCGACATCGCCCCTGCGCTCCTCGGGCGGGTGGACTATCACGAGCACCTGTTCCAGGTGACTCCGCTGCTGCCGGGCGACGAACTCGACGACGAGAAGGCCTCGGGCGAAGAAGCCGCCCTGCTGCAGGCGAGCGGGTTCGAGACGATGGTGGATGCCACGCCGTTCGGTCTCGCGCGCGACCCCGCAGCCCTCGCCCGGATCAGCGTCTCGACCGGACTGCACATCGTCGCGACGACCGGACGACACCGGGAGGCCCACTACGGCGCGGACCATCCGATGCAGGTGTGGACCGCCGACCGTCTGGCCGCCCTCTTCATCGCCGACATCATGCGCGGCATGCCCGCCGACGACGGGGAGATCTTCGAGACACCCGAGGCGCCCCTCGCCGCGGCACCCGATGGCAGCCCCGTGCGCGCAGGTCTCCTCAAGGGCGGCGCCGACTACTGGCGCATCAGCCCGTTCGAGCGCACCACCCTGATCGCCGTGGCCGAGGCGCACCGCGCGACGGGCGCCCCGGTCATGGTGCATCTGGAGTTCGGCACGGCAGCCCACGAGGTGCTCGACCTGCTCGGGGCCGAGGGCGTGTCCGCCGACCGTGTCGTGCTGGCGCACGCCGACCGCGACCCCGACCCCGGGCTGCACGCGTCGCTCGCCGAACGCGGTGCCCACCTCGGGTACGACGGCTTCGCGCGTCCGCGCACCCGCTCCGACGCCGAACTGCTCGCCCTGACCGTCGCGGTGGTCGAGCGTGGTGCCGGCGACCGGATCGTGCTCGGCGGCGACGTCGCCCGGCGCACGAGGTACATCGCGTACGGCGGCATGCCCGGACTCGCCTACCTCGGCGACCGCTACCTCCCGCGCCTCCGCGCGGCCGTGGGAGACGAGGCCGTGCATCGAATGCTCGTGTCCACCCCGGCGCGGTTGCTGACCCTCTCGCCCTGACCCTGCCGCCCTGATCCGCGCCCTGAGCACGAGCATGGCCATGAGCATCCGCTTCCACCCCCGACACCCCCGAGGAGACACCGTGTCCGAGCCGACCATCCTGCACGCCACGTTCACCGCCCAGCCCGGAGCCGGCGATCGCGTGGCCGCCCTGGTGCGTGACTTCGCCGAGGTCGTGCGCGCCGAGGAGGGCAACGTCGTCTTCGATGCGACCCGGCTCGTCGACGACCCCGACCGCTTCTTCGTCTACGAGGTCTACCGCGACGAGGCGGCCTTCCAGGCGCACATCGCCGCCCCCGCCGGAGTCCCCTTCAACGTGGCGTTGCAGGAGCTCATCGTCGAACCGACGTCGCAGCTCACCTTCCTCCGCCGCCTCTGACGGCTGCGACGCCGTTCAGCGATCGAGCCGGGGATCCCGCAGGGCTGCCATCGCCTCCACAAGGCTCTCGTGGATGTACTCGAGCTCTGGCGAGGTGAAACTCGACCAGTCGTCTTCGGCGGCATCGTGCCCTTCGGCCTCTCCACCGTCCGTAGATCCGTTCCACGTGGCAACGTCCGCTCCGTCGGCATCCCACGTCTGATCCTGCGGAACATGGGCGTAGACCCACCAGAGATTTTCCGAGGGGTCGGCGAAGCGCGAGAACGTATCTCCGAAGAAGTCGGTCGGCCGGGTCACGATACGGGCGCCGAGTTCGACGGCTCGTGCGAGCGTTCCCTCGACGTCGTCGACGTACACCTGGAGGAATCCGGGAGTGAAGGGCCAGTCGGGCTTGCGGTCGGCGACAGTGATGACGGAATCGCCGATGCGCAACTCTGAGTGCAGGATCAGTCCGTCGGTGTCGACGGTGCGGGCCTCGGGAACGTCGGTCGCCCCGAAGACCTCGATCACGAAGTCGATGATGCGGGCCGCGTCGTCGGTCATGAGGAAGGGGTTGATGGTGTTCGATCCTGCCGGGAGGGCGGGAGTGCTGCTCATGGTGTGTGTCCTTTCGTCGCGATCACTCTGACAGCCACCCCGGACAGATTCTGTCCTCGATCGTCGAACGCCGCCCCATGCCGGCCCCGAACGCGAAGAAGCCCCCCACCCGAAGGCGAGGGGCTTCTTCGCGTCAGCGGGGTGTCACTCGTAGAGCACAGCCGCGATCTTCGGGTCGTCGATGTTGCTCTTGTCGTACCAGTACGAACCGGTGTCGTAGAACTTCTCGACGTCCTTGCCGTTGGCGGCGTCGTAGGCCGCCTGCACGACCTGGGCACCGATGCCGATCGGGTCCTGCGTGATGGCACCGGCCATGGTGCCGTCCTTGATGGCGTTGATCTGTGCGGCACCGGAGTCGAAGCCGACGATGGTGATCTTGCCCTTCTCGAGGCCCAGCTCGTTCACGGCGTTCACGACGCCGATGGCCGAGCCCTCGTTGGTGCCGTAGATGCCCTTGAGGTCGGGGTGTGCCGCGATCAGGGTCTTGGCGATGTCAGCCGACTTGAGGTGGTCGCCGTCGCCGTACTGGATGTCGACGATCTCGATGTCGGGGTAGTCCGCCTTGATCTTGTCGACGAAGCCGTCGCGACGCTCGACACCGGTCGAGTTGATCTGCGAGTGGCCGACGATCGCGACCTGTCCTTCGCCGCCGATCAGGTCGGCCATGTGCTCGGCAGCGAGCGCACCGGCGACCTTGCTGTCGGTGGCCGACAGGCTGAGCCCGACGTCACCGTTGCAGGGGGCGTCGAAGTAGACGACGGGGATGTCCTTCGCCTTGGCCTGCTCGAGCGGAGCGACGCACGCCTCGGGGTCGAGGGCGGCGTAGGCGATGGCGTCCGGGTTCTTGTCGATCGCAGCTGTCAGCATCTCGAGCTGGCCGGCGATCTCGGTCTCGGCTGCGGGGCCCTCGAACGTGATCTTCACGCCGAGCTCCTTCGCCTTGTCCTCTGCACCCTTCTTCACGGCCTGCCAGAACTGGTGCTGGAAGCCCTTCGAGACCATGGCGATGTACATCTCGCCGTCGTTGCTGCCGCCGCTGCTCGAGCCTTCCTCGATCACGTCGCCGCCACCGCCGGCACAGCCGGCGAACACCAGTGCGGATGCGGCCACGAGGGCCACGAGTGCGGTCTTCTTCCCGAATTTCATGAAAACTCCATTGTTTGGGTACGGCTCGGTTTGTTCTGTGTGGATGCCGGACGGGCCGGCGCTGTGGACATTCCAGGTGCCTGTGCGGATGTCTCCGCGGAGCCGGCCGGAGCCGGAGGACGACGACGGGCACGGGTTTCGCCGCCGCCCAGGTCTCAGGTGCGCTGTCGGTTGCGGAGCGAGTCGAGGAACACCGCGAGCAGCACGACCACGCCGACGACGATGTTCTGCCACTCGGGCTGGATCGACATGATGCGCAGGCCGTTCACGAGCACGCTCATGATGAGCGCGCCGATCACGGTGCCGAGGATCGATCCGCGTCCGCCCAGCAGCGAGGTGCCGCCGATGATGACTGCGGCGATCGCCTGCAGTTCGTATCCGGTGCCGATCTGCGGCTGGGCCGAGTCGAGGCGGGAGGCGATGACGATGCCCGCGACGCCGGTGAACGCCCCGGCGAACATGTAGATCAGGATCGTCCAGCGACGCGTGTTGACACCCGAGAGGCGCGTGGCCTCTTCGTTCGATCCGATCGCGAACGTGTAGCGGCCGAGCAGCGTCTTCGACAGCACCAGGTAGGCGATGATCGCGAGCACGGCGGTGACGAGCACGGCGTTCGGGATGCCGGGGATGATCACGCCGAGGGCGATCTTCTTGAAGTCGGGGGCCGAGGTGGAGAAGTAGATCGGTGCGACCCCCGAGATCACGAGGGCGAGGCCGCCGGCGATCATCATCATCGCGAGGGTGGCGATGAACGGAGGAAGCCGGAGGAACGTGATGTTCACGCCGTTGACGAGTCCCATCAGCACACCGGTCAGGATGCCGCCGATGACGCCGACCCACACCGGGAGCCCCATGTTCGTCACGAACACACCCGTCATCACGGCGCAGAGCGCCATCCCGGTGCCGATCGACAGGTCGATGCCGCCGGTGATGATGACGAAGGTGGTGCCGAGGGCGAGGATGCCGATGACGGCCGTCGACAGCAGCACGGTGGCGATGTTGCTGAAGGTGAAGAAGTTGGGGCTGGCGATCGAGAAGAAGATGATCAGCACGATGAGCGTGCCGAACGCCAGCGACTGCTGGAACTGACGCTTCAGGAACGCCCCGACGTCCCTCTTGTCCGTGTTCTCGTTCACGGCGGTCTGGATGATCGTCGTCGTCGACGATCCGGGCTGCTGCGAAGCGCTCATCAGTCTTCCTCCCCGTGGGCTGCGAGTTGCATGATCTTCTCCTGGCTTGCTTCCTCGTTGCGGAGCGTCCCGGTGATGCGACCGTTGGCGAAGACCGCGATGCGGTTCGCCACACGGAGGATCTCCGGGAGCTCGGATGAGATGACGATGATGGATTTGCCTGCGTCAGCGAGCTGCTGCATGAGGCGGTAGATCTCCTCCTTCGCGCCGACGTCGATCCCTCTGGTCGGCTCGTCGAAGATGAGGATGTCGCAGTCGCGCATCAGCCACCGGGCGATGACGACCTTCTGCTGGTTCCCTCCGGAGAGGAGCTTGACGACCTGGTTGACCGATGGCGTCTTCACGCGCAGTTGCTGCACGTACTCCTTGGTACGGTTCTTCGCCTTGCTGTCGCCCATCCAGCCGATCGCATTGGCGTAGGAGCCGAGCGAGGCGAGCACGGTGTTGAACGTCACGTCCTGCTCGAGCATGAGTCCGAGGAGCTTGCGGTCCTCCGAGAGGTATCCGACACCGTGGTGCACGGCATCCGCCGGCTGGGCGATGCGCACCGCGCGACCGTCGATGGCGATCGTGCCGCTGTCGCGGTGGTCGGCACCGATGACCGCACGGGCGGTCTCGGTGCGACCGGCGCCCATGAGCCCGGCGAAGCCGAGGATCTCGCCCTTGTGCAACTGGAACGAGACGTCTTTCAAGAGGCTCTTGGTCGACAGACCCTGCACTTCGAGGACCACGGGGTCGTTCGCGTGCTCGCGGGCCTGGGGGCGGGTCCCCTCGTCGATCACACGCCCGACCATCATCTCGATGATCGTCGGGATGGTGATCTCGGACTTGTCGAGTGATCCGATGTATGTGCCGTCACGCAGGACGGTCACGCGGTCGGCCAGACGGCGCAGCTCGTCCATGCGGTGCGAGATGTAGACGATCCCGGTGCCGCGCGCCTTGAGCTGCTCGATCAGCACGAAGAGCGTCTCGACCTCGGTGTCGGTGAGGGCCGAGGTGGGCTCGTCCATGATGAGGACCTTGGCGTTGAAGGACAGCGCCTTGGCGATCTCGACCATCTGCTGCTCGGCCACCGTGAGCTCGCCGACGAGCTGACGGGGGTTCAGGTGGATGTCGAGGCGCTGCAGCAGGTCGGCGGTCTGCGCGTTGAGCTTGCGCTCCGACAGGAACGGCCCCGTGGTGGGCTCTCGCCCCACGTAGATGTTCTGCGCGACGGTCAGATCGGGCATCAGGTTGAGCTCCTGATGGATGATCGTGATGCCGAGCTCCTGCGCCTGGAGGGGGCTCGTGAGCTCGACCTCCTGACCCTCGAACGTGATCGTGCCCTCGTCCTTGGTGTAGATCCCGGAGAGGATCTTCATCAGGGTCGACTTTCCCGCGCCGTTCTCGCCCACGAGCACGAGCACCTCGCCGGCGTGCACCTCGAGGTGCACGTCTTTCAGCGCCTGCACGCCGGGGAATCCTTTGCTGATCCCCTCGACCCGGAGGATGGGTCCACTCATGCGCTCACCTGCTTCCTTGAAGGTTCTGCTTCGACGTCGACGGATCATTCCGTCGCAAACATCGGATCAATTCTGCGTCCTACGCTACGGGCAGCGCAAGTTGTATCTAAATGTATCTAATGACGGCCGGATGGGGAAGACCTGTAATGACATCTTGATCTTCCGATGCTCCCCCGGCCGGATTCCACTCAGTGGAGGCGGATCGACTCGACCGCCACGAGCTTGTCGCGGATGTACGCGTTCGCGTGGGCGCCGAGTTCGACGTTGTCGTTCCAGAGGTTGCGCCAGATGCCGAGCATGCGGCTGAGGTCGGGGGCGACGACCGCCGACGAGAACGACTCGAAGACGATCGGACCGTCGTAGCCGATGCGGCTGAGCGCCTTGAAGAACGTGTCGAAGTCGACCGTCCCGGTCCCGAGATAGCCACGGTGGCTCTCACCGATGTGCACGTAGCGCAGGGCAGGGGCGGCATCGAGGACCGGCGCGAACATATCCGACTCCTCGATGTTCATGTGGTACGTGTCGATGTGGATCCCGAGGTTCGGCCGATCGACCTCGGCGACGTACTCCAGAGCCTGCCTCGCCGTGTTCAGCACGTTGGTCTCGTAGCGGTTCACGACCTCGAGCGCGACGGAGACCCCCCGTTCGGCGGCATGGTCGGCGACCCGCGCGATCGCGGCCTTGCTGCTCGCGAGCCCTTCGGCCGTCACCGGCGCCATGTACTTCTTCATGGCGCTGTAGATCACCCCGCAGAAGTGCTGACCCCCCAGATCCGCGAGCACGTCGACGGCTTTCAGGAGCAGGGCTTCGCCGGCCGCGACGATCGCGGGGTCGGAGCTGGTGACGTCGGTCGCCTCGGAGAGTCCGAGCGAGGCGCTGACGGCGAGGTCGTATTCCTCCAACGCATCCTTCGCGACCGAGACGTCGAACGAGAACGGGTCCATCAGCGGGAACTCGATGAGGTCGAAACCCGCCTCCTTGGTCTTGCGCACCGCCAGACGGATGCCCTCGGCATCGAAGTTCCCCGTCCAGACGAGCCCGTGGCAGCCGATGTTCATGAGACCTCTCCCAGCGGGTGTGCGGCACCGTCGCCGTCCGGGGTTGGCACGTGCCAACCCCGGTGTGCGAGTCACGCTACGTCGGGCGGACGAGGCCTGTCAAGAACTTTCTTGGCACGTTGCAACTCCTCCGATATCCTGAGGCCGCCGACGTGGTCAGGAGCCCCGACCGACGCGGCGACGATGAAGACAAAGATGACGAAGGAGCCCCATGCCCGCGAGCGTCAAGGACGTCGCCGCCCTCGCCGGAGTCTCCTCTTCCACTGTCTCCAACTACCTCAACCATCCGCACGTGCTCGGAGCCGCGACGCGGGAGCGGGTGCGCGCGGCGGTCGAACAACTCGGCTTCGTGCCGAACGAATCCGCCCGGCAGCTGCGTGCAGGATCGAGCAAGGCTCTCGCGCTCATCCTGCTCGACGCCTGGCTGCCCTATTTCCACGACCTCTCGCGTGGGGTCGAAGACGTGGCGCGAGAGGGCGGCTGGTCGCTGTTCTTCAGCAACAGCAATCGCGACGACGCGCAGGAGCGGCGCAACCTCGACATGTTCGAGGCGCACCGGGTGCAGGGCATCGTCATCTATCCGCTCGGCGACGTGGTGCCGCGCCTGGAGGGGCTCGCCGATCGCGGCATCCGTTCGGTCGTCGTGGGCCCGATCCCCGACTCGTCGAAGGTCGCCTCCGTGCTGTTCGACGACCGCGCCGGGGGGCGGCTCGCCGGCGAGCATCTCGTCGGACTCGGGCGAGAGCACATCCTGTTCCTCGGCAATCCGGCCGTGAGTCAGTCGAACGACCGCCTGGCCGGGCTGCGCGAAGCGGTGGCCGGCACCGACGTGACGGTATCCACGAGCGAGGTACCGCACCTGGCGACAGAGGACGGCCTGCAGGCCGGCGCGCAGATCATCGCGATGCCCGCCTCCGAACGACCCGACGCCGTGTTCGCGGCGAACGACATGGTGGCGCTCGGTGTGCTCACCACGCTGCTGCGCCACGGCATCCGCGTGCCCGAGGAGATCGCGCTGGTCGGCTTCGACGACGTGGCGCAGGCCCATCAGAGCGTCGTACCGCTCACGAGCGTGCGGCAGCCCGGCTACGAGATCGGCCGTGCCGCCGGGGCCGCCCTGCTGCAGCAGCTCGCCGATCCCTCGGCTCCCCCGCCTGCGACGACGCCGTTCCCTGCCGAGCTCATCGTGCGGGAATCGACCGTCGGTCGCTGAACTCGGCGTTCACAACTCCCGGTGTTCGCAACTCCGGAGAAGAGAGCAGCTCAGAGTCGAAACGGCCGATCCGGCCGCCTCCGCCGACGCCGTTCCCGGGTGGTGAACGGCGTCACGCCGACGCGTGCCCGACGACACCCTTGCGCAGCAGCGCGTTGCCGTACTTGCGGGTCTCGCCCGTGCGCACGAGCAGGTACGCGGCCTTCGCGACCTCGTAGTAGGCGAACCGCTCGACGAAAGCCGTCGTATCCACGGCCGTCCCCGCCGCGGCCATCAGCTCGTTCTGCACGTCGAGCACCTCGCCGTCAGCCGAGGTCATCAGGTCGATACCGGGCGCATCATCCAGAGGGAGCACCGTGCGGATGGCCGCCACGACCTCGGGCGTCGTCGTGCCGGGGAGGTCGATCACCCGTGCGCCCAGACCCCATGCCGGGAAATGCGCGTCGGCGACGACCACGGCATCGGAGTGTCCCATGCGATCGAGGTGCAGCAGCAGCTCTCCGGTGAGCAGGGGATGGATTCCTTCGAGCACGAGTGCTCCTCTCGGTGAGACGTCGGGTGATTCCGGGGACAGGTCGATCAGGCGGGGATGAGCCCTTCCGCCGCCAGGTTCTCCCACAGGGCCGTCGGGATCTCGATCGCTGCGTACTCCGCATTCTGCCGCAGCTGCGCCGGGCGGCTGCCGCCCACCACGACCGATCGCACGACGTCGGACTGCAGCGGGAACTGGATCGCCGCCGCGGGCAGCGGCACGTCGTGGTCGGCGCACACGGCGGCGATGCGCACGAGCCGGTCCCACAGCTCGTCCGGCAGCTGCCCGTACTCGTAGCGTCCGTCGCGACGCGGCTCGCTCGACGCGAGCAGACCCGAGTTGAAGACGGATGCCGCCACGATCCCGGTCCCGGTCTCGCGGCATGCGGGCAGCACATCGACCGCAGCCGGCTGTTCGAGGAGCGTGTAGCGACCGGCCACCATGACGAGGTCGAGGTCGGCCGCGCGCACGGCCGCCGCGAGCGCATCCGACACCATCGAGCCGATGCCGATCGCGGTCACCTCGCCATCGGCGCGCAACCCCTCCATCGCGGGCAGAGCCTCGGCGAGCGCGAGGTCGAGGTCGTGCCGCTCAGGGTCATGCAGGTAGAGAAGGTCGATGCGCTCGATGCCGAGGCGCTCGCGCGACTCGTCGACGCTCGTGCGGATACCCGCTTCCGAGAAGTCCCACACGCGCTGCAGGTCATCGGGAACGTGGAAGTCGTTCGCGGTGTCGAGACCGCCGCCGACGTGGTCGGGGTTCGGCCGCAGCAGGCGCCCGGCCTTGGTCGAGAGCACGTACTCGTCACGCGGCTTGGTCTGCAGGAAGGCCCCGAGCCGACGCTCGGAGAGTCCGAGCCCGTAATGCGGCGCCGTGTCGTAGAAGCGGATGCCGCTCTCCCACGCGGCATCCAGCACGGCCCAGGCCTCGTCATCGGTCAGCGGCCGAAACAGGTTGCCCACGTTCGCGGCACCGTAGCCGAGCGTCGGGACGGTCAGGCGGTCAGGCACTCCCGCGCGATCAGGCACCGACATGTGCACCCTTCCAGGCGTAGGTCGCGATGCTGTCGGCCTTCATCTCCATGCCCGTTCCCGGCGCGGTGGGTGCCATGTACGAACCGCCCTGGATGTCGGTGGGCACGACGAAGTGCTCGTGCAGGTGGTCGACGAACTCGATCATGCGGCCCTCGCGCGTGCCGGTGACGGCGACGAAGTCGAACATGGACAGGTGCTGCACAGCCTCGCACAGGCCCACACCGCCGGCGTGCGGGCAGACCGGCACGTCGAACTTCGCGGCGAGCAGCAGGTTGGCGATGTTCTCGTTCACGCCGGCGACGCGCACGGCGTCGATCTGCATGACGGAGATCGCCTCGGCCTGCAGCAGCTGCTTGAAGATGACGCGGTTCTGGGCGTGCTCGCCCGTCGCGACGCGGATCGGTGCGACGCCGCGAGCGATCTCGGCGTGGCCGAGCACGTCGTCGGGGCTGGTGGGCTCCTCGATCCAGGCGGGGTGGAACTCGGCGAGCGCGTTGACCCACTCGATAGCCTCCGACACCTCCCAGCGCTGGTTCGCGTCGATCGCGATCGGGAAGTCGGGCCCGCACACCTCACGTGCCTTGCGGAAGCGGCGGATGTCGTCGTCGAGGTCGGCGCCGACTTTGAGCTTGATCTGGGTGAAGCCGTCGGCCATCGCTTCGCGGGCGAGGCGCTCGAGCTTCTCGTCGGAGTAGCCGAGCCATCCGGGGCTCGTGGTGTAGCCGGGATATCCGGAGGCGAGCAGTTGCTGTTCCCTCTCGGCCCGACTGGGCTCGGCGGCGCGCAGGATCTCGAGGGCGTCGTCGCGGGTGAGGGCGTTGGTGAGGTACCGGAAGTCGACGAGGTCGACGAGCTCCTCCGGCGTCATACGGGCGAGCAGCTGCCAGAGCGGAAGGCCGGCGCGCTTGGCCTTGATGTCCCACAGCGCGTTGATGACCGCACCGATGGCCATGTGCATGACGCCCTTCTCCGGCCCGAGCCAGCGCAGTTGCGAGTCGCCGATGATGTCGCGGAACGTGCCGCCCATGTCGTCGAGGAGGGGCTCGATCTCGCGACCCACCAGGTGACCTGCCAGCGCGTCGATGGCCGCGACCTGCACGTCGTTGCCGCGGCCGATCGTGAAGACGAACGCGTGGCCCTCGATGTCGTCGTCGGCGTCGGTGCGCACGATGACGTACGCGGCCGAGTAGTCGGGGTCGGGGTTCATCGCGTCCGACCCGTCCAGGCTCAGGGACGTGGGGAAGCGGATGTCGGTGGTGTCGAGGGCGACGATACGGCTCACGGGATTCCTCTCGATGCGCGGCTGATTTCTTCCGCGCGGATCTCTTGGAGTGTAAACATCGGATGTCTATACTGTCAACGAGACCGGCCGCCTCATCGCGGCCTCCCGACCGATCAGGAGAAACATGAAGTTCGCGCGGCTCGGCACCCCCGGGAATGAGATCCCCGTCCTCGTGGAGGGCGACCGATACCTCGACCTCCGCCCCGTAACATCCGATGTGAACGGCGATTTCCTCGAGGGTGACTTCGTCGCCCGCGTCGTTGCCGCCCGCGATGCCGGAGACCTCCCCGAACTCGCGGACGCCGCATCGCTGCGCGTCGGCGCCCCGATCGCCCGCCCGAGCGCCGTGATCTGCATCGGCATGAACTACGCGGCTCACGCCGCCGAGTCGGGGTCGGAGCCGCCCACCATCCCGATCCTCTTCCTCAAGACGCCGAACACAGTCGTGGGCCCGAACGATGCGGTCACGATCCCCCGCGGCAGCGAGAAGACCGACTGGGAGGTCGAGCTCGGCATCGTGATCGGCACCCGCACCGCCTACCTCGACTCCCCCGACGAGTCGATGGCGCACGTGGCCGGCTTCGTCGCCGCGAACGACGTCTCCGAGCGCGACTTCCAGATGGCCGTCTCGGGCGGGCAGTGGTCGAAAGGCAAGATCGCGGCCGGCTTCAACCCCACCGGGCCCTGGCTCGTCACCCCCGACGAGGTGGATCACCACGCGCTCGGTCTTCGCAGCTTCGTGAACGGCGAGCCGCGGCAGGACTCGAACACGAGCGACATGATCTTCACCGTCGAGCACATCGTGCACCACCTCTCGCAGTACGTGACGCTGGAGCCCGGTGACCTCATCCTCACCGGCACGCCGCAGGGCGTCGCCCTGTCGGGCAAGTACCCCTATCTCGCCGCGGGCGACGTGGTCGAGATCGAGATCGACGGCCTCGGCCGTCAACGGCAGGAGTTCGTGGCATGGGAGGCCCGGAAGTGAGCGCATTGAACGGACTGGTGGCGATCGTCACCGGTGGAGCATCAGGGATCGGCGCGGCGATCGCCCAGCGTCTGCACGCCGACGGAGCGAGCATCGCGGTCCTCGACCGGGACACCACGGCGGCCGACCCCGCCTTCGCCGCCTTCACAGCCGATGTCTCCGACCGCAAGAGTGTCGACGCGGCGGTGAGCGCCGTGGCCGAGCGGTTCGGGCGCATCGACATCGTCGTCAACAACGCCGGCATCGGCGCCCAGGGCGACATCACCGCGAACGACGACGACGAGTGGGCGCGCGTGCTCTCGGTCAACGTCACGGGCATCGCCCGTGTCACCTCGGCAGCCCTCCCCTGGCTGCGGAAGTCTCCGTCCGCCGCGGTCTGCAACACGGCATCCATCGCCTCGACGACAGGGTTGCCGCAACGGGCGCTCTACAGCGCGTCGAAGGGAGCCGTCGCAGCCCTCACCCGCGCGATGGCGGCCGACCACCTGCGCGAGGGCATCCGTGTGAACGCGGTCAACCCCGGCACGGCCGACACCCCGTGGGTGGGCCGACTGCTCGATTCGGCAGCCGACCCCGCCGCCGAGCGCGCCGCCCTCGAAGCACGCCAGCCGCACGGACGCCTGGTCAACCCCGACGAAGTCGCCGCTGCGGTCGCCTACCTCGTGAGCCCCGCAGCGGGATCGACCACCGGCACCTTCATCGAGGTCGACGGCGGTATGGCCCAGCTGCGCCTGCGCGCGGAGTAGCATCCGCCTGCGTTCCGGTCGCAGTTGACGCCGCCTCCGTCGCGCGAGGGCGGCAACAATTGCGACCGGAAGCGCAGAGAACGACGCCGGACGACGGCAACTGCGACCGGAACCGCAGAGACCGACCCCACGGCAGCAACCGAGACCGGAGCCGCAGGAAAGCCGGGCTAGCCGCGGTGACCGCGGAGCCAACCCCGGAGGCCCGATCGCGGAGCAGCATCAGACGGGATCTGCCGCGGCTGAGCGGTGCGATAGAACCGCTCGGCGTTGCCCCACAGGAGGGCGTCGAGGTCGTGGCCCCGCGACTCCGCCCACGCCACGACGGTGTCGGCCCAGCGCGACCGCGCGGTGGGCTGGTACGTCGCGGAGCCGTCCTCCGGCGTGTGCGGGTCGCCGGGCTCGGCGGGGCCGATGGCCGAGACCGGCCAGTCACTCCCCCACATCAGGCGCTCGATCCCGAAGGCATCCGCCGCCACGTCGAGGAACGGCTCCAGCTGCTCGGCGTTCCAGTCTCCGCCCGCCTCTCCCGGCAGGCCGGAGAGCTTGCAGAAGGTGTGCGGATGGCGGGCGAGTTCGGCGAGGTCGCGAGCCCACTCCGCCGACGGCGGGAGCGGCGAGGCCGCCGTGCCGACGGCAGGCTTGCCGAGATGGTCGAGCACGATCCGCAGCTCCGGGATCGCACCGGCGAAACGGGCGATCTCCGGGAGCTGATCGGCGCGCACGCACGCGTCGAAGGTCAGATCGCGCGCGGCGACCTCACGCGCGCCGGTCACGAACGCGGCCGAGACGGCCAGTCCGTCCGGCTCGCCCTGCAGGTTGTGCCGCACTCCGACGACGAGGGGCTCGGCCATGAGCCCCTCCAGGTGCGCGACCGTGTCGGTTCCCCGGTCGAGACGGATGCCGGCGACGATCCCGACGATGCCGAGCGCAGGCGCCAGCCCCGCGACCCACTGCACCTCGTCGAGGAAGTCGTCTTCGATGGTCTCCGCCTGCACGAACACCGATTTCTCCGGGTGCGCGGCGGACAGGCGGGCGAGCCCCAGCTCCCGGTCGGCGAACCGGTACGCCAGCGGCCCCTCGAGCCAGGTGTAGGTCAGCACCTCCGGATCCCAGAGGTGCAGGTGTGAATCGAGAACGCGCATGGCTCCATCCTGCCGGAGACATCCGATCAATCGCTAGGATGACGCCATGGCAGTCACCGACGAGGCGATCGAGAAGATCAAGGCGATGATCGTGGCGGGCGAGCTCGCCCCCGGCGATCGCCTTCCCCCCGAGAAGGAGCTGTCCGAGCGGCTCGGCCTCTCCCGCAGCTCGATGCGCGAGGCGGTCAAGGCGCTGGAGGTCATCCGGGTCCTCGACGTGCGACGCGGCGACGGCACCTACGTGACGAGCCTCGAACCGCATCTGCTGCTGGAGGCGATCGCGTTCGTCGTCGACATGCACGACGACGACTCGATGCTCGAGATCTTCGCGGTGCGCCGCATGCTGGAGTCGCAGGCGACAGGGCTGGCGGCCACCCTCGGCACGGAGGAGCAGATCGCCGAGCTGCAGGACGAGGTCGATTCGGTCGACGCGGCCGTGACCATCGAGTCTCTGGTCGACCACGACATCCGGTTCCATCGCGAGATCGTCGCGATGTCCGGCAACGCGTACCTCGCGAGTCTGATCGAGCATCTGAGCAGCCAGACCGTGCGCGCCCGCGTGTGGCGCGGCCTCACCGAGGGCGGCGCGGTCGAGCGCACCCTGTCCGAGCACCGGGCCATCGCCGATGCGATCGCCCAGCACGACTCCGCCCTCGCGACCTCGCTCGCCACCGCGCATATCGCGGGCGTGGAGCGCTGGCTGCGCCAGGCCGCGGCGAGCTGACCCGCCTGCGGACTTCAGCAGACCGCGCTCACGCGCCCAGGCGCACCATCGCGGCGTCGAACTCGGCGGCCGAGCTGTCGCTCACCTCATGGAAGAGCACCCCGTCGAGCACATCCGGCGCAGCGGTGAAGTACGGCACTCCCGCAAGGCGCAGACCGGTGATGTCGTCCGGCGAGCGCAGCGATGCGGCGAGCACGTTCGAGTCGCTCCCCGCGCACACCTCCTGCATGCGGGCGATCGTCGCGTCGCCGTCGAGGCCCGCGTCGCGCATCCGTCCGAGGTACGGAGCGATGTACTGCGCACCGATCGAGGCGCACGCGAGGGCCTGCGCGACCGAGTACACGGCGGTGACGAGCACGGTGGCGCCGTCGCGCACGAGAGCGGATGCGGCGGCGAAGCCCGCCGCCGTGGCCGGGACCTTCACGGCCACGCGGTCGCCCAGTGCGCGGATGCCCTCGGCATTGCGGAGGAAGGACGCGGTGTCGCCGCCCCAGGTCTGGAAGAAGATCTCGCGCGCCCCCTCCGACTCCCACCGGGCGTAGAGCTCGGGGATCTCGGCGGCGGTGCGGCCTCCCCGTTCGAGGATGGTCGGGTTGGTGGTGACACCGTGCACCACACCAGCGGCGAGCAGTCGGGAGACACGGTCGACGTCGGCGCTGTCGACGTACAGGCGTGGCGCGATCGGGTTCATCAGGGTCTCCTCGCGGACAACCTGTCGTTACAGGTGCGGTTTCGGCTAATGTAATGACAGCCACCGCGGTCTGTCAAAGCGTCGGCTACGCCTGCCGTCGAGGAAGATCAGGAGCGAGATGACCCCCGCACACCCCGAGGACCGTACCGGCGTCGTCATCGTCGGCAGCGTCACGGCCGATGTGACCACCTTCTCCGGGCGTCTGCCCGCCAGGGGCGAGACGATTCTCGGGGACGAGTTCACGCTCATGCTGGGCGGCAAGGGCGCGAACCAGGCTGTCGCCGCCGGGCGCTCCGGTGCGCGCACGAGCTTCGTCGGCTGCGTCGGAGACGACCTGTTCCACGACCTGGTCGTCGACGGGCTGACCGCGGCCGGCGTCGACCTCGCGCACCTGCGCACGGTCCCCGGCCCGACAGGTGTGGCGCACATCCGCGTCGACTCGTCGGCGCAGAACGACATCGTCATGGTTCCGCTCGCCAATGCCGCCCTCAGCGCCGCGCAGATCGACGAGGCGCTCGCAGCCCTCGCCCCCACGACCTCGGTGCTGCTCACCCAGCTCGAGACGCCCTCCGCGCTCACCGCCCACATCACCGCGCGCGGTCGCGAGCATGGCATGACCGTGATCCTCGATCCCGCCCCGGCCGCCGAGCTCGACGCCGAGATCTGGCGGAGCATCGACATCGTCACCCCCAACGAGACCGAGGCGACGCTGATCAGCGGTATCGAGGTGACGGATGCCGCGTCGGCCGAGCAGGCCGGACGCTGGTTCCTCGCCCAGGGGGTCGGCGCCGCCGTGATCACCCTCGCGGGCCAGGGCTCGTGCGTCGTGACGGCCGAGGGCGCATCCGTGATCCCGCCGTTCCCCGTGGATGCGGTCGACACGACCGCCGCGGGCGACGCCTACGCCGGCTATCTCGGCGCGGCGCTCGCGAGCGGCAGCACCCTGGCGGATGCCGTGCGCCTGGCCACCGCGGCCGGCGCGCTGGCGGTCACGAAGCAGGGGGCATCGCCGAGCCTTCCGCACCGCGCCGACGTCGACGCGTTCCTGGCGGAGCGCAGCTCAGCGCACGCCCCCGCACCCGTCGCGAGCTGAACCTGCGAACCGAGCATCCGGAGAACCGAGGAGACACATGCGCAAGACGGCCACCACGATCAATCCCGCGCTGTCCCGCGTGATCAGCGAGACCGGGCACACCGATCTGATCGTCGTCACCGACGCAGGCCTGCCCATCCCCCCGGGATCCGAGCGCATCGACCTGGCGTATCGCCCGGGGGCTCCGGCCTTCCTCGACGTGCTCGACACCGTGCTCGCCGAGCTGGTGGTCGAGGGGGCGACGGTCTCGGCCGAGGTCGCCGAGAAGAGCCCGGAGGTGCTGGCCGCACTGCGCGAGCGGTTCGCCGGCATGGGGTTCGAGATCGACCTCGTGCCGCATGTGGAGTTCAAGAAGCTCAGTCACGGCGCACGGGCGTTCGTGCGGTCCGGCGAGTTCACCCCCTACGCGAACGTGATCCTGCACGCGGGGGTGGCGTACTGATGGCCATCGTCGACGACGCGATCGACCGGCACTCCGCCGCGCCCATGTACGACCAGCTGCGCCAGCTGATCATCGACGGCATCGCCCGCGACGGCCTGCAGCCGGGCGACCCGCTGCCCGGCGAGCACCGCCTGTGCGAGCGCTACGGCATCTCGCGCACCGTCGTGCGCCAGGCGCTCGCCCAGCTGGAGCACGAGGGGCTCGTCGAACGGGTGAAGGGCAAGGGCACGTTCGTCTCCCGCCCCCGCACCAGTGAGAGCCTGGTGCACACGCTCGTCGGTCTGTACGACGACGTCGAGCGCCGCGGCGGACATGTGCACAGCGACGTACTGCGGCACGAGCAGACGACGGCTGACGAGGAGGTCGCACTCGCCCTGGAGGTGCCGGTCGGATCCCCGGTCGTCGTGCTCGAGCGTCTGCGCCACGTCGACGGCGAACCGTGGTCGCTCTCGACGACCTGGATGCCGGAGGCCGTCGGATCCGTCACCCTCGGCGCCGACCTCACAGAGGGCTCGCTGTACAGACTCCTCGCCGACAACGACATCGTCGCGACGCACGGTGTGCGCTCGGCGGAGGCGACCGTGGCCACGCACGAGCAGGCTCAGCACCTGGGCGTGAGCGCCGGTTCGGCACTGCTGCGTCTACGCAGCGTCAGCCGCAGCGCCGACGGCACGCCCATCGAGTACTTCATCGCGTATCACCGCGGCGACCGTTCGCGTTTCGAGTTCCAGTTGCAGCAGGAGCAGTCTCAGGCATCGCTCCTGCACGTCGACGGCGACGGCGGGGCCTCCCCGGCCGGAACGGTCGGCTGAGGAGACCCTGTCGGCGGTACCGCGCCGGGTGTACCGTCACCGCATGATCACCGACGATCCCACCCTCACCGACCCCGACCACTACCGCACGCTCTGGGAGAACGAGCACGTCCGCGTGCTCGACTACACCGATGAGCCCGGCGACAAGACGACGCCGCACGATCATCCGAACAGCGTTCTGGTCACCCTCAGCGGCTTCTCCCGCCGCCTCAGCCTGGGCGACCGCTCCTTCGACACCGTCCTCGCCGCGGGACAGGCCGTGTGGTTGCCCGCGCAGCGTCATTCCGGCGAGAACACCGGAACGACGCTGACGCACACCATCCTCATCGAGCTCAAGGGCGATGCGGCAGGCGAGCCGACCTCCACCCACCTCGGCCCCGAGCGTCCCGCCGCCGCGTGATCGACCAGGGCGCCCGGCCGAGTGGCAGGTAGTGTCGAGGGCATGAGCGACTGGACCAGCACCGCGATCGCCCTGCTGGAAGCCGATGCCAACCGCAGCGCCGACACGCACCTGCACCTCTTCCCGCTGCCGCCCGAGTGGGGCATCGACCTGTACCTCAAGGACGAGTCCGTGCACCCGACGGGCTCCCTCAAACACCGCCTCGCGCGTTCGCTGATCCTCTACGGCCTGGTCAACGGACGCATCCGCGAAGACACCACGCTCGTCGAGTCGTCGAGCGGATCGACCGCCGTGTCCGAGGCGTACTTCGCCCGCATGCTCGGGTTGCCGTTCATCACGGTCGTGCCCCGTTCGACCGTGCAGGAGAAGATCGACCTCATCGAGTTCTACGGCGGCACGTGCCACTTCGTCGACCGTGCGGAGGACATGTCGCCCGAGGCCCAACGTCTGGCCTCCGACTGCACCGGCCACTACCTCGACCAGTTCACGTTCGCCGAGCGCGCGACCGACTGGCGCGGCAACAACAACATCGCCGAGAGCGTGTTCAGCCAGCTCGCTCAGGAGCGGCATCCGATCCCCACCTGGATCGTCACGGGTGCCGGAACCGGCGGCACGAGCGCGACGTTCGGCCGGTACGTGAAGTATCGCCGACATGACACGAAGGTCGCGGTCGTCGACCCCGAGGGCTCGGCCTTCTACGACGGCTGGGCAGGGACCGTGGATCCGCCGGCCGGGCGCCCGAGCCGCATCGAGGGCATCGGCCGCCCCCGGGTCGAGGCCTCGTTCGTGCCGACCGTGATCGACGAGATGATCCAGGTGCCGGATGCCGGGTCGATCGCCGCAATCCGCCTGCTGCGCGAGCGCACCCTGCACTGGGCCGGCGGCTCGACCGGCACCAACCTCTACGGTGCGTTCCAGCTCATCGCCCGGATGCGGGCCGAGGGCGAGACGGGCAGCGTCGTGACCCTGATCTGCGACAGCGGCGTCCGCTACGCCGGCACCTACTACTCCGACGAGTGGGTCGCCGCCCAAGGCTGGGACCTCGCCCCGCACCGCGCGCGCCTCGATACGTTCCTGGAGTCCGGGGTCTGGGGGGACTGAGGGCTGCGGGCTACGCTGGCCGCATGACTACTCTGATCCTCACCGTCGCGGGTGCAGACCGTCCTGGCCTCGTGGCCGCCGTCGCCGATGTCGTGGATGCACACGGCGGCAACTGGGAGAACAGTTCCCTGGCCGAGCTCGCCGGCACGTTCGCCGGCGTGATCGAGGTCTCGGTCGCGGATGACCGGGAGGCCGAGCTGTCGTCCGCACTGCGCGGCCTGCAGGGTCAGGGACTCCTCACGCTCGCCGTGCTCACCGGCACTCCGGATGCGGCTGCCGACGACGATCAGCTGCTCGAGATCCAGGTGCTCGGCAACGACCGCCCCGGCATCGTGCGCGAGGTCTCCGGCGTGCTGAGTGCGCACGCCCTGAGCATCGAGGAGCTCGCCACCGAGACTCGAGATGCCGCGATGGCCGGAGGGCGTCTGTTCGAAGCGTCGGTGACCGCGAAGGTCCCCGCTTCCGTCGACCTCGACGCCCTGCGTGCCGACCTCGAGCGCATCGCCGCCGAGATCCAGGTCGATATCACCCTCGGCTGACCGGCCCGCAGGACGCGCGTCAGTCCTCGAGCCCCGAGTACCGCCGCACCCAGTACTCGGTGTACGCGACGTGGGCGGAGGCCGCGGCACTCGCGGCGACCGGGTCCGCCGCCGCCAGGCCGCGCAGGATCGCGCGGTGCCCGGCATCGGAATGCACCTTGAGCTCGGCCGCATCCTCGGGGTCGGAGATGCGATACGCCCGCGACCGCGATCGCAGCACGTCGATCAGGCTGGTCAGCGCTTCGTTCCCCGCGACGCCGGAGATCGCCATGTGGAACTCGTGGTCGAGCCGCGACTGCGCCTCGAAGTCGGTGGTCGCCTCGATCTCGTCGAGCACGCGGTCCAGGGCCTCCACGGTCTCGTCGTCGATGCGGGCGGCGGCGAGCGCGGCCGCATGCGGTTCGAGCACGCGGCGGAGTTCGGTCAGTTCGAGCACGCCCGCCATCGGCAGCAGCCCGACCGTGAGCGACAGACTGCCGATCAGGTCGGCCGCGCGCAGCTCGCTGACGTAGCTGCCCGAGCCGTGACGGGTGTCGAGCACGCCGAGGGCGGCCAGCATCCTGATCGCTTCGCGGAGCGACCCCCGGGAGACGCCGAGACGTTCGCAGAGCTCGCCTTCGCTCGGCAGTCGGTCTCCGGGCCGCAGCGCACCGTCGGCGATCAGCGCCCGCAGCCCGTGCAACGCCGTGTCGAGTGCGCTCATCGTCATCCTCTCTGACACTCCCCCACCCCTCGTGAAGTCTGTCGGAACTCCTCTTCGCAGGAAACTCGTATGACAACTATGTTTCATCTTCACCTTTTCGTGGCAGTTTTCCACGGCATGTGGCAAAGTTGTGCAACAACTCGCCCGACTCATCGATGAGGACTGATGCCCACACCGCTGTTCCCCGCACCGTTCACGCTGAACTCCGGCATGCGAGCGCGCGACGCCTGGCCCCTCGACCCGGCGGTGATCCACCTCAATCACGGATCCTTCGGCGCGGTCCCGTCCGTCGTCGTCGAGCACCAGGACGCCCTGCGCCGCCGCGCGGACCTCAGCCCCGTCGAGTGGTTCCCGCGCATCGCCGAGCGCGTGCAGGAGGCCCGCGAGCGCACCGCCCCGTTCGTGGGCGCGCGCGCCGAGGACAGCGCCTTCGTGCCCAACGCCTCGGCCGCCGCGACCGTCGTCTACAACGCCCTGCAGCTCGAAGCCGGCGACGAGATCCTGGTGACCGACCAGGGCTACGGCGCCATCACCATGGGAGCCGAGCGCCTCGCCCGCCGGTTCGGGGCGCGCGTGCGCACCGTCGCCCTGCCGCTGCTCTCCTCCGACGACGAGATCGTTCAGCTCTTCGCCGATGAGCTCACCCCCCGCACGCGTCTGATCGTGGTCGACCAGATCACCTCCCCGACCGCCCGCGTGCTGCCCACCCGACGCATCGCCGATGCGGCAGCCGAGCGCGGCGTGCGCACGCTCGTCGACGGCGCCCACGCCCCCGGCCTCATCCCGGATGCGGCCACCGTCGCGGGTGGCGACTGGTGGTTCGGGAACATGCACAAATGGCCGTGCGCCCCGCGCGGCTCCGCCCTGCTGGTGACCTCCGCCGCCGACCGCGACGAGCTCTGGCCGCTCATCGACTCGTGGGCCGCGCGGGAGGCGTACCCCTCCCGTTTCGACACGCAGGGAACGATCGACGCCACCACGTACCTGGCCACCCCGACCGCGATCGACTTCATCGAGAGCGAGTTCGGCTGGGCCTCGGCACGCACGGCCATGGCGGAGATCGCGGATGCCGGGGCCGAGCTGATCGCCGAAGCCCTGCGCCCGTACGGTGACGAGGATCCGCTCACGCCACTCCCCTCTCCGGTGCCGTCGATGCGACTGGTGCGTCTTCCGCTCGGGCTCGGCGCGACCCGCGAAGAGGCCGACGCCCTGCGGATGGACCTGCTCGACGAGGTCGGCGTCGAGACGGCGTTCACGAGCTTCCGCGGGGTCGGCTACTTCCGGCTCTCGGCCCACCTCTACAACGAGGCCGCCGACTACGAGACCTTCGTCGAGCGCTGCGTGCCGCAGATCCTGAGCCGGGCCGGCATCCGTCCCGCCGACTCCCTCATCGTCCCCTGACCGCAACACCCACCCGACCGCAACACCCACCCCCACCCCACCGAGAGGCACATCGTGAAGAACAAGATCTTGACGACCGCAGCGGGATTCGGCACCGTCGCCGTCCTCGCTCTCACCGGCTGTTCCGCAAGCTCCGGCCCGTCCACCGACGGCACCGTCACCCTGCAGATGGTCGAGAGCCTGACCAACCCCGCCCGCACCGAGCTCCTGCGCGGGCTGCTCGACGACTTCGAGAAGGCGAACCCGAAGATCACGGTCAACCTCGTCTCGCCTCCCACCGAGCAGGCCGACGCGAAGATCCAGCAGATGCTGCAGTCCGGCAAGGGCGTCGACGTGCTGGAGGTGCGTGACATCACGGTCGGGCCGTTCGCGAACAACGGCTGGCTCTACGACCTGGGCCCCGACCTCGAGAAGTGGGACGGCTGGGACGCGCTGACCGACAACGCCCAGTCCGCTTCGGTCGCCGCCGACGGCAAGAGCTATTTCGTGCCCTACGGCTTCTACGGGCTGTCGCTGTTCTACCGCACCGACCTGGTGAAGGACGCGGGCTTCGACGGTCCGCCGCACAGCTGGAAGGACCTTCTGGAGCAGGCGAGCACGATCCAGGACCCGTCGAACAACATCTACGGCTACGCCTTCCGCGGCGGTCAGAACGCCAACAGCAACGTGGTCGCGGCGATCGAGGCGTACACGATCGACGGACTCGACGTCGACGACGCGTTCCTGATGGAGGACGGCTCGACCATCTTCGCCGCACCCGAGGCACAGGACGCCGTCGACGACTACTTCGATCTGTTCAAGGAAGCCTCCCCGCCCTCCGCGGTCTCGTGGGGCTACCCCGAGATGGTCGCCGGCTTCACGAACGGCACCACGGCGTTCCTGCTGCAGGACCCCGAGGTCATCGCGACCGTGCAGGACTCCTCGCTGACCGAGGACCAGTGGGACACCGCTCCCCTGCTCGTCGGCCCCTCGGGCAAGGCCGCGCAGCCACTCGCCGTCGCGGGCTGGGGCGTCGCCGAGAACAGCGAGAACAAGGAGGCGGCCGTCAAGCTCGTCGAGTTCCTGTCGTCCGCCGAGCCCGCCACCGAGTTCGCACAGGCCAACAGCCTGGTGCCGATCATCACGGCCGCCGCCGACGACGAGTTCTACTCGTCCGGCCCGTGGACCAGCTACGTCACCATGACCGAAGACCCGGAGACCTACGTCAACGTGCGCCAGCCGCGCGGGGTCAGCTGGTGGACCGAGTGGATCCAGAAGTCCGACCAGGACGTGCAGAACGTGCTGCTGGGCAACATGTCGACCAGCGACCTGCTGGCCTCGTGGGATGCGTTCTGGACCGAGAAGTACGCCGCGGAAAAGGGCTGACCTGTGGCCCGCACCGCTCAGAAGGGAGGCTCCGTCGGCACTGCTTCGCAGCAGACCGCCGCCGGGGCCTCCCCGGCATCCCGCCGACGCCCGTTCCGCGGCCGCCAGGCGTGGACGCTGCTGGCCTTCCTCGCGCCGGCGATCGTCTTCGTCTGCTGGTTCACCTACTGGCCGATGCTGCAGGGCGCGCGCATGGCCTTCCACGACTGGAACCTGTGGGACCTCACCTCGACGCCGTTCGTCGGCTTCGACAACTTCCTCGCGGTGTTCCGGGATCCTGCCTTCCCGACCGTGGCGTGGAACTCCGTGCTCTGGGTCGTCGGCTCGCTCGTGCCGCAGCTCGTGATCGGATTCCTGATCGCCCTGGCCCTGCGCAAGAGGTTCCGCTTCCGCGGCCTCTACCAGGCGCTCGTGTTCTTCCCGTGGGCGGTGTCGGGCTTCCTGATCGGCATGCTGTTCCGCTGGATGTTCAACGCGGAGTTCGGCGTGGTCAACGACCTGCTCATGAAGGCGGGGCTGATCGACGCCCCGCTCCCTTGGTTGGCTGATCCGAAGCTCGCGATGTTCGCGGTGATCGTCGCCAACGTCTGGTACGGCGTGACGTTCTTCGCGATCATGATCCTCGCGGCGCTGCAGTCGGTGCCCGACGAGATGCTGGAGGCGGCGAGCCTCGACGGCGCGGGCAAGTTCCGGCAGCTGTTCTCGATCATCATCCCGTACATCTCGATGACGCTGCTGCTGACGATCCTGCTGCGGGTGATCTGGATCTTCAACTTCCCCGACATCATCTACGCGATGACCAACGGCGGACCCGCCAACCAGACGCACATCATCACGACCTGGATGATCAACTACACCCAGCAGGGCAACTACGGCTTCGCGAGCGCGATCGGCCTCATCGTGATGGCGGTCCTGTTCGTGTTCTGCGCGTTCTACCTGATGGCGATGCGGAGAGTGCAGCGATGACCATGACAGACGCTTCGCGGACAGGTTCCTCGATCACCGAGACCCGGCGCATCACCGTGCCGGACCCGGCATCCGCCCCGCGACCGAAGCCGCGTGTCACGGTCGGCGGTGTCATCCGCGTCGTGGGCCTCGGCCTCTGGCTCGTGATCACGCTGTTCCCGCTGTACTGGATCGCGCTGACGTCGATCAAGTCGCCGGGGACGATCAACCGGTTCCCGATCGAGTACTGGCCGAGCGAGCCGTCGCTCGAGAACTACATCAGCCTCTTCCAGAAGAGCTCGTTCGGCGTCTTCCTCGGCAACTCCGCCCTGGTCGCGGTCGTCGGCGGTGCCGTGGCCACCCTCATCGCCCTGTTGAGCGCCTACGTGCTGGCCCGGTTCGAGTTCCGCGGCAAGGGGACGATCCTGATCGCGTTCCTGCTCACGCAGATGATTCCGGCGTTCATCGCGCTCGGCCCGCTGTATTCGATGATGACCGACCTGGGACTGGTCGACACCAAACCCGGGCTGATCCTCGTCTACATCGCGATCTGCATCCCGTTCTCGACCGTCATGCTCCGCGGCTTCTTCGAGAACGTGCCGGACGCGCTCGAAGAGGCGGCGATGATCGACGGATGCTCACGCCTCGGCGCTCTGTTCCGGGTGCTCGTCCCGGTGATGACCCCCGGCATCATCGCGGCGTTCATCTTCAACTTCGTGAACTGCTGGAACGAGCTGTTCCTGTCGGTCGTGCTCATGAACACCGACGCGAACCGCACCGTGCCGTCGGCGCTGAACGGCTTCATCTCGACGTTCAACATCGACTGGGGTTCCATGAGTGCCGCCGCGGTCCTGACGATCCTGCCGACCATGGCGATGTTCGCCCTCGCGAGTCGCTGGATCGTGCAGGGCCTGACCGCGGGTGCGGTCAAGGAATGACCGTCGCCGAAACCCACGCCCAACGTCGAGACCCACCCGCGCGTACGTCAGCGGGGGTGGGTCTCGACGTTACCGATGGGTCTCGGCGTCAGATCAGGGCACTCAGACCAGGCGCGACTTCGGCGACACCGAGTAGGTGTTCTCGGCGTCGCGGTTGACCGTGTCGCCGAGGGCCGCGTCGATCGCCGCCATCGTGTCGGCGTCGAGAGTCACGCCCGAGGCCTTGACGGTCTCGGCGAGCTGCTCCGGACGAGAGGCCCCGACCAGCGCCGCGGCCACGTTCGGGTTCTGCAGCACCCACGCGATCGCGAGCTGCGGCATCGACAGTCCGGCCTGTTCGGCGATCGGCTTCAGGCGCTGGACGGCGGTGAGGATGTCGTCCTGCAGGAAGCTCTTGATGAAGTCGGCGCCGCTGTGCGGGTCGGTAGCGCGCGAGCCCTCCGGCACCGGCTGACCCGGCAGGTACTTGCCACTGAGCACGCCCTGCGCCATCGGCGACCAGACGATCTGCGAGATGCCGAGCTCTTCGGACGCCGGGACGACCTTGCCCTCGATCACACGCCACAGCATCGAGTACTGGGGCTGGTTCGAGATGAGCTGGATGCCGAGCTGCTTCGCGAGGGCGTGCCCTTCGCGCAGCTGCTCCGCAGTCCACTCCGAGACGCCGATGTAGAGCGCCTTGCCCTGGCGGACGACGTCGGCGAAGGCCTGGAACGTCTCCTCCAGCGGGGTCTCGTAGTCGAAGCGGTGTGCCTGGTACAGATCGACGTAGTCGGTGCCGAGGCGCGCGAGCGAACCGTTGATCGATTCGAAGATGTGCTTGCGACTCAGGCCGGTGTCGTTCGGCCCCTTCGGACCGGTCGGGAAGTAGACCTTCGTGAAGATCTCCAGGCCTTCGCGGCGCTGCCCCTCCAGGGCCTTGCCGAGCACGACCTCCGCCGCCGTGTTGGCGTACGTGTCGGCGGTGTCGAAGGTGGTGATTCCGGCGTCGAGGGCGGCGTGGACGGTCTTGACGGCGGCGTCGTCGCCGACCTGCGAGGCGTGGGTGACCCAGTTGCCGTAGGTGATCTCCGAGACCTTGAGACCGCTGTTGCCGAGATAGCGATAGTTGACCATGGATCAACGCTACTGGCTGCCCGCCATGACGGGGCCGGACGCGAGGGAAGAGGTCAGGCCGACGCAGGAGCGGCGCGTGCCCGGAGCACGGCGACCACCCCGCCGAGCATCAGCAGGGCTGCTGCGAAGGCGCTGATGATGTACAACGCTCGCACTCCGGGGAGGGAGACGCCCGCCGAGATCATGAAGGTATCGGCCAGCGCCATGCCCGGGGCGAACGAGGCGAGGAAGAAGCCCGGGGCTCCGAGCATGAGCAGACTCAGGAAGCCGGCAGCCGCGATCATCGGAGCGGCCCTCGACGTCATCGCGATCACACCGAGGGCGAGGGCGAGCACGACTCCCACCCCGAGAATCATGAAGGTCGTCGGCGCGTTGAGCGACTCACCCGCTCCGCTCAGCTCAGCTCGGATCTGGTCGAGAGTGAACCCGGGAGCGGCCGCGAGCGGCGTCCACACCAAGATCTGCACCGCGGCGAGCGCAGCATAGATCGTGACGGCGAGCACACCGGCGATCGAGATCCACAGCGTCTGCATCCGCATGGTCCGACGCTGCATCCGAGTCATGCGGGTCAGCCTAGGAAGACATCCCGAGAGTCTCCCGATACTCGCGCCAGGCCGCTCCGAGGCGGCGGATGCCCTCGGCGAGCACGTCGTCGGGGGCGGTGAAGGGGATGCGGATGTGATCGTCCGGCGACGCGGAAACGGCGAACGCCGCACTTCCGGCGATCGAGACTCCGTGTGCGGCCGCCGTTCGGGCGAGCGCTGCTGCTGACCCCACGGGCACCCGCACCCATAGCGACAGCCCGCCACGGGGCGGCTCGACCGTCCAGTCGGGCAGGTGCTCTGCCATCAGTCGCTGCAGCAGCCGGAGCCGCTCCTGATGGATGCGGCTGTTCGCGCGGCGCAGGTCGTCGGCGCGGGCGATCAGATCGAGAGCGAGCAGCTGACCCGGCACGCTGGTGGACTGGTCGGCGAGCTGACGCGCGCCACGCAGCCGCCGTACGAGCACGGGGTCCGCCCGCAACCAGCCGATCCGCAGGCCCGCCCACACCCACTTCGACACCGACTCGACCACGATGACGGGCGCGTCGGCGCGCTCGGCGGCGAGCGTGGGCGGCACCACCCCGTCGAAGGAGATACCGGCGAGCACGCGATCCTCGATGACCGGAACGCCGTACTGCGCGGCGAGCGCGGCCACCCGATGCCGAGCAGCTGCAGGCAGGCGCGACCCGGTCGGGTTCTGGTGATGCGGGTTGAGGGCGACGAGTACCGGACGCAGACGAGCGAGGGCCTGCTCCAGCACGTCGACGTCGAGACCGTCGTCGCCCATCGGGACGCCGTGCACCGAACCGCCGCGCAGGCCGACCGAATCAGTGACGCCCGGCCAAGTGATCTCCTCGGCGAGCACGATGTCGCCTGGGCCCACGAGCGCGTTGACGACGAGACTGATGGCCTGCTGCGCGCCGTGCGTGACGAGGATCTGCTCCGGTGTGGTCGGTGTTCCCTCGGCGGCGTACATGTCGGCGATGAGGGTGCGCAGCGCAGGCAGGCCCGCAGGGTCGGTCTCCGGCAGCAGGGCGAGGTCGAGCCGCGGCTTGTGATCGCGAATGAGCTGCACCCCGAGGGCGGAGATCTGCGGCACGGTGCGCAGGAGATCGATCGCGTTCGGCAGCGCCGAGAAGAGGGCCTCTCCGCGTCCTGGTCGTGAGGCAGGCACGGCGGTTGCGGCTGTCCCGGCGATGCGGGTGCCGCTCCCCTGCCGCCGGTCGACGAGACCGCGGTCTGCGAGGTCGCCGTACGCAGCGACGACCGTGCCGCGCGAGACGGACCCTGCCGCTGCCAGTGCGCGCTCCGCGGGCAGCCGGTCCCCCGGGCGCAGCTCTCCACTTGCGATCAGACCCTCGATGCCTCGCGCGAGCCGGGCGGCGAGAGTGCCGTCTCCCTGTGTCCAGCGGCCGAGCCGCGCCGAGAGCGCCTCCGAGGACACGTCACCTGCGTGGACGAGAGATGCCGCTCGTACCGCAGGAATGGCCGATACCTGATCCATTGGCCCGCTATTGGCCCTGTCCTTCACGCTCATGAGAACCGATTCTGGACCAATGAACACGCATCTCGCCAGCCGTCCTGCAGAGACTGGACCGATCAATCCCGATTGGACCATCGCGCAGCTCCTGGAGTGGCTCAGCGATGATGTCCGCCAGCACGATGTCATGCTTCAGCATCCGCTCGCCCGCATCGAGGCGCTGATGACCGGGGCGCGCTGGGCACGCACCCCGTCGACCGTGGCGTTGATCCGCTCGATCGCCGCCGCCGTCCGCGACGAACCGGTGCGGGGAAGCATCCGGGTCGGCGAGCTCTCCCTGCAGCAGGCGCCACGGATGCCGGAGCGGATTCCCCAACCCGCCTGACCGGAGCCTCGCGCAGCCTCGCCGCACCGCGATGCCCGGTTCAGCCGATCGTCGGGCGAACGAGCTGCTCCTGCTCCTCGAGCGTCTGCGCCTGCGCGCGCTTCTCCGCCCGTTCCCGCTCCTGCGCCTCGGCCGCCTCTCGGCGTTCCGCACGCGTCTGCGGCTCACCGGAGCCGGCCTCCGCCTGTATCCCCTGGGTCTGATCCGTCACGATCTGCGCACGGTCTCGGAAGCCCTCGGCCGTCACCTTGTCGAGGGCGACCTGCTTGCGGATCGCGGCGGCTTTCTCGTAGAGGCTCGGATCACCGTAGCTCGTGAGCACCTTCACCAGCACCGGCAGCAGCTCGATCATGAAGAACAGCGCGGCGATGAGGATGTGCGCCCACAGGATCGAGGGCTCCTTCTCGCTCAGCCGGTTCAATCCGCTGATCTGACTGAGCAGGCCGACCGCTCCGGCGTTGCCCTGCGCGACCGCATCGGCGCGGGCGTTGTACGCGGCGAGCGCCTGATCGTAGGAGTCGCGAGCTGTCGGCAGCTGCGACTTCGCCTGCTCGCGGTTCTGCGCCTCGGACGACGAGGTGTTCTCCTTCGCCGCAGTGCCGGCCGCGGCGAGCTCCTCGTTGGCGGTGCGCAGCTGAGCGGCGAGGGCGTCGTAAGTCTGCTGAGCCTCGGCGAGCTGCGCCTTGGCGGCGTCCGAACTGGCGCCCTGGCCGTTGACGCCGGTGCAGCCGGGGACGGTGCCGGCACCCTCACCCGTGAGCTCGCACTGGTACAGCACGCGCGCCTGGTCGATCACGGCCTGCTGGGCGGTCATCTTCGCGGTCACGTCGTCGACCGTGGCCTGAGCCGCGGACTCGGTCGCCGACGAGGAGTCGGTGCCGGCGACGATGCCGGTCGCCGCCTGGTTCTCGAGTTCGGCGACCTTGGCGGATGCCGCGTCGAGCGCGATCTTCTCCGGGCCGTTCTCGAGCGCCTCCTGGTCGGACTGCGACTGGGTGATGTTGGTGGAGGCGACCTCGCGGGCGATGTCGTTGTGGAAGATCTGCAGCACGAGTGGCTCGGCCACGACGAAGCCGATGATCGCGGCCATGATCACGCGCGGGATCGCAAGGCCGATGAGGCGCCAGACGTTCCTGGTCGAGCTCATGGTCGATGTGAGGAATCGGTCGAGGTTGAAGATGATGAGCGCCCAGACGAGCGCCAGGGGCACGGCCAACCAGACGGCCGCCTGCACCCCGGTGGTGAGCGCGAAGAGCATCGAGATCGCCGAGACGAGCGCGGTGCCGGCGAGCACGAAGAACATCTGCACGAAGCGCGGGGTCTCGCCGGGAACACGGTCGAGGATCTCGCCCTCCGCACCGCCGAGGATCGCGAGGGTTCGCGCGCGCGAACCGGGAGTGCGCGGTGCGCGCTTCGCGCGGGGACGGCGGATGCGCGGCTCCCGCGGCGGCTTCACCGGAGCGGGTTCTTCGGCGGCGGAATCGTCCGCGGCGATCGCGTCGGCGATCGGGGTCGTCTCTGCGGGCACGGACTCGGGCACCTCACGGGTGGCGTGGTCGGTGCCGGTGGGCTCGAACTCACGCAGGAAGTCGAGGTCATCCGTGACGGCGTCGGGTTCGCTGTCGAGGATGATCCGACCCTGCGAGTCGTAGCGACCCGGTCGATGGGCGGAATAGGGCATTCGAACAATCTACGAAACCTCGCCTGTGCATCGCGTGGAAGAGTGCTTTGAGCGACTCACAGGTTGGACGACGCAACCGTGACGGATCACTCCGCGGGAAGCAGCCGATCGAGGGCCGCGGCGTAGGCCGACAGTCCGTCCTCGAGCGTGAAGTGGCCTGCCGCAGCGAGCGTGCCGAGCCCGTGGATCAGTCCCCACAGCGCGACGACATCTGTCGGTCGATCGAGGCCGACTGCCGCCGCCCCCTCGGCGAGCACCGCCTCGAGCCCGTCGATCAACGGCGCCATGGTGGGAGTCGGGGATCCGGGCACGCAGACCGTCGGATCGTAGACGGCGTCGAACGCGTGCGGGTGCTCGACGGCGAAGCGGATGTACGCCGAGCCCCCGTCGGCGAGCGCGGCCCGCGGGGTCGAGGCCTTCACGGCAGCGGTGCTCACCTGGCCCAGGAGATCGGCCATGCTGCGCTCGGCGATCGCCTTGAGCAGTCCCAGGCGGTCGGAGAAGTGATGGTACGGGGCGTTGTGGCTGACGTTCGCGGCCCTGGCGACCTCGCGCAGGCTGATCTCCGCCGCGGGCATCCGCTCCAGCAGCTGCATGGCGGCGTCTTCCAGAGCACGGGCGAGATCGCCGTGGTGGTACCCGTCCTTGGAACTTGACATGAGCAACATCCTCTCCTATCTTGACAGTGTCCACCAGCTTGACACTGTCCAGATAGGAACCGGAAATGCCCGCTCTCGTGATCGACGGCCACCCCGACGCCCGCTCCCTGACCGCCGCTCTCGCCCAGCGCTACGCCGCAGGGCACGGCGACGCCCGTGTGCTCGCCCTCCGCGACCTCGGCTTCGACCCGAACCTGCGCTTCGGCTACCGCGAGCGCATGACGCTCGAGCCCGACCTCGTCGAGGCGAAGCGCGCGCTGCAGGACGCCGACACGATCGTCATCGCGACGCCGCTGTGGTGGGGGTCGGTGCCCGCGCTGCTCAAGGGCTTCTTCGACCGCGCCCTGCTGCCGCAGCAGGAGTACCGCTACACGAAGCTCGGGCTCGTCGAGGGACTGCTGCCCGCGCGACGGGGCAGGCTGCTGCTGCTCGCGGACACGCCCTGGTACTTCACACCCTTCACGGGGCTGCCCGCCCAGACCCACGTCGCCCGAGGCACGATGCGCTTCTGCGGGATCCGCTCGGTGCGCACCCATTGCATGCTCGGCGTGAAGGATGCGAGCGAGACCACGATCTCCCGGTGGCTCGACCGCGCCGAGCACCTCGGCGCCGTCGACGCCCGCCGTGCCGGCCGGCCTCAGGCCATCGCGGCGGAGGCGGCCTCATCCTCGGTCGTGGCGACCAGCTGACCGCAGGCGCCGTCGATCTCCTTGCCGCGGGTGTCGCGGAGAGTCGTCGGGATGCCGGCGTCGTTGAGCCTGCGCACGAACTCGTTCGTGACGTCTTTCTCCGACGCCGTCCAGATCGAGCCCGGCGTGGGATTCAGCGGGATCGGGTTCACGTGCACCCAGCCGCGTCCACGCTGGTTGAGCTTCTCCGCCAGCAGATCGGCACGCCAGGCGTGATCGTTCATGTCCTTGATCAGGGCGTACTCGATCGAGACGCGGCGACCGGTCTTGGCGTAATAGTCGTAGGCGGCGTCGAGGGCCTCGTCGACCTTCCAGCGCGAATTCACCGGGATGAGCTCGTCACGCAGGTGGTCGTCGGGGGCGTGCAGCGACAGCGCGAAGGTCACCGGGATGTTCTCGTCGGCGAGCTTCTTGATCGCGGGCACCAGGCCCACCGTCGAGACCGTGATGCCGCGGGCGCTCATCCCGAGCCCGTCCGGCTGCGGAGCGACCATCGAGCGCACCGCATCCATCACGCGCTTGTAGTTGGCGAGCGGCTCGCCCATCCCCATGAAGACGATGTTCGAGACGCGCTCCATGCTGTGGTCGTCGGACTTCTTGCCGCCCAGACCGCCCTCGGCGATGAGCCGGTTGGCGCGCACGATCTGTTCGATGATCTCGGCGGTCGACATGTTGCGGGTCAGGCCCGCCTGGCCGGTCGCGCAGAACGGGCAGTTCATGCCGCAGCCGGCCTGGCTCGACACGCACAGCGTGATGCGGCCGGGGTAGCGCATGAGAACCGACTCGACCAGGGCGCCGTCGTGCAGGCGCCACAGGAACTTGATCGTGTCGCCGCGGTCGGTCTCGAGGCGGCGGACCTCGGTGAGCAGCGGCGGGAGCATCCCGGCGACGAGCTGCTCGCGGGTGTCGGCCGGGAGGTCGGTCATCTGCTCGGGGTCCGACGTGTAGTGACGGAAGTAGTGCGTCGACAGCTGCTTGGCACGGAAGCCGGGCAGGCCGAGCTCTTTCACCTTCTCGACGCGCTCGGCCGGCGTGAGGTCGGCCAGGTGCACCGGCGGCTTGCCGCGCTTGGGGCTCGCGAACTGCAGCAGTGGACGCCCCTCGGCGTCCTTCTGCTGGGTCCATCCCTCGGTGGCAGGGCGCACCTGTGGCTTCCTGGTCTCGCGCACCTTCCCCTGGGCGGGGCGTCCCTGCGGGGCGGACGCGGATGCTGCGGGGCGCGTCTCGCGCGTGCGGGGAGTCTCGGTCATACCCTCCAGGGTACGCGGTGGCGGATGGGAAGGCCCTGGGGCGCGGGCGGTGACCTCTCTAGACTGAGCCCATGGATGCCGTGCTGTGGATCATCGCGATCGTCGTCGGCCTGATCGTCGTCGTGGCGATCCTCGCCGTCGCGGTCCGCGGCATGCGCCCCAAGCTGCCAGAGCCGCAGGTGTTCACCCCGTCGCCGACGACCGCGCGCACGGCTCCCGCTTCGTCGGCGTCGACGGCCGTCTCCGGTTTGACGCCGAGCGTGATCGCCGAGATCGACCGGCTCGTCGGGGCCGGGCAGAAGATCCACGCCATCAAGCTGTACCGCGACCACTCGGGCGTCGGCCTCAAGGAAGCGAAGGACCGCATCGACCACTGGTCGGTCAGCACCACGGCGCCGCACCTCGCCGCCGTGTCGAACGCCACGGCCACGCGCTCGTCGATCACCCCGATGGTCGCGACCCCTTCGTCCGTGCGTGCGTCGCTGCCGGCTTCGGTGGCCTCCGAGATCGACCGGATGGTCGCTGGGGGTTCCGCCATCGCCGCGATCAAGGCGCTCCGCGAGCACACGGGACTCGGACTCAAGGAATCGAAGGACCTGATCGAGGCCTGGCCGCACACCCACGCGTCCTGACCAACTTGTCATTACAGGCTGCGCCCGGGAGAATGGACGTGCCCGCCCGATGAAGGAGCCCCATGTCCGACCGTCTCGACCGCGCCCGCACGACCGGCATCCTCGCCGTCCTCCGCGCCCCCTCCCCTGAACTGGCCATCGAGGCCTCGGAGGCGATCATCCGCGGCGGTGTCACCGGCATCGAGGTGACCTTCTCCACTCCGGACGCTCCGGCGGTCATCCGCGAACTCATCGCCCGCCACGGCGACGCCGCCTACGTCGGCGCGGGCACTGTGACCACCGCTGCACAGGCCGAGCACGCAGCGGATGCCGGAGCCGAGTTCCTGGTCAGCCCCGGCACACTGCCGCACCTCACGCGCAGCATGCTCGACACGGGCCGCGTCGTGATGACCGGCGCGATGACGCCGACCGAGGTCATGGGCGCGCTCGAGCTCGGCGTCGACGTCGTGAAGATCTTCCCGGCGTCGCTCGGCGGCCCGTCCTACCTCGGCGCCCTGCGCGGACCGTTCCCCGATGCCCCGCTCATGCCCACCGGCGGCGTGAACCCCGACAACCTGGCCGCCTGGTTCGCCGCTGGCGCGGTCGCGGTCGGCGCGGGCGGAGATTTGGCGAACGGAACCTCGATCGCGAACGGCGACTGGGCCGACATCGAGCAGCGCGCCGCGCGATTCGCCACGGCACTCACCGCCGCGCGGAGCTGACCGCCACACGGGACTGATCACCGCGCGAGGTTGATCACTCGATGTCCGGCATCATTTGGTATACCGGATGCATGCGTGCGCGAAGGATGTTGGCCGTCGGCGCCGTCACAGCTGCTCTGCTGACCGTGACGGCCTGCACAGCAGCGCCGCATCCTTCCCCGTCGACCCAGGAGGCTGCCATGACCGAAGCCACTCGCGATCTGCTCGCCGCCGCTGAGGACGGAGACGCGATCGCCGTGCAGACGGCGATCGACGAGGGCGCGGACATCGAGGCGCGCGGATCCGGCGGGATGACAGCCCTGGTGGCGGCGACCAAGGCGAACCACGTCGACGCGGCCCGGGCCCTGATCGAGGCGGGGGCGGACGTGAACGCCAAAGACGACATCCAGGACTCCGCCTACCTGTACGCGGGCGCGCGCGGACATGACGAGATCCTCCGTCTGACCCTCGACAACGGCGCCGACCTCGCGAGCACCAACCGCTTCGGCGGCACGGCCCTGATCCCGGCGTCCGAGCGCGGACTGCTCGCGACGATCGAGATCCTGCTCGAGGCCGGCGTCGACCCGAACCACATCAACGACCTGAACTGGACGGCGCTGCACGAGGCGATCGCGCTCGGCGACGGATCCTCGACCTACGTCGACGTGGTTCGTGCCCTCCTCGACGGCGGGGCCGACAGCGGCATCCCGGACGGCGACGGCGTGCTCCCGGTCGACCTCGCGAAGGCCAGGGGCTACGACGCGATCGTCGCCGAGCTCGAACGGTGATCGCCCTCGACCCGTGGGCCTGGGCGGCGCTCGCGGTGGCGGCGGCGGTCATCGGCCTCTCGAAGACCGCACTGCCGGGCGGGAGCATCCTGGCGATCGCGCTGTTCGCGGCCGTCCTGCCCGCCCGCACCTCGACCGCGGCGACCCTGCTGCTCCTGATGGTCGGCGACCTGTTCGCCCTGTTCGCCTACCGCCGGCACGCGCACTGGCCCACGCTGCTGCGGCTCGCCCCCGCGGTCATCGCGGGACTGCTGGTCGGATTCGCGTTCCTCGCGCTCGCCGGCGATGGTGTGGTGCGCCGTGCGATCGGAGTGATCCTGCTGCTCATGATCGCCGTGACGCTGTGGCGCCGGTGGCGGCAGAGCAGAGCGGATACCGTGTCACCGCCCTCCAGCGGCATCCTGCTCGCAGGCGCCTACGGCACGCTCGGCGGCTTCACGACCATGGTCGCGAACGCCGGCGGGCCCGTCATGTCGATGTACTTCCTGGCCACCCGCACCCCGGTGCAGGTGTTCCTCGGTACCTCCGCGTGGTTCTTCGCCATCATCAACGTGATCAAGGTGCCGTTCCTCGCGGGCCTCGGGCTGTTCGAGCCACCGGTACTGCTGATGGATGCCGTGCTCGCGCCGCTCGTGGTGGTCGGCGCGCTCCTCGGGTTGCGGGTCGCCCGTCGCATGAATCAGCGTGTGTTCGACCGCATCGTGATCGCACTCACGATCGTCGGTGCGGTCTACCTGCTGATCTGACCCCATCTATCTGCTCCCGCTATGACTCCGGGGGCGCCCCTCCGGCCCTGCGAGAACGGAGACGAACGGGGTTCCGCGCGGCGCGGCTCGCCCCAACACGCGGCGCTACGGACGGACGGTCTCTGTTTCGGCCGCCCGTTCCGGCCTCTGTCTCCGGCGCCGCGGGAACCTCAGTCGAGGAAGATGTCGGGGAAGAGCGCGCTGTCGGGAGTGCCGGGGATCGCGGCATAGCCGGAGAAGTCGGTCACACCGTCGGCCTCGAGCACGTCCTCGACGATGAGCGTCTGACCGGTGTACGACGCCGCGGGCTTGAGCAGCACGGCATACGCGGCGTCCGCATAGATGTCGGGCGTGCGACTCGCAGCCATGACCTTGTCGCCACCGAGGAGGTTCTGCACGGCCGCCGTCGCGATCGTGGTGCGCGGCCACAGGGTGTTGGCGGCGATCCCGTCGCGTGCGAACTCGGCGGCGAGGCCGAGGGTCGCCATGGTCATGCCGAACTTCGCGAGCGTGTATCCGGTGTGCGCGCCCAACCACTTCGGGGTCGGGTTGAGGGGCGGCGACAGCGAGAGGATGTGCGGGTTCTCGGCATCCTTCAGGATCGGCACGGCGGCGCGCGAGAGCATGAACGTGCCGCGTACGTTGACGTCCTGCATCAGGTCGTACTTCTTGGCGTTCAGGTCGAGCGAGCGCGAGAGGTCGATGACGCTGGCGTTGTTGATCACGATGTCGATGCCGCCGAACTCGCCCTGCGTCTTCATGACCGCTTCGGTGATGTCGTCGTCGTCGCGCACGTCGCCGACGATCGGCAGAGCCTGGCCGCCGGCCGCGCGGATCTGCTCGGCCGCGGTGTGGATCGTGCCTTCGAGCTTCGGATGCGGGGTGTCGGTCTTCGCGAGCATCGCGATGTTCGCACCGTCGGCAGCCGCCCTCAGCGCGATCGCGAGGCCGATGCCGCGGCTGCCGCCCGACATCAAGATGGTCTTGCCTGCAAGGGACATGGGTTCTCCTGGGTTCTCGATCGCGGGTTCTGAGGGGTGCCGCGGGTCAGCGCGGCGCCATGCGGATGGCACCGTCGAGGCGGATGGTCTCGCCGTTGAGGTAGCCGTTCTCGACGATCTGCTGCACGAGAGCGGCGTACTCGTCGGGGCGTCCGAGGCGCGAAGGGAAAGGCACCTGCTGGCCGAGCGAGTCCTGTGCCGCCTGCGGAAGACCCATCAGCATCGGGGTCTCCATGATGCCCGGAGCGATCGTGCACACCCTGATGCCGTAGCGGGCGAGCTCGCGCGCCACCGGGAGGGTCATGGCGTGCACACCGCCCTTGGATGCGGAGTAGGCGGGTTGGCCGATCTGACCGTCGAACGCGGCGACGCTCGCGGTGTTCACGATGACGCCGCGCTCCTCGTCGTGCAGCTCGTTCTTCGCGATCACGGCGGATGCCTGCGAGATGACGTTGAACGTGCCGACGAGGTTGATGCGGATCACGCGCTCGAAGTCGGCGAGCACAGCCGGGTTGCCTTCGCGGTCGAGCACCTTGGCGGGCGGCGCGATGCCGGCGCAGTTCACGACCACCCGCAGCGGAGCGGCGGACTGCGCGGCTGCGACGGCCGCCTGCACCTCATCCGCGTTCGTGACGTCGGCCGCGACGAACAGCCCACCGAGTTCGTCCGCGATCTCGGCACCCTTCGACGAGGCGAGGTCGATGATCGTGACGTGCGCTCCCGCGGCGACGAGCCGGCGCGCCGTGGCGAGTCCGAGACCCGAGGCTCCGCCGGTGACGAGTGCACCCTGTCCGCTGATCTGCATCTGATGTTCTCCTTCGAACGTCGTCGTGCGACATGCATTGATGGAACGCAGTCCCAGCCTACGTGGTTCTTGGTTTCACCACGAGCCGAGGTACGGCGTCGAGAGCGAGCCTACGACACCGCCTCGCGCGCGAAGGAACCCGATAACCGATGCGGGTAGGATCCGGAGAATGCGCCGCTCGCCCGGGATCCTCCGATCCGCGGGCACCGTCGCCCCGCCGGTGATAATGCGGCTCATTACCACGGCGAGCCTGGCGCTCCTGCTGCTCTTCGCCTTCGCCGTGACCACCCACGGAGCGCAGGACGAGAACGGCGCTGCCCCCTCCCTCACCGCCGCAGTCGTCGACGCGTTCGACCATGCGGCCGCAGCCGCCCAGGAGCAGGTCCTCACCGCCGCACCCGACAGCGGGACGAGCGCTCTCGTCGGAGCTGCGCTCTGCGCTCTGGGCGTGCTGTGCGGGCTCGCCGTGATGCTCCTGCGAACACGCGCAGCGCACCGCCGGGCACTGGTCACGCGACTCCGAGCCGGATCCGAGGCTCTGCGTCGATCGTCTGCATCTCCTCCGCGCCCACGCGCGACGACGCTCTCCCTCCTCCAGCTCGGCCTCTCCCGAACCTGATCCGCCGGCCACCCGCGCGACCGCATCCATCGCTCGCAACCCGGCCTCCCCCGCGGCATCCCCTCGATGTCCCTGTCGACCTCCTGTGTCGACGTCTCGCGTCGACATCTCGCGTCGACTCCGTGCGTCGACTCCAGGTGTCCACTCCGCGCGACCCCGACTCCTGAAGCCGTGCGTTGTGTGCGCGGCACCATCCGAGGCTCCGCCCTCTCGAACAATCTGCTCTCACCCCTCGAAGGAGACCCATGAAAAGCCCCGTGGACGACGCCGATCGGCGCGCTCCCCAACGCCCGAGTCCGCAGACGAACCCGATCGGCTGGACGATACGGCGCACGGTGGGCACGACCGTCATGGGGGCGGTGCTCAGCGTCCTGATCCTGCTCGTCGGCGGGGAGTCGGCAGCCGCGCACGTGCCCCACAGCATCGTCGGCGCCTCAGAGGCGGATACGCTCGCGACGACTCAGACCCCCGCACCCACACCCACACCCACACCGACACCGACACCGACACCGACCAGCAGCACGACGCACGAGCAGCAGAACGGCGAGCGGAGGGTGCAGCGCGACGACCTCGGATTCCTGGGGACCGTCTTCCTCGTCGGGATCGGCTTCCTCCTCGCCCTCGGAGCGACCGGGGTGGTCTTGGCGGGGCGCGCGCGGCGGAGACGCGATCGGGCAGCGGAGACGGGACCGTCCGATGAAGCGTGAGAGCGTCCCGAAGTACGCCGTCGCCTTCGTGATCGCCGGCCTCGTCGTCCTGATCGACCAGAGCACCAAAGCGGCCGCGATCGCCGGGCTCAGCCAGTCGGAACGGATACCCGTTCTGGGTGATGCGCTCGGCCTGCAGCTCGCCTACAACCCCGGGGCGGTGCTGTCGCTGGGCTCCGGGGCGACATGGGTGCTGACCGTGGTCGGCGTGGGCGCCGTCGCCGCCCTGTTCGTCGCCGCGGTCCGCGCACGCACGACGTGGCGGGCCTGGGGGTTGGGGTTCATCCTCGGGGGTGCCATCGGGAACGTGCTGGACCGTCTGCTCGCTCCCCCCGGGTTCGGCATCGGCCACGTCACCGACTTCCTCGCGTACGGGAACTGGTTCATCGGGAACCTCGCCGACGTCGCGCTCGCGATCGGAGGCGTCGTCCTCGTCATCGGGGCCGGGGTCCGTCACCGTGCGCAGACGCGGAACGCGGCACTCGGCGACCGGCCGGACGACGAACGAGAGGGCACGAACGGATGAACGGCTGGATGCCGGACGCGCCGCCGACCTTCGCCGACCTCGTGCTGCCCGCACCGGGCCCGTTCCCCCTCCTGCCCCTGGTCGCCGCCGTGCTGGCCATGGCGTACCTCGTCGGCGCGATCCGCCTCTGGCGGCAGCACCGCCGGTGGCCCGTCTGGCGCACGGTCGTGTTCCTCCTGGGCTGCCTCGCGCTCGCGGCCGTCACCGGTCTCGGGGTCGAGGCATACGGCTACGCGCTGATGTCGGTGTTCATGTTCCAGCAGCTCACGCTGATGATCGCGATCCCGCCCCTGCTGGTGCTCGGATCACCGGGCACCCTGCTCCTGCGTGCCACGCCCCACCACGGGCTGGGTGCCGCCGCGCTGCGTGCCGCGCACGGCGGACTCCGCAGCCGCGTCGCCCGATGGATCCTGAGCCCGTGGATCGCCCTGCCGGTGTACCTGATCGCGTTCTACGGTCTGTATCTGGCCGGTCTCGCCGATCGCGTCCTCGCTGCTTCCGGCGGTCACATCGCCCTGGAGGTCGGGTTCCTCATCGTGGGCATCCTGTTCGCGATCCCGGTGCTGAGCTCCGATCCCCTCCCCGTGCGTCTCGGGCACGGCGGGCGGGCACTCGACGTCTTCGCCGAGGCCGCCCTGCACGCGTTCTTCGGGGTCTTCCTGATGATGGCGACGACGATGCTCGTCGACCACTTCGTCGCCCCGACCCTCGCCCTCGGGATGGATCCGCTCGAGGACCAGCGTCTGGCGGGCGGTCTGGCCTGGTCCTACGGCGAGGCGCCGACGCTGCTGATGCTCGTGTACGTGATGCATCGGTGGTTCCGTGATGACACGGCCCGCGCCGCCGCCGATGACCGCTACGCCGATGCGCACGGCACGACCGAGCTCGACGCCTACAACGCCTACCTCGAAGGCCTGCGCGACGAGAGCCGATGAACCGCACCGGTCGCCGTCACCCGCCACCGCCGCCGTCACCCGTCGCCGTCGGGCAGGATGGACGGATGAGCATCCCCTCCGCCTCCCTCGACGTGCCGACGCGGGTGCGCGAGCTCGCCCGCGGTGCGGCGCTCGTGCCGGTCTGGCTCAACGGGATCGGCGGGCTGACCTTCCGCACCGACGACGGCCGCTACATCAAATGGGGGCCGCTCGACGACGAGGCGAACATGCGCGACGAAGCCGAGCGCATGAGGTGGGCGCGCACCTGGATCGCGGTGCCCGAGGTGCTCGAACAGGGGCAGGACCAGACACACGAGTGGCTCGTCACCGTCGCACTCGACGCGAGCAGTGCCGTCGACCCGCGCTGGGCCGACCAGCCCGAGACCGCGGTACGGTCGGTCGGCGCGGGCCTGCGGGCGCTGCACGACGCCCTGCCCGTGGCCGAATGCCCCTGGGAGTGGAGCACGCAGTGGCGGATCGCCAACGCCGCCGACCGCGGCACGATCGTGCCCGACGAGCTGCACGAGGCACCACCGATCGACCGCTTGGTGGTGTGCCACGGCGATGCCTGCATGCCGAACACGCTTCTCGACGCCGCCGGCCGTCCCGCCGCGTTCGTCGATCTCGCAGCTCTCGGAGTCGCCGACCGCTGGGCCGACATCGCCGTGGCGTCGATGAGCACGATGTGGAACTTCGGTTCCGGCTGGGAGGACACGCTCATCGAGGCCTACGGGGTCGAGCCCGACTACGAGCGCCTCGACTACTACCGGCGGCTCTGGAACGAGACATGAGCGTGGCGCCCCCGCCCGCCGGTCGACCGCCGGTGTTCGGCCCGGTCGTCGACGACATGACCCGGTGCGTGCACTACCGGGGCCCGACAGACATCATTGCGATCCGCTTCGCCTGCTGCGGCGATCACTACCCGTGCCATCGCTGTCACGAGGAGTCCGCGGGGCATCCGGCGCAGCAGTGGGCGCCCGAGCAGCACGACACCGCGGCGATCCTCTGCGGCGCATGCGGACACGAGCTCACGATCACCGAGTACTTCGCGGTGACGGGCTGCCCTCGCTGCACCGCCCCGTTCAACGAGCGCTGTGCTCTGCACCGGGAGCACTACTTCCAGCCGAGTTGGAGCTAGCCGACCCTAGCTCCACACGAATCGGAAGGTCCCGACGAGGACGGCGGCGGCAAGGGCGAGGGCCATGATCGCGATGCCGCCGATCAGCGCCACCGCATCGCGCGGGTGCAACCGGGACGGTCGCGACCAGGTGCGGGGGATGCCGGAGCCGAAGCCGCGCGCCTCCATCGCGAGTGCCAGCGTGGACCCGCGCCGCACCGCGAACACGAGCAGCACGAAGGCCATCGAGAAGAATCGTCGCAGCACACCCCGATCCCCCACGCCCCGTGCACGACGGGCCAGGCTCATGGTGCGCCAGTCGTCGAGGAACAGGCCCAGCATCCGGGTGCCGGCGAGGATGCCGAGCACGAAGCGACTCGGGAGCTTCGCGACCTGGGCCAGCGCATCGGCGAGCTCTGTGGGGTCGGTGCCGCCGAAGAGCAGGATCGTCGGCAGTCCGAGCGCGATCACGCGCAGGCTCACCGCGATCGCGAGCGTGATGGAATCCTCGCTGATCGTTGCGAATCCGAAGGTCCAGTAGATCCGCCCTGCGGGTTCGGCGTAGAGCAGCATGCTCACGCCGGCGATCGGTGCGAAGATCGCGATCGGCAGCAGGCGCTTCAGCACCGTCGACAGCCGCAGTCCGGTCAACGGCAGGCAGAGCAGCTGCAGGACGATCGCGGCCAGCGCACTCGTGACGTCGATGGACGCGAACAGCGGCACCGACAGCAGCACGGCGAGCACCAGCTTCGTCACCGGGTTCACACCGTCGAGCCATACCGTCCGTGCGGTCTCGACCGCCGTCACGATGTCGCCTCCCCTTCGCGTCCCAGTTCGATGCGATGCCCGCCCAGGTGTCGGATCACGGCGTCGTCGTGCGTGACCGCGACGATCGACCGACCACGCGCGATCTCCTCCTGCAGGAGCGCGACGAGCGAGATCCATCCACGCCGGTCCTGCCCGAAGGTCGGCTCGTCGAGCACGATCACCTCGGGTGCTCCCGCCAGCACGGTCGCGACGGACAGTCGACGCTTCTGCCCGCCGGAGAGCGTGAACGGGTTGGCGAGCGCGAGAGATGCGAGTCCGAGGCGCTCGAGCAGCTCCTCGACGACGCCGTCCGTCTTCCCACGGTCCCATCCGAGGGCGCGCGGGCCGACGGCGAGCTCGTCGCGCAGCGTCTGCGTGAGGAACTGATGCTCCGGCTCCTGGAAGACCATGCCGATGCGGGTGAGCAGCTCACGCGAGGACCAGCGGATCGGGCGGGGGCCCTTGCGCCCCGCCAGCTCGGGCGCCGAACGCACTTCGCCGGCCTGCTCCGGGATGAGGCCGGCGAGGGTGAGTGCGAGCGTCGACTTGCCCGCGCCGTTCGGCCCGGTGATCACGGTCGCGTTCGCACGCGGCACGCGCAGGTCGAGCCCCGACTGCACGACGACGCCCGCCTCTCTCGCGATCGAGAGCGCGGAGGCCGTGAGGGCATCGGAGGCAGGAACCTGTTCGAGCATCGGAAGGTCGATGCCGCGGTCGGGCACCCACACCCCCGCATCGGCGAGCACGTCGCCGTGGGCCACGAACACCTGCGCGGGCGCACCGTCGGCGAGGAGTCCTCCGTCGGCCGCCAGCACGATCACGCGCGTCATCAGATCGACCCAGATCGGGGTGCGGTGCTCGACGACCACGAGCGTCGCGCCGGTCGTCTCGACGGCGCGCTCGACACTCGCCCGCACCTCCCGCACCCCCTCCGGGTCGAGGTTTGCGGTGGGCTCGTCGAGCAGCAGCAGACCCGGTCGCATCGCGAGCACACCGGCCAGCACCAGCCGCTGCTTCTGCCCGCCGGAGAGCGCCTTCGTGGGGCGTCGCAGCGGAACATCGAGGCCGACGGCGTCGAGCGCCTCGGCGACGCGACCCGGGATCTCGGATGCCGCGACGCCCAGGTTCTCGCAGCCGAACGCGACGTCGTCGCCGACCTTCGACAGCACGATGCCGGCGTCCGGGTCCTGCAGGACGAGTCCGACCTGACCGTGCCGTGACTCGGGGGCCGCACCGTCGATGCGCAATGACCCCGTCCGTTCCCCCTCGTCGTCATCGCCGAGGACCCCGGCGAGGCCGGCGAGCAGCGTCGACTTCCCTGCACCCGAGGCGCCGAGCAGGAGCACCCGCTCCCCCGGTTCGATCGTGAAGGAGACGTCCGCGACGGCGGGACGCTTTCGACCGGCGTACCGCCAGCCCCAGCCCGCAGCCTGCACGCGGGCCGGGGAGGCGAAGGTCACGCTCAGACCTCGCGCACGTGCTCTCGCCCGACGGCGAAGCGGTTGAGGGCGCCGGTGACGGCGAGGGCACGCACGAGCAGCCAACCGACCACGCCGGCCAGGATCGCCCCGGAGACGACCACGCTGATCAGATAGATCGTGTTGAACTCGACCGACTTCAGGATGTTCGGCGAGCTGCCGTAGAACAGCTCGAACACCCAGGCGGCCACGGCGGCTCCGACGCCGGCGAGCGCAGCGACTGCGATCCCGAAACGACGGTAGAAGAACAGGGCGAAGATGATCTCTGCGCCGAGGCCCTGCACGATGCCCGACAACACGGTCGAGACACCCCACACGTTGCCGATCAGCATCGACACGATCGCGGCGACCAGTTCGACCACGAGCGCGGCCCCCGGCTTGCGGATCACGAGACCGCCGACGACACCGCCGAGCAGCCAGATGCCGACGGCGATGCCACCGAGGCCCGGTGTCAGGGCGTCGGCCGCGCCGAACCACGCGTATCCGATGGTGTTCCATCCCCAGAACACGAGACCGATCGCGACGCCGAGGACAGCGGCGACGACGATGTCGACGACGCGCCAGCGCCAGATCGATGGGCGGTGCAGCCCGTTCGCATCGGCGGATGCCTGCTGTGCGGATGTGGACGTAGGCGTACTCATCTGAACTCCTCCCTGCGCTGGCATGACCCAGATCAGGTTCGACGGTCGAAGCGCGATTCGCTCCCTCTCAGCCCGGCTCGCCGGACTCCCGTGGTTGTGCTGAAGATCCTACCGCTGGCGACACCCGCGTGGCGACAGGGCTGTGCGCCGCGGAACCCGCCCGGGATTGGGTACCGTGAACGAGTGACCGCAACAGATCCCGCCGACGAGGCGACGGGCGTCGTCCGTGACGACGGCCCCGCGACCACCGCCCCCTCCGGCTCCGTCGATGCCGCGTCGGGCGGTTCGGTGCTCACGGCCGAGCAGACGTCGACGCGCGCGCTTGCACCGGAATCGGTGGTCGCCCCGGAACCGGCCACGCCCGCTCTGACGAAACCACCATTCGTTCCGCGTGAGACTGCCGCGGGAGACGCCGACGATCCCCTCGCCGCGCTCGACGCGACCACCCCCCAGTGGGCGGACGAGACCACCACCGCCACCGCTCTGACCTGGGTGGACCCCGCGACGGTGGCCGACCACACCGCCACCGCGACTCTCGACGAGACGTCGGAAGCCGAGCGGACGAACGGCCTGCTCCGCGGGGCACGCCTGCGCCCGGCCATCGCCCGTCCCGGCATCCTCGTTCCGCTGGCCACGCTCGTGGGCCTCGTCGCCGCGTATGCCGGCACCACGCTGCTCTGGCCGCTGCACGAGGTACCTCCGACAGTGCAGTCCGTCGAGTTCGCGACGACGCCCGCTGCCGCAGCCACCGTCACCTGGCCCACCGAGGGCGCGGGCGCCGTCGGCATCTCCGGCATGACCACTGCGGCCTCGATCCCCGATGCGGTGAGCATCGCGAGCATCACCAAGGTCGTGAGCAGCCTGATGGTGCTCGACCGTATGCCGCTGGCGGTGGGCGAACAGGGGCCCGAGTTCTCGTTCACCCGGGCCGACAGCGTGAAGTACTGGGACTACCGGCGCAGCGACCAGTCCGCACTCGATGTGCCGATCGGCGGGGTGCTGACCGAATATCAACTCCTGCAGGGCACGCTGATGGGATCGGCGAACAACTACATCGACCGGCTCGCGAGCGAGATCTGGGGGTCCGATCGCGAATTCGCCCGGGCCGCCGAGGTGTGGCTGCGCGAACGAGGCCTCACCGGCATCACCGTGGTGACGCCGTCCGGCTTCGACGAGCGCAATGTGGCCACCCCCGAGGCGCTGGTCGCCCTCGGCGAGCGTGCCATGCAGAACCCGGTGTTCGCCGAGATCGTCGGCACCAAGTCGGTGGACCTCCCGGGCGCCGGCACCGTCGTCAACACGAACGGGATGCTCGACGATCCCGGTGTCGTCGGCGTCAAGACCGGCACACTCGTCGGCTGGAACCTGCTCACCGCGAAGGACGTCGTCATCGGCGACACGACCGTGCACCTCTTCGCCGCGGCGCTGAACCAGGCCGGCAACGATGAGCGACTCGCTCTCACCCGCTCCCTGTTCGCGGAGGCGGAAGCGGCGCTGGAGGCGCAGCCGCCCGCCGTCGCGAAGGACACCGTGGTCGGTCAGGTCACGACCCCCTGGGGGGAGGAGGTCGACGTCATCACCGAGACCGATGCCGATGTGGTGCTGTGGAACGGGGCGACCGCCACCGCGGCGACGGCCTTCGATCTCGGCGAAGACCGTGAACAGGACGACGCCGTGGGCACGCTGACGACGACCGGTCCGCTCAACACCGTCACCACGCCTCTGGTGCTGGCCGAGGATGTGGAGGGGCCGAGCCCGTGGTGGCGTCTGACCCACCCGCTCGAGCTGCTCGGAATCAGGGCCGACCGCTCCTGACACCTCGTCACGCGCGCCGTGCCGGCGCCCGCGACGACGCATCCCTACGACGACGCCCCACCCCGCGTGAGCGGAGTGGGGCGTCGTCGTGGGGATGCCGGAGGGCGGGAAACGCTCAGGAACGGTGGCTCGAACCGTCGGCCCCGTCTTCCAGCAGGGCCTGGGCTGCCGCCGTCTCGGCAGCGGGCAGCTGAGCACCGATCGAGGCTCCGGCAACGGCGGCCGCAGCCTCCTCCCCTGCACCTTCGGCATCGCTCGCATCGCCCGAGACGACGACGGGCGTCGTGCCGGTGAGGGCGTCTTCGGCGTCGATGTCGGTCGCCGCCTGCTCGAACTGCGACTGGTACAGACGCCAGTAGGCGCCCTGCGCGGCGATGAGCTCGTCGTGCGTGCCCTTCTCCACGATGTCACCGTGCTCCATCACCAGGATGAGGTCGGCGTCGCGGATGGTCGACAGTCGGTGCGCGATCACGAACGACGTGCGTCCTTCACGAAGCGCGGCCATCGCGTGCTGCAGCAGCAGTTCGGTGCGGGTGTCGACGGCCGACGTGGCCTCATCGAGGATGAGGATCGACGGCTGCGCGACGAATGCCCGCGCGATGGTGATGAGCTGACGCTCGCCCGCCGACACGTTCGCGGCATCCTCGTCGAGCACCGTGTCGTAGCCCTCGGGGAGGGCGTGCACGAAGCGATCGACATAGGTCGCCTTGGCGGCGGCGAGAACCTCGTCATCGGTCGCGGTGGAGCGACCGTAGCGGATGTTCTCGCGGATACTGCCGGCGAACAGCCACGGGTCCTGGAGCACCATGCCGGTGCGCGACCGCAGTTCGTCGCGGGTCACCTCGGCGATGTCCTGGCCGTCGAGCATGATGCGCCCGCCGCTGAGCTCGTAGAAGCGCATGATCAGGTTGACCAAGGTCGTCTTTCCCGCACCGGTCGGACCGACGATGGCGACGGTCTGCCCCGGCTCCACCCGGAATGACAGGTCGCGGATGAGCGGACGCTCGGGTGTGTACGAGAACGCGACGTTCTCGAACTCGATGACGCCCTTGCCCTCGACCAGCTCGGGGGCATCGGCGTCGTCCGCCTCCTGCTCCTCGGCGTCGAGCAGTTCGAAGACCCGCTCGGCGGAGGCCGTGCCGGACTGCACGACCGCGGCCATGCCACCCAGCTCGGACAGGGGCTGCGTGAACTGCTGCGAGTACTGGATGAACGCCTGCACGTCGCCGAGACGGAGCTGACCGTTCGCGACCATCAGACCGCCGAGCACCGCGATGCCCACATAGCTGAGGTTTCCGACGAACATCATCGCCGGCATGATGATGCCGGAGAGAAACTGTGCCTTGAAGCTCGCCTGGAACAGCTCTTCGTTCTCGACCTGGAACTTGTCCAGCGCATCCTTCTCCCGGCCGAAGACCTTCACGAGCGCGTGGCCGGAGAATGCCTCCTCGACGCGGGCGTTCAGGCGACCGACCTTGCGCCACTGGGTGCCGAAAGCCTTCTGCGAGCGCGGTCCGATGATGCCGAAGATGACGCCCATGAGCGGCAGCGTGATGAGGGCGACGAGCGCGAGCTGCCACGAGATCGAGAACATCATCACGAGCACGCCGATCACGGTGAGCACCGAAGTGAGTGCTCCCGAGAGCGACTGCTGCATCGTCTGCGTGATGTTGTCGATGTCGTTCGTGACGCGTGAGATCAGCTCGCCGCGCTGCACCTTGTCGAAGTACGCCAGCGGCAGGCGGTTGATCTTCGCCTCGACCGACTCGCGCAGCCGCCACATGGTGCGGACCATGATCACGTTGATGACGTAGCCCTGGATCCAGGTGAGGAAGGCCGCGGCCACGTAGATGCCGAGCACCGCGGCGATGACGAGACGCAGTGCGTCGAAGTCGATGCCCTGGCCGACCGTGAAGTCGCCCAGCGCGCCGACCTGGTTCGCGAAGTCGTCCTGCCCACCGGCCCGCAGCGCCTCGACGACGACGTCCTGCGACGTCCCGGCCGGGAAGCCGGGGAACCCGTCGGTCGGCTGTCCGAGCTGGATGGAGATGAAGCCCTTGTAGACGAGGTTGGTGGCCTCGGCGAGCACCTTGGGCGCCGCGACCGTCAGGACCACGCCGATCGCACCCAGGATCGACACGAAGACGAACCAGATGGCCGACGGCTTGAGCAGCCCGATCATGCGCGCGAAACTCGGACCGAAGTTGTCGGCCTTGCCCGGCGCGACGCTGTCCCAGTCGCCGGAGTTCTGACGTGCCTGCTCGGCGAGCTCGGCCTCGTACTTCTCCTCGGCGCTCAGCTCGACCTCGGCGACGGGCGCTGCCGCCTTGCCGCGGCCGCGTCTGGCCGTGCGCTTCTCGTTGTTGTCCTGCGCGCTCATGCGTCCACCCCCAGCTGCGACTCGACGATCTCTCGGTAGGTGTCGCTCGTCTCGAGCAGTTCCTCGTGCGTGCCGACGCCGACCATGGTTCCGCCGTCGAGGACGACGATGCGGTCCGCGTCCGTGATGGTGGAGATGCGCTGGGCGACCACGATCTTCGTCACGTGCGGGAGCTCCCGCCACAACGCCTGCCGCAATCGCGCGTCCGTCGTGAGGTCGAGGGCCGAGAACGAGTCGTCGAAGACCAGGATCTGCGGCTGGTGCACGATCGCGCGGGCGATCGCGAGTCGCTGACGCTGACCACCTGAGACGTTCGTGCCGCCCTGGGCGATGCGGGAGTCGAGACCATCGGGCATCTCCTCGACGAAGTCGCGACCCTGTGCGATGTCGAGCGCGTGCCACAGCTCTTCGTCGGTGGCCTCTTCCCGGCCGTAGCGCAGGTTCGACGCGACGGTGCCGGTGAAGAGGAACGGACGCTGCGGCACCAGGCCGATGCTGTCCCACAGCGACTCGACGTCGGCCTCGCGCACATCGGTGCCGCCGACGTGCACGGAACCGCCCGAGACGTCGAACAGGCGCGGGATGAGCGACACGAGGGTCGTCTTGCCCGAGCCGGTGGATCCGACGATCGCGACGGTCTCACCCGGCTGCGCGGCGAAGCTGATGCCGGTGAGCACGGGGGAATCGGCGCCGGGGTAGGTGAACTCGACGTCGTCGAGCGCCACGGATCCGGGGACCGGGAACTCGGTGACGCCGTTCTCGGGGCGGACCAGCGTGGATTCGGAGTCGAGAACCTCGCCGATGCGCTCGGCCGACACCGCGGCGCGCGGGATCATCATCGCCATGAAGCTCGCCATGATGACGCCGCCCATGATCTGGCCGATGTACTGCATGAAGGCGAACAGTGTGCCCACCTGCACCGTGCCGTTGTTGACCTCGATGCCGCCGAACCAGATGACCGAGACGACCGTGACGTTCAGGATGAGCATGAACAGCGGGAACAGCAGCACGAAGAGCGAGCCCACCTTGCGGCCGACGACCATGATGTCGGTGTTGGCGCCGCGGAAGCGGTCCTCCTCGATGCGCTCGCGCACGAATGCCCGCACGACGCGAACGCCGGTGAGCTGTTCGCGCATGATGCGGTTGACGTTGTCGAGCTTGCCCTGGTAGCTGCGGAACAACGGGACCATGCGCCCGATCACGAGGGCGGCCAGGATCAGCAGCAGCGGCACAGACACGGCGATGAGCCAGCTGAGGCCGACGTTCGTCTGCACGGCGAAGATGATGCCGCCGATCGCGAGGAGCGGCGCCGTGACGAGCATGGTCGCGCCCATCATCGCCAGCATCTGCACCTGCTGCACATCGTTCGTGTTGCGGGTGATGAGCGAGCCGGCGCCGAACTGCGAGACCTCACGCTCGGAGAAGCCGCTGACCTTGCCGAAGACGTCGGCGCGGATGTCGCGGCCGGCGCCCATCGCTGCGCGCGCGGCGAAGTACGTCGCGGTGACCGAGGCGATGATCTGCCCCAGCGAGACCGCGAGCATGAACAGACCGGTGCTCCAGATGTAGCCGGTGTCACCGCGGGCGACGCCCTTGTCGATGATGTCGGCGTTCAGTCGCGGGAGGTAGAGGGTCGCTGCGACGCTGGCGAGCTGGAAGACCAGCACCGCGAGCAGCAACCATCGGTATCGGGAGAGATAGCGGAGGAGGATTTTTCCCAGCACAGGCGGACTTTCTAGGAAGGATGGAGCGGCGGATTTCTCGGCAGACGGATGCCGACCGACAATCGGCCACAAGACAGAGTGCCACGATCCGCGGACATTCGTATCCCCCTCATGGGGGACCTTCGCTCACAGCGAACCGCTTCCCCTCCCGATCAGCGGTTTCTGCACACGGGCGAACAACGGCGAAGCGTTCCTTTCTTCACCTTTTGTGTTTACTCACTGATACAACTTGTGATAGACATATGGCACAAAGAGGACGGACTCCCCATGCACGCGACCATCGCATCCCCGATCCGATCCGGGCAGCTCCTGCTGGACCCCGGGCAGGTGCTCGGCGCTGTCTTCTCGATGCCCTGGGTGTCTCTGATCCTCGCGGCGATCATCGCGGTCGGCATCACCGTCACACCCCGATGGCGCGCACGGACCGAGAGCCGGGCGCGCCTCGCCCCGGCGGCATCCGGCGTGGTCTTCGCCCGTTACTCGCCGGAGCACCGCACCCTCGGAGTCGCCGCGATCGCGGTGATCGTGATCTTCGTCGCCGAGAACCTGATCACCGGGTACGCCCTCGACCTCAACGGCGTCGTCTCGTGGTGGCGCTACGCGACACCGGTGCTCACGGCCGGCATCGGTGTGGCCGTCCTGCTGGCCCTGATCGCGACGAGAGGCAGCACGCCGCCGGAGCGCCCCGTCCTCTCCGCCCGCCGCACCTGGCTGAGCTTCAGTCCGCGCATCGGTTCGGTGGGCGCCGCCGCAGCGCTGCTCGCTCTCACGGTCACGACACTGCTCGCCGGACTCGCCTCCTCGAACATCGACGGCGGCCCGTACGTTTTCCTCGAGATCGACGTGCCCAACGAGACGATCGACCCGATTCGTCCCTGGTTCTATGGCTGGGCATACGGCGTTCCGGTCCTGATCTGCACCATCGCGCTCGTCGGCGTGGTGATCGCCGCGCTGCACTCCAATGCGGCCCGCCCGTTCCTGCGGCCGGAGACGATCGTCGCCGAGCAGCGCGAACGACGCGACATCGCGGCGGGGATCACCCGGATCACCACATCGGCTGCGCTTCTCGCTCTGGCGGGCGCATGGCGGTTCATCGCCGACTCCGGTTCGATCAACGGACTCACCATCCAGGGCGACGGGCGCAGCGACTCCTACGAGACCTTCTGGCGATACGGCGAAGTCGCGGCCGTCGGCGGCTGGATGGCGCCGGCGCTCGAGATCGCCGCGTTCGTGCTGCTGCTCCTCACGACCACGCAGCTGTGCCCGCCGAGGTATGACCTGGAATCTGTTGCCGGCGTCGAGAAATCGGCCGAACGGGAGACCGCATGGTGAGCCCGACGCCCCGACTGTCACCGGCCGACGAGACGAATCCGGCACTCGACATCTACCGGCAGCTCCGCGGCCTCATCGTGTCGGGCCAGCTCGGCGCGGGCGAGCGACTGCCGACGGTCCGACAGACGGCCAGCGACCTGGGTGTCGCCCCCGGAACCGCCGCGCGCGCGTACAAGATGCTCGAAGGCGAGGGGCTGGTGGTCTCGCGCACGGCCGCGGGCACGCGGGTCGCCGAGACGGCGGGAATCCTCCCCGCATCGGTGCTCCGGCGCATCCGCGAGCTGGTCGACGAAGCCGACGCGACCGACGCGGATCCGGACGACGTCATCGACGTGCTCCGTGCGATCTGGAAGACGCGCTCGAGCCCCGACGTCGACCTCGAGTCCGACTAGGCGCGACGCTCAGAGAAAGCCCGACGCGGACGAACCCCTTCTCAGAACAGGGCGGGCTGCGGGACGTACGCGCGTGCAGGGGCGCCGGCGTCCGGGGCGAGCTCGGCCAGCGTGGGCGGGTCCCACTTCGGATCCCGGTCCTTGTCGACGATCTGCGCGCGGATGCCCTCGACGAGGTCGGGGTGCTCGTTCACGAACCACAGCACGCGGCGGTACTCGCCCTCGAGTGCGGCACGAAGCCCCGAAAGTTCACGCGCCTCGCGCACCGCATCGAGCGTGACAGCGAGGCCGGTCGGCGCGAGGCCCTCGAGAAGGTCCGCGATCGCGGCGGCCTCCGTCGTGCCCTGGGCCTGCAGGCGATCGATGATCTCGATCACGGTCGGAGCGGAGAAGGCGTCATCGATCCACTCCCGCCACGCCGGAAGCCGCGAGGGCTCCGGCGTCTCGTCGAACAGCAGGACGATCTCGCTGGGCCCCGTCGGATCGGCGCGGAAGGCGAGAGCCTCGCTCAAGGCGTCGAGGCGGTCCGACGGCACGAAGTGATCGGCGAAGCCGAGGTACACGGCATCCGCGCCGCTCATCGTCGCTCCGGTGAGGCCGAAGTACTCGCCGAAGCGCCCGGGGGCACGGCCGAGAAGCCAGGTGCCGCCGACGTCGGGCGTGAATCCGATGCGCGTCTCCGGCATCGCGAGCTTCGAGCGCTCCGTGACGATGCGGATCGCCGCGTGCCCGGCCAGGCCGATGCCTCCCCCCATCGTGATGCCGTCGGCGAAGGACACGACCGGCTTGGGGTATTCGGCGATCATCGCGTTCAGCGCGTACTCGGCACGGAAGAACTCCGCGGTCTGATCAGCCTGCCCCGCCACGATCTGCCCGTGCAGAGCCCGCACGTCGCCGCCGGCGCACATGCCGCGATCCCCCGCTCCGTCGAGCAGCACGATCTGCACGTCGGTGTCGTCGCGCCAGGCGTTCAGTGCTGCGGTGAGGCTCTCGATCATGCCGACGTCGAGGGCGTTGATGGCCTCGGGGCGGTTGAGCGTGAGCCGCCCGAGCGCCCCTTCGGTGCGGACGAGGACGCGGGATGCAGCGTGAGAATCGGTCACGCTGGCCAGGCTACCCCTTTCGGCAAGGGCGTCATTCCGCGCGAAATGCGGGATCCGACAGGGTTTTCCGGCAGGATAGGGAGGAACTGTTCAAATGCGACGAGAGGTCACGGATGCCTGAAGGACAGGTGCTCGAGTTCACGCACGTGACGAAGCGCTTCAATGAGGTGACCGCCGTCTCGGACTTCTCCGCGCGCGTCGAGCCCGGAGCCGTCACCGCCTTCCTCGGCCCGAACGGAGCCGGCAAGACCACCACGTTGCGCATCCTGCTCGGCCAGGTGCGCGCCACATCCGGCACGGCGACGATCGGCGGCACGACGTATGCCGAGCTCCGCCAGCCGCTGCGCACGATCGGCGCGGTACTCGAAGAGACCGTCTACCGTCCCCGTCGCACCGCCGAGCGTCAGCTGACCATCGCCGCCAAGGCGAACGGCATCCCGCTGGCACGCGTCGGCGAAGTGCTCTCCCTGGTCGGCCTCGAGGGCGAGGGCGACTCCCGCATCGGCGGCTTCTCGCTCGGCATGCGTCAGCGGCTCAGCGTCGCGAACGCGCTCCTCGGCGACCCCGGGGCCCTCGTCTTCGACGAGCCGGCCAACGGACTCGACCCCGAGGGGATCCGCTGGATGCGACTCCTGATGCGTCGCCTCGCCGACGAGGGACGCACGGTCCTCGTGTCGTCGCACGTCCTCAGCGAGGTCGAACAGGTCGCCGACAACGTGCTCGTGCTCTCGAAGGGCACGCTCGTGCTGGCCAGCGGAATCGAGACGCTCGCCGACCCCAAGGGCGGCTCCGTGATCGTGGACGCCGCGGATCGCGCCGGGCTGACGTCCGCGCTCGCTGCGGCCGGGTTCGACATCGAAGTGCTGCGCTCGGGTCTGACCGTGCGCGGCGGAGACGCCGAGACCGTGGGAGCCGTCGCGGCCGACGCAGGCATCGCCCTGAGCACCCTGGTGCAGCGCGGGCCGACTCTCGAAGACGTCTTCATCGACCTGATGCGGGGTGGCCGGTTCGCGCCGAGCGCTCCCGCAACGGCGACCCCGCTCGTCGCGCCGAACACCCCGGAGATTGCGCCCGAGGAGTCGACTCCCGCAGAGGCCGCTCCCGAAGAAGCATCTCCGGCACCCGCCGACTCCGTGGTCGCCATCCCGGTGGCCGCAGCAGCCGCCTGGGCGGCCGAGGCTGCGTCTGCTCCCGCAGGCGAGGCCGTGGCCTCGAATCTGGCAGCCTCCGTCGGCTCTGACGCATCCGACGTGTCCGACGCATCCGAGGCCTCCATGGCAGAGAGCGCGGAGAGCGCTGCGGACGAGTCCTCCGCCGACGTGGATTCCATCGATACGATCGCGACCGGAGAGTCGACGTCCGAGGAGGAGACTCCCGCCGAAGACGCTCCGGACGAAGAGGCTTCTGTCGACGAAACACCGGGCGAAGAAGCATCGATCGGCGAGTCCGGCGACGTCGCCTCGGGTCCGTTCGAGGTGGGCGACGCTCCGACCCTCGGCGAACAGTCCACCGACGAACAGGCTCCGGCTCGATCCTTCGATGAGATCCTGTTCGGCGCCGCCGTGCCGGCGGACACCGCAGACACGACGCCGTCCGACCTGACCTCCGGTGACGAGGACCACAGCGGGGTCGAGATCTTCGCGGATCTCGACGACGCATCGGTCGCCACGGAATCGGACGCGCTGTCCTCCCACAGCGATGGCCCCTCATCCGCCGACACCGAGGACACCAGCTCTTCCGACGATGACGAGGAGGACCCGCGCTCTGCAGCGGTGAGTTCCATGCTCGCGGCCGCCGCCCGCGCGTACTACGAGGACGAGCCCAAGGACTACCCGTTGGGCGCAGAGGACGAGCCCGCCCAGGGCGAGGCGTCGGACAGCGAGGCTGCGGACAGCGAGGTTGCGGACTTCGAGGCTGCGGACGGCGATACGCCGGAGGCCCCCGCGGAGAACGCACACTGGAGCGTCGCCTCCACGGGCGTCATCGACACCGTGCCCCTGGCCGAGGGTTCCGCGGAAGGCGACGAGACGACTCCCGATGACTCTGACGAGAACACCGGTGAGAACCACGACGGCGAGAACCACGACGGCGAGAACCACGACGGCGAGAACCACGACGGCGAGAACCACGACGGGGATCACCAGCACGGCTGAGCGCCTCGCCGACGAGAACGCCCTCCGGACCTGCGGGTCTGGAGGGCGTTCTGCGTTGAAGGGAGGCCGTGCATCGCGAGGCACGGCTTACCGACGTCGGCGTCAGGCGGGCCGGGGGCGGATGACGGGGCGTCGTCGTCCCTTCGAGACCGGGATCGGTGCCGTGGCCACGATCTCCTCGACGTTCGCCGGTTCGGTCGAGACATCGAGCCGGAGTGCCTGAGTGAGCGCGAGCCCGTGGCTGGTGGTGAGGATCAGTCGGCGGTATTGCGGGTCGCCTTCGAGATCGATCACGACGCTCGGGCGACGCCGGCGGATCAGCACGAAGTCGAGGCTGCCCGCGGCCTTCCAGCTGCCTGCGGCGAGAACACCGGGAATGTGCGTCCCCGGGTTCGGGACGCCGCGGAGCCAGGTCCAGGCGTCTTCCGTCAGCTGCACCTTGGTGATGGTGTCGCGCGCGATACGGAGGTTGTCACGGTGGAAGGTGGCGGCACGTTCGATCGGCGAGAGCACGACCTCCAGTTGCGTCTGGTCCAGCAGCAACGTCACCATGTCCCCCAGTCTGCCAGCGCGGCCCTGCCAGTTGTCTGGAAGTTGCTCACAGGAACGCAACGATCCCTTGTCGATCAGCACCAGTCATCATGATTCCCCTTCCGTCGTTCGAACATATGTACTATACTCGAAGAATGAAGGCATCTGCGAACAGCATCGATCAGCGCGAGGCCCTGCTCGATGCCTGGGCGGAGAAGCGGCGAGGCATCGCGGCGCTCGAAGCTGAAGCCTCCGCCCTCCTCGCCGATCGACTTCGGCTGCTCGACGACGATGTCCGCGAGCAGCCGCAGCATCGCGATTCGATCCATCGGTCGATGATCGCGGAGTACTCTGCGGCCGGTCGCATGTCGAAGGGCAGCATCGAGTACGCCTTCAGCGACGCCCACTTCCTCGAGGCCGAGCACCCCATCGTGCGAGACGCGTTCCGCCGCGGTGCGCTCAGTGCGGCCCATGTCCGAGAGATCGTGCGGGAGGGAATCATCGTGCGGCAGGGGGTCCGCGAGGGTCGAGTAGACGCCGAGACCCTCACCGTCTATGACACGGCGGCGCTCGTCGTGGCCGAACAGGACTCTCCCGCGCGCACCCGCACGATGGTGCGCCAGATCGCCTCCTCCCTCGCCGGCGAGACCGTGGTCGAGCGTCACCGACGGGCCCACGGCGAACGATCGGTCACGTTGAGGGCGCTCGACGACGGCCTCGCACTGCTCCAGGTCGTGCTTCCGGAGTACCTCGCCCACGCGATTCTCGACCGCCTGACGCGGCTCGCACAGCACGTCATCGCCACCCGGGGTGATCGCGCCGCTCGCGCCGACGAGGTGCCGATGCTGTCTCCGGACGAGCTCGACTCGGGCACCGACCAGGTCTTCCTGCAGGATCTCGCCGCCGACGACTCCCGCCGAGACGACCCTGTGCTCAACAGGTATCCCGTCGACGACACCCGATTCGATGCCCACGTCATCTTCGGTGAGGGCGACACCTTCACGACCGATCCATCCCTCGGCGGCCCGCCCCTCCTGACCGACGAGCGCGGCATCGATGCGGTGCGCGCCGACCTGCTCAGCGACCTACTCCTGACCACCGACCCCTCTACGGCCGAGGGCACCGCGCTGGAGAGCATCCGGGCGCGCATTCAGGTCACGATCGCTGCCGAGACGCTGGCAGGAGGAGACGAACGGCCGGCCGAGCTCGATGGGATCGGGGCGCTGCATCCCGACGTCGCCCGCGATCTCGCCGGTCGCAACGGAGGCTGGTCCCGCCTCTTCCTCGACGGCGCGGGCACCGTGACAGCCACAGCCTCCTACGCCCCGACGACGGCGATGCGGCGGCACCTTCAGGCCCGCGATCAGCATTGTCGATTCCCCGGGTGCCGCACACCGGTCCACAGGTGTCAGGTCGATCACAATCACGACCATGCCAAGGGCGGAAGCACGTCGATCGACAACCTCAGCCACTTCTGCGTGGGACACCACTCGCTGAAGCACCCCGACATCGCCGAGAAGCACCGTTGGCGTGCGAGACAGCTCCCCGGAGGCGACATCGAGTGGACCAGCCCACTCGGCCGCGTCTACACAGACGCGTCACCGCGCCGCGTCATGTTCGTCTGACCGGACTCGCGCCTACGGACGTGCGGCCGCCGCGGCAGCCGCAGCGACTGGAAGTGCGGCCTCGATCTGCTGCAGTTCCTCCTCGCCGTGTGCGGCGGTGAGGAACCAGGCTTCGAACACGCTCGGCGGAAGAGCGACGCCCTGCTCGCGCAGCGAGTGGAAGAACGGCGCGTAGCGGAACGACTCCTGCGCCTGCGCTTCGGCATAGTTGCGCGGCGCCGAGGCCCGGAAAGAAGCGTTGAACAGGTTGCCGGCGGTGGCCACCGCGTGCGTGACACCGGCCGACGTGAGCGCGGCGTCGAGCGCGGTGGACACCCGAGCGGATGCGGCGTCGACGGTCGCATAGACCTCGGGGGTCGCGAGCCGCAGCGTCGCGAGACCCGCAGCGACCGAGAGCGGGTTTCCGGACAGTGTGCCCGCCTGGTAGACCGGCCCGAGCGGGGCCAGCAGGTCCATGACCTCGGCACGTCCACCGAGCGCGGCCAGCGGCATGCCCCCGCCGACGACCTTGCCGAACGTGAAGATGTCGGGCAGGTAGTCCTCGCCGGCGGCGGCCTGCAGCCCCCAGAATCCGGCCGGGTGCACCCGGAATCCGGTGAGCACCTCGTCGAGGATCATCAGTGCGCCATGAGCATGCGCGGTCTCGGCGATCAGACGGTTGAATCCGGGCAGCGGAGCGACCACGCCCATGTTCGCAGCCGAGGCCTCGACGATGACGGCGGCGATGCGCTGACCGTGCTCGGCGAACACGGCGGCCAGAGCCTCCGGGTCGTTGTAGCCGATCACGAGGGTCTGGGCGGCGATCGGCGCGGGCACCCCGGCGGAGCCCGGCAGCGCGAGCGTCGCGACGCCGGAACCTGCCTCCGCGAGAAGGCCGTCGGAGTGGCCGTGGTAGTGACCGGCGAACTTCACGAGCAGGTCGCGACCGGTGGCACCGCGCGCGAGGCGGATGGCCGTCATGGTCGCCTCGGTGCCCGTGGAGACCAGGCGCACGCGCTCGATGGGTCGGGTCTCACCGAACCGCACACGGTCGGCGATCAGCGCGGCGAGTTCGACCTCGCCCTCGGTCGGAGCGCCGAACGAGAGCCCACGGGACGCGGCTTCCTGCACCGCGGCGACGATCTCCGGGTGCGCATGCCCGAGAAGCGCAGGACCCCACGAGGCGACGAGATCGACGTACTCGCGACCGGCGGCATCGGTGACCCTCGCGCCCTTCGCCGAGGCGAGGAACCGCGGCGTGCCGCCGACCGATCCGTAGGCGCGCACCGGAGAATTGACCCCACCGGGAATCACCGCGCGGGCAGCGGAGAACAGGTCGTCGTTGCGGTCGGTCATGAAGGAGAGCTCCTCGCAGAAGTCAGTCGCGCAGCCAGCCGGCCGCTTCGGTGGCCCAGTAGGTGAGCACCGCATCCGCACCGGCGCGGCGGATGGAGAGAAGGGACTCGAGGATGGCCGCGCGACGGTCGATCCACCCGTTCGCACCGGCGGCCTCGATCATGGCGTACTCGCCGGAGACCTGATATGCCCACACTGGAATACTCACGGTGTCGCGCACCTCGCGCAGCACGTCGAGGAAGGCCATCGCCGGCTTCACCATGACGATGTCGGCCCCCTCGGCCTCATCGACGACGGCCTCGCGCACACCCTCGCGCCGGTTGCCCGGGTCGAGCTGGTACGTGCGACGATCGCCGGTGAGCTGAGAGTCGACAGCCTCGCGGAAGGGTCCGTAGAAGGCGCTGGCGTACTTCGCGGCATACGCGAGCAGGAGGGTGTCGGTGAACCCCTCGGCGTCGAGCGCCCGGCGGATCACCGCGACCTGGCCGTCCATCATCCCGGAGAGCCCCAGCAGCTGAGAACCTGCGCGCGCCTGTGCGAGCGCCATCGAGGTGTACCGCTCGAGAGTCGCGTCGTTGTCGACGGAGCCATCGGCGGCCAGAACGCCGCAGTGGCCGTGATCGGTGAACTCGTCCAGGCACAGGTCGGTCTGCACGACGAGCGCGTCGCCGACCTCGGCGGCCAGCGCCTCGGTCGCGACGTTCAGGATGCCGTGCGGATCGTCGGCTCCCGACCCGACGGCGTCGCGGACGGCGGGCACGCCGAACAGCATCACTCCGCCGACACCGGTCTCCGCCGCCTGGACCGCCGCCGCGCGCAGTGAATCCAGGGAGTGCTGAGCGACGCCGGGCATCGAGCCGATCTGCACGGGCTCGGAGATGCCTTCGCGCACGAAGAGCGGAAGCACGAGCTGTCGAGGCTGCAGCGAGGTCTCACGCACGAGATCTCGCACCGCCCGCGACTGCCGCAGACGCCTCAGTCGAACGTCGGGAAAGCTCACGGCGCGAACTCGTCGGCCGCGTGCGGAAGAGTGAAGTGCGAGACCGCATCGATGAGCGCGTCGACGGTCTGGCGGTCGGCGACGACCGACACGGGCAGGCCCGCACGCTGCGCGTCCTTCGCGGTCCGCGGTCCGATCGCGGCGAGCAGCGTCTCGTCCGGGATCTCCGGGAACTGCTCGCGCACCTGCTCGGCGACCGACCCACTGGTGATCAGGATCGCGTTGATCCGTCCGTTCTCGACGTCGCGGCGGATGCGCTCCGTCACCGGCACTCCCACCGTGCGATAGGCGACGACGCCGTGCACGTCGTGACCAGCCTCGGAGAGCAACCGGCTCAGCACCGGCTTCGCGATCTCGCTGCGCAGGGCGAGGATACGGCGCGGCTCCTTCTCGAGGGCGATGAGCTGCTGCGCCATCCCCTCGGCGGAGTTGTCCTGCTCGGGAACCAGCGTCACCTCGTAGCCGACCGCCTGCAGAGCCGCGGCGGTCGTCTCACCGACGGCGGCGATCTTGGTCGCACGCGGCACGACGGCCCGGTGCGCGAAGAGCACGTCGACGGTGGTGGCGCTGGTGACGGTCAGCCAGTCGAACTCCCCCGCGGCCAGTTGCGCGAGCGCGGAGTCGAGCGTCGCCTGATCGGTCGTCGGCGCGAAGTTGATGAGCGGCGCGACGACGGGCACGGCGCCCAGCGCGCGCAGACTCGCGGCGACGCTGTCGCCCCACGGCCCGCCACGGGGCACGAGGATGCGCCAGCCGTCCAGCGGTCGGTCCTGCTTGATTTCGGAAGTGGTCATGAGGATTGCTCTCGGGATACGAGGCCGGCCGCCCCTTGATCGAGCAGCCGACGGGCAACAGTGAACCCGAGCTCGCGCGCTGCGTGCATCGGGTCTGCACCATCGGCAGCATCCGCTCCATTGCCACTGCCGTTCCGACGAATATACTCCCCGTTCAGGTCTTCGGTGACGTCGAGGCCGATCCGGCGCCCTCCGTCAGCGGCATAGACGACCGTCCTGACCCGGATCGAGGAGCCGTCCACCACGGCGTGCGCGGCCATCGGCGCCTGGCATCCGGCATCCAGTCCCTGCAGGATCGCGCGCTCGACGGTGATGGCCAGACGGGTGTCGGCGTCGTCGAGACCGGCGAGAGCCGCGAGCAGCTCTTCCGGTGCATCGGCACGGGTCTCGACGGCGAGCGATCCCTGCCCGGGCGCGGTCGGCCATTCGGCGAGACCGAGCTCTTCCCGTCGCAGCGGAGACTTCGCTCCGAGTCTCGAGAGGCCCGCCGCCGCGAGGATCACCGCATCCAGCTCCCCGGACGCGACCCGGGCGAGACGGGAGTCGACGTTGCCGCGGATGTCGACCACCTCGGCGCCCGGCGCCCGACGACGCACCTGCGCGATACGCCGCGGCGAACCGGTTCCGACCGTGCTGCCGGAGCGCAGTTCGTGCAGTGCGGTGCCGTCGCGGGTGAGGACCACATCGCGCGGATCCTCACGCTTCGGCGTCGCGGCGATCACGAGGCCATCGGGGATCGCCGTCGGCAGATCCTTCAACGAGTGCACGAGAAAATCGCACTCCCCCGCGAACAGCGCCTCGCGAAGGCGCGTGGCGAAGATGCCCTGGCCGCCGATCTCGGAGAGGGATGCACGATTCGTGTCGCCCTCGCTGGTGATCGGGACGAGTTCGACCCGACGCCCCGAGAGCTTCTCGAGGGCCGTGGCGACATGGCCCGACTGCGCCTGCGCGAGCGCACTGCGACGGGTACCCAGACGGATGGGGGTGCTCATGGGCTTACTGGAGGACGTCCGCGATCTCGTCGAACCGGAGCCTGCGCCCCGTGTAGAAGGGCACCTCCTCCTTCACATACATGCGGGCATCGGTGTAGCGGAGGTCGCGCATCATGTCGACGAGGTCGGTGAGCTCATCGGCCTCGAGCGGAAGCAGCCACTCGTAGTCGCCGAGCGCGAACGACGCGACGGTGTTCGCGAGCACACCCTTGAAGGCGGCACCCTTGCGGCCGTGGTCGGCGAGCATCTTGCGACGCTCCTCCTCCGGCGCGAGGTACCACTCGGGCGTGCGCACGAACGGGTACAGGCACAGCCATTCCTTGGGGTCGACCCCGCGGAGGAAGCCCGGAACGTGCGAGCGGTTGAACTCGGCGTCGCGGTGCACGCCCATCACGTTCCACACCGGGAGCAGCGCACGCAGGAGTTCGGTGCGACGAAGGCGGCGGAGCGCCTTCTGCAGTTCCTCGGCGGTGTCGCCGTGCAGCCACACCATGAGGTCGGCATCGGCCTTGAGGCCGGAGACGTCGTAGAAGCCGCGGACGGTGACTCCGGAGTCCTCGATGTAGGAGACGATCGTCTCGAGCTCGGTCGAGTCGGTCTCCGTCACAGGGACGTCGGGGTTTCGTCGCCAGACAGCCCAGAGGGTGAAGCCGGACGGGTTCTCATCGCGCTCTTCGGACATCATGCTCCCCAGTCTGCCTCGTTTGCGCAGGAGCCGCTAATCACCCGCGAGGGCTGCTCACGGCATCCTGGAATGCTGCACCTCAGCGCGAGAGGAAGCGCGCGATCGCCCAGACCGCGCCCCCCACCGCCGCGGCGATGCCGACCGCGGCGGCGATCGCCCCGATCGGGTTGCGGTCCGCGAACACGCGGGCCTTCGCCGCCGCACGCGTCGATGCCTTCTCGACCCGGCGTGGGATGTTCCCCTTGACCTCGATCGCCGCGAGGGCGGCCTTCAGCTCGGCGCGGGCCGAGGCGACGGGGTCGACGATCCCGCCGGGAACGGCGGTACGCGGCAGCGACTCAGAATTCGTCATCGCCGGCCTCCTTCACGAGTCGGATGTCCTCGGCGACGGCCTGCGCCGGGTTCTGGCGCGCGAGCACCTTGCGGAACTTGAGGATCCCGAGTAGCGCGAACAGCAGCACGGCGAGGATCAGGATGCCGAACACCGCGATCGCGGAGAGCCACACGGGCCACCAGGAGGACAGCCCGGCGATCGCGAACACGAGGATCACCGGCACGGCCCAGAACAGGAAGAACAGCGCGACGAGGAACCACACGGAACCGATGCCGGCGTCCTTCGAGGTGCGCGAGATCCACGCCTTCGCGGCGTCGATCTCGGCCTTGACCAGATTCGTGACGAGTTCCGGCAGGTCTCCGAGGAGAGTCAGCAGGCTGTCGTCGGCGCGATCGCGGTATCCGCGGGGCATGTCAGGCGCCGGACTTCTTGGGGGCGGACTTCGCAGCCGGCTTCTTGGCCGCGGGCTTCTTCGCGGCGGGCTTGGCTGCGGTCTTGGTCGACGTCTTGCTCGACGAGGCATTCGACGACGCGGTGGCCTTCGCGGCTTCGACCGCCTCTTCCGTCGCCTCGGCGAGGTCTTCCGCCGCCTCGCGTCCGGTGGCGATGGCGGAGTCGAGCCGCTGACCGGGCGTGCCGTTGCCGCTGACCGACTTCGCGACCTTCACGACCCCGGTCCAGAGAGCGCCGGGGACGGCCGCGGCCTTGTCGCCGACGAAGCCCTTGACCTTGGTGACCTGCTCCTGCACGGGATCGAGGTTCCACACCTTGAGCCACTGCGTCTTGATCTGCTCGTAGCGCTCACGTCCGGCACGGGTGCCGAGGACGTAGCCCACGCCGAGCCCGACGACGAGTCCGATCTTCCCCTTCATGGGGTCTCCTCACCTTGTTCCGGTAGTCCGGCCAGATTCGCCCGGTTGGGACCGGCCGCAGGCTTTCGCACCCCGCGGCCAGGTACCCAGCGTAACCCCGTATGCCGATTTCGGCATCTATGGGTCAGAGGGTTGACACGGAGGGCACTCCCACTCCGACGATCAGTCCCACAACAGGGCGCGTCGCAGACGGTCGGCCTCGTCCCGCGCATCCGGGACCACCTGAGCGAGCCCCGTTCCCGCCAGCCAGGCCCCCACCGCGGCCACACCGGGCACCGCCTGGACAGCTGCGCGCGCCGCTGTGCGCCTTTCTCCGGACCCGATGATCGACGCCGGCTGCGACTGCACGAAGCGCCCACGATGCGAGGCGACGACGGCCGCAGGGCCGATGGCGACGCCGAGCAGGGCGGCGGCTTCTCGCCGCGCCAGGTCTGCGGCCGCGTCGTCGCTCAGGCCCGCGGTGGCCGCCGGCTCGCCCTGCGCGCCGAACGACACCCGAACGATCTGCCGAGCACCTGCGGCCTCGCGCACCCAGCCCCACTTCGCCGTCGAGTGGGTGAGCGCCTTGGCGGTGTGGCTGCCCGGGACGGTGAGCACGCCGGTACCGCGGGGCGGGGTGGCGAGTTCCGGCGCGTCGAGGAGGAGGGTGACGATCTCGATCTCGGGAGAGGCTGCGGCCTCTGTCTTCAGAAGGTCGGGCACCACCGAGGCGAGGAGTTCCCGCGCTGCGGATTCGGGGGTCGCGATGATGACGGCGTCGGCGGCGAGCTCCTCGATCACGGGCGGCGCGGAATCCTCGACGGCCGCCTGCAGCTCGACCACGAGCGGGTCTGCGTCGTCGACGCTCGAGGGAACCTCACGGGTAGGCGCGACCTCGACGTCGACAGTCCAGGCCGCCCCCACCTTGCGCACACGGCGCACGCGCACGCCCGTGCGCACGTCGGCGTCGAGCCGCACCAGGTCGGCGGCGAGCGCGTCGACGAGGGTGCTCATACCTCCGGAGAGTCCCTCCACGGCGGCTCCCGGTGTCGTAGAGGGGGCCTTCGCTGCTGGCGACTTCGCCCCCGACGCGGCGTGAGAGGCTTTCGCCGCAGCCTCGTCACGGAGCGTCTGCACAGCCCCCGAGAGGGAGCCGACCCGGGTCAGGGCGGCATTGAGTCCGGGCGCCGCGACATCGATGTCGACGTCGTCGGGAGAGGCGGAGTAGACACCGGTCGTCACGGGAGCGACGAGGCGATCCCGCACCTTCGCCCCCATGCGCGAGGCGACGAGCTTGCCGAGGCTGAGCTGGTGGCCGATCGTGAGTGGCGGCCGCACGCGATCCAGATAGGCGCGCCAGACGCCGGACCACCCGATGATGCGGCGGACGTCGGGCTGGAAAGGGTTGGCGGGGATGCCGAGGATGCCGCCGGCCGGGAGAGGTGCCGCGCCCACTCCGGGAATGCCGGCGAGCCATGCGCCGCCGGCCTGCGGGACCACGATGCGGTCGGCCAGTCCCAGCTCCTCGACGAGCGCTCGCACGAGGCCACCCCTGGTCGCGTAGCTCTCGGCGCCGGCATCGACGATCACGCCATCCAGATCGACTCGACGGATCGCGCCACCCAGATCGTCGGCAGCTTCGAGCACGGTGACGCGCATCCCGACCTTGGCGCACTCCCGCGCAGCGACGAGGCCCCCGATGCCGCCGCCGACCACGATGACATGCTTGTCCGCCGCACGGGCGGCGAGGTCGGACGGCTCGGCAGCGGAGGGCTCAGGGCTCATGCGTCAATTCTCGCACCGGGCCGGTCGGGCCCCGGCGACGGACGGTTCACGCCTCGACGGGCTCCGACGCACCGCGCCCGCGCTTGCGCACCTCGCGCAGCACGATCTGCTCAGGGCACACCGTGGAGAGGAAGTCGCCGACCGAGAGAGCCAGGCGCTCGCCTACGAGGGAGTAGAGGATGCGATTGGCGTCGCGGCGCTCGCTGATGAGTCCGGCCTGGCGGAGAACGCTCAGATGACGGGAGATGGTCGGGCCGCTCGCGGAGAAGCGCGACGCGATCTCGCCGGCCGCGAGCTCACCGTCCTTCAGGTCCTGCAGGATCTGGCGCCGGGTAGGGTGCGCCAGCGCTGCGAAGATGTCGGTCGCGCTGTCTGCCATGGTTGCAATATAGCACCTTTGCTAGATAGTGTTTAGCCGCGTAGCTAATGAGCGAAGGAGAGGCATCATGCGAGTTGCCATCACGGGCGGTACCGGTTTCGTCGGCAGGAACCTCGCCGAACGTCTCGACGATGCGGTCGTCGTCTCCCGTCGAAACGGCGTCGACATCACCGACGTCGACGCGCTGGCCTCCGCGTTCGAGGGGTGCGACGCCGGCGCGCACTGCGCCGGGATCAACCGCGAGATCGGAGAGCAGACCTTCCGTCGCGTGCACGTCGACGGCACGAGAGCCGTCGTGGAGGCCGCTCGCCGCGCGGGGGTGCAGCGCATCGTCCTCGTCAGCTTCCTCCGGGCACGCCCCGACTGCGGGTCCGGCTATCACGAGTCGAAGTGGGAGGCGGAAGAGATCGTGCGCGCCTCCGGCATCCCGCACACGATCCTCAAGTCCGGCATGATCTACGGCCCCGGCGACCACATGATCGACCACGTGACCAAGGCGGTGCGGACCCTGCCGTTCTTCTGGACCGTCGGATATCGCGAGCGCACGGCACGGCCGGTACCGGTCGAGGATGCGGTCGATGTGCTCGTCGCCGCTCTCGAGGGCCGCATCGAGGAACCGACGATCGCCGTCATGGGGGCCGACGAGATCACGCTCGGCGAGGCCATCCGCCGCATCGCCCGCGTCGCCGGACGCCGACCCGCCTTCGTCCCCGTGCCGACATGGATGGTGCGCGCGCTGGCGCAGGTGACGGAGTGGACCATGGTCGTGCCGCTCGTCGCGAAGGCCCAGGCGCGGATGCTCGCCGAAGGCGTGAGCGAACCCGCGCCATTCGCTCCGGAAGCACCCCTCGGGATCCGGCCGTCACGCCCGTTCGACGATGCGCGCATCCGCGAAGCACTTCCGCAGGGACGCTTCACCCTCGACGACCTGCGGATCACGCACCGCCTGCAGCCGGCACGGAGGGCCTGAGGTCAGATCGTGTGCGCCAGCTCGACGATGCGGGTGAGCTGGTCGGGATCGGTCTCCGGAGGAACGCCGTGGCCGAGGTTGAGGATGTGGGCTCGCGCCGCACGGCCGCGCTCGACGACGTCGCGCACGTGGGCCTCGAGCACCGGCCACGGGGCTGCGAGGAGCGCCGGGTCGATGTTGCCCTGCACCGTGACATCCGGTCCGAGGATCGCGGCCGCTTCGTCGAGCGGCTGGCGCCAGTCGACTCCCACCCCGTCGGCCGCACCGTCGAGGCGCATATCGGCGAGGAACGGGCCGGTGCCGACGCCGAAGTGGATCGTCGGCAGACCGATGCCTGCAAGCGCCGCGTGCGAATGCGGGGCGACGAAGGCGCGGTAGTCGGCGGTGCTGAGGGATCCTGCCCAGCTGTCGAAGAGCTGGACGACCGAGGCTCCGGCGTCGCGCTGCGTCTCGAGGAAGCGGCGAGAGACCTTGGCCAGCCAGCCAGCCAGACGGTTCCACGAGTCCGGGTCGGAGTGCATCATGGCCCTGGCCCGCAGGTGCTCCTTGGAGGGACCGCCCTCGACGAGATAGGCCGCGAGCGTGAAGGGCGCGCCCGCGAACCCGATCAGCGGGGTGTCGCCCAGTTCCGCCGTGACGAGACGGACCGCTTCGGCGATGGCCGTGCCGTCCAGGTCGTCCGGGTCGATCGCGGTGATGCGCTCGACGTCGGCTGCCGTACGCACCGGGTTCGCGAACACCGGGCCGCGACCGGGCTCGATCTCGACATCGACGCCGGCGAGGCGCAGCGGGATCACGATGTCGCTGAAGAACACGGCCGCATCGACCCCGTGGCGACGCACCGGCTGCAGAGTGATCTCGGCGGCGAGGTCAGGGGTGAGGCAGGCATCGAGCATCCTGGTTCCGACGCGCAGCTCGCGGTACTCGGGCAACGACCGGCCGGCCTGTCGCATGAACCACACCGGAGGGTGGGCAGGACGGTCGCCGGCGAGGGCGCGCAGGAGCGGGGCGTCGGAGAGGGCCATGCGTCCATCCTCCCATCCGCGCCTTATGGAGCCGCCGAGTTCGAAGGGTCGGACCCTCGCCCGCAGACGCTCCGGTACAATCGATCTGTGCTGCTGTGTGTGACGGCGAGTCACAAGACCGCCTCCTTCGAATTGCTCGAACGCCTGAGCCGCACCCCCGACGACGTCGCTCCCACCATCGTGGGCATGACGCCGTGCGTGCAGGGTGCGGTCGTCCTGGCGACGTGCAACCGGTTCGAGGCGTACGTGGAAATGGACGAACCGGTCACCGCCGCCGGCGCCATCGGCGTCGAGGCCGTGATCGAGGCGGTCGAGTCCGCGACCGGCATCTCCGCCGCCGACCTCGACGGCGCCTACACCGTGCACTCGGGTCGACGCGTTGCCGAGCACCTCTTCTCCGTCGCCTCCGGCCTCGAATCCGTCGTCTCCGGCGAGGGCGAGATCGCCGGCCAGGTGCGCCGCGCCCTCAAGTCCGCCCGCAAGGACGGCACCACCTCGCCCGAGCTCGAGCGCCTCTTCCAGCGCGCCAGCCAGGCACAACGCAAGGTCAAGAACGTCACCGCCCTCGGTCGTGCCGGCCGCTCGCTCGTGCGCCTCGCGCTCGAACTCGCCGACAGCCGCATCGCCGACTGGTCCGCCGAGCGCGTGCTTCTGGTCGGCACCGGCGCCTACGCCGCGGTCACTCTCGCCACGCTCCGCGAGCGCGGCGCCGTGAACATCTCGGTGTACTCGCCCTCCGGCCGCGCCGAGGTCTTCGCCGCGAAGCACGGCATCCGTCCGATCACCGCCGACGAGTACGCCCGTACCGCCGCACACTCGAGCCTGCTCATCACCTGTACCACGGCCACGGAGCCCGTGCTCGGCCCCGAGCATCTGCAGCTGCCGACAGGTCCCGCCGCAGCAGGCTGCCCCGTCGGCGCGCACAGCCAGCTCGTGGTCGACCTCGGCATGCCGCGCAACGTCGACCCGGCCATCGCTGCCCTCGAAGGGGTCGCACTGCTCGACCTCGAGACCATCCGCCTGCACGCACCTCTCGAAGAGCTGCAGGCGACGGATGCCGCTCGCAGCGTCGTCCGCGAAGCCGCAGAGACCTTCCATGTCGTGGGCGCGCGTCAGAGCGTGACCCCGTCGGTCGTGGCCTTCCGCTCGCACATCTTCGAGCTGCTCGAACGCGAGATCGATCGTGCCCGGGCGCGCGGCGACGAGGACGGCAAGGTCGAACAGGCCCTGCGTCACCTCTCCGGCGTGCTGCTGCACACTCCGACCGTGCGCGCTCACGAGCTCGCCGCCGCGGGTCGTGCCGACGAGTTCACCGCAGCACTGGCCGCGCTCTACGGCATCGCACCCGAGGCTGAGTCGTCGGAGGACGCCGCCACCGCCTGACAGGCGCACGCGTGGGTGGGACACTGGAGGCATGGCCCTTCACATCACCGGAGACACCGCCGCCGACGAGCTGCTGACCGACAATCCGCTCGCCCTCCTCGTGGGGATGCTGCTCGACCAGCAGGTTCCGATGGAGACCGCGTTCGCCGGTCCGCTCAAGATCGAGCAGCGCACCGGAGCAGCCGACGCCGCGACGATCGCTGGCATGGCACCGGACGAGTTCCTCGAGGCGTTCAAGCAGACTCCGGCCGTGCACCGTTTCCCCGGGTCCATGGCGACACGCGTGCAGACACTGTGCCAGACCCTCGTCGACGACTGGGACGGCGACGCCGCCACGCTGTGGACCGAAGGGGACCCGTCGGGGCCCGAGGTGCTGAAGCGACTGAAAGCCCTTCCCGGCTTCGGCGAGCAGAAGGCCAAGATCTTCCTCGCCCTCCTCGGCAAGCAGTACGGCTTCACGGGCGAGGGGTGGCGTGAGGCCTCCGCTCCCTATGGTGAGGACGGGTCGTACCGCAGCGTCGCCGACATCGTCTCGCCGGACTCGCTCGCGAAGGTGCGCGAGCACAAGAAGGCCATGAAGGCCGCGGCGAAGGCCTCGAAGTGAAACCCACGGGGGACGACGTCGCAGGGCTCATCGCCCGCTCCTCCCCCGCGGTCCGCCGCCGGGACGCCGAGACCCTGACCGCGCTCATGCAGGAGATCACCGGACGCGAACCGCAGACCTGGGGCACGATCATCGGGTTCGGATCCTGCCACTACCGCTACCCCACCGGCACCGAGGGCGACAGCGGACTGCTCGGCTTCGCCCCGCGCAAGGCCGCCACCACGATCTACCTGTTCGACGGCGTCGCCGCGCACAGCGAGGCCCTCGCGAAGCTCGGCCCGCACACCACCGGCGTTGGCTGCCTCTACATCAAGGACCTCGAGCAGATCGACCTCGACGTGCTGCGTGGCATCCTGGAGCGCTCACTCGCCTGGGTCGAGGCCGGCGGCACCCCCGAGGTGCAGCTCACCGTCACGGGCTGAGTCGCGTCGCGAGCATGCTCGCAGGGTTCGAGGTTCGAGACCCATGCTGCGCGCCGAGACCCATCCGCAGCAGCGTCTGCGCGGATGGGTCTCGGCGAGGAGCGTGGGTCTGGCCCGACGTGACAGGAGTCAGGCCTGAGCGGCGAAGAAGGTGCGGATGTCGCCGGCGAGCAGGTCGGGGCGCTCCAGAGCGGCGAAGTGCCCGCCCTCGTCGAAGCGGCTCCAGTGCACGATGTTGGAGTTGTCGCGTTCGGCGAAGACCCGGATCGTCTGGAAGTCGTCGGCGAAGACCGCGACTCCGGTGCGCGCGGCGTTGATGCGCGGCTCGGCGCCTTCGGCCGCGGCGTCGGCCCTGGCGTTCTCCAGGTAGCTGCGGCTCATGCCGGATGCCGCGTTCGCGAACCAGTTCACGCTGACCTCGAGCAGGATCTTCTCCAGCGGTACGAGGGAGGTGCCGTTGCCGAACGAGTTGAACAGCTCGCTGTAAGCCAGCAGCCCGACCGGGGAGTCGCTGATCCCCACCGACACGGTCTGCGGGCGCGAGGAGTTCATCGCGTTGTACCCGCCGACCGACTGGAACCACTGCATGTGCTCGAGGCCGGCGTAGTCCGCGGGCTCCAGCCTCTCGAACTCCGCCGGGTCACCGGAGGGGAACGAGAACAGCTGCAGCACGTGCAGTCCGAGGAAACCCTCCGGGTTCAGCAGTCCCAGCTCGCGCGCCACCATGGCGCCGTTGTCCGAGCCGTGGATGCCGTAGCTGTCGTAGCCGAGCCCGCGCATCAGCCGGTCGTAGGCCTGGGCGACCCGGGCGGTCGTCCACCCCGCAGAGGCGAGCGGCTGCGAGAAGCCGTACCCCGGCGCATCCGGGATGACGACGTCGAACGCGTCTTCCGCGCGGCCGCCGTGCGCCACCGGGTCGACGAGACGGTCGATCACGTCGAGGTAGTCGATCGCCGAACCGGGGTAGGTGTGCGCGAGCAGCAGCGGCGTCGCGCTCTCGTGAGCCGACCGCACGTGGATGAAGTGGATCGTCTGGCCGTCGATCTCGGTGGTGAAGTGCGGGACGGCGTTGATCCGCTCCTGAGCAGCGGCCCAGTCGAAGTCGCGCCAGGCGGCGATGGCCTCGCGCAGGTAGGAGTTGGGGGTGCCGGCGTCCCAGTCATCCGTCGGCGACGGCTGCGGAAGACGGGTGCGGGCGAGGCGATCCTGGAGATCGGCGACCTCGGCGGCGGGGACCGAGACGGTGAAGGGGCGGAACGTGAGCGTCGTGTTTTCCATATCTCGAAGGTACGAGGGCATTAGGTTGGATCCGTTCCTAATGGATGAAGAACTTTCGAGGAGCTCTCATGGCCGATCCCACCGCGCGGCTGCTGGCCCTGCTCGCCCTGCTGCAGACCGGCCCCGGCCGCTCCGGAACCGAGCTCGCCGCCCGGCTCGGCGTCTCCTCGCGCACCGTGCGGCACGACATCGAGCGGCTGCGCGACCTCGGATACCCGGTCGACGCCACGCGCGGATCGGTCGGCGGATACCGTCTCGGGGCCGGTGGCAGCCTCCCTCCGCTGCTCCTCGACGACGAGGAAGCCGTGGCTGTCACGATCGGACTCCGCGCTGCAGCGGGCATCGCCGGGGTGGCGGAGTCGGGGGCCAGGGCTCTCGCCAAGCTCGAACAGGTGCTGCCCTCGCACCTGCGCCCCACGGTGGATGCGCTGCGCTCGAGCGTCGACCGCGCCCCGGAGAACAACGACACCGACGCACCGGACCCCGAGGTCGACGCCGCGTCGCTGCAGGCCATCGCGAGCGCGATCCGCAACGAGGAATGGCTGCGCTTCGACTACGAGGGCGCGCCCGTGCTGGTCGAGCCGTATCGGCTGCTCACCTGGGTGCGCCGCTGGTATCTGGTCGCCCGCAACCCCGCGACCGACGAGTGGGGCACGTACCGTGTCGACTGGATGGAGCTGCGGATGCCGACCTATCGCCGCTTCGATCCCCAGCCGCTGCCCGGCGGCGACTACACGGCGTTCGCGATGCGGACCATCGCCGTGAGCGGGTGGATCGTGCACGCCCGGCTGCGCATCGATGCGCCGGCCGCGGCGGTGCTCGATCGGATCCACGCCGCAGTCGGGGTGGTCGAGCCGGTCGACGACGAGCACTGCATCCTCGTCACTGGTGCGGACAGCCTCGACACCGTCGCCGCCTACATCGGCATGCTGATGATGGACTTCACGGTCGAGAGCCCGCCCGAGCTGATCCCCCGCCTGCAGCTGCTCTCCGAGCGCTACGCACGCGCGGTGGCCGGGAGCACATGAAAGACCCCGCCGGCCTGCATGAGGCCGACGGGGTCCGGATGCCGGGTGCTCAGGCGCCGCGCAGGCGCTCGGCCAGGTACGCGTGCAGCTCGTCGATCGAGACCCGTTCCTGCGCCATGGTGTCGCGGTCGCGCACGGTGACGGCACGGTCGTCGAGGGAGTCGAAGTCGACCGTGACGCAGAACGGGGTGCCGATCTCATCCTGACGACGGTAGCGGCGACCGATCGCACCGGCGTCGTCGAAGTCGACAGCCCACGAGCTGCGGAGCGTGTCGGCGACCTCGCGCGCGAGCGGCGACAGGTTCTCGTTGCGGCTCAGCGGCAGCACGGCGGCCTTGACCGGAGCCAGGCGCGGGTCGAGCTTGAGCACGGTGCGCACATCGGTGCCGCCCTTGGCGTTGGGCACCTGCTCCTCACGGTAGGCGTCGACGAGGAACGCCATCATCGCGCGCGTGAGGCCGAAGGACGGCTCGATCACGTAGGGGGTGTAACGCTCGCCCGTTGCCTGGTCGAAGTACGTCAGGCTCTGGCCGGACGCCTCGCTGTGGCTGGAGAGGTCGTAGTCGGTGCGGTTCGCGACGCCCATGAGCTCGCCCCACTCCTTGCCCGCGAAGCCGAACTTGTACTCGACGTCGATCGTGCCGGCGGAGTAGTGCGCGCGATCGTCCTCCGGCACGTCGAACTGACGCATGTTCTCGGGGTCGATGCCGAGATCGATGAACCAGTTCCAGCAGGCCTCGACCCAGTGCTCGAACCACTCCTGCGCTTCGGCCGGCGGCGTGAAGAACTCGATCTCCATCTGCTCGAACTCGCGAGTGCGGAAGATGAAGTTTCCGGGCGTGATCTCGTTGCGGAACGCCTTGCCGACCTGGCCGATGCCGAACGGCGGCTTCTTGCGGCTCGCGGTGAGCACGTTCGAGAAGTTCACGAAGATGCCCTGCGCAGTCTCGGGGCGCAGGTAGTAGAGACCCGACTCGTCGTCGACGACGCCGAGGTAGGTCTTGACCAGACCGGAGAATGCCTTGGGCTCGGTGTACTGCCCCTTGGTGCCGCAGTTCGGGCAGGGGATGTCGGCGAGACCGTTCTCGGCCTTCCGACCCTTGCGCGCCTCGAAGTCCTCGATGAGGTTATCGGCGCGGAAGCGCTTGTGGCACTGCAGGCACTCGACCAGCGGGTCGGTGAAGGTCGCGACGTGACCCGACGCCTCCCACACGCGCTTGGGCAGGATGATGCTGGAGTCGAGGCCGACCATGTCGCCACGACCGCGCACGAACGTCTGCCACCACTGCCGGCGGATGTTCTCCTTGAGCTCCGTACCGAGGGGGCCGTAGTCCCAGGCCGACCGGGAACCGCCGTAGATCTCACCCGCTTGGAACACGAACCCGCGGTGGCGGGCGAGGGCGATGACCTTGTCGAGGCGGGACTGTTCGGCCATGGTGGCTCCAATGGTCGGATGCGGGAGGAAACCCGTGAACACGGGCACCTCATTCTATCCGTGGTTCCCGCGCGCTCCCTGGCCCCGGCGGCTGCGCCGGAGTAGCGTCCTGGGGATGAGCACTGCAGCGCGAACACCGCGGACCCGCGACGACGACACCCGGTTCTTCGGGCAACCGTGGGCCCTGGTGCACATCTTCGGCGTGGAGATGTGGGAGCGCTTCAGCTTCTACGGCATGCAGGGCATCCTGCTCATCTACCTGTACTTCTCGCTGACCGAAGGCGGCCTCGGCATCCCCAAGGCGATCGCGGGCGGCATCGTGGGCGCGTACGGAGGATCGGTCTACCTCTCGACGATCCTGGGCGCGTGGCTCGCGGATCGCCTGTTCGGCGCGGAGCGGGTGCTGTTCGTCAGCGCGATGGTGATCGTGGCGGGACACCTCGCCCTCGCCCTGCTCCCCGGAGCGGTGGGTGTCGGCGTCGGCCTGGTGCTCGTCGCACTCGGCTCCGGTGGACTCAAGGCCAATGCGACGTCGGTCGTGGGCAGTCTCTACAGCGCTGACGACCCGCGACGGGACGCCGGGTTCTCGCTGTTCTACCTCGGCATCAACCTCGGCGCCTTCCTGGGTCCGATCCTCACCGGCATCCTGCAGTCCTCGCTCGGCTTCCACTACGGCTTCGGACTCGCGGCCATCGGGATGACGCTGGGACTCATCCAGTACGCGTTCGGCCGCACGTCGCTGCCCGCCTCGGCGCGGGAGGTGCCGAACCCGCTCCCGAAGTCCCGCTACTTCCTGGTCGGGCTCATCGCCGGTGGCGCGGTCGTACTCGTCGCCGTCCTGGTGCTGACCGGCGTGATCCGGCCCGACAACCTCGCCACCCTCGTGATCGGCGTCACGATCGTCGCCGCCGTCGCCTACTTCTCGGTGATCCTCGGCAGCCGTCGCATCGACGCCACCGAACGCTCCCGGGTGTGGGCGTTCCTGCCGCTGTTCATCACGAGCGTCGCATTCTGGTCGCTGTACCAGCAGCAGTTCACCGTGCTGACGATCTACTCCGACCAGCGCCTGGACCGGAATCTCTTCGGATGGGAGATGCCCGTGTCGTGGGTGCAGTCCATCAATCCGGTGTTCATCATCATCCTGTCCGGCGTCTTCGCGGCGATCTGGACCAAGCTCGGGAAGCGACAGCCCTCGACCCCGGTCAAGTTCGCGCTGGCCGCGATCATCATGGGATCGGCGTTCCTGCTCTTCCTGCCGTTCGCCGGCGGAGGAGCGAACTCCACGCCGCTGCTCGCGATCGTCGGGATCCTCTTCGTGTTCACCGTGGCCGAGCTGCTCATCTCGCCGGTCGGCCTGTCGGCGGCGACCAAGCTCGCGCCGACCGTGTTCCGCACGCAGATGGTCGCGCTGTTCTTCCTGTCGATCGCGCTGGGCACAGCGATCTCCGGCTGGCTCGTGCAGTTCTACGACCCGGAGAACGAGGTGCCCTTCTTCTCGATCCTCGGCGGCATCGCCATCGTGGTCGGCATCGGGCTGCTGCTCAGCGTGAAGCCCGTGCTGAAGCTCATGCGCGGGGTGCGCTGAGCGCTCCGCGTCCGCAGATCACGCGGTGAAACGGATCCTCTCAGGCCGTGAAGAGGTAGCCGCGCGCGGTGTCGTACCCGGCGATCCGGAGGCCGCTGCCGAGCAGACCCTCCATCTGCGCACGCAGGCGCAGGCGCCACTCGTGAGCGGCCGCAGGATCGGAGACGCGCAGCGCCTCGATGTCGGCCGGGATCTCGAGGGTCTCCACGACCGTGTCGTCGGCCGGAGGCTTGGCGATGTCGGCGAGCGCCCACTCGACATCGAGGCGGTCGCTCTCATCGCCCGCGTCGCCGCCGCCGAAGATGCCGTAGCGGTTGACCGAGTAGCCGGTCGCGCGTGCGCCGAGCACGGTGAAGAAGAAGTGCGCGTTGCGTGCCACGAGCGGATCGAACACCCACGTGATGCGGCCGACGTCGCGGGAGAACGCCCACTGGCGCTGGTGCTCCTTGAGCTCGCGACCCCAACCGCGACCGCGGTATTCGGGGAGCAGGGCGGTGATGTGCGAGTGCATCGCACGGCGCGCGGGCTCGCCGAAGAAGGCGATGGAGGCGCCCACCATGCGCTCGTCGTCGCCCTCACCGTCGAAGAAGCCGACGACGTAGTTGCCCGACTGCTGCAGGGCACGCAGGGTTCCGGCATCCACCACGCGCTGCGGACCCCGGATGGAGTCGAGCAGGCCCTGCGCGTCGAGGATGAGTTCAACGGTGTCGAGATCACGGATGGTTCGCACGCACCCAGTCTGCCCCTCCTCGGCCCGTTCGAGGAATCGGAGCCGCGGATCGCATCCGCTGATCGACCCCGCACCGCTCGATCGCCGATAGCCTGAGCCGGTGGGTGCGAGTGACGACAGGGCCAGGAAGCGGCTCTCCCGCACCCCTCCCAAGTGGGCGATCGTCGCCGTGCTCGCCTTCGCGGGTCTCTGCTCGTCGTTCATGTTCACGCTGGTCGTGCCGCTGCAGGCCGAGCTGCCGCAACTGCTGAACGCCTCGCGCGAGGACACGACCTGGGTCGTCACGATCACCCTGCTCGTCGCCGCGGTCGCCACCCCCATCTCGGGCCGACTCGGAGACATGTACGGCAAGCGCCGCGTCGTGATCGCGCTCCTCGCGATCCTGATCCTCGGTTCCGTGATCGCCGCGGTCTCCGGTTCGATCGTCGGCGTGATCATCGGCCGGGCTCTGCAAGGCGCAGTCACGGGCGTCGTGCCGCTCGGCATCGCGATCATGCGCGACGTGCTGCCACCCGAGCGCCTCGGCACCGCCGTGGCCCTCATGAGCGCGACGATGGGCGTCGGTGGGGCGATCGGCATGCCCGTGGCCGCCCTCCTCGCCCAGAACGCCGACTGGCACATGCTCTTCTGGCTCGCGGCCGCCCTCGGTGCCGTCGGCCTCACGCTGGTGATCGCGGTGATCCCCGAGGACGTGCTGCGCTCCCCCGGCCGACTCGACGTGATCGGCGCCATCGGCCTCGCGATCGGCCTCACCGGCATCCTTCTCTTCGTCTCGCGGGGCGCGCAGTGGGGCTGGACCTCACCACTGACGCTCACGTGCATCATCGGCGGACTCGCGGTGCTCCTGGTGTGGGGCTGGTACCAGCTGCGCACCACGGACCCTCTGCTCGATCTCCGCGTCGCCGCGCGGCCGGCGGTGCTGTTCACCAACATCGCCGCGATCGGCATGGGTTTCGCGCTCTTCGCCTCGAACGTGACGTTCCCGCAGATGCTCGAAGCGCCGGCCACCGGTGGCGGCTTCGGCCTCGACATGGTCGCCGCATCACTCGTGATCATGCCGGCAGGCCTGGTGATGATGGTGATCTCGCCGCTCTCGGGCTGGCTCGAGCGCACGGTCGGTCCGCGCCCGCTGTTCACGGTCGGCGCCACCGCGATCGTGCTCGCCTACGTGTTCGTGCTGCTGTGGTCGAGCGAGGTGTGGCACGTCCTCATCGCGAACCTGCTGATCGGCGTCGGGATCGGCTTCACGTTCGCCGCGATGCCGATGATCATCATGCGTTCCGTCCCGGCCAACGAGACCGGAGCGTCGAACGGGCTGAACGCGCTGTTCCGGTCGATCGGAACGTCGGGAGCCTCAGCCGTGATGGGTGGCGTCCTGGCCGCGATGAGCATGGACATCGACGGTGTCGCCGTTCCCACCAGGGCCGCGTTCGAGGTGTGCTTCTGGCTCGCGATCGCCGCGGGGGCGATCGCCGTGGTGCTGTCGCTCTTCATCCCGAGGCAGCGCGCAGCGGAGCAGCATCCGTCACTGCCCGACTGAGCCCGTCAGCGATCCACCTCAGCGCGCGATCGTGCGCGGATCCGGGTCGTCCTCGCGCGGTGGGCGCAGCCGGTCCGGGATCGGCCACGACAGGATGAACTGCGTGGTCGCTGGACGGGTCATATCGCCGAAGTCGTCGATCTTCACCACGATCCGTCCCGGGGCGTCGTGCTCGTCGGGAGTCACCTCGAGGATGCGCACCCGCAGCGGGCGCTCGTCCTCGCCGTCCAGCATCCACGGGTCGGCGAGCCAGGCGATGCCGTGCTGTTCGAGAGCAGCCTCCGCATCGAGCCACTCCGCGGGAGCGGAGACGGGTCGCCCGAGAACGTCGACGGGCACCCACTCGTCTCCATCGGGGTGGATCCATCCGAGCAGCTCGCCGTCGTCACGGCGGTGCGGGGTCCAGTCAGATCGCGGCATCCCTCGATGCTAGCGAGGGGACCCCTGGGTCAGTGCGTGTATTCCATGAGCTCGACGCCGAGCACCCGGAAGGCGTCGTGCGCACGCAGGCGATGCGTGATCGAGAGGTCGTCGAAGCACACGATGAGCGAGTAGGCGACCCCGGCGCGAGGACCGGCGAGCACACCTGCCTCGGCGCGCACTCCGCGATCGCGACCGGTCTTGTTCACGAACAGGAGGCCGTGCGCATCGTGATCGTGCGCGAACGGGTCGAGACCCGTGGAGGCTGCGACCAGGCTCAGATCCTGGTTGAGGCTCAGCCATTCCGACACCTGCGCGCTGACGGCGGCGTCGACCACCTGCGAGTTCACCAGAGCGGAGAAGAGCCCGGCGAGCTCCCGCGCGGATCCCACGGCGACCTGCGGGGCGTCGTCGGGCCCGCGGCGGTCGCGGAAGCGGTCGAGCAGCGCGGTGCGACGCAGCCCGAGCGATTCGATGCGCTCGCGCACCCGATCGTGTCCGACCCGCTGCAGCAGCGCGTTCACCGCGATGGGATCTCCCGCGGTCGCCGCCATCACGGCGAGGTCTTCGAGGGGCAGCGCCGGCGCATGCAGATGACGCCACAGTCCCGAGGTCTCCACCGCCTCGACACTCTCGCGCTCGACGATCTCGAACGGATCGAGAGCACCGCTCTGGAAGCCCGCAGCGACCTCGATCAGGAGCGGCACCACGCCGAGGCCCGCGATCGGCATCGTGACGTGGTCGTCGCCGGCAAGCACGTGCACGTGGTTGTCGAGGTCGACGACGTGTACCGAGACCTGCGCACCGGCATCGACCAGCCCCTCCAGCGAGCGGAGGGTGGCCGTGAACGACCGGCGTCCGGCGGCGGCTCGTCGCGGGAGTCGACGGCTGGTGCGCTGGGAGCGGCGACCCGCGCCGGATGCCTCCGGGGCGCCGTCGAGGGACTCGGGGGCCGAGGAGTTGCGGAAGCCTTCACCAGGCTCGAGAGCGCCCACGCTGATCCTTAGGGGGGTGGATGTGCGGGATACCGAGGGGAGACGCTCCCCAGCGGCAGGGCTATCGTAACCCCACCGCCGGGGGATGCTTCACAGAGTGCGACGATTGGTCACCAGATGGTCACTCGCGATGCCGCGGGCAGCCAGAGGGCGTCGGTCTCGCTCACTCCGAACGCCTCGTAGAAGGCGTCGATGTTGCGCACGATCTGGTTGCAGCGGAACTCGTTCGGCGAGTGCGGGTCGATCGTCAGCAGGCGCAGCGTCTCGGCATCCCGGCTCTTCTGCTGCCACACCTGCGCCCACGACAGCAGCAGGCGCTGCACGCCCGTGTACCCGTCGATGACCGGGGCCTCCGCGCCGTCCAACGACAGCTCGTAGGCCTTCAACGCGATGCCGAGTCCGCCGAGGTCGCCGATGTTCTCGCCGATCGTGAGCGCGCCGTTCACGTGGTGCTCGGCATCCAGCCCCTCGGGGACGAGCGCGTCGTACTGCGCGATCAGGGCCTTCGTGCGTTCCTCGAAAGCCGAGCGGTCGGCATCCGTCCACCAGTCCTGCAACCGGCCGTCGCCGTCGTAGCGGCTGCCCTGGTCGTCGAATCCGTGGCCGATCTCGTGACCGATGACCGCCCCGATGCCCCCGTAGTTCGCGGCGGCGTCGCGACCGGCATCGAAGAACGGGTATTGCAGGATCGCTGCGGGGAACACGATCTCGTTCATCGACGGGTTGTAGTACGCGTTGACCATCTGCGGCGGCATGTGCCACTCGGTGCGGTCGATGGGCTTGCCGACCTTGTCGACGTTGCGGTCGTGCTCGAAGATCGATGCGCGACGCACGTTGCCGAACAGGTCGGCCCGATCGATCTCGAGGCTCGAGTAGTCGCGCCACACCTCGGGGTGTCCGATCTTCGGGGTGAACGAGTCGAGCTTGGCGAGCGCGCGCTCCCGGGTCTCGGCCGTCATCCACGCGAGCTCGGTGATGCTCTGGCGATACGCCTCGATGAGGTGCGCGACCAGCTCGTCCATCGCGGCCTTCGCCGTCGGCGGGTAGTGCCGCTCGACGTAGACCTTGCCGATCGCCTCGCCGAGCGCGCCCTCGGTGAGCGAGACGCCGCGCTTCCAGCGCTCGCGCATGGTGGGTACGCCGGTGAGCTCGGTGCCGTAGAACGAGAAGTTCTCCTGCACGAGATCATCGGTCAGGTACGGAGCCGCCGCGTGCACGACCTTGGCACGCAGCCACGCCTTCCAGTCGTCGAGGCGCTCGGGCGTCAGGAGCGAGCCGAGCCCCTCGAAGAAGCTGGGCTGCGAGACCACGACCTCATCGAAGGCCGCCGGGTTCGACGGCGAGACCGCCTCGCGCCACGGGGTCAGGTCCACCCCGGCGAGAGCCTGCAGTTCGTCCCACGTCTTGAAGTTGTAGGTGGCCACCGCGTCACGGCTGCGCACGTTGTCCCAGTGGTGCCCGGCGAGCTCGGTCTCGAGCGCGATCGCACGGTCGGCGTTCGTCGCGGCGTCGGCGACGCCGGCCAGGCCGAGCAGCCGCTCGAGGTGTGCACGGTAGGCGGTCCGGGTGGCGGCGAACGTGTCGAGGCGGAAGTAGCTCTCGTCCGGCAGCGACAGACCCGCCTGCACGAGCACCGGAAGGTAGCGCTCGGGGTTGCCCGGGTCGCCGTCGACGTACAGGCCGATGACCGATGCACGGCCGTCGCGGTCGTAGGCGCCGACGGTGCGCAGGAACGAGGGGATGCCGTCGATCGCGTCGATCTCGGCGAGGGTCTCGGCCAGCGGCGTCACCCCGGCGGCATCGATGCGCTCGGTGTCCATGAAGCTCGCGAACAGATCGCCGATCTTGCGGGCGAGGGTCCCTTCCTCGGCGTCCTGCGACTCCTCGATGATCGCGCGCACGTCTTTCTCCGCCTGCTCGGCGAGGAGGTGGAACGAGCCCCAGCGCGCCTTGTCGCCCGGGATCTCGGTGCGGGCGAGCCACGCCCCGTTCACGTGACGATAGAGGTCGTCCTGCGGGCGGATGTCGGAGCTGAACTCATCAAGGGCGAGGCCCACGGGAAGAACGTCAGTCATGCGCTCCAGCCTATGACCCGCCTCCCCCGAACGGCAGGAGCACGTTCATGCAGAACCCCTCGTCGGTCCGCTCGGCGAAGACCTCTCCGCCGTGCGCACGCGCCAGGCCGCGCGCGATCGACAGGCCGAGACCGGCCCCGGAAGCCACGCCGTCCTGGTCGATCGGGGCCGTGCGGGCCGCGTCCTCGCGCCAGCCGACGTCGAACATGCGGTCGAGATCCTCCACCGCGACACCCGCGCCGTGATCGAGGATGCCGAGCACGAGGCGGTTCCGCTCGACCTCGGTGGCCGAGATGACGATGTCCGTACCGCGCGGCGCATGCCGGATCGCGTTGGTCAGCAGGTTGACGACGATCCGTCCGAGCTGATGCGGGTCCGCCCAGAGCACGTGACCGCCCACGCCGCGCTCGACGATGCGCACGCCGTGGCGATCTGCGGCGGCCGCGACGTCGGCGACCGCATCCGAGACCACGTCGAGCAGCTCGACCTGCTGGGTCTGCAGCTGCACGGCTCCCGAGGTCAGCGTCGACAGCTCGAACAGGTCGTCCACCATGCGGCTCATCGTCTCCACCTGCACCCGCACCTGCCCGGCGAAGCGCTCCGGAGCATCGGCCGCGCCGTCTTCGATCGACTCGGCGAGCGCACGGACCGCCGTCAGGGGCGTGCGCAGATCGTGCGAGATCCAGGCGAAGAACCGCCGTCGCGCCGAGTCCAGCCGCTCCAGCTCGGCATTCGCGGCATCCACCTTCGCCGACACCTCGGCGAGCCGTACCGACAGATCGTCCAGCTCGCGCGATCCTCCCTGCTCGGCGACGATCACGCCTCCGCGGCCCACCTCGTCGAGCGATGCCGACAGACGATCGAACGACGACCGCATCGCCCTGGCCACCACCCAGGCAGTCGTGATCCCGAGCACAAGGGACACCCCGATCACCACGAGGAGCACGGTCAGGTCGTGCGTCGAGATGTACATCTCCAGCGAGATCGCGACGACCGAGGCCGCCATCGTGACGACCCCCGCGCTCGCGACCAGCATCAACTGCGCGCGGACAGAGCGACGGCGCAGCACTCGCAGCACGGCGAGCGTGAGCGCCGCGACGCAGACCGCCACGAGCAGGCACGTCATCACGATCAGCAGCACATCGGCCCCGGCGAGCATGATCACGAGTGATCCCCCTCTGCCGAGAAACGGTATCCGACGCCCCACTCCGTGCGCAGGTGGACGGGGTCTCGCGGATCCGCCTCGATCTTCTCCCGCAGCCGGCGCACGTGCACGGTGACCGTCGAGGCCTCGCCGAAGCTCCAGCCCCAGGCTTCGCGGAGGATCTCCTCGCGACCGAGCGGGCGCCCCTCGTTGCGCACCAGGAAGTGCAGCAGGTCGTACTCACGACCGGTGAGGGCGATCTCCTCGCCGCGCACCCACACGCGCCGACGGAGCGGATCGATCGCGAACACGCCGGCACGCACCTCGCCGACCGCGGCCTGCGTCACCTGCGAGCGCCGTACCAGCGCACCGACGCGCATGAGCAGCTCCCGCAGCGAGAACGGCTTCGCGAGATAGTCGTCGACGCCGAACTCGAAGCCCTCGATGCGGTCCTCCACCTGTCCGAGAGCGGTGAGAAGCATGATGGGCACGTCGGAGAACGAGCGCAGATCACGGCACAGCTCATCACCGCTGATGCCCGGGAGCATCCGGTCGACGATCACCACGTCCGGGATGCTCCCGCGCAGCGCGGTCCGCGCCGAGACACCGTCGCCGAAGCTGGAGACCGCGTAGCCGTGGGCGCGCAGATAGGCGCCCACCGCCTCCCTGACCGTGGGGTCGTCTTCGACCACGACGACCTCGGCTGGCTCCTGCATGGGGTCGACACTAGTCGCGCGATGCACACCCCCGGCCGGTTCCTTACAGTCTTGAAAGGTCTTCTCCACCGGCGTCTGCGCGTTCGTAGCGTTCATCGAAGTGCGATCCGCCGCGGCATCCGTCGCTCCGGGCACAGAGTCGCACACACAGTGAACTGGAGAATCTCATGCGCAAGATCGCTCTCGCCGCCACCGCGGCCCTCACCCTCGCCCTGGCCCTGTCGGCGTGCAGCTCGCCGGCTGCGACGGAAGACGCCAAGCCCTCGTCTTCGGCGTCGCAGAGCGCCGACTCCGGCACCTCGTCCACGAAGATGGACATGGCCGAGAAGACGGGCACCTTCGCGGGCCTGAACGACAAGAAGGTGTCGGGCACCGTCACCGTGACCGACGACGAGATCGCCCTGTCCGGCTTCTCGTCAGATGAAGGCCCCGATCTGCACGTCTACCTCACGAACGGCACCGATGAGGCCGCCGTCTCTGCGGGCATGCTCGTGGATGCCGTCTCGTTCGACACCACCACCCAGACCTTCACGCTCGACGGCGTCGACACCTCGGAGTACTCCTACGTCGTGATCCACTGCGACAAGGCGAAGGCCGTGTTCGGAGCAGCCGAGCTCTCATGATCGGATCGCGACCCGCAGGCGTCCTCACCCTCTCGCTGCTCGGCGCCGGGGCCAGGGTGGCGGTCGGGGTGCTCTGGCTGATCGAGGGCATCCTGAAGTACCGGGCCGGATTCGGAGCGGCCGACATCGAGCTGGTGGCGCAGAGCACGGAGGGGAACCCTCGGGTGCCGTGGTTCTTCGAGCCGCTCGCGTCGTTCATGGGCATGGCGCCCGGTGTGTTCGGCGTGGTGATGCCCGCTCTCGAGGTCGCTCTCGGCGTGCTGCTGGTCGCAGGATTCCTGACCAGGATCGCGGCTTTCCTGTCGATCGGCACGCTCATGCTCTATTGGAGCGCGGATCAGCTGATCGCCCAGTACCCGGCGATGGTCGTGCTCTCCGCAGTCGTGCTCCTCCTCACCGTCTCCGGACGATTCGGGATGGACGGATGGCTGCGCGCTCGTCGGCGCGAAGCGACCGAAGCGACTGCTGCGACTTCCGGTCTGTGGGAGGCCTGAAGCGTCGGCAGAGCCCGACCGTTCAAACGGGGACGCGGGTGCGGCCGGGTGGGGGCCCGGTCGCATCCGTATCAGCCGCGGCGTCGCAGGGAGAAGCGGCGGCGTCGCGGCTGCTCGGCGGGCGCGGCCTTCGGGCGCGCCGCCCGACGCTCGGCCCAGGCGGCCACCTCGGCGTCGACGTCACGCGGCGAGGTGACCACGGGCGGGCCGCCCTGCAGCTGGCGGCGCGCTTCCCGCACTCGCCGATTGAAGTCCTCGAGGACGTCGCGCACATCGGACTCGCGCCCCAGCAGGTCGAGCTGATCGTCCAGCTCCCGATCCTCGGTGCGCAGCAGGATCGCCGGCGGACCGAGACCCGTGAGGTTCTCGGTCTCGATCTTGCGACGGATCCACCAGTCCGGGTCGTGATGGGTGCCGAGTCCTTCGAGAGGCTTGCCCGCACCGGGAAGGTCGTCGAACTCCCCCCGGCGGATCGCCACCTGGATGGCCGTCTCGATGAATGCGGCACGATCGACCGCCGCGGCGATCCCGGGCGGCGTGCCCGACTCCTCGTCGCCGTCCACGCTCTCGCCGTGCTGTCTGCTCGCGAGATATCGTGCGGCCGCTTCTCTGGGATCCGTCATGATGCACCTCCGTGGCATCCGAGCTCCCCTCCACCCTACGACGACCGCCACCGCCCGGATCGGGCCCGCAGCCGGTGAGGTCGGCCCCAGGTCATAGGCTCGGAGGATGACCGCGCGCGCCTCCCTCAATCGAGAGATCCTGCGGCTCGCCGTCCCCGCGCTCGGCGCACTGATCGCGGAGCCCGCCTTCCTGATCGTGGATGCCGCGCTCGTCGGGCATCTCGGGACCACTCCGCTCGCCGGGCTCGGCATCGCGGGGGCTGTACTCCAGACGATCGTCGGACTGATGGTGTTCCTGGCCTACTCGACGACCCCGGCGGTCGCTCGCCGCTTCGGGGCGGGACAGCCCGGCGAGGCCGTCTCCGTCGGCGTCAACGGCATGTGGCTGGCGCTCGGGCTCGGCGCCGTGCTCGCGGTGATCGGCGCCGTGTCCTCCCCCTGGTTGGTCTCGCTGTTCGGGGCGAGCGAAGCCGTTTCCGCGCAGGCGAACGAGTACCTCGTGATCTCGATGTGGGGCTTGCCGGCGATGCTCATCGTGTTCGCCGCGACCGGTCTGCTGCGCGGCATGCAGGACACGATGACGCCGCTGTGGATCGCGGGGCTCGGATTCGGGGCCAACGCCCTGCTCAACTGGCTGTTCATCTACGGACTCGGCTGGGGCATCGCGGGTTCTGCGGCGGGCACCGTGACCGCGCAGTGGGGAATGGTCGCCGCCTACGTGCTGGTGGTGCGCCGCCTCGCCACCCGGCACAGCGCCTCGCTGCGCGCACAGGGCGCAGGCATGCGCAACACCGCGACGTCGGGCGGCTGGCTGTTCCTGCGCACCGTGAGCCTGCGCGTCGCACTGCTCGCGACCGTCGGCGTCGCCACCGGCATCGGCACCGACGAGCTGGCCGGGTGGCAGATCGTCTTCACGATCTTCTCCGCGGCCGCCTTCGCCCTCGATGCACTCGCGATCGCGGCCCAGGCCCTCATCGGCAAGGAGCTCGGAGCCGGGGACGAGCAGCAGGTGCACCGTGTGCTGGCCCGCACCGTCGCGTGGGGCGCCTGGTTCGGCGTGGCCGTCGGCGGGCTGATCGCCGCGCTCTCGGGCGTGCTCGGCATCGTCTTCACCGGATCGGCGGAGATCGCAGCGCTCGTGCAGCCGGCACTGCTCGTGCTCGCCGTGGCCCAGCCGATCGCCGGCGTCGTCTTCGTGCTCGACGGCGTGCTGATGGGCGCGAACGACGCCCGATACCTGGCGATCGCCGGTGGTCTGAACCTGGTGCCGTTCCTGCCCGCGCTCTGGATCGTCGCCGCCACCGGGGTCGATGGCACCGCCGGTCTCGTCTGGCTCGCGGTCGCCTTCTTCGGCGTCTACCTGCTCGCACGCCTCGGCACCCTGGGGTGGCGGGTGCGGTCCGGTCGCTGGCTTTCGGCCACTGTCTGACGCCGCCGCCGCGTCCGGCTGTTCCTGCACGGACATCGACGATCGCGACTTCTTCACAACCGCTGGAATCCGCGGAATACTACGTCGCCTGCCCCTGGCGCCCTCGACGATGATCGGGGGACACTGAAGGGATGCTGGGGATGACCGAACCACAGGTCTGGACACTGATCGGCGTCTTCGCCGCGGGGATGTTCGGCACCATCACACTGATCTCGACGATGTTCCTGCGCACGATGCAGAACGGGTTCGACGGCGTGCGCACGGAGATGCGGAACGAGTTCGCGAGCGTGCGGACCGAGATGCGAAACGAGTTCGCGAGCGTGCGGACAGAGATGGGAAACGAGTTCGCGAGCGTGCGGACCGAGTTCCGGAACGAGTTCGCGAGCGTACGCACGGAGACCGGCAGCGAGTTCGCCGGCGTGCGCACGGAGATCCGGACGGTGCATGAGCGCATGGACCACCTCGATCGCGACGTCAACGCGATCTACCGTCATCTCTTCGGCATCGACCGCGGGTGACCTCGGGCGCTGTCGAGATGGCGAGGGTCAGGCCGCGTATCTCCGGCACCACTCGTACATGATGACGGCCGCCGCGGCACTGGCGTTGATCGAGCGCGTCGAGCCGTACTGCGTGATCTCGATGTGGGCGGAAGCGGCGGCGAGCGCTTCCGCGGAGAGCCCCGGGCCCTCCTGGCCGAACAGCAGCACGCAACGCTGTGGCAGGTCGGCCTTGTCGACGGGCACTGCGCCGTCGACGTTGTCGACCGCGATGATCGGAACCCCTTCGGCCGCGGCCCATGCGGCGAACGTCTCGACGTCTTCGTGATGCACGACGTGCTGGTAGCGGTCGGTGACCATCGCCCCGCGCTTGTTCCAGCGGCGGCGGCCGATGATGTGCACGGTGTCGGCGAGGAACGCGTTGGCGCTGCGCACGATCGACCCGATGTTCATGTCGTGCTGCCAGTTCTCGATCGCGACGTGGAACGGATGCCGCTGGGTGTCGAGGTCGGCGACGATCGCCTCCATGCGCCAGTAGCGGTAGCGGTCGATCACATTGCGGGTGTCGCCGGAAGCCAGCAGCTCCTGGTCGTACTCCGCACCTTCGGGCCAGGCCTCCTCGCCCCCGGGCCAGGGCCCGACGCCGTAGCCGGGTTGAGCGATCGAACCCGTGCTCACCGCGCCCACGGGGGCATCGGGACTCGTGCTGTGCGGGGCGGCGTCATCCATCCCGCCAGGCTATCGCCGTCGCATCCCCGTTCGAATCGCGCAACTGGCCCCATCCCGGCCACATATGCGGCAATTCGCGCGACTCGAAAGATATTTAGGTACGCCGAAAAATACGCTACGGTTTCGGTGTGCCTAAAAATTCCGCCGCCTCGATGACGACACCGTCCGCACCCCCGGGTCGGGCCCCCCGCAGCCTGTGGCTACTCGGCCCCGCGCTCGTCGCGGGTGTCGCCTATCTCGACCCCGGCAACGTCGCCAGCAACATGACCGCGGGGGCCCAGTACGGCTACCTGCTGGTGTGGGTCGTGCTCGCCGGCAACGTGATGGCGTGGCTGATCCAGTACCTCTCCGCGAAACTGGGCGTCGTCACCGGGCAGAGTCTTCCCGAGGTGCTGGGGGCGCGACTCAAGCACCGGTGGGCACGCCGCGCGTACTGGCTGCAGGCCGAGCTCGTCGCGATGGCCACCGACCTGGCCGAGGTCATCGGCGGCGCCGTGGCACTGAACCTGCTGTTCGATGTGCCGCTGCTGCTCGGCGGCCTGATCACCGGTGCCGTCTCGATGATCCTGCTCACAGTGCAGAGCCGGCGCGGCGCCCGCCCGTTCGAGTTCGTGATCATCGGCCTCATGGCGATCATCACGATCGGATTCGTCGCCGGCGTCTTCGTGGCCCCGCCGGACCCGGCAGGCGTGCTCGGCGGAATGGTCCCCCGTTTCGAAGACACCGGGTCGGTCCTGCTGGCCGCGTCGATCCTCGGCGCGACGATCATGCCGCACGCGATCTACGCGCACTCCTCGCTGGCCCGTGACCGCTTCGGCGCCACGACCTCCCATGCCGGCGACGAGGCCGTGCGCACCGAGACCTCGCGCATCCGCCGCCTGCTCACGGCCACCCGATGGGACGTCTCGATCGCCATGGTGATCGCCGGGTCCGTGAACCTCTGCATCCTGCTGCTCGCCGCCGCGAATCTCGCCGGCGTCGAGGGGACCGACTCACTGGAGGGCGCGCATGCCGCGCTCGCCGCCGGACTCGGGCCGGTCGTGGCGACCTTCTTCGCCGTGGGTCTGCTCGCCTCGGGCCTGGCATCGACCTCGGTGGGCGCCTATGCAGGAGCGGAGATCATGCACGGCCTGCTGCACGTGCGCATCCCTCTGCTTGCTCGTCGACTCGTGACGCTGATCCCCGCGCTCGTGATCCTGGGCATCGGCTTCGACCCCACGCTCGCCCTGGTCCTGAGCCAAGTGGTGCTCTCGTTCGGCATCCCGTTCGCGCTGATCCCCCTGGTCGTGCTCACCGCGCAGCGGCGCACGCTCGGGACCTGGGTCAACCGGCGATGGACGACGGCTGCGGGGGTCGTCGCCTCCGTGCTGCTGATCGCGCTCAACGGCGCCCTGCTCTGGCTGGTGCTGACGGGAGCGTGAGCCCGGATAGGCTCGAAGCATGTCTGCCGAGAACGCCCGTCGCAACGTCCGCATCCTCACCTGGATCGGCTTCGCGACGGGCGTGATCGGCGGCGTGCTGATCGCGTTCCCGAACGTCATCGGCCTCGCCAGCCCGTGGGTCCAGCTCGCACTCGGCGTCGCCACCCTCGTCCTGGCGTTCCGAGCACGCAAGATCGGGATGACCGAGATCGAAGGGTTCGACGGCCGGCTCTCGCTGGCCGCCGCCCTCCTCGGATTCCTCATCCTGTTCTTCGCCGGTCAGGCCGCGTTCGGCATCCTCGTCGCCGTCGCGAACTGACTCGTCGCCATCGCGAACCGAGCCGCCCCGTCTACGCCGTGACGAAGCCCGTCACCAGGTAGAGCACGAACGACAGCCCCGCGGCGATGCCCGCATAGGGCAGGATCGCGAGCATGAGGTTGATCGGCTTGATGCCGATCGATCGCGACGCGAGGATGATGCCGTCGCCGTAGAGGCAGGTGGTGCTGCCCAACGCCGCCCCGGAGAACACCGCGGCGCCCGCGAGGATCGGATCGGCACCGAGCGCGAGCGCCAGCGGGAGCACGACCGGGGTGATCACCGCGGCGAGATCCCAGAACGACCCGGTCGCGTACGCATAGATGCCGCACACCGCGAACACGATCGCCGGCAGCAGCGCCGGGGTGAGCACGGGCTCGGTGACCTGGATCACGAACTCGGCCAGCTGCAGGGTGATGTTCATCTCCTGCACCATGAACGCGAGGACCGTCAGGATCATCACGAACAGCATGCTCTCGATGCCCTCGAGCGCGGCATCCAGCACCCCACGGATGCGGAGTCGGCGCTGCACGAGCACGATCACGATCGTCACGGCGAGAGACGCGGCGGTGCCGGCGACGACGTTGGCGTTCGTCGCGATCGTCACTCCGACGAGCACGGCCATGGCGATCAGGAAACCCCACGGCTGCGGCTTGCGGTCGGTCTCGGTCGAGGTCGCGAGCGCCGTCGCGACACGCTGCGCGGTCGAGCCGTCGGGGTCGTCGACCTTCAGCTCGGCCAGGAGCGCCGCGCCTTCGGCCCGTCGCTCGTCGTCGGTGGTGCCGAGCGGGAAGACGTCGCCGTCCCGCTCCGCCCGGATCGCGTCACGCTTGATCGCGCCGAGCTTCGGTAGCCAGCCGATGCTCATGAGAAGCGCGACGGCGAGAGCCGCCCAGCCGAAGAAGATGAAGGGGATCGCCTGCAGGTAGGCACCGAACCCGGTGCCTCCGACCGTGACCCCCTGCGCCTCGAACAGTCCGGAGAAGAACAGCGCCCACGTCGAGACCGGGATCAGGACGGCGATCGGCACGGCCGTCATCTTCATGATCGCGCCGAGCTGCGTGCGCGGCACCCGGTAGCGGTCGGTGACCTGCTTCATCGACGTGCCCGTGGTGAGCACGTTCAGGTAGTCGTCGACGAACAGCACGACCGACAACAGGAACGTCAGCACCATCGACTTGCGGCGGGAGGTGACGAACCGCTCAGCCCAGTTCGCGAAGTCCGTCACGATGCCGGACTTCTCGAACAGCATCATCAGGATGCCGAACAGCGCGACGATCAGCAGCAGCCACTGCGCCGTCTCGTTGGAGAGGGCTTTTCCGGTGTATTCGACCCAGACGTCGAAGCCGCCCCAGCCGCCGAGGATCAGTGCCCCGGCGACGGTGCCGCAGAACAGGGCGAAGAGGGTGCGTCTGGTGGCGACCGCGACGATCAGGATCACCACGATCGGGAGGAGCGCGAGAGCGCCGAATTCAGGCATTGGAGTCACCTCAGTGTGAAGGGGGGTACGAATCCGAAGGGAGAGCGCGGGAAGGTGCGGGAGGGTGCGGTCGAGCCCGGGGTCAGGGCTCGGTGCCACCGACGACGGTCCCCTGCACGGGGAGGTCGGGGAGGTCGTCCGGGGAGACGTGCAGCGGGTTCTCCGCCCACACGGCGTAGTCGGCCCGGAACCCGGGGGCGATGCAGCCGAGGTCGGCATCTCCCTGGGCCCGGGCGGCGCCGACGGTGTATCCGTGCAGCGCCTGGTACGGGGTGAGCACCTGGTCGGGCTCGAAGACCGGGGCGTCGGGGTCGCCCGGGCGGCGGCGCAGCATCGACCACGCGAGGCCGATGCGGGCATCGTTCTGCGCGATGGGCCAGTCCGACCCGAGGGCGAGGGGCGCCCCGGCCTCCCAGTAGTCGCGCACACGCCAGGCGCGAGCCGCACGCACGGGCCCGAGCCTGCTCGACCAGTCATCCGAGCCGTCGGCCTTGCGCCACTGCATGTGCAGGGGCTGCATCGAGGCGGTGATCCCGGCTGCGGCGATACGGGCCACGTCGCGGTCGGTCGTGGTCTCGAGGTGCTCGATGCGGTGCGGAGCTCCTGCGGCGCTGCGCACCCCGGCCGCGAGATAGGCGTCGACGACTTCCCCGACGGCCCGGTCGCCGATCGCGTGCGTCGCCACCTGGAATCCGGCCTCGGCGTATCTGCGCACGGTGCGGGCATAGGCGGCCGCGTCCTTCCAGAACGGCTCCAGGCCCGCGCCCGCGCTGTCGGGTTCGTGCAGCCAGGCGGTGCCGGTCTCGACCACGCCGTCGGCGTAGAGCTTGACCACGCCCCCGCGCCACCGGTCACCACGGCGGTCGCGCATCGCGAGGTTCGCGGCGGTCCGATCCTCGTCGAAGCCGGGCTCGTGGTCGATGGCCGAGACGATGCGGATCGGCAGCCCCGGCCCCTGCTCCAGGGCGTCGAGCAGTGCGAGCGTGGCGAAGCCGCCATCCATGATCGTGCCGCCGGTGAGGCCGGAGTCGCGCAGGCCGCGCAGCAGATCATGGCCGACCGCGAGGGTCTGATCGCGGGTCAGTGCCGGGGCGCTCAGTCGCACGGGCTCATAGGCGCCGAGCTCGCGCAGTTCCCCGGTCGGGCGGCCATCGGCATCGACGACGACGCAGGACGAGTCCTCGAACTCGCGTGCGCGGGTGATGCCCGCACGCTCGAGCCCGGCACGACTGGCGAGGGCGGTGTGGCCGTCGAACACGATCAACAGTGCGGGGAGTCCGCGCACCGCATCCTGGATCGCCTCCGCCGTCATGGGCAGCTCGTGGAACACGTCGTAGTCGAGGTTCCAGCCGCGCACCCACGGGTCGGCATCTTCGGCGAGCGCACGATCGGCCTCGGCGCGCAGCGCGGTCAGCAGCGCCGCGCCGGTGGTGAGACCGCCCAGGTCGATCCCGGCCGTCAGCTCGATCCCCTGGATCGGATGCAGGTGCGCGTCGATGAGGCCGGGGGTCACGGTCGCGCCGCCGAGGTCGCGCACGACGGTGCGGGGCCCGCGCAGCTCGCGGACCAGGGCATCGTCACCCACGGCGAGGAAGCGACCGTCACGCACCGCGAACGCGGTGGCATGCGGGCGGCGCGGGTCCATCGTCACCACGTGCGCGCCGGTGACAATGGTGTCGGCGTCGAAACCGGTCATGGCTGTACCTTCGTCGGTATTGGATCCTTCGGTATTGAAAGAGTTTCAATAAAATACCAGACGCCCGAGCAGAATCGAGCACGATGACGAAATCTCCGCGCAGCGTCGGCCGACCGTCGACCCGGGTGCTCACCGAGGAGCGCATCCTGAAGGCCGCGTTCGCCCTCAGCGCGCAGCGCACACCGCGCCAGTTCACGATGACCGCGCTCGCGGAATCCCTGGGCGTTCGCACCTCGGCGCTCTACCACCACTTCGCGAACCGCGACGCCGTGATCCGGGCCATGCGCGGGCAGGTCAGCCGCGCGCTCATCTCCCCCGTGCGGCACGAGATGTCCGTCGAGGAGGCACTGCTCACCTGGGCCCACAGCTACCGCGACGCCGCGATCGCCGCCCCCGAGGCCATGGTGATGCTGGCGACCTCACCGATCGATGCCGACGAGGGCTCGTTCGCCGACTACGAGCAGATCGCACGCCTGCTCGCGGACGACGGCTGGCCGACCGTCACCATCGTGGACGCCATCGTGGCGCTGGAGTCGTTCATCATCGGCTCCGCCCTGGATGCCCTCGCGCCCGCAGACAACATGGCCCCGGGTGCACTCGCGCCGGATTTCCCGACGTTCGCCGAGGCCGAGGCCGCCAGGGCGCAGCTCAGCACGGACCCCGCCCGCCGCACGTTCGAGATCGGGGTGCGGGCACTCATCCACGGACTCACCGCGTGGGCGCGCGACAGCACCACGTAGGCTGGACCGGTGGCATCCCCGGCAGCTGACGATTATCTGAAGACCGTCTACGCGCACACCGAGTGGCAGGACGCACCGATCACTCCCTCGGTGCTCGCCGCGAAGCTCGGCATCGCGCCGTCGTCCGTCACCGAGATGGTGAAGAAGCTCGCCGCCGCCGGCCTCGTCTCGCACGTGCCCTACGGCGCGGTGCGGCTGACGGACACGGGCACGGCGCGCGCCCTCGCGATGGTGCGCCGACACCGCCTGATCGAGACCTGGCTGGTGCAGGAGTTCGACTACGGCTGGGACGAGGTGCACGACGAGGCCGAGGTGCTCGAGCACACCATCAGCGACCGACTGCTCGAAGGCATCGACGCGCGCCTGGGACGCCCCCGCTTCGATCCGCACGGCGACGCGATCCCCGACGCCGACGGTCGCATCGAGCGCGTACCGTTCGTGCTGCTCGCCGACGCGCCGGTCGGGCACACGGGACAGGTGCTGCGGGTCGACGACCGCGACCCCGAGCTGCTCCGAGCCCTCGAAGCACTCGGACTGGCGGTCGCGTCGACCGTGACGGTCACGGCATCCGGGGCCGAGATCGACGGCACGGAAGCGGCGTTGCCCGATGGCGCGGCCCAGGTGGTCTGGCTGAGCGCCTAGCCACCGCCGCAACACGGTCAGGTGCGCGTCACCTCCGGCCTCTAGGCTGTGCTCATGGCACAACGTGACGACATCGAATGCTGGCTGACCGACATGGACGGCGTGCTCGTCCATGAGAACGACGCCATCCCCGGAGCCTCCGAACTGCTCGCCGGATGGGAGAGCGCGGGCATCCCGTATCTGGTGCTCACGAACAACTCGATCTTCACCGCGCGCGACCTGTCGGCACGCCTGCGCATCAGCGGGCTGCACGTGCCGGAGGAGCGCATCTGGACCTCGGCGCTCGCGACCGCCGACTTCCTGAAGCAGCAGCTCCCCGGCGGCTCGGCGTTCGTGATCGGCGAGGCCGGTATCCTCACCGCCCTGCACGACGCCGGCTTCATCATGACCGAGACGAACCCCGATTTCGTGGTCGTCGGCGAGACGCGCAACTACTCGTTCGAGGCGATCACCAAGGCCATCCGCCTCATCATCGGCGGCGCGCGCTTCATCGTCACGAACCCCGATGCCACAGGCCCGAGCACCGACGGACCGCTCCCCGCCACCGGAGCGATCGCCGCCCTCATCACCAAGGCCACCGGCAAGGAGCCGTACGTCGTCGGCAAGCCGAACCCGATGATGTTCCGTTCGGCGTTGAACAAGATCGGCGCGCACTCGAAGCGCACCGGCATGATCGGCGACCGCATGGACACCGACGTGGTCGCCGGCATCGAGGCGGGCCTGCACACGGTGCTGGTACTCACCGGCATCAGCGATCAGGCCGAGATCGAGAAGTACCCGTTCCGCCCCGACGAGATCGTGCAGTCCGTGGCCGACCTGCTGCCGCGGATCACCGAGACGATCACGACGGTGAAGACCAAGAAGTAGCCCATGGGCGCGCTCGACGACGGCGAACGGCTCAGGGCGGCGGATGCCGCGGCCTGGCGTGCCTGGCTCGCGGAGAACCATGAGCGCACGGCGGGCGTCTGGCTGCTCAGCGTGCGCGGATCGTCCGACGGCGTCGGCTACGAGGACGCCGTGCGGCAGGCACTCTGCTTCGGATGGATCGACGGCCCGGTGCGCGTGTTCGACGACGGCACGGGCGACCGCGCCAACGGTCAGTGGTTCTCTCCTCGTCGTCCCGGCAGCGGCTGGGCGGCCACGAACAAGGCGCGCATCGCGGAGCTCGAGGCCGAGGGGCTGCTGGCTCCCGCCGGTATCCGTGTGCTCGAGGTGGCGAAGGCGAACGGCTCCTGGACGGTTCTCGACGGACCGGAGGCCGGGATCGAACCCGAGGAGCTCTCCGCCGCGCTCGATGCCGTCCCCGCCGCACGCGAGAACTGGGACGCGTTCCCGAAGTCGGTCAAGAAGTTCGGCCTCACGCACATCGCGATGGCCAAACGGCCGGAGACCCGGTCCGCCCGCATCGCGAAGATCGTGGCGGATGCCGCGGAGGGGAAACGCCCATGAATCAGAACGACCTGCTGTTCCTCGTCGTCTTCCTCATCCTGCTCAGCTCGCTGACGGTGTTCATCGTGCAGTTCGTGCGCTCGCGCCGAGGACGCGGCGGCTCGGACGACGGGCGCGCCGGCTGGTGGGAAGGCCCCTGGGACGACGACGACCGCAGACGCTGAGTCTGCGGCCGCCGGAGAACCTCTGTCAGGACGCCAGCGAAGCCCCGGGGATCGCGGCCAGCAGCTCGCGCGTGTACGGGTGCTGCGGAGCGTCGAAGATGCGCTCGGGCGTGCCGCTCTCGACCACGACACCGCGCTGCATGACGTGCACCTCGTCGGAGATCATCCGCACCACAGCAAGGTCATGGCTGATGAAGAGGTAGCTCAGGCCCAGGCGCTTCTGCAGGTCGGCGAGCAGGTCGAGGATCTGCGCCTGCACCAGCACGTCGAGCGCCGACACCGCCTCGTCGAGCACCACGAGCTCGGGTTCGAGCGCCAGGGCCCGGGCGATCGCCACACGCTGACGCTGTCCGCCCGAGAGCTCGTGCGGCAGGCGCTCGGCCATGGCGGCCGGCAGCGCGACCTGCTCCAACAGCTCGAGCACGCGCGCGTGACGCGAGGCCGTGGTGCCGATGCGGTGCACGCGCAACGGCTCGGCGATCGACTGCTCGATCGAGTAGCGCGGGTCGAGCGAGGCATAGGGATTCTGGAACACCGGTTGCACACGACGACGCAGGGCGAACAGCTCCTTGCGGCGGAGCGTGGTGAGGTCGAGCCCGTCGAACAGGATCGAGCCGGACGTGGCGTCTTCGAGCCCGAGCACCATGTTCGCGGTGGTGGACTTGCCGGAGCCCGACTCTCCCACGATCGACACCGTGGTGCCGCGGCGGATCTCGAAGCTGACGCCGTCGACGGCCGTGAAGGTCTGCGGCTCCCCGGCCTTGGGCGCGCGGAGGGCGAACTCCTTGCGGAGGTTCCGGATCTCGACGAAGGGCGTGCCCGTGGCGGCCTCGCGCTGCGGCAGCGCATCCCGGCGCGAGGCGAGGCTCGGGGCCGCGGCGAGCAGCTGCCGGGTGTACTCGTGCTGCGGGGCGCCGAGCACCTGCGCCGAGGTGCCCTCCTCGACGACGCGGCCGCGGAACATCACGACGATGCGGTCGGCGCGCTCGGCGGCGAGGGCCAGGTCGTGCGTGATCAGGAACACCGCGGTGCCGAGCTCGTCGGTGAGCGTGTCGAGCTGGTCCAGGATGCGTCGCTGCACGGTCACATCGAGGGCGGAGGTGGGCTCGTCCGCGATCAGCAGGCGCGGCTTGCAGGCCAGACCCATCGCGATCAGCACGCGCTGGCGCATGCCGCCGGAGAACTCGTGCGGGTACTGGTGGGCGCGCTGCGCGGCATCCGCGATCCCCACCATCTCGAGCAGCTCGACGACCCGCGCCTTCGTGGCATCGCCGTGTGTGTGGCCGTGCACCTCGAGCGCCTCGCCGATCTGCTCGCCCACGCGCATGAGCGGATTGAGGTTCGACATCGGGTCCTGCGGCACGAGGCCGATCCCGGCGCCGCGCAGGGAGATCATCGCGTTCTCGGGCAGGTCGGTCAGCTCGCGCCCGTCGAAGCGGATGCTGCCGGCCGTGATCACCCCGTTCTCGGGGAGCAGACGGTTGACCGCAGCCGCGGTGGTCGACTTGCCCGACCCCGACTCGCCCACGATCGCGACCGTCTCACCGGCGGCGATGTCGATGTTCACGTCGCTGATCGCGGTGACCAGCTCGGAACCGGTCCGGAAGGCGACGGCGAGGCCGCTGATGCTCAGCACGGGCTCGGTGGTGCTCATGGTGTTCTCGTTCCTTCGTTTTCGCGGAGAGGTTCGTGGTCGTCGAGGAGTGCGGGAAGCGCGGCGCGCCACAGCAGATCGGTCGGTGCGGGTGTGACCGCGAACAGGCGGTTGGTCAGCAGCACGGCGGCTGCTCCCGTTCCCGGAACGAGCCCGAGGGCGCAGCCTGTGAATCCCGGGTGCCAGACCATGCGGGTCGGCCGCCCGGAGACGGCGATCGTCTCGCTGCGCCAGCCCAGCGCCTGCGCGGCATCCGGTCCGTCCCGGAACAGTTCGGCGACCGCATCCGGCCCCCACAGCTCCGGATGCCGCTCCGGAGCGGCGAGCGCCGCCCCCAGGGTCAGCAGGTCATCGACGGTGCTGAACAGCCCGGCGTGACCGGAGACGCCCCCGAACGCATGGAAGCAGTTGCCGTCGTTCGCGACGCCGGCGATCTCGCCGTCACGCCAGGCGAAGTCCTTGTCGACGGTGAGGATCGGATACGGCTCTCCGGTCGCGACCATGCGACGCTCGGCGGCGTCGCCCACGGCGGACGAGGCGACGGGGCGGTCGACGGGTCCGTACCCGGTGTGATCGAGGCCGAGGGGCGCGGTCACCAGTTCGCGCACCGCGGCATCCAGGGGCAGTCCGGTGACCGCCGCGACGATGCGGCCGAGGAGCATGAACCCGAGGTCGGAGTAATGACGACCTTCGTCGAGGCCGTAGCGCAGCGGGAGGGCGTCGGCGGCCGCAGCGGCATCACCGGCGTGCTCGCGGTCGAGGTAGAGCGGCTGCCACTCCCAGAGTCCTGCACGGTGCTGGAGCAGATGGCGCACGGTCGTGCCCGGGGCGCAGGCGGCGCCGGGCACGAAACGGTCGACCGGGTCGTCGAAGCCGAGGTCACCGCGGCTGACCAGTCGCAGGATCGCGGTCGTCGTCGCGGCGACCTTCGACACCGAGGCGATGTCGAAGGCGGTCTCGGTGGTCATCGGGGTTCCGGCGAGGTCCGCCAGACCACCCGCGGCGACGTCACGGCCCGCATCGGTCACGACACCGGCGACGGCGCCCCGCGGCGCGGCATCCGTCGCCAGAACAGCGGTGACGGCAACGGCGGCGGTCATGCGCGCACCTCCGAGCGGTCGACGAGGTCGACGAGGGTGTCGGGCCGGGTATCGGATGCGAGGGTGGTGATGCCCAGTCCGGTGCCCGATCCGGGTTCCAGCATGTCTCCGGACAGCGCCACGCCACCCACCACGGGCGAGCTCCGCAGCCACAACGCGGCATCCAGGTCGTGCACCACGTCGGGGGCGACAGCGGCGGCCAGGTGGGCGGCGGCCGTCACGCCGACGTGCGATTCCATCATGCAGCCGATCACCACGCCCAGACCCGCTGTGCGGGCGACTTCTGCCGCAACGAAGGCCTCGGCCAGGCCGCCGGTCTTGGCGAGCTTGATGTTCACGAGGTCTGCGGCACCACGGTCGGCGACGACCCGGACATCCCGCGCCGTGCGCACCGACTCGTCGGCCATGATCGGCGTGCCGACGGCGGCCGTGACCGCGGCGAGCGCGTCGAGGTCGTGCGCCGCGACCGGCTGCTCGACGAGTTCGAGCCCGAGCCCCTCGTCTTCGGCGGACCGGATCACCCGGATCGCGGTCTCGACATCCCAGGCCTGGTTGGCGTCGACGCGCAGCGTGATGCCAGGCCCGACCGCGGCACGCACGGCCCGGAGCCCGGCGATCGTGTCGTGCGCAGCGGACGCCTTGATCTTGAGGCATCCGAAGCCCGCGGCGACGTGCTCCTCGGAAACGGCTGCCAGCGCGGACGGCTCGCCCGCGGACAGGGTCATGTCGGTGCCGATGCGCGCGGGCGCCGGTGCGCTCGCGAGGCTCTGCGCAAGCGGGAGTCCGCGCTGCTGGGCGGCGAGGTCGGCGACGGCGCACTCGACCGCGCTGCGGGCCGCGGCATTGCCCCACACCGCACGGGCGATGTCGGCGGCGATCCCGGGGTCACCGGCGTTCCGTCCGAGCACGACCTCGGCGAGGGGCCCTGCCACCACGGCGGCAACGCTCGGCGGACTCTCCCCCGTCACGCGCCAGCTCACGGCGGCTTCGCCGTATCCTCGACGACCGTCGACGTCGCTCACCTCGACGAGCACGACGTCGAGGTGCTCCGTCTGCCGCACCGCCGTGACGAACGGACGCACCAGGGGCGACGGGACGCGGAGCACGCGGATGCGCTTCACGGCACTCATCTCAGGACTCCGCTCATCTCAGGACTCCGCTCATCTCAGGACTCCGCTCATGCCCACTCCTTGCGCATGCGCTGTTCGGGCTCACCGAACTCCGGCTGCGTGCGGGTGGCGCCGTCGGGGTGCCAGCCCTTCGCCTCGTAGAAGCCGATCGACGGCGCGTTCGCCGCGAACACCCACAGCGTTGCGGCCTCGGCGCCGGCGTCCCGCAGGTCTGCGGTCGCCTGCGCCAGTAGCGCACCGCCGATCCCACCGCCATGGGCGCGTGGCGAGACGTACAGGGAGTGCACGGCCCCGTCGATCCGCCCGTCGTCGGCAGTGGTCGCGGCGTACCGGGTGATCCCGACGATCCCGCCGTCGCGGACGGCCACGAGCACGACGCCGACCGGTTCGGCGAGCACCCGGCGCCACAGGGCCTCGGCACGCTCATCCGTCATCGCGTCGATCCCCGCGTCGGGGAGAACACCCCGGTAGCTCTCCCGCCAGCACGCGAGGAACACCTCGAGCACCCCGGACAGGTCGTCCGGGGTGGCGGGGCGCACCTGGAGGCTCACGATGCCGCGGCCTCCGTGAGCACGAGGGAGTCGATGGAGGCGACGGGTTCGGGCATCTGCAGCGGTCCGACACCGGGCGTGATGGTGCCGAGGATGCGCGGCTCACGCGCTCCGGTGCCGCCGGGGACGATCGCGGGGACGCCGTGCATCGTGGACCAGCCGATGAGAGCGAGGAGGATCGCCTCCTTGCTGTCGGCCGCGGCGCCCAGCTCGTCGGCCAGCACGACCTCGGTGTCCGGCAGCGCGGCGCGCAGTCCGTCGAGGATCAGCGGGTTGCGGCATCCGCCGCCCGACACGGCGAGGAACCCGATGCCGGCGGCCTCCACGTCCCGCGCGACCGTGCGGACCGTGAGCTCGGTGAGGGTGCGCACCACATCGGCGACCGGGATCTCCCGGTTCTGCGCGGCGAGGTGCTCGTGCACGTAGCCGAGGTGGAAGTGCTCCTTGCCCGTGCTCTTGGGCGGGGTGAGAGCGTAGTACGGGTCGTCGAGCAGAGCAGCCAGCAGCGCCTCGTCGACCTGACCGGTGCGGGCGATCGCGGCGTCGTCGTCGTAGCCGAGCGGGTTGAGGTCGTGCTCGACGATGACCGCGTCGACCAGTGCGTTCGCGGGGCCGATGTCGTACGCGACCAGGCCGTCCTGCCGCACCACGGTCATGTTCGAGATGCCGCCCAGGTTGAGGGCTGCAGAGACCCCGGCGCGCGAACGCAGCAGCAGCTCGTCGAGGAACGACACCAGCGGGGCGCCGTGGCCGCCGACCGTGATGTCGCGGATGCGGATGTCGGAGACCACGGGGGCGCCGACCTTCTCGGCGATCCAGGCCGGCTGCCCGATCTGCAGGGTGCCCAGCGCGTGCGCGCCGTCGACCCAGTGGTAGACGGTCTGCCCGTGCGAGCACACGGCATCGACACCACCGACCTCTGCCGCGATGTCGGCCGCGACCGCGGCGAACGCCTGCCCGATGAGGGTGTCGAGCTCCGCCACCTCGGCGAGCGTGGTCTGCGCCGGTGGCAGCGCAGCGATCAGGCGCGCCCGCAGCTCGGGGGCGTAGGGCACGCTCGTCGCCGCGAGCACCGTGCCGTGCAGATCCACGCCGTGGGCAGTGAAGCCGCCACTGGTCGTGAAGTCGACGACGGCGGCATCGATCCCGTCGTGCGAGGTGCCGGAGATCAGTCCGAGGACGCGCATCAGTTCTCCTCCAGTGCAGTGCGCAGCCGACCGTCGGCCGCGTCCAGTCGTGCGGTGGCCGCAGCGAGGTCCTCGCCGCGGCGGATCATGATCGACGCGAGCTTCACGTCGTATGAGGTCGCCTCCAGTGCCGCCTTCGCCGCGCCCCGATCGACATCCGCGATGGTCTGCACCATTCGGATCGCCCGCTCGCGGAGCTTGTGGTTGGTGGCCTTCACGTCCACCATCAGGTTGCCGTAGGCCTTGCCGTTCCGCACCATCGAGATGGTCGAGAACATGTTGAGCACGAGCTTCTGGGCCGTACCCGACTTGAGCCGCGTGGAGCCGGAGAGCACCTCGGGGCCGACCTCGACCTCGATCCCGTGCTCCGCCGCCGCGCTCAGGGCGGTCCCGACGTTGCAGGAGAGACCGATGCTGAGGGCACCGCGTTCGCGCGCCCGACGGACGGCGGCGATCACGTAGGGCGTGCGTCCGCTCGAGGCGATCCCGATCACGGTGTCGAGCGGACCGATGCCCGCGGCATCGATGGCCGCTGCGCCCGCTTCCGCGTCGTCCTCTGCTCCCTCGACGGGGTTCACGATCGCGCCCGGCCCTCCGGCCATGATCGCGAACACCAGCTCGGGCGGAGTGCTGAAGGTGGGCGGGCACTCCGAGGCGTCGAGCACGCCGATGCGGCCGGGGGTGCCCGCGCCGACGTAGACCAGGCGTCCGCCCTGCGCCATGCGATCGGCCGTCGCCTCGATCGCGGGCACGATCTGCGGGAGGGCGCGCTGCACCGCGGCGGGCACCGTGGCATCCGCCTCGTTCATGGTCTGCGCGAGTTCGGCGACGCTCATGAGGTCGAGCTCCGCATAGCGGGGATCGCTGGCCTCCGTGGCCAGTCCGCCGAGATCCTCCATGGTCATCGCTTTCCTCTGTTCCGGGGATCGAGGCTGTCGCGCAGCCCGTCGCCGAGCAGGTTCAGTCCGACGACGAGCAGCACCACGATCACGCCGGGCGCGATCATGGTCCACGGGGCGATCGTGACGAGCGTGCGCGCCTCGAAGATCATCGAACCGAGCGAGGGTGCGGGCGGCGGCGTGCCGAGTCCGAGGAAGCTCAGCGAGGCCTCGGTGAGCACAGCCCACGAGAGCGAGAGCGTGACCTGCACGATGATGATCGACGTGATGTTCGGCAGCACGTGGCGGAACATGGTCGCCATGCGGCTCTGGCCGGTGCTCTTGGCGGCCTTGACGTACTCGACCTCGCGCAGCGACAGCACGGGCCCGCGGGTGACGCGGATGAAGATCGGCACGTAGACGATCGCGATGGCCACGGCGATGGTGAACCAGTTGCGCTCGAACACCGAAGCCAGCGAGAGCGCGAGCAGCAGCGGTGGGAAGGCGAACAGCACGTTCGTGACCGCGGTGATCGCCCCGTCGGAGAAGCCGCGGTAGAACCCGGCGATGAGTCCGCAGACGGTGCCGACCACGGTCGCAAAGGCCACGGCGACGACCGAGATCAACGCCGAGTTGGCGACGCCGGCGGCGACGCGGGAAAACACGTCGCGCCCGAACTGATCGGTGCCGAACCAGTGCACGGCCGACGGCGGCTGCAGGCGGGACGGCGGGTCCTGCGCGAGCGGGTCGAAGGGCAGCAGGCCGAACGCCGAGACGAGGCTGAGCACGGCGAGCAGGACCACGATGATGAGGCCGGTGAGTCCGCTGCGGCTGCGCAGCAGGAGACGCACGCGCTCCATGGTGCGCCCGCCGCCGGGGGCGAGGGCCGGGGTCTGAGAGATGTCGGTCATGCGGCACGCACCCGAGGATCGATGACCCGGTACAGCAGGTCGGTGAGCAGGTTGACGATGACGAAGGCGAGCGCGATCACGAGCACGGTGCTCTGCACGAGCGCGTACTCCTTCTGCTGGATGCCGAGCAGCACCTGGCGTCCGATGCCGGGGAGCGAGAAGATCTGCTCGACCACGACGGCACCGCCGAGGAGGTAGCCGAACTGCAGGCCGGTCATCGTGACGATGGGCACGAGAGCGTTGCCGAGCACGTGGCGCACCTGCAGGCGACGCGGAGGGACGCCCTTCGCCCTGGCGGTGCGGATGAAGTCGTTGGAGCGGATCTCGAGCACGGCCGTGCGGGTGGTGCGCATGATCGGTGCGGCGATGCCGAAGCCGAGCACGATCGAGGGCAGCAGCATCTGCTGGAGGTTCAGCAGCGGATCCTCGAACAGCGTGGCGTAGGCCTGGCCGTTCGGGTTGAAGCCGAACGACGAGGCGAGGATCGCCAGGAGTGCCGTGCCGAGCAGGAACGCGGGGATGGAGAGACCGGCGAGGCCGACGACCTGTCCGACGCCGTCGCGGAACGAGTCGGGCTTCGAGGCGGAGAGCATGCCGAGCGGGATGCCGATGGCCAGCGCGATCACGATCGAGAAGATCGCCAGCTCGAACGTCACGGGGAGGGCGGCGGCGGTGAGGTCGAGGACGCTCGTCTGCGCCCGGGACGAGAAGCCGAGGTTGCCGGTGAAGATGTTGCCCAGCCACGAGAAGAACTGCACGACGAGCGGCTGGTCGAGGCCGTAGTAGGACTCGAGGGCGGCGCGCTGCGAGGGCGTGAGAGCGGCCGCCTCGGTGCCGAGGCCGGAGCTGATCTGGTCGCCGGGGATGGCGCGCAGCATCAGGAAGACGAAGATGGCGACGCCGAGGAGCGTGCCGAGGGCTGCGAGGATGCGTCGCAGCACGCTGTTGCGGAGGAGCTGTCTGAACATGCGCGTGTGTGGGTGCCTGTCGTCGGGGAGGGAGGGGGCGCGGGGTGGCCGCGCCCCCTCGATCCGCTACTTGATGGAGGTGGTCCGCAGGTACTGCAGCGAGCCGTTCACCATCGGGACGAAGCCGTCGACGGTCGACGCGGTCGCCGTGTAGGTGTAGCTCGTGAACAGCCAGATCCACGCGGCGTTGTCCTCGAGGTTCTCCGAGACCTGCGCGTAGATGTCCTTCCGCTTGTCCGGGTCGGCTGTCTGGCGGCCCTCGGCGAACAGTGCGTCGAGCTCGGGCGAGGAGTAGCCGGCGACCTTGTTCAGGTTTCCGGTGCTCGTGAAGTACCGGCCGTACATGCCGTCGGGGTCGGGGCGACCGCCGTTGAGCGCGACCGCCGCGTCGAAGTCGGCCGCGATCCAGCGGTCGACGAACGCGCCCGACTCGAGCACCTCGAGGTCGAGCGTGATGTTCGCGTCCGCCAGCTGGGCCTTGAGGTTCTGCGCCTCGTTGACCGAGGTGGCGTACTCCCCCTGCGAGACGATCGTCTTGATGGTGACGCCGTCTTCCTTGCCCGCCTTCTTCAGGTACTCGGCGGCCTTGTCGAGGTCGCGCTCGGGGCACGGACGGGCATCCGGGTCGGACTTGTACGCGGGCGAAGTGATCGGGCCGGTGACCTCGCCCTCGCCGAGCGCAGCGGTGTCGAGCACCTCCTGACGGTCGATCGCGCACTGGATCGCGAGGCGCACGTTGACGTCGGTGAGGTCGCCGCGCGTGGCGTTCAGCTGCAGCGCGTGGTAGCTCAGCTGCGGGGTCGTGGCGACCTCCACATTGGCACCCTCGGCGGTCTGCGCGACCAGCGGGTCGTCGAACACGGCCAGCTGCACGTTGCCGGACTGCATCGCCGAGACGATCGACGACTCGTCGGGGATCACACGGAACTCGACGGTGTCGAGCAGCGCGGTGTCTCCCCAGTAGTCCTCGTTCTTGGCGAGCGTGATCGACTGGCTCGCCTTGCGGTCGTCGAGGATGAAGGGACCGGTGCCGTTCGGCGTGGTGTTCAGCCCCTCTTCGGTGTCGTCCGAGGACAGCATCGCCATGTTGATCACGGCGAGGTTCGCGGGGAGCGCGGCGTCGGGAGCGCTGAGGGTGAGGGTGACGGTCTTCTCGTCGGTGGCCTCGACCGCGGTGACCGAGGCGAGGGAGCTGCGCGCGACGGCGGCCGTCGCCTCAGCCGCGATCGCGTCGAGCGAGTACTTGACGTCTTCCGAACCGAAGGTGCTCCCGTCGGCGAACGTGACGCCCTCGCGCAGGTGGAAGGTCAGGGTGAGGCCGTCTTCGGAGACGTCCCACGACTCGGCGAGGCCGGGGACCACGTTGAGGTCCTCGTCGAACTCGGTCAGCGTGCCGTACAGGTTCTGCAGCACATTGACGGCCTGGAACTGGGTGGCCTTCCAGGGGAACAGGGTGTCCGGGTCGCTGGTGACGCCGATGACGAGGTCGCCGCCCGCCGCACCCTCGGAGGGCTTCGGGTCGGATGCGGGTGCGGAACACCCGGTGATGACGAGGGCGAAGGCGAGGCCCGTCGCCGTGAGAGCGCCGAGTGACGCCCAGCGTGCTGTGCTCATTGCTGGATCCTCCTGAATGTGACGCGCCGCCGTGGCGTCGGGTCAGGCGCTGTTGCCTGCCGCCCCGTGAACGTCGTCGGTCGTGGTTGGTACCAAAAGTACACGAAGGTCACTACAGATGTAACAGAAGTTCCTCTACTGTTATGAACAGTGATCGGAGACCCCATGCCTCATGAAGCCGCCCGCGACGATGCCGGCGCACACCCCGTCCTCGTCCGCATGCGCGCGATCCGCCCCGAACTGCGTCCGAGTGAACAGCGCATCGCCGATCTGTTCCTCGCCGACCCCGCGGGCACCGCCGGCCTCTCCGTCGCCGAGCTCGCCCAGCGCTGCGACACTTCGACCACCTCGGTCGTGCGGTTCTGCAAACGCCTCGGATACGAGCACGTGCGCGAGCTGCGCAACCACGTGCTGCGCGACGTCGAGCGCGAGACCTTCGACACGGCCGCGCTCCCCGCCGTCTCCGGCGACATCGACCGCAACGACACCCTGACCGACATCGTCGCGAAGGTGTCGCTCGCCGAGACGCTCTCCCTCGCCGACACCGCCAAGGTGCTCGACACCGATTCGCTGCGGGCCTCGGTCGACGCCATCACCTCGTCGACCAGGGTCGACATCTTCGGTGTGGGCGCGAGCTCCATCGTCGGACTCGACCTGCAGCGCAAGCTCACCCGTATCGGACGCACGGCGCTGGAGTGGTCGGACCCGCACGCGGCGTGGACCTCGGCGGCGACGCTCGGCCCCGGCAATGTCGCGATCGCGGTGTCGCACACCGGTGCCACCACCGACACGATCGAGTTCCTGCTGCTCGCCCGGCAGGCCGGAGCGACCACCATCGCGATCACGAACCACGCCGGCGCACCGCTGGCCGATCAGGCCGACATCGTGCTGACGACGGCCGCCCGTGAGACCGGCTTCCGCTCCGGCGCGCTCGGCAGCCGGATCGCCCAGCTCATGGTGGTCGACTGCATCTTCATCGGCGTCGCCCAGTCGAACTACGACCGCTCGATGGAGGCGCTGCGCGACACATTCGCCGCCGTGCACCGCGTGCGGACGGCGGGGGCGTGACCGACGGGATCGTACGCGCGCGGACGGGACTGTTCACCGCCTTCGCGGGTCTCGGGGTCACGGCCGCGTTCGTTCCCGCCATCCTCCCCTCCACCGAGCGGACGATCACGGCCGACCTCAGCGCCGCCGTGCCCGCGCTGTTCGCCGGGCTCCTGGTCGGGGTGCTGGCGTCGAGTCCGCTCCTGATGCGCCGGCCTCCGCGCACCGTGCTGATGCTCGGCAGCGCCCTCCAGGCCGCCGCGATCGTCACCGTGGCCCTGGCCGGCACGCCCGCCGTGTTCATCACCGCGGCTGTCGTCGCCGGGTTCGGGTTCGGGTTGGTCGAGGCCTCCGGGTCGGTCGCCGCGAAGTCCCTGTCGGTCGGCAGCGCGACGGGTCTGCTCAGCGCACTGCTCGGCACGGTGGCCGTCTGCGCCGCCGTCACCCCGCTGATCGTCGCCGCCGGCTCGGGTGTGCGTGCGACGCTCGGCATCCTGGCGATCGTTCCGCTGCTCACGATCGCGATGCTCACGGGGTCGGTGTCGCCGGATGCCCGCACCGCGGCTCCCGCGCGCCGCGACGTCCGCGGGCTGCTCGTGCTCCTGCCGTTCGCCGTCGCCCTCCCCCTCTACGTCGGCGTCGAGACCGTGCTCTCCGGCTGGTCGGCCGTGATCCCCGAGCGGATCCTCGGGGTCGACCCAGGCCTCGCCGCGCTGGGGACCTCGGCGTTCTGGACGCTGATGGCCGTCGGTCGCTTCGGCGCGGCGGCCCTGCGCCGTCTCTCCGTGTCACCGATCGCGATCCTCATCACCGCCACGGGCGCCGCCGCGATCCTGATGGCGGTCGCAGGACTGCTGGTGGCGTCCGCACCCGCGGGGGCACTCGTTGCATTGGCCGCCGTGGTCGTGCTCCTCGCCCCGAGCTACGGGCTCATCCTGGGCCTCGCGCTCGACCACCTCGACCCCGCTCGCAGCGCCGCGGTGACCGGCGCCCTCGTCGCGTGCGGAGCCGTGGGCGGCACCTTCGTGCCCGCCCTGATCCTCCTGATCGGTCGAGACCCGGCATCGAGCACGACGTTCCTCGTGTCCGCCGCCCTGTGCGCGCTCGTCCCGATGCTCGTGCTGGTCGCCGCACGATCGCCCCGGCCGACACCTGCTGCGGACTGACCTCCTCTCCACATCTCGCGGCGCCGGCAGCCTCTTCACAGATGCTGGAATACCGGCGCACACAGGGGCGACTGCGGCGTAACCTCGCTGACATACCTATCCGCAGCACACCCATCGGCAGTAAAGGAGAGCGCGCGTGTCCACCGAGGTCCTCACGATCGTCCTCAGCGCGATCGGCGTCGCGCTGACGATCACCACGGGCCTCTTCGCCGCCGGCACCTGGATGGTCCGCCGGGTCGACGACAGGATCGACGCGGTCGACGAGAAGCTCAGCACCCGCATCGACGCTGTGGCCGCCGACGTCACCGACCTCAAGATCTCCGTCGCCCGCCTCGAAGGACCCCCACGACACCTGCTCACCACGGGAAGAGGATGAGACCGTGACCACCGAGACCCTCACGATCGTCCTCAGCGCCATCGGCATCGTGCTCACCCTCGGCACCAGCCTCTTCGCCGCCGGCGCCTGGATGGTCCGCCGGGTCGACGACCGCTTCGACACGGTGGAGCAGAAGCTGACCGACCGCATCGACGCCGTCGACGAGAAGCTCAGCGCACGCATCGATGCCGTCGACGAGAAGCTGACGGCTCGCATCGACGCCGTCGATGAGAAGCTCAGTGCCCGCATCGACGCTGTGGCCGCCGACGTCACCGACCTCAAGATCTCCGTCGCCCGCCTCGAAGGACCACCACGACATCTGCTCGCGGCGCGCGGCTGATCAGCGCGTGCGGACGGACCTCCCTACCGCAGCACGAGGGCGGCGGCGCCGATGAGCGGCCCCTCGTCACCGAGCCCCGAGCGCACGACCCGGGTGCGACGCGAGTACTCATGCGCCGCGCTGCCGGTCAGAGCCTGCTGCACGAGGTCGATGTAGTCCGCCGACACCCGCGAGAATCCGCCGCCGATGGCGACCACGTCGAGGTCGACGAGGGTGGCGGCATCCGCGAGAGCCTCTCCCACCTCGCGCGCCGAACGTTCGATCGCCGCCCGCGCGACGAGGTCACCGGCAGCCGCATCCCGTGCGAGGTCTTCACCCGTGGCGCCTGTCCATCCCTGCCGCTGCGCCCAGGCCGCACTCGCCGGCCCTGAGGCGATCTCTTCGAGCGTCAGACCGCCTTCGCGACGGACCTGACCGAGGTGGCCGGCGTTGCCGGTGGCTCCGGGGATGTACGCACCGTTCGCGACGAAGCCCCCACCGACTCCGGTCGAGACGACGATCGACAGCGAGGCACCGGCCCCCTGCGTGGCCCCGAGCCAGGACTCGGCGAGCGCGAGTGCACCACCGTCGTGACCGAGCACGGTGGGCACGTCGCTCCCCATGACCGTGGATGCCGCCGCACGGACCGACTCCTCGAGCCTGAAACCACGCGCCAGAGGCATGTTCACGGGCATGATCGCGCCGGCGGTGCGGTCGATGGGGCCGGCGCTGCCGACTCCCGCTCCGACGAGCAGGGCGTCCGCGGGCAGAGCCGCGAGAGCATGTTCGACGATCGCGACCACCGAGGCGTCGAGCGACGCGAGTGTCGCTTCGCGACCGGTCGTCTGCCGGCTCCGGCTGCCCTCGACGAGCACGCCGTCCTCCGCGACGAGCGCGGCCTCCATCTTGGTGCCGCCGACGTCGACGGCCAGGGCGTAGCGGGTCACTGCGGGTCGAGTCCGAGGTCGTCGAGGTCGAAGGCCGCGCGCCACTCGAGGCCCTCGGCTTCGATCGCCGCCTGCGCACCGGTCTTGCGGTCGACGATCACGGCGACGGCGACGATCTCGGCGCCTTCCTTGCGCAGGGCTTCGACGGCCTTGAGCGCCGACTGCCCGGTGGTCGAAGTGTCTTCGAGCACGACGACGCGCTTGCCCTTGACATCGGCGCCTTCGATCTGGCGGCCGCGGCCGTGGTCCTTCGGCTCCTTGCGCACGACGAACGCGTCGAGCGGAGTGCCGGCAGCGACCGAGGCGTGCAGCACCGAGTTCGCGATCGGGTCGGCGCCGAGCGTGAGCCCGCCGACGGCCACGACATCGAGGTCGCCGATCAGGTCGAGCATGATGCGGCCGATCGCGGGAGCGGCACGGTGGTCCAGCGTGAGCTTGCGCATATCGACGTAGTACGTCGCCTTCTTGCCGCTGGAGAGGGTGAAGTCGCCGTGGAACACCGCCTCGTCCTTGATGAGGTCGAGGAGTGTCTGGCGGTCTGCGTCGAGTGCGGTCACGGCATCCAGTGTAGAAGCCTGGGACGCACTGCGCGGAGGCATGAGGTTTGACCGGATGCATGAACTCCCGGCCTTGCGGCTCATGCATCCGTCCGGCGGTAATGCAGGTGACCGCCATACAGGTCGCGGGCGACGGACCCAGCGCGGGCTCGTGTGTCGGATCTCGCAACTAGGCTGGAGGCATGCGCTTGGCCACCTGGAACGTCAACTCCATCCGCACCCGCGTCACCCGCACCGTCGAGTTCGCCGTCCGAGAAGACATCGATGTGCTGGCGATGCAGGAGATCAAGTGCAAGCCCGAGCAGTTCCCCTACGGGCCGTTCGAAGAGGCCGGCTACCACGTCGAGGTGCACGGCCTGAATCAGTGGAACGGCGTCGCAATCGCGAGCCGCCTGCCCGTCACCGATGTGCGCACGTCGTTCGACGGCATGCCGGGCTTCGCGAAGGGGCATGAGGGGCCGGATGCTCCGCTCGAGGCCCGCGCGCTCGGCGTGATGGTCGACGGGGTTCGGGTGTGGAGCCTGTACGTGCCCAACGGCCGCTCCCTCGAAGACCCGCACTATCTCTACAAGCTGCATTGGTTGGAGCAGCTGAAGAAGTCGACGGCCGCCGAGCTGTCGGCGAACCCCGACCTGCCGCTGGCCCTGGTCGGCGACTTCAACATCATTCCGTTCGACGTCGACAACGGCGATCCCGACATCGTGATCGGCCGGTCCACCCATGTCTCTCCGCAGGAGCGCGACGCGTTCTTCGCGTTCCAGGATGCCGGGGTGACCGACGTCGTGCGCCCGCTGATACCCGAAGGCTTCACCTATTGGGACTATCAGCGCCTGAAGTTCCCGCGCAACGAGGGCGTGCGCATCGACTTCGTGCTCGGCTCGCGCACGCTGGCCGAGGCCGTGCAGGGCGCGTCCATCCACCGCGACGAGCGCAAGGGCGAGCAGCCCAGTGATCACGTTCCCGTCGTCGTCGACCTCGATAGCCGCCGTCTCGGAACCGGCGGCGCCGATGACGACGACGACATGCCGATGATCTTCTCCTGAATGTCGACCCCATGAGTGTGCGCCTGATCGCCACCGATCTCGACGGCACCCTTCTCGATTCGACATCGACCGTCACCCCACGCACCCGCGCGGCTCTCGACGCCGCGCGCGCCCGTGGCATCCACGTCGTGCCGGTCACCGCCCGTCAGCCGGTCGGGCTGCGGGCCATCGCGGCGGATGCCGGGTTCGACGGCTGGGCGCTGTGCAGCAACGGCGCGTACGCGGTGCGCCTCGACGACGGGCGGATGCTGTTCGCCGAAGAGCTTCCCGCTGACACGATCCGCACGCTGGCCGAGGCTCTGCGCGCGAGCATCCCCGGCCCGCTGTTCGCAAGCGTGCGCGACGCCGGCGAGACGTTCGTGGCACAAGACGGCTACGCCGCGATCGCCGCTCTCGCCGACCACAAACGCGACCCTGCGACCATGGGCGGCGTGCCTCTGGAGCAGGTGCTCGCCGCTCCCAGCCTGAAGTTCGTGATCCGACACCCCGAGCTCGCGCCCGACGCGCTGTTCGACGTGGTGCGCTCACTCGGACTCACCGGCTTCGAGGCCACGCTCTCCGGAGCCCCGTTCGTCGAGGTCATGGCCGAGGGCGTCACCAAGGCGACGGGCCTCGCCCGGCTCTGCGACCACCTCGGCATCGACCGCGCCGACGTGGTGGCCTTCGGCGATGCGCTCAACGACGTCGAGATGCTCCGCTGGGCAGGTCACGGGGTCGCGATGGCCGACGCCGAACCTCCGGTGAAGGACGCAGCCGACGAGACGACCACCTCGAACGACGACGACGGTGTGGCACGAGTGATCGAGCGGCTGCTCGACTGACACGATGTTGCCCGACTGGTCATCGCCTCGGGCCCGTGCCTGAGCCTGGCCGCCGAGATCCATGGCGACGGATCACTTCTCGATCTCGAGGCTCAGGGTGTTTCTCTCGGGCGCACCCAGACCGTTCTCGTGAACTCCCAATCGAGATCTCGCTCTCGAGGCGAACGACCGCACACATACTCGACCGCGTAGGCATCTCCCCACGGGTTTCCGTCATACGGGCACCGATGCTCTTCTCGGTCGTTCGGCATGGCCCAGTATTCACGGGAGAAAACATAGAGGGACGGCGGCTCGTACGGGTCCAGAACCGGAACCCTGTCCAGCGACGGCAGCTCCGTTTCCAGCGTGACGCTGTCTCCCCAGGGAAGCGCGAGACGTGCTTCCATTCCCGACGGCAGCCTCCGGTCGCACGACGACAACACCTCAAGGCTCGCTTGGATATCGAACCCACCATCGGGGGTCTCGCCGAGGATCTCGTCCAGGTGGTCGACCACGAACAGACGTGTCGCCGGGTCGATCCTCGCCACGCTTTGTGCTACCCATTCAGACACACGTTGCTCGTTCACAAGGAATGCCCCGTCCCGCGAATCATCGCGCCTCCACGCTGTCCGAGTGCCGGTGGTGCCGCTCTCGGATCACCGGTGATCGAGACGGTTCCCGGCTGAGTCTCAGCTCTCGACGCGGCGACGCCGCACGAGCAGCCCACCCATCATGGCCAGGACGACGCCGATCACCACGATCGCGATCGGAGCCTCGAGACCGGTGGTGGCCAGCCCTGCGCCCGGTGCCGCCGCGGCTCCTCCGGCCTGACCACCCGTCCCCGCTGCCGCGGTGACGGTCAGCGCCGTGCGGGAGATCACCGTCGTGCCTGACAGCGCCACCAAGGTGTGCGCACCGGCCGGTACGTTCGCAGGAATACGCAACGTGCCCTGAAGTGCACCGTCCGCGTCGGCAGTCAGCGTCCCGAGCGCGATCGGGTCGGAGTGCAGCTCGAATGCGATCGTCGCTCCCGGCGTGAACCCCGTGCCCGAGATGGTGATGTCATTCCCGGCGCGGATCGATCCTGCGCCGAGCGCGAGGGCGGGCCCCGGCTGCGGCTCAGGATTCGCGACCGCGACGAGGGTGAAGTCGATCCCCGACACGGGAGCGCCCACGGTCACGACGACGGGAGTCGCCTGCGCCGCCGTGGCGACGCCGTCGTAGAACTGAGGCTGCGCGGTCGTTGTGCTGTCGTTGTAGAAGTTGGCCGAGGCCTTCAGGATGAACGACCCTTCAGGAAGGGCGAGCGAATACGCGCCGGTCTGAAGATCAGCGAAGGTCGTGCCGACGATCTCGTTTCCGGACCAGGCCTCGACGATGACCTCTCTCCCCTCACTGCTGTCGAGAGAGACCGTGCCGGTCACGAGGGCAGCCGCGTCGAGTTCCGCGTCGATTCCGACGACGTTCGCACCGGACGTCACCGTGACAGGGTTCGCGGTCCCCGCCGTGTAGGCGTCGGCCCAGTACTCGGCTCGCAGACCGGGCTCATACGGCGCGAAGTGCACGCGATAGGTGCCAGGCGCGACGGCCACCTGATAGGTGCCGTCGTTCGCGACGCCGAGGAAGTATGCGTGACTGCTGTCCTCCACATCGGCGACGGTGATAGCGGTGAGTGCACGAGAGCCGTCTGCGCTCTTGGTCACCGAACCGCTGATGTACCCGACCGAGTCAAGAGCCGCGTTCACCCCGGCGGTCGTCTGCAGTTCACCGACGGCGACGACCTTCGCAGCGTTGAAGCTGTACGCGTTCTCCCAGTACTCCGTGACGAGTCCGGGAGCGGGCGCGCCGAACTGCACGCGATACGAACCGGCAGGAAGTCCGCCGACAACGTACGCGCCGGCAGGGTTGGTGCGCGCGAAGGCGACGATCTCTCCGTTCGCATCGAGCGCGTTCACCGTGACGTTTGCGAGAGGCGCGCCGTCATCGGCGCGCGTGACGACGCCGGCGATCGCGCCCCCGGCCACGAGGGAGGCATCGATGCCGGAGACAGCTTCTCCCTCGGCGAGGACGACAGGGGTCGCCTGGGAGTAGTCGAAGGCGTTCTGCCAATACTCGCGCTTCAGATCGGTTCCCTCCGGCTGGAACCTCACGATGTACGAGCCGGCGGGGAGGGCGTTGAGAGTGTAAGTGCCGGACGCATCGGTGAAGCCCGATGCCCAGGCCGTGCCGGGGCCGGTCACCGAGACGGCGATGCCCGAAACCGGTGTCCCGTCGTCCTCGCGGGTGACCGTTCCGGTGATAGACGCCGAGGGCGCGGGGGCGAGCGCGGCGTCGATGCCCGTCGCCGCAGACCCGTTCGTCACCGTGACGCGCTGCGCGCCGAGTGAGTCGCTGGCGTTGTTCCAGTACTCCGTGGCGAAGCTGCGGTCCGGCGCAGAGAAGCGGACCAGGTAGGTTCCGTCGGCCAGGCCGGTGAGCGTATATCCGCCAGTCGCATCGGTGACGGCGTCGGACCGGCCGAGCGCGCCATCTCGCTGTGCGGAGACCTGGATGCCCGCCAGCGCCGCTCCTCCGACGTCGGCCGTCACCGTCCCGGACATCGAACCCGTTGGCGCGGGATCTTCCGCCGCCACGACGGCTGTCGCACCTCCCAGGGCGATCGCGATCGCCGCCATTCCGCCCAGCACAGCCCGCAGCATCCCGCGTCGTCGCGTCATTCTTCTCACCTTGCGAGGGAGTCCGTTCGCTCGGTGATCCCACCGTCGCGTACAGTCTCGATTCATCCGCCGATCGCCGGCAGCTTTCCTCTCGAACCTAGAGGATCAGCACATAGGAAGGGAATAGTCGATACACGGGAGTTACCCCCCTCGTGATCACTCGAACGTCCCGACCTCCGGCACCCTATCGGTGCGCCCGTACCGGAGCAGGGTCACACCCGCCTCGTCGGTGATCGGCGGATCCAGCAACCGCAGCACGCTCGGCATCGCGTCGTCATCGAACACCTTCTTGCCCGCGCCCAGCAGCAGCGGATAGACCCAGAGGTTGAGCTCGTCGAAGAGTCCCTCTGCGAGCAGGGTGTGCACGAAATCGATGCTGCCGATCACGTGCACTTCGCGGTGGGCCGCCCGCATCGCGGCCACCTCGGCAGCCAGATCGGCACCGACGCGCGTGCTGCCTTCCCAGTCGAGCGCGAGTTCGGCATTCCGCGTCGCCACGTACTTCGGCACCCGGTTGAAGAGCGTGCCGATGGCGCCCGACTCCCCCTCGGTGTGCTCCGGCCAGTACGAGGCGAAGATGTCGTAGGTGCGGCGCCCGAGCAGCAGCGCGTCGAGCCCGTGCATGCCTTTCTCGATCTCGGGACCGACCCCGGAGGAGGGATACCCGGCCTGCCAGCCGCTGAAGCGGAAGCCGCCGGAGGTGTCCTCGTCGGTGCCGCCGGGGCCCTGGGCGACGCCGTCGAGAGAGGTGAAGAGATCGATCAGGATGCGGCCGGATGCCTGTTGTTCATCGGGATGTTGGCTGTTCATGTCGTGCTCCCTACTGTCAGTCGTGCGATGCGGAACGTGTCGGCGAACGAGTCCAGCAGCGATTCGTCGCCCCGGACGACCGCGACGATGTCCTGTGCGAGGGCCTCTGCCGGGGTGACCTCGCCGCCGATGAGGCGACGGATGCCGGGGCCTGCGACGATCACCGCGTCCGGAGAGCCGTCGAGAAGACGTCCGCCGACCGGTGGGGCCGGCGGCGCGATCTGCGCGACGCGGAGCTCGCCGTCGTGCACGGATGCACGAAGGGCGACGTCGCCGACATGCAGCTCGTACTCGGCATCCACGGCGGATTCCGCCTGGAACGCCGTGCGCAGGGCCATCGCGAGCGAGTCGGGCGTGACGACGTCGCCGTCCTCCGGGTCGCCCATGGCCTGGAAGCCCCACCGACCGAGCGCGAGCATGATCGGCTCGAACGACCGCCCGTAGGGGGTGAGTTCGTACACCAGGCCGCAGTTCAGCAGCGGCACCCGGCGCACGACCCCACCCTCCTGCAACTCCTTCAACCGGGTGGACAGGATGTTGGTCGGGATGCGCGGCAGGCCCTGTTTGAGGTCGGTGTAGCGACGGGGCCCGACGAGCAGATCGCGGACGATGAGCAGCGCCCACCGCTCCCCGATCAGCTCGACGGCCGTCGTCACGCCGCAGTACTGGCCGTAGCTGCGCGCCGCCATGTCAGACCGACGCGGCGGTGTCGCCCACGTGGTCCGGGCCGTTCTCGACGGCCTCGGGGGTCATGTACAGGAAGCCGAGCGAGTTGCCGTCCGGATCGTCGAGGTCGCGCGAGTACATGAAGCCGTAGTCCTGCACGGGCTTCGGCTCGGTGCCGCCGGCGGCCAGACCCTTCTCGAGAATCGCATCGACCTCGTCACGCGAGTCCTGACTGAAGGCCACGGAGACCTGCACGACCTCGTTCGGGTCGGCGATCGGCTTGTCGGTGAACGTGGCGAAGAACTCGCGCTTGAGCACCATGAAGTAGATGTCATCGCTCCACACGATGCATGCGGCGTTCTCATCGGTGAACTGGGGGCTGATCTCGCAGCCGAGCGCGGTGTAGAACGCCTTGGCGCGGTCGAGGTCGCTGGTGGGCAGGTTGACGAACACCTTGGTCATGATGACTCCTCCGGAGATGCGAGCCCATCGGTCGGTGAGCCCTTTCGTGACCAGCTTGCAAAAAACAACTAAGCTTGTCAATAGCAAGTAACGATTCGGTCCCCCGTGCGGGGGATGCGGTCGGAACGGGCCCCGCCCTACGGTGGAGGGATGCCCGCAGCCCCGTTCCTCCGCACGCCGACTGAGCGCGAGCGGCGCAGCGACATCCTGCTCGCCGCCGTCATGTTCGTCGGGGCCGTGCTGAGCGCTGCACTCTCCTCGATCGCCGAGATGTACGGCGATGAGCAGGCGCCGCTGTGGACGGCCCTCGTGTACGCGGCGGTCGTCACTGCTCCCCTGGCCGTCCGCCGCCGCTGGCCCGGCACGGTCGCCGTCATCGTGGTCGCCGCCTACTTCACCGCCGTGACGATCCGGATCCCTGAGATCTATGTCGGCAACATCGCGATGTTCATCGCCATCTACACGGCAGGCGCCTGGATGAACAACCGCCGGCGCGCGATCATCGTGCGCGTCGGGATCATCGTGAGCATGTTCGTGTGGCTGCTGATCACGATGTACCGCGATGCGATCAACGAAGCCGACAAGGCGGATGTGATCGCCGGGGCCATGTCGCCGTACGTCGCCTTCATGCTCATCCAGCTGCTGCTGAACGTGCTCTACTTCGGTGGGGCGTACTACTTCGGCGAGCGCTCCTGGGCTGCGGCCAGCCAACTGGCGGTTCTCGAGCAGCGCACGGCCGAGCTGGAGCGCGAGCGGGAGGTCACCGCTGCTCAGGCCGTCGCCCTCGACCGGGTGCGCATCGCGCGCGAGCTGCACGACGTCGTCGCCCACCACGTATCGGTCATGGGCGTGCAGGCGGGAGCCGCCCGCCTGGTGCTGGAACGGGACCCCGCGGAGTCCGCGCGCATCCTCACCGGGATCGAGGGATCGGCACGCGACGCCATCCACGAGCTGCGGCAACTGCTCGAGACTCTGCGGGCCCCCGGCGGGGAGACCACCGATGCCGCCTCCACCCTCGTCCTCGACGACATCGCCGAACTCGTCGACGCCTCGACCGAGGCGGGACTGCCGACCGCGTACACGGTCATCGGCGACCCCGCGCCCGTCCCTTCGCTCGTCGCCGTGAACCTGTACCGCATAGCGCAGGAGTCCCTCACGAACGCCCGCCGTCACGCCGGCCCCGACGCGACAGCCGACGTGCGCGTGCGCTACGACGACGACGGCGTCGAGATCGAGATCGTGAACACGGGGCGCCCGGTCGCCCAGCTTCGCCCCGGGCTCGGCCAGCTCGGGATGCGGGAACGCGCCGCGGCCTCCGGAGGCACGCTCGAGGTGATCCCCCGGCCGTTCGGCGGCCTGCGCGTGCGCGCCCGCGTGCCCTTTCCCGTCGCGAGCGAATCGAGCAGGAACCGATGAACGATCCGATCCGTGTCCTGCTCGTCGACGACCATGCCCTGCTGCGCGCCGGCTTCCGCACGATCCTCGACACCCAGCCCGACATCACCGTGGTCGGCGAGGCATCATCGGGTGCTGAGGCCGTCGCCAAGGCATCTGCCCTCCGTCCCGACGTCATCATGATGGACGTGCAGATGCCCGACATGGACGGTATCGAGGCGACCGGACGTATCGTCGCCGACCCGGAGGTCGACGCGGCCATCGCGATCGTGACGACCTTCGATCGCGACGACTACCTGTACCGTGCTCTGGATGCCGGGGCCGGTGGATTCCTGCTCAAGAACGCCGGCGCGGAGGATCTGATCTCAGCCGTCCGGGCGCTCGCCGCCGGTGACGGCATGCTCGCCCCCGAGGTGACCCGCCGCGTGCTGGCACGTTTCGCCGCGACGCCTGCTCCGGCGGTGGCCTCGACCACGAACAGCGGCGTGTCGAACGTCACGCTCGCCGAGCCCCTCACCGAGCGCGAGGCCGAAGTGCTGACGCTGCTCGCCGATGCCCGGAGCAACGCCGAGATCGCGCAGGCGCTGTTCATCGGCGAGGCCACCGTGAAGACACACGTCTCGCGCATCCTCCAGAAGCTGGGCGCCCGCGATCGCGTGCAGGCGGTCGTGCTCGCGCACCGCATGGGTCTCGCCTAGGGTCTCGCCTAGCGCGGCACCCCCTGATCCGCGGCGCCCCTCCGTCTCCGCGATACCCTCGGAGCCATGCCCGAAGCCGCACCCCTGTCCCGCTCGATCCTGGCGGGGGTGGTGACGGCACTCGTCGGATTCACCAGCTCGTTCGCGGTGGTGCTGACCGGGCTCGACGCGGTCGGGGCGAACGCGGCGCAGGCGGCGAGCGGGCTTCTCGCGGCCAGCCTCACGATGGGTCTGGCCTGCGTGGTGCTCGCATGGCGGTATCGGATGCCGATCACGGTCGCCTGGTCGACTCCGGGAGCCGCCCTGCTCGTCGCCACGGGCACCGTCGAGGGTGGATGGCCGGCAGCGGTCGGCGCGTTCCTGGTGACCGCCGCACTCATCCTGCTCACCGCGCTGTGGCCGGCCCTCGGCGCGCTGATCGCCCGCATCCCTCCGTCGATCGCGCAGGCGATGCTCGCCGGCGTGCTGCTGCCCCTGTGCCTGGCCCCGATCACCGGGATCGTCGCGAACCCCTGGGGCGTGGCGCCGGTCGTGCTCACGTGGCTGCTGTTCGCACGCCTCGCACCGCGCTGGGCGGTGCCACTGGCCTTCGTCGCCGCCGCCGTCGTGGTCGCGGTGTCGCTGACGATGGAGCATGCGACCTTCGACCCCGCGCTGCTGCTCCCGCGCCTCGAGTTCACTGCACCCACGTTCACGGTCGGCGCGCTCGTCGGCCTCGCACTGCCGCTGTTCATCGTGACGATGGCGTCGCAGAACGTGCCGGGCGTCGCGATCATGCGCAGCTTCGGATACGAGGTGCCGTGGCGTCCCGCCATGCTGGTCACCGGGGTCGGCACGGCACTGGGAGCGACGGCGGGCGGGCACGCCATCAACCTCGCCGCCATCAGCGCGGCACTCGCCGCCTCGCCGGATGCCGACCCCGACCCGAAGAGGCGGTGGGTCGCCGGGGTCTCGACCGGGGCCTCATACCTCGTCCTCGCGGTCTTCTCGGCCGCCTTCGCCGCTCTGGTGGTGCTCGCGCCGACGGCCGTGATCCCGGCCGTCGCCGGTCTGGCGCTGTTCGCCGCGTTCGGCTCATCGGTGCAGCAGGCGATCGACGAGCCGGGCGAACGGATCCCCGCCGTGGTGACCTTCCTGGTGGCCGCATCCGGGATCGCCGTGCTCGGGGTCAGCGCCGCGTTCTGGGCCCTCCTCGCCGGACTCCTCGTCCGCACGGTGCTCCACACTCCACGCCCCTGATACTCCCCCCACCCCTCACCGCGAGTGCACCGCTTCTCGTCGAGTGCACGACTTGTCCGCGTCTCCATCCCGTGCATTCGGCGAGATCCCGTGCACTCGGCGAGATCCCGTGCACCCTCCCCCGCACGGGTGATCCCGCAGAGTCCGCCGTGCGGGGGATGCCGGAGACGGGCGCGCTCCGTAACGTGAAGGCATGACCACAGGAATGCTCGAACTCTCCGGCATCACCAAGAGCTACGGCTCTCGGCGCGTGCTCGATGACGTGTCCTTCACGGTCGCCCCCGGGCGGCTGACGGGCTTCGTCGGCGGCAACGGCGCCGGCAAGACCACCACCATGCGGATCGTGCTGGGGCTGCTGTCGTCGGACGGCGGCCGTGTCGACCTGGACGGCGCTCCGCTGACGACCGCCGACCGCCGCCGCTTCGGCTACATGCCCGAGGAGCGCGGCCTCTACCCGAAGATGAAGGTGCTAGAGCAGATCGTCTACCTCGCCCGCCTGCACGGCTTCGGCAAGCAGGAGGCCACGGAGCGCGCGACCGCCCTGCTCACGGAGCTCGGGCTCGGCGAGCGGCTGAACGACACCATCGAGTCGCTCTCGCTCGGCAACCAGCAGCGCGCGCAGATCGCCGCGTCGCTCGTGCACGACCCCGAGGTTCTCATCCTCGACGAGCCGTTCTCGGGCCTCGACCCGCTCGCGGTCGACGTGGTCGCGGGAGTCCTGCAGGCCAGTGCCGCCAAGGGCGCATCCATCTTGTTCTCCTCCCACCAGCTCGACGTGGTCGAGCGCCTGTGCGACGACCTCGTCATCCTCGCGGGCGGCACGATCCGCGCGGCCGGTTCCCGAGACACGCTGCGCGCCGAGCATGCCCGCGACCGGTACGAGCTCGTCTCGGCCGGCGACGCCGGATGGCTGCGCGCCGAGCCCGGCGTCACGGTCGTCGACTTCGAGGGCGGGTACGCGCTGTTCGACGCGGACGGCCCCGAAACGGCGCAGCGCGTGCTGCAGTCGGCCGTGCAGCGTGGCGACGTCGCCAGCTTCGCCCCCAAGCATCCGTCCCTCGCCCAGATCTTCAAGGAGGTCATCCAGTGAGCGCCCCCACCCCTGTCCGCGCCTCGAACGGCATCTGGCTCGTCGCCGAACGCGAGATCGGATCGAAGCTGCGCAGCAAGGCGTTCCTGATCTCGACCGGCATCCTGCTGGTGCTCGCGCTCGCCGGTATCATCCTCGGTGGTTTCGCGAGCAAGAACACCGATGCGATGCCGGTCGCAGCGACCGCGGAGACCGCCTCCGCCGTCTCCTCCATCCCGAACGTCGAGGTCACCACGGTCGCCGACCAGGCTGCAGCCGAACAGCTCGTGCGCGACGACAAGGTCGACGCTGCGGTGCTCCCGGGCGATGGCCCCTCGGGCTACACGATCGTCGCGCTGCAGGAGGCGCCGGGCTCGCTCGTCGCGGCCCTGTCGATCACTCCCGAGGAAGTGATCCTGGAACCGGCGACCACCAACCCGCTGCTGCGGTACTTCATCGCGATCGCCTTCGGTCTGGTGTTCATGATGGCAGCGGCGACGTTCGGCGGCACGATCGCGCAGAGCGTCGTCGAGGAGAAGCAGACCCGCGTGGTCGAGGTGCTGCTGTCGGCCATCCCGGCGCGCACACTGCTCGCGGGCAAGGTGATCGGCAACACGGTGCTGGCGATGGGGCAGATCCTCGCCCTGGCGGCCGTGGCCACGATCGGGTTGATCGTCACAGGTCAGCGCGAGGTGCTCACGACCCTCGGGGCGCCGATCATCTGGTTCGCGGTGTTCTTCCTGTTCGGCTTCATCCTGCTGGCGGCGATGTTCGCGGCTGCGGCCTCGATGGTCTCCCGCCAGGAGGACATCGGTTCGACGACCACCCCGATCACGATGCTGATCATGGCCCCGTACATCCTGGTCATCGTCTTCAACGACAACCCGCTGGTGCTGACGATCATGTCGTACGTGCCGTTCTCGGCGCCTGTCGGCATGCCGATGCGCCTGTTCGTCGGCGAGGCCCAGTGGTGGGAGCCGCTGCTGAGCCTGGTGATCCTGCTCCTCAGCTGCGTCGCGGCGATCGTCATCGGCGCCAAGATCTACGAGAACTCGCTGCTGCGCATGGGATCCCGGGTCAAGCTCTCCGAGGCGCTGCGCGGCTGAGGCTGCGTACCCAGCCACCCGCCACCCGCCCGCCCGTGCAAGGGTGCGAAAACGGAGACGATCATGCTCGTCGTCCGCGTGTCGGCACATGACACGCGGGCGGCCGCATCGATCGTCTCCGTTTTCGCTTCCGGGAGCGAGCCCGGGTCAGATCACGCCGTCGGCGAGGGTGGTCGGGTTGCCGAAGCGGTGGTTCGTGATCGATACGGCCTGCTCGTGCAGGAACGGCAGCATCTCCACTCGGCCGGCACCGGTCACGGCGTGCGACCAGACCGCCACATCGGGGCTTCCGTCGAGCGCCTCATGCAGGGCCGCGGCGTCGCCGCCGACCAGCCGTACGCGGTGCCACGAGTTCGCCGCCTTGGCGTAGCGCTTGGTCCACGCCGCGTCCGACTCGTGCTTCACGGTCACACCGTGCGCACGCAGCGCCTTCTCGATGCGTGCGGGCAGGGCCGGTGCCGACACCGTGAACGGGCTGCCGCTGCGCAGGGCGGCCGCGAGCACGCGGACACCGTCGACCAGCGGCGCGCTCTCGCCGATGCGCACGTCGACCGCGACCGGACGGTAGCGGAAGAGGTTGCGCTCGACCCCGAGCCCGGACTTGTCGCTCACCGCGCCGAACTCGTCGACCCAGGCGCGCTCGTCGGATGCGGCGGCGCGGTGCAGCCACTCGGCCTCGGCCGTGTCGACCTCGGAGGCCGTCGCGTCCAGCAGTGCGCCGACCGCGGGCACGACGGCCGCGCTCGGGGCGGCGGCCGGAAGCTCGGCCGGGGTCCACTCGCCGAGACCGAAGAGGTAGTTCGGGCCTCCGGCCTTGGCGCCCGCTCCGACGGCCGAGCGCTTCCAGCCACCGAACGGCTGACGCTGCACGATCGCGCCGGTGATGCCGCGGTTCACGTACAGGTTGCCCGCCTCGACACGGTCGAGCCAGGTGGCGACCTCGTCGGAGTCGAGCGAGTGGATGCCGGCGGTCAGGCCGTAGTCGACAGCGTTCTGCAGGCGCAGCGCCTCGTCCAGGTCCTTCGCGTGCATGATGCCGAGCACCGGCCCGAAGAACTCGGTGAGGTGGAAGTACGAGCCCTCGCGCACGCCGGTCTTCACACCGGGCGTCCACTGCTTTCCCTCGTCGTCGAGCTTGCGCGGCTCGACCAGCCAGCGCTCGCCCTTCTCGAGCTTCGTGAGCGCGGTGAGCAGCTTGCCGTTCGCCGGCTCGATGATCGGGCCCATTTGGGTGGCGGGGTCATCGGGCAGGCCGACGCGCATCGAGGTCACGGCATCCACCAGCTGACGCTCGAATCGCTTCGAGTCGGCGACGGATCCGACGAGGATCGCCAGCGACGCCGCGGAGCACTTCTGCCCCGCGTGGCCGAACGCGCTGCGAGCCACGTCGGCGGCCGCCAGGTCGAGGTCTGCCGAGGGCGTCACGATGATCGCGTTCTTGCCGCTGGTCTCGGCGAGCAGCGGCAGGTCGGCGCGGAACGAGCGGAACAGCTGCGCCGTCTCGTACGCCCCCGTGAGGATCACGCGATCCACCGCAGGGCCGGCCACGAGGCGTGTACCGAGGTCGCGCGAAGCGAGGTCGACGAGCGCGAGCAGGTCGCGCGGCACACCGGCGGCCCACAGCGCCTCGACCATCACCGCGCCGCAGCGCTGCGTGAGCTTCGCGGGTTTGATGATGACGGCCGAACCCGAGGCCAGACCCGCGAGCACCCCACCCGCGGGGATGGCGACGGGGAAGTTCCACGGCGGCGTGACCACGGTGACCTTCGACGGCACGAAGTCGGCACCAGAGACGGTCTCGAGGTCCTTCGCGCGCTCGGCGTAGTAGTGCGCGAAGTCGATGGCCTCGCTGATCTCGGGGTCGGCCTCGGCGATGGTCTTGCCCGCCTCGTGGGCCATGATCTCGATGAGCTGACCACGGCGCGCGGCGAGCTCGTCTCCCGCGCGATGCAGCACGGCAGCGCGATCAGCGGCAGGGAGCGCTGCCCACTTCTCGGCGGCGGCGGTCGCTGCGGAGAAGATGCCGTCGAGCTCGGCATCCGTCTCGACCTTGGCGATCGCGATGGTGTCGAGGCCGAGCGTCGAGCCCACCGAGCGGCTCAGGATCTCGCGGCCCCATGCGCGGTTCGCGGCGATGGCCGGATCGGTGTCGGCCTGGTTCTCGAAGCCGGTGGTGGTTCCGGAGGGCGCCTCGGCGTCGGAATCCAGAACGGTACGGTCCTGCACGCGGTGGGGGCCGGGGACGAATCCCGCCTCATCGGTCGCGAGCGCGGCCAGCGAGCGCTCGAAGCGCTCCCGCTCGCGGGTGAGCAGCGACGGGTTCGAAGCCAGCTCGAACACGGCCGACATGAAGTTCTCGGGGCTGGCGTTCTCTTCGAGGCGGCGCACCAGGTACGCGATCGCGACGTCGAACTCGGCCGGGTTCACGACCGGCGTGTACAGCAGCAGGCGGCCGACGTCCTTGCGGACGGCCTCGGCCTGCCCGGTCGCCATGCCCAGCAGCATCTCGTACTCGACGAGCGGATCGGCGCCGGACGGGTCGGCGACCCCACGCGCCTGGGCGAGCAGCCAGGTGTAGGCGATGTCGAACAGGTTGTGGCCGGCGATGCCGATGCGCACGGCGTCCAGTCGCTCCGGGGTCATGGCCCAGTCGAGCACCCGCTTGTAGTTGGTGTCGGAGTCCTGCTTGGTGCCGTAGGTGGCGAGCGGCCAGCCGTGGATCGCCGCGTCGACCTCTTCCATCGCCAGGTTCGCGCCCTTGACGACGCGCACCTTGATCGGCGCTCCGCCCTTGGCACGGCGGGCGGCGGCCCACTCCTGCAGGTGCTGCATGGCACCGAGGGCGTCGGGCAGGTAAGCCTGCAGCACGATGCCGGCTTCGAGGTTCTCGAGCCCCGGCTGGTCGAGGATGCTCGTGAAGGCCGCGATCGTCAGGTCGAGGTCGCGGTACTCCTCCATGTCGAGGTTGATGAACTTGGCCTTGCCCTTCGCCTCGGCCTTCGCGGCGAGCTCGTAGAGCGGGGTCAGCTTCTCGACGACATCGGCCACGGCCTCGTCGAACGACCACATCGACAGCTGGCTCACGACGCTGGAGACCTTGATCGACACGTAGTCGACGTCGTCGCGGGCGAGGAAGTCGCGGGTGCCCTGCAAGCGGTGTCCCGCTTCGCGCTCGCCGAGCACGGCCTCGCCGAGCAAGTTGAGGTTGAGCCGGTTGCCACTCTTGCGCAGCTTCGCGATCGCGGGGCCGAGCTTGGAGGGCGTGGCGTCGAGCACGAGGTGCCCGACCATGGCGCGCAGCACGCGACGCGAGATCGGCACGACCACGCCGGGGAGCTTCGGCGCCCAGAAGCCGCCCGTCTTGATCGCGGCGCGCAGGTAGCCGGGCAGCAGCGACGGGGTGATGTCGCTCAGCTCGGCGAGCTTACGGCCGGCGACGCGCAGGTCTTCCGGACGCATCACGCCGTCGACGAAGCCGACCGTGAACGCGAGTCCGTTCGGGTCCTTGAGTACCTCGGACAGGCGCTGGGCGGCGGGCTCGACGGGGTGGGTCTCGCTCTCGACGAGCCAGCGCTTCACCAGGGCGGCGACGTCTTCGGTACGGGGGGTGGTGGTGTCGGCGGCGACAGGCATCGGTGGGACCTTCCAAGAGAGCGCACACCGGGATTTCGTGTGCGGGCTGGTTCATTGTCCTGCCGCTCGGTAGGCTCCGTCTATCAACCGATTTGCGTGGATTCTGTTCACTCAAGCTGAACAATATCCGCAGAGCAAGGGACCACTGTGCTGGACGTCAACAGACTGCGGATGCTCGTGGAGCTCTCGCGCCGCGGAACGCTGTCGGCAGTGGCCGACGCCCTCTCGTACAGCAAGGCCTCGGTGTCACAGCAGCTGAGCGCCCTGGAGCGGGATGTGGGTGTGCCGCTGCTGCGACGCGTGGGGCGTGGAGTGCAGTTCACGCCCCAGGGGAACGTGCTCGTCGCCGAGGCCATCGGCATCCTCGATCAGCTCGAGCACGCCGAGGTCGCCGTGGCCGAATCGCTCACCGAGGTGACCGGGACCGTGGGCATCGCGGTGTTCCAGTCGACGGCGCACTCCCTGCTCCCGCGGGCTCTCGAGGCTCTTAAGGACCGACATCCGGCCCTGCGCGTCGAGGTCACCGAGTGCGATCCGGAGACCGGGCTGGTCGGGGTGTCCAGCCGCGACTTCGACCTGATCCTCGCCGAGCAGTACCCGGGGCACACCCGACCGATCCACGCCGACCTCGACCGGGTGATGCTCGCGCACGATGCGATCGCGCTCGCCCGACGGCCCGGAGCACCACGGCATGCGGATGCGCTCGCCGAGCTCTGGTCGACGCGCGAGGAGCCCTGGGTGCTCGAACCCGCCGGCACCGCCTCCCGCGCCTGGGCCGAGCAGCTCTGCCGCACCGCGGGGTTCGAGCCCGACGTGCGCTTCGAGATCGCCGACCTCACCGCGCACGTGCGGCTGATCCATGCCGGGCTCGCCGTCGGATTGCTGCCGGAGCTCGTCTGGGCGGGCGACACCCCGACCGTCGATCTGGCACCCCTCCCCCACGAACCGCGGCGCGAGATCTTCTCCTCGGCACGGCGGGTGTCGGCCGATGCCCCCTCGATCCGCGCGGTGCGCAGTGCGCTGGCCGACGCGGCGTCGCACAATCTCCCGGCCTGAAGGCACGACCTCCCTGTCCGACCGAACGCCGTCCGGCGCCGACACGGAGGAATCCCCGGGAATATGCATGCACATGCATCTGTTGGCACCCGTGTACCCGGACGAAGGAGTCCGATCCCCTCCTTCCGAAAGGCACCTCTGTGAGCACTCCCGTCATCGACCGCACCGCACCGACCGAGCACCCCGTCCTCGACGTCCTCGCCGGCCGCTGGAGCCCCCGCGCCTTCGACGCGCAGAGCTCGATCGACGAGGCCAAGCTCGCCACCGCTCTCGAGGCCGCCCGCTGGACGCCGTCCGCCAACAACACGCAGCCCTGGCGCTTCATCGTCGCCCGTCGCGGCACCGCGCTGCACGCGCAGGTCGTCGACGCCCTGATGGGCTTCAACCAGGCCTGGGCAGGCAACGCGGCCGTGCTCGTCGTCGCGATCGCCGAGACGGCCACGGCCGACGGCACCCCGATCACGCATGCCCTCTACGACCTCGGCCAGTCGGTCGCGCACTTCTCGGTGCAGGCACACCACGACGGCCTGGTCGTGCACCAGATGAGTGGCTTCGATCCCGAGGTCGTCCGCGAGTTCGCCGACCTCGAGGAGCGCTTCGTGCCCTTCACGGTCTTCGCCGTCGGCGAGTTCGGCGACATCGAGGCTCTGCCCGAGGTGCTGCAGGAGCGCGAGGTCGCTCCGCGCGTACGTCGCCCGATCGCCGAGACGGTCATCCTCAGCGCCTGACCTCCGCGCTCTCGACACCTCTGCACCGACGGGGCCTCCGGATTGTCCGGGGGCCCCGTTAGCGTGTGCGGATGGACCTCCTCCGCATCACCGGCGCGCGGACGAACAATCTCCGCGACGTCTCCGTCGACGTTCCCAAGAAGCTGCTGACCGTCTTCACCGGCGTCTCGGGTTCGGGCAAGTCGTCCCTCGTGCTCGACACGATCGCCGCCGAGGCGCAGCGACTCGTCAACGACTCCTATTCGACCTTCATCCGTGCCCGGCTGCCGCAGATGCCCGCACCCGACGTGCAGGCCATGGACGGGCTGACCTTCACGGTCCTGATCGACCAGCGCCGGTTCACGGGCAACGCACGCTCGACCGTGGCGACCGCGACCGACCTGGCATCGCTGGTGCGCCTGGTCTTCTCACGCGTCGGCGAGCCCTCCGCCGGCTACTCCCCCGCCTACTCGTTCAACGACCCGTCCGGCATGTGCCCGACCTGCGAAGGCCTCGGCACGGTGTACGACATCGACATCGACGCGCTTATCGACCCCGAGAAGAACATCGACGACGGACCGGTCCGGTTCAGCCTGTTCCGCCCCGGGGTGTACCGGTGGAAGCGCTTCGCGTACTGCGGACTGTTCGACCGCCAGAAGCCGCTCAAGGACTACACGGCCGAGGAGATGGACCAGTTCCTCTACGCCGACAAGCTCAAGCTCGACGACCCCGATCCGCGGTTCCCGCAGAGCGCCCGGTTCGACGGGGTGATCACGCGCATGCGCGATGTGTTCCTGAAGCAGCGCCCGGTGAAGATGTCGGCCTCGGTGCGCGAGGAGCTCGACCGGCTCGTGACACATCACACATGCCCGGACTGCCACGGTGCGCGGGTGAACGCGGCAGCGCGGGAGAGCCTCATCGACGGACGCTCGATCGTGGACTGGATGCGCATGCCCGTGTCCGACCTGCATGCCCTGCTCGACGAGTTCGACGATCCCCGCGTCGCCCCGGCCGTCGACGGTGTCCGCCACGTGCTCGATGCCCTGCTCTCGGTCGGCCTCGGCTATCTCACACTCGACCGCGAATCGGCCACGCTGTCCGGCGGCGAGGCTCAGCGCGTCAAGATCGTGCGCCACCTCGGCAGCGCCCTCACCGACGTCACCTACGTGTTCGACGAGCCCAGCACCGGATTGCACCCCGCCGACATCCAGCGGCTGGTCGCCCTGCTGCAGCGGCTGCGCGACGCCGGCAACACCATCCTCGTCGTCGAGCATCATCCGCAGGTGATCGCGGTCGCCGATCACGTCGTCGACCTCGGGCCGGGGGCGGGCTCCGCCGGCGGCATCGTGCAGTTCGAGGGCACCCCCGCAGCGCTCCGCGCCGCCGACACCCTCACGGGGCGTGTGCTCGCCGAGCCGCTGACGATCCGTGCGACGACGCGGACTCCCTCGGGCCGCGTCGCCGTGCGGAATGCGCGCGCGCACAACCTCCGCGGGTTCGACGTCGACATCCCGCTCGGCGTGCTCACCGCCGTCACAGGGGTCGCGGGGTCGGGCAAGAGTTCCTTCGCGACCGCCGAGCTGCCGCGCCAGCACCCGGAGTTCACGGTCGTCGGGCAGGACCCGCTGCGGGGCGGAGCGCGGTCGACGACGCTGAGCATGCTGCGTATCGCCGATACCGTGCGCGAGGTGTTCGCGCACGCTTCAGGGCTCGATGCCTCCTGGTTCAGCTTCAACTCCCGTGGGGCGTGCCCTACCTGCCGCGGCCGTGGACACATCACGACCGAGCTCGCATTCCTCGACGACGTCTCCCTCCCGTGCGATGCCTGCGGAGGGCTGCGTTTCAATGAGACCGCGCTCGGCGTGCAGGTCGACGGCTCCTCGATCGCCGACGTGCTGGCGTCGACGCCGGCCGAGGTCAGCGCGCTCTTCTCCGACCACCCGGACGTGGTCGACGCGCTGGACTGGGTGCAGCGCACCGGCCTGAGCTACATCCCGGTCGGACGCTCGCTCGACACCCTCTCCGGCGGCGAGAAGCAACGGCTGCTGCTGGCCCGGCACCTCAGCGAGCCGCAACGCGATCGCGCCGACCGCATCATCCTCGACGAGCCGACCTCAGGACTGCATCCGACCGACGTCGACACCGTCAACGCCCTCTTCGACGACCTGCTCGACGAGGGGGCGACGCTGGTCGTGGTCGAGCACAATCTGCGCGTGGTCGCCCGCGCCGACCACGTCGTCGACATCGGTCCGGGTGCCGGTTCCGATGGCGGTCAGCTGATCTTCACCGGCACTCCGGCAGAGATCTCGGGCAACGACGGCTCCCTCACCGGTCGGGCGCTCGCGGCAGCGTCTCGCCCGCACCCCTGAAGCAGGGCGCATCAGACGGGCAGAGGGGCCCGTGGATCACCCACGGGCCCCTCTGCTGTGCCTCTCAGCTCAGCCTTTGAGCAGCTCAGCCCTCGAGCGGCCCAGTCCTCGAGCAGCTCAGTCCTCGAGCAGTTCGGCCTCGATCACGTCGTCTTCCTCCGGCTCGGGGTCGGGCGTCGTCGAGGTGAGCACGAGGCCCGCCCCGTCGGCGGCCACGTCGACCCGCACGGTGTCGCCGTCGTGCACGTTGCCCGAGAGCAGCGCGGTGGCGAGCTTGTTCTGCACCTCGCTCTGGATGAGGCGGCGCAGCGGTCGCGCACCGAACATGGGGTCGTACCCGCGCTCGGCGAGCCAGGCCCGCGCATCGGGGGTGACGGCGAGTGTGAGGCGACGGTCGCGCAGCCGGTCGTGCAGCTGGTCGACCGAGAGCTCCACGATCTGGGCGAGGTCGTCTTCGCTCAGGGCCGAGAACATCACGATGTCGTCGAGTCGGTTCAGGAATTCCGGACGGAATGCCTGCCGCACGAGGGCCATGACCTGATCGCGCTTCTCATCGGGTGCGAGCACCGGGTCGATGAGGATCGGCGATCCCAGGTTCGACGTGAGGATCAGGATCACATTCGAGAAGTCGACCGTGCGCCCCTGACCGTCGGTCAGGCGACCGTCGTCGAGCACCTGCAGCAGCACGTCGAACACCTCGGGGTGCGCCTTCTCGACCTCGTCGAGCAGGATCACGCTGTACGGGCGACGTCGCACTGCCTCGGTCAGCTGACCGCCCTGCTCGTATCCGATGTATCCGGGAGGGGCACCGACGAGTCGCGAGACCGAGTGCTTCTCGCCGTACTCCGACATGTCGATGCGCACCATGGCGTGCTCGTCGTCGAAGAGGAACTCGGCCAGCGCCTTGGCCAGCTCGGTCTTTCCGACACCGGTGGGGCCGAGGAACAGGAACGATCCGGTCGGCCGACCGGGGTCGCTGATACCCGCACGCGAACGGCGCACGGCGTCCGATACGGCCTTCACGGCGTCCTTCTGACCGATCAGGCGCTTGCCGAGCTCCTGCTCCAGGTGCAGCAGCTTCTCGCTCTCGCCCTGCAGCAGACGCCCGACAGGGATACCCGTCCACGCGGCGATCACGGCGGCGATGTCCTCGTCGGTGACCTGTTCGTTGACCATGCGGGGTTCCGCCGGCGTCGCGGCCTCGGCCTGCTCGGCCTCGGCGATGTCGCGCTCCAGACGCTTGATGGTCTCGTACTCCAGCTTCGAGGCCTTCGTGTAGTCGGCGTTGCGCATGGCGAGGTCACGCTGGGTGATCGCGTCGTCGAGCTGCTTCTTCAGCTCACCGACCCGGTTCAGCCCCTGCCGCTCTCGCGCCCACCGGGCCTCGAGCTCGGCGAGCTGCTTCTCCATGCCGACGAGTTGCTCGCGCAGGGCACTCAGACGCTCCTTGGAGGCGGCGTCCTTCTCCCGCTTGAGCGCGAGCTCTTCGAGCTTCATGCGGTCGACCTGGCGCTTGAGCTGATCGATCTCGACCGGAGACGAGTCGATCTCCATCTTCAGCCGCGACATCGACTCGTCGATCAGGTCGATCGCCTTGTCCGGAAGCTGGCGCGCGGGAAGATAGCGGCTCGAGAGCGCGGCGGCGGCGACGAGGGCGCTGTCGGAGATCGTGACCCCGTGGTGGGCCTCGTAGCGACCCTTGAGTCCGCGGAGGATCGCGATCGTGTCCTCGACCGAGGGCTCTCCGACGTAGACCTGCTGGAAGCGGCGCTCCAGTGCGGCGTCCTTCTCGATGAACTCGCGATACTCGTTGAGAGTGGTCGCGCCGATCAGGCGCAGTTCACCGCGGGCCAGCATGGGCTTGAGCATGTTGGAGGCGGCGACCGACCCCTCCCCACCGCCGGCACCCATCAGCACGTGCAGCTCGTCGATGAACGTGATGACCTGTCCGTCGGACTCGGTGATCTCCTTGAGCACCTGCTTCAGCCGCTCCTCGAACTGCCCGCGGTACATGGCGCCGGCCACGAGGGCGGAGATGTCGAGGGTGACCAGCTCCTTGTCCTTGAGGGACTCGGCGACATCGCCCGCGACGATGCGCTGGGCGAGTCCTTCGACGACGGCGGTCTTGCCGACGCCCGGCTCACCGATCAGCACGGGGTTGTTCTTCGTGCGGCGGGTGAGCACCTGACTGACGCGACGGATCTCGCTGTCTCGTCCGATCACGGGGTCGAGCTTGCCCTCGCGGGCGCGGTCGGTCAGGTTGATGCCGAACTGCTCGAGGGCGGACTGCTGCTCTTGGTTCTGGTTGCCGGTCTGCGGGGTGGTCATGCGCTCCTCCTTGGAGATGCTCCTTCTGGTCGTCTCCCGCCTGCCGGATCGGGAGGCGGGATCAAAGTTGAGTTGTGTTGACTCAAGTTTAGCACTCGCCGAGATTCTCCTCCAGTCCGTTCCCCCGCCCGCCGTCGCCGATCCTGCGCTCAGCGCTCGCGCCGGACGGCATCCCAGATCGCCGCCGCGACGGCGCGCTTGGACCCCGATGCCACCCCGGCGTCGACACCACCCGGCCCGAGGATGTGCACCGCGTTCTCGGCGGACTCGAACCCGCGCTCCCAGCCGACCTCGTTCACCACCAGCAGGTCGACGCCCTTGCGCCGCTGCTTGCCGCGCGCGCGGGCGAGCAGTTCGGCTTCGTCCTCCGGGGTCTCCGCGGCGAAACCGACGACGAACTGCCCCGGTCTGCGTGACGAGGCGAGTGCCGCGACGATGTCCTCGTTCTCGACCAGCTCGATGGCCGGAATCCCGCCGCCCTCCTTGGTGAGCTTGCGTTCCGACACCTCGACCGGGCGGTAGTCCGCGACCGCCGCGGCCATGACGACCACGTCGGCGTCGGCGGATTCCCGCTTCATCGCCGCGGAGAGCTCCGCCGCCGCGCCGACCGGCACGATGCGGATCGACGGATGCCGCACCTCGGCGAGCACATCGCTCGAGATGTTGGCCGAGATCAGGATGACCTCGGCGCCGCGCGCGGCGGCTTCGGCCGCGAGAGCCGCGCCTTGCCTACCACTGGAGCGGTTGCCCAGGAAGCGCACGGGGTCGATCGGCTCCCGCGTGCCGCCGGCCGACACCACGACCCGCACCCCGGCGAGGTCACCGGGGGCCAGCAGCGCCTGCGCCGCGGCGAAGATGTCCTCCGGCTCCGACATGCGGCCGGGTCCACTGTCACCGCCGGCGAGCTCTCCGTCGGCCGGGCCGACGATGTGGACGCCGCGCTCACGCAGCGTGGCGATGTTCGCCTGTGTCGCGCGATTCCGCCACATCTCCGCGTGCATCGCCGGAGCGAGCAGCACCGGGGCCTCGGTGGCGAGCAGCGTGGTGCCCAGCAGGTCGTCGGCGAGGCCCGCGGTGATCTTCGCGAGGGAGTTCGCGGTCGCGGGTGCCACGATCACCAGCTCGGCGGCTTGGCCGAGAGCCACGTGCCGCACCTTCGCCACATCATCATGCACGCTCGTGGTGACCGGGTGCCGACTGATCGCCTCCCATGTGGGCAATCCCACGAAGCGCAACGCATCCTCGGTGGGCACCACGGTCACGTCGTGCCCACCCTTCGTGAGCAGGCGCACGAGGTGCACCGTCTTGTACGCGGCGATGCCGCCCGTGACTCCGACGACGATGTTCACGTCTCGATTCTGCCCCAGCATCCGCCGCCATGGGCCGACACCTCATCCCCGACCTAGACTGGGGTCCGTGTGCACGGTCGTGATCGATGTCGAGAATGCCGGATCCGCACGTCTTCTCGCGGTCCGCGATGAAGACCCGCTACGCGCATGGGACTCGCTCGGAGCCTGGTGGCCGGAGGACTACCCCGGCGTGGTCGGGATCCGCGATCGCCGCGCCGGTGGCGCCTGGCTCGCCGCGAACCCCGCCGAACGTCGACTCGCCGTGCTGCTGAACCGCGCCGACGTGGGCGACCTTCCCGATGCGCGCGCCGTCTCTCGTGGCGCTCTCGCGCTGGAATCGGTGGGGGGCCGCTCCCCCGTCGCCCCGCTGGCCATGCACGGCTTCAACTTGCTCGAGGTGCGCCCCGAGGGTGCACGGGTGCTGTCGTGGGACGGTGTCGAGCTGCGCGAGACGACCATCGATCCCGGCACGCACATGATCGCGCATGACGACCTCGACGACGCGACGACCCCGCGCATCGAGGCCTGGCTGCCGGAGTTCCGCGCCCTGGGACCGACGGCTGACAGCGACGACTGGACGACGGAGTGGACCGCGCTGCTCGCCTCCTCGACCGCGCTGCCCGCGGAGGATGACCGGGCGATCATCCGCGACAACCGTCCGCATGGCTACCCCACGCAGTCGCTGCTGTACTGCATCGCCACGGTGACCCCCGGCGGCGTCGAGGTGAACGACGTCACGCTCCCCTCGCCGGCCCACTGGACCGAGTAGCGGACCGGCCGAGGAGCCGATGCCCGCTCAGGCCGCGGGAACAGCCGACTCCTCGGCACAGGAGAACCGCGCGCGATAGGCCGTGGGAGTGAGGCCGAGCACCCGGGCGAAGTTCTGCCGCAGCACGGCCGCCGAGCCGAACCCGCATTCGTCGGCGATGTGCTCGAGCGGCAGGTCGGTGCGCTCCAGCATCCGCTGCGCATGGATGATGCGCTGACGCGCCAACCAGGCCGCGGGTGTCGCGCCGTACTCGGCCTTGAACCGACGGGCGAAGGTGCGCGGTGACATCAGGGCCTTGGCCGCCAGCTGATCGACGCCGAGGTCGTCACGCAGGTGCTCGACCGCCCAGTCGGCGACGGCCGCGAGCGAGTCGGTGGGAACCACGGGGATCGGGCGATCGATGAACTGCGCCTGCCCGCCGTCGCGCTGCGGCGGCACGACCATGCGGCGGGCGATGCGGTTGGTGAGCTCCGCTCCCACCTCCTGCCGCAGCAGGTGCAGGCACGCGTCGATCCCGGCGGCCGTGCCCGCGCTCGTGATGATCTTGCCGTCCTGCACGAACAGCACGTCGGGGTCGATGTCGATCTGCGGGTACATGTCGGCCATGACGTGCGCGTACATCCAGTGCGTGGTGGCGCGCCGACCGTCGAGCACTCCTGCGGCGGCGAGGATGAACGACCCGCTGCACACGCTCATCACCCAGGCGTCGCGTGCCACCGCGTGACGGGCGAGGTCGAGCAGGAGCGGATCGATGTCGCCCCACCTCTCCCGAGGGAGCGGGCAGAACACGACGAGGTCGGCGTCGTAGGCGAAGGTCAGATCGTGCTCGACGTTGACCGAGAAGCCGATCTTCGAGGTCACGACACCGGCACGGGGGGCGACGATGCGGAAGTCGAAGTTCGGCACGCCGTCGTCGGCGCGGTCGAGGCCGAATGCCTCGCAGGCCACGCCGAACTCGAAGGGCGCGAACCCGTCCTGGATGACGCAGGCGACCGTCTTCATACTCACTCCTGTTGGCAGTTTTCCGACGTTCATAGTCTATTCTGCCACTCGTGGCTGTTCGACATCGAACGTAGCGTTTCTGCCATGGTACTCCTCATCGCACTCCTCCTCCTCGCTGCGTGGGCCACCGTCGCCACCGTCATCGAACTGCGCCGGGACGGCTACCGACGCACCCCCACCGATTGGACGCGCGTCGCCGGCCGCGACGTCGGCCACCAGGCCGAGTCCGGGCACGTCTATCGCTGATCGCCTGCCGCCGATCCTCGCAGCGGCGGCTACGCTCGTCGTCATGAGCGAGCCTCAGCAGCCTCCCGTCCCGACCGCGCATCTGCCCGCAACACCGCAGTATCCGGCCGCAGCGCAGTATCCGGCCGCGCCGCAGCGCTCGACCCCGCCGCCTCCGTCTCCGGCACCCGCGCCCGGCGGCTCATCCCCCTCCTCGACGTCTTCCTCGACGCCCTATCCACGGTCGTCTCCGCCCGCGTATCCGGCGTCCACTCCCGGATGGCAGGCGTACGCACCGGCGCATCCCGCGTTCCCCGGCCAGGCGATACCCCCGGCGCAGGCCCGCACCGGCAACCCGCTCGCGGTCGCGGCGTTCGTGATCGCGGTGGCCACTCTCGCGGTCAACCTGTTCAGCTCCGTCGCCCGGCCGTTCGTCTACGGCGGTGATGGCGGATTCGCGTTCATGCTCGCGTTCGACAACGGCATCGGAATCCTCAGCTTCTTCGCCTACGTCGTCGCCCTCGTGCTGGGGTTGATCGCGGTGCGCCGGCCCACGAATCGGCTGCTCACGGGCATCGCCGTCGGCATCGCGGGGGCCGGTGCCATCGGGATCGCCGTCACCGGACTGACGATCGCCCTGTACCAGTACCTCTGAGACGGCGCCTACCTCTGAGCCAGGGCCTACCTCTGAGCCAGCGCCGGTTCAGCTGTCGGCGCGAACCCTCCGGTAGACCTCGACCATCGCCGCCGTGCGCGACGACTGCCGGAAGGCTTCGGCCACTTCGGGGAGCGGGGCGGGTGCGGTGCCCGCGGCGATATCGGATGCGGCCTGCCGCAGCGTCTCGGCGAGTGCTGCCGTGCGCTGGGCTTCGAGGTCTCGTCCGCTCGCCGACTCCTCGGCATCCGGAACGGCCCAGAGTCCGCCGCCGAGCTCCGCCGCGATGTCGGGGTCGCAGATCACCGACGGGGTTCCGAGCGTCGCCGCCTCGAACGGGGTCATGCCCTGGGTCTCGAAGCCGATCGACGTCTGCACGAGGGCATCGGCCGCGGCGATCCGCGCCAGCGTCTGCGGGTAGGTCAACCGGCCGGCGAATCGGATGCCCCCACGCCCGCGCACGATCTTCTCTGCCGCGGAACGCTGCGCTCCGCCGCCGATGATCTCGAGATCCGCATCGATGCCGGAGGCGATGAACGCTTCCAGGAACGGGAGCAGTCGCTTCTCGGGGCTCATCCGGCCGAGCCACACGAAGCGCGGGCGTCCCGGCGTGCGGTCTGCGGGCCCGGCGTTGAGCGTCTGCGCGCGGAGGTCGTCGTCGATGCCGTTCCAGATCACGTCCACGTGCGGGAAGACACCGTGCTGTTCGAGGCGGCGGGCGAAGTGCGTCGAGGGCGCGGTGACGGCGGATGCTCCGGCGGCGAGTCCTCGCAGGAACGCCCAGCCGTCGGTGCCGGGCACGGGGACTCCGATGCCGCGCATCGCGATCCGGCGCCAGATGTTCAGCGCCGCCAGCACCGGCCCGTGCAGCGGGGTGACGGCGGCGATGCCGACGTCGACGCGGTTGTGCATGGTGTGCACGACCGGGATGCCGTGGCGCTGCGCGTAACGGTGCCCGATGAACGCGCCCCAGAAGTCGGCCTGCACGTGCACCAGATCCACCGCGGGACGATGGGTCATGGCTTTGTCGAGGAAGCGGTCGCTCCCACGCCCCGGCCAGCTCATCGCGTACTCGCGATCCGTCGTGATCGGCATCGACGGCAGGTCGATGTACGCGCCGCCGTGCGAGCCGGATGAATGGCTCGACCCGTGCATCTTCGGGGCGACCACCGTGACGATGTGACCGGCACGCTCGAGGAACTCCCGCTGGAGCCGCATCGACACCTGCGCACCGCCGAGCGAGTCGAGGTGCTGGTCGCCGAAGAAGACGATGTGCATGCGTGCTACTCCGGCAGCGGCTCGTCGCGATACAGCGCCTCGAAGGTGTCGAGGGTGCGGTTGATGTCGTGGATGGCGACGCCGTCGAGCGATGCCTGCTGCATCCGCTGGTATTCCGCGGGCTCCGCCGTGAGCACGTCGGTGAGGCGCGCGGCGAGCGCATCGACGTTGCCCGGCTCGAACAGGTATCCGTTCTCACCGTGGTGCACGAGGTGCGGAAGGGCGACGGCGTCCGCGGCGACGATCGGCAGAGCCGAGGCCATGGCCTCCATCGTCGCGATGGACTGCAGCTCGGCGATCGAGGCGATCACGAACAGGCTCGCGCGCGACAGCAGGGCGCGGAGCTCTTCATCGCTCGTCCGTCCGTGGAAGGTCACACGGTCGGCGAGTCCGAGCTGCGCGGTCAGGTGCTCCAGCTGCTTGCGCTGATCGCCGCCGCCCACGATGTCGAACGTCGTCTCCAGCGCCGGGTCGAGTTTCGTCATCGCCTTGAGGATGACCTCGACCTGCTTCTCGGCGGTGAGCCTGCCGACGAAGATGATCCGGTTCTCGTCGCGCGGGGCGATCACCGGCGTGTACTGCGTGCGGTCGATGCCGCAGCTGACCGGGATCACACCCTTCACCTCGACGGTCTTCTCGAGGAAGTCGGCGGCGCGACGGGTGGGAGTGGTGATCGCGCGGGTCATGTCGAAGGTGCGCTTCGCATCGGCCCAGGCGAACTTGAGGACCAGGTCGTCGATGAACTTCGGCATGGTCGTGTGGTCGAGGATGTTCTCGGCCATGACGTGGTTCGTGGCGATGACCGGGATCCCGCGCTCGTGCGCGATGTACGCGAGACCGCGGCCGATCACGATGTGCGACTGGATGTGCACGACGTCGGGCTGCACATGGTCGAGGACCTTGCGGGCGTAGTGCTTCGAGCGCCACGGCCACACGAAGCGCAGCCAGTCGTGCGGCGCCCAGCGCAACGACGGCAGACGGTGCAGCGTCATCGGCTCGCCCTCGATCACCTCGGTGTGCGGCTGCGCACGGCGATAGGCCTGGTTGGGGGCGACGACATGCACGTCGTGGCCACGCTGCACGAGGCCGGCGGCGAGACGCTCGGCGAACCGGGCGGCGCCGTTGATGTCGGGCGCGAACGTGTCGCAGCCGATCACGATCTTCAATGGTCGGGGCGCGGGTTCGGCGGCGGGGCCGCTCGACGGATCGATCGGATCGTCGGAGGAGGTCACAGACATGCTGCCTTACGATGTGGCGGCCAAGGGAAAGCCCTGGTCGGGCGCTGGCCACTCTACCCGAGGGCCCTGTTCGCGCGGCCGAGGCGTACCGGGCATCCCTCAGGTGCAGCCGATACCGTGGAGCCATGCGACTGACTGCCGACGCCGATCCCCAGCTGTGGATTCCCGTGACGGACTCGCTCGGCTGGAAGGGCCGCCGCCACCGCAAGGCCGCGATCCGGATGCTGCTCGGTCAGGTCAATGCGGCCGTGGGGGCGACGGAGCGGCCGGGCTCGAAGTTCGGCGCGTGGGCGATGAGCCAGGCGGCGCCGATGCTCATGAAGCGGGCAGACGGACGCGTGCTGGTGTGGACGTGGAAGGCCGAGCCGGAGCTTGTCGTGGCGATGGCGACCGCACAGGTCCTGACGCCGGATGTGCGCATCGCGCGGGCCTCGATGCCGATGGACTACGACGACACGGAGTCGTTCCCCACCCGGCTCGGCGTGGGCGAGAAGCTGCTGGTACCGATGCCGCCGTCGCCGGCGTCGCCGCCGTTCGCGACGTACACCTGGGACACCGGGACCCACCTGGTGACCCTGACCGCGGTGTGCAGCGACAAGGAACGGTTCGGCACGCTGATCGGCGCGCTCGACGATCTGGCGCGCAGCCTCCGCATCGCGGACGACCTCACCGGCGGCGAATCGCCCGACGTGCTGCGCCTCGATCCGGCCTGAGCGCGGAAGCGGCTCGGTTCAAGACGATTCCGCCGGTGGTTGCCACAGCTCGATCGCGAGACCTTCGGGATCGTGGATGCGGGCGAACGTCCCGTACTCCTCGGTGTTCCACTCGTCTCGGCGCTCCACCGGGATGCCCTCGGATTCCAGCCTCACGGCGAGCTGTTCGATGTCGGTGACGCGCAGGTTCAGCATGAACTGCTGGTCGGCGGCGAAGTAGTCGCTGTCGGCGGGGAACGGCGCGAAGACGGTCATCCCCGCGTCCTGCTGCCAGGTGCCGGTGTGACCGGCGCTGATGCCGAGATGCTGCTGATACCACGTGGCCCGTGCCTCCGGATCCCTGCTGCGAAAGAAGAGGCCGCCGATCCCCGTCACGTCTGAAGTCATGCTCCCGTTCTAGCGCATCACTGCCACGTCGATGCTATGGAAACATTGCCGACGTGGGAAATGCATCGAGGAGACGGGAGCAGAGACAGCCGAGAGCCGTGTCTGGTGCGATTCGCCCCACGCGAAGCCGCGAGGCCATCATCGAAGGGCCTCGCTCGTCGCTCATCGTCGGGAGTGACCTCAGAGCTGAAGTCGTTCAGCCATGCGGACTGTGCCGAACGGTCAAGCCGTTGGTCCTGGGGCACGTCACGCCGAAGTGGGCAGCCCGCTGGGCGAAGAACGAAGGCGGGCTGCTCGGCGTCTACAACTCTCGCGGCGTCGTCACGAAACGACAGGACTTCATCAAGAGCTACCTGTTCTGCCGGGAGTGTGACCAGCGGTTGGGAGATGCCGAGCGCTACCTCTCCACCCTGACCAGCGGCACAACCCCAGCGCTCACATCCATCTCTGTCACGGCGTCGCCGTCCGACGGCGACGTCCTTTTGGCTGGTGTCGACACGACGCTTGTGAAGAGGGCGCTTGCGGGGATCGTCTTGAAGGCACATCTCTCACCAGCGACGCTCTACTCCCGAAACTCGCTCTCACGCGGCGAGACCAATGAGCTGGTGAAGATGATCGTGTCCGACGTCTACCCTGCGAGCCGACTCGCCGTGGAGGGCTATCGGCTCGCCAACACGGTCATACCGGATGTCAACCCACGGGCACAGGCCAACATCGTCCAGTTCCGGGGATTCGGGGGTTGCCTCTCACATATCGTTCTGGCCGGGTGGCATTTCACGGCGTTCCTGGGACCTGCGGCGCGGTGGATCGAGGACACCGCACAGGTCCTGGGTGAATCCGCCGCCTGGCACCTCGGCATGGACACGTATTGGCGTACCGGCATGAATGAGTGGATCGATGAGAACGACGACACACTCTCGTCGGGAGACATGGTCCCCGATCGACCGATCGAGGATCAGGAAGATTGCCCGTGCGGTTCGGGCCTTCCATTCGCCGACTGCTGCTCAGGAATCTGGCTCCCGTCGGATACTTCGTGGAAGCGCCCCCGGTTAGAGACCATCTCGTCTCGCAGTGGATCGCCGGGGACGCCCGCGGCCGGACATGGTTCCGATCCAGCGAGCTCGACGGGGCTTTGATCGCGAGGGAGCGCCGCGAGCGAGGACCGCGCCGCCTGGCCGACGTCCACGTCCGCGCCTCTCTCATTCCAGCCCGCGCTCCGCGAGCCACTTCTTCGCGACGCGGGAGGGCGCCCGCACCAGCCAGGCGTCGGTGATGATTTCCTCGATCCGGGCGCGGTCGACGGCGTCGAGACGCACGAGCAATCCGGGGTATCCGTCGAAGTGGGGGATGGTGAAGAGCACGTCGGGTTCTGCGGCGAGCAGCGCCTCCTTCTCCTCGAGGTCGGCGACGCGCACCGCGAGCACCGTTCCCGCCGGCCACTCACGTCCGAGCTCCGCCAGCTCCCGCAGGTCGGTCGCGCTCGGGCCGCGGAGCCACGCGAACTGTCCGCTCTTCAGCCGCCAGGCAGCCTCACCCGTGTGACCGCTCACCGACTCCTCGGCGCCGGGAAGGGCGAGGGCGAACGCGCGCACATCCTCGATGCTCACCATCTCGCCATCGTCCTCCCGGGCACCGGTCGCCACAACCGGCAGGCACGCGAGATCAGGCCCTTCCGCGGACATTCCGCCTGATCCCGCGCGTGCGCCTGATCACACTTCACTCAGCGCACGATGCGCAGCGTCCGCACCTCGAACGGGCGCAGCCGCAGCTCGCCACCGATCCGCGCCTCGTCGATGTCGTCCTCGATCAGGCTCACCTCGCGCACGTCTCGGTGTGCGAACCCGACCGACAGCTCACCGACCGCGCGACGGCCGAGCGCCTCGTACACACGCACGATCACATCACCCGAGCCGTCGTCCGCCAGCTTGACGGCCGACACGACGATCCCCTCGCCCTGCACGGAGACGAGCGGTTCTACCTCCCGCTCACCGCGCACGATCGACGGGAGGGTGTTGATCCGGATGCCCTCGGCCGTGGCGATCGCGGCATCCGCGCCGATCACGAAGCCGACCTCGATCTCGTGGACGCCGTGGTCGGTGTCGGGGTCGGGGAACCGCGGCGCCCGCAGCAACGAGAGCCGCACCGTCGTGGTCACGGCATCGTCCGAGACCTCGCGCGACGTGTCGTAGCCGTAGATCGAGTCGTTCACGAGGGCGGCGCCGAAGTCCTGCTCGCGCACGAGCACGAAACGGTGCATCGACGTCTCGAACTTCGCGGCCTCCCAGCTGGTGTTGGTGTGCGTCACGCGCGACTGGAACCCGAACTGGGTCTCGGCCTCGGTGTGCGCGGCCTGGATGTCGAGCGGGAAGGCGAGCTTGAGCAGCTTCTCGGTCTCGTGCCAGTCGACCTCGTTGCGCAGCAGCACGGTGCGCGAATCCGGAGCGAGGAGCATCGTCTGGGTGATCGTCGACTCCGAGAACGCACGGACGACCACGATCTGCGCGACGCCGTTCACGACCGAGGCCTCGATCGACGAGACCCCGGTGAGGTCGTCGACGCTGTTGCGGTAGTACCGATCGATGTCCCACGCGTCCCACATGTTCGGGAAGTCCTGGTGCAGCTGGAACAGGTTCGCGGCCTTACCCGGCGCGACGGCGTCACGCCCGGAGGCCTTGTCGACCGCCGAGACGATGAGTCCCTCGGCCGAGACGAGCACCGACACGAGCTCGTTCTCCAGGCGCCAGCCGCCATTCTCTTCCGTGAGCGACACCGGTGCTGCCGTGGGCTCGGCGACGAACGCCGCCCCGAGCGCGCGGCCGCCCTTCGTGGCATACCCGACGGACGTCGGCTCGAAGCGCAGTGCGCGATCACCGTCGCCGGCGAGCGAGCGGCGGGCGGCATCGGCGATGTCGCGCGCGTCCGACAGCACATCCGACAGCACCGCGACGGCCTCGCGGTGCACCCACGCGATCGAGGTGCCGGGCAGGATGTCGTGGAACTCGTGCAGCAGCACGGCCTGCCACAACCGGTCGAACTCGGCCTGCGGGTAGTCGGCGCCGGTGCGCACGGCATCGGTCGCGGCCCACAGCTCGGCCTCGATCAGCGCGTGCTCGGCCCAACGGTGCAGCGCCTTCGTGGCGTGCTGGCTGGTGAGCGTGCCGCGGTGCAGCTCGAGGTACAGTTCGCCGACCCACACGGCCGGATTCGGCAGCTCCGCCTTCGCCGCGTCGAAGAAGACGTCCGGGTGCTCCCACACCACCTGCGCACTGCCCTCGAGGTCGCGCAGGCGCTCGGCCTTGCCTGTCATCTCCCGGGTGGTGCCACCGCCGCCGTCGCCCCAGCCGACCGGAGCGATCGACCGCGAGCTGAGGCGGTTCTCCTTGAACTGGCGCGACGCCTTCGCGACCTCCATGCCGCTCAGCTGCGAGTTGTACGTGTCCATGGAGGGGAAGTGCGTGAACACCTGCGAGCCGTCGATGCCCTCCCAGAGGAACGAGTGGTGTGGGAAGACGTTCTGCTGGTTCCACGAGATCTTCTGCGTGAAGAACCACTCGAAACCGGCACGGCGCATCAGCTGCGGCAGGGCGGGCGAGTAGCCGAAGCTGTCCGGCAGCCAGACCCCCTTCGAGCGGATGCCGAACTCGCGCTCGAAGAACCGCTGCCCGTGCGAGAACTGCCGCACGAGCGATTCGCCGGTCGGCATCACGGTGTCGGACTCGACCCACATGCCGCCCAGCGGCAGGAATCGCCCGGAGGCGACAGCGGCCTTGACCCGCTCCCACACCTCGGGGCGGTGCTCCTTGATCCAGGCGTACTGCTGCGCGCTGGACATGCCGTACTGGAACTCGGGCTGCTCGTCGATGAGCGTCGTCATCGACGAGGTCGTGCGTGCGACCTTTCGGATCGTCTCGCGCACCGGCCACAGCCAGGCCGAGTCGATGTGCGCGTGCCCGACGGCCGAGATGCGGTGCGCACTCGCCTCGGCCCGAGCGGCCAGCACCTCGGCGAGGCGGGCGCGGGCGTCGGGAGCGGTCTGCACGATGTGCTGCAGATCGAGCACGTCGAGGGCATCGTCCATGGCCTGCAGGATGCGCATGCGGCGGGGCGACGTCGCCGGCAGCTCGGCCTGCAGCTCGAACAGCACCTCGAGGTCGAGGGACAGGTCGAAGACCTCCTGCTCGAACACGGCCAGGTCCATCCGCCGCGCGCGGTAGAGCGGCTCCTTCGAGGAGGTGAGGATGTCGCCCTCCTGCGTGGGCAGGAAGGGGTGGTAGTCGAGGAGCACCGGGTTGGACGCGGCCTCGAGGTACAGCTCGACGGGCTCATCTCCCGCAGCCGTCTCGGCGATCGGAACCCACTGGTTGCGCGGATTGATGCTCTTCACGGGAATCGGGTCGCCGTCCGCGCCACCCGGGCGATAGGCCAGGGCCTCGCATTGGAAACCGGTCATGTTCACGTCGAAGCCGAGGTCGATGAGAGCTTCGACACGCCGCCCCGCCCATTCGGACGGCACCAGACCGGTGAGCTTGAACCACGTGGTGCCCCACGCGGGACCCCAGGGAGCGCCGACAGCGCCGGGCGCGTAGTCGAGGGCGAGTCCCTCCGCGGGCGCGATCGGCTCGCCGGGCAGCTCGTGGATCTCGACGTCCAACGGCACGGAGGCCGAGTGGATCGCCGGGCGGATGCGCTCTTCGAGTACGCGCTTGACGCGGCCGACGGTGAGCGAGGTGTCGTCATGCATGGGTGGATCTCCGGGCTCGAAGGTGGGTGGTGGCGGTCGTGTGGCTGGTGGCGGTCGTGTGGCTGGTGGATGCGGTCGTGGTGACGGCAGTCGGGACACCGATCGCCGCATCGATCGCGCAGAAGTCGTCGTGCGAGAGCGAGCTCCCTCCGTTCCAGGCGCGCTCGGCCATGGCGCGAAGTGGTCGACGGATGCCGTCTGCGACCTCGACCGGCGTCTGCGCTGCGGCATCGTCCGACCAGACCGAGAACGACGCTCCGAGGAGCCGCTGCGGATAGGGCGGCCGGATCTCCTGCCGCGCCCCGCCAGGAAGAGACGGAAACAGCCCGGGATGCCAGTCGGCTTCCCAGATGCGCTCGCTCGTCGGGTAGAGGTAGCCCGCCTTCTCTCCGAGGACGTAGTAGAACAGCGCATCGTGGAAGTTCACCAGCGGATTGCCGGCTTCGATGCCCACCCCGAGGGACGGCATCTGCGCATGCCAGTTCGTCCACCAGGTCAGCACGATGTCGTGATCGAGGACGACTTCTCCACTACGCAGCATCCCGTCGTTCCAGACCCGGGGGGCGAGCCCCTTCGCACGGAGATGCACGGCGATCTCGTTCACGAAACCCGTCAGCAGGTCGAAACCGGTGCCGGATGGCCCATGCCGCTCTCGTGCCGCTTCTGCGAGCGCGGGGTACTCGTCGATGCGGGCGAAGTCGACGAACTCGTCTCCGCCGAGGTGCCAGTTCGTGCTGTGCGGGAACACGGCGGCGACGTCGTCGATCAGCGCCGACGCGAAGTCGATGGACTCGGCACGGGTGATGTCGAGCGCATGGTCGGTGCACGGTCCGCCAGCTGCCGGCAGCCGATGCTCCGGGTGCACGGAGAGGGCGTGGCGGAGGTGCCCTGGCATGTCGAGCGAGGGCACGAGGTCGATGTGCAGGTCAGCGGCCGCGTCCGCCACGGCCGCTGCCTCCACGCGGGTGACGTGCGCGGGGGAGACGATCTCGGGGAAGGCTGTCGACCCGATGCGGAAACCCTCGTTGTCGGAGACGTGCCACTGGAACGTCGTGATCCCGACGTCGGCGAGCGCGTGCAGCAGTGCGATGATCCACGAGGCAGCAAAGTAGCGGCGGGCGGCGTCGAGGTGGAAGCCCCGTTCCGCCACCACAGGGACCGATGACACCCGCCCCTTCGGCACCCGCCCCTGCGCGCGCAGGTTGTGCAGCAGCTGTCGCGTCGCCCGGAACGCTCCGGCGGCTCCGGCCGCCCGCACGTCGATGTCGGCGTCGACGTCGATCTCGAACGACTCGCTGTCGCCGGCCGTGTCGCCGTCGCCGTCGGCGTCCCCGCGCCGCAGCCGAATCACCGCGGCCTCGCCGCTCGGGATGCCGAGGGCTGCGAGCTCGCCCGACAGCCGTTCCGCCTCCCGCGCGTACTCGGGCTCCTCGGCGATGACCCGTACGGATGACGGGCGCCAGGCCCCGACCCTGAGCGCGAGGGTCGTCGGCTGCGGGATCGCCAGCCATCGCGCGATCTCCTCACCTCTTGCCGACTGCAGACGAGTGCCCACCTCGGCGAGCGACGTGTCGTCATGCATGGGGGGATCTCCGGGCTCGACGGTGAGGGCTGATTCGGGTCTGCTGGTGATGCGCTGCGACTGATGCTATCTGGTGTACTAAAGCGATCTAGTCGAAGAGTCTAAGGCACGTCGGCGCTTCTTTCCCGAGGCTAAACCGATCAAGTAGGGTGAGGGACTATGAGCCCGGCGAAACGCGTGACGATCGCCGATATCGCGCGCATGGCGGGGGTCTCCCCCGGTGCGGTGTCGTTCGCGCTGAACGGCCGCCCCGGCGTGAGCGACGAGACCAGGCATCGCATCCTCACGATCGTCGAGGAGAACGGCTGGCAGCCGAGCTCCGCGGCGCGGGCACTCGTCGGGGCCCGCGCGAACACGGTCGGATTCGCCCTCGCCCGCCCCGCCCGCTCCCTCGGCTCCGAGGCCTTCTTCACCGACCTGATCGCGGGCATCGAGTCGCGGCTGTCGGAGAGCAAGGTGAGCCTGCAGTTGCGACTGGTCGCCGACATCGCGGAGGAGATGGAGGTGCACCGCCAGTGGCGCTCCTCCAACCAGGTCGACGGCTTCATCTTCATCGACCCCCGCGACGACGACCCGCGCATCGGACGCATCGAGGCCCTCGACGCGCGCGCCGTCATGATCGGGTCCGAGCCCTCCCCCGAAGGCTCGGTGCCGAGCGTCTGGATCGGCGACGACACGGTCGCCGAGACCCTCTTCTCCTACCTCGCCGCCCTCGGCCACGCCCGCATCGCCTACGTGGCCGGTCCGGCCGAACTCGAGCACACGCGACTGCGCGCCGAGGTGCTCGAGCGCATGACCGTCGACGGCCTCGAGGGCGAGGTCATCACGACCGACTTCTCGCCCGCCCGCGCCTCCGCCGTGACGCGGGCGCTGCTGTCGGGCCGGCAGCGACCGACGGCGATCGTCTACGACAACGACGTGATGGCCGTCGCCGGCCTGCGCGTCGCGCAGGAGATGGGACGCGCGGTTCCGCGCGACGTCTCGCTCGCCTCGTTCGACGACTCGGTGATCGCCGGTCTGATCAACCCCTCGATCACGGCGATGACGCGCGACACCTTCGAGCTCGGCGAACGCGCCGCCACTCTCCTGCTGCAGCAGATCGAGGCGGGAGCCAACCTGCCCAGCGTCGAGGGTCCGACACCCGTGCTCACCGCGCGCGAGAGCACGGCCCCGCCCTCCCGCCTCGGGTGAGCCGCCCTCAGCTCGGAACGACGGTGTTGACCGATCCGTAGGGGTCGACGACATCGGCCGATGCATCGGGACGGATGAGTCGGCGGATCCCCCGCGCATCGAGCGCAGTGGGATCGAGCGCGTCACGGGACGTGATCAGTGCGGGATCGAGGCCGGCGGCACACGCGTCGACCCAGGCCTGGAACACCGCTCCGCCGGGGCTCAGCGCCGCCCGGCTCACGGGAACCTCGCGCTCGTCGACGTCCACGACGATCGCGGTGTCTCTCGCGGGCGCCGCGACCCGTTGCCGCAGCTCGGGGATGATCTCGGCGAGCCGGCGGCCGATGGGCTTCGCTGCACCGTCCTGACCGATCAGACCGAGGGTGTACTCCAACTCGGGGAAGTCGCCGAGGTCACGGCTCACGTCATGCGAGCACCACCACGTGATGCCCCACAGATTCTCGGTGCGCACGGCGGAGCGCACCGTCGCCTCCAGGAAATCCGGCATCTCGTCATCGGCGAGGCAGTTCGAGGGCGCCCCGACCTCCTGCAGCCATACGACGCGGTCGGGGTCGGTCGCGAAGGCGCGGGAGAGCTCGATCAGGTACTCGGCATGGCGATCGGAAGCGACGGAACGGCCACCGTAGCGCTGCGCGGTGCCGTTGAAGATCCAGGAGTGGATCGTGGTCATCGCCCCCAGCCGCGAGGCATGCGCCGGGGTGAAGCCGTGACCGTCCATGTACCAGACGGCGTCGTACTCGCTGTGGACGTGCGGGAGCCCGGGCGCCGCGGTCTCCGCCGCCTGCAGCAGGGCCGAGATCCAGCCGCCGGCCTCGTCCTGCGTGACCGGCCAGGGAGAGGGATGCGTGTGCGCGGAGAACTGGTTCGTCTCGTTGCCGAGCGTCAGCCCGAGGAAGTTCGGAGCGTCGCGCAGACCCCGGGCGAGCCGGTCGACGAGCGCGACCTGACCTTCGAGCGCCCGCGGATCGGTGAACATGTTCTTGTCGTGCCACGTGTACAACCACGACGGCACGAAGTCGAAGCTCGACAGGTGCCCCTGGACAACGTCGATACTGGCGTCCATGCCGAACTCGCCGGCGATGTCGACGACGGCGCGCACATCGTCGATCGCCTTCTCGCGGATGAGAGTGCGGTTCGGCTGCAGCACGGTCCACAGCGGGAAGACGCGGACATGGTCGAGGCCGAGCTCGGCGAGGGCCGAGAAGTCGCGGCGCACGTCGTCGGGGGTGAAGTCGAGCCAGGAGTGCATCCAGTTCTTCGACGGCGTGTAGTTCGCCCCGAACCTCAGAGGAGCATCGAGGGCGCCGCGCTGCGTCATGTGTCAGGCCTTTCGGACATGCCCTTCGGCGAGGGCGGATTTCGCACCACTATAACGCTTGAGCAACAGGTGATCCACCCTGCGATGCCGGTCACCGGTATTCCGTCGACGGACCGTCTTGACAGGGAGGGGATCGGATGGTTTCATCTGCTAAAGCGTTGTAGTCCCCGGTGTGCGCAGGCCGCTGATCCGGACGTCACGCGGATTCGCCCGCCTCGAGGAAGAAGCACGATGAAAGTTCCCACACGCATTGTCGCTCTGGCAGCATTCAGCATCGGCGTTCTGGCGCTGACGAGTTGCACGGGAGGCGGGGGCTCTTCCGGCGCCTCGGGCCCCATCGACACCTCGGGCGAGCTCAGCGGCACGATCCAGTTCCAGACATGGTCGCTCAAGAACGAGAAGTTCACTCCCTATTTCGAAGACCTGATCGATGCCTTCGAGAAGGAGCACCCCGACGTCACCGTCGAGTGGCTCGACCAGCCGGGCGACGGCTACCAGGACAAGATCCTGAGCCAGGCGAACGCCGACACTCTTCCGGACGTGCTGAACCTCCCGCCCGACATCGCCTACCCGCTGGTGGCGGCGGGCAAACTGGTCGACCTGGAGACCGCCGATCCCGACCTGAAGTCGGGCTACAACACCGGCGCCTGGGAGGCCTACAGCCAGTACCCCGGCATGGAAGGCACCTACGGGCTGCCGTGGTACCTCTCCAGCGACGCGTCCTGGTGGAACCTCGCCCAGCTCGCTCCCTTCGGCGTCACCCAGGAGAACCTCCCGACCACCGTCGACGAACTCCTCACGCTCGCGAAGGACGTGGCGACGGAGTCCGGCGGAAAGGTGCAGCTCCTCTCCTCCATCCCGGCGCTGGACACCTTCACTGCCGCCGGCATGGAGGTCATCAACGACAAGGGCGAGTTCGACTTCAACACCGACGAGGCCGCCGCGATCATCGACAAGTACGCCGACGCGTACGCGGCGGGCGCGATGCCCGCCGAGGCGTTGACCGGCGACTACGGCGGGAATGCGGAGGCGTACATCCAGGAGAAGGTCGCCTTCACGACCGGCGGCACCGGTTTCACGACCGATCTGCAGAAGGACGCACCGGCACTGCTCGCGAGCACGGTGGCCACGCCGCGGCTCGGCATCGCGCCCCTGTACGTGCAGGGCCTCAACGTCTCGGCCGACTCCGACAACAAGGAAGCCGCACTCGCATTCGCGGAGTTCGCGACGAACCAGGAGAACCAGGTGGCCTTCTCGTCGCTCGCCGTCGGCACCGCCCCCGGCACCGCCGAAGGCGGCGACGAGGTCGTCGACAACATCGCCTCCACCGTCACCGACGAGAAGCAGCTCTCGGCGATCGATACCGTCTTCGGCGCGATGAAGGATGCCAAGGCGCTGCCGTTCCAGTGGACCTCCGACATGGCCACCTACATGACCCAGCAGATCGCCCTCGCCGTCAACGGCGAGGCGGACTCCAAGGCCCAGCTCGACAAGATCGTCGAGTACGCCAACGCCAACCGCGTGGACAAGTAAGCCATGCGTGCGAACACCGGCATCCGGGCCGGCAGGAAGACGATGAGAACCCATCGGTGGTTCACACCCTGGCTGCTCCTCGGGCCTGCCGTCGCCTGGGTGCTGGTGTTCGCGCTCTGGCCCTTCCTGAACACGGTCTTCCTCAGCTTCACCGATGCCCGGCCGCTGCGGAACCCCGAGTTCGTGGGCGGGGCGAACTACGAGCGCATGTTCGGCGACGAGATGTTCTGGAACGCCCTGACGACGTGCCTCATCTACGTGGTCGTGTGCGTGCCGCTGCTCACGATCCTCCCGCTGCTGCTGGCGCTGCTCGTGCAGAAGAAGCTCCCCGGCATCTCGTTCTTCCGCACCACGTTCTACTTCCCCGTGATCGCCTCGGTGGTCGTGGTCGCCCTCATCTGGACCTGGCTGTTCGACAGCCGTGGCATCATCAACCAGACGCTCGAGTTCCTCGGGCTGATCGACAAGCCGATGGCGTTCCTCGTCGACCGGTGGCTGCTGCTCGGCTGCGCGATCCTGCTCACGGTCTGGAAGGGCCTGGGCTACTACATGGTCGTGTACCTCGCGGCGCTCGGGAACGTCGGCAAGGAGCTGCACGAGGCCGCGATGCTCGACGGCGCCGGCTCGTTCCGCCGGTTCCTCTCCGTCACCATCCCCTCCGTGCGCGGCGCGATGCTGCTCATCTCGGTGCTCATCGCCGTGTCGGCGATGAGGGTCTTCGCCGAGCTCGACGTGCTGTCCAAGAGCACGGGCGGTCCCGGCGGATACGACATGTCGCTCGTGATGCTCATCCGTCAGGTGGGATCCGGTCTCAACGGGAACATCGGGTACGCCTCCGCCATCAGCGTGGCGCTGTTCCTGCTCACCCTCATCCCGCTCGTCGCGATCGCCGTCATGAATCGCGAGAAGAAGGCGAAGGTCTCCGCATGAGCACGCTCACGCCACCCCGTTCAGCGGAAGACGTCCGCGCCTCCGAGGAGCCGGCTGCACCGACCCGCGAGCGCATGTTCCGCCGCCGCGGCTCCGGCGACTTCAGCAAGCCGACCCTCGGCGGGCTGATCGGCCGATACGCGCTCCTCCTCTTCGTCCTCGTGATCGTCATCGGGCCGTTCCTCTGGCAGCTGTCGACCTCGTTCAAGGGCGCCCAGGAGAACATCTACTCCTTCCCGCCCGAGCTCATCCCGCGCGAGCCGACCCTGCAGAACTACACCAGGGTCGCCGACATCGTCCCGGTGTACCTGTACGCCTGGCACTCGCTGCTCGTCTCGGTCGGCACGGTCATCAGCAACGTGGTCCTGGCCACCTTCGCGGGCTACGCGCTGGGCTGCATGCGGTTCCGCGGCAAGTGGATCGTCATGGGGATCCTGCTCTCGACGCTGCTCTTCCCCGGCGAGGTCACGGTGACGAGCAACTTCCTCACGATCCGCGCCCTGGGCCTGGCCGACACCCTCTGGGGCGTCTTCCTCCCCGGCGCGATCAGCGCGATGAACGTGCTGTTGATCGCCACCGCCTGCCGCATGATCCCGAAGGACGTGCTGGATGCGGCGACCGTCGACGGTGCGACGACCTGGCAGCGCATCCGGCACATCGTGTGGCCGAACATCCGCGGCATGGTCTCGGTGGTCGCGATCTTCGCCTTCATCGGCGCCTGGGACGACTACCTCTGGCCGCTGATCGTGCTGTCCGACCCGTCGAAGTACACGCTGACGGTCGGGATGGCCTACCTGAACAGCAGCTTCTCGGTCGACCCGCGTCTGATCGCGGCCGGCACCATGATCGCTCTCGTGCCGATCGTCATCATGTTCTCGTTCACGCAGCGGTTCTTCTTCAAGGGCGTGCAGGAGGGCGCGATCAAGGGGTGAGCGCCGTGCATCTCACGCCGGCGGACGGGCCGGCAGATCCCCCGTCGTCCCGTCCCCGCTCGGGTGTGCTGTCGAGCCCGGTGCACGCCTTCGTGTTCGACCCCTCCGCCGGCGAGCAGCGGATCGACGTCCCGGGGTTCGACGATCTCGAGATCACCCCGGACACCGTGCTGCACTGGGCGTTCTACGCCGACGGTCCCGATGCGACCCTGGCCCCGCACGCGGCCCTCGCCGTGACCGTCGACGTGCGCCTCGCCGACGGCACCCGACTGAGCGATGTCGCCGCCGTGCGCGACCGCTACGACTTCCCTGTCACGGCGCAAGCACAGTTCGACGCCCGGTGGAGCCTGCCCGAGCAGTGGAACGCCGACACCGTCTCGCTCGCCCCTTCGGCACGCCACCGCGGTGTGGTCGAGCTCGTGCTCGGCACCGCTTCGCTTTTCCACGCCGCAGACCTCCCCGCCCGATGCACGGGCTACGTGCAGGTCGAGGTCGAGCAGAAGGCGCCGACGCCGGCCGACGTCGCGCCGGTGGAACGCGTCGACACCCGACGCGGCTCGCACTCCGGCCCGCGGTTCTCGCGCGGCAACACCATCCCGGCGGTCGCCCTCCCCCACGGATTCACGTTCGTCACGCCGGCGACCGATGCGGAGGACTCCCGATGGCCCTACCGCCCCTTCGTGCACGACGACCCGCAGGGGCGTCGTCTCGAAGCCCTGCAGTTCTCCCATCAGCCGAGCCCCTGGATCGGCGATCGTTCCGTGCTGCAGCTGATGCCGTTCCTCGGCACGCCCACCTCGCACCGCGCCGGCCGCCGCCGCTGGATCACTCGCGGTTCCGAGCGTGCGCGACCGCACGAGTACGCGGCGGAGCTCGGCGACGGCCTGCGCGTCGAGATGACCGCGACCGCGCACGGGGCCGTCTTCCGCGTGCACAGCGCAGACCCCGATGCCCCGGTCGGCTTCGTCATCGACCAGCTCACCGACGACGGGCACCTCGCCTGGACGGACGCCGAAGGATTCGAGGGGTGGATCCCGGAGGGATCCGAGGAGTGGGGGAATGCGCCCCGGTGCTACTTCGCGGGCGCCATCCTGCCTGCCAGGGGCGACGTGCAGGGGGCCGTGGGGGCTCCCGAGCACGGCCCGCTCGATGACGACGGACGCGGCGAGGTCGCGGGCTACGTCGCCGGACGCGGATCGCTCGAGGTGCGGATCGGCCTCTCCTTCCTGTCGGTGGAGCAGGCCCGGCATGCTCTGCAGACCGAGGCACCGCCCTCGGTGGCCTACGAGGAACTGCGAGACGCCGGCGCCGCCTCGTGGAATCGGCTGCTGTCGCGCGTGACGATCCCGCCGCTGCCCGACGCCGACCTTCCGTATCGCACGCTCGCCGACGAAGAGCATCGCTCCCGGATCGCCGGGGCGTTGCACCGCATGCACCTGTACCCCAACAGCGCGGCCGAGAACGTGGGCACCCCGGAGACGCCCGCCTGGCGGTTCGCCGATGTGTTCGCCGCACGACACCCCTCGGGCGAGGGCGCACCGGCCGTCGACGGGGAGCTCGTCGTGAACAACGGGTACTGGGACACCTATCGCACGGAGTGGCCGGCGCTCGCCCTGCTCGATCCGGGGCTCGCCGGTACGCTGCTCGACGGCCAGCTCGAGCAGTATCGCCGCGGAGGGTGGATGGCGAGATGGAGCGCGCCGGGGTACGTCGACAGCATGGTCGGCACCTCGAGCGACCAGATCTTCGCCGACGCGGCCCGCTGGGGCGTGGAGTTCGACCGGGTCGGCGCATTCGAGAGCGGGTGGCGGAACGCCTGCGAGCCGGGGCCGGACGCACGCCGCGGGCGCAAGGGCATCGCGAGGGGCCGATTCACGGGGTATATCTCCTCGGACGTACCGGAGGGCATGAGCTGGAGCATCGAGAACGCGGTGAGCGATGCCGCACTCGGCCGCTTCGCCGCGCAGCGGGCTTCCGACGTCGGATCCGGATCGGAATCAGCACGCTATCGATCCTTCGCCCGGTACTTCGCGAATCGATCCCGGTCGTATCGCACGCTGTTCGACGAGGGCACGGGGTTCTTCCGGGGAAGGGACGACAGCGGTGCGCGAACCCCCGGATTCGATCCGCGATCCTGGGGCGGAGACAACGTCGAGACGAATGCCTGGGGCATGTCGGTCGGGGCTGTGCACGACGGAGCAGGCATCGCCGAGCTCTACGGGGGTCCAGCGGGCCTCGGCCGCCACCTCGACGCCCTCTTCGCGGAGCCGGAGACCGCGGACGAACGGTTCGGCGGCGCGTACGGCACCGTCATCCACGAGCAACGCGAGGCGAGGGCGCTGCGTTCCGGGATGTGCGCGATCTCGAACCAGCCCGCTCACCACATCCCCTTCATGTACGCGTTCAGCGATCGCCCGTGGCGGTCGGCGCCCCTCGTGAACGAGCTCGCCGGACGGCTGTTCGCCGGCGGGCACATCGGCCAGGGTTTCCCCGGCGACGAGGACAACGGCGAGATGAGCGCGTGGTGGCTGTGGGCGGCGCTCGGGCTGTACCCGCTCGAGCTCGCCTCCGGACATCTGCGGATCGGATCACCGCTCTTCGACGACATCCGCGTGGATCGCGGCGACGGCTCGACCCTGCGCATCCGGTCCCGACGCTCCTCCCCCTCGGCCCACGTGCTGCAGGAGGCGCGACTCGACGGGGCCCCCTTGGCGTCGGCCACGCTGCCGATCGACGCTCTCGGCGGCGACGCCGTGCTCGACCTGGTCTTCGGCGTCGACCCCGTGTGCGCGCTCGAGACGGGCGAGCCGACTCCGCGCGACACCCCCGAACCCTGGCGCGCGGACCTGACATCGACCGGGGGCGAGGTCATCTCCTCCGCGGCGCTCGCGCACCCCGAGCGCGTCTTCGACGACGGGGATCCGGTGGGCGATCCCGGCGTCACCCTCCGCGCCGGGGAGTGGGTCGGGTGGCGGTTCCCCGAGCCGCGCGGCGTCAGCGACCTCAGTGTGACGACGACGGCCGCCTCGAACTCGTCTGCACTGGGCTGGGAGATCCTGGGAGCGGACGAGAACTGGACTCCCGTGACGACGACGCATCAGGAGGCTCTGCTTCGCGATCGCACGACGCCGTTCACGCTCACCGACCGGGTCGTGACCCCGGCGCTCCGCGTGCGTGCGGAGGCCGAGGTCACGATCCGTCAGCTCGAGGTGTTCGATCTGGACTGAGCACTCGAGACGGCACGTGGCCGGCTCGCGGCATGTGGCCGGATCACGGCGCAGCCGTGTACTGCGTCGCCTCTCCCTTGAGCTGCTGCGTGATCCCGGACAGCAGCGCGGACTGGTCCGTCGCGGTGAAGTTGTACGCGACGTACACGCCGTACCCGTCGGCCACCGTGCGCTCGGCGAAGTCCGTGGCCGTCGACGAGCTCACGTTCGCGAGGTCGATCGCCGCAGCCCCGAGGCGGGTCTTGTCCCCGAAGCCCGGGATGGTCGGCGCGTCGTACGTGGGGTAGTAAGGGTTCCAGGCGTAGTCGATCACGCCCGCGACGTCGAACTGACTGAAGTCGGTCACGGTGTACGTCTCGCCGATCGCGTACAGGCTGATGATCTTGTCGGGGCCCAGGCGATCGCGGAGAGCCGTCGCCAGCCATCCGAACGACTGCGCGTTGGGCTGCGGCGTGCCGTCGACTCCGTACTGCGCGTACTCGTCATCGAAGTCGATGCCGTCGAGCCCGTAGGTCGTCACCGCGTCGGCGAGTTGGGCGGCGAAGGCATCGGCTTCTTCGTACGAGGTGAAGTTCGCGAATCCCGCCCCCTGATGGTTGCCGAGCACGGAGAGCAGCACCTTGGTGCCGCGCGCCTGGACAGGGCGGATCTGGTTCTCAGCATCGTCGAGCGTCGCGGTGACGCGGTCGTTGAAGTGCAGGTATGCCTTCTCGCCGTCGTAGTTGATGTTGGCGGCGAAGATGATCGCCATGTCGACGGCGGGCTTGCCCGAATCCGCCAGCGTGTAGTCGGCCACGTTCGCTAAATCGTTCGAGTTCACCTCGACGTACGCCACCACCTTCGGATCGGTCGCGGAGCTCTCGGCGACAGCCGGCGAGGCGGCGACGGCTCCGACCGTGGCGAGCGCCACCCCGGCGAGCGCCGCGAGCCCCTTTCGGAACCGGTGAATCTTGACGTGTGACTGAGTCATGGCAGATCGTCTCCTTCTTCATCGATATCGAGACCCGGCCGCATCGGTGCGACCTGCGGCCGACTATATCGCTTAAGTGGACGGAGGTGAAGAAGTCGATCGGCAGGTGGTTCCTCTCCTCCTGCACCGGGACGGCAGACGGCGACCTCCCCACAACGACTGGGGACGTCACCCACGGACACCGGAATACCGCGACAACCTGGCCGCTCCTCTCGGCGCGCATCGACGGCGTCGACGGTCGACTCGGACGCATCGAATCGACGCTCGGCGACCTCGACACGGAGCTGACGAATCTCGCGACGCGTTTCTGGCGATCGCAGTAGCTCCCGAGCCGATCAGACCGCCACGTCTCCCACCAGGTTGACCTTGATGCCCATGCCGGCGAACATCGCGGCCTTCGCGATCAGGGCCTTGTCGGCCGTCTCGGCATCCGGGGCGTAGACCAGCTGCGCGTGGTTGGCCTTGTGGCGGGCCATGAACTGGTCACGCGAGATGCCGTGCAGCACCACGTGCGCGATCGGCCATTCCGGGTTGGTGGCGTCCTTGCGCCGCTGCGTCTCCTCGGCAGGAAGCTCGACGACCGAGGCGCGGAAGATGTCGGCCTGCAGGATCCCCTCGGCGATGAACACCCGCGACAGCACGATCTCACCCGGCTTCGAGACGCCGTTGATGGTCGCACCGCCGGCCGGGAAGAACACGTGGCCCTGGCGCCAGCCCTCGGCGTTCTGCCACCCGCCCAGGTGCGAGGCGGGCACCGAGCCGGAGATCTCGTAGACCCAGACGAACTGCCCGTCGTAGTCCTCACCCCAGCGCACGTCGTGCAGGGTGTTGTCGGGCACGAGACCCATCGCGCGCCACACCCGGTCGGTCACGAGCGCGTCGACCGCGACCCCCTCGTCGGCTTCGTTGAAGTGCGGGAACGCGCGCCCCTCGTGCAGCACGCGTGAGCCGTCGCGCGAGGTGACGGGCGGCCGCTCGGTCGAGTTCAGGATGCCCTCGGCCAGGTCCGACGCCGGCACCAGGTCCTTGAGCCCCTGCTGGTACTGGATGCCGACCGCATCGAGTCCGAAGTCGTCGGCGATGCGGAGCGCGGCGATGTACATCTTCAGCTGCCACTGCACCTGTTCGCGCGTGAGCTCGGTGACGGCGTCCTCGCCGTAGCGGAACGTCATGCCCGCATCGATCAGCCAGTCGTAGGCGGCATCCGCCTCGTCCTCGGTGACGTTCAGCATCTCGGCGTACAGCGCCGACTGCGACAGCCGCTCCTTGTAGATGCCGGTCCCGTTGAGCAGCTCGTCGTCGAAGATCGCGTTGTACATGCCCATGCATCCTTCGTCGAAGACGCCGATGATCGCCTTCTCGGCGCGCAGCTCGGCCGCGAGCGCCTCACCCAGCTGCTTCTCGGGGCTCTCCGGCAGTGCGGGCAGTGCGCGCACGTGCGAGGCGTCGTGGGCGATGGCACCGGTCTCGGTCCATTCCCTGATGCCGTCGGTGAACCACTGATCGGTGAAGTCGACCGACCACGTCGTCGCATAGGGCTTGTCCATCTTGGTCAGCCCCGCGTTCAGCCCGAGCAGCCCGACGAGTCCTGGCCAGTCCCCCGCGAAGTTCGCGACGGTGAGGATCGGCCCCTCATGCGACCGCAGACCGGCGAGCACGTGGTGGGAGTACTGCCAGTTGGCGATGGCGACGACGAGGGGAGCATCGACGGGGATGCTCTTGAACACCTCGAGTCCCATCCGCTGGCTCGAGATGAAGCCATGGCCGGTCTCGGGGTCGACGCCGAACGGGCGGATGACTTCCCAGCCGAGCGCGTTCAGCACACCGGTCACGCCGCTCTCCAGCTCGACCTGCGTCGGCCAGCCGGCGACGTTCGCCGACTCGCGCAGGTCTCCGGACGTGATGATGTATGCCGTCTTCGGCGCGGTGGCCGGACGGGTCGCCGGCGTCGGCAGGGTGTAGGTGGTCATGATGCCTCCGGGGCGGTGGGGGTCGGGTTGTCGATGGTCGCGGGCGTGCCGCGCTGGGCAGCGGCGAGTTCGTGGACGACGGGCTTCGACCCCTCGTACAGCCGCACGTAGCGGTCGAAGAGGGCGTCGTAGAGCGGGCGCACCGCCTCGTCGGGGTGGATGCGCTCGGAGATCGGGTTCCAGTCGGCGATGACCGGAGTCCCGTCTGGTGCGGCCGTCGCGGTCGCGGCGAGGAATGCCGCCCCGTAGCTCGCCCCGATCGTGGTCGCGGGCACCTCCTGCACGAGTCCGGTGACATCGGACACGATCTGCAACCACAAGCGCCCCTGGGTGCCGCCGCCGACCGCGACGATGCGGAGGATGTCCGCACCCGCCGCGCGCATGGTCTCGACGTTGTGGCGCACCCCGAGAGCCGTGGCCTCGAGCGCGGCCCGGTAGAGGTCACCGCGGGTGTGGTCGAGCGTGAGTCCCGCGATCACCCCCCGGGCGTCCGGGTCCTGGATCGGCGTGCGTTCGCCCGCGAAGTAGGGCAGGACGAGGAGGCCCCGCGCTCCGGCCCCCGAGGTCTCGGCTTCGGCGAGCAGCTCGGGATAGTCGGCGCCGGTCAGCCCCACGAGCCAGGCCGTCAGCGCGCCCGAGGTCGAGAGGCCGCCGGCGAGGTTGCGGGTGCCGGCGAAAGCACCGGCCGTGGTCCACATCGATGGCGTCCGCAGCGTCTCGGCACCGTTCGTGAAGACCATGAACATCGTGGTGCCGTACATCAGCATCAGGTCGCCGACCTCGTGCGCGCCGACGCTGACGGCCTCGGTCCAGGCGTCGATCGTGCCCGTGATCACGGGAGTGCCTGCGGGGATTCCGGTGAGCGCCGATGCCTCGGCCGTGACTTCGCCGGCGACATCTCCCGCCCACTGCAGAGTCGGCTGCTCGACATGCGCCGCGTATCGGTCCCACCAGGGGCCGTGCCAGCATTCGCCTTCGATGTCATAGAGGGGGGACACCTGACTGGCGGACTGGTGATCGAGCACGTAGGCGGCGGTGAGCTTGCGCACGAGCCACGTCGCGGGCATGTACAGCCGCCGCGCCCGTTCCCACGCCGCGGGCTCCTCGTCGGCGACCCAGGCGATCTTCGGTCCGCCCGCCTGCGAGGTCAGCGTCGACCCGCCGATGCGGGTGATGTCGTCGACGCCCAGCTCCCGGGTGAGGCGCTCGATCTGCACGGTCGAACGGGTGTCGACGCCGTACAGGATCGCCGGGCGCACCGGGACGTCATGCTCGTCGGCGAGGAGGATGCAGGGGCCCATTCCGCTGACGCCCACGCCGACGATCTCAGCGTCCGGGACTGCGGCGAGCAACTCCCCCGAGATCGCGACGAACTCGTCCCACCAGATCGCGGCGTCCATCTCGACCCAGCCCGTGCGCGGACGATCGACATCGTGCGCCCTGGTCGCCGATGCCAGGATTCCACCGCCGGCATCCACCAGCACGCCCTTGCTGCTGGACGTGCCGATGTCCACCCCGAGGGTGCAGCGCATGGAGTCCTCCTCGTGCCCGGACGACGGAGTCCGGGCTTCATCGCCACTTTACGCGAAATCGATTTCATGACGCAAGGCGCGAGTCGTCCTGCACCACTCACGCCGAAGGGTGATGCGCCCACCGACCGCAGCTTTCTGGCTGACCAGGACCGGAATACCGTGACATTCTGGGCACCCCGAATCAGACTGGAGGCATGCGCTTGGACGACCCGCAGGTATGGACGCTGATCGGCGTGTTCACGACCATGATGCTCGGCGGCATGACCCTCATGACGATGCAGTTCAGCCGGGTGATCCGCGCCGAGGTCGGCGGCCTGCGCGGCGAGCTGCGGGGCGAGATCGGCGGACTGCGCGGCGATCTGAGCGGGCGGCTGGAGAGTCTCGAGGGCCGGCTCACCGGCCGCATCGACGCCCTGGAGCACAAGGTCGACAGCCTCGACAAAGAGGTGGCGAACCTCGCGACGCGGTTCTGGCGCTCGCAGTAGCCGGCCCGACCGCCCGCTCAGCTCCGCACGGCGCTCGCGGGCTGAAGCTCGTTGCGCAGCACGACCGTGCGCGCCGGCTGGGTATCACCCTTGATCCGTTCGAGCAGCATCCGCGCCGCGGTCACACCCATGTGCCGCGCCGGAAGGCGCACCACGGTCACGACACTCGGCGAGAGCGTCGTGAACGGCAGCGAGCCGATCACGGCGACACCCACGTCCGGCGGGGTGAGTCCGTGCTCCGTGAGCACCTGGATCGCTCCGACACCGATCAGATTGTTGCCGGCCACCACCGCATCCGGAGGTTCCGGGAGGGCGAGCAGTTCCTCCATCGCGGCACGCCCGCCGTCGACGCGGAACGTCGCGAAGCGCTCGAGGCCGTCGAGGGCGAGATCGGGATATGCCGCGGCGAGCGCGGAACGCCATCCCGCAGCGCGCTCGGCGGCGGTGTCGATGTGCGCGGGCCCTCCGATATAGGCGATGCGACGGTGCCCGGCATCGATCAGACTCCGCGTCGCCGATGTGCCTGCCGCCCGATTGGCCATCACCACACCGTCGATGTCGTAGGTCGTGCTGCGGTCGACGGCCACGACCGGCCGGCCGGTGGCGAGGAGGCTGTCGAGGTCGGAGTGCTCATCAGCGGTCGCGATGATCACGCCGGACATGTTCTCGGCGATCGCGATGCGGAGGTACGTGGCCTCCTTCTCCACCTGCGCATCGGAATTGCAGAGCACGACGGAGTACCCGGCCTCCGAGGCGACATCCTCGACCCCTCTCGCCATCTCGGTGAAGTACGGGTTCTCGATGTCGGGGATCACGAGGGCGATGACCTCGGAACTCTGTCGACGCAGCGAGCGGGCGGCCCGATTGGGCGTGAAGTCGAGCGTCGCGGCGGCCGCACGGACGGCGGCGACCTTCTCGTCCGACACGCTCGTGCCGTTGAAGACGCGCGAGACCGTCGCGGGCGAGACGCCGGCGAGCGCGGCGACGTCGTAGATCGTTGCCATGCGCTCCTCTGCTTCCCGCCGACTGCTGCTGCCCCGGCTCGCCCGCCGACAACGCCCGGATGATGCGGCAGCCGGGTGGTGCAACAGGTGCAACAGTATCGCGCGGCGCCGGCGGCGCACCCGTCGGCTGCTCCGCCGTCCCGAGTACGCTGAGGGGATGCCAGAGTGGTCGCAGACGGTCCCCGCAACGGTGCGGCGCGAGCAGATCGTGTCGATCATCGAGCGTCAGGGCTTCGCCCGCGTGCAGGAGCTGAGCCGCACCCTCAGCGTGTCCGAGGTCACGGTGCGCAGCGACCTCGACCTCCTCGCCGAGGAGAACGTCATCCAGCGCGTTCACGGCGGAGCGATCTCGGGCATCAAGTCCACCGCCCACTCCCCGGACTACGAGCGGGCCCTCACGCGCGCCGTCACCGAGAAGCGACGCATCGGCAATGCTGCGGCCGCGCTGGTCGAGAGCGAGATGGCGATCCTGCTCGATGCCGGGACGACGACGCTCGCGATCGCCCGCGCCCTGCGAGCCCGGGAGGATCTGCGCGGCGTCGTGGTGTTCACCAACTCCCTCACGATCGCGCTCGAGCTCGGCGTCGCGGAGCCGCACCAGATCACTGTCGTCGTCACCGGCGGCACCGTGAACTACAAGCAGCGCTCGCTCATCGACCCGATGGGCGACATGTTCATCGGGTCCGTGCACAGCGACATCTGCTTCATCGGCTGCAACGGGGTGTCGGAGCGGGGGTTCACGAACTCCAGCCTCCCCGAGGTCACCATGAAGAGGCGCTACCTCGACTCGGCGGCGCGGGCCATCGTGGTCGCCGACAGCTCGAAGATCGGCAAGAGTCAGGTGATCCAGGTGGCTCCGCTCGCGCGCGTCGACGTGCTGATCACCGGCGTCGAAGCGCCTCCGGCCGAGCTGGAGACGCTTCGAGAGGCCGGACTCGCGATCGAGCTCGCCTGACCTGCGAGATCCAGCTCGTCACGCCTCACCCGCGGGGCCGGCGCCTCAGGCGCGACCCGAGGAGCCGAACTCACGCATGCGCTGCGTGACCATCGCCCGGAATGCGCCCATCGCGGGGCGCAGCTGCTCGCTGGGCTCGACCACCGCGGGGTTCTCCTGCAGGAATGTGCGCAGCGCGGCACTCCAGGCCAGGTGGGAGTCGGTACCCTGGTTGATCTTGCGGATGCCTGCGGCGATCCCCTCCGCCTTCTGCTCAGGCGAGATCCCGTACGAGGGCCGCACGTCACCGCCGTGTGCGTTGATCCTGGCGACCGCCTCGGCGGGCACCGACGAGGAACCGTGCAGCACCAGGAAGGTGTCCGGCAGACGTCCTCTGATCTCCGAGATGAGGCCGAGCCGCAGCCGTTGGCCTCCGGCCTCGTCAGTGAACTTGACCGAGCCGTGACTCGTGCCCACTGCCACCGCGAGTGCGTCCACCCCGGTCTGTTCCACGAACTCGACGGCCTGATCGGGGTCGGCGAACACGATCTCCTCGAGCACCCCGGTGACACCCGCCTCCGCCCCGCCGATCGTGCCGAGCTCGCCCTCGACGCTCACACCGAAGGGCACGGCCGCCTCGACCACCCGGCGCGTGAGCGCCACGTTGTCGGCGAAGGAGGCGGGTTCATCGGTGCCGCTCGCTCTGCTGGCGTCGATCATCACGCTGGTGAAGCCGTGGTCCATGGCCCGCGCGCAGTCGTCATGGGTGCGCCCGTGATCGAGATGCAGCACTGCGGGGACATGCTCGTATTCGGCGACCAGACCCCTCAGGCGGTGCCACCAGCGCGATTCGTCGTCGTAGGCGGACATCCCCGCGATCGCCTGCACGATCACGGGCGAACGCTCCGTCTCGGCGGCATCGAGCACCGCGATCGCCTGATCGATGCTCGACACGTTGAAGGCGCCGACGGCGTAGCCGCCCGCGTCGGCGTCGGCGAGCACGGTACGCAGAGTCTGCAGTGCCATCCGCGATCCTCAGAGCGACTCGGTGATGCCGAGCGTGTCGTAGTCGAGCACGATCGGGGTGTCGGTGAGCGCGCGGGCGTACGCCTGCACCTTGGCCGCCGACTCCACCGCGACACTGGTCTTGAACGCGTCACGCAGGTTCGGCCCGACCGTGAGCAGGCCGTGGTTCGCCCACACTACCGCGTTGAGGTCGCCCATCGCGTCGCACATGTGCTCGCCGAATTCGGTGTTGTTGCTGAGCTCGAACGGCATGATCGGCACGTCGCCCTTGGTGTAGATCACCATGTTCACCAGCGTCCCGAGGATCGGCGACCCCACGACGCCCCAGACGTTGGAGAACACCGGCTCGGAGTGCACGATCGCGTTCACGTCGGGTCGACGCCGGTAGACGGCCATGTGCACGGTGACCTCGCTCGACGGCCCGAGCCGTCCGTCGATCACCTCGCTGTCGCCGTTGACGAGCACGATGTCATCGGCGCTCATCTTGTCGTACTCGAGGTCGGTCGGCGTGATCAGGAACCGGTCCTCGACGCCGGGAACGCGGATGCTGATGTTGCCCTGCGTGTTGAAGTTGAGTCCGTACTCCATCGAACGCAGGCAGTAGTCGAGGATCTCCTCGCGCGCGGCGTCGATGTCGAAATCGAGCTGGAGCGTCGTCTCGGTCATTTCGTGTTCTCCTTCTGGTGGGGCGGTTTCTGGGTCGGCCACGATGGCCGGGCCAGGTGCGGCGCGATGCCGCGGGTCACGTCGTAGAGGGCGGCGTAGGCGGCTCGCTGCGCGGCGTACCACTCGCCCGATGCGGGGTCGGGCTCGGCCGCAGCCGCGGGGTCGGGGGCGACGAGGAGATCCGAGGAATCGGCGCCGAGACCGCGGAGCGCGAGCATCGCCGCCCCACGGGCGGATGCGTCACGGGCGACCGGCGTGAGTCGCGTCCCGGCCGCGGCGGCACGGGCGGAGAGCGCCTCGGCGTTCTCGGAACCTGCGCCGGTGACCTGGAGGTCATCGACGCGGACCCCGTGGCGGTCCAGGGCCGCGATGATCTTGTGGAACTCGAAGCCTGCGGCCTCCACGACGGCTCGCGCCAGTTGCGGCACGGTCGTGTCGAGCGTGAGGCCGTGGATCGTTCCGCGCGCGGAGGGGTCGTTGTCGAGGGTGCCGGAGCCGGCGAGGTACGGCAGCACGAGGAGAGAGGGCGGATCCTCGGCGAGCGCGCCGAACACATCGCCGACGTCACGGCCCAGGAGGGTCGCCAGCCATTCCAGCGCCCATCCGCCTGCGGCGGTTCCGGCGAGGGTGATCCATGTCTCGTCATCGAGTCGGTAGCTGGCGAAGCCGGTCGACTCGAGTCCACGCGGGCGTTCGCGGGTGGCGACGGAGAGGCAGTCGCTCGACCCGAGCGCGATCACGGACCGCACTCCCGCCTCTCCACCGGCGCCGAGGAAGGCAGCCGCCTGGTCGTGCGTGCCGGCAACCAGGCGCGTGCCGGGTGCGACGCCGAGCACGGCAGCCGCCTGGTCGTGGACGCCGGCGATCACGGTTCCCGATGCCACGGGGACCGGGAGCCGGTCTTCCCGCACCCACGGGGCGGAGGCGGCCACGGCTTCGAGGATCTCGCTGCTCCATTCGCCTCGATCGACGTCGAGGATGCCGGTACGCGCGGCCTGACCGAGGTCGATGGCAGCGACACCGCTCCACCGCTCGGCGACCAGATCCCCGATGCAGCGGTAACCCGCGGCCGCAGACCAGGCATCATCGCCGGCCATGATCTTGAAGACCGAGAACATCCCGTGCAACGGCTGTCCGGTGATCGCGGTGAAGCGGCCGTCTCCGAGCCGCGCACCCAGCACGGCGGCGTGTTCGATGCCGCGCGTGTCCATGCTCACCGCCACCGGAGCGAGCGGTACGCCGGCCCCGTCGACAGGCACGACGGCCTCGCCGAGCACGCTGAAGCCGATCGCCTGCACCGCGTCGCCGAGTTGCTCTGCCTCCGCCGCCGCTGCGCGCACCACGCTCTCGGCGGCGACGATGATCTCCTCGGCATCGAGCTCGACGCGCCCGCGACCGTCGCGCCGCAGCATCAGCGGTGCCGACGCCCCACCGAGCGTCCGTCCGTCTGCGGCGAAGGCGACGGCCCGCACGCCACTGGTTCCGAGATCGAGGCCGATGACGCTCATTTGATCGCTCCCGACAGGCCGTTCACCAGGTACTTCTGGATGAAGACGAACAGCAGCACGACCGGGATGGAGATCAGCACCAGGATCGCGAACAGTGCCCCCGGCTGTGACAGGTACATGCCGCGGTAGGCGAGCGGCACGAGGGTGAGCGGCTTGAGCTCGTTGTCGCCGAGCGTGACGAGCGGCAGCAGGAAGTCGTTCCAGCTCATCATCGTCTGCCACACCGCGACCACGGCGAGGGCGGGCTTGCCGAGCGGCAGGTAGATGCGCCAGAAGATCTGCCAGCTGTTCGCCCCGTCGAGTCGTGCGGCCTCGTAGGTCTCGAGCGGGATCGCGAGGTAGGAGGTGCGGATGATGATGACCGCGAACGGCAGGCCGAGTGCGCTGTACACCAGGACGAGCCCGAGGAGGTTGTTGTACAGCTGCATCGACTGCAGGATGCGGAACGTCGCGACCACGATGCTCGACATCGGGAGGATCAGCGCGAGGATCAGCACCCCGAAGATCAGGGCCTTCAGCGGAACCCGCAGTCGGGCCAGGGCGAAGGCGGTCATCGATCCGAGCAGACAGACCAGCAGCACCGAAGGCACCGTGATGAGGAGGCTGTTGAGCAGGTGCAACAGGATCGGGTTCTGGTCCCAGATCGTGAGGTAGTTCTTGACGCTGAATTCCGCGGGGAACAGCCCGAAGAACTGCGTGCCGGGGTTGTTCGGCGGCATCATCGAGAGCCCGACGACCATGATGATCGGTACGAGCCAGAGCACGGCGAGCGGCATGAGCACGAAGTGCAGCCAGCCGACGCGGCGTCCGGGAGCACCGTGACGGTGACGGCCGACGGTGTCCTTCGGGACGATCAGGGTGCGGGTCTCGCTCGTCGCGGTCATTTCTCGTCTCCTGTGATGAATCCGGCGCCGAACACCCGCACCATCGAGAGCGAGCTCACGACGGCGACGACGAGCAGCACGACGCTGATGGCCGAGGCGTACCCGACGTTCTGCAGCTGGAACGCCTCCAGGAACGCGAAGGTGGGCAGCATCTCCGACGCGTGGTTGGGTCCGCCCTGCGTGAGCACGTAGACGAGCTCGAAGGTCTTGAGCGAACCGATGATCCCGAGGAGCACGAGCGACAGTGTGGTGGTCTTCAGCAGGGGGAACGTGATCCGCACCATGGTCTGGAAACCGTTGGCGCCGTCGATGCGCGCCGCCTCCACGAGGCTGGGATCGATCAGCTGCAGCCCCGCGAGGTAGAACAGCATCGAGAACCCGGTCCACATCCAGACGTTCACGAAGATCACCGCGAAGATCGCCGTCTGCGGATCGGCCAGGTAGTTGCCGCCGAGGAAGGTGAGCCCTGTGGCCTTGCCGATGGCGGTGAGCACGCCGTTGAAAGGGTCGAGGATGCGCTGCCACACGATCCCGACCACGACCGGCGAGAGGATCGCGGGGATGAAGAAGATCGCCCGGTAGATCGTGCTGCCGCGGAGCCCCTGGTTGAGGGCGACGGCGAGGAGGAAGCCGATCACGCCCTGGGGCACGATCGTCAGCACGATCCAGAACGCCGAGTTGCGCAGCGTGATGAGGAACGTCGGATCCTGGAACAGCTCCAGGTAGTTGCCGATGCCGACTGCCGTGCCGACGTTGACACCGTCCCAGTCGAGCGTGCTCGCCTGCACGTTGTACACGATCGGGTACACGACGAATACGGCGAACAGGATGAGGGTCGGTGCCAGGAAGGCGAGGCCGACCAGCCGCTCTCTCGTCAGGATCTTCATGCGCGCTCCTCTCGGCGCAGGGTCCGGGGAAGAGGTCCCGGACCCTGCACGAACTCCACTGCTGCCACAGGTTCCTGAGCTACAGGGTGTCCTGGACGGCCTGGACGGATTCCGCTGCCTCCTGCGGAGTGGCGTCACCGGTCGCGATGGCGGCGAGCGCATCGGCCACGGCCTGGTCGAGCTTGGGCGACTCGAAGTAGCGCGAGTACTTCACCTGCGGGAGCCACTCGTCGACGAACAGGTTCCAGATCTGCTCCTGCTTCTCGCTCGTGAACTTCTCCGGAGCGAGACCGGTGACGGCGGGGACATCGTTCATGGTGTTGACGAGCTTCTGCGCGGCGGAGCCGGCGATGAAGTCGGTGAGCACGTTGCAGGCGAGGTCGGGGTTGGCCGTGTTCTTCGAGATGCCCAGGCTCACGTCGATGCCGCCGACGAACTGCGGCTCGGCGGCACCGCCGGGGATGGTCGGGAACAGGAACGGCTCGTACCCGGACATGCCCTCCGACAGCGGCGGGATGTCGGACTTGGTCGGGTCGGACTGCTGGATCCACCAGGCACCGAGGGGGATCATGGCGGCGTTGCCCGCCTCGAACTGGTTCACCGCCGACGGGTAGGCGTCGAGGCCGATCGCACCGTCCTGGGCGATGCCGTCGGAGAACAGCTTGCCCCAGTACTCGAACGCCTTCACGATGGCCGGGTCTGTCCATTGCACGGAACCGGCCTCTGCCTCATAGACGGTTCCGGGCGAGACGTTGTTGGCGATCTGCAGGAAGACGACGTTGCGCAGCCAGGAGTCTTTCGCGGGCAGGAGGAACGGGGCGGCGTCGCCACCGCTCAGGTCCTTCGTGGTCTGCACGAGCTCGTCCCAGGTCTTCGGCACACTCAGACCGGCGTCGTCGAAGATCTCGGAGTTGGCCCAGAGGTTGACCGTCTGGGTCAGGATGGGGAGCGAGTAGAAGTTGTCGTCGCCCTCGGGGTTGCCCATTCGGGCCTGTTCGATGCCGATCGGGTAGAACTTGCTCTGCCAGTCGTCACCCCAGGTCTCGGCGGCGCAGTCCTGCAGAGGCATCAGGTTCTCGCGGTACTGCTGGGTGAGCGCTCCGGGCTGCAGGCCGAGCACGTCGGGCATCGTGTTCGAGCTGGCACGGCTCTGCAGGTCGACGAGGTACTCCGGGTAGTTGAAGATCGTCGCGTCGATCTTCGATCCGTCGTTCTCCGCTTGGAAGGCCTCGATCATCTGACGGGTCGTCTGCTCGATCGGGCTCCACGAGCGGAACGTGATGGTGTCGCTGGAGGCGTTTCCCGACGCGTCCGGCGCTGCGCCGCCGGCGCAGGCGGTGACTCCGAGGGCGGTGATGACCGTGGCCACTCCCGCCAGGCTCCTCTTGAGCTTCATCTGCAATCCCCTTACTTCGCTGTAAAAGTCCTCGGCGAGATGCCGAATGCGCTCAGTTTAGGTTTATTTGCGTATTTGACGCCAGGAATACGGGGAACCTCAGCGAAAGTCTTTTCTTTTTTGTGTTTTCGCATACCTTTGTCGTCGAAAACGAAAGCGGAGGTGCGCGTGGAGGCCGCAACGACGCGGAATGCGGGTTTCCCTTCCGCAACACACCCCGCACAGACGACGGATGCCGCGACCCCTCGGGCCGCGGCATCCGTCGTGATGCGGAGGTTCTTCAGCTCAGCCAGGCCGGTGCGCGTCCCCGCAGGAACGCACCGTCCAGGGAGAAACGCCCGGCGCCTGTGAGCGCGAGGGCGAGAGCTGCCGCACCGAGGACGGCGACGAACTCGTAGCCGCCCTCGCCGACCCAGAGGCCCGCGGGAAGGTGCACGGCGATGAGCGCGACGATCATGTCGATGGCCAGCAGGATACCGACAGGACGGGTGAAGAGGCCGAGGATCAACAGGATGCCGCCGATGAGCTCGACGAAGGCGACGACAGGGCCGGCGATCTCCGGGAGCGGAATCCCCATGCCTGCGAAGCTGCCGATCGTTCCGGGGAGCGTGAACTCGAAGATCTTCTGCGCGCCGTGTGCGGCGAAGATCGCGCCGACGACCACGCGGAGGACCAGGAGTCCCAGCGAGGGTGCGGCGGAGGGGGCTGTGGTGTTCGTCATGAGGAGTTCTTCCTTCGTGGCAGGACACCCGCGCGCCAGGCGCGGAGCAGGGTCGTTCCCTGGTTCCACGCTAGGAAGACGACATTTCCATCTCCTGTGACCGTGTCACCTGTGACGTGTCACCGGTGCGCGGCCACCACCTCGGCGACGGCGGTGCGCTCGGCGGCACTCGGCTCGGCGATCGCCATGCGGCAGTGCGTGTCGACCACGTCGAGCACGCGGTACGCCTCTTTCATGCGGGCCATGTCGCCACCGATGAGCGCGACCACATCGTCGACCGCGGCCTGCGCAGCGACGATGGCCGCCGCGTCCCCGGACCGCGCGGCGTCCGCGAGGGCGCGGAACGGCTTCGGCGTGACGGACGACACCCCGGACACGACGCCCTGCGCCCCCACCTCGACGGCCGCGATCAGGTCGCGGTCGGCGCCGGTGTAGAGGTCGAAGTCGGCGGGCACGACGGCACGGTAGGCGGCGATGTCGTCGAGGGAGAGTTCGCTGATCTTGGCGCCCACGACGTTGGGCAGTCGTGCGAGACGCGCGAGGAGCTCCGGCGACACCGGGTTGCCGCTGCGGGCCGGGTAGATGTACACGTACAGCCGCCCGTCCCCGACGGCCTCCGACACCGCGCGGTAGTACTCGAAGATCGCGTCGTCCGTGGCCTGCAGGTAGTACGGCGTCAGCGCGGCGAACTCGGTCGCGCCCAGTCGGCGGGCGATACGGGTCAGCCGCACGGCCTCGAAGGTGCTGGGGCGACCGACGTGCACGACCACGCGCATGCGCTCTTGCAGCTCGGCCAACGCCGCTTCCACGATGGCCGCGAACTCGTCGGCGTCCACGGCGGGGAACTCGCCCGTCGTGCCGAGCACGAACGCTCCCTCGTTCCCCGAATCGGCGACGAACCGGAAGATCGCACGCGAGCCCTCGATGTCGAGGGTGCCGTCGCGGTGGAACGCGGTGGGCACGGCGGTCAGGATGTCATAGCGGGTCACTTCTCGGTCTCCTCGGAGTTCTTGCGGGTCTTGCGGGCACGACGCCCTGAGGTGTCGACGTTGCGGACGGTGGAGGTGAGCAGATCGGGCTGGGCGGCGAGCTCGTCGTGTGCCTTCTCGATCTGCTGGATGCTGTCGTCGTGCAGGATCGAGTCCGCGAGCGAGGCGCGCTCGGCACGGGGCCTCCGGGCGGCGCGGATGGCCGGCATCACGATCGAGAGCACGGCCAGGGCGAGCAGCACGAGCGCGATGGGGCTGACCACCTCGAAGAACGGACGCGTGGGGAGGATCGCCAGCGTGCGGGCGAGGTTCTCCTCGGCGAGCGGTCCGAGCAGGAGGCCGAGCACGACCGGACCGGCCGGCACCTGCATGCGCTTGAGCAGCACTCCGATCACACCGAAGACGAGCATCGTCACGACCGTCGAGAGGCTGTTCGAGGTGGCGTAGGTGCCGATGATGCAGAAGATCAGGATGCCGCTCCACAGATACGGCTGCGGCACGTCGAGCAGCTTCACCATGCCCTTCATGCGCACCAGGCTGAGCGCGAGAGAGAGGATCGTCGCGATCAGCATGATGCCCACGATCGAGACGACCAGGTCGGGGCGGTTGGTGAAGAGTGTGGGACCGGGGGTGATGCCCCAGATGATCATCGAGCCGATCATCACGGCCATCACCGAGTCACCGGGGATGCCGAGGGCCATGGTCGTCGTGAGGGAGCCGCCGAGGGTGGCGCTGGAGGCGGTGTCGGAGGCGGCGACACCCTCGATCGATCCCTTGCCGAACATCTCGGGGTGCTTCGACGCCTTGCGTGCCCGCTCCCACCCGATGAGTCCGGCGATGTCCCCACCGGCCGCGGGGATGAGCCCGACACCGAGTCCGACGGCGCCGCCGACCGCGGTCGCGCGCCCGCTCTGCTTCAGTTCGGCGCGGTTCGGCCACCAGCGGCCGAGACTCGAGATCGGGCGCACGGCCGACTTCCGATGCGTGAGCAGCTGGTCGAACAGCTCGGCGATGCCGAAGAGTCCGATGATCACGGCGATGAAGTTGACGCCCTCGACGAGTTCGAGCACCCCGAAGGTGAAGCGCTGGTCGGCGGTGGCCGCGTACGTGCCGACGCTGCCGAGCATGAGGCCGAAGAGTCCGGCGAGAATGCCCTTGAGCATCGACTTCGACGAGATGCCGATCATGATCGCGATGCCGAAGACCACGAGCGCGAACAGCTCGGGCGACTTGAAGTAGTCGCGGGCGAAGCTGGCGATCGGCACGGCGGCGACCGCGAAGAGCACGAGTGAGGCGAGGATGCCGACCGCCGAGACGATCGCCGAGACGGTGAGCGCGAGCCCCGCCCTTCCCTGCTTCGCCATCGGATACCCGTCGAGGGTGGTGGCGATGGACGCGGGCGTGCCCGGGGTGTTGATCAGGATGGACGGCACCCGGTCGCCGAAGTTCGCCGCGACGTAGATCGTCAGCAGCACGGCGAGACCCTGCACGGGCTCGAGGGTCATCGTGAAGCCGGCGGCGAGGGCGACGGCCATGGTCGCGGTGATGCCGGGGAACGCTCCGACCATGAACCCGAGCACGAGGCCGACGAGCATGTAGAGCAGGATCGAGATGTCGAGGAGCGAGTTCAGCCCCTCCATGAGCGCGTTCACAGGGGGATCCTCAGGAGCATCCCGAACACGACGTAGACGAACGCCGTGACGGAGGCGGAGTAGATGACGAGGCTCAGCCAGCGGCGGTGGCCGTAGAGGAGCATGAGGGCGGCCATCAGCAGAGCGGCGGCGATCGGGAAGACCTCGATGCGGTAGCCGAACAGGATGACCGAACCCAGCGACCACAGCGCGATGAAGGTGCCGGTGATCGCGAGGGTGGCGATCACGCGCAGGTAGCCTCCTGGCTGGATGCGCTCGAGGTCTTCACGGGTGGGGGCCGGACGGGTGATCGCGACCGCGAGCAGCGCGATGGCGATGACGACGCCGGTGACCCCGATGACGAGGGGCCAGAAGCGGGCGTCGATCTGCCCGGGGGCGGCCTCGCGGCGCAGCGGGATCTGCGTCGCGAGGAAGAGGTAGCCGGCGGTGAACCCGAGGGCGACGACCGCGAACACGATCTCGAGGGGACGCGAGGCGGAGGCGCCCTGGTACCCGTCGTCCGTGGCGGCGACGGAGGCGTGCGTTGCAGACCCGTCCGATGCGGAGGTCGACATGGTGCTCCTTTTCCTGATCCGAGAAGTGAGGGTGGGTGCTGCGGAGCCCGTGATGAGCCCGGCCCCGCAGCATCGGCGACCCGGTCTTCTCAGCCCAGGAGGTCCTTGAAGAGGTCGAACTGCTCGTCGACGAAGGTGGTCCACTCGGCGGAGTCGCGGTACACGACCAGGTTTCCGGCATCGGCCTGGAACTTCTGGTAGCTGTCGGACTCGACGGCTTCCTTCACGGCGGCTTCGAGCGCGGTCTTGACGTCGCCAGGGAGACCCTTGGGTGCGTAGATGCCGCCCCAGCCACCGAAGATCACGTCTTCGCCGATGGCCTCTTCGACCGTCTCGACGTCTTCCGCGTCGGGGTGGCGCACGTCGTTCATGACAGCCAGGATGCGCACGGCCTCACCCTGCGCCAGGGCTTCGCCGAGGCCGGAGACGGCGGCGACGGTCTCACCCGATGCCGCTGCTGCGACGGCTGTCGCTCCTCCGTCGTACGGCACCGGGGTGAAGTCGGCGTCCGTCGCGTCGCCGAGCCCGATGGTGGCGGCCTCCCAGATGGAGCCGGCGCCGGAGTTGGCGACCGTCACGGCACCCGCCTTCGCCTGAGAGACGAGGTCTTCCAGCGTCTCGATACCGCTGTTCGCGCCGACCGTGACCACGCCGGGGGCGAGCATGATCTGGCCGAGCAGGTCGAAGTCGTCCGGCAGCACGTTCGCACTCTGCGTGGTGTTGAGCATCGCGATCTCGACCGGCGCGAATCCGATGACATACCCGTCGGGATCCTGCGCGCCCACGTACTCCATGGCCAGCGCTCCGGCGGCACCGGGCATGTTCTCCGGGATGACGCTGACGCCGAGGATCTTCTCGAGCTCCGTGGCGAGCGCGCGCGACGAGAGGTCGGACCCTCCGCCGGGGTTGGCCTGGATGATGAGGCGGATGTCGCTCTCGGGGAACGTCGATCCGGCCTCCTCGCCCTCCTCGACCTTGGTGCAGGCCGAGACGATGAGAGCGGTGGCTGCGAGGGCGGCGATCGCGGCGGCCGCCCGGGTGATGCGCTTGCGGGGCATCTTTGCTCCTCTACGTGGGTCGACCCTGTTGTCGACTCCCCGACCGTAGCAGTGTTGACTGTTAACAGTCAACACTGGCGGGTGCGCGAGTGGCGTCCCATCGGCCATGCGTTCCTTCTAGGATGGCCGAAGGCGACCGTAGGAGGGGCGGAGCACATGTTCGACGAGCGACGGCGACAGGCAGCGCTCGAGGAACTGGGGATCCTTGACACACCACCGGACGAGCGCGTGGACCGGGTGGCACGGCTGGCGAAGGAGATGTTCGGCGTGCCGATGGTCAGCGTCTCGCTGATCGACCGTGATCGGCAATGGCGCAAGGCGCAGATCGGGCTGGGCGGGAACGAAGCCCCCCCGGCAGGACTCCTTCTGCGACTACACGGTCTCGCAGGACGCGACCGTGGTGGTCGAAGATGCCCTCATCACCGATGTCTTCGCCGACAACCCGTTCGTCACAGGGGACCCGCACCTGCGTTTCTATGCCGGCCACCCGCTGCACGCGCCCGGCGGCGAGCCCGTCGGCACCCTGTGCGTGCTCGACACCGAGCCCCACACCTTCACCGAAGCACAGCGCGACCTGCTGCGCGACCTGGCGTTCTGGGTGCAGACCGAGCTCGCCCAGGACCAGGACATCGACCACGCGGCTGTTCTCCAGCGCGCGCTGCGACCACGCTCGAACCCCGAGCTCGATGGTTACACGATCGCTGCGGGTGCCGCCCCGCGCGGCATGCTCGCGGGCGACTACTATGACTTCTCGACGCACGGAGGGGCGCTGCGCATCACGGTGGCCGACGCGATGGGCAAGGGCACCGGCCCCGCACTCGTCGCCGCGACCGTGCGAGCGTCGTTGCGGACGGCGCCCGAGCGCTCGCTCGCCGTCTCCGTGGCCGACGTCGATCGTCTGCTCGAAGAGGACCTCGCCGACACGGCGATGTTCGTCACCGCCATGGTCGCCGAGCTGCGACCCGAGAGCGGGGATCTGGACGTGATCGACGCCGGGCACAACCTCGCCTTCGTGATCCGGGCCGACGGTTCCTGGACGCACCTGCGCTCCAAGAACCTCCCGCTCGGGATGGGCATGGGCGTCGTCGATGCCCGCGTGCCGATGACCACGAGGCTCGAACCCGGCGACACGTTCATCTGCTGCAGCGACGGACTGCTGGATGTGCTCGACGCCGACGATCCCTTCGCCCATGTGCAGCGCGTGCTCCGAGCGCTCGGCCCGGAGGGTGCGGTGCGCGAGGCGCTGCGACTCGCCGCCGACGATCGTGCGACGGACGACATCACCGTCGTGGTGGTGCGGAGGGACGCATGACCGCCCGGTTCGCGGCGATCCGCATCCTCGCCCTGCTCTCCGTGCTGCTGGGTGTCAACTACGTGGCATGGCGCTGGCTCGAATCGGTCAACTGGTCGGCGTGGTGGATCGCCGTGCCCCTCGTGATCGCCGAGACCTACAGCCTGATCGACACGTTCCTGTTCTGCCTCACGATGTGGCGCGCACGCGAGCGGCCGGCCCCCGTCTCGCCGCCGCAGGGGACAGTCGACGTGTTCATAACGACGTACGACGAACCGGTGGCTCTGGTGATGACCACCGCCCGCGCGGCGAAGAACATCGCCTACCCCCACTCGACCTGGATCCTCGACGACGGCTCGCGCCCCGAGTTGGAGGCCGAAGCCCGAGCGGCGGGGGTCGGCTACCTCACGCGCTCGGAGGAGTGGACGGGAAAGCCGCGGCATGCCAAGGCCGGCAACCTGAACAGCGCACTGTTCCAGACCGACGGCGAGTTCCTCCTCATCCTCGACGCCGATCAGGTTCCCGATCCACTGATCCTCCATCGCACGCTCGGATACTTCGCGGACGACGAGGAGGTCGCCCTCGTGCAGACGCCGCAGTGGTTCGTGAACGTCGATGACGCCGATCCGCTGGGCAGCCAGGCGCCGCTGTTCTACGGTCCGATCCAGCAGGGCAAGGACGGATGGAACGCCGCCTTCTTCTGCGGCTCGAACGCCGTGCTGCGACGCGAAGCCCTGATGCGACTCGGGATCGTGGGGTATGTGCGCGACGTCACCGACTCGGCCTCCCGGGCACTCAAGGCCGCCGAGACCCTGATCGCCCGGGAGGCGCAGACCGCAGCGGATTCCGCCCTGGCGACGGAGCTGTCGGCGCTGCGCATCGCGATCAGCCGCGGACGGAAGGAACTCGCGGCCGGAGAATCGGTCGCCGATGTCGCCGCGCGGGTGCGCGAGTCGGTCGACCATGCCTCACGCATCCTCATCGCGCACGATATGGACGGCATCAGGGCTGACCTGGCGGAGATAGGCGCCCTTCCGCTGCAGCAGGACGCCGAGCTGGGCGCGGTGATCGTCGACGAGGCCGGCCTCGATGCCCTCGCCGCCTCCGACCTCTCCCCGGTCACCGCCGTCGCCGCTGTGCGGGGTCTGCTGGACGCGTTGCGGTTGGACCGTGGCGACGAGGCACAGCCCATCCTCCCCCTCGCGACGATCTCGGTCACCGAGGACATGGCCACGGCCATGCAGCTGCACGCCCTCGGCTGGAAGAGCGTGTACCACCACGAGATCCTGGCGCACGGTCTCGCTCCCGAAGACCTGCGCACGATGCTGACGCAGCGACTGCGCTGGGCGCAGGGCACTCTGCAGGTGATGCTGCGGGACAACCCGCTCGTCAAACGGGGCCTCTCGGCCGGACAGCGGTTGATGTACTTCTCCACGATGTGGACGTACCTGTCGGGATTCGCCGCGATCGTCTATCTCGTGGCCCCGGTCGTCTACCTGGTGTGGGGTGTGCTTCCGGTCACCGCCTGGTCGTTGGATTTCTTCGCCCGCTTCCTGCCGTACTTCCTCGTGAATCAGGCGCTGTTCCTCGTGGTCGCGAAGGGCGTGCGCACCTGGAGGGGGCAGCAGTACTCGCTCGCACTGTTCCCGGTATGGATCCGTGCCTGCTGGACGGCATTCGCCAACGTCGCACTCGGCCGCCCGCTTTCCTTCGCCGTCACGCGGAAGGACGGCCGCGACCCCCGCGGCATCCCCTGGGGGCAGATCTGGCCCCAGCTCACCGCGATGGCGATGCTCGCGATCGCCCTCATCATCGGCATCACCCGCGTGATCATCGGAACCGCCGACGGCACCGGCACGATCGTGAACACGGCTTGGGTGCTGTACGACCTGGTCGTGCTCAGCGTCATCATCCAGGCCGCCCGCTACCGCGGACCGGCCGCCCGCGCCCTCGAGAAGGAGTCGAATGAACGTCAGCACTGAGAACAGGGACGGCTATGCCGTGATCGCGATCACGGGGCGGCTGACCGCTTCGGGCGCGCCGCTGCTGCGAAACGCGGTGAGCGACCTCGTCACCGCAGGACAGCCCCGCATCGCGATCGATCTGCGTGGCACGGAATTCGTCGATTCCTCCGGACTCGGCGCCCTCGTCGGAGGCCTCAAGAGCGCCCGGGTCGCGGGCGGAGACCTGCGGATCGCCGCCGTGCCCGACGCGGTGAAGACGGTCCTGCACCTCACCAACCTCGATCGCGTGCTTCGCGACTACCCCACGCCGGAATCGGCGTTCGATGGCAGCTGAACCGCCGGGCTTCCACATCGACGGGCGGGCAGAACTCGCCCTCGTGGACCGCGTCCTGGATGAGCTCGACCGGCTCTGGATACGCGCGCCCGGCGTCCCCGCCGAAGACCGCACCCTCTTCACGCTCGCGCTCAGCGAAGTCGCGACCAACATCGCACAGCACAGCCGGGGCATCGACGTGACGATGAGCGTGGATGTGCGCGCTTCCGACGGTGCGCTGCACGCTGAGGTCGTCGACTCGGCGGAACCGGCGACGATCGACTGGGACGGCGTCGTGATGCCCGAGCAGGCGAGCGAGAACGGACGCGGTCTTGCTCTGGCGCAGGCCGCTCTCGACGAGTTCAGCCATTCGGCGACAGCCCGCGGCAACACCTGGGGGCTGGTGCGTCGGCTGCAGGCGCATCCGAACGATCCGTCGATCTGACGGTCAGCGTCCGCCCACCTCGTGCAGCATGCGCTCGCGTGCACCGTCGAGGTGGGCGCTCAACACCTCGGCAGCAGCTTCCTGGGTACCGGTGCGCATGACCTCGAGCAGCTTCACATGATCGTCTGACGACTCATGGAGATCCTCGTCATGGTTGATCGTGACCTCGAGCAGCGCCGTGAACGTCGGCAGGTACTGGTTCCACGCCCCCTCGAGGCGCGGGTGATCGGCGAGCGCGTAGATCTGCGAGTGGAACTCGAGGTCGGCGGTGACGAACGCCGCGTGGTCTCCGGCATCGGCGGCTTCGGCCATCCGCGCGACGGCGGCGGAGATGGCCTCCCAGCGCTCGTCGTCGTCGACGCGCATCGCTCGAGAGAGGGCGAGCTGTTCGAGAGCGCCCCGCAGGCTGTACAGCTGATCGACGTCGTCGCGGGTGAGTCCGACGATGTAGACCCCACGCGGACGTTGCACCTCGACGAGCTTCTCGAAGCTCAGCTGCGTCAGGGCATCGCGCACCGGTCCCCGACTGACCGAGAACTCCTCGGCGAGCGCTTCTTCGGTGATGCGTGCGCCCGGGGCGAGTTCGCCGCGCACGATGCGCTGGCGGAGCACCCGCGCCACCTGGGCGCCGAGGGATTCTCCGCGCGTGACGGTCTGCGTCATGGTGACCTCCTGTTAACTGTTGACAGGATACACACCACCCATCGCGAGTGACCTAGGCGCTCCCGCGCGGGTCCCAGAGCACGACCTCGGTCGAGCGCCGAAGGCGGCGACCGGTCGGCATGGGCACGACGCCCGCGGACCCGGCGGCGAACACGCGCACGCCCGGACGGCTCTCGCGCTCGGTGCGCAGCGCGCTCTCGAGCACGGTGATGCGATTCCGCAGCGCCCTGTTCTCATCTTCCAGGTCGAGCAGGCGAGCGATCGCGGGAAGGCTCACCCCTTCGGAGGAGAGCTGAGCGACCTCGCGCAACTGCTCGATGTTGCGTGTCGAGTAGCGGCGCGAGCCCCCTGAGGTGCGCCCGGGGACGACGAGGCCGATGCGGTCGTACTGCCGCAGGGTCTGCGGATGGAGGCCGGAGAGTTCGGCGGCGGCGGCGATCGCGAACACCGGGGTGTCGGCATTCATCATGAACGCCTCCGCCCCCGGTGTCCGCTTCGACGACCGGTCATCGCCGCGCCTTCGCCATCAGCTCGGCCCGCGGGTTCTCCGTGGGCTCGAGTTCCTGGAACTTCTCCAGCGCTTCGCGTGCGGCCTCATCGAGGTGCGTGGGCACCGCGACCTGAAGCTCGGCGAGCAGGTCGCCCGTGCCCTTCGAGGTGGTGACACCGCGGCCCTTGACCCGCAGCACCCGCCCGGAGGGGGTGCCGGGTGCGACGCGGAGTTTCACCACGTCGCCGCCGAGGGTGGGCACCTCGATGGTCGCCCCGAGAGTGGCCTCGGTGAACGTCACCGGGACGACGACTCGCAGGTTGAGACCGTCGCGGGTGAAGACCGGATGCGGGCGCACCGCGATCTGCACCACGATGTCGCCGCTCTCTCCGCCATCGGGCGAGGGACGACCGCGCCCGCGCAGACGGATCTTCTGGCCGTCGGCGACACCCGCAGGGATCTTCACCTTGAACGGCTTGCCGTCTTCACCCTGCAGCGAGATGGTCTCGCCCTGCACGGCGGTGATGAAGTCGAGCGTGGTGCGGGCCGTGACGTCGGCACCGCGCTGCGGACCACCGAAGCCGCGGTAACCGCCGCTCGGCTGACCGAAGCGACCGTTGCCGAAGCTCGCGCCCTGCCCCTGGTTGAACATCGCGAAGATGTCCTCGAAGTCGGCGGTCTGCCCGCGGCCCTGCTGTCCGAAACGGCTGAACACGTCTTCGAAGCCGCCGGCCCCCTGGCCGCCCGCCGTGAAGCGGGCGCCGGAGCCCATGGCGCGGATCTCGTCGTACTCCTTGCGCTGTTCGGCGTCGGAGAGCACCGAGTAGGCCTCGCTGATCTCCTTGAACTTCGCCTCGGCCTTGGCATCACCCTGATTGGAGTCCGGATGATACTTGCGCGCGAGCTTGCGATACGTCTTCTTCAGGTCCGCATCGCTGACGTCCTTGGAGACCCCGAGGGTCTTGTAGAAGTCCTTGTCGAACCAATCCTGGCTGGCCATCGATCACCTACCCTTCCGGGACGGCGACGACGACCTTCGCGGGGCGCAACTCGACATCACCGAGGCGGTAGCCCACCTCGACGACCTCCAGCACGGTGGTCTTCTCGGCGCCGGGAGTCGGCTGCTGGAAGATGGCCTCGTGACGCTGGGGGTCGAATTCCTCGCCCTTCTCGCCGTACGCGACCACTCCGAGACGCTCCACGACCAGCCGCACCTTGTCGGCGATCACGGCGAAGGGAGTCCCCTCCACGAGATCGCCGTGCTGGGCAGCGCGGTCGAGGTCGTCGAGCACGGGGATGAGACCCTTGGCGGCCTCGCCCTTCGCGCGCTCGCTCTCGACCTGGCGCTGCTCCTCGGTGCGGCGACGGTAGTTGGCGTACTCGGCCTGGAGGCGCTTGAGGTCGTTCAGCAGCGTGGATTCCAGGTCGGCGAGCACGGCGTCTTCCGCCGCGGCCTCGCCGGTCTGCGTGGCGCCGAGGATGTCGTCGACCGTGAGGTCGTCCGGCGCACCGTCGACGGGGGTCTCGTCCGACCCCTCGGCGGCTGCCGCTTCACGGGAGTCCTGGTGGTGCGGCGCGGGGCCGGATGCCTGAGCATCCGACCCCTCGCTGCGACCTTCGGCGGACTCAGGAAACTGGTTCTCGTCGAAGTTCTTGTCCGTCATGATTACTTCTTCTCGTCCTCATCGTCGACGACCTCGGCATCGATGACGTCCTCATCGGAGGAGGGAGCGTCACCGGTCGGGGCCTCGCCGTCAGCCGAAGCGCCGGCAGCGGCATCCGCCTGCGAGGAGGCGTAGATGGCCTCGCCGAGCTTGGACTGCGACTGGTTGAGCTTGTCGAACGCGGTCTTCACAGCCTCGTCGTCTTCGCCGGCCAGCGCCGTCTTGAGCGCGTCGACGTCGGCCTTGACCTCGGTCTTCACGTCTTCGGGCAGCTTGTCGTCGTTCTCGGTGATCAGCTTGTCGATCGAGTACGCGAGGGTCTCGGCCTGGTTGCGGACCTCGGCGGCCTCACGGCGCGCCTTGTCCTCCGCTGCGTGCTCCTCAGCCTCGCGCACCATGCGCTCGATGTCTTCCTTCGACAGCGACGAGCCGCCGGAGATGACGATCGACTTCTCGGTACCGGTGCCCTTGTCCTTGGCGGACACGTGCACGATGCCGTTGGCGTCGATGTCGAAGGTGACCTCGATCTGCGGGATGCCACGGGGCGCCGGTGCGATACCCGTCAGCTCGAACGTGCCGAGCGGCTTGTTGTCGCGCGTGAAGTCACGCTCGCCCTGGAAGACCTGGATCGCGACGGACGGCTGGTTGTCGTCTGCCGTGGTGAAGGTCTCGCTGCGCTTGGTCGGAATGGCCGTGTTGCGCTCGATGAGCTTGGTCATCATGCCGCCCTTGGTCTCGATGCCGAGGCTCAGCGGGGTGACGTCGATGAGGAGAACGTCCTTGCGCTCACCCTTGAGGACACCGGCCTGGAGAGCCGCGCCGACGGCGACGACCTCGTCCGGGTTGACGCCCTTGTTCGCGTCCTTGCCGGTCTCGCGCTTGACGAGCTCGGCGACCGCAGGCATACGCGTCGATCCACCCACGAGCACGATGTGGTCGATCTCGGACACCTTGATGCCGGCTTCGCGGATGACATCCTCGAACGGCTTCTTGGTGCGGTCGAGCAGGTCCTTCGTGAGGTCCTCGAACTTCGCGCGGGTAATGGTCTCGGACAGCGACACCGGGCCGGAGTCGGTCAGCGACAGGTAGGGCAGGTTGATGCTGGTGGAGGTGGAGGAGGAGAGTTCCTTCTTCGCCTGCTCCGCAGCTTCCTTGAGACGCTGCAGGGCGATCTTGTCACCCGAGACGTCGACGCCCGTGGTCTCCTTGAACTGCTTGATCAGGTAGTCGACGAGACGCTGGTCCCAGTCGTCTCCACCGAGGCGGTTGTCGCCAGCGGTGGCGCGCACCTGGATCGTGGAGAAGTCGTCGTCCTTGCCCACTTCGAGCAGCGAGACGTCGAACGTTCCGCCACCCAGGTCGAAGACCAGGATGAGCTCGTCTTCCTTGCCCTTGTCGAGGCCGTAGGCCAGCGCGGCCGCGGTCGGCTCGTTGATGATGCGCAGGACGTTGAGGCCCGAGATCTCGCCGGCCTCCTTGGTGGCCTGACGCTCGGCGTCGTTGAAGTACGCGGGGACGGTGATGACCGCGTCGGTCACCGTGTCGCCCAGGTACGCCTCGGCGTCGCGCTTGAGCTTCATGAGGATGCGCGCGGAGATCTCCTGCGGCGTCCACTTCTTGCCGTCGACGTCGAAGCTCCAGTCGGTGCCCATGTGGCGCTTGACGGAAGCGATCGTCCGGTCGACGTTGGTGACGGCCTGGCGCTTCGCGGTCTCACCGACGAGCACCTCCCCGTCCTTGGTGAAGGCCACGACCGAGGGGGTCGTGCGGAAGCCCTCGGCGTTGGCGATGACCTTGGGCTCGCCACCCTCGAGGACGCTGACGACGGAGTTGGTGGTTCCGAGGTCGATACCGACAGCACGTGCCATGTGTTCTCTCCTTTGTTGGAAGTTCGTTGTGGTTCGGAAATCTGCGGCGATCAGGAAAACCTGAGTCGCGATGACTCAAGTGTAACGAGAGGTCGCTCGAGTGTCAAATGAACTTGATATGAACGGGCTCAACTTTTAACCGAGGCCCTCCCGTGCACGTTCCCGCCGGTGGCACCCCTCGCTCAGAACGGCGGCACGACCGGGTCGTCGACGAAGGTGACCGTGTTCTGCGGCGGTGGCCGGTCGATGTAGACCTTGCCGGTCGGGCTCGTCCAGGCATAGAGCCCCGCCCCCAGAGACTCGACCGCCCACGGCGAGTGATGTTTGAGCACGTGGTGGCGTCGGCACAGGTGGCCGAGGTTCGACTCGTCAGTGGAGCCCCCGAGCGCGGCATCCTGATGGTGATCGATGTCGCAGTCGACGGCCGCGTACCCGCACGCGGGGAATCGACAGCGCTGATCCCTGGCGCTCAGATGCCGTTTCAGGTCGGAACTCGGACGATAACGGTCGACCGCGAGGAGCGCTCCGGAGATCGGGTGCGTGAGGATCCGGTCCCACCCAGATGCCGCACCGGCGAGACGGCGGGCGGTCGCGGGATCGATCGGGGTGCGGCCGTTCAGCTCAGCCGGCGTCGCATCGTCTCCGATCAGCGTCGTGACGGGAACGGTGACCGACACCGATCCGCGGATCGCCGCGAGAAGCCCCTCGTGCGCGTCGTGGCCGGCCGGAGCGCCTGTCAGGAGCAGGTCGAGGGCGAGATCGGCGCGGCGTTGCGCGATAGAGCGCCGGTCCGGCTCCGGAGACTCGGGCTCGTGAGCGTCGACCTCCGGGGATTCGAGCTCGCGAACGGCTGTGGCCATCTGCGTGAGCCGCTGGAAGACGCCGTGGACGAGCGCCGATGGACCGAGCAGGCCGAGCTGCGTCATCCCATCGTCGACGTCTTTGATCCATACGGACCGCTGCTCCCGCGCATCCTCGTGCCGCTGATCGACCGATCGCGCCTGGAACCGTTCGGCGACCCGTCGCGCCATCCGCGCGACCCTGCCAGGAGACTCGCTCTCCGCGAAGGCGATCATCTGGGTCGCGTACGCGTCGCGGCTCGCCGCCTCGTCGAGGTGCTCGCCCGCCTCGCACACGGCCCGGGCGTGCGCAGCACTGATGCGCCCGGCGCCCTGCGCTTCCCAGACCAGCGGGAAGCGCTCCACGACCCACGCCGCATCCGCCATGCGGCGCTGCACCGTGCGGTCGCTCACGCGCAGGGCGGTGGCGAACTCCGCGGCCACGGTGCGCACCGTCATCTCCCCATGATCGGGATGCTCCGCCTGCGCGGCGACCTCGAGCGCGAGCCGGGACCCCAGAGCGAGGATGCCGTCGCGGGCGGCCTGCAGGCTGCTGATCGAGCGCTCGACCTCGACGAGCATCTCGGTGAGCGCGGCGAGCGCACCCACCTGCTCGAGAGTCGCATCCGCCAGTGCCGTCATACCGTCAGTGAACCAGGAGCCACCGACATTCAAAGGCCCAGATCAGCGGCTGAAAACGATATATCGGAATGCGGTCCGGAGCCGGAGAATGCGGCGTCAGGAGAGACCGCATCCGCGCCCGCCCCTCCCCTGACGCGATACTTGACCCTGACACAGTGGCAGACCGGAGAACTGAGACATGTTGTCCATCGGAGCGTTCGCGCAGGTCGGCCAGGTGACCCATCGGATGCTCCGGCATTGGGACACCGCCGGCCTGCTCGTGCCCGCCCATGTGGACGAGTTCAGCGGCTACCGCTCCTACGATCCCTCGCAGCTGGAACGGCTGCATCGGATCGTCGCCCTGCGCCAGCTGGGTTTCGGGCTCGACGACATCTCGACGATCCTCGAACGGGGTGTCGATGCCGAGCGCATCGCCGCCCTGCTGCGGATCCGTCGCGCAGAGGTCGAGCAGGAGCATCGGATCGCCGCGGAGAGACTCGTCGACGTGGAGAGGCGCCTCCACCTCATCGAAAGAGAGAATCACATGTCTCAGATCGAGATCGTCGACAAGCCCCTCCCCGCCGTCCGCCTCGCGGCCATCCGCACGATCGTCGCCGATCAGCCGGCGGTCGCGGGGGTGGTCGGACCCGCGTTCGACGCGGTGGCGGAGATCATCGGCGACCAGCACTCCCTGTCCACCCCGATCGCCGAGTACGAGACGCTCGACGACGGCCTGCAGGTCATCGCCGGATACGCCTACACCGGCCCCGCACAGGATGGGTTCGAGATCATCGAGCTCCCGGCGGCGGCGGGCGCCGTGTGCGGCATCCACCTCGGCTCGATGGATCGCATCGCCGAGAGCTGGCAGGCGATCCACACCGAGATTTTCGCCCGCGGTCTGGTCCACGACGGCCCCTGCCGCGAGCTGTACGTGCGCGCCGTCTCGGAAGACCAGTCCGACTGGGTCACCGAACTGCAGCAGCCCGTGCGGCGCGGGTAGGTCGGCCGGAGGGCACCGACCCGGTCAGCCGAACAGTGGCAGGATGAAAGTAAGGCGCGCCTTACCGGCCGCCCGGCGGCGTCGCCTCGGCAGACGCCGAGCGATGGATCCGCCCCTTTCTCGGAAGGACCACGCGGATGACATCACTCACACCGAGAGCGGACGAGCCCGCCGACTACGACGTGCTCGTCGTGGGTGGCGGACCCGCCGGCCTCTCCGCTGCGCTCAACCTCGGCCGCGCCCTCGCGCACGTGCTCGTGATCGACGCCGATCGTCCCCGCAACGCGGCCACGCTGCGATCGCACGGATTCCTGACCCGCGACGGCATCCCGCCTCAAGAACTGCGTCGCCTCGCCAGGGCAGAGCTTGCGGCCTACCCGAACGTCGAGGTGAGATCACGGACCCGCGTGGCCGCTCTCCGCCCCGCGGCCGGCGGGTTCGCGGCGGACATCGGACGGCGCGAGACCGAGGCGACCGTGACCGCCCGCACGACGCTGCTGGCCACCGGTCTGCGCGAGACGCTCCCGGATGTCCCGAACCTGCGCGGCTACTACGGCATGAGTCTGTTCAGCTGCGCCGCCTGCGATGCGTGGGAGCTGCAGGGACGCCGACTCGCCCTCATCGGCGAGACCGCGGACCTCGCGGATCGCGCGCGACTCATCGGCCGTTGGACCGAGAACCTTGCCGTCTTCACCCACGGCGCAGACTCCGTGACACCGGACGAGGAGGCTGCCCTCGCAGCCGTCGGGATCTCCGTGCATCGGGCTCCCATCGCCGAGCTCGTGGGCGACCGAGGCCAGCTCGAAGCCATCCGCCTCGCCGACGGCACCGCGGTCGGCGTCGACGGCGGTTTCGTGCGCCCCGAGTGGGACACCACGCTGGCTTTCCTCGACGGGATCACCCCGGCGACGGACGATGCCGGGCACCTGCTCACCGACCGCTCCGGTCGCACCGACGTGCCGGGACTCTATGCCGCAGGGGATGCCGCGGCACCCGGTCCGCAGCAGCTGATCGTGGCGGCAGGGGCCGGCGCTCGGGTCGCCGCGGTGATCGTGCACGACTCGATCGGCATCGCCACCGCCCACTGAGCAGGAGTCGAGGACAGCACGGGAGTCGAGGACGGGCGCGGGGCGCGGGGCTAGGCTGGCCCGCATGACGCGCACCTCCTCCATCCCCCTGCGCCTGGCCGCCACCGCGATCGCTGTCACGGGAGTGCTCTCGCTGAGCGGATGCCTGTACGCGCAGATCCCCGCGACATCGCCGTCCGACGCCACCTCGCCGAGCACGGAGACCGATGCACCCGTCGACGAGGCGCCCGGTTCGACCCTGACCTTCGCCGAAGGCCTCGATCTCGCCGACGACACCTACATCGAATGGGGCGACGGGCTCATGGCCGACGACGGGTGGAAGACGGTCTCACCCGACGACGGCAACGGCGGCTGGACCTACGGCACGGTCGACGGCACCTGCACAGCACGGTTCTGGCAGGGCTACACGACCGACGTGCCCGTGGTCGCCGGGGACGACAGCGCGTCATCCGATGCGATCCTCGGTGTGCTGCTGCAGACTCCGACCAGCGAGGTCACCGCGCTCGCGACCACCGGCGAGTTCAGCTATATGGCCGGTGGGAGCGGGGGCGTCGAGATGCGCCAGGTGGTGGGCGTGGACGGCAGCCGCACCTGGCTCATGGCCGCACGCGCATTCACTCAGACCGGAGTGGGCTTGTCGGTGATCGTGGACTGCACCGCCGCGGATGCGGAGGCGACGATGGCCGCGATCAACGAGGAGAACGCGGTCGTCGTCACTCCCTGAGCGCAGCGGCGGCGCGACCGCACGGACTCACTTGCCGCCCGGAGGGCCGATCAGCAACAGGATGACGTACAGCGCGACGATGCCGACGACCAGCAACAGCGCGAGCACCCATGGCCGCTGCAGGAACCAGCGCATCAGTCGGTCGTACCAGCGGCGATCCCGCGGGTCGTCCGTCGCATCGAGGCGCCAGTCGCCGGTGAGTCGACCGGTGCGATGCAGCCAGATCTCCATCGGGATCGTCGCGTAGGGGACGATGGCACTGGCCACGGCGAGCACGCCGACGCCGACGTGCCAGCGCTGGTTCAATGCGACCAGGATCGCCGTCGCCGCGTACGACAGGAACACGAACCCGTGGATGCCACCGCCCACGGTCACCACGATCCCCGGAGCGCCGACGGCGCGGGCGATGATCGCGGCGATCAGGATCGTCCAGGTGATCGCCTCCGCGATCGCGAGAACTCGGAACAGACGGTCGGGTGTGCGGAACACGGTACTCCTCGGGTGGGGTCCCTCCACCGTATCCGCCGGACATCTCGTTCGAATCAATCGAACGGTTGACCCCGCCGGCAGTGGAATAGCTCACCGCCTCGCGATGTTGCCGAAGGCATGGTGACAGTGGATGCGGACGCGCTCTCGAACGTGCTCGGCGCCGTCGACCTCCGCGTCGGCATCGGCCGGCGCACCTCTCTCGCTGCGGGAGCGCTGCTGCCGATCCCTGCCGGTGCCATCACGCTGGTCTACGTCGTGGAGGGCGGAGTCCTGGGGCACCCTCCGCTCGGCGACGGCTGCCGACTCGACGTCGACCCGGACTCGAAGACGCGCCCCTCCACCCCGGAGAACCGGCATGACGTGCTGGTCGCGGGCGACGCCTTCCTGACCATCGGCCGCTCAGCGTTCGTCCTCGAGGCCGCGAGCACCACGAGCCTCATGATCGCCGATATCGAACTCGCGGATGCGGCGTCGCCGCTGCCCGCACTGCTGCCGCCCTTCCTCACCGTCACCGGGTTCGACACCGTGGAGCCGGCCGCCGCGGCCCTCGCCCTGAACATGGGCGTGATCGACCACACCCTGAAGCCCGCCCGCCAGGGCGATCCCATCATCTGCCGCATGATGGCGACGACGGTGCTGCTGTCGGTCATCCGCGCCTGGGCTGCGAACGGCTGCGCTCCCTCGGGCTGGCCGTCGCTGTCGAACGACCCCTTCCTCGACCGGGTCGTCGACGCCATCCGCGAGGAGCCCGGCCGCGACTGGACGGTCGAGCGCCTCGCCGGCATCGGAGCCATGTCGCGCTCCACGTTCGCCGAGCGGTTCCGCAGCGCCGTCGGTCGCTCGCCCGCCGACTACGTGACCGAAGTTCGCGTCGACGCGGCCAAGCGGATGCTCGACGCCGGACGGAGCGTCTCGGATGTCTCCCGCGAACTCGGCTACGCCTCGGATGAAGGGTTCAGTCGGGCGTTCCGACGCCGCACCGGACAGACCCCCTCCGCCTGGCGGCTCGCGAACCGCACTCCTGTCCCCGCCTGAAAGATCCCGCCGGAAAGATTCCGAACCCTCTCAGCCCCTGCTGCTGACGCGGTTCGAGGCGCCGAAGAGCACCGCGCCCGCGAGCAGCGAGATGGCGCCGATCACGTAGACCAGTTCGACGTTCAGCGTGTCGACGAGCAGTCCGCCGATGCCGGCCGCGAGCGTGATCGCCCCCTGGAAGCCCACCACGACGAGGCTGCCGCCGGCTTCGAGCCGATCGGGCATGCGGTGCCCGACCCAGGTGTTGGCGACGATCAGCCAGGACGAGAAGAAGAAGCCCCACACCAGCACGACGATGCCGACGCCGATGACCGACCCCGAGAACAGGATCATCGAGATGACGGACACCGCGATCACCAACGGCGCGAACACCGCGAAGAAGGCGAACGTGCGGTCGATGACGAGGCCGATCGTGATGTTGCCGAGCAGGCCGCCGACGCCGAACAGCGCGAGCAGCACGACGATGGTCGAGGCGTCGACCTCCGGGATGCGCTCCAGCGCGAGACGCACGTATGTGTAGGCGAGGAAGTGCCCGAGCACGACGAGCACGTGCCCGACCATGCCGAGACCGATGCCGGGACGGCGCAGGGTGTCGACGAGCAGACGCAGGCTCGATGCCCGTTCCGCCGGCACCGACGGCAGCGCGAACCGCAGGACGACCGCGAGCACGACCATCAGCACACCCGCGATGGCGAAGACCATCCGCCAGTCGACGAGCTCGCTCAGCATGACGCCCAGCGGTACGCCGGCCACGGTCGCCAGCGAGACGCCGGCCGAGGTGAACATCACACCGCGGCCGAGGTTCGCCGGTCCCGCGAGACGTGCGGCGACCGTGATCGACATCGCCCAGAACGCGCTGATCGCCGCCCCGAGCAGGAAGCGCGCCAGCAGCACGATGATCAGATTCGGCGAGATCGCCACGATGAGGTTCGACACCGCGGCGGCGAGCGCCATCCATACCAGCAGCGACCGACGGTCGAGGCGCGGGAAGATGAGTCCGACAGTCGGCGCGACCACGAGTCCGACCAGCGCGGTCACGGTCACGGTCTGTCCGGCTTGACCCGGGGTGACCCCGAGCCCGTCGGCCATCTCGGTGAGCACGCCGTTGGGCAGGAACTCGGCCGTGACCAGCAGGAAGCCCATCAGCATCAGCACGATGAGCCCGCCGTAGCGGATACGGGACGCTGCGGAGGACGGCAGGGTGGGAACGGGGGCGGTCGTGGTCATGGTTCCACGTTCGCAGGATCGGGACGGCGTCGCCCGACCGGTCGTCCGCGGCACCCGACCATTCGTCCGGGCGCGTCGGGCCGAACCCTCGACGGAACTACCGACGGGGCGAACGTCCGCGGGTCTGGACAAGGCCGCCGCGAACGCCCTAGGCTCGACGACGCACCGGGACGAGCCCGGGAAGCCCGAGCGGAAGGAGCCGAGGACATGAACACCGTCTTTGTCGCGCTCTCCGCCGACCATCTTCCCTTCGAGGCCGCCCGCTCCTGATCGTGGTGTGGCCTCCTGCTCCCGGAGCCACATCGTGTCTGATCTCTTCGCTTCCTCGGAAGCCGCGTCCTTCGACGCATCCCCGCTCGATTCCACCGCGTTCGATCCCACCACGTTCGATCCCGCCGCCTTCGACGCCCTCGAAACCGAGCTCTCCTTCGCCGACGTCGATCCTGGCGAGGGCCAGCGCTGGTCCACGTGGCCGGCGATCACCCCCTCCGAACGCGGCCCCGAGCCGTGGCCCGCATGGGTCGTGACCTCGGCGGGCGCACTCGACACCGAGCGCGGCATCCTCAAGACCGGCAAGGAGGCCGACGTGTTCCTGCTCGAACGCGCGGTGCCGGGCGATCCCTCGCAGCACACGCTGCTCGCGGCGAAGCGCTACCGCAGCGCAGAACACCGCAGCTTCCACCGGTCATCCGTCTACACCGAGGGCCGCAGCACACGGAACACCCGTGATGCACGGGCCCTCGCCAAGAAGTCCGACCACGGTCGCGAGGTGGCCGCCGCGCAGTGGTCCTTCGCCGAGTTCGAGGCCCTCTGCCGCATGTGGGAGCTCGGCGCCCCGGTGCCCTATCCCGTGCAGGTGAACGGCACCGAGGTACTGATGGAGTTCCTCGGCGACGCCGACGGCACGGCCGCGCCCCGCCTGGCCCAGGTGCGCGCCGACCGCGCCGAGCTGCAGGGCTACTACGCGCAGGTGGTCGACCTGATGCGGATCTTCGCCGCAGCCGGCTTCGCCCACGGCGACCTCTCGGCCTACAACCTGCTCGTGCACGACGGGCGGGTGCGCGTGATCGACCTGCCACAGATCGTCGACATCATCGCGAACCCGCAGGGGCTCGACCTGCTGCACCGCGACTGCGTGAACATCTGCGACTGGTTCACCCGCCGCCGGGTGGAGTGCGACCCCGAGGAGCTGTTCGCCGAGATGCTCGCCGCGTCGTACACGTGAGGTGTCGCCTCCGGGAGGTTCCGCATCCGGGAGGTTCCGGTCGCAGTTGTTGCCGCCCGGCGGCGTGCGGCGCGGCAGGAACTGCGACCGGAGCCAGCGGGACGCGTGCGGCGCGGCAGGAACTGCGACCGGAACCGGCGGGACGCGTGCGGCGCGGCAGGAACCGGCGGGACGGATGCGAGCGGCAGAAGCTGCGACGTCAGGCGGCGAGGCGGGCGGCCAGCAGCGTCACGAGCTCGTAGACCACGTGGCTCGCGGCGATGCCGGTCATCTGCGCATGGTCGTAGGCGGGCGAGACCTCGACCACGTCCGCCCCGACGATGTTCTGCGATTTCAGGGCGCGCAGGATCCGCAGCAGCTCGCGACTGGTGAGCCCACCGGCCTCCGGGGTGCCGGTACCGGGTGCGTGAGCGGGGTCGAGCACGTCGATGTCGATCGACACGTACAGCGGCTTGTCGCCGATGCGCTGCAGGATGCGGGCGATGCCGGCCTCGACCCCGTGCTCCTCGATGTACTCGCTCGACACGATCGAGAAGCCCAGGCGCTCGTCGTCCTCGAGGTCCTGCTTCGAGTACAGGGGGCCGCGGGTGCCGACGTGGCAGCTGGCGGTGAGGTCGATCAGTCCCTCCTCGCTCGCCCGGCGGAAGGGGGTGCCGTGCGTGATGGGAGCCCCGAAGTAGGTGTCCCACGTGTCGAGGTGGGCGTCGAAATGCAGGACCGCGACCGGACCGTGCTTCGCGGCGACCGCCCTCAACAGTGGCAGCGCCACCGTGTGATCGCCGCCGATCGTGACGATACGCTGCACCTGCTCGCCGAGGGCCAGCGCCGCACGCTCGACCTCGGTCACGGCCTCGGTCAGATCGAACGGGTTGACCGGGATGTCACCGGCATCCACGACCTGCGCGATGGCGAACGGCGACACATCCTGCGCGGGGTTGTACGGCCGCAGCAGGCGCGACGACTCGCGCACGTGCGAAGGACCGAACCGCGTGCCCGGCCGGTAGCTGACGCCGGAGTCGAAGGGGATGCCGACGACCGCGATGTCGGCACGGGGCACGTCTTCGATGCGCGGCAGGCGCGCGAAGGTCGCGATGCCGGAATAGCGGGGGTTCACGGACGCGTCGATGGGGCCCACGTTCTCGGTCATTGCTCGTTCCTGTTCGTCGGGGTGATCTGGAGGGTCAGTGGGGCTCAGAGGGCATGCTGCGGGATGTGCACCAGCTGCACGCCCCCGGCGGTGATCGCGGCGCGGATGCTCGACGCGATGTCGTCGCGCCGTTCCACGCGGCGGCCGGTCGCTCCGAAGGCCGTCGCGAGCGCCGCCCAGTCGGGCTGCACCAGGTCGACGCCGATCGGGGCCATGCCGCGATCGACCTCGTTCTGCCGAATCTCGGCATACCCGCCGTTGTCGACGCACACGACCGTGACATCGAGGCGCTGCTCGACCGCGGTGACCAGCTCGTTCACGCAGAACATCAGGGCGCCGTCGCCGATCACGGTCACGACCGGGTGCTCGGTCTGCGCGACCCGTGCGCCGATCGCCGCGGGCAGGCCGTAGCCGAGGGTCGCGTAGGTGGGGGTGTAGAGCAGGGAGTGGGGATGGGCCGCCCGCAGCACGCTGCCCAGCGCCATGTAGACGATCTGGGACGAGTCGCCCGCGACGATCGCATCGTCGGGCAGGGCGTCGGCGATGATCTCGGCGAGGGCGACCGTCTCGGGTGCGGTCTCCCGCATCTCGACGTCGATCGCCGCACGTTCGGCCGTGAGGTCGCGCGGCGCGCGGGTCTCGGCGGAGAGGGACGGCAGCAGCGCCTCCAGGACGGCGGCCGCATCGCCCGTGATCCCGACGGTCGCGGCGAGGTTCTTGTCGCGCTGCGCCGGCGAGATGTCGACGCGGATCACGGTTCCACGGGCTTCGAGTCGCGGCGCCCACAGCTCGGCCTCGCCGAGCTTCGAGCCGACCACCAGCAGCACGTCGGCGGCCTCCGCGACCGCACGGGCCGCGGCGAGCCGCAGGTTCGAACCGAGCGAGAGCGCATGCCGTTCATCGACCACACCCTTACCGTTCAGCGTGGTCAGCACCGGGGCACCGAGTCGCTCGGCAAGGGTCGTGACCTCGTGCGCAGCATCCACCGCTCCCCCACCGGCGACGATCACCGGGGTCTTCGCGTCGGCGAGCAGACGGGCCGCCTCGGCGAGCGCGGTCGGCTCCCCGGAGACCCGGGTCGGCACCGGGCGCGGTCGCCGCGCCTCGGCGGAGACATCGGCCGGAGCCTCCAGCACGTCGAGCGGGATCTCGATGTGCACAGGACGGGGACGACCGGTGCGGAACAGTGCGAACGCATCATGGACGGCCTCGACCGCCTCGGGGGCGCTCGTCACGCGACGAGACCACTCGGCGATCGCGCCGACCATGGCCGTGGCGTCCTTCGTCTCGTGCAGGGTGCCCACGTCGGCGAACTCCGCACCGAGGGGCACCCCCGGTGAGAGGACGATGAGCGGCCGTGATTCGCAGAACGCCGTGCCGATCGCACTCATGGCGTTCTGCAGTCCGGGGCCCGAGGTCGTGATGACGACGCCGGGGAGGCCGGTCTGCTGCGCCCAACCGTCGGCCCCGTAGCCGGAGCCCTGCTCGTGGCGGTTCGTGACCGCGCGGATGCCGAGGTCGGCGAGCGGCCGATAGAGCTCGAGGTTGTGGGTGCCGGGGATGCCGAAGATCGCGGTCACGCCGTAGGCGCGGATCGTCTCCAGCACGGCTCGCCCTGCGGTGTCGGCGTACTGCTCCGCCGTCGTGGTGTCGGTGCTCATCGTGTCATCCTCACACCTGGTGACGACGCGTGCCGTCGACCCAGGTCTCGCGCACCGTGATCGCCGAGATCTCCTCGGCCGGCACGACCAGCGGGTCGCCGGAGAGCACCACGAAGTCGGCGTACTTGCCGATTTCGAGCGAACCCAGGTCGTCTTCGCGCCCGATCGATACGGCACCCTCGATCGTGTGTGCGCGCAGGGCCGCGAGCGCGGAGACCCGCAGGTCGTCCGGCCCGAGCTTGTGTCCGCGGCGGGTGACGCGGGTGACGGCGGTCTGGATGGCTTCGAGCGGGATCGGCTCGGCGACCGGAGCATCCGACGAGATGGTGAACGGCACACCCGCCCGCTCGAACTCTCCGAGCGGGTTGAAGCGCTCGCCCGGGGTGCCGATGGCCTCTTCCACGCCCTCACCCCAGTTGAAGTAGTGCTGGGTCTGGTTGACCGGACGGATTCCGGAGAGGGCCATCCGCTCGATCTGCTCGGGCGTGGGCAGGCCGCAGTGCTCGATGCGGTGGCGGGCGTCGGCATCCGGATGCTCGGCGAGCGCGGCCTCGATCGCCGACACGACCATCTCGATCGCGGTAGGCGACTGGGCGTGCGTGGCGGTCTGCAGCCCCGCGGCGTGCGCTCTGCTGATGAGCCCCGCGTACTCGGCGGGCTCGTGGTAGAGCTGCCCGGTACGGCACGGGTCGCCGACGTAGCCGTCGGGGAAGTACGCGGTCCAGCCACCGAGCGTGCCGTCGGCATAGAACTTGATGCCGGCGAAGCTCAGGTGCGCGTTGCCGAACTGCCCGACGAGCCCCATCTCGAGCGCCTCGTCGAGCAGGTGCGAGAGCAGGTACATCGACACCCGCAGCTCCAGGCGCCCGGCCTCGGCGAGGCGCAGGTACATGTCGAACTCGCGGCGCGTGACCTGCGCGTCGCCGATCGAGGTGACCCCGCCGGCGAGGAACCGCTGGGTCGCGGCGTCCAGCTGGCGCAGGTGCTCCTCGGGCTCGTCGGCGAGGTGGAAGTTCGGACCGTGGTGGCCGATCTTCACGCCATGCACTCCGGTGAGGATGTTGCACGCGGCATCCGACAGCTCGCCGGTCAGCTCGCCCTCGGCATCGCGGAAGAACTCACCGCCGTCGGGGTTCGGGGTGTCGCGGTCGACGCCGTTGATCGTGAGGGTGTGCGAGTTCACGACCCCACCGTGGCCGGAGGCGTTCATGAGGTACACCTCGCGGTCGGCGGCGACCTCGTCGAGCTCGAAGCGGGTGGGATGCCGCTTCTCGGCGAGGTTGCGCTGCTCGTAGCCGTAGCCGCGCACCGGGCGCCCCGCGGGCAGGTCGGCAGCCGCGGCCTTCAGCAGGGCCACGATCTCGGGGATGCTGCCTGCCTTCTCGGGCCCGCAGTCGACCCAGCTCATCATCTGCCCGAACATGAGCGGATGCGCGTGGGCGTCGACGAAGCCGGGGACCACGACCCCGTCGCCGAGGTCGATGCGCTCCGGAGAGAGCCCACCCCGCTCGGCCGCGGCCTCGCAGTCGGCGAGGGTGCCGATCGCGAGGATCCGCCCGCGATCGGTCAGCATCGCCGTGGCGGTGGAGGCCGCGACATCCGCCGTGTGGATCGCGTGCGCGGTCAGCAGGACGGGTGCCGTCTGGGCCGAGCGGTCGAAGGGGGTGAGCTTTCTCATGGGGAACCTGTTCGCGGTCGTGGCGTGCGGGAGGGGACGTCGTCGGGGTCGGTGCGCCGTCAGGGCAGGCGGTTCGCCGTCGTGTCCGTGCGTGCGGTGAAGGACGCCGTCACGGGTGCCTCGTCGGAGTGCTGCGGCGCGAGCCGCGTGCAGATCCCGGCGATGAGCGCCATGCCGATGAACATCGCGATCACCGACCAGATGCTGCCGGTCCAGGCGATGAGCTGCGTCGCGAACCAGGGCGAGAAGCCGGCCCAGACAGCCGCGCCCACGCCGTACGACAGCGCGATCGAGGTGTAGCGGGCCTGCGGACGGAACATCTGCGAGAGCAGTGCGGCGATCGGCGCATAGGTCGCGCTCATCGCGATGCGCACCAACGAGGCGAACAGGAAGATGAGCGGCTCGATGCGTCCGGGCAGGATCAGCAGGAACGGCACGAACGTGAGCACCGAGGTGATCAGGCCGATGTACATGACGTTCTTGCGGCCCCACTTGTCGCCCAGCCAGGCGACGGGGAGGGTCACGACGAACTCCACGAAGGAGGCGATCGTCATGGCGTCGAGGATGACCTGTTCACTGATCGCGACCGTGTCGCCGGTGGCGTAGGCCGTGGCGAAGGTGGTGGCCAGGTAGTAGCCGCCGGTCGAGATCGGCAGGATGCCGATGCCGAGCAGGATCGGACGCCAGTTGGTGCGCAGGGCGAAGGCCAGCGGCATCGACTGCTTGCGTCCCTCGACCTTCGCCTCGAAGACCGGCGTCTCCTCGACGCGGTAGCGCACCCAGAAGCCGACGCCGACCAGCACGATCGACAGCAGGAACGGGATGCGCCAGCCTCCGTTGATGATGAAGTCGTCGCCCATGCGGGTCATGATCGCGAAGATGCCCGAGGCGAGAAGGGCACCGGCCGGGTTGCCGAGCTGCGTGAAGCCGCCGTAGAAGGTCTTGGACTTCTCGGGGGCGTGCTCGACGCTCATGAGCACCGCGCCGCCCCACTCGCCGCCGACGGCGAGGCCCTGCACCGCACGGAGCAGGATGAGGAGGATCGGGGCGAGGATGCCGATGTTCTCGTACGTGGGCAGGCAGCCCACGAGCACCGTGGCCGCGCCCATCATCAGCAGCGTGATCACGAGCGACGTGCGCCGGCCGAGCTTGTCGCCGATGTGCCCGAAGATGATGCCACCGAGCGGGCGGACGAGGAAGGCGACAGCGAAGGTCGCGAAGGCTGCTGCGGTCTCGGCCAGTCGGTCGCCGCTCGGGAAGAACAGCGGACCGAAGACGAGCGCCGCGGCGGTCGCGTAGACGTAGAAGTCGTACCACTCGATGGTGGTACCGACGAAGGCGGCGATGCCGGCGCGGCGCGCCCGGCTGTGGGTGCCGCTGGTGGGGGTAGTGGTCATGGGGGGTGCCCGCTCCTTTGCGGAAGATGTCGGATAGCGAAGGATGCTACGGACGTGCAGCGCTGCCAGCAAGGGCAGAACTCCAGCGATAACGGGGATTCACTGGATATATGATCGCGCATCCGCACAATGCACGCCTTCCCGATGGCAAGCCTGCCTCCTACACTGAACTTGCGCACGACGAAGCGTGCGATCGCGGGAAACTGACGAAATGAGCGGAACCATGGATTTCGACGCCGAACTCATCCGCGCACTGCAGGAAGACGGCCGCGCCAGCATCCTCTCGCTCGCGCAACGGCTCGGGCAGTCCCGGGCCGCGGTCGCCGCCCGGCTGCGCACGATGCTCGCCGACCGCACCGTGCGGGTCGTGGCCGCCGTCGACCCGGTCTTCCTCGGCCAGCACGTGCTCGCCCACGTGTCGATCCGCACCGACGGGTCGGTCGAACTCGTGGCCGAGCACCTGCGCGACATGAGCGAGACCGTGCTGGTGTCGGCGGTGGGCGGGGCGCACGACGTGGTCACCGAGGTGCGCGTCGGCTCGATGTCGGAGCTGCACGACCTGTTGGCCCTGATCCGCGCGATCGACGGCGTCCTCGATATCAGCACGATCATCTACTCGACCGTGATCAAGGGCTTCTTCGTCTCGGAGTACCACGGCGGGGTCACGCTCGACACGATCGACGAGGCGCTGATCGAACAGCTGCAGGCCGATGGGCGCAAGAGCTTCCGCGCGCTGGGCGACGAGGTGCGCCTCTCCCCCTCGGCCGTCGCGACAAGGGTGCAGCGGATGATCGACGCCGGGGTGATCAAGATCAGCGCGGTGGAGGCTCGCGGGCTCGCGCACCGGCAGCTGTCGATGGGCGTCGGCATGACGCTCGGCGACGACGACGAAGCCGTGATCGACGAGCTACGACGCGGGCGCGGTGTGGATTTCGCCGCGCGCACCCTCGGCCGTTTCGACGCCGTGGCCACGCTCGTCGAGCCATCGGCCGGAGCCCTGTACGCCAGTCTGGAGCGTCTGCGCGCGCTGCCGGGAGTCACGCGCATCGAGGCCTGGCTGCACCTCGCCGTGCTCAAGGAGGACTACGCCCGCACGTTGCGCCCTCTCCGCACGGACTGAGTCGCATCCCCCACCGTCCCTCCGTTCCGGTCGCAGTTGCTGCCGCCTCCGGCGCGTTCGCGCGGCAGGAGCTGCGACCGGAACGAGCGTGACCCCGGAATATCAGTACGGCGCGCCGTCACCGGGCGTTCACCGGGGACCGCCAGACTTCGAGAATGAGCGAAACCGAGGGGCACGGCGCCGTGCCCGAGCCCGTGGCGACCGCGAACAGCGGCGCCGTGGCCGTCGTCGGCCTCGACCTGCGCGGCGAGACGCCGGCACCGAAGAAGCAGGTCTACTCCTGGGCGCTGTGGGATTGGGCGACGCAGCCCTTCAACACCGTCATCCTGACGTTCATCTTCACGGCGCTGTACCTGACGACCGACGCATTCCTCCCCGCCGACGTCGCCGCCCTCGACCCGAACAGCCGGGCGCACGAGGCGGCCATCGCCGATCTCACCTCAGGCCTGGGACTCGGCTCCACCATCGCGGCCTTCGCGATCCTGCTCCTCGCACCGGTGCTCGGTCAGCGCGCCGACGCGGCGGGACGGCAGAAGCTCTGGCTCGGCATAGGCACGGGCGCGCTCATCCTGTGCATGTTCGGGCTCTGGTTCGTCGAGCCCACCCCCACGCTCTTCTGGCTCGGCGTGGCACTGATCTCGGCCGGCTCGGTGTTCGGCGAGATCGCGGCGGTCAACTCGAATGCCATGCTGATCGGCATCGCGAACCCCAAGACCGTGGGGCGCATCTCGGGACTCGGCTGGGGGTTCGGCTACCTCGGCGGCATCATCGCCCTGGTCATCGTGATCGTCTTCTACATGATGGACTGGTTCGGCCTCCCCTCCGACGGCGGACTGCCGTTCCGCATCATCGCGGTCGGCTGCGCGGTCTGGGCGATCGTGTTCAGCATCCCGATCTTCTTGAACGTGCCGGAGCCCTCCCTCGGCCGCCCCGAGCGCAAGGTCGGCTTCTTCGCCTCCTACGGCCTGCTGGTCAAGGACGTCATCGGCCTCTACCGCTCCCCCGAGACGCGGCCGACGTTCTGGTTCCTGCTCGCGAGCGCCGTGTTCCGCGATGGGTTGGGCGGCGTCTTCGCGTTCGGCGCCGTGATCGGGTCGACGGTCTTCCACTTCGCCTTCCTCGACATCGTGATCTTCGGCATCGCCGCCAACCTCATCGCGGGCATCTCCACGATCATCGCCGGACGCTTCGACGACCGGTTCGGCCCCAAGCGGATCATCCTGCTGTCGCTCGGCTCGATGGTGGTCGCCGGTCTCGGCGTGTTCTTCCTGCGCGACGGCGGGACCATCGTCTTCTGGATCGGCGGACTCATCCTCTGCGCCTTCGTCGGTCCCGCACAGGCCTCCGCCCGCTCCTTCCTCGCGAGGGTCACCCCGGCCGGACGCGAGGGTGAGATCTTCGGGCTGTACGCCACGACCGGTCGGGCCGCGAGCTGGATGGCCTCCGGCGCGTGGACGCTCCTGATCGTGCTCACCGCCCAGACGGCGTTCGGCATCCTCGGCATCGTGATCGTCCTGATCGCGGGCTTCCTGCTCCTGCTGCCGGTGAAAGCGCCGCGCTGACGCCCGTGTCGCGTGGCGGGAGTAGCCTGACCGCGTGACCGTGTTCCTCGCCTTCCTCGCCAACATCCTCGTCGCGGTGGCGAAGACCGTCGCCGCGATCATCACCTCGTCGGCATCGATGGTCGCCGAGGCCGCGCACTCATGGGCGGACGCGGGGAACGAGGTGTTCCTCCTCATCGCCGACCGCCGTGGAGCGAAGGCGAAGGATGCGCGGCATCCGCTCGGCTACGGGCGCAACGCTTTCGTATGGTCGTTGATCGCCGCGTTCGGGATCTTCACGGCCGGATCGATCGTGTCGATCATGCACGGCATCCAGGAGCTCTCCGACACCGGTCCGGTGGAGAGCCCGATGGTGGCCTACATCGTGCTGGGGATCTCGTTCGTGCTCGAGGGTGCGTCGTTCACCCAGGCGATGGTGAAGTCCCGCCGACTCGCGAAGGAGCGCGGTTCGTCGACCTGGGACTTCGTGTTGGAGACGAGCGACACCACGCTGCGAGCCGTGTTCTTCGAGGATTCGGCGGCGCTCATCGGCCTGGTCCTGGCAGGAGGCTCGATCCTCCTGCACCAGATCACCGGCGTCGCCGCCTGGGATGCCATCGGCTCGATCCTGGTCGGTGTGCTCCTCGGCGTGGTGGCGATCATCCTCATCCGCCGGAACATCGCGTTCCTCGTGGGCGCGACGGCCGCACCCGAGCTGAGGGCGCGTGTGGGGAAGGCGCTGCTCGGCCTGCCGCAGATCGAGCGGGTGACCTACCTGCACATCGAATACGTGGGGCCGAACCGCCTCTTCATCGTCGCCGAGGTCGACCTGGCCGGCGATGCGCGTGAGCACGATGTGGCGCGGCGACTGCGTGATCTGGAACAGCGGATCGAGGAGCACGAAGCCGTCGAGACCGCTGTGCTGTCGCTGTCGGTCGACGACGAGCCGTCGGCGGAGTTCGCTTCGGCTTAGGCAGACCCCGCAGCGCGGGCCGAGCCCTGCGCTCAGCGCTGCCAGTTGTCGGCGAGCTTGTTCAGCAGTCGGGCGAGCTCGATGCGCTCGTCGTCGGTGAACGAGGTGAGCGCGGTCGTCAGCATCTCGCGACGCTCCCCCCGCATGCCGCGGGCGAGGCGTCGGCCCTCGTCGGTCAGGGCGATGCGCGTGCGACGTGCGTCGTCGGGGTCGGCCTCACGGCGCACGAACCCTCGCTCCACGCCCTGCTGCACCAGGCGGGAAGCGCGCGGCTGGTCGACGCCGATCGCCGCACCGAGGTCGCTCACGCTCAGCGGGGCGGATGCCGCGGCCAGCGCCTCCAGCATGCGCATGCGGGCCGGGCCGCCGAGCCGACCGGACGGGTCGGCCATCCACGGAGGCATCCCCGGGTGGCCGCGGTGATGCGCGAAGTGTTCGTGGGGGTCGTCGCCGTCGTGCCCACCGTCACGGTCACCGTGCGGGCCGCCGTGCCAGCCGTGGGGGCCGCCGTGACCGCGACCGCGGCCGTCCGCTCCTCTTCCCCCGGGACCCCGCTCGCCGGGTCGCCGACCACGCAGGCGGGACAACGCCTGCGCGATGGCTTCGGCGGGATCCGGTGCGGCGTCGTTCGGTGCGGCGTCGTTCGATTCGGTGGTCACCATTCGATTTTACATGCGACTTGACATGCATTGAGAGTTCATGTCACACTACATGTACATGCACTGTGACATACACATGCACACTGACATCAAATCGACACCGACAAAAAGGACTTCCCATGAACACCTCTGAATCACAGAACGGGCCCGCGCAGGGCCCCGAGAACACCGACCGCCCCTTCGGCTACTGGCTGAAGGCCGCCGACCGCCTCATGGCGGCCGAGTTCGCCACCGCCTTCGACAGCGAGCATGCGAGTCGTCGCGACTGGCGCCTCCTCAACATCGTCGACGGCACCGTCGCATCCGACCGTCCGCTGAGCGGCCACAAGATGCACAGACTCGTCGAGCGCGGCTGGGTCTCCCCCGAGGGAGACGGCTGGACGCTCACCGACGACGGCCGCGCAGCGAAGGAACGCCTCGGCGCCATCGTCGACGAGATCCGCGCGAAGGTCAGCGATGCCGTCTCCCCCGAGGAGATGGCCACCACGCTGGCGTCGCTCGAGAAGATCGCCCGCGCATTCGGATGGGACGAGGAGACCCCTCTCCCCCGCGGACGCCGACACGGCTTCGGCGGCCCGCGCCACGGACGCGGTTTCCCGCGCGGATTCGGACGCCCGTTCGGGCGCGGATTCGGCCCCGGACACGGCTTCGGCGCGGATGCGGATGCCGAGCACGGATGCCGCCACGGCGAGCCCGGCGCCGGTCACCGCGGTCGCGGACACGGACACCCGGGTCACGGCGACCACGGCGACCACGGCGACCACGGTCACCGCGGACACGGTCCGCACCGTGCGGAGCGCATCGCTCAGCACGCGTTCGAGCGCGGTTTCGACGCGGGCTTCACCCGCGGTCGCGACGCCTGACCGCGAGAAGAACGTCCGCGAAGCGCCTCACCCGACCCATCGGGTGGGGCGTTTCGCGTCCTCAGAGCTCGAGCAGAGCGATGGCCGACTCGTCGGCACCCGCCGCGCGCAGCCGGGCACGCATCGCCGCGGCGGCGAGCGCATACGGTCGCGCGTCGTCCAACAGCAGTGAGCGCGAGTTGGCCTCTTCATTCAGGGCGACCAGCTCGAACGCGAGCACCTCGGGGTCGGCATCGACCTCGCCCGCGTCCGCCGCGTGACGCAGCTGCGCCTCGACATAGCCGTACCAGTCGACCAGCGCCGCGCGTACGGCATCGCTCACCGGTCCGGATTTCGAGTCGACGTCGGCGGCGGTCGCGGCGAAGAAGCACCCGCCGGTGAAGACACGGTCCTTCGAGTACGTCAGCGAGTTGCGCAGCAGCGCGGCGAGACGGTGCACCCCGCGGGGGTATGCGCGCGCCGGCTCGACGATCCGGGCCGTGAAGATCTCGCGGGCAGCGGCGACCGTCGCCAGCTGCAGTCCCTCTTTGCTCTGGAAGAGCGTGGCGATGCTGCTCTTGCTCGACCCCGAGGCTTCGGCGAGGCGGCCGATCGTCAGCCCGTCGAGGCCCTCGACCGACGCGAGGTCGGTCGCGCTCTGCAGCACGATGCGTCGCGACGCATCGCCGCGGGCTCTCCGCCCGTCCACGACCGCACTCTCCACCATCCGCCTAGTATACGAACGATCGTTCGCCTAATATACGTATGATCGTTCGTATTGTTCTGGCGAAGGAGCTCTCATGCCGTCCGTTCCCGCGCTGCTCGCCCGCAGCATCCATACCGCCGCCGCGGTCTCGCCCCGGATCGCGGGCGACATCGCCTACCGCCTGTTCTTCACGACGACTCCGCGGATGGCGGTGCGCGAGGCGGATGCCCCCACCCACGCCGACGCGCGCCGCGGAGGAATCACCGTGGGCGGCGTCGACGTCGCCACGTACGAATGGGGCGCCGGGCCACGAACCCTCCTGCTCCTGCACGGATGGCGCGGGCGGGCCTCGCAGTTCGCACCGCTCGTGCGAGAGCTCGTCGCCGAAGGGTTCCGTGTCATCGCGTTCGACGCCCCGGCCCACGGCGCCTCGCCCGGGCGGGGCACCGACATCCGGGACTGGATCGATGCCGCCGAGCAGCTGCAGACCGACCACGGACCGTTCGACGCGATCATCGGACACTCGCTCGGCGCCTTGGCCGCACTGACCATCGCGCGGTCGACCGTTCCCACTCCGGCGGTCGTCGCGATCGCCGGAGCCGCGAGTCCCGACGCCTTCGTCGCCCGGTTCGCCGACGACCTCCGCCTCGACGACGCCACGACGGCGCGCCTCTCCGAGCGGTTCCGTCGGAGGCTCGGCATGGATCGGTCCGAGGTGTCAGCGCGCTATGACGCCGCCCGTCATCCGCTCCCTGCCGGCACCGCACTCCTCGTCGTGCACGACCGTGACGACCGGCGCATGCCCGACCACGATTCCCTCCGGTTGCACGATGTCCACGGCGACCGCTCGCGCCTCGTCCGCACCGAGGGTCTCGGCCACACGCGGGTGCTGTCGGCGGATGCCACGCTCGATGCGGTCGTCGCCCTTGTCACGGGCGCATACCCCCTGACCGCGTCGAAGGATTCCGAGGGCGACGTAGGCTGGATCGGTGGCGGATTCCCGGGGAAGAGTGTGGACCGGCGTTCTGCGCGTCGAACCGCACCGCGGTGACCACCGGGTGGCGCTGCGCGCCGCGGTCAGTGTGGCGGTGCCGCTGCTCGTGCTGTGGATGCTGGGACGCCTCGACCTGAGCATCTACGCGAGCTTCGGGGCCTTCGCCGCGCTCTACGGGCGCCACGACGTGTTCCGTGATCGCATTCGGATGCAGGCCAGCGCGGGTGGTGTGATCCTCGCCTCGATGCTCATCGGTACCGCGCTGTCGGTGCTCACCGCTCCCGCCGCGGTCAGCATCCTCGTCGTCGCGGTCATCGCCTCCGCCGTCACCCTGCTCGCCTACACGATGCGGTGGCATCCGCCGGGGCCGCTGTTCCCGGTGTTCGCGGTCGGGGCGTGCGCCACGATCCCGGCCACCGCCGCCTCGTTCGGCGACGTGCTCGTGGTCGGCGGGCCGAGCGTGCTGTTCGGGCTGGCCATCACCGCGCTGGTCGGCATCTTCACGCGCAGCACCGCGGATGTGGCGCTGAAAGCCCGGCAGCCTGTCGGTCCCATCGCCGGGGAGATGGCGGTGTCGGTCGGCATCGCGATCGTGGGTGCGGGCTTCGCCGGTCTGCTGATCATGGATTCGCACTGGTACTGGGCGGCCGTCGGCGCGGTCGCCGCGGTCAGCGGGCCGCAGCTGAATGCCCGGGTGATCCGCGGCATCCAGCGCCTCGTCGGCACCCTGCTCGGCGTCCTGGTCGCAGCAGGCATCCTCGCCATCGACCTGCCGCCGCTCGCCGTCATCGCCCTCGTGGTCGTGCTGCAGGCCGCCGCCGAACTGTTCGTCGGCCGCAACTACGGCATCGCGATGGTGTTCATCACCCCGCTCGCACTGCTCATGGTGCACCTCGCCGCGCCGACACCGGTCGACATGCTGCTGCAGGACCGCGCGATCGAGACCGTGATCGGCGTGGCTGTGGGCACTCTGGTCGCCGTGGCGTCGGCGGCCCTCCGGCGCCGGCAGCTGCCGAAGCGGGCCTGAACCTCAGGCGACGCCTACGCGATCGACGCGAACGAGATCGATGCCGCGAGATCGACACCGGCGACGTCTGCGCCCGCGAATGGGAAGGTCGTGGTGTTCAGCAGGTATACGCCCACGATGATCGCGGCGACGAAGAGCAAGAACAGGAAGGCGAAGATCACGACAGTGAGCACGCGGTAGCCGCCCGATGTCGGAACCTCCGGGGCGACGGAGGGCAGCGCCCAGTCGTCGGCGACCGCGGCGGGCGGCTCCCCCTCGAGGATGGCCGGAGTCGGACGCGGACGGTCGGAACCACGACGCGTCGCGGGCGGAGGCGGCGGGATCACCGCGTCGGACGCGGATACGTCGGAGGGGATGTCCGCGGGTGGCGGGGTCAGCAGACCCTCCGGGATCGGGATCTCGGGTGGGGGCGGCGGGATGACGACGTCGGCGGGCGGGATCAGCGGCTCGTCCGGGAGGGCGCCCGGCTCGTCCGGGACGACCGGCTCTTCCGGGGGTGTGCCGCTGACATCGCTCATCTCAGCCTCCGACTGCTCCGATGTCGGTCGTGCCGACATCCGTCCGATGGAAGTTCTGGAACGACCGGGAGGCGGTCGGTCCGCGCTGACCCTGGTACCGGTTTCCGTAGGGGCCGGAGCCGTACGGGTTCTCAGCGGGCGAGGTGAGGCGGAAGAAGCAGAGCTGGCCGATCTTCATCCCCGGCCACAGCTTGATGGGAAGGGTCGCGACGTTCGCGAGTTCGAGCGTGACGTGCCCGGTGAACCCCGGGTCGATGAACCCCGCGGTCGAGTGGGTGATGAGCCCGAGGCGCCCGAGGGACGACTTGCCCTCGAGACGTGCCGCGATGTCGTCGGGCAGCGTGACCTGCTCGAACGTCGCCCCGAGCGCGAACTCGCCGGGGTGCAGGATGAACGGCTCGTCGGGGTCGACCTCGATCAGGCGCGTGAGCTCCGGCTGGTCGACCGAAGGATCGATGAACGGATACTTGTGGTTGTCGAACAGCCGGAAGTACCGGTCCAAGCGCACGTCGATGCTCGACGGCTGGATCATCCCGTCTTCGCGCGGTTCGAGGCCGATGCGGCCGGATGCGAGTTCTGCCTTGATGTCGCGGTCGCTGAGAAGCACGGGTTCAGCCTAGTTGCCGGGAGCGAGACCGTGGAGGCGCATCCCGGTTCGAATGCGCAGCACGGTACGTCGAAGAGGTTCCACCATCGAGTGCGGCCATCGTTCGTCAGTGCGACTGGTCGGCATCGTGATGCTCACCGCAGCGGCGACGCCCGTCTCCTCGGGCCACGTCAGCGGCATCGCCACGCATCTGCAGCCCTCGATGAACTCCTCATCATCCACGAAGTAGCCCACATCACGCCCTTTCTCGATGACGGCGAGGATGTCGTCGGGGTCGGTGATCGTCCGGGCCGTGAGCCGCGGGATCGCGACCTGATGCAGGCGGTGGATCACGTCGTCGTCGCCGAGCGTGCTCAGCAGAGCCTTCCCGATGCCGGTTGCGTGCGCATGGAGGCGCATGCCCACACTCGACGCCAGGCGCATGGGGTTCGGCGAAGGACTGATCGCGATATAGACGTTCTCCACGCCGTCCAGCCGCGCCATCTGCACGGTTTCTCCCGTCTCGTCGGTGAGCGCACGCATGAGCGCTGGCCCCGATTCGAGAAGCAGACTGTGCCCGTCGTATCGCTGCCCGATCTGCCAGGCCTTGAGCCCCAGCGAGTACCGCTTGCTCGACACGTCGTATTCGACCCACCCCGCGGCGACCAGCGTGCGGAGCAGCCCATGCGCGCTCGACCGCGGCAATCCCAGTTCAGCGAGGAGCGCAGGGAAGGTCTGACCCTCGGTCGTCGCAAGGTGCTCGATGATCTCCAGAGCCCGACCGGCGGATTTCACGGCAAGGGGGGCCTGCGCGGTGTCCGTCATATCTCCCTCGATGGCTGCGTTGTGTCCGACGCGAACGTGTGCCACACTATCGCGCGTTCAGGTCTGAGACATCTCGTTCATATACGTGAACGCATTGGATTCCCTCGTCAATGGAGATGCCCTGATGTCCACCCCGTCCTCCGTGCGGCCCGAACTGGCCGCCATCGTCCGCAAGGTCACGCTCCGGCTGATCCCGATCCTGCTCCTGATGTACATCCTCGCCTTCCTCGACCGAGCCAACCTCGGATTCGCCAAGGCGGCCTGGCAAGCCGATACCGGGATCTCGGATGCCGCCTACGCCCTCGGCGCCGGCATCTTCTTCCTCGGCTATGCCCTCTTCGAGGTGCCGTCGAACCTCATCATGCGCAAGGTCGGAGCCAAGATCTGGCTCGCTCGCATCATGATCTCCTGGGGCATCGTGTCCTCATTGATGGTGTTCGCCACGAACGAGTGGATCTTCTACGGGCTGCGGGTTCTCCTCGGCATCACCGAGGCCGGGTTCTTCCCCGGTGTCATCCTGTTCCTCACGTATTGGGTACCGCTGCAGTTCCGCGCGCGCGTCAATGGACTCTTCTACTTCGGCGCACCTCTCGCGTTCATCTTCGGTGGACCGCTGTCCGGCATGCTGCTCGACCTGGACGACAAGGTCGGCATCCACGGCTGGCAGCTGATGTTCCTGGTGACCGGCATCCTCACCGTGCTCGTCGGCGTCGTCGCCTTCTTCTACCTCGATAACGGCCCGAAGGACGCGAAGTGGCTGCGTGAAAGCGAGCGCTCGAGCCTGCTGGCCGCCCTCGAGGCAGAGGATTCCGCCAAGGAGAACCACTCGCCACGGGGCGCTCTGCGCGCGCTCGGGAACCCGATCGTGCTCTACTTCGCCGCGATCTACCTGACGATCCAGATGAGCGTCTACGGCGTGACCTTCTACCTGCCCACTCAGATCGCCACGATCGTCGGCAAACCCGTCGGCCTCGAGGTGGGCCTGCTGACAGCCGTGCCATGGACGTTCGCGCTCATCGTCACCTTCATGCTCTCCCGGCTCGCGGACAGCACCGGCCAGCGTCGCCTCATCGCGACGTGCGCACTCGCCGCCGCGGGGGTCGGGATCGTCCTGTCCGCCGTGATCCAGGATCCGCTCATCGCGCTGGCGGCTCTGAGCGTCGGCGCCGCGGGATTCATCTCGGTGCAGCCGGTGTTCTGGACGCTGCCGACCTCGTTCCTCCTCGGAGCTGCCGCGGCGAGCGGCATCGCGCTCATCAACTCGCTCGGCAGTCTCGGCGGCTTCCTCGCGCCGATTCTCAAGAACTGGGCCGACGCCACTTTCGGCGACAACGCAGGACTCATCATCTTGGCCATCATCGCGTTGTCCGGCGCCGCCCTCATCGCCCTGAGCCGGGTCGTGAGCCCCGCCGTTCGCGAGACGGACGGCATCGGACTCACCACAACCACCACAGCCCGCCCACGCTGACCGCGTCCGGCAGAAAAGGAGACACCCTCATGCGCGAGCTCATCCTCACCGAGATCGGACGCCTCGAGGTCCACGAAGCCCCGATCCCGACCCCGGGCCCCGACGAAGTGCTCATCCGCGTGGTGGCGACCGGGATCTGCGGATCCGACGTCCACGGGTACACCGGAGAGAATGGCCGACGCTTTCCCGGCCAGGTGATGGGGCACGAGTCCAGCGGGACGATCGCCGCCACCGGGGCGGAGGTGGACGGTCTCGCCGAGGGCACCCCGGTGACCTTCAATCCGGTCGTCGTTCCGGCCGCGGATGCGGCTGCCTTCGCCGGGCGCGAGCAGCACCATCCCGGCAAGCACGTCATCGGGGTGGCGCGGGACGTCCCCGCTGCGTTCGCGGACTACGTCGTCGTGCCCGGACGCAACGTGGTCGCACTGCCCGATGGTCTGCCGATCGAACTGGGCGCACTGATCGAGCCGCTCGCCGTGGCCGTGCACGCCGTGCGCCGCCTCCCTGCCGGACGCCTCGGCCGGGTGCTCGTTATCGGCGGCGGCCCGATCGGGCAATCGATCGTGATCGCGCTGCGTGATGCGGGCGCGGGGACGGTGTTCGTGAGCGAGATGGACGCCGCTCGCCGCGAGCTCGTCCAGCACCTCGGGGCCGAGACCATAGATCCCGCTGATGGTCCGATCGCCGACCAGCTCCGGGCGCGTGGAGGCCTCGTCGATGCTGCTCTGGACGCGGTGGGAATCACTCCTACGCTGCGTGACGCGTTGACCAGCACGACCCTCGGAGCGCCGATCTGCCTGGTCGGGATGGGCGCCCCGCAGGTGAGCATCGACGCTTTTCTCGTCAGCACCGAGGAGAGATCGCTCATCGGCAGCTTCACGTATGGATCAGATGACTTCACCGACGCCACCGAGATCATCGGCGCCGAACCGGAGGTCTATCGAGCGCTGATCAGCCGCGAGATCGACGTCTCCGCCGCCGACGACGCCTTCACCGCCCTCGCAGCGGGCGACGGCACCCCGGGCAAGGTCCTTGTCCGGTTCGACCGAGAGAAAACGACACGATGACCGGCACTCCCACCATCCGCGAGGTCCGCGCCTACACCGTCCGCGGCGGTGGGGCGGACTACCACGACCAAGAAGCCGACCACTGGATCGACGATCACATCGCGACTCCCATGAGCGTCTACCCGGAGTATCGGCAGTCGCGCCAGAGTTTCGGGCTCAACGTGCTGGGCACCCTGGTGGTAGAGATCGAGGCCAGCGACGGCACGGTCGGGTTCTCTGTGACGACCGCGGGCGAGATCGGCGCATTCATCGTGGAGAAACACCTCGCTCGATTCCTCGAGGGTCGGAAGATCACCGACATCGAACGCATCTGGGATCAGATGTACAAGTCGACCTTGTATTACGGGCGTCGAGGCGTGGTCCTGAACGCGATCAGCGGCGTCGATCTCGCCCTCTACGACCTGCTGGGCCGGGTACGGCAGGTTCCGGTGTTCGAGTTGCTGGGTGGCTCGGTGCGCGACGAGCTCCAGTTCTACGCCACGGGCGCGCGCCCCGATCGTGCGAAGGAGCTCGGGTTCATCGGTGGGAAGATGCCGCTCCACCACGGCCCTGCCGAGGGCGAGGAAGGGATGCGGAAGAACATCGCTCTGCTGGCCGAGATGCGGGAGAGGGTCGGCGATGACTTCTGGCTGATGTACGACTGCTGGATGTCGCTCGACGTCGACTACGCGACGCGCCTCGCCCATGCCGCTGCCGACTACGGCCTCAAATGGATCGAGGAGGCGCTCATCCCCGACGACTATTGGGGATACGCAGAACTGCGCAAGCGGGCACCGGCGTCGATGTTGATCACGACCGGCGAACACGAGGCCACTCGCTGGGGGTTCCGACAGCTGCTCGAGACCGGCGTCGATCTGATCCAGCCCGACGTGGGATGGTGCGGCGGCATCACCGAGCTACTGAAGATCTCCGCCCTCGCCGACGCCCACGGCACCATGGTCGTTCCACACGGCTCATCCGTGTACTCGTACCACTTCGTCGTGACGCGGACGAACAGCCCATTCGCCGAGTTCCTCATGATGCATCCGACCGCCGAGGAGATCGTCCCGATGTTCTCTCCGATGCTCGTCGGCGAGCCCGTTCCGGTGAAGGGCCGGCTCAAGGTTCCGGAGACTCCCGGCTTCGGTGTCGAGCTCTCCGACACGATCGACAAGCACCGCCCCTACACACACTGAACCTGGAGACACGACACATGGAATTCCTCCGACTCGGGGCGGCCGGCGCCGAACGACCCGCCGTGCGCCAGGACGGCCGCGTCCACGATCTCACCGTCCTTACTGAAGACATCGATGGCGCCTTCCTCGCTCGCGACGGGATAGCCCGTACCCGTGAAGCCCTCGCTGCCGGCGCTCTCCCCGAACTCGACGGTGCTGCGGCGCTGCGGGTCGGCCCACCGATCGCCCGTCCGATGGCGGTGCTGTGCATCGGGCAGAACTATGCCGCTCATGCGGCCGAGTCGGGCGATGCTCCGCCTGTCGTGCCGATCCTCTTCCACAAGCACCCCAACACGATCATCGGAGCATTCGACGACGTGATGATTCCGCCCGGCGCGGAGAAGGTGGACTGGGAGGTGGAACTCGGTGTGGTGATCGGCACCCGGGCGCGATACCTCGAGAGCCCGGAACAGGCACTCGCACACGTGGCCGGATACGTCGTCTCGCACGATGTCTCCGAACGCGCGTTCCAGGTCGAGCAGTCCGGCGGGCAGTGGTCGAAGGGAAAGAACGCGGAGACCTTCAATCCGCTCGGCCCGGCTCTCGTGCCCGCAGACGAGGTCGACCCGCAGGCACTGCGACTCTGGTCGACCGTGAACGGCGAACCCCGTCAGGACTCGAACACCGCAGACATGATCTTCACCGTGGCGCAGATCGTGCACCACTTGTCGCAGTACCTCGTGCTCGAACCGGGCGACTTGATCAATACGGGCACGCCACAGGGCGTCGCGCTGTCGGGCCGCTACCCATACCTCCGCTCCGGGGACGTCGTCGAGATCGGCATCGAAGCGCTCGGGCGACAGCGGCAGCGCCTGGTCGACACGCGACTCTGAGCCGGGCTTTGGCCAACGCCCGAGACACAGGTAGGCTTGCCCTCACCTGCTCTCGGGCGGGTACGGGGCTGTAGTTCAATGGTAGAACTTCTGCTTCCCAAGCAGACAGCGCGGGTTCGATTCCCGTCAGCCCCTCCACACAGCTATCCCCCGTTTCGCGGTGCTTTCGACCGCCACATTCTCGCGACTCCGTGGCGCCTTTGGCGTGTTCCGTGCCAGAGACGTGCACTCAGTCCGTTCCCTTGGTAGCCGAAGACGCTGGATTCTCGACCTGACCAGGATTCGGCACCGGCACGACAGTTCGTATAGGGCTACAGACGAACACGATCGCAAACGCTATGTATCCGACGGCGAGCACGACCAACGCGCTGCGTGTGCCCAGGAGCTCGGCCATCGCACCGCCCAAGACGGCTCCGACCGGGATCGTCGCAGCGTTCAACACTTGAGAGACGGAGCTGACTCTCCCCTGGAGATGCGGCGGCGTGAAATGTAGCCGGAGCGTCATGAGCGCCACGCCGCCGAGCGCGATTCCGAAGCTCACCGTGAACACACCGACAGCGAACAGCGCGACGGACGAGCCCGATTGCGTCGCAGGCAACAGCAACGACGAGGGAGCGGTGAAGACGAACGCAAAGGTCGCCACCTTGCCGAGCCCATAGCGGCTGATGAGTCTCCCACTGACGAGCGCCGCAGTCAGCCCGCCGACACCGCCCGCGGTAAGGACGAATCCGATGGTGTCCGAAGCGACACCAAGGTCTCGCGAGAGGTACAGGATATCTAGTGCACCGCTGGCGGAGAGAAGCAGGTTGGCGGTCGCGGCGCCCATAGTGATCCACATCAGAATTCGGCTTGAGCGCAGGGCTCCCAACCCCTCGCCGATCTCAATCGTGAGTCGCCGTCGGGGTGGCGGCGGCGGAGCGGCCTGACCGACGATCGTCAGGAGCGCCACAGCGCAGATGAGAAAGCAACCCGCGGTGATGAACAGCGTGTTGGAGGCGCCGATCAGCGCGACCAGGAGACCACCAACGGCCGGCCCTACTACCCGGGCCGCCGAGCGCCCCGCCTGCATCGACCCCGTCGCCGATGCATAGTCGTTCGACGGAACAACCTGGCGCAGATACGGCGTGAAGGCTGATTGGGACATCGCGGTGAACACTCCCGTCGTGAAGGCAAGCGCCAACAGCACGGGGAGCGTCAGCAGCTCGAGCTGCGCTGCCACAGGGACGGCGCTGAGGCTCGCCACCCGACCAAAGTTCGCCGTTACGAGGATCATGCGGCAGCGTTGCTGGCTTCGATCGACCAGGGCGCCCAGAAGGAGGCCGAGGATCGCAGCAGGCAACCACTGGAGCGCTTCGAGCAGTCCGACGACGAATGCGGACGCCTGCAGCTGCTCGATCGCGATCAGCGGCAGCGCAACGACAGCGACCATCGTGCCTGCCGCACTGACAGTTTCTGCGACGAGGAACGTGGTGAACGGCTTACCGAGCGTGCGGAACCCCGTGGTCATCCGGCGTTCCGCTCAGAGCTGTGGGGTGTGTGTTCACCGGTGACCTGGCCGTTGCGACGCTTATGCCATTCACGGATTTGCGCGTCACTGTCTTCGCTCGAGAATGAGACGAAGTCGCTGTGAAGCGACCCCGTGCTTTGGCCGATTCGGTCACGGATCACGGCTTCCGGCACGCCGCCCGCTACCAGATCGGCAACGTGCGCGCGCCGGAGATCGGTGAGGTGAACGTCAACCCCCGCCGTGGCGCAGTACTGCGCCCACCGATGCTGAACTGATTGGTAGCGCAACGGCGTGTCACGGCCCGACGCGGTGAATAGGGGGCCCGAGGACACTGCCAGAAAGCGCAAGTGATTGGTCAGCCTCAGCAGAACGTCTCGATTGTCCACGAGCACACGCCTGCGTTTGCCGCCCCACCCTGTCACGTAAAGGGATGCGGATGCTTCCTCAAAGTCCTGCACCTGCAGAGCTAACACTTCACCAGGCCGGAGTCCGAGGTGAGCAAGCAATCCGAACACCAACTGGTCTCGGTCTGCATAGTGAGGCATCGCTGCGAACACGGCATCGATCTCCGTCCTGAGGTTCCGGGAGGAGCGACGCGGCGGCTCTTCGGCGCGCGCCCGTTCGCGGCCTCCATGAGGAGGCAGGAGGTCCGCTCGCCCGCAATCGCGGAGAAGCCCTCGCAAAGCGGACAGTCGCCGTGCACGTGTGGCGATGGCTTGAGCCGTCGGCCAGGCCAGATACTCGCTCACCACGTCACCATCGATCCCGCCTCCGTGCTCGGCGGCAATTCTGACCAAGACCCTTAGGTCTGTCTCATAGCCACGTATCGTGCTCGGCCGGCGCCCCACACGGCGCAGTTCCTCCATGTACGAACTAAGCGCTTCTTCCGCCTCCATACTGCGACAATATCGATTGACACAGTTTTTTGGGAAGGCGACCTTCGATGGTCAAGGCCGACCGGCCCTCGGTGACGGGCGGAACGATCGAGGTCTTGGCTCGAAGGAGTCTCGATGCGCGAAGGACTTCGCTACCGAGGAGATGACCCTCCGCGTCGAAGTCGAGGATGATCTCGCCCTCTCCGCGCGGGGGCACGGATGCGGACGCACTGCGCACAGTTCTGACGACATGCTGTCTTCCGCACCACGTTGTCTTCCGCACCACGCTGTCCTCCGCACCGCGCTGTCCTCCGACGCGAGCCTTCAGATCATCCCATCCGAATCACCATCGGTTCCGAACAACGGTCGATGGGCGATATTCGTGCGCCCTCCGCACCGTATGCACGACCGAGAGAAGGCCCGATGATCGAATCGACGACACCGCCACTCGCCGCGCTCGACGGCTACCGCAACGTCACCGACCTGCTCGTGGCGCGCGCCGCCTCGGCTCCGGATCACGTCGCCTTCGAGGTCGAGGACGCGCGCTCCGGGTCGTGGCGGCCGATCACGACGCGCGCCTTCGAAGCCGAGGTGCGCGTGCTGGCGAAGGGCTTCATGGCCCAGGGCATCCGGGCGGGCGACCCGATCGCGATCATGGCGCCGACGCGCTACGAATGGGCCGTCGCCGACCTCGCCGCCTGGTTCGCCGGCGCCGTCGTCGTGCCGATCTACGACACGTCGTCGCCATCGCAGGTGGATGCCATCGTCGCCGATGCCGGTGTGCGCCTGGCGATCGGCGGCACCGCCGAGCACGCGGCACTCCTGCAGGACGCACTGGCGGTGTCGGACTCCGACACGATCGGGGCCTGGACGATGGATGCTGGGACATCCGCCGCCCTCACCGCGCTGGTCGCGAGCGGCAGCGGCGTCACCGATGAGGAGCTCGAGGCCCGCAGGACGACCGCCACTCAGGACGACCCCGCGACGATCGTCTACACCTCGGGCACCACGGGCGAGCCCAAGGGCGTGGTCCTCACCCATCGGAACTTCCTCGGTCAGGTGCTGAACATCGCCGCGGCGTACAGCGAGATCGTGAACGAAGACGGCAACACCGTCATCTTCCTCCCGCTCGCCCACGTGCTGGCACGCGGACTCCAGCTGATCTGCCTGGCCAGCGGCATGCGCATCGCGCACCTCTCCGACCCCTCGACGGTCGTCGCCACCCTCGACGCGCTGCGCCCGACGTTCCTGGTCGTCGTGCCGCGAGTGCTGCAGAAGATCCAGGCGGCCGCCGCGGGCAAGGCCGCCGACAAAGGACTGGCGGGAGTCTGGGCGAAGGCCGAGTCGACGGCGATCGCCTGGGGTCGCCGCGCCGAGCGGGTCGATGCCGGCAGACGCGTCGCGAGGGACCGCGGCCTCCACGTGCGTCACCGCCTCTTCGACGCCCTCTTCTACCGGCGTCTGCGTGCCGTGATGGGCGGGCGCGTCGGCTACATCCTCTCGGGCGGAGCGGCCCTCGACACCGACCTCTCGCTCTTCTTCCGCGGCATCGGGGTCCCCGTGATCGAGGGCTACGGCCTCACCGAGACCACTGCACCGCTCACCGGCAACCTGCCGGGGCGTATCGCCTCGGGCAGCGTCGGCGCGCCCCTCCCCGGACTCACGGTGCGCATCAGCGACGAGGGCGAGGTGCTCGCTCGCGGCATCGGCGTGTTCGACGGCTACCGCAACCCGGCTCACGACGACGGCGCCTTCGTCGACGGCTTCTTCCGCACCGGCGACCTCGGTCGTCTCGATGCGCAGGGCCGGCTGATCCTCGAAGGGCGACTCAAAGACGTGATCGTGACCTCGAACGGCAAGACGATCGTGCCGACCCGCTGGGAGAGCGCGGTCGAAGCTCATCCACTCGTCTCGCATGCGGTGATGGTCGGCGAGGGGAAGCCGTACCTCTCGGCGCTGCTCGTGCTCGACCCGGAACAGGCCGGCGCCTGGGCCGATTCCGAGGGGGTCAGCGTCAGCTCGAGGACGCCATCCGACTTCCGCACGGTGGACGACCCGACGCTGCGCGCTCACCTGCAGCGCGCCGTCGACGCCGCCAACGTACTCGTGGCGCGTAGCGAGCAGGTGCGCCGGTTCAGCGTGGTCTTCGCCGACCTCGACGACCGCGGGCTCGTCACACCCACCATGAAGCTCAAGCGGAGCGTCGTGCTGGATCGCGCGGCCGTCACCGTCGAAGACCTGTACCTCTGAGAAACAGAAAGCACACCATGTCCTCCCCCACGCCCTCCGACGCCAAGTCATCCCGCTCCTCGGTCATCGCGATCCTCGCGGCCCTCGTGATCGGCACGCTCGTCGCGGTCGCCGGCAGCCAGAATGGCGCGACGATCGGCGGCATCCCACTGTTCGCCTTGGCCGTCGCCGCCGCGTTCGCGATCCAGGTCATCGCGTTCATCCCGGCGATGCTCCTGCAGACCGAGCGATTCTTCGACCTCACCGGCAGCCTTACCTTCTTCGCGATCTCTGCGGCGCTGGTCCTGCTGGCGCCACAGCCCGACGCGCGCAGCTGGATCCTCGCGGGGATGGTGATGCTGTGGGCGGTGCGCCTCGGATCCTTCCTGGCCCTGCGCGTGCACAAGGCCGGCTCGGACGGACGCTTCGACCAGATCAAGGGCTCCCCATTGCGGTTCCTGCAGGTGTGGATCATCCAGGGCGCGTGGGTGTCGCTGACCGCGGCCGCGGCATGGATCACGATCAGTGCGGACTCCGCCACCCGCGCACCCATCGGATGGCTGACCGTCGTCGGGATCGTCGTGTGGGTTCTCGGCATGGTGGTCGAGATCGTCGCCGACGCGCAGAAGTCGGCATTCCGTGCAGACCCGCGCAACCGGGACGAGTTCATCCGCACGGGACTGTGGTCGCGGTCGCGCCACCCGAACTACTTCGGCGAGATCGTGATCTGGGTGGGCGTGTTCCTCACCGCCGCCCCCGTGCTCGTCGGGTGGCAGTGGATCGCGCTGCTCTCGCCGCTGTTCGTGATCCTGCTGCTCACCCGGGTCAGCGGCGTCCCGCTGCTGGAAGCGCGCGCCGAGAAGAAGTGGGGCGATCGCGCCGACTACATCGCCTACCGCGAGAACACGCCGGTGTTGATCCCGAAGCTCACGCGGGGCGCGGTGCAGGAGACGGCGGCGTAGGAGCTACGGACGGGCGGGCGGAGGACGCAAGCGACTTGACGTGGGAGCCGAGCACAGCACGCGAGCCCCTGACCGCAATCCGCGCGGTCAGGGGCTCGCCTGGGTCAGCGAACCACGAGCAGGTTATGGTCAACCGCGGCAGAGTTGATTGCTTGCCACGACGACGCTGCGCCGCTCGACATCCACCACTGTCCGACACCAATGTTGGGCCAGAAGACATCTGCCTTTCCATCACCCGTGAGGTCGGCAAGCTGAAGCTGTTCGCCCGGGACGTTGGCGCTCGTCAGGAGCGACCACGCGGTGGTGCCGCCGTAGGACACCTGCCAGTTTCCGGTGGCCGGATTCGGAAGCAGGACGTCATCCTTACCATCGCCATCGATGTCGCCGAACTTCAGAAGTGCGGCGCTAATGCCGGCAGTGTTGATGATCTGCCAGCTGCTCGCCCCACTCTCGGAGAGCCACCATTGTCCGTTCGGGTGGGCATAGAAGACATCGTCCTTGCCATCGCCGGTGAGATCAGCGATACGCAGGCTCGTTGCCGGAACCGACGTCGCCGTGATCGTCCAGGCGGAGTTTCCCCCGTAGGAGATCCACCATTGGTTCGTTCCCGCGTTCGCCCAGAACACGTCCGCTTTACCGTCGCCGTTGAAGTCACCCAGCTGCAGTTCGTGCCCGGGGGTACCGTTTGCGGCCGAGAGGAGCGCCCACGCGGTGGTTCCCCCATAGGAGACATACCAGTTGCCCGTCGCTGGATCCGGCCAGAAGACGTCAGACTTTCCATCACCATCGAAGTCAGCGAACTGCAACACGCCCGGCGCTACCCCTCCCGTATTGATTGCGTTCCACGCGCTCGTTCCGTTCTCCGAGACCCACCACTGTCCGTTCGGGTGCGAGAAGAACACATCGGCGATACCGTCGCCCGTGAAATCGGTGTTGTTCGCAGATCGCGGAATGGGGCAGCCCTCGTAGAAGCTGACCCCCGGCGACGCCGGGCAGACGTCGATCACGTTGGGGATTCCATCGCCATCCGTGTCAACGGGCGGCGCCACCGCACCCCCTAGGCCCGGGAAGGTGCCCGGCATCCAGGTACCTCGCGTGACGTTCGACAGACATGTGAAGCTGTCATTGATCTGACCATAGAGCGCACCGTTCCGATAGACCTCGAAGTGCAGGTGGAGGGCCGGCGAGTTCCCGGTATTTCCCACGACCCCGATCGGAGTTCCTTGAGAGACGGGCGTACCCACCGCGAAGGGCGTCGCGGAAGCCATATGCGCGTAGCGCGTGACATAGCCCCCCGCGTGCTGAACTTCGACGAGGTTGCCGTAACTGCCACCCGAACTCTTGGACTTGATGGTGCCGTCCGCGGCAGCCACGATCGGGGTGCCACCTTGGCCCGAGATATCGATGCCGTCGTGCTTGCGGTAGTTGCCTCGGCAACCATCGCCCACCTTCGACTGAATGTTCCCGGACGCCGGGTAGACCATGGAGTCCGAAGGCGCAGCCGACGCCGCTTCGGGAGCAGCGGCCTGCGGATAGACGAGCGCGACCGCGACGACGAGCGCAACGAATCCGGCGCGCACCTTCCGCCCTCCTGCGATACGAGCCATTGACGATTTTGAGTTCATGCGTAAACCATAGGGAACTCATACCTTGCCCCGCTGTCCCCTCTTCGGCCTACAGACGCGCGCCCGGATGCATCGATAGTGTGAGAGACCCTCCTTTCGTGAGGATGAGCGCCTACTCATCGCGGCCGCTCGGACCCACCTATCGGACCGAAAAGTCGTCCGCGCGTCGACTTCGTCTGCCCGCACACATCGGGCCCCGACACTCGGTGCCCGCGGACATGACTTCGCCCGCCCGGCACGAGAGTGTGGAGACGAACCGGCGTTCTGCTTGAGAGCACCCGCCGCGAGAGCACGCCCGAACAAAGGAGTCTCCATGTCCAGCGAAACCCTGGTCGTGCCGCTCGTCGACCAGCTCGACGCATTCTTCGGTCAGTACACGGCTGCGGGTCAGTCGCCGGGGCTCGTGTACGGGCTCGTCGGCACCGACGGACTGGAGCACACCCGGGGGTTCGGGACCGCCGACGACGACGGCAACGCCCCTGACGCCGACACGGTCTTCCCGATCGCCTCGATGACCAAGAGCTTCGTCGCACTCGGCGCCCTGCTCGCCCGAGACCGCGGGCTCCTCGACCTGGAAGCCCCCATCACCGACTTCTATCCGGAGTGGCACGGCACGGTGGGTGACGAACCGGCTGCCGCCCCGACGCTGCGGCAGTTGCTCAGCATGGGCGGCGGACTCACCGAGGACAACTCGTGGGTCGACCCGTTCCTGGGCCTCTCCGAGGCGGAGCTGGTCGAACGGATCAGACCCGGCTTCAACTACAGCACCCATCCGGGAAGCTCCTTCGAGTACTCGAACATCGGCTTCACGATGGCCGGTCTCGCCGTAGGCAAAGCCGTGAGCCGACGCGTGGAGGACTGGGTCACCGACGAGATCCTGCATCCGCTCGGGATGAACAGCACCTGGTTCGACAACCGCGCACCGGAAGAGGGATTCCGCCGAGCGGTCGGCTACTCGCTGAACACCGACGGCGACTGGGTGGGGTTCCCTCCCGCCGTGTCCGATGCCATGGCCGCAGCCGGCGGCATGCAGTCGACGATCAACGACCTCAGCATCTGGGTGCGCTTCCTCGCCGCCGCCACACAGCCCGCGTCGACACCCGCGAGCAGTGACGATGCCGTCGTCAGCCGGGCGTCACGGCGCGAACTGCAGCGCATCCATCAGGTCGACATCCCGTCGCTCCAGGCACGCCCCGAAGGCACCTGGAAGTTCGTCACCGGGGGCTACGCGCTCGGACTCTTCGTGCGCGAAGACCTGCACCGCGGACGCATCGTCACGCACAGCGGCGGACTTCCGGGATTCATCCTGAACATGGTGTGGCACGCAGGATCCGGGAAGGGCGTCGTCGTGTTCACCAACAGCCACCGGAGCAACCCGGTCGCCCTGTCGGAGGACGCCCTGTTCCGCGCCCTCGCCTTCCACGACACCCCCGCCCGCACCGTGCAGCCGTGGCCGGAGACGCATCGGCTGATGTCCGCCGCCGACGAGCTGATCCGCTCCTGGGACGACGGTACGGCCGCCGCGATCTTCGCCGACAACATCGACTTCGACCGCCCGCTCCCCCAGCGCCGAGCTGCGATCGACGAGCTCATCGCCCAGGTGGGCCCGCTGCTCCGCGACCGCGGCGCGCCCGAGGTCGTCTCCGCGGCGACCCCGGCAGACATCACCTGGTCGATCCCCGCCGAACGCGGCGAGCTGATCTGCATGATCCACCTCACCCCGGTGCGCCCCGCACAGATCCAGGAGTTCGAGGTGATCGCCGTGGAGCGGAGCGTTCCGCGTGCCGCACGACCGACCGACATCTCCGCCCGGCGCCGCGCCTACGCCCGACCGACCGTGAGCTCGATGCCGAACACGCGCGTGCTCTGAGCCGCGGCCGCGTTCCCGACGTCGCGTCAGCCTCGCGGATCGAATCGGCGCACCGGGTGTGTCGCCGCGACGAGCGCGCGCAGCCCCTCCAGGTCGGCAGCAGCAGCGCCCAGGGCACGCGCCTGCACGAGCACGTTGCCGAGAGCGGTCGCCTCGACGGGACCGGCCAGCACCGGGAGCCCGGAGCGATCGGCGGTGGCCTGGCAGAGGAGCGCGTTGAGCGAGCCGCCCCCGACGAGGTGGATCACGTCGACCTCGCGGCCCGAGAGGGCGGATGCCGTCCGCACGGTCGCGGCGAAGGCCGCCGCGATGCTCTCCACGATGCTGCGCGCGAACGCCGCACGGCTCGTCGGAACAGAGGCCCCGTCCGCCTGGATCAGCGCGGCGATGCGGGCGGGCATGTCGCCGGGCGCGCTGAGCGAAGGATCGTTCGCATCGAACAGCGGCACCCCATCCGAAACCGCGGCTGCCGCAGCGAGCAGCTCCGCCAGATCGATCGATGCGCCGTCCTCCCCCTCCCACGCCCGCACGCTCTCGCTCAGCAGCCACAGACCGGTGACGTTGTGCAGGAAACGGTATCGACCATCGACGCCGAGCTCGTGGGTGAAGTTCGCCTCGCGTGCGGCATCCGTCAGCACGGGTTCGGTCAGCTCCAGTCCGACGAGACCCCACGTGCCGCACGAGATGTACGCGGCGGAAGGCGACGTCATCGGCACGGCGACCACTGCCGAGGCGGTGTCGTGCGAACCGACCGCGATCACCGGGAGGTCGGCGCCGATCCGGGCGGCGAGATCCGGACGCAGCGACCCGATCACCGCGCCGGGGTCGATGAGCGGAGGGAGGATGCGCGACGGGATGCCGATGCGCGATGCGAGATCGGTGTCCCACTCCCCGTCGTCCACTCCGAGCAACCCCGTCGTGGAGGCATTCGTCCGCTCCGCCGCGCTGACGCCCGTGAGCAGGAACGCGATCAGGTCGGGGATGAGCAGCGCCACGTCCGCGTCCGCGATCCGCTCGTCGACCCGGTACTGGTACAGGGTGTTGAAAGGCAGGAACTGCAGTCCGTCGCGGGCGTAGAGATCGGCGAACGGAACGATGTCGTGCACCTCTGCGACGCCCCGGGCGGTGCGGGAATCGCGGTAGTGGAACGGCTCGGCGAGAAGAGCGCCGTCCGCGAGCAGCCCGTAGTCGACGGCCCAGGAATCGATCCCGATGCTCTCGATCGCCGGTTCGCGCCGTACCGCCTCCGCCAGACCCGCCACGACGTGCTCGTACAGGGCCGAGAAGTCCCAGTGCAGACCGTCGTCGCGCTCGACAGGGCCGTTCGGGAAGCGCGACACGAGCTCGAGCTCGAGCCTCCCCTCCCCGATCCGCCCGATCATCACACGGCCGCTGGTCGCCCCGAGATCGACGGCCGCGACCGCGCGCACGCTCATCGCAGGAACGCCGCGGCGACGCCGGAGTCGACGGGGATGTGCAGACCCGTGGTGCGGCTGAGCTCGGGACCGGTCAGCACGTAGACCGCGTCCGCGACGTTCTCGGGCACGACCTCGCGCTTGAGGATCGTGCGGTTCGCGTAGTACTGACCGAGGTCTTCTTCGGCGACGCCGTAGGTCGCGGCACGGTTCGCGCCCCAGCCCGAGGCGAAGATGCCGGAGCCGCGGACCACGCCGTCGGGGTTGATGCCGTTCACACGGATACCGTACTCGCCGAGCTCGACCGCGAGCAGCCGCACCTGGTGCGCCTGGTCGGCCTTGGTGGCGGAGTAGGCGATGTTGTTGGGGCCGGCGAAGACCGAGTTCTTGGACGAGATGTAGATGATGTCGCCGCCGAGCTTCTGATCGATGAGCACGCGGGCGGCGGCCTTCGACACGAGGAACGACCCCTTGGCCATCACGTCGTGCTGCAGATCCCAGTCCTTCTCGGTGGTCTCCAGCAGCGGCTTCGACAGCGAGAGGCCGGCGTTGTTGACCACGAGGTCGACGCCGCCGAACGCGAGCACCGCCTCGTTCAGGGCGGCCTGCACGGCCTCGGCGTCGGCGACGTTTGCCGCGATGCCGATCGCGACATCGGTGTTGCCGAGCTCGGCGGCAGCGGCCTGCGCCTTCGAGGCGTCGAGGTCGGCGACGACGACACAGGCGCCCTCGGCCGCGAGGCGGGTCGCGATGGCCTTGCCGATGCCGGATGCGGCGCCGGTGACGAAGGCGATACGGCCCTGGTGCGACTTCGGCTTCGGCATGCGCTGCAGCTTGGCCTCCTCCAGCGCCCAGTACTCGATGTCGAACTTCTCGGCGTCGGAGATCGGCGAATAGGTGGACAGAGCCTCGGCGCCGCGCATCACGTTGATCGCGTTGACGTAGAACTCGCCGGCGACGCGGGCGGTCTGCTTGTTCGCACCGTAGGAGAACATGCCGACACCGGGGATCAGCACGATGAGCGGGTCGGCGCCGCGGATGGCAGGAGACGTGGCCGTCGCGTGCGCGTCGTAGTACGCCTGGTAGTCGGTGCGGTACTGCTCGTGCAGCTCGTGCAGGCGCGCGATCTGCTCCTCGGCAGACGCCGTGGCCGGCAGGTCGAGGATCAGCGGCTTCACCTTGGTGCGCAGGAAGTGGTCGGGGCAGCTGGTGCCGAGCGCGGCGAGGGCGGGCGCCTGTTCCGACGCCAGGAAGTCGAGGACGACGTCGGCGTCGGTGAAGTGTCCGACCATCGGCTTGTCGGTCGAGGCGATGCCCCGGATGGTGCCGGCGAGGGCCGCAGCGCGCTCACGGCGCTCGGACGCGGGGAGGGCCTCGAAGCCCGAGCGGACGCCGCCGAACGGGTCGGCCTTGCCGTGCTCGGCGATGTAGTCGGCCGCGGTGTCGATGATCCAGAGGGAGTTCGCCTCGGCCTCCTCCGACGTGTCGGCCCAGGCGGTGATGCCGTGCCCGCCGAGGATGCAGCCGATCGCCTGAGGATTCTGCTTCTTGATCTCGGCGATGTCGAGTCCGAGCTGGAAGCCGGGACGACGCCACGGCACCCAGACCACCTTGTCGCCGAAGATCTTCGTCGTCAGCGCCTCACCGTCGGCCGCGGTGGCGATCGCGATGCCCGAATCGGGGTGCAGGTGGTCGACGTGCGCGGCGTCGACCAGGCCGTGCATGGCGGTGTCGATCGACGGGGCGGCACCCCCCTTGCCGTGCAGGCAGTAGTCGAAGGCGGCGACCATCTCGTCTTCGCGGTCGAGTCCGGGGTACACGTCGACGAGCGCGCGCATGCGGTCGAGGCGCAGCACGGCGAGACCGCTCTCGGTCAGGGTGCCGAGGTCGCCGCCAGAGCCCTTGACCCACATCAGCTCGACCGGCTGGCCCGTGACGGGATCGGTCTCGGTGCCCTTGGCCGAGGTGTTCCCTCCGGCGTAGTTGGTGTTCTTCGGGTCGGCGCCGAGGCGGTTCGACCGGGCGATCAGAGCGGCGGCGGTGGCGTTGGTCATGACTCTCCAAGACAGGGGCGATGCACACGACCGTGTGCACTCGTGCTGTTACTTCTTGTGAAAGATAACACGAACTGACGTCGTGGAGAAGGGGTGTCTGGCGAGGGCGTCTGGGAGATTCAGAGGATGTCGGCGATATCCCGGAAGGCATCCAACCGCTCGTCGCCGGGATCGAGCTCGGTGATCAGCACCGAGATCTCGTCGCGCTCGAGCGCGCGGGCCACCGACCGACGCCCGAGCTTGCTGGAGTCGACGCACACCACCGTGGTGCCGGCGTTCGCGGCCATCGCCTGCTTCAGCTCGGCTTCGTCCACCGAGACCTCGGACGTGCCGTCGGCGCCATCGAGCGCGTCGGCCGAGGAGAAGAAGGTGTCGAAGTAGACCGAACGCATGCTCCGACGGGCGATCGGGCCGACGAGACTGCCCGTGGTGGGCTCCGCGGTGCCACCGGAGATCACCGCCGTCACGCCGTCGAGCGGATGAAGCACCTGGAACGACTCGAAGGAGTTCGTGTACGCCGTGAGCCCGGCGCGCGGACCGATCACCGAGGCGAGCATGTTGACGGTCGACGACGCGTCGAGCGCGATGCTGCCACGAGCCGGGACGAGTCGCAGCGCCTTCTCGGCGATCGTCCTCTTCGCGCTCGCCCTGATGGCCCGGCGCGCATCGAACGGGCGCGCTCTGGGGGCGGCGGTCGCCCCACCTCGCACCCGACGTACTCGGCCCTCCGCCTCCAGCTCGAGCAGGTCGCGTCGGATCGTCATCGACGACACCGCGAACAGTTCGGCAGCGGCCTCGATCATCACGCCCTGCGGGCCGTTCGCGAGTTCGACGAGTTCGTCTCGACGTCGTTGCGCCTCGAGATTGCCGGAAAGAGCCATGGGAGGAATCTATCCGGTGTGCACGCCGGGGCCGATCCCCCGATCATCGACCCTCGCTCTGTGCGCTCATATGAGCGGCTGGTGTCGTGAGGTGAGCGCCGCCGCTAGGCTCTGCTCATGCTCGGAAACACCACGGAACCTCTTCTCGGCCGCATCGCCGTCGTCACGGGCGGGGCGCGGGGCCTCGGTTACGCCATGGCCGAGGCACTGGCGACCGCCGGCGCCGATGTCGCCCTCCTCGACCGCCTCGACACCGTCGCCGAAGCCGCCGACGCCCTGCAGTCCGAGACGGGGCGGCGTGGCATCGGCGTCAGCGTCGACGTCACCTCCGACGCCTCCGTCGCGGCTGCCTTCGACGCCGTCGCCGCGCAGTTGGGCGTGGCCGACGTGCTCGTCAACAGCGCGGGCATCACGCTGGGCACGCCCCTCCTCGACACCACGCCAGCGGACTGGCGGCGGGTGCTCGACGTCAACGTCACCGGCACCTTCGTCACGAGCCGTGAGTTCGCGCGCCGGCACGTCGAGGCCGCACGAGGAAACCCGGCCAGCGTGGTCAACGTGTCGTCGATGTCGGCGTTCGCGGTGAACATCCCGCAGACCCAAGCGGTCTACAACACGTCGAAAGCCGCGGTGTCGATGTTCACCAAGAGCGCGGCGATCGAGTGGTGGCCGCACGGCATCCGCGTCAACGCGATCGCCCCGGGATACTTCGCCAGCGACATGACCAGGGACTTCGTGGCGGAGAACCCCGAGATGGCCGACGAGTGGGTGCGGCGCATCCCCGCCGGGCGGATGGGGGAGCCCGAAGAGCTCGGCGACCTCCTGGTCTACCTCGCGAGCGAGCGGTCGAGCTACGTCATCGGGCAGAGCATCCTCATCGACGGTGGTTACACCAGCGTGTGAGGGGCCGCCGGACGGGAGGCCCGGACCCTAGGCTGAGGGACATGCCCGAACTGCCCCTCGGCTCGGCGACCTTCCGAGCTGCCGCCGTCGACCTCGGAGGGTCCAGCGGTCGCGTCGTGAGCGCGACCGTCGACGGGGATCGGCTGCGGATCGACGGGGTGCACCGGTTCCGCAACCGCGCGTTCACGGACGAGCTCGGACTGCGGTGGGATGCCCAGCGGCTGTACCGCGACGCGGTCGCCGGTCTCGCGGCGCTTCGCCGCGAGGGACCCGCCTTCGCCAGTGTCGGCGTGGACGCCTGGTCGGGAGACTACGGGCTGCTCGCCTACGACGGCCTGCTCGATGCTCCCTTCCACCAGCGCGATGCCCGCACCGACCGCAGCTTCCCCCTCGTCGACGCGATCCTCCCCGCCGCCGATGCCTTTCGAGACACCGGGGTCACCGCCCTCCCGATCATGACGATCTACCAGCTGATGGCCGACCGGGAAGCCGGGCGTCTCGACACCGTGCAGCGGATGCTGCTGATGCCCGATCTGCTCGCCCACTGGCTCGGCGCCGAAGAGGTCGCCGAGGCGACGAACGTCTCCAGCACCGGCCTGGCCCTCCCCCGCGGTGCCGGCTGGGATGCCGGCCGGATCGACGCGCTGGGCCTGCCGGCGCGGATCTTCCCCGAGATCGTCGCGCCCGGCACCGTGACCGGGCGTGTGGCTGGCGGCATCCTGGCGCCCGGGGATGCCACCGACATCACCGCCGTCGCCTCGCACGACACCGCCAGCGCCGTGATCGCCGTCCCCGCGCGCGACGAGGACTTCGCCTTCGTGTCGTGCGGCACGTGGATCCTCACGGGTGTCGAGGTCGATCGCCTCATCACGAGCGACCGGGCCCGCGAGGCGGGTTTCACGAACGAGCTCGGCCTCGACGGCACCGTGCGGTTCCTCCGGATCGCCGCCGGGCTCTGGATCATCAACGAGTGCATGCGGGAATGGGGGCTCGACGGCTGGGGAGCGCGCAGCACCGCCGCCCGTCGCGAGCTGCTGGCCCGTGCCGACGCCGCCCCGAGCACCGGGGTGCCGATCGACACCGGAGACCCTCGCCTGCTGCGCCCCGGGCAGATGACCGCGCGCATCGCGGAACTCGTCGCCGAGGCCGGCGGACGCATGCCCACCGACCGCGCCGCCGTGGTGCGGCTGGTGCTGGAGAGTCTCGGGGCGTTCGTGGCCCGACAGGTCGACGAAGCAGCGGCGCTCTCGGGTGTGGACGTGCGGGTGATCCACCTGGTCGGCGGCGGCTCCGAGTCGTCGATCCTGGCGCAGGCCGTCGCCGACCGCTCGGGGCGCGCCGTGGTCGCGGGGCCGTCGGAGGCCACGTCGATGGGCAACATCCTGGTGCAGGCCCGCGCGCACAGCGCGGTGCACGGAGGTCTCGGCGATCTGCGCCGCGTGGTGCGCGCCTCCACCGAGCTGCGGCGCTACGAGCCCGTCCGCCGCTGAGCGGGCAGGTCGGTCCTGCTCAGACCGCGGCCTCGAGCAGGCGCCGGGCGAGAGCGGCGTCGGTCACCAGGGAGTCGACGATCCCTGACCGCAGGGCGGCAGCGACGGCACCCGTCTTCGAGGTGCCGCCCGCGACCGCGATCACCTCGGGGATACGGCGCAGCTGCTCGGTGGATACCGCGAGAGACCGCTCGGCCACCGACCCCACGACGGCACCGTTCTCGTCGATGAGCGTCGCGCAGATCTCGGCCTTCACCCCCGCCGCGAGCAGTTCGTCGAGCGCGCCCGCGCGCCCGGCATTGTCGTACAGCTGCGAGTCGGGCGGGCTCCAGGAACCGATCGCGACGACGGCCTTGGTCACCGAGTCGAAGCGGCGGAAGGTCTCCATGATGCCGGGCTCGCGACGCAGGGCCGAGGCGGTGGCGGCGGTCTCGACCAGCAACGGGGCGAATATCGCGCGGGAGCGTCCCCCCGAGATGCGGCTCACCTGGCGGATCACCTCGACGCCGTTCTCGGGCGTGGGGGCGGCGACGCCGGCGAGCTGCACCACCTCGCACGTCGCCAAGGTGCGCAGGTGTCCGGCCATCGCGGTCAGGGTGCGTCCGGCCGTGAGCCCCAGCACGTCGCCCTCGGTGACGATCTCGCTGAGCAGGTCGGCGGCCGCGCGCCCGAGCCGATCCTGGATGAGGTCGGGCGTGGTGCCGGGAGTGAGCACCGCGAGAGCGCGCGTCAAACCGAAGCGGGCGCGCAGCTGCATGGACAGGTCGAGATCGAGGGAGTCCGGTGCCTCGATCGTGATCTTCACCAGCCCCTGCTCGAGCGCATCCTCCAGCATCCGCGCGATCTTGAAACGGGAGAGGCCGAGTTCGTCGGCGATCTCGATCTTCGTCCGCCCGTCCAGGTAGTGCCGGCGCGCGACGTGCGAGATCCGCACCAGTTCATCGGGTCCCATGTCGCCTCTTCGTCTCGCATCGTGTCAGGTCGGTTCAGCATATCCCGATTTCTCCTTCTGCGCTCATATGAGCGGCCAGTTGTCTCATTCGTCGAGCATGGCTAATGTCGGTCGAGCAATCACGACCCCACGATTGCACCCGCACCACGAGGAGCCCGATGAAGCGCACTGAACTGCCCACGACCATGCGTGCGAGCGTGCTGGTGCGCGCCGGCGAGCTCACGGTGGAGACCCGCCCCGTGCCGATCCCGTCCGCCGATCAGGTGATCGTGCGGGTGAACGCGGTCGGCATCTGCGGCTCCGACGTCCACTACTTCCACGAGGGGCGCATCGGCGACTTCGTCGTGGAGGAGCCGCTCGTCCTCGGCCACGAAGCCGGCGGCACGATCGTCGCGGTCGGGGCCGACATCGACGACGCCCGCGTCGGCGAGCGCGTCTCGATCGAACCGCAGCACCCCTGCCGGGTGTGCGAGTTCTGCCGCAGCGGGCGCTACAACCTCTGCCCACGGATCGAGTTCTACGCCACCCCGCCGATCGACGGCGCCTTCGCGGAGTACGTCGCGATCCAGGGCGACTTCGCCTACACCGTTCCCGATTCCGTGAGCGACGACGCCGCAGCGCTCATGGAGCCGCTGTCCGTCGCCATCGCGGCCGTGCAGAAGGCCGGTGTGCGACCCGGGAGCCGCGTGCTCATCACCGGGGCGGGGCCCATCGGCATCGTCACCGCGCAGACCGCACGCGCATTCGGTGCCACCGAGATCGTGATCAGCGACCCGATGGCCGAGCGTCGCGAGGTCGCCCTCCGGTTCGGCGCGACCGCCGCCGTCGACCCGGCGGCCGGACCGCTCGGCTCGGGATACGACGCCTTCGTCGACGCCTCGGGATCCCCCGTCGCCGTGAAGCAGGGCATCTCGGCACTGAAGCCCGGCGGCATCGCCGTGCTCGTCGGCATGGGTGCCGACGAGATCGCCCTCCCCGTCTCCACGATCCAGAACCGCGAGCTGATCGTCACCGGCATCTTCCGCTACGCGAACACCTGGCCCACGGCGATCGAGCTGGTCGCGTCCGGCGCCGTCGACCTCGATGCGCTGGTCACCGGGTCGTTCGGCCTCGCCGAGGTGCGCGAGGCTCTCGATTCCGCCTCGCACCCCTCGACCCTGAAGAGCATCGTGCGTCCTGACCGCGAGCACGCGAGGGAATCATGACCGACCTCGAGCGCACGGGGAACATCACCCTCGACGAGCAGCCCGACATGCTCGCGTGCGTCGACATCCGCAAGGCGTTCGGCGGAGTGCCCGTGCTCAAGGGCGTGGGGCTGCACCTCGTGCCGGGCACCGTGACGGCGCTCGCGGGCGAGAACGGTGCCGGCAAATCGACGCTCATGAAGATCGCCTCCGGCCAGATGAAGGCCGATGCCGGTCGTGTGCTCGTGCGCGGCGAGGAGCTCACCGCGGGATCCGCGCGCGACGCCCACCAGCGCGGCATCGCCATCGTGCCGCAGGAACTGGCCTCGATCCTCGACACCACGGTGTACGAGAACATCTTCGTGGGGCGGGAGCTGCGCAACCGGTTCGGGCTGGTCGACCGCCGCCGCATGGCCAGGGAGGCCCGGCAGATGCTCGCCGAGTTCGGCGTCGACATCGATCCCGGAGCCCGGATGGGATCGCTGCCGGTGGGACTGCGGCAGATCGTCGAGATCGTCAAGGCGACCAGCACCGGCGCGCGGGTGCTGCTGCTGGACGAACCGACCAGCGCGATCGCCGAGCGCGAGGTCGCCCGCCTGATCGAGAGCATGCGCACGCTGCGCGACCGCGGCGTCGCGATCCTCTTCACGACGCACAAGATGGAGGAGATCCGCGCGATCGCCGACCGGGTCGTGGTGCTCCGCGACGGCGGCCTCGTCGCGGATGCACCGCTCTCAGAACTCAGCGACGACGACATCGTGACCGCGATGATCGGCCGCGAGCTCGAAGACCTGTTCCCCGACCTGCCGCCGGCTTCCGACGACATCGCCCTCTCGGTGCGCGGGCTCGAGTACACACCGGCCCCGCAGCCGGTCGACCTGCAGGTGCGCCGCGGTGAGATCGTGGGGCTCGCGGGGCTCGTCGGCGCCGGACGCACCGAGCTGATCGAGGCGCTGTTCGGCGTGCGCTCCGCGACTGCGGGTGAGATCGCCGTCGGAGGCGCTCGCGTGCGTCGCGGACGCCCCGCCGACGCGATCACCGCCGGCATGGCCTTGGTCCCTGAGGACCGCAAGGGCGCGGGAGCCGTACTCAGCATGGACATCCTCGCCAACGCGACCCTGCCGCGCATGAACCAGTTCTCGGTCGCCGGATGGCTCAAGGGCCGCAGCCGCGTGGACGCCGTCTCCGAGGTGATGAGCTCCGTGCGCCTGCGCAGCCGTGGTCTCGGGCAGCTGATGGAGACGCTCTCGGGCGGCAACCAGCAGAAGGTGGTGCTCGCGCGCTGGCTCACCGGCGAGGTGAAGGTGCTGCTGCTCGACGAACCCACCCGCGGCGTCGACATCGGCGCCCGCAGCGAGATCTACCGCATCATCACCGACCTCGCCGCCTCGGGCATGGCCGTGGTGATGGCGTCGAGCGACATGCCGGAGATCCTCGCCCTGTCGCACCGCGCTCTCGTGCTCAAGGACGGCGGCGTGGTGGCGGAGCTCGACCGCACCGCCCTCCAGCAACCCGACGTGCAGGACCGCATCTTCCGACTCGCGAGCGGACTCGACATCTCCGACGCACCTTCCGCAAAGGACGACCAATGACCGACACCCGCACCGCCGCGCCGACCTTCGTGCCCGAGTCGGAAGTGAAGCGCTTCAGCCCGACCTGGTTCGGCGACCTCGCGATCCGCTACGCGATGGTGATCGTGATGGTGCTCATCATCGCCTTCTTCCTTTACCGCAGCGCGCGCTTCGGCACGGTCGACAACCTGCAGACGATCCTGGTCGCGGCGGCACCGTTCGCCCTGATCGCCCTCGGGCAGACGCTCGTGATCCTCACCGGTGGCATCGACCTCTCGGTCGGCAGCGTGATCGCCGCAGCGGCCGTGTTCGGCAGCCTCACCGCGAAGGCGTTCCCGGATCAGATCTGGCTCGCGATCGTCGCCGGAGTCGTGGTGGGGTTCATCGCCGGGGCCATCAACGGCTTCGTGGTGTCGGTGATCAAGGTGCCACCCTTCATCGCGACGCTCGGCATGCTCACCCTCGCGTCCGGTGTCGCCTACGTCGCGGGCAACGGCGCCCCCATCACCGGGCTGCCGGCCGACTTCTCCCGCATCGCCAATGCCCAGTTCGGCGGGCTCACCCTGCCGGTCATCCTGATGATCGTCGGCATCCTGGGACTCGCGATCATCATGCGCCGCACCGCCTGGGGTATGCGGGTCTACGCGATCGGCGGCAACCCGATCGCCGCCGGCATCGCGGGCATCAACGTCGGCCGCACCATCTTCAGCGTGTATGCCATCTCCGGCATGCTCGCCGGCATCTCGGGCGTCATGCTCGCCAGCCGTGTCACGCTCGGCGCTCCGAACCTCGGCGTCGGCTACGAGCTCGACGCGATCGCGGCGGTCGTGATCGGCGGCGCGAGCCTGCTCGGCGGCCGCGGCTCGATCTGGGGGACCGCCCTCGGACTGCTCCTCATCCAGACCCTCAACAACGGCCTCGACATCCTGACCGTGCCCGCCTACTGGCAGAAGGTCATCAAGGGGGTGCTCATCGTCGCGGCGGTCGCCGTGGACGTGTGGGCGACCCGACGACGAAGCCGCTGACCGATCACGACGAAGAACCCTGCTTCATCGCACCATCCAACGAGAGGAATCCCATGTTCACCAAGAAGAGCCGCATCGCCGCGGCTTTCGCCGTCACCTCCGTCGCCGCGCTGATGCTCGCCGGATGCGGCGCGGGCGACCCGAACGCGAGTGCCGGCAGCGGAGACGACAGCGGCCAGGAGCGCATCACCATCGGTGTGAGCGTCTACGACATGTCGTCGTTCGTCACCGAGGGCAAGGAGGGCATCGAGCGCTACGCCGAGGAGAACAACATCGAGATCCTGTGGAACTCCGCAGGGCTCGACGTCAACACCCAGGCGAGCCAGGTCGACCAGTACGTCACCGCCGGTGTCGACGCGATCGTGGTCATCCCGGTGCAAGCCGACTCGCTGCAGCCGCAGATCGCCGCCGCGAAGGCTGCCGACATCCCCTTCTTCGACGTCAACGCCTCGCTCAACAGCGAAGACCTCACCGGCTCGGTGCAGCCCGACGACGTGGCGGCGGGCGAGCAGGAAGCGCAGATGATGATGGAAGCCCTCGGCGGGAAGGGCAACGTCATCATCCTCCAGGGTCCACTCGGAGGCTCGGGCGAGATCAACCGCGGCAAGGGCATCGACAACGTGCTCGCCGAAAACCCCGACGTGAAGGTGCTCGCCAAGGACACCGCGAACTGGAAGCGCGACGAGGCCGTCAACAAGGTCAGCAACTGGATCTCGGCCTTCGGCGACGACATCGACGGCGTGATCGCGCAGAACGATGACATGGGGCTCGGCGCTTTGCAGGCGCTCAAGGAAGCCGGGATGACGGATGTGCCGATCGTCGGCATCGACGGCATCGCCGACGGGCTCGAAGCCGTGAAGAACGGCGACTTCATCGGCACCTCGCTGCAGAACGGCACGGTCGAGCTGTCGGCCGGCGTGGCCTACGCCGCGGCCATCGTGCGCGGAGAGGACGTCAAGGAGAACCCGGTCTACCTGATGCCCGCGATCACGAAGGACAACGTCGACGAGGCGATCGGCCACGTGGTCACCGAGCGCGACGCGTTCCTGAAGAACCTCAGCGAGATGACCAACAAGAACCTCAAGAGCGGCAACATCGCTTACGAGGGTCTCACCGGCCAGTCGGAGTGACGGCCGCACCCGAGCCGCGAGGATGCTTCGGCGTCTTCGCGGCTCGGGTCGTTCACGGATGAGGGAGAGGCAGATGCCGTCGACGTACGTCGCCGGCGTGGATTCGTCCACGCAGAGTTGCAAGGTGACCGTGCACGAACTCGCGACCGGGGAGGTGGTGCGCACCGGACGGGCATCGCATCCGCCCGGCACGGAGGTCGCTCCCGAGGCATGGTGGTCGGCCCTGCAGCACGCGATCGTCGATGCCGGCGGTCTGGACGACGTGGCCGCGATCTCGATCGCCGCGCAGCAGCATGGGCTCGTGGCACTCGACGCACAGGGGCACGTCGTCCGCGACGCGCTGCTCTGGAACGACGTGCGCAGTGCGGACGCCGCGGCGGCGCTCGTGGCGGAGGTCGGCGCGCACGAGTATGCGCGTCGGGTCGGAGTCGTGCCGGTGGCGTCGTTCACCGGAGCCAAGCTGCGGTGGCTGCGTGATCACGAGCCCGCGAACGCAGCCAGAGTCGCTGCGGTCGCCCTGCCCCACGACTGGCTCTCCTGGCGACTGCGCGGGTATGGGCCCGTCGGTGCGTCCGCGCTCGGTCCCGCCCTCGACGCCCTCGCCACCGACCGCTCCGACGCGAGCGGCACTGCGTACTGGAGCGCCTCCACAGGCGCCTACGACCTCGACCTGCTCGAGCGTGCGTTCGGTCGCGTCCCGATCCTCCCCCGCGTCCTCGGGCCCGCCGAGCGGATGGGCGTCATGCCCGGAGGCACCGCGGTCGGAGCCGGTCTGGGCGACAACGCCGGTGGTGCGCTGGGACTCGGTGCCCGACCGGGCGACGCGATGATCTCGATCGGCACGAGCGGCACGGTCTTCGCGGTCGCGGATCGGCCCCTCGCCGACCCCACCGGAACGGTCGCCGGCTTCGCCGACGGAAGCGGGAATCATCTCCCGCTCGTCGCGACCCTCAACGCGGCCCGCGTGCTCGATACGGTCGCCGGGCTGCTCGGCGTCGATCACGACGCACTCGCCCTCCTGGCGCTGGCCGCCGAACCCGGAGCGGACGGCCTGGTCCTGCAGCCCTACTTCGAAGGGGAGCGCACCCCGAACCGCCCGGATGCCACCGCCACGCTGTTCGGCATGTCGCTCGCCTCGACACGACGCGAGACGCTGGCGCGCGCTGCGGTGGAGGGTCTTCTGTGCGGTCTGGCCGACGGCCTCGACGCGATCCGTCGGTGGGGCGTGCCGGCCACCCGCATCCTGCTCATCGGTGGGGCCGCGCGCAATCCCGCCGTCTCGCAGATCGCGGCTCAGGTGTTCGATGTGCCGATCGTGGTGCCGGGCATCGACGAGGCCGTCGCCCGAGGGGCGGCGGTGCAGGCGGCCTGGGCCCTCACGGACGAGCGCCCGTCCTGGGCAGACGGCGAGGCGCGGTCGTTCGCGGTCGACCACCGTCCGATCATCCGAGAGCAGTACGCCGCCCATGTCTGAGCCGGGCGGCGTACTGCTCTGCAGAGGACCTGCGGTCAGGCGCCCCAGCCGGCCTGCACTCCGCCCACCCGCTCGGCGGCGATCCGCTCCTGGTAGCCGGAGGCGAGATAGGCAGCCATCGGATCGGCGGCGAGACCGCGCGACTCCCGCCATTCGGCCAGGGCGGGCCGCACGTCGGTGTAGAAGGCATCCATGAAGAGGGCGTTCGCGGCGAGCACGTCGCCCGACCTCTGGGCAGCGGCGAGCGCGTCACGGTCGACGAGCAGCGCACGCGCCGTCATCTCCTGCACGTTGAGCACCGAGCGGATCTGGCCGGGGATCTTGTCCTCGACGTTGTGGCACTGGTCGAGCATGAACGCCACGTCGGGGTTGTTCAGGCCGCCCCCGCGGATCACCTCGAACAGGATGCGGAACAGCTGGAACGGGTCGGCCGCGCCCACGATCAGGTCGTCGTCGGCGTAGAAGCGCGAGTTGAAGTCGAACGAGCCGAGCTTGCCGAGGCGCAGCAGCTGCATCACGATGAACTCGATGTTCGTGCCCGGGGCGTGGTGGCCCGTGTCGAGGCACACCATCGCCTTGTCGCCGAGCGCGCTGACCTGCGCGTACGAGGTGCCCCAGTCCGGGACGTCGGTGTGATAGAACGCCGGCTCGAAGAACTTGTACTCGAGCACGAGGCGCTGGTCGTCGCCGAGGCGGTCGTAGATCTTCTGCAGCGAATCCTGCAGGCGGTCCTGGCGCCCGCGCATGTCGGCCTGGCCGGGATAGTTCGACCCCTCGGCCAGCCAGATCTTGAGGTCGCGGCTGCCGGTCGCATCCATCACGTCGATGCAGGCCAGGTGGTGGTCGATCGCCTTCCGCCGGATCGCGGCGTCCTCGTGCGTGAGGGCGCCGAACTTGTAGTCGTCGTCCTGGAACGTGTTGGAGTTGACCGTGCCGAGGGTGACTCCGTGATCCTCGGCGTGCGTGCGCAGATCGGAGTACGAGTCCACCACGTCCCACGGGATGTGCAGCGCCACCGCGGGAGCGAGTGCCGTGTAGCGGTTGACCTGGGCGGCGTCGGCGATCTTCTCCCACGGATCCCGCGGGGTGCCGGGGGTGCCGAACACCTTGAAACGCGTGCCGGAGTTGCCGAAGGCCCAGCTGGGGAGCTCGATGCCCTGCTTCTCGAGGATGGCGAGGTTCGAGGGGGTGAGGATGCTCACGATGCACTGCTTTCGTTCTGGAGACCGGAGGAGGAGAGCTGGTCTTCGAGGTGGAACACCTCGGGAAGTGTGGGGGCGGCCTGGTCCGGTCGGCCGTCGAGGCCGACGAAGAAGCGACTCATCTCGGCCTCCCAGCGCGCGGCGACGGGCGACGCGGCGAGATACGCCTGGGCCGCGGCGTCGTCATCGGTCTCGTAGTAGCCGATGAGCTCACCGTCGGGAGCGAGGAACAGCGAGTAGTTGCGGCGTCCGGCCGCCGCGATCTCGGCGAGCATCTCCGGCCACACGGGCGCGTGACGCTCGCGGTACTCGTCCAGGAGCTCCGGTCGCACCTGGAGCTTGACGCATACGCGGGTCATGAGGGCCTTTCTGCGAGCGCCCGGCCGACCACTGTGCCGGCCGGGCGCCCGGTGTCCATCAGAAGTCGAACTCGCCGATGTTGTCGGCGTTGAACACGAACGGGTCGCCGAGCAGCACGACGCCGTCGTCTCCGACCGTGTACTCGCCGAGGTCACCGGCGGTGAAGGTGTCGCCCTTCTTGCCCGTGATGTCGCCCTCGATGAGCGCCTGCGCCGCGAAGGCCGCGAGGTAGCCGAGGTCTTCCGGGTTCCACAGCGCGAACGACGTGACGGTGCCGTCCTCGACGTATTCCCGCATCTGGTTCGGGGTGCCGAGCCCGGTGAGCGCGACCTTGCCCTTGTAGTCCGAGGTCGACAGGTAGCGGGCGGCTGCCGCGATGCCGACCGTCGTGGGCGAGATGATGCCCTTGAGGTCAGGGTGGGTCTGCAGCAGGGCCGCGGTCTTGTCGAACGACGTCTGGTCGTCGTCGTCGCCGTAGACGGTCTCGACGAGCGTGATGTCGGGGTAATCGCTGGCGAGGTATTCCTTCATCAGGTCGATCCAGGCGTTCTGGTTGGTCGCGTTGGCCGAGGCCGAGAGGATGGCGATCTCTCCGGCGCCGCCGATCTGCTCGGCGATCTGGTCGACCTGCACCTTCGCGATGCCCTCGGAGTCCGCCTGGTTGATGAAGACGTCGCGGCATTCCGGGTTGGTGTCGGAGTCGAAGGTGACGACCTTCACGCCGGCGTCGCGCGCTTCGTTCAGCGCGTCGCAGATCGCCTTCGGATCGTTCGCCGAGACGACGAGTGCTCCGACGCCCTGCTGCGTGGCCGTGTTGATGTAGCTGACCTGCGCATCGGGGGTGGCTTCGGCCGGCCCGACCTCGGCGAACGTGCCGCCGAACTCCTCGACGGCCGCCTTGCCGCCCTTGCTCGACGTGTCGAAGTAGGGGTTTCCGAGGTTCTTGGGTAGGAAGGTGATGGCGAGGTTGCCGTCTCCGCCGCCGTCGCCGCCGTCTCCGCTGCCGGTGCTCGCGCATCCGGACAGGGCGACCGCTGCGGCCACCGCGATGGCGGCGAACGCGGTCACACGCTTGCGTGCAAACATCATTGTTCTGTTCCTTTCGTGAGGGGTGCCGCTATTGCGGCGTCGGCGTCATGAAGCTGTGGGTGCGGCGCCGGTGGTCGAACGTCCTGGTCTGCGCCGAGCCTTCTGCAGCCAGGCGAGGAAGCTGGCGGCGACCACCGAGACGATCAGCAGGGCGCCGGTGATGATGTTGATCACGTCGGAGGTCACGTTCATCAGTCGCAGCGCGCTGGCGAGTGAGCCGATGAGCAGGGCCGCGGCGACGACGCCGTAGAGCTTTCCCCGCCCGCCGAACACCGAGACCCCGCCGAGGACGACAGCGGCGATCACCTGCAGCTCGAGGCCGGTGGCGTTGTCACCTCGCGCGCTGCCGTAGCGGAGCGTGTAGAACACCCCGGCGAACGCGGCGACCACTCCGGAGAGCACGAAGAGGATGAACTTCGTCCGCTCCACGTGCACGCCCGAGAACCTGGCGGCGTCCTTCGACAGTCCGATCGCGTACACACCACGCCCGAACGGGGTGTAGTGCAGCAGGAGGATGAAGCCCACCAGCAGGAGCAGGAAGGGGATCATGACCACGGGGATCGTCGTGCCGGCGAGCTTCGCCTTGGCGAGGTCGGTCCAGAACTCGGGGAACTCCGTGACCGCCGCGGTGCCGAGCAGGCCGACCGCGAGGCCGCGGAACAGCGCGAGGGTTCCGATGGTCACCGCGAGCGAGGGCAGGCCGACGACGGTCACGAGGAACCCGTTGAAGGCACCGCCGACCAGACCGACGAGCAGCGCGGCGAGCGCGGCGACCTCGAAGGGGATCCCGCCCTGCACGAGCGCTCCGGTGACGACGCTGGAGAGCCCCACCATGCTGCCGACCGACAGGTCGATCTCGCCGGTGATCATGACGAGCGTCATCGGCAGGGCGATCAGGAGGATCGGGGCGATGTCGAGGAGCAGGTAGGTGAGCGTGATCGGCTGACCGAAGCCGCGCACCGTGCTCGCGGAGGCGATGACGACGAGGACGAGCAGGGCGACGATCGCCATCTCCCTCGTGAGGAGCACACGCCGCCAGAGCGGCTTGTCGAAGTCGCGGATCACCCGGGTGGTCGCGGTCGCGGTCGCGGCGGTCATGACTTGTCCCTCGCTTCGATGAGCCGTCGTTTCTGGCGGACGGCGAGGACACGGTCGAGCACGATCGCGCCGATGATCAGGAGGCCGACGACGGCGCGCTGCCAGAAGTCGGGGATGCCGAGGATGGGAAGGGCCCGGTTGATCGTGAGCAGCAGCACCGCACCGATCGCCGCCCCCCAGACCGAGCCGATGCCGCCGGTGATCGCGACGCCGCCGATCACGGCCGCGCCCACCGCGTCGAGCTCCCACCCGGCTCTGGCCTGCGAGTTGATGGTGCCGTAGCGGGCGGCGTAGAACACCCCGGCGAGACCGGCGAGCGCACCGGAGACGACGAAGGCGGTCAGCACGCGGCGCGTGACGCGGAGGCCGTAGAGCTCCGCGGCCGTGGGATCGGATCCGATCGCGTAGTACTCGCGGCCGCCACGGGTGTTCTTCATGTACCAGGCGGCTGCGGCGAGCACGATGAGTGCGACGATCGTGAGGATCGGGATGCCGATGAGCTGCCCGGTGCCGAGGGCGAGGAAGTCCTTCGGCATGTCGGAGGCGTTCACCCGGTCGCTGCCGGTCCACAGCACGTTGATGCCGCGGTAGGCGTAGAGCGTGCCGAGGGTGATCACCATGGCGGGCACTTTGGCGAAGGCGACCAGCGCCCCGTTGATGAGTCCGAGGAGGGCTCCGAACACGACGGCGGCCACCACCACGATCATGATCGGGATGCCGGGGACGTCGATGAACAGGCGACCGGTGAGGTAGGCGGTGAGCCCCATGACCGAGCCGACCGAGAGGTCGACGTTGCGGGTGATGAGGACGATGGCCTGTCCGACGGCGACGAGCACGAGGATCGACGGCGTGAGGAGCAGGTCGCGCCAGCCGTCGGGGCTGAACAGGAAGTTGGAGTTGTTCGTCGTGGCGGCGATGATCACGAGCGCCAGGGCGAGGAGGATGCCGAACTCTCGCGCCCTGCCGAGGGCTGCGAACCTCTTCGTCATCGAGGAGACGGGGATGGCGGTGGTCACGAGGAGAGCTCCGATGCGTGCGTCGCGGCGTACATGACGTTCTCGGAAGTGGCCTCCGAGCGGGCGATCTCTGCGGTGATCCGCCCCTCGCGCATGACGAGGACGCGGTCGGCCATGCCGAGCACCTCCGGCAGTTCGGACGAGATCATGAGGATTCCCATGCCCTGCCCGGCGAGCTCGGAGAGCAGGCGGTGCACCTCGGACTTGGTGCCGACGTCGATGCCTCGGGTCGGCTCGTCGATGATGAGGACCTTCGGCTGCGTGGCGAGCCACTTGGCGAGGACGACCTTCTGCTGGTTGCCGCCGGAGAGCGTCGCGGCGACCGTGTCGAGGGCGTGCGTCTTGACCTCGAGCCGGGTGGCCCATTCCCGGGCGGCGCGGTTCTCGATCCCGGTGGTGAGGAAGCCCAGCTTCGCGAGCTGGCGGCGGATCGAGAGGGTGATGTTGCCGCCGACGCCCGATTCGATCACGAGTCCCTGCTTGCGGCGGTCTTCGGGAACGAGCGCGAGACCGGCCCGCATGGCATCGGTGGGGCGGTTGCGCGGGATGCGCGCGCCCTGCATCGTGACGGCGCCCTCGCGATAGGGGTCGACCCCGAACACGGCACGCGCGACTTCGCTGCGGCCGGCTCCGACGAGACCGGCGAGGCCCACGATCTCGCCCGCGCGCACGGTGAACGAGATGTCGTGGAAGACACCGGGGCTGGTGAGGTTCTCCACCTCGAGCAGCGGAGCGCCGACCGTGGTCTCCTGCTTGGGGAACAGTTCGGTCACCTCTCGACCGACCATCTGGTGCACGATCTCCTCGACCGAGGTGTCGGCGATCGCACTGGTGGCGATGTAGGCGCCGTCGCGCATGACCGTCACCGTGTCGCAGAGGGCGAAGACCTCGTCGAAGCGGTGCGAGATGAAGATGAGCGCGCGGCCCTCGTCGCGGAGGCTGCGGGCGATCGTGAACAGGCGCTCGACCTCGACGCCGGACAGCGCGGCGGTGGGCTCGTCCATGACGAGAAGGCTCGCGTCGAGCGAGACGGCCTTCGCGATCTCGATGACCTGCTGATCGGCGATCGAGAGGCCCTCCGCCGGACGGTCGGGGTCGATGGTCACGCCGAGCCGGGTGAACAGGCGCTCGACCTCGTGCCGCATGGCCTTGCGATCGATCCGTCCGAAGCGCCCCGTGGGCTGGCGGCCCATGAAGATGTTCTCGGTGACCGAGAGGTCGGGGAAGAGCGTCGGCTCCTGGTAGATCACGGCGACGCCTGCGCTCTTGGACTGTGCGGTCGAGGTGAAGTCCACGTCTTCGCCGTGGAACCGGAAAATCCCTTCGTCGCGCTGGTACAGTCCGGCGACGATCTTCACGAGGGTCGACTTGCCCGCCCCGTTCTCGCCGACCAGAGCGTGGATGGAACCGCCGTCGACCGACAGCGTCCCGGAACGGAGAGCGACCACCGCACCGAACGACTTTCGGATGTCGCGGAGCTCGAGCGCCGGTGGAGCACCGGGAGCCCCAGAGGGAATCGTCATTGATCGGACCTAAACTGCAGGATCATCCCTGCGGATTGAATCGTTTTAAAGAGTGGAGCACCTGTAAATTACGACCCTGGGTGGGCTGCTGTCAAGTCACGGAATGAGCAGTGGTACGTTTCAGGGAGAGGTTTCGCGGATCCCGCGGAAAGGAATACGTCGTGGTCGTCAGTGTTCGAGATGTCGCTCTCGCCGCATCCGTGTCTGTCGGGACCGTCTCGAACGTCCTGAACCATCCGGACAAGGTCTCTCCCGCCACGGTGGAACGTGTCACGGCCGCCATCGAGAAGCTCGGGTTCGTGCGCAACGATGCGGCCCGGCAGCTCCGGGCCGGCCAGAGCCGCTCGATCGGCCTCGTGGTGCTCGATGTGCGCAACCCGTTCTTCACCGATATCGCCCGCGGCGCGGAGGAACGCGCCGCCGAGGCCCGGATGACGGTGACCCTCGGCAACAGCGACGAGAAGGTCGAACGCGAACGCGCCTACATCGACCTGTTCGAGGAGCAGCGCATCGCCGGGCTGCTCATCTCCCCCCTCGCCGACGACCTCCCGCGTCTCCGCCGTCTCCGCGACCGCGGGACGACCGTGGTGCTCGTCGACCGTGAGGTCGCCGATGAGAGCTTCTCCTCGGTCTCGGTCGACGACGTGGGCGGCGGCTACCTCGCCGTGCAGCACCTCGCTGCCCAGGGGCGGCGCCGCATCGCTTTCGTCGGCGGGCCGATGGGCATCCGCCAGGTGGTCGACCGTCTCGAGGGTGCCAGCAAGGCGGCGAACGAGGCGGAGGTCTCCCTCGAGGTCATCCTGACCGACTCGCTGAGCGTGCTCGCCGGCCGCGCCGCCGGAGAGACCCTCAGCGCGCGGGCTCCGGAGGACCGGCCCGACGCCATCTTCGCTGCGAACGACCTGCTCGCCATGGGGGTCCTGCAGGCGCTCATGATGCGGGGCAGCATCCGGGTGCCGGACGAGATCGCGCTCATCGGCTACGACGACATCGACTTCGCCGCCGCGGCCGTCGTCCCGCTCTCGTCGATCCGTCAGCCCGCGGAACTCATCGGATACACGGCCGTCGATCTGATGCTGCGAGAGGCCGGCGGGCGGTCCGATCGCGAGCGGGTGGTGTTCCAGCCGGAGCTCGTCGTGCGGGATTCGACGGCCCGCCCGGTCTGACCGACGCCGACCAGCCGCACGTCAGCGGCGGAGGGCCTTGCGTGCCTTCTTCGACGCCTTCTCGGCGGCCTTCTTGCGCCGCTTCCGCGCCCGGGGGTTGTTCCACAGCCGCACCAGCTGGTGCCGGACCGACTCGCCCTTGTCGATCTGCACCGTCGCCGCGCGACTGCCGAAGATGTAGGCGACGAAGGCGACGCCGACGATGAGGAGGATCTTGTTGCGCATGATGCCTGCTTTCTCAGGAGAGACGGCGCTGGTCGTGCGCGAGCCGGGCCCGGAGGCTCGTGTGGATCGAGACGAACGTCGCGGTGTCGCGTCCGGTGAGGACAGCGAGGTTGGCGAGCAGACGGTCGACATGGTCGACGAGCTCCCGCGGGTCGGTGTTCTGACGCGGCGTCACGGAGACGTGCAGCACCGGGCTGCGACGCACATCGTTGGCCGTCACCTGCGCCGAGAGGACCTCGTCGCGCGTCGTGAGGGAGTTCTTCACCGCGTCCGAGACGAACGACTCGTTGACCGTCACACGCCCCAGCGGGTTCTGCGCTCCCGTCGAGCGGAGCACGGTCTTCGAACGCCGTCCGGCGATGCTCGTGAGCGCGAGGATCAGCAGCACGATCACGACCACGATCGCGACGACCGCGCCGATGCCGATCCACGACAGTGCTCCTCCCGCGATGGCGGTCGCGGCGATCGCCTGGTCCAGCCAGGACCGCGCATCCCTGCCGCCTGCTGTCCAGATGTCGGACAGCGTCGGCCAGCTCATGATGGCGATGCCGAGGGCGCCGAGCGCGAGGAACAGCAGCCCGATGATCAGGAGCAGGGTGCGATTCAACGCACGGTTGGTGTTGTTCACAGCTCGTCTTCCTTCTCGGTGGGGCGCTCGATGCGCACCCGCGTGCGAACCCTGTCGGTCAGCCGATACGACTGCAGCTCCGCCTCGGCGGCTGCCCGCACGTCGGATGCGTCGAGAGGCACGCCGATTCCCGGGCGCACGGTCACGTCGACGGTGCGGTGTCCGACACCGACGGTGATGCTGTCGCGGGTGAGACCCGTCTCCTCCGCGAGGTGCTGAGCCAACGCGCTGGCGATCACGCCGTTGTCGACGACCACCGCGCGTCCGCCGGCATCCAGCACGTGCTTGGACAGTCGCCCCGGCGTGATGGCCAGCACCACGAAGGTCAGCCCGATGAGGGCGAGCACCACACTGCCGGCGATCACGAGCCCGGCGGGCTGTGCGGTGGGCAGCCCGATGAGCCAGCCTCCCGCCGCGGCGGGACCGACCAGGAGTGCGGGCTGCGCGGCGAGGCTCAGCACGATCTCGAGCCCGATGTACGCGAGGGCGAGGATGAGCAGGATGACCGCGACGAACATCGCGACGGTGCGCGGCGAGTGCGTTTCGCGTCGGATGACACGGCGCAGAACCGGGGTGCTCATTGCACTCGTCTCCTTTCCGGGATGGTGGCACCGGTGACGGTGAGATTGATGCGGATGACGTTGCGTCCGAGGATCGTGCTCAGGCTCTGCTGCAGCTGCTCCTGCAGATCCCGCGCACGTTCGAGGACGGGCACGGTCTGCGCGATCGCGGCCGTGTCGTCCAGGCGGGGAACGGGAAGAGGCGCGGCGATCCGCACGCTGATCCCCCGCGGGTGCTCGGCGACATCGACCTTCACGTCGCTGCGAGGCACCCCGATCAACGTCGCAGACGCCTTCTCGGTGATGGTGCGGTAGACGCGATCCTTCACCTCGACGCGTCCGCGGACGGCGGCCCCGCCGGCGGCGGCTCCCGAGGGAGCGCCGCCGGCGATGTGCTGGTCGGCGCGCATCAGGAGGTGCGCCGCCCGGTGAAGACGTCTGCGAGACCGCGGACGTCGAGCTTCCCGGACGCGATCCGACCCACGAGCGCGCCGATGCCCGCGAAGACGGCCATGAGGAGGAATCCCCAGAAGCCGAACAGCAGAGCGGCGAGAGCGAGGAGAGCGCCGATCAGGGCACCGACCGTTGTGGCACTCATGAGACTCGCGACTCTTCGCTCTCGTCGCTGTCGTCGCCGGGGACGTGCACGTCGTTGACCTCGACGTTGACCTCGACGACCTCGAGGCCGACCAGGCGGCTGATCGCGCCCGCGACAGCGGCACGGACGTTGTTCGCGACGTCCTGGATCGGCGCCGGGTATTCGACCACGATGGTCAGGTCGGCGGCGGCCTGCGTGTCGCCCACCTCGACCTTGACGCCCTGGGCGAGGTCGGTGGCGTTGATCACGTCGCGGATCGCACCGAAGGCACGTGCGCCGCCGCCGCCGAGCGCGTAGACGCCGGCGACCTCACGTGCGGCGATGCCGGCGACCTTGGCGACCACGCCGTCGGCGATGGTGGTCTTGCCCGCGGCATTGGCGTCCGTGGGGACGCGCGATGCGGAGAATCCGCTCGACCGGTCGACGCGCGATGCGCCGGTGGCGGCCTTCGGTGCGGCCTGGGCGAGCTCCTTCTCTGCCGGAGCGGGGGTGGTCTGGTCCTGGTTTGCCATGAGGTGTCCCATCTCGATCTGAAGACCGGTCGCGGGTCCCGTATGAGACTCCCGCCGGGAGCGAAACGCTCGCTCGGAGATAGGACGTGCGGAAGGGCCGAAACGTCACAAAGAAGTGCGGATCCCGCGCAGCGGCCTGCGGAAAGGGACGTTCAGGAGGACGGAGTTCCGTACATCTCGCCCACCGGGACCGGCACCGGGAGCACGTTGCCCGGCTGCGCGAGCGGGCAGGCCCACGCCGGGTCGTACGCGCACGAAGGGTTGTAGGCGAAGTTGAAGTCGAGCACGATCGTGCCGCCGTCCGCATCCGACCCCAGGTCGGCACCCTTGATCGTGTCGATCAGGTAGCGCCCGCCTCCGTAGGTTCCGCCGGGACGACCGGCGAGCGCGTCGCGCAGCGGGATGAAGAGACCGCCGCCGTAGGACTTCAGCCGCCAGACGTCGAGCGACCCGGCGTCGGGGATCTCGACCCGACCGACGCGCTCGAACGGAACGATGCCGTCGGTGCCGGTCGCGAACTCGAAGCCTCCCTCATCGGCGGCGAGGACAGGCAGTTCGAATCGCCACTGCGGATCGTACGAGGCGATCGGGAGTCCTTCGAACAGCGCCCGATCCTCCGACAGCAGCGGGGTGGCGGGATGGCGGAGCATCAGATCGTCCCGCTCGATCCGCCAGAGCTCGTGCGCTTCTTCCGGGGAGTCGGCGATCCGAACGGCGTCGTACAGGGCGAAGACCCGACGCCGCCAGTCGACGACGTCGATGGCGGTGCGTGCGGCTGTGATCGTCATGGCCCCAGGCTACGCGGCCGAGCCGGCGATCATCGCGACGTAACCCTCTCGATAGGTGGGGTAGTCGAGGCGGCCGAGCATGGACCGCAGGAGGGTGCCGTCATAGACGAACCCGCCCGGTTCCGCCGAGGCGATATCCGGCGGCACCTCGACCCCCAGCTCGCGTGCGATGAACGTGACGACGTCGCCGAGCGGAGCAGGGCTCTCGTCCACGGCGTGCAGGAGTCGTGGCGGCTCCGGCATCCGCAGCAGCATCTCGAGCGTGCGGACGAGGTCGGTCTCGTGGATGCGGTTGGTGCGTCGCGCGTGTTCCACCGCCACCCCCGCGCGCACCGTGCGCAGAAGGTACTCGCGTCCGGGTCCGTAGATTCCCGCCGGCCGCACGATCGTCGCGTCGAAGATCTCGACCGCTGCCCTCTCCCCGTCGAGAAGCCCTCGCGAGCGCATGCTCGTGGGCTCGGGCTGGTCCCGCTCGGTGATCGGCCGCGCCGACCCCGAACCGTCGAAGACCCCGGTCGACGACACGAACACCGTGCGCGCGGGCATCGCCGGCAGGGCGGCGGCGAGATGCGTCAGCGCGGTGCGATAGGCGGCGGGGGTGTCACCGGGTGGAAGCGTGACGAGCATGCGGTCGACCGCGGGAAGCCGCGCGGCGAGCGGCGCCGCCAGGTCGGCGCGGATCCCGATCGCACCCGCAGGAGGAGGACTGTCGCTTCGACGCAGCGCGTACACCTCGCCGTTTTCGAGGAACTGTGGCGCCAGGCGCGCGGCGATCTTGCCGGAGCCGACGAGGAGGGTGCGGGAGGAGGGCGCAGCGGAGCCGTGCATGCGTCTCGATCAGCCCGCGGCGAGCGCCGGCAGCGCGACGCCGTGCAGCGCGTCGACGACGGGGGCGAGTTCCGGCTGCGCCGCGGCGTCTTCGAGCACCTGCGCGAGGGCGGCGTCGTGGATGGGTCGAGCCCGCTCGTAGAGCTCACGCCCTGCGGGGGTGAGCTCGGTGTAGATGCCCCGACGATCGTCGGCGCAGAGGATCCGGGTGAGGAGTCCGCGGTCTTCCAGGCGGTTGACCAGGCGTGTCGTGGCGCTGGGACTCAGGGCCGCGGCTCGGGCGAGCTGCTGCATGCGCATATGCCATCCGTCTTGACGGTCGAGCGCATCCAGCACCGTGTACTCGACCACCGAGAGCGAGGCGGCGTCGGCCAGGCTGCGCTCGAGGGCCGACTCGATCAGGCCGTGCAGGGCGGCGAGCGTCCGCCACCCCTGCGCGCGCACCTCCACCGCGTCGTCACCGATACCCATGGCCATCCTCCGAGATAGTTGCTTGCGCTGGATACTTGCGTGTGCAATCATTGTCCTTCGATGCGCAATATGCCGCGTCTGCAAGTATCCTCACCAATGTACCAGGAGAATCGTCATGCCTCTAGGACTGATCGCCCTCGCCATCGGGGCGTTCGGCATCGGACTCACCGAGTTCGTCATCATGGGCCTGCTGCCCGAGGTCGCCCACGACTTCGGCGTCACCGAGTCCGCCGCCGGCTGGCTCATCTCCGGCTACGCGCTGGCCGTCGTGGTCGGTGCCCTCGTGCTCACCGCCGCGGCGACCCGGCTGCCCAAGAAGCCCGTGCTGCTCGGCCTCATCGTGCTGTTCATCATCGGGAACGTTCTCACCGCACTCGCCGACGACTACGGCATCGCCATGCTCGGCCGCATCATCGCCGCCCTCTGCCACGGCGCGTTCTTCGGCATCGGCTCCGTCGTCGCGGCCGGCCTCGTCGCCCCCGAGAAGAAGGCGGGCGCCATCGCCATCATGTTCACCGGCCTCACCGCCGCGAACGTCTTCGGCGTGCCGTTCGGCACCTTCCTCGGCCAGGAGCTGGGCTGGCGCTCGACGTTCTGGGCGATCTCCGGCATCGGCGTGCTGGCCTTCGTCGGCATCGCGCTGCTGGTCCCCCGTCTCCCGCGGCCGACCGCACACGTCAGCCTGCGCAGCGAGCTGTCCGCCTTCCGCTCCGGTCAGGTGTGGTTCTCGCTCATCGTCACGATCCTCGCGTTCGGCGGGATGTTCGGAGCCTTCACCTACATCGCCTACACGCTCACCGAGGTGAGCGGCTTCGCGACCTCGACCGTGCCGTGGCTGCTCGTGCTCTTCGGCGCCGGCCTCGTGCTCGGCAACTGGCTGGGCGGACGACTCGCCGACCGTGCGATCGACCGCACCCTGGTCATCTTCATCGCCGCCCTCGTGGTGGTGCTCGCCCTGTTCTCGGTCGCCGCACCGTCGGGCATCGCCACGATCATCACCCTGTTCCTGATGGGCGGGTTCGGGTTCGGCACGGTCCCCGGGCTGCAGAGCCGCGTCATGCAGTACGCCGGCGGAGCGCCCACCCTCGCCTCCGGCGCCAACATCGGCGCCTTCAACATCGGCAACGCGCTCGGTGCGTGGGCGGGCGGAATGGGCATCTCGGCAGGGCTCGGCTACACCTCGCCGATCTGGATGGGAGCGATCCTCACCGGCATCGCGCTCGTCGTGATGGTCGTGGCGGCGGCCCGTGCCCGTAGCGCTCTGTCTCGTGATGCACTGTCGCGCGATGCACTGTCTCGTGATGCAGTGTCGCGCGATGCGGTGTCGTCGGGCACGGGTCCGACCGCCGTCGCCTCGGTCCCGGCCGGCTGACCCGACACTCGGTCACCCGTCGGACGGATTCACGGATGCAGGACGATTCGACACTCTTCTTGTCGACCTCCGTGCGTTCTCCCGACATGTGCACCCGGCGACGATCGCCGCACGCAGAAGCGCCGCACCCTCCGACGAGGATGCGGCGCTTCGTTCCCGCAGCGGGTTACTCCGCGGCGGCGATCTTCTTGGCGTCGTCCGTGTTGAGCACGCGGAACAGGATCGCGGCGATCACGGCGCCGACGACCGGGGCGACGATGTACAGCCACAGCGAGCTCCACGCGAAGTGACCGCTGACCGAGAGGCCGAGCGCGACGGCCGGGTTGAAGCCGCCGCCCGAGATCGATCCGACCGTGGCCGCACCGACGAAGACGGTCGCACCGATCGCGAGACCGTAGAACGAGTTGCCTGCGGTGTCCTTCGACGTGGCGGTGTTGAGCACGACCCACACCAGGATCAGCGTGAAGAGGGCCTCGACGAGGAACGCCGGCCCGACCTCGATGATCATGGCCTTCTCGCCGGCGGGCCACACGGCGAGCGCGACGAGCGCGGCCACGGCACCACCGACGAACTGGGCGATGAGGTAGGCGATGAAGTCGACGACGCTGAGGCCGCCGCGCAGGAACACACCGACCGAGACGGCCGGGTTCAGGTGTGCACCCGAGATGTGACCCGTCGAGTACACGAGCACCATCAGGGTGAAGCCGATCGCGAGCGGGGTCAGCGGGCTGCCGCTGTTGACCGCCGCGATGATCGCGAGGACGAAGAGGAAGGTGGCGATCGCTTCTGCGAGCGCCTTGCGTGCCGTACCAGTCATGAGAGAGCCCTTTGTCTTGGGGATTCGTGGGAGAGGAGGCTCGTTTGGCCGCTCACTCCGGTCGACGCACCCCTCTTGCGGCACTGACGCTATCGCTGCGCCGACCGGAATATCGGGAGCCGCGCGGGCTTTCTGTGAATTCGCTGAACCTACGCGCGAGCGGCGATCGCGGCGCTGTCCACGCCTCGGGGCAGCGCACCGAACAGGCCGGAACCCTCGTCGATGCGGGCGGCGATGAACCCGTCGGCGACCACGGCGGGCGCCGCGCGCAGCAGCTGTGCCGCCGACAGGGTCAGCGCGAGGGCCTCGACGAGCCTGCGCGCCGAGGCGTCCGGCATCGGATCCGCCGCCGCCTCTGCCACCAGACGCCTCGTGCGGTCCAGATGGGCGTCGAACCGGGAGTCCACACCCCGCACCGCCGACACCTCGGCGTCGAAGGCCTCGAGCGATTCGGGTTCTCGGGCGAGCGCCCGCAGCACGTCGAGCGCGATCACGTTGCCCGAGCCCTCCCAGATCGCCATCACCGGCTGCTCGCGGTACCGCATCTCGAGGGGCCAGTCCGTCGTGATGCCGTTGCCCCCGAGGCACTCGAGCGCCTCGGCGGCGTGGCCGGGCGCGCGCTTGCACACCCAGTACTTCATGACTGCCGTCGCCAGCCGGCGGAACGCCCGATCCTGTGCCGAGGCGTCATCGTCGTACGCACGGGCGAGCCGCATCGCGACCGCCGTCCCCGCCTCGACCTCGAGCTGCAGGTCGGCGATCACGGCCGTCATCGCGGGCTGATCGATGAGGGTGCGCCCGAACGCCGATCGATGCCGCACATGCCATGCGGCCTCGGCGACCCCCTGGCGCATGCCGGCCAGCGAGCCGAGCATCGAGTCGAGCCGCGTGCGGGTGACCATGTCGATGATGGTGCGCACGCCGCGCCCCTCCTCCCCCACGAGGGTCGCCTCGGCCTGCTCGTACTCCACCTCGCTCGAGGCGTTCGACCGGTTGCCCAGCTTGTCCTTGAGTCTCTGGAAACGGAGCCGATTGCGCGTGCCGTCGTCGAGCAGCCGCGGCAGCAGGAAGCACGACAGCCCACCCGGCGCCTGCGCGAGCACCAGGAAGGCGTCCGACATCGGTGCGGAGCAGAACCACTTGTGGCCGGTCAGCGCATAGCGCCCGTCGCCCTGCGGCACGGCGGACGTGGTGTTCGCCCGCACATCGGACCCGCCCTGCTTCTCGGTCATGGCCATGCCGAACAGGGCGCCGGGCTTTCCGAGGCGCAGTCCGGGCTCGTACGAACGCGACAGCAGCCGGGGCATCCACTCCTCCGCGAGGCGCGGATGCGCGGCGATCACGGGAACGGCCGAATGCGTCATCGACACCGGACAGGCATGACCGGGCTCGACCTGCGCGTAGAGCATGAACGTGGCGGCGCGAGCGGCGCCGGCCCCCGGACGGGGGTCCGCGAATGCGGCGGTGTGCGCCCCGTCGGCGACGGCTGCGCCGATGACCCGGTGATAGGCGGGGTCGTACTCGACCTCGTCGATGCGCTCGCCCCAGCGGTCGTGCGTGCGCAGCACGGGCTCGTTCCGGTTCGCCCGCCGGGCGTCGTCTTGGAAGCCCGCCGACCCGACGCGACGACCGATGCCCCGCAACGCCTCGTCCGCCCACTCCGCGCCGTGCAGCCGCACCGCCTCGGTCAGCGCGATGTTCGCCCCGTACTCGTCGATATCGACGCGCGGCGGGGCCTGATTGAAGACGCTGTGTGTGCTCACGATGCCCCGATGGAATCACGGATACCGATCTCGGGGCAATGGCGGGGGCGAGCGATGTCAACCCCATGGCCGCTCTTCGCCCTTCCCCGTACCGTTCGAGGATGACCACGGAGACCGCGCCCGCCGCCGAGACCTCGACCCGGCTGCGGAGGGCGATCACCGGTCCCCTCCTGTTCGCGTTCATCCTCGGGGACGTGCTGGGCGCAGGCATCTACGCCCTGATGGGGGTGCTCTCCGAGAAGGTGGGCGGGATGCTGTGGGCGCCTCTGCTCCTGGCGCTGCTGCTCGCCATGCTCACGGCAGGTTCCTATGCGGAACTCGTCACGAAGTATCCGCGCGCCGGAGGAGCCGCCGTCTTCGCGGAGCGCGCATTCCACAGTCCGCTGGTGTCGTTCCTGGTGGGATTCAGCATGCTCGCCGCAGGAGTCACGAGTGCGGCCGGCCTCGCCATCGCGTTCGCGGGCGACTACCTGGGCACGTTCCTGGATCTGCCGACGATCCCGGTCGCGATCGCCTTCCTCGCCCTGGTCGGCCTCCTGAACGCCCGCGGCATCCGCGAATCCATGGGCGCGAACCTCGTGATGACCGCGATCGAGCTGAGCGGCCTGGTCATCGTGATCGCCGTGGTCGCGGTCTTCGTGGGCGGCGGAGGCGGCGACGTCTCCCGTGTCGCGGAGGCGCCGGAAGGGACGAGCGTCGCCGTCGCAGTGCTGTCCGGTGCCGTCATCGCCTACTACTCGTTCGTCGGGTTCGAGACGTCTGCGAACATGATCGAAGAGGTGAAGGATCCGCGCCGGACGTACCCTCGTGCCCTCTTCGGCGCCCTGTTCACGGCCGGAGCGGTCTACGTGCTCGTCGGTCTGGCGAGCTCGATCGCCCTCCCAGCCGCAGAACTGCAGGAGTCGAGCGGTCCCCTGCTCGCCGTGGTCGAGGCCACCGGCGTCAGCATCCCCTCCTGGCTGTTCAGCCTCATCGCGCTCGTCGCGGTCGCCAACGGCGCACTGCTGACGATGATCATGGTCAGCCGTCTCACCTACGGCATGGCCGAGCAGGGCCTGCTGCCCGCCGCCCTCGGCCGCGTGCTCCCGAAGCGGAAGACCCCCTGGGTCGCGATCCTCACCACCACCCTCGTGGCGATGGGGCTGACGCTCGTCGGCGATCTGGCGACGCTCGCCGAGACGGTGGTCCTGCTCCTCCTCGTCGTCTTCCTCAGCGTCAACGTGTCCGTGCTGGTACTGCGTCGCGACCGCGTCGACAACGATCACTTCCGCGTGTGGACCTTCGTCCCCGTGCTCGGCGTCGGCTCCTGCATCCTGCTCCTCACCCAGCAGCGACCGGCCGTCTGGCTGTTCGGCGCGATACTGCTCGCCGTCGGAGGCGCGCTGTACGTGCTGGCGCGCTGGGGCAGGAAGCATTCGGAGAAGAAGAACGCCCGCCCCGACGGCGAGCCCGTCCACGACCAGAAGGAGAACCATGAGCACGCCTGAGCACACGTCCGCCGACGAGATGACGAGCGCGGAGAAGCGGCACGATCAGCTGACGTCCGCACCGGACGCCACCGAGGCCGACGCCGCACCCCGCGTCGAGGTCAGTGAGCACGACGGCAACACCCGCATCGACATCGCGCCGGGGGCACCGGTGCGTCCGGGGCCCGGTCCCGGGATGCCCGAGGCCGATTCCGAGGCCGATTCCGAGGACTGACGCGCGGCCCGGCTCTAGAGCCAGCCCTTGCGCTTGAAGGCCGCGTAGAGCCCGAAGCCCAGCGCGATCATCATCCCGACCGCCATCGGGTAACCGAGAAGCCAGTGCAGCTCGGGCATGTGATCGAAGTTCATGCCGTAGATCGTGCCGACGAGCGTCGGGGCGAACAGGATCGCCGCCCATCCCGAGATCTTCTTGACCTCGTCGTTCTGACGGATGCTGAGCTCCGTCATCCGCCGCATCTCCTCGTTCTGGCGACGCGCGACGATCGTCGACTCGACGGTGAGCGCGTTGTCGAGGACGGTGCGGAACGTCGTGGCGCGGTCACTGACGCGCAGGGTGTGATCCAGCACGTCGCGGAGATACCGCTGCAGCTCTTCGGTCACCTGGTACTTGTCCGACCCGCGCAGCAGGGCCTCCAGCATGCCCGACAGCGGCTGCGTGGCCCGCTGGAAGTCGATGACCTCCCGCCCCAGGTCGTAGATGCGCTGGGTGGCGTCGGTGTTCTCCTCGAACAGCTGGCTCTCGATCTCGTCGATGTCGTTCTCGAGCCCGGCGAGGACGGGCGTGTACTCGTCGACGACCTCATCGAGGATCGCGTACATCACGGCCTCGGGACCACGGGCGAGGAGGGCGGGGTCGGCCTCCAGCCGTCGGCGGACGCGCGCGAGGTCCGGTGACTCCGCATGCCTGATCGTCACGACGAAGTCGGGGCCGACGAGCACGTGCACCTCGCCGAACTCGACCTCCTCGACGTCGTCGAGATAACGCGCCGGCCTCAGCACCATGAACAGCACCTCGCCGTAGCGCTCGAGCTTGGCGCGCTGGTGACCGGAGAGGGCGTCCTCCACGACGAGCGCATGGATGCCGAACTCGTCCGCGACCGCGCGGATCTCCTCCTCGCTCGGCCGATAGAGCCCGATCCACCCCATGCCGCCGCGCTCCCGCATGCGCTCGAAGGTCTCGCTGAGGGTCACCGGATTCTCGGTGCGGACGCCATCCACGTAGATCGCATTGTCGATGATCGCCATCGTCGCCCCTTCGCGTTCCTGTCGGTCAGAGCGGGATCACTGCGCGGCGGGCGGGGCCACGCAGGGGATCGCGGTATCGGCGATCGCCTGGTGGTACTGCTCGGCCGTGAACGGAAGGCCGAACTCGGGCGCGGTCTGCCCCGCAGCGGCCGGGGCTTTGGAGGCGATGGCGGCGAGTTCCCACGAGAGCTGCTGGGCGAACTGCGCCCCGGCCGTCGAGTCGTTGAGCACGACGGCCACGGTGAACCCGGTGGCAGGGTCGGAGTACGCCGCCGTCGCGTATCCGGGCGTCCAGCCGTGCTGACCGATCATCGATCCCACGAGGTAGGCACCACCCGTGGCCTGGAACCAGGACTCGGCTCCGTCGGCAGCCGGGAGCGGCTCACCGAAGCGGTCCGGCTTCTCCTTGGTGCGCAGCGCCTGCTGCGCCTCCGCCTGTGCGTAGCGCCCCAGGTCGGTGATGGTCGACACGACACCGGAGTCGGTGAAGCCCGAGCTGGACGACAGCTTCGTGATGTCGACGGGGGCGGCGCAGTCGAACCCGCCTTCGACGGCGTTGAGGAAATGACCGTTCAGTACCGCTCCGGTTCCCGGCGGCGCAGGGGTCGGGCTCGGCAGTGAGGTGTCCGGGAGCCCGAGGGGCTCGGTGACGTACTCGGCGATCAGCTCGGAGGCGGTCATCCCCGAGGCGCGTTCGAGGGCCAGCCCCAGCAGGAGGTAGCCGGCATCCGAGTCGCGGAAGGTGGTGTGCGGGGCGACGCGCTCACGCGCCAGGCCGAAACCGGCCAGCTCCAGAGGAGACCAGACCCGGTCGGGGGTGTTCAGCCACGCCGACTTGACGGTTCCCTCGGAGGATCCCGCCCCACTGGTGCCGTTGCAGAGGTCGAGGAGGGTGATGCCCTCGTCTCGCATGTCGGCGACACCCGAGACGTAGTCCGCGACGTTCGCATCGAGTTCGACCACATCGCGGTCGGCGAGGGCATAGAGCACGTCGCAGGTCATCAGACGGGTCACATCGGCGATGCGGAAGGACATGTCGGTCGACACCTCGGCTCCGCCCTCGCGGTCCTGCGTGCCGATGCCGGCCACCCAGCTCCCGCTCCACGGCGCCCAGACACCGACGATCGCGCCCGACGCACCCGACGCGACGAGGGCGTTGTCGACGGCGGCCTGCATCGCGGCGACCGTGTCATCGGGGAGCGCCCCGTCGACCTGAGCGGGGGGCGTGTACGAGAAGGACTCCTCGGAAGAGCATCCGGTGAGAACGAGAGCGAGCACGGCCGCCGTGGCCGTTGCGGCGCGCCACCGGCGCGACGAGAGAAGCTGCATGGAAAGAACCCCCGAAGACGTGTCTCCCGAGTCTAGAGCGCCGATGCTGAAAGTCGGCCCCGGAGCAGACGCCGAGCCCCGCATAAGGTTGTCGTCATGCCCCACACCTTCGATGCCGACGTGATCACCGCCGTCCTCCGCCACATGAACGGCGACCACACCGATGACAACATCCTCATCGCCCGGGCGTTCGCGGAGCCGTCGGGTGCGGAGATCACCGCATCGATCATGACCGGCTTCGACGGGGACGGCGGGCTGTGGGAGATCACGCGCGACGGCGCCGTCACCGAGTTGCGCGTGCCGTGGCCCGGCGGCCCGATCGACGACCGCCCCTCGGTGCGCCGTGAGGTCGTGGCGCTGTATGACGCCGCCTGCGCCCGGCTCGGCGTCGAACCTCGCCCGCACGCCTGACGGATCCGGCTTCCCTCCGGGGTTAGGTAACCCTTACACTGGCCTCATGCCCGAGATCCTCTCCTTCTCCGCCGCCCTGCGCGAGCGTTCGTCCGGATCGCACTCCCGCAGCGAGACCGCCGGCTTCATGTCCGACCTCCTGAAGGGCGAGGGATCGCGCGAGGACTACATCTCCCTCGTCGCACAGCACTACTTCATCTACGAGGCCCTCGAGGGCGCCGGCGAGCGCATGCGCCAGGATCCGGTCGCCTCGGTCTTCATCACCGACAAACTCACGCGTCTACCCGCGCTCGAAGCCGACCTCGAGTTCCTGCTCGGTGCCGACTGGCGTGAGCGGATCGTCGCGCTGCCCACCACGCAGCGTTACGTCGACCGCATCCGTCAGGTGGGCGCCACGTGGGCCGGCGGTTTCGTCGCCCACCACTACACCCGCTACCTCGGCGACCTCTCCGGAGGCATCTTCATCGGACGCGTGATGGCACGCCGCTTCGGCTTCGAGACCAACGGCATCGGCTTCTACCTGTTCGACGACATCGCGGATCCGGCCGCCTTCAAGGACGTGTACCGCGAGCAGCTCGACGCCGCTCCCTGGGACGATGCCGAGCGCGAGCGCGTGATCGACGAGGTGCTCCTCGCCTACCGTTTCAACACCGAGCTGTTCGAAGACCTCGACCGCGCGCGCGCCGCTGCCTGAGTCTGCACCCGAGCCGGGGGCTCAGCCCTTCGGCAGCTCCGGGGTCGACGCCGCGAGCCAGGCGTCACGCATGAATCGACGCACGTCTTCGTCCACCCGGATGTCACGGGGTCGCAGCGCACGCGACAGGTAGAGCCCGTCGAGCGAGGTCAGCCGGCTGAGCGCGACGTAGGTCTGCCCCGGTGCGAACGCCCCGGAGCCGAGGTCGATGATCGCCCGCTCGTAGGTCTTGCCCTGCGACTTGTGGATCGTGACCGCCCACGCCAAGCGCAACGGGAACTGGGTGAACTCCGCGACCACGTCACGGGAGAGCTTCTTGGTGTTCTGGTCGTACGCGTAGCGGAACCGTTCCCACACGGCCGGTTCGACGTCGACCTCCTCGCCGTCGATGTCGACACGCACAGCGCTGCCGAGGATGCGTACGACCGTCCCGATGGTGCCGTTGACCCACCGCGGCGGCTCCCCCGACATCGCGGTGTCGTTGCGCAGGAACATGACCTGCGCTCCGACCTTCAGCTTCAGCTCCGACTCGGCGGGGAGCGCGGCCTCGCCCCGCCCGAAGTCTCCGCTCACCTCGGCACGTGCGGTCTGCTCCTTGCCCGGCAATGCGGCCAGGTGACGACTGTTGATGCTGTTCACGATGTCGTTGCGGGTCGCGAGCGTGATCATCGGCACCTCCCCCGGCTCCGGGTCCGGTGGCGTCCGCGCTCCCTGGGCGTTCAGCACCCCGGCGATCTCGGCGGTGACCCGTCCGTAGCGCACGGCGTTCAGCATGGCCTTGAACCCGTCGTCGGACTGGCGGTGGATCTGCACGAGTTCGCGCACGTGCAGTTCGGCCCGCGAGTCGACCGCGAAGAGTCCGTCCTGATCGGACTCGCCGGTACCGCCGCCGGTCCCTGCCCACACCTTCGCATCGAAGAACCAGAACGAGCGGTAGTGGTCCTGCACGTAGCGGGCCTCATCGCCGCGGGGCGGCACGGGCGCCAGCTGGTAGGGGTCTCCGAACATGACGACCTGCACGCCGCCGAACGGCTCGCCCCTGCGCCCCCGCGCCTGGCGCAGGGAGCGGTCGATCGCATCCATCAGATCCGCGTTGACCATCGAGATCTCATCGATCACGAGCGTCTCGATGGCGTTCAGGATGCGACGGGTCGCGTCGTTCTGATCGATGTCGGCGTCCCCGATCAGACCGATCGGCAGGCGGAACAGCGAGTGGATCGTCTGCCCCTCGACGTTGAGCGCCGCCACGCCCGTGGGCGCGCAGATGGCGATCTGCTTCTTCGTGTTCCACGCGAAATGCTGCAGGAGGGTCGACTTGCCGGTCCCGGCTCGACCGGTGATGAAGACGTGCTCGCCGGTGTCCTCGATGAGGCGGAACAGCTCTTGCTGCTCCTCGGACAGGGCGGGAAGGGACACGGTTCTCACAGGGGCAGCGGGCGGACAGGGCGCTCGTCCATGCTACGGCCCGGCATCCGCGCACGCCCGCCGACGCTCGGCGTCCCCCCAGGACGCCCTCCTAGACTGACGCCATGGACCGGGCACGTGCGAGCGCGCCCCGGCGCGCGCGCCTGGGGGTCGACCTGGCGATGCTCGCTGTCGTCGGCATGATGCTCGTCGCCGCACTCGGAGCCGGCGGCGTCACGCTGTATCAGCAGTTCTACGGGCCGTCGGCGTTCGTGGTCCGCTACCTCGACCTGCTCTCCTCCGGTCGCGCCGCTGACGCGCTGCGTGTTCCCGGGGTCGCGATCGACCGCGAGACACTCGATGCCGCGGGCATCGACCCCGCGGCATCGGAGGCGATGCTCCGCCGCGCCGCGCTCGCGCCGCTGACCGACGTGACGGTGACGTCGGAGAAACCCGCAGACGGTGGCACCGCCGTCACCGTCAGCTACCAGGCGAGCGGCCACCCCGGGACCAGTACATTCCTGATCGAACAGGACGGATGGGCGGGAGTCACCCCCCATTGGCGTTTCACGACGAGCCCCCTGGCCGTCGTGGATCTCACGGTTCGCGGTGCGGACAAGTTCGCCGTGAACGGGTTCGAGGTCGATCGGCGTCAGGTGTCGATCGACGGTGCCGATGCCGTCCCCCTCGACCCGCTGCCGCTGCTGGTGTTCACCCCCGGACTCTATGCGATCACGGTGGACACCCCCATATCGACGGCCTCCGGCCACGGAGTGCTCGCCGACACCCCCCTCGCCGTCACGCCGCTCGATGTGCAGACCGAGCCGACCGACGAGTTCATCGACGTCGTGCAGGAGCGCGTCGAGGCTTTCCTCACCGAGTGCACGACGCAGGAGGTGCTGCAGCCGACGGCCTGCCCGTTCGGCCTGCGGGTCACGAACCGCCTCGCCTCGGCTCCGAAGTGGTCGATCGCGGCCCAGCCTCGGGTCACGGTCACCCCCGACGGCGGGCAGTGGCAGATCCCGACGACGGATGCGGTCGCTCACGTCGACGTCGACATCAAGTCGCTGTTCGACGGCAAGACCCAGCCGCTGTCGGAAGACGTCCCCTTCCAGCTCACGGGAACGATCGCGATCCTTCCCGACGGCACCGCGTCGATCAGGATCGGCTCCCCCGGAGAGCAGCCCGTCGGCTGACGCCCGAGCGAGCCGGCCTCAGCGGCCTGCGCGCTGCTCCCGCTCGTCGCGCTCGGCGAGGGCAGCCAGCTTGGCGTTGTACTCCTCGAGCTCGGCGTCTCCCGTACGATCGGCGTGCCGGTCCGCGCGGCGCTGCAGCTTGGTGTCGCTGCGACTCCACTGGATCGCGACCGTGATCGCGAGGATGAGCGTGGGGATCTCGCCGATCGACCAGGCGATGCCGCCACCCACGTACTGATCCTGCAGCGGGTCCACGCCCCAGTCACGGCCCATCGATCCGAACCAGTCGGCCACCATGAGGCCCTCCTGCATCATGATCGCGATGCCGAAGAAGGCGTGCATCGCCATCACGGCGATCAGGGTGATCAGACGACCGGGGTAGGGCAGACGGTAGGGCACCGGGTCGGCGCCGATCAGGCTCATCACGAAGAGGTAGCCCGAGATCAGGAAGTGGATGACCATCCACTCATGGCCGAGGTGCTCGTACATCGACCAGCGCACGAGGTCGGTGAAGTAGAACGCCCAGAGCGACAGGATGAAGATCGCCGCCGCCACGAACGGGTGCGTCACGACGCGGGCGAAGGGCGAGTGCACGGCCCACATGATCCACTCGCGACCGCCTCGGGTGCCGTCGTCGCGTTTGTGGATCGCACGCAGGGCGAGGGTGATGGGGGCACCGGACACCATCAGCAGCGGGATCGCCATCGACAGCATCATGTGGCCCATCATGTGGATGCTGAAGAGGTATTCCTGGTAGGCGTTGAGCGGCCCGCTGGTCACCCAGACGAGCATCAGCATGCCGAGCACCCAGAACACGGTGCGATGGATCGGCCAGCGGTCGCCGCGCAGTCGCAGTCGCCGCACTCCTGCCAGGTAGAGGAACAGTCCGAAGCCGGCGGCGACGAGCCAGAGCACGTCGAAGTCCCAGGCAGTGAACCAGCGCTCGATCGTCAGTTCCGGCGGCAGCGTCGAGCCGGTGAGGATCTGCGCGGGGGTCTGGGCGAACGCGGCGACCTCCCCGGTGGGGGGAGGTGTGCGTGCGAGTGCGGCGGCAGCACCCGAGGCGAGACCCATCAACGCGACCTCGCACAGCACGAGGAGCCAGAACCAGCCGGCCGCGCGCTGACCGGAGAGCTTGGGGATCAGGCGGGCGCGGTACCAGGCCCCCAGCAGCCCCATTCCCCCCAGGAGTGCGACCTTGGCCAGCACGATCCAGCCGTAGGGCGTCGCCCACAGCGCATCCCAGCTGCCGACGGCGACGATGGACCGGGTGACGCCCGACACGGCGACCACGGCGAAAGCGGCGATCGCGAGCGACGAATAGCGCCCGACGAGTTGCGCGGTGTCGACATCGGCTCGTCCGCGCAACAGGACCAGGAGCAGGAGACCGCCGAGCCAGACGGCGGCGCCGATCGTGTGCAACAGGATCGAGTTGACGGCCATGTTGTGCCCGGCGAGGTCGCCGGCATGGCCCTGAGTCGCGAGCGGGAGGAAGGATGCGGCGGCGAGGAGGGCCGTGATCAGTGTGGGTGTCCACGAACGCCACGCGAACGCCAGCACCGTGATGATCGCACCGAAGATGGTGGTGATGAGCCAGGACTGCCCCAGCGGCAGCTCCAGCAGGAATCGACCGAGCTGCGTGCCGAACTCGCGTTCGATGCTGAGCTTCGGGTTGAAGGCGGCCATGAAGGCGAGAAAGCCGGCGAGACCCGCGGAAACCGTGAACACGGCCGCTCCCACCGAGGCGATGTTCAGGGCGGCGTCGAATGATCGGTCCCCCGCGCGCAGTCCGAACAGCGCGAGCACGAGCGAGCCGAGCATGACCGCGCCCGAGATGTTCATGACGAGCTTGGCGATCGGCGTGCCCCAGAGCACGAACGGCCCCGGATCCTGCAGGAGCGGCGGCTTGGCGCCTCCGCCGACGAGCAGCGCCAGCACGAGGGCTGCCATCGCGGCGAGCAGGAGGATGACGATTCCCGCGATTCGATACGCCGAAATCCGACTCGTCGACTCGCTGCGGGAACTCACCCCTCCAGCCTAGGCGCGACCGGCGGTGAGAAAGCACGAAGGCCGCTCCCGTCGGAACGGGAGCGGCCTTCGAAGAGGTGCGGTCGAATTACTTGACGGCAGCCTTGAGCTTGGAACCAGCGGTCACCTTGACGCGCTTGCCGGCCGGGATCTTGATCTCGGCGCCGGTCTGCGGGTTGCGGCCCGTGCGAGCAGCGGTGTCGACCTGCTCGAAGGAGATCCAGCCCGGGATGGAGACCTTGCTGCCCTTGGCAACAGCGTCGGAGACCGTGGCGAACAGCGAGTCGAGGACACCGGAGACGGTGGCCTGGCTCTGGCCCGTGGCGCTTGCGATGCTCGCGACGAGCTCGGTCTTGGTGATGGACTTGTCAGCCATGTCATCCTCCAGCGACGAGATCCCGTCGCATCGTTGTGGGTATCGGAGCGGGTGCTCCTGGTCTAGCGACCGCCTCGAATGTACCAACCACCACCCTCATTTCCGCGTCATTTCGCGGGTTTTGGGCAATTACTGGGCGTGTCGCGTCACTTTTGTCACTCCAGTCACAGAAACCAAGGCCCTCAACGGGGCCAGTGCGCCTTGATCACGGCGCTGGACGTGCGCGCGAAAGCCGGCGCGACGGGGTCCTCCCCGTCCCCACACCCCCATGCCCCCCGTGGGGAGGAGTCCTCGCCGATGGGCGGAGGATGTTCCTGAGTGGTTCCGCCCGACGGGGAGTTCTCCGCCCGTCGCGGTGTGCAGAGGTGCGAGGATCAGCGCGCGAGATGGAGGAGCTGAGCGATCGCAGCCAGGATCAGGCTCTGCACGTCCGCCCAGTGGTTCATGAGCTGGTCGTAGCCGATGCGGATCACGTGATAGCCGCGGAGCATCAACTCGACGTCGTGCGCGATATCGCTCGTGCGTTGGGGTCCGACATGATGCCCACCGTCGATCTGCACGACGAGTCGTTCGCCGATCAAGAAGTCCACTCGGTGCCCGATGATCCAGACCTGCGGCGTGATCGGCAGGTCCAGCCATGCCATCCGCGTGCGGAAGATGGTCTCTGTCTCCGCGTCGGCGAAGGGACGGGCGTCGCCCAGGAGCCGCCTCGCCGCCGGCGGCAGGGGTGCCCGTTCGAGCACGTCGGGGTCCACGGCCCCTGCCCGCATCGCGGACTCCCAGGTCGCGAGCGCATCTTCATATGGCTGACAGCGCGCCACGAGCACGAGCGCGTTCTCGATCGAGTCCTCGAGCAGATCCGGATCTCGAGGGAAGATCGGCCGGCTCCAGTGCACGACCCCACGAGCATCCTTCGCGTGACCGGACTTCGGGGGTGCCGCCAGGTGCGGTCGCGATACGGCCGTCACCCACAGATCCTTCCGCGCGGCAACGGTGACGCAACTGAGCACGACTCCTCGCTTCGCCGCCGCGACGAGCATCGGGTCCGCACCGGGGAGCCCCACCCACCCCCGGCACACCGAGACCACCGCCCCTGCGCGCACCGCTTGCCGCAGCGCGTGCTCGGTGACCCCCGCTCGGCGCATGGTGACGACCCGCGCGATCCCGTTCCTGGCTGTGAGGGCGCGCACGACATCCATGCCTCGAGCCTGCCGCGCCTCGACGGCCCCGCAGCGCCACAGATCCGCCCTCTGTTCACTCCTTAGCAGTGGCTACTCGCTGTGCAGGGGCAGTCTTCGGGCGGACTTCCTCGTGATGGGCGGCGAACCCCATCACCGAAGTCCGCCTATCAGCGAGAAGTCCGCCCTTCGCGTGGCGCTTCACGAGACAGAGGAGACACAGGCGCGGAGCGAACGTGAGGGTGGGGACGCGAATGGGGCGAGGATCCGAAGATCCTCGCCCCATTCGACTGTCTGCTGAGACTTACCAGCTCGACTTGGTCACGCCGGGCAGCTCGCCACGGTGCGCCATGTCACGGAAGCGGACACGCGAGATGCCGAACTTCGTGAGGACACCACGGGGGCGGCCGTCGATGACGTCGCGCGAACGCACGCGAGCCGGCGACGCGTTGCGCGGCAGCTTCTGCAGGCCGACGCGAGCGGCCTCGCGGGCCTCGTCGGTGGCGTTCGGGTCGACCAGGGTCTTCTTCAGCTCGGCGCGACGCTCGGCGTAACGCTCCACGATGACCTTGCGCTGCTCGTTGCGAGCGATCTTGCTCTTCTTAGCCATTGATCAACGCTCCTCTCGGAATTCGACGTGCTGACGGATGACCGGGTCGTACTTCTTGAGCACGAGGCGGTCGGGGGTGTTGCGGCGGTTCTTCTTGGTCACGTACGTGTATCCCGTACCTGCCGTCGAACGCAGCTTGATGATCGGACGTACGTCCTGAGCCTTCTTGGCCATTAGAGCTTCACACCCTTCGCCTGGAGGTCCTTGACCACGTTCTCGATGCCACGGACGTCGATCACCTTGATGCCCTTGGCGGACACGTTGAGCGTGATCTTACGACCGAGCGAGGGAACGAAATACGTCTTCTTCTGCACGTTCGGGTCGAAGCGGCGCTTCGTCCGGCGGTGCGAGTGCGAGACATTGTGTCCGAAGCCGGGAACAGCTCCGGTCACCTGGCACACTGCTGCCATGATGTGACTCCTTCTATACCGTGAGGCCGGACGGCCCCACCCAAGATCCCTTGTCTGCACGCAACCACGACCCGCCGATCTCTCGGCCGCAGAAGGGGAAGCACGCGAACTGCGCACAGGAGTGTGCGCAGACAAAGACTCAGCTTAGCACGGGTGCCGACCCGGTCGATCCCGGCTCCCCCGAAGCGAGTTCGGCAGCAGCCTCGGCCGCGCCCCTGCCCCATCGGAACGGCGACACCGTCGGGTCCGCGTCGATCCAGAAGCGCCACGGGAAAGCCGCGGTCCCGGCGACGCCGGCGACACCGACGCGCGGACCGCTGGCCACGTCGTCCCGCTGCGGACCCAGCCACAGCTCGGCTCGTGCTCCGCGACGCTCCCCACCCGTGATCGCGTCGATCCCGTCGTGCACGGGATGCCGCAATCCCACCGCCTGTCCGAGACGACCCGGCCCGCGGGCGAGGTCCCGCAGCGTCGTGCGCCGAAGGGGAAGCGCGACGCCACGTCGGAGGGCCGCCGCCTCCGTGCCGCTCACGATCTCGCCCGCCCGGAGCAGCACGCCGTCGCCCTGCCCTTCAGGGCCGCACACGACGTTCACGCACGAGTGGATGCCGTGGCTCAGGTACACGTACAGGTGACCCGGCTCGCCCCACATCGTGGAGTTGCGGGCCGTGCGCCCCATGCGCGCATGAGAACCCGGATCGGGGATCTCGCCCGTGCCCTGCCCGTGGTACGCCTCGACCTCCGTGATGCGCAACCGCACCTCGACGGGAACGGAGTCGCTCCCGATCGTGACGACCGTGCGCAGCTCGCCTCCGAGCAGGCGCGGTGCGACGTCGACCGCAGAGGCGCTCAGGTCTGCACGGACGGCACGGCGCAGGCTTTCGTGCGGCAGGTCGACGCCGCGGAGGAGGTCGGAACCGTCCGTCATCTCAGAAGCGCGGAGCCGTCTGGCACCACGAGGCGTCGAAGCCGGTGAGGGCGACGATCTCCTTGCCGGAAGCCATGTCGATCAGGTGGGTCTCGACGTTCTCGGGCAGCGGCAGCAGCATCCCGTCGTAGGCGTTGTTCGCCAGGTCGGGAGCGACGACGACGGCGGCGTACTGGCCGCTCGGCGACGCGCAGGCCTGCAGGATCGAGTCCGTGGATCCGACCTCGACCAGCGGGGTCGCCGCGCCGTCGTCGTTGACGCGCACGACCACCTGTCCGATCGGCAGCCCCTCGTCGTCGCGAGCGATCACGTGGCGCAACGTGCCACCGGGATACGGCGTGATCGAGCTCGCCGTCCCGTAGTCGGGATCGGATGCCGCGAGCGGCTGCTCCGACCCGTCTGCGAGATTGAGTTCGACCACGGCCCCGTCGAGCCGTTCGACGATCGCCGTGTAGGTGCCGCGGGAGATCCCCTGGATGGTGGCCGCGAGGCCGAGGGACTGCACACCCGTGTCGGTCGAACGGTCGACGAGCGAGAGGGCTCCGTCGAAGTCGATGAACAGCACGGCTGCGCTGTCGGGCACGAACTGCCAGACGAAGACGCTCGCCTCGGCGCCGGCGACCTCGATGATCTGCGGGTCGTCATCGCCGCTCAGCGACTGGGTGACCAGCACGCTCGCACGCCCCTCGGTGTCGCTGAGCTCCTTGTCGGAGTAGCTGTAGCCGACGAGGCCGCCGCGTTCGGAGACCTGGATCGCGCCCACGTATCCCTCACCGGGAAGAGTGAGCTCGCGCTGGTTCTTGCCGTCGCGGTCCATCACGAGCAGGCGGGACCCGTCGTCCTCCTCGACCGACACCACGAGCTGCGTGGAGGTCGCGCGGAAGTCGTTGATCTTGTCGTGCTCGAAGACCGGGACGGCCTTCTCGCCGCTGAGGTCGGTGAGGAAGATCTTGTCCTTGCCCGCGACATCGCGACGCAGCAGGAAGATGTTCGACGGCGGCGTCGTGAAGCTCGTGGTCAGCGTCGTCTTCGGGCCACCGCCGGCACCGACCACATCGGCGACACGGACCGTGTACTCGGTCGAGTCGTCGAGCGGGACCGTGAATCGCACGCCCACGCCGCGCCCCGAGGCATCCACCGTGAAGGGCACCTCCGGCTCGACCGTGACCTGCGCCGGGTCGATGTCGGCGAGTGCCTGGTTCGCAGTGAGGATCACGCGGCTGCCGGACGATTCGATCGCCTGTGCCGCATCGACCTGCACATCGCTGATGCGCGGGCCCTGAAGGAGGCTGGCGATGCCCAACCCCGTCCCGACGACGACGAGCACCCCGAGGACCGCGGCAACCGTGAGCACGAACCGGCGTCGGCTCCCCGGCGGGGGCGGGACCCGGCGCTCGGCGGCGGCGCGGGGGATCGGCGGCGCATACGGGTCCGCTGTCGCGTCATGTGCCGCCGCACCGGCCGCTGCACCGGCCACCGCGCTCTCGACGACGGGTTCCGGTGCGGCGCCGACGAACACGGGTTCGGTCGCGAGGGGGACGGGCGGAAGAGCGGTCGCCTCCGCATCCTCGCGCGCCGCAGCCTCGAAGGCGGCCATCTTGCGGGCGGCGGCCTCCTGCTCCGCGACCTCACGGTCACCTGCCTCACGGACCGCGGCTTCACGAGCAGCGGCTTCACGCGCAGCCGCCTCGCGCGCAGCCGCCTCGCGCGCAGCCGCTTCGTCTGCACCGGCAGGTTGCTGATCGCCCGGCCGATCGGCCGGGGTGGGCTGGTCGGCGGGCGGTGCGACATGGTCGGCAGACGCCACCGCGCGGTCGATCCGCTCGGCCTCCGCCGCTTCGGCAGCTTCTCGCGCTGCACGCATCTCCGCGCGGGTGCGCGGGACGGCGGGCACCTCTGGGCGCTCGTCGTCAGTACTCATAGGGGTCTCCCGGCTCATCGATCGCGACGACATCGGTCGGCTCGATGCGGAGCTTGCCGTCGGCATCCGCGCGCACGGTGCCGGTGATCTCGACCCATTGGCCGGTCGCGTACTCGTCGGGCTTCACATCGACGGGCAGAACGGCGGTCTGGGCATCGATCACGCAATGCGTGATGACCAGACGGGTCAGGTTCACACCGTCGTCCCCCGACGCGCCGGGCGTCACGAAGCCCGTGAGCTTCACCGCGGCGCCGTCGTAAGCGGCCGTGTTCGTCGCCGCCGTGAAGACGCTCGCCCAGTCGCCGACGCCGAACGTCGACGTGTCGGCCACGCCGAGCGCGACCGAGTCCGCGCCGGCGAACAATGCGCTCTGCTCTCCCGCGCGCGACATCGCGAGCTCGACCGACAGGGAGGCCGGCGGCAGGACGAGACCCGCCACGACGACACCCGAGGCGATGACTCCGCCGGCGACGGCCGCGACTCCGGCGAGCGCGCGGCGAGAGGAGGCCGGGGCACCATCGTGATCAGCACCGTCGTGATCCGCACCGTCTTGATCCGCACCCTCGCGGTCGCCGTGGACTGCGGGAGCGGGCACAGGCCCGTGGTCGTGGCCGTGGTCGCCCTCCTCCCCCAACGGGAGGGTGCACGACCAGATCGCTCCGGCCAGGGTCACGACCGCGGCGGTACAGGCGAACCACACCGACTCCGGGCTGATGTAGAGGTTGAGGCGCCCCGTGAGACCGAGGCCGAGGGTGACGACCGAGATGACGGTCGCGAGCCCCACCCCCAGCCAGCGGGTGCCGAGTGCACGTATGCGGGTGGCGGTCTGCTCGGACCGCGCCGTCTGCTCAGACAAGGACGTTCACCCCGATACCGATCGCGAAAGCCGAGGCGAGCACGATGCCGACGATCCCGACGAGCGTGCGCGCGGTGAACGTGGTGCGCATGAGCGCCAGCATCTTGATGTCGACGAGCGGACCGACGAGCAGGAAGGCGACGAGGGCGCCGGACGAGAACGTCGAGGCGAACGAGAGCGCGAAGAACGCATCGACGTTCGAGCAGATGGCCACCGTCATCGCGAGCGCCATCATGGCGACGATCGACAGCACCGGGTTCGACCCGATCGCGAGCAGCCACTCGCGCGGGATCAGTACCTGCACGGCTCCGGCGAGCGCAGAGCCGATCACGAGTGCGGGCATGACGGCGCGCAGCTCGATCAGGAACTGGGTGAGGCTGCGGCGTACCGGCGTGCCCGGTTCGTGGGTGACCAGCTCGCAGGTGTCGACGAAGCGCTGGGTGAGCATGCCGTCCGGGTCGGGGTGGCGGCTGTAGATCCAGCCGATGAGGTTCGCGATGAGGTAGCCGCCCGCGAGCCGGGCGACGAGGATCCCACCGTCCCAGCCGAAAGCGGCGTGCGTGGTGAGGATCACGATCGGGTTCACGATCGGCGCGGCGATGAGGAACGTCATCGCTTCGGCCGGCGCGAGGCCGCGCATCATGAGGCCACGGGCGAAGGGCACGTTGCCGCACTCGCACACCGGGATCAGCATGCCCAACAGTGACAGCACCGCACGGCGGGCCCACGCGCGCTTCGGCAGCCAGCGGTGGATCGCATCGGCCGGGAGCCACACCTGCACCACGATCGAGAGCAGCACGCCGAGGATCACGAACGGCAGGGCTTCGATGAGCACACTCAGCGCGAGGGTGAGCCCGTCCTGCGCGCGGGTGGGCAGCGAGGCGGGGAACAGCGTCGGCAGGAAGGCATCGATCAGGAAGAGCGCGGCGATGATGGCAGCGCCCAGGCCGACGCCGATCCATGCCGATCGCGGCGAGGGCGCCGGGCGATGGGAGTGGCCGTGACGGGTCGCCGTTGCTGCCGAGGAGCTCACGCGGACGCGGCCCTCTCGGCGTCGCGCTTGTTCGCACACGGGGTGCACAGCCCGAAGATGTCGACCACGTGGGCGGCCTCGGTGAAGCCGTGCAGTGCCGCGGTGCGGTGCGCCCACTGCTCGACGTCCTTGGCCTCGATCTCGACGGTCAGACCGCAGGATCGGCAGATGAGGTGGTGATGGTGGCCCTGCGTGGTGCAGGCGCGGTACAGCGCCTCGCCCTCGGGACTCTGCAGCGAGTCGGCGTCTCCGGAGGCGGCGAGTCCGGCCAGCGCACGGTAGACGGTGGCGAGGCCGATGCCGGTGTTGTCGTCGCGCAGCGCGGCGTGCAGGCTCTGCGCGCTCACGAATCCGCGCGCGTCGGCGAGTGCTTCGCGCACACGTTCGCGCTGCCAGGTGTTCCGCTGAGCCATATGAAGAGTCTAGGCCGCGGGGGTTGGCGAGGGCTGGGAGAGGATCTCAGGCCCGCACACGGCGCACTCGGGCCCGCGCCTTCTGCACGATCCAGCACACCACGTAGATCGTGAACGACAGGGTCGTGATGTACGGGCTCACCGGGAGCGTGCCGGCGAGGGCCAGCAGGATGCCGCCGACCGCGGAGACGAAGCCGAACAGCGCGGCCAGCAACGGCACGGCGATGGGACCTGCGGTGACGCGCATCGCGGCGGCCGCGGGGGTGACCAGCAACGCCATCACCAGGAGCGCACCGATGATGTGCACGCTCACCGCGACGATCAGGCCGAGCAGCACCATGAACAGCAGGCTGACGGCACGGGTCGGCACGCCGCGGGCCGCGGCCGATTCCGGGTCGAGCGAGTCGAACCGCAGCGGGTTCCACATCACCAGCAGACCGATCAGCACGACCATGCTGATGCCGATCAGCCAGCCGAGGTCGGGGCTCGAGACCGAAACGATCTGGCCGGTGAGCAGGCTGAAGCGGTTGGCGCTGCGGCCGTCGTAGAGCGAGAGGAACAGGATGCCGAGGCCCAGGCCGAACGGCATGAGCACACCCACGATGGAGTTGCGGTCCCTGGCCTTGGCCCCGAGGACCCCGATCAGGATGGCGGCGACGAGCGCTCCGCCGAGAGACCCGGCTACGACGCTTCCGCCGAAGAGCAGGGCGGCAGCCGCTCCCGCGAATGACAGCTCGCTCACGCCGTGCACCGCGAAAGCCAGGTCGCGCTGCATCACGAAGACGCCGATGAGTCCGCCGACGATGCCGAGCACCGCGCCGGCGATGATCGAGTTCGCGAGCAGGGTGACGAGCTCGCCGTAGTCCTGGAACGAGAACACGTCGCTCCAGTCGACCAGCGGCACGATGCCCAGTGCGACGCTCATGCCGCTCCTCCGTGGTCGTGGTGTCCGTGCTCGTGGTCGCCGTGGTCGTGGTGGGGCTCGGCGTCCGGCACGCCCACGACCACCAGCCGGTCGCCCGCGCGGAGCACGAACACCGGAGTGCCGTAGAGGTCGGTGAGCACGCGCGTCTGCAGCACCTCGTCGGGGGTTCCGAGCAGGAACCGTCCGCCGGCGATGTAGAGGATGCGGTCGACCCGGCCGAGGATCGGGTTGATGTCATGGGTGACGAACAACACCGCCGCCTCGCGCTCACGGCGCTGACGATCGATGATGTCGGTCACGGCGACCTGGTTCGCGAGGTCGAGGTTCGACAGCGGCTCGTCGCACAGCAGCAGAGCCGGCTCGTCGGCGAGGGCCTGACCGACCCGCAACCGCTGCTGCTCGCCGCCCGAGAGCAGTCCGACCCGGCGATCGGCGAAGTGCGAGGCGCCGACCGCCTCGAGCAGGTGGTCGACCTTGGCGCGGTCGCCACGGTGCGGGATCGGGAAGCCGAAGCGGCTCCCCTGCACGCCGAGGGCGACGAGGTCGCGGGCTCGCATGCTCGTGTCGGGGGCGAGCGAGCGCTGCTGCGGGATGTACCCGATACGGGAGTTACCGCGGTGCACGGGCTCACCCGCGACGCGGATCGTGCCCGAAGACAGCGGTTGCAGGCCCAGGATGCTCCGCAGCAGGGTGGTCTTGCCCGACCCGGAGGGGCCGAGCACCGCGATGAACTCCCCCGGCTCGACCGTGAGGTCGAGGCCCGACCAGAGTTCGCGATCACCGCGCTGCAGCGACGCGTCGGAGATCTCGAGGACCGGATACCCGCGCTGTGCGGCGCCGCTCACGACTTGACGGCGGCGGCGAGGCTCTGGATCGCGTCACTCATCCACTCAGAGTACGACGATCCGTCCTCGAGCAGCTCCGTGAAGGCGACGACGGGGATGCCGGCGTCCTTCGCCGCGGTTTCGACGCGCTGGGTCTCGGACCCGCCGGTCTGCGCGTTGGTCAGCAGTGCCGTCACCTGACCGCTGCCGATCACGTCGAGCGCCTGCAGCAGCACGGCCGGGGCGACGTCGGTGCCTTCTTCGACCGACTCGGCGAATCCGTCGGGGGTGACATCGGTGAATCCGGCGGCTGCGGCGAGGTAGCCGGGCAGCGGCTCGGTGATGAAGACGTCGACGTCGGGCGCCTCCGTCTTGAGAGTCGCCAGCTCGGTCTCGAAGCCTTCGAGGTCGGCGGTGAGGGTGGCCGCGTTCGCGGCGAACTCCTTCGCACCGTCGGGGTCGAGCTCGGTCAGCTCATCGGCGATGGCCTCGACGACGTGGATCATGGTGTGCGGGTCGAACCAGACGTGCTCGTTGAAGCCCTCGATGTGGTCGTGGCCCTCGTGCCCGGCCTCGTCGTCGACGTGATCGTGCGCCTCGTCCTCGGGCGCGTCGCTCTCCTCGGGGGCAGCGCTCGCCGACTCGTCGGCGTGGTCGTGGCCCGCCTCGTCGTGACCCTCGTTCCCGGGGAAGTCGTGCGAGTACTCGACGGCTGTGACCACATGCGGGTCCTTCGCGTCCTGCAGCAGCGTGTCGATGAAGGCGTCGTAGCCGCCGCCGTTCTCGATCACGAGGTCGGCCTTCTGCACCGTGAGCCGGTCGCGGGCGCTCGCCTCGTAGGAGTGCGGGTCCTGCGAGGCGGAGGTGATGATCGACTGCACGTCGACGCGATCGCCGCCGATCGTCGCGGCGATGTCGCCGTAGACGTTGGTGCTCGCGACGACCGTGATGGTGCCGTCGTCGCCCTCCCCCGCCGAGGGGGTGGAGCATCCGGCCAGCGTGAGAGCGGCGACGGATGCGAGGGCGAGGGCGACGACGGGCTTCTTCATGCCTTCACTCTAAACGCTAATGAGAACCATTATCAAATCCTTCGCCCCACCTGCCTGCCCGCCCCGCTGCCTGCCTGCCTGCCTGCCCGCCAAAACGGAGACGATTGGACGTTCACGCGGGGTGTCTGTGATCAACACCCCGCGCGTGACGCGGATCGTCTCTGTTTTCGCAGCTGCGGGAGCTCAGGCGCGCAGCTCGGCCGGCGCGATCCAGACCGTGGCCTCGCCGGGAAGCGTCGAGCCCTCGAGCAGAGCACTCGCGAGCACGACGTCGGCGGCATCCGCACCGAGGTCGACGGGCTCGGCGCCGAAGTTCGACACCACCTGCCAGCCGTTCGGGCGGGCGAAGCGCAGCACATCGTCGCGGCCGGTCTCGATCCACTCCAGGGTCTCGCCGGTCTGCAGCAGGTGCCGCAGGCGCAGGGCCTCCCGGTACAGCGAGAGCGTCGACGACGGGTCCGCCGCCTCGACGTCGACCGCATACTGCGCGAACCACTCCGGCTGCGGAAGGTGCGCGCCTGCGGCCCCGAATCCGTACGAGGATCCCGCAGCGGTCCACGGCAGCGGCACGCGGCATCCGTCCCGACCGAGGCCGTCGAACTCGGCGCCACGGAAGAAGCCCGGGTCCTGACGCTGCTCCGGCGTGATCTGCGCGACCTCGTGGAGACCGAGCTCCTCCCCCTGATAGAGATAGGTGCTGCCAGGCAGGCCGAGCAGCAGCAGGGTGGCCGCGTGCGCCCGGCGGAGCCCGCCCTCACGGTCCAGCGCATCCGCCGGACCACCGGCCTTCACCCACTCGGTGCCCTGCTTGACCGGACGGCCGTTCAGTGCCGGGAGCCCGTAGCGGGTGGCATGGCGGGTGACGTCATGGTTCGACAGCACCCAGGTGGTCGACGATCCGGTCGCCGCCGCCTGCTGCAGGTTGTCGGCGATGATGCTGCGGAACTGCGCGGCGTCGAAGTCGGCGACCAGCAGATCGAAGTTGAACGCCTGCCCGAGCCCCTCGGCCGACGCGTACTTCGCCCGGCGCTCCGGCGTCTCCACCCAGGCCTCGGCGACGGCGGTGCGCGGCGGGTCGTACTCGTCGAACACCGCACGCCACTCGGCGTAGATCTCGTGCACGTCGTCACGGTCGACCATCGGGTGCGTGCCCGAGGTGCGGTCCATCGCGTCGAGCTCGGCACGCGAGGGCAGCGGTTCGCTGAGGTCCTTCGTGAGCATGTGGGCGACGTCGATGCGGAATCCGTCGACACCGCGGTCCGACCAGAAGCGCAGCGTCTTCAGGAAGTCGGCGCGCACCTCGGGGTGGTCCCAGTTCAGGTCGGGCTGCTCCACGGCGAAGTTGTGCAGATACCACTGCCCGTCTTCCACGCGCTCCCAGGCACTGCCGCCGAACACCGAGTCCCAGTCGGTCGGCGGCTCGGAGCCGTCGGGTCCGGTGCCCTCGCGGAAGATGTAGCGGTCGCGCGCCGCCGAGCCGCGCCCCGCAGCGAGCGCCTCCTGGAACCACTCGTGCTGGTCGGACGAGTGGTTCGGGACGATGTCGACGATCACGCGGATGCCGCGGGAGTGCAGCGCCTCGACCATGTCGTCGAAGTCGGCGAGGGAGCCCAGCCGCGGGTCGACGTCACGGTAGTCGGCGACGTCGTATCCGCCGTCGGCGAGCGCGGACGGATAGAACGGGCTGAGCCAGACCGCATCGATACCGAGGCCCTGCAGGTAGTCGGCCCGGGAGACGATGCCCGGGATGTCACCGATGCCGTCGCCGTTCGCGTCGGCGAAGCTGCGCGGGTAGATCTGGTAGACGGCGGCCTGACGCCACCACGCGGCGTCTTCGGCGGTGCGGGTCTCGGCGAGAAGCGCGTCGGTCATGAGGGGAGGACTCCTTCTGTGTTTCCGGTGGTTCGGTGGCTTCGGTGGCTTCGAGCGGCTCGGGCGGTTCGAGCGGTGCGGCGGTCAGCCCTTGACGGCGCCCTGGGTGACGCCCTCCATGACCCACCGCTGCGTGAACAGGTAGGCCACGATCGCGGGCGCCATCGCCATGAGGTACGAGGCGAAGGCGACGTTGTAGTTGTTGCTGAACTGGTTCTGGAACAGGTTCTGCCGCACCGGCAGCGTCTGCAGCGCCGGATCGGCGATGATGAGCGACGGCATCATGAAGTCGTTCCAGGCGTAGAGGAAGGCGAAGATGCCGACCGTCGCACTCATCGGGGCGAGCAGCGGGAAGATGAGCTTCCAGAACGTCTGCCAGGTCGTGGCTCCGTCGATGCGCGCGCTCTCCTCGAGCTCGATCGGTATCGAGCGCAGGAACGCGGTGAACAGCAGCACGCTGAAGCTCAACTGGAACATGGTCGCGAGGATGATCACGCCGAACGGGTTGTCGAGCCCGACGCGTCCGGTGAGCTGGATCTGCGGCAGGGCCACGACCGGGAACGGGATGAACATCGCCGCGAGCAGGTAGAAGAACGAGTAGCGGAACAGCCGACGGTCCCAGTTGCGCACGATGGCGTAGGAGGCGAAGGCCGCCAGCACGATCGTCGCGATCACGGTGCCGGCGGTGACCAGCAGCGAGATGCCCGCACCGACGGGGAACTTCGTCAGCGTCCACGCCTCGACGAAACCGTCGACGCTGAACGGGGCCGGCAGCGAGAAGGCATTGCCGTCGACCGCCTGACCCGTGGTCTTGAGCGCCATCGAGATGGTCACGTACAGCGGCAGGAGCACGGTCACGGCGCACAGGATCAGGATGATCGTGCCCGACCAGTTGACGCGCTCCATGCGCACGCGCGGCTTCTTGCCCGAGGTGGGGACAGTGGTGAGTGTCTGCGTCGACATCAGAGTGCGTGCCTTCCGCGCGTCAGCGACAGCTGGAGGAGGGAGATGAGCACGGCGACGATGAAGAAGATGGTCGCGTTGGCCATCTGATAGGCGTAGTCGCCGCCGTTGAAGCCCGCGATGATCGTCATCGCGACGCTGCGGGTGGAGGTTCCGGGACCACCGTTGGTGAGGCCGACGATGATGTCGTAGGCGTTCAGGAACCCCTTGAATCCGAGGATCACGTTGATCACCACATAGCCCGCGACGAGCGGGAGCGTGATGCGGGTGAGCTGCTGCGCCTTGCTGGCGCCATCGATGCTCGCCGCCTCGTACACCTCGCCGGGAACCGAGAGAAGGCCGGCGATGTAGATCAGCAGGGTGCCGGGCACGGCCTGCCAGGCGGTGACGATGACGATGGCGATCCAGGCGAGGTCGGGGTTGGCGAGCAGGCTCGTCTCGAGCCACGGGATGCCGGCCGCCGCGCCAGCCGCGGGGATCGAGTTCGAGAACAGGAAGTTGAAGACGTAGGCGATGATGATGCCCGAGATCACCATCGGGATCACGAAGATCGTGCGCAGGCCCGTCTTGAAGCGGATGCGCGAGGTGAGCCCGACCGCCAGCAGGAACGCGACCACGTTGACGACGATCACCGTGGCGATCGAGAACCCGAAGGTGAACAGGTAGCTCTGCAGGATCGACGGATCGCTGAACAGCGCGATGTAGTTCGTCAGTCCGTTGAAGCTCCACTCCCCGATGCCGATCGAGTCGGTGAAGCTGAAGAAGATGCCGATGACTCCCGGAACCGTGATCGCGAGCGTGAAGAGCACCAGCGTCGGCAGCAGGAACAGGTAGTAGATCGGCTCGACGCGACGCGTGTGCCGCCGGAGCTTCCGGTCGCCGCCGGTGACGATGAGGGTCGTGCTGTCACCGGGCGTGGTGGGCGTGGTGGGGGTGGTGGTGCTCATGGCGCGGACTCCTCTGTCTCGCCGGAAGCGGATGGGGCGCCGGAAGCGGACGCGGCGTCCTTCGTCGACGGGATCGGCGCGCGGAAGGCGATGCGGGCCCAGTCCGCGTCCATCGTGCGCAGGATGGAGGTCGGAGAGGCGCCGAGCACCATCGCCTGCGCGTAGTTCATGATCGGAAGCGTCTTGGGCACGAGCACCGACGGACCCTGGTAGATCTGCCCGTTGTCGTAGTACTCGACCATCCCCTCGATGCGGGGGTCGTCGGGGGCGGGAGCACCCTTCGTCGGGGTGAAGCCGAGCTGCGAGGCGTTGTACTCCTCGATGTTCTGCGGCTCGTAGAGGAACTCGAGGAAGTCGCGGGCGGCCTCCTGATGGCGAGAACCCTCGGGGATCATCGCGGCCAGGTCCATGTTGACGCGCACGCCGAGGTCGGCCGGGTCGTCGGTCATCGGCAGCGGGAAGGTGCCCAGCTGCAGGTCGGGTGCGGTCTTCGCGATCTCGCTGAAGGCCCACGGGCCCTGCAGGTACATCGCGGCCTCGCCCTTGCCGAAAGCGAGGTTGCCGTCGCCGTAGCCGCGGCTCGGCGCATCCGCGTTGGTGTAGTCGTTCGCGAGCTGCATCATCTTGTCCATCGGCTCGGCGAAGTCCTTCGAGAACGAGACCGCGGAGTCGGGACCGACGTCCGCGCCCTCATCGGCGAGGGCATCGAAGAAATCGATCACGTCCACCGAGCCGCCCGCGGTGTAGTCGTACCACCCCTGGCCCACGGTCCAGTCGTCCTTGAACGTGCCGTAGAACGGATCGATGCCGGCGGCCTCGAGCTGGTCGCACACCGCGAGCAGCTCGTCCCAGGTCTGCGGGACCTCGAGGCCCTGCGCCTGGAAGATCTCCTTGTTGTAGATGACGGACGCGGCCATCACCGAGTACGGGAGGGCGCTGGTGCGGCCCTCACAGGACCCGTACTGGTCCATCAGCGGCTGCAGGTCGTCGCGGATGCCCGCGGCGGCGTCGGTGCCTGCGAGATCGGTGAGCGCGCAGCGCTGCACGAACCGGGCGATCTCGTAGTTGTAGTTGGCGAGCATGATGTCGGGCGGGTTGCCCCGCACGAAACTCGCCGAGACGACATCGACGCCCGAGGTGTCGATCTCGACCTTCACGTCGCTCTGCGAGGAGTTGTACTCGGCGACGAGGGCGGTCATGAACTCGATCGCCTCGCGCTTGCTGAAGGTGAAGCGGATGGTCTCCGCTCCCGTGTCGGCGGCGCAACCCGCGAGGGCTGTGCCGACCAGGGTGACCCCCAGGGCCGCGGCCGCCGCTCGCACCGCGCGTGTTCGTCTCTCAGACACCGTCGTCCTTCCGTCATATAAATTCCTGCACTAAATCTAGTGAGCGAATTTACTCTATCGAACGGTACTCTCTCATTGGAGGACAGGGAGGTCAAGGGCCATGACAGAAGTCTCCGCAGACCTGGGAACCGGACGCGCGAGCGTCGGTGCCGTCCTCGACTTCGCCTGGACCGCCGGCGAGTTCACCGCGACCGAGGCGATGGCCGGCACCTCCCTGACCCGTTCCACCGCGATCGACGCCATCGACACGCTGGTCGGGGCCGAGGTGCTGCGCGAGCTGCCGAACGCCCGCGCCGCGGGCACCTACCGCTCCGGCCGCCCCTCGCGTCGCTTCGTCCTCGCCCCCGATCTCGGGGTCGTGATCGGTGTCGACGCGGGAGACACCCACCTCGCCGTGACCGTGGCCGACCCCCTCGATCGGACCCTCGTGCATCACCGCGTGGAGTTCGAGCCGGGGCAGACGGCGCCCGAGCGGCGCACGGCGATACTGGAGCGCCTGGACGATGCGCTCGCCGAGGCCGACGTGACGCGCGACCAGGTGCTCGCGCTGTGCGTCGGCGTCGCGGCGCCCGTGAACCGCGACGGCATCTCCCCACCTCACCCGGACGGCTTCTGGGAACGGACCAACCCTGGACTCGCCGAGGCACTGAGCGACTGGGCCCCGGTCGTGCAGATCAAGAACGACGCGCAACTCGCCGCCATCGCCGAGGGCGCTGAGGGCGCGGCGATCGGATGCCGCGACTACGTGGCGCTGCTCGCGAGCGAACGGTTCGGCGGCGGCGTGGTGGTCGACGGCCATGTGCTGCACGGTGCGCACGGCGGTGTCGGCGAGGGCGTCGTCTTCGACCACATCGTGGGTGTGGGTTCGGCGTTCGGGCTCCGCTACGCCGTGCAGGATCAGGTGCGTGCAGCTGTGGATTCCGGGGAGATCGCCGGCGACAGCACCGTCGGCCGGCTCGTCGAGGCCGACCGCATCGACCCCCGTCTGGTGCTGACCCTCGCGGCCTCAGGCGATCCGGACGCCGCGCTGGTCACCTCGCGCGTCGGGGCCACCGTCGCCCGCATCGTCGGCGTGCTCGGCAGCATGTACGACCCGGCGCGCGTCATCGTGTGCGGAGCGGTCGCCGAGAGCATCGAGCCCGTGCTGACCGCAGCCCGTCGCATCCTCCCCGAAGAGCTGCACCTGCCGGCGCCGGAGATCCTCGCGTCGACGCTCGGGGCCGAAGTCGTGTCACGGGGAGCCGTGGCGACCGCCCGGAAGGCGGCGAGGGAGCACGCGGTGCCACGGTTGGCGGAGGAGCGCCTCCGCGCGAGCGCCTGACGCGGGATCCGGCGCCGCTCCGCCACCACGCTCGTCCATGAGGTCAGGCCGATGCTCCCGAAGCCTTGTCGCGCCCGAGCACGTCCAATCCGCTGTGGCGTGCCGCGAAAGCGAGCATGTCGGCCAGCTCGGCGATGAGTTTGGTTCGACCCTTGCCTGCGCCGTGTCCGCTGTTCGTCTCGATCCTGGCCAGAATCGGTGCTTCGCCGCGCTGGGCCCGTTGCAGGGCTGCGGCGAACTTGTAACTGTGCAGGGGAACGACCCGGTCGTCGTGGTCACCCGTCGTCACCATCGTCGCCGGATAGGCGGCCGGCTTCACGTTGTGCACTGGCGAGTAGGCGATCGCGATCTCGAAGTCCTCGAGTTCGTCCGGGTCGCCGTAGTCCGAGATCCATGCGGCGCCAAACGTGAAGAGGTGGAACCGAAGCAGGTCCATGACACCGACGTTGGGGAGCGCGACGGCAGCGAGATCCGGGCGCTGGGTGATGACCGCCCCGACCAGAAGGCCGCCGTTGCTCGCCCCATGAAGGACCAGCTGATCGGGTCCGGTCACTCCCGTCGCGAGCAGATGCTCACCGACGGCGATGTAGTCGTCGAACACGTTCTGTTTGTGCGCACGCCGCCCTCCGTCGTACCACTCGCGGCCGAACTCCCCTCCCCCGCGCAGGTTCGCGATGGCGACGGTACCCCCGGCAGCCAGCCACCCGGCAAGCGCGGGGTAGTAATCGGTGCCGATGACGACCCCGAAGCCGCCGTATCCCCAGAGCATCGTCGGTCGAGGGCCGACATCCTCCTGCCCCGCCGGGCGCACGACGAAGTACGGAACCCTGGTGCCGTCCTTGCTCGTCGCCCATGCCTGTGTGATATCGGCATCCTCCGCGCCGTCCGCTCCGCTGCTCACGGAGAGGCCGGGGATCGGCTCGAGACGATTCGTCCCTGTGGTGGCTCGAAGGGCGAACGACGGGCGGGTCGGGGTCGTCCAGGCGACGAAGTACTCCTCATCGTCCGGCGACGCCCACCATCGGCCCTCGATCGGCTCTCCGGCCGGAGCATCGACCACACCCCGCCGTTCGCCCGCGAGGCTGTACCTCTCGATCCGGGGAACCGCGTTCGACAGCCGCACCAACAGCAGTTCGTCACCTGCTGCCAAAGCGAACGTCAGGGTGCCTTCGCCCGCGGGAATCACCTCGGTGACGTCGGCCACCCCCGTCTGGCGGAAGGAGGCGAGGTCGATACTGACGATCCGCCCGCGCTCCGCATGCAGATCCGTCCGACACAGCAGCCGTTCTCCGGCCATTCGTACGAAGTCGAATGCCGCCTCGTCCTCGTCGATCACGCGCAGAGGTTCACCCACGGACGTTCGGTCCTCCTGCGTCTCGAGGGGGAAGACCCAGAGTCGATTCGACAGCGCAGTGCCGATTCGAAGGTCGACGACGAGCCAACGACCATCGTACGAGACGGAGTAGAGGTAGAGAGCCCCAGGTTCTTCGGGGTGGTCCAGGAGCACGCGGTCGGACGACTCCGGAGTTCCCACGCGGTGGTGGAGCAATCTCCAGCGCCCGGTCGCACCGGTCTCGGTTCCGGTCATCGTCGCGTCCCGCACGGGCGCCGCATAGACGTACGAAGCGCTGTCGGGAAGCCAGGCCGGCGGCATGCCCTTCGACTGGATCGCATCATCGGCGACCGGGTCCCCCGTCTCGACGTCGAACAGGCGATACTCACTCCAGTCGCTTCCTCCTTCGCTGACGACGGCAGCCAGGGTCCGTCCGTCCTTGCTCACCTCGACGTCGAGGACTGCGGTCGTACCGTCGTCGGACCATCGGTTGGGGTCGAGGAGAACGCTCCCCCCTCCCGTGGCAAGCTCATGCAGCGTCGCTCCCTGCCACCACACATCTTGGTTCTGGGCGCCGTCGTTCCGGGAGACGAGATATCGACCGCCCGCCTTCCGTGGCGCGCCGGACCGGGGAGCCGAAAGAACATCGGAGAGCACGCGCTGGAACCATTGGCGCTCGGGGAGTGCTGACAACTGAGACTCCGTGAAGTCGTTCTGGCTACGCACCCATGCCGCGGTTTCAGCGGAGTCAGGCTCTTCGAGCCACCGGTACGGATCCGATACCGCCCGTCCGTGGAGGATTTCCACCACGTCGGCGAGACGCGTCGCAGGGACCCCATCCGCCGTGTTCTCAGAATTCATGCATTGCTCCGATCTGTGGCGTGCGGACGAGTCCGACGAGATCGGAATCCGGCATTAGGGATCGGCAACGCACCGCCGAGAGACTGTATTCCGTCAGTCCACGAGCAGCGCGGGCTCCTCGAGCACGGAGGCGACGTCGGCGATGAAGCGGCTCATGCCGTCGCCGTCGATCACGCGGTGGTCGAAGGAGCCTGCGACCGTGGTCACCCAACGAGGACGCACCTCGCCGTCGACGACCCACGGTTTCTGACTGATGGTGCCCATCGCCACGATGCCCGCCTCGCCGGGGTTGATGATCGGCGTGCCGGCATCCATCCCGAACACACCGATGTTCGTGATCGTGATCGTGCCGCCCTGCTGATCGGCCGGCGGAGTCTTGCCCTCGCGCGCCGTGAGGGTCAGACGGTTCAGAGCCCGCGCCAGGTCCTTCATGCCGAGATCCTGCGCGTCCTTGATGTTCGGCACCAGCAGGCCGCGCGGGGTGGCGGCGGCGATCCCGAGGTTCACGTAGTGGCGCACGGCGATCTCCGCACCGGCTTCGGTCTCGATCCAGGCCGCGTTCACCATCGGCGTGCGACGGGCGGCCCAGATCACGGCGCGAGCCATGATCAGCAGCGGCGAGACGCGGATATCGGCGTAATCGGGTGAGGCCTTCAGACGCTTCACGAGCTCCATCGTGCGGCTGGCGTCGATCTCCTTCCACACCGTCACATGCGGGGCCGAGTATGCGCTCTGCACCATCGCCGAAGACGTGGCCTTGCGCACACCCTTGACCGGGATCGACTCGGTGCGGTCGTCGCCGGCGGCCGAAGGCTGGGTCGGAGTGAGTCCGCGTGCGAGCCCTGCCGGTGCAGCCTGCGGTGCGGGCACGGTCTCCTCGCGCACGGCTCCCCACTCGGGAGTCTCGATGTTGCGGAAGACGCTCGCCTGCGACGCGTGCTTCATGACGTCGTCCCGGGTGACCTCGCCGTCGGCGCCGGTCGCTGCGACCGTGGTGAGGTCGACGCCGAGGTCGCGCGCGAGCTTGCGGATCGGCGGCTTCGCGATCACGCCCACCGACGAGCGCACCGGACGCTCGGCCGGGCGCTTGCGACGCGAAGTGGCGCCGCCTCCCGTGCCGTAGCCGACCAGCACCGGTCCGCCGCCCTCTTCTGCGGCGGGAGCCACGGCAACGGGAGCGGCCGTTGCACCCGCCGCAGGCTCGGTCACGAAGGTGATGATGGGCGTGCCGACCTCGACCGTCGCTCCCTCCTCGACCAGCAGCTCGCCCACCACACCCGCGTGCGGCGACGGCAGCTCGACGAGCGACTTGGCCGTCTCGATCTCGCAGAGCACGTCGTTGATCGCGACCGTGTCGCCGGGGGCGACCTTCCAGGCCACGATCTCGGCCTCGGTCAGGCCTTCCCCGACGTCGGGGAGGGTGAAGTTCTGCGTGCTCATGACGAGTCCTTTCGGCCGAGCGGGGATGTCAGTAGGCGAGTGAGCGATCGACGGCCTCGAGGATGCGGTCGGCATCCGGGAGGTACGCGCCTTCGAGCTTCGCGGGCGGGAACGGGGTGTCGTAGCCGGAGACGCGCAGCACCGGAGCCTCGAGTGCGTAGAACGCCCGCTCCATGACGGTCGCCGCGATCTCACCGCCGATGCTTCCGAACCCCTGGGCCTCCTGCGCGTAGACCATGCGCCCGGTCTTGCGCACCGAGTCGAGGATGGGCTCGTAGTCGACCGGCGACAGCGAGCGCACGTCGACGACCTCGCAGCTCGTGCCCTCGGCTTCGGCGAGCGCCGCGGCCTGCAGGAGCGTGGTGACCATCGCGCCGTGTCCGACGAGGGTCACGTCACTGCCCGTGCGCACGACCCGCGAGGAGTGCAGCGGAACGGCGGAGGCGTCGAGCTCGACCTCGCCCTTCTGCCAGTAGCGGCTCTTCGGCTCCATGAAGATCACCGGGTCGTTCGAGGCGATCGCCTCCTGGATCATCCAGTACGCGTCGTTCGGCGTCGACGGCGAGACCACGCGCAGGCCCGGGGTGTGCGCGAAGTACGCCTCGGGGCTCTCCTGGTGGTGTTCGACCGCGCCGATGTGTCCACCGTAGGGGATGCGGATCACGATGGGCATGCTGATGGCGCCCTCGTGCCGGTTGGTGAGCTTCGCGAGCTGGGTGGTGATCTGGTCGAACGCAGGGAACACGAAACCGTCGAACTGGATCTCGATGACCGGACGGAAACCGACCATCGCCATGCCGATCGCGGTCCCGACGATGCCCGACTCGGCCAGCGGAGTGTCGAGCACCCGACGGTCGCCGAAGTCGCGCTGCAGGTGCTCCGTCACACGGAAGACGCCACCGAGCTTGCCGATGTCCTCGCCCATGAGCAGGACCTTCGGGTCGTTCTCCATCGCCTTGCGCATACCCGCGTTCAGCGCCTTGCTGAGCGGCATCGTCTCGAGAGTCACCGGGCTCCTCCTTCGAGCGACGCGTCTTCGAACGACGCCTCGTACTGCGCGCGCCAGGCCTTCTGCTGGTCGATCAGCGGATGCGGATCGCTGTACACGTGGTCGAACATCTTGTCCGGGCTGGGCGGCCCCAGCTCGACCGTACGGGCGCGCAGATCCTCCGCGGCATCCGCCGCCTCGGCCTCGACGTCGGCGAAGAGCTGCGCCGAGGCACCGCGTCCTTCGAGGAACGCGCGCATCCGGACGATGGGGTCGCGACCGGCCCAGTACTGCTCCTCGTCGCTGCCGCGGTACTTCGTCGGGTCGTCGCTGGTGGTGTGCGCGCCGAGCCGGTAGGTGACGGCCTCGATCGCCTGCGGACCTTTGCCGGCACGGGCCTCGTCGAGAGCCGTGCGCGAGACCGCATAGCTGGCGAGCACGTCGTTGCCGTCGACCCGGACGCTCGGGATGCCGTAGCCCGCGCTGCGCTGCACCAGCGGCACACGCGACTGCGTGGAGACGGGCACGGAGATCGCCCAGTGGTTGTTCTGGAGGAAGAAGACGGTCGGCGCCTGGTAGCTCGCGGCGAAGACCATCGCCTCGTGCACGTCTCCCTGGCTGGACGCACCGTCGCCGTAGTAGACGATGACCGCTTCGTCGCGGTCCGGGTCGCCTGTACCGGTGCGGCCGTCGAACGCGAGACCCATCCCGTAGCCGGCCGCGTGCAGCACCTGCGACCCGAGCACGAGGGTGTACAGCCGGGTATTGCCGTTCTTGGGGTCGGTGGGGTCCCACCCGCCGTGCGAGACACCACGCATCAGCTTGATGATGTCGACCGGGTCGACGCCGCGGATGCGGGTCACCGCGTGCTCGCGGTACGAAGGGAAGATCGTGTCCTGCGCACGGGCCGCACGACCGGAGCCGACCTGCGCCGCCTCCTGCCCCCGGCTCGGCGGCCACAGCGCGAGCTGCCCCTGCCTCTGCAGGTTCGTCGCCTGGGTGTCGATCGCGCGGATGACGACCATGTCCCGGTAGAACTGCTCGAGTTCGGCGTCGCCGATCGCTTCGATCAGGGGAAGGTACCGTTCTGCGGCGGCGGACGGGGCGTACCGTCCGGTCTCGTCCAGAACGCTCACAAGGGGTGTCTCGGAGGTGGTCACGCTCTCACGCTACCCGCGCCCGCATGCGTCGTCACGCATACCTAGGACGCCCTTGTAACTGCCCGGAACCCGGAGAAAACCGCGGAAAACCGCCCCGGGCCGGTGCTGCGACGGCTCAGCGGACCGAAGCGGCCACCTCGAGCACGCGGGCGATGGAGCCCTCCTCGCCCACCGAGATGCGGATGCCGTCCCCCGAGAACGGCCGGACGATGAGGTCGTTCTCGACGAAGGCCGCAGCGACCTCGTCGGTGCGCTCTCCTGCGGGCAGCCAGACGAAGTTGGACTGGGAGTCGGGGACGTCCCAGCCCTGTGCGCGGAGGCCCTCGACCAGGCGGGCGCGTCGCTCGACGATCACGGCGACACGCTCCAGCAGCTCGGGCTCGGCGTCGAGGCTCGCGATCGCGGCGTTCTCGGCGGCGGACGTGACCGAGAGGGGGATGCCGGTGGTGCGCGCGGCGTCGAGCACCTTCTCGTGGCCGATCGCGTAGCCGACGCGGAGGCCGGCGAGGCCGTAGGCCTTCGAGAAGGTGCGCAGCACCACGACGTTCGGGTGCTGCTCGAACACGCGCTCGGCGAGACCGTCGACCGCGTCGGGCGCCGTGACGAACTCGGCGTACGCCTCGTCGAGGATGATCAGGACATCGTTCGGGACGCGCTCGACGAAGGCGGTGAACTCGGCCGACGTGATGATCGGACCGGTCGGGTTGTTGGGCGTGCACAGGATGATCGCACGGGTGCGGTCGGTCACGGCGTCCGCCATCGCGTCGAGGTCGTGGCGGGAGTCGGCGGTGAGCGGAACCTGCACCCCGGTCGCGCCGGCCACGAGCGGCAGGCTCGGGTAGGCCTCGAAGGAACGCCAGGCGTAGATGACCTCATCGCCGACCGATGCGGTCGCGAGGATCAGCTGGTGCAGGATCGACACGCTGCCGGAAGCGACGTGCACCTGGTCGGGCTCGACCCCGTAACGGGCTCCGAGACGCGCGCGCAGGCGGCCGGCGGTGGCATCCGGGTAGCGGTTGATCGGCGTCGTGCTCTGCAGGGCTTCGAGCACCGAGGGCAGCGGATCGAAGGGGTTCTCGTTGCTCGACAGCTTGAACGCATCGGGCCCTGCCTGCTTGCCCTGACGATACGGCGCGAGAGCGGCGATGGCGGGACGGATGCGGGGCAGGATCGGCTCGGTCACGAGGTCGAGTCTACGAGGGCAGCAGGCTCTTCCCCGGCGGCTTCTCCCCTGTCGACGACCGATTCGCGGTCGTACCATTCCGGTATGGCGATGACGGTGCGACTTCCGGAAGAACTCGATGCTCAGCTCGAGGCGATCGCGCGCGCCCGGCACACCTCGAAGCACGCGGTGATCATCGAGGCGGCGACGCGCTTCGCGAACAGCGAGTCGAAGACGGATCGCGTGCTCTCCATCGCGGACGAGATCACCGAGCGCTACGCCGACACGCTCAAGCGCCTCGAAGACGCCTGAGCGATGGCGATCGAGTACGTCGAGCCGGAACAGGCCCTCGCCCTGATCGCGAAGCTCGGCCTGCACGTCCGCGACGAAGGACTGCTCTTCTCCGCGCTCGCTCGACCATCCGCAGGGATGTTCGGCGCCGACGCGTACCCGACGTTCGAAGCGAAGGCCGCCGCGCTGACAGTTCGGTAGCTCAGAACCACGCGCTGTTCGATGGCAACAAGCGCATCTCGCTCTACCTCACCTTCATCTTCATCCGACTCAACGGCTACGAGCCGACGTTCACGAACGACGAGGCATTCGACTTCGTCCTCGACGTCGCGCAGAGTCGGTTGGACTTGAAGCAGATCGCGCAGGTCATTGCCGCCCATATCCGGGAAGACACGGCGCGCTGACATCTCGCGGGCGTCCGTGGGACACTGGTCGGACTATGCGCTTCATCATCCGCGTCGTCGTCAACGCCTTCGCCCTCTGGGTCGTCACGCTCATCCCCGCTCTGCAGGTCGTGATCACCGCTTTCCCGCCCGGCGAGACGCTGCAGCTGGTGCTGACCCTGCTCGCGGTGGCCGCGATCTTCGCTCTCGTGAACACGATCATCGGCACCGTGGTGAAGATCGTCGCGTTCCCGCTCTACATCATCACGTTCGGGCTGATCGGGTTCCTGATCAACGGCTTCCTGCTGTGGCTGACGGCCTGGATCACGAGTGGCTTCGGCTGGGGCCTGACGGTCGGCGACTTCTGGTGGGGCGTGGTGGCCGCGCTCATCATCTCGATCATCAACGGCATCTTCGGCTTCATCCTGCGCCCGCAGAGCAAGAGCCGCCGCGACTGAGGAAGCGCGCTCCTCCAGCCGCTCGAAAAGCAGCCGGCTGATCTCGAAGTCGGTCATCACCCCTTTCGCTCGGCGTGGTACTCGGTCCGCTCGACCTCGACCGCCTGTCCGAGCCCTTTCCAGTAGTCATCGAGAGCCTCGGCGCGGGGATCGTCCGACGCATCCACCATCTCCGCCGTCTCGATGTAGGTCTCGAGATGGTGGGTCTGCAGCGTCAGGTCCTGCATCCCGTCGTGCGGATCCCCTTCGCGCGACGCCGTGAAGCTGTCGGGGGATCCCGTGCCCGCCGCGGAGCCCCCGGCGGCGAGCGCCGAGACGACGTCGTCGGTGTGGCGGAGCTGGATCAGGGTCTGATCCTCTCCGAGCGTCGGTTCGGTCGGGCTCCCCGCGGTCAGCTGCATCGACACCTCGAAATCGCTCTCCATCGCGAGATGGGCGGCGATCATCCCGCCCTGCGAATGCGCGACCACGTCGACCTGATCCCCCGGCCTCGCCCCCGCCGCGCCCAACGCGTCGACCGTGGCCTGATACGACGCCGATGCGCGGCCCTGATAGAGCTCGATGTTCGACTTCATGTCCCACGGCTCGGACTTCCCCGACCGCCACGGCAGGGACTCCTGAGTCCCGGCGACGTAGGCCACATACCGGGTCGCCCCACCGACCATCGTGTATTTCTCGACCGCGACCTGCGAGGCCGCTCCCGGTATGCGACGGAATGCCGCAGCGAGGCCGGCAGGCGCATTCGGAGCCGACGTCTTCACGGGCATCACCTGCACGGGATCGGCCTTCCCCGCCAGCGTCATCCCCGGCCGGGCCGTGCCGAGCCCGGATGCGACGCCCACCATCGCCCCGGCGAGGAACAGTGGCGGGAGCGCCCCCGCCAGGTCGTACTGCTCGCCCAGTCCCTCGAATCGCCGCTCCTTCCAGCCGGCCACCAGCCACTCGGCCATGGTCCCGATCCGTTCGTCATCGGCGACGAGCCGGTCGGCGCGCGCCTGCACGGCGCTCGCCGCCGCGGCATCGGTGAGGGCGAGCGCCTCCGCCTGCGCGCGCAGCTCGACCACCTCGAACGCGTCAGCCATCACCAGGGTTCCCGTGCAGGCGTTCTCGATCTCGACGCACAGTTCATCGATCCGCTCGACACTCCGTTGCAGTGCACCGACATCGACTCCCGAACCGGTCTCCGGCGCCGAGGAGATGAGCGCGTGTGCCCGGCGGACCGCGGCGCGTGCGTGTTCGTACTCCGACGCCACCGATCGCATCCGTGCCCCGAGATCGCGCAGCTGCTCGGTGTCGACGGCGATCGCCCCGCCGTGATCGATGCTCAATCCCCCGCCATCCGCCGACGGTTCCCTGCCTGCGACCATGCTCATTCCGCCGCCCTCATTCCGCCGCTCATGCCGCCCCGCCGAGTTCCCATCTCCGCACCGAGAGGTGTCCGATCTCGACTCCGGTGTCGTCGCGCAGCCGTTCGAGCAACGCGTTCAGCGCGCGGAACCCCTCGGACTGCCAGTCGGAGCGATCGGTGAGCGCGACCAGAGTCGCCCCGGATTCTTCGAGCGTGGAGATCGCCTCTCCGATCTCCTGGGAGGCGAGAAGCAGGTCGCCGAGGTGCGCGGAGCCGACATCGAGGATGTTGACGAACGAGTACATGGCCCCAGCTTCCGGGATCACGGGCTTCTCGCTCTGCCCGATCGCCGCGAACGGTGGAGAGATGGATGCCCGGTCAGGGTGTGCAGAGGATCGCGCGAGGCGGTGCGCGCTGTGCAGGAGGCCCGCGGCCGGGCAGAATGTAGGTGTGACATCCCCGGATCCCTTCCGCGTGATCTTCGTCTGCACGGGGAACATCTGCCGCTCTCCCATGGCCGAGGTCGTCTTCCGCGACCTCGCCGAGCGGCAGGGACTCGGCCCGCGCATCGTCTCGCGCAGCGCCGGAACAGGCGACTGGCATCTCGGCGAGCGCGCCGACCACCGCACGATCGATTCCCTGGCCCGTCGCGGTTACGACGGCTCCCAGCACCGCGCCCGCCAGTTCACCGCCGCGGCCTTCGCGGACAACGACCTCGTCGTGGCCCTCGATCGCACGCACGAGCGCATCCTGCGGGAATGGGCGCACGACGAGGACGAGGAGGGGAAGGTCACCCTGCTGCTCGCCTTCGACCCGAACGCCACGACCCATGACGTGCCCGACCCCTACTACGCGGGCGCGGAGATGTTCGATTCCGTGCTCGGTATGATTGAGGCGGCGACTCGGGGCCTGTTCCGCCAGCTCGAACCCGCTCTGCGTCTCCCCCGCACGCCCCGCATCTGAGGGGCCCGATCAGGAGGACTCCCCTGACTTTCCAGCCTTCGCTCCCGCCGCAGCCCCTGAGCCCGCTCGACGGTCGCTACCGCGGCGCCGTCACCGGTCTCGCCGACTTCCTGTCCGAGGCCGGCCTGAACCGGGCGCGCGTCGAGGTCGAGGTCGAGTGGCTGATCGCCCTCACCGACCGCTCGCTGTTCGAGACCTCGCCGCTGCCGGAGTCGGACAAGGAGCGCTTGCGCGCCCTCTACCGCGACTTCGGTCAGGCCGAGATCGACTGGCTCGCCGAGAAGGAAGCCGTCACCCAGCACGACGTGAAGGCGATCGAGTACCTCGTGCGCGATCGACTCTCGACGCTCGGACTCGACGGCATCGCCGAACTCACGCACTTCGCGGCCACGAGTGAAGACATCAACTCCGCCTCCTACGCCCTCACCGTGAAGCGCGCTGTCGAGGAGGTCTGGCTCCCGGCCCTCGACACCGTGATCGCGAAGCTCCGCGAGCTCGCCGTCGAGCACGCCGACGCCGCGATGCTCTCGCGCACGCACGGCCAGCCCGCGACGCCCTCGACGATGGGCAAGGAGCTCGCGGTGTTCGCCTGGCGCCTCGAGCGGGTGCGCGGTCAGATCGCCGCCTCCGACTACCTGGCCAAGTTCTCCGGCGCGACCGGCACCTGGTCTGCGCACCTGGCCGCAGACCCCGACGCCGACTGGCCGACCATCGCCCGCGAGTACATCGAGGGCCTGGGGCTCGGCTTCAACATCCTCACCACCCAGATCGAGTCGCACGACTGGCAGGTCGAGCTGTACGACCGCGTGCGTCACGCCGGCGGCATCCTGCACAACCTCGCCACCGATATCTGGACCTACATCTCGCTCGGCTACTTCGCGCAGATCCCGGTCGCCGGGGCCACCGGTTCGTCGACGATGCCGCACAAGATCAACCCGATCCGGTTCGAGAACGCCGAGGCGAACCTCGAGATCTCGGGCGCCCTGCTCGCATCGCTCGGCCAGACGCTGGTCACCAGCCGCCTGCAGCGCGACCTGACCGACTCGACCACGCAGCGCAACATCGGCGTGGCTTTCGGGCACTCGCTGCTCGCGCTCGACAACCTGCGCCGCGGCCTGAACGCGATCTCGCTGTCGCGCGACGTGCTGCTCGCCGACCTCGACGTGAACTGGGAGGTGCTGGCCGAGGCCATCCAGACCGTCATCCGCGCCGAGGTCGTCGCCGGACGCTCCACGATCACCGACCCGTACGCACTCCTCAAGGAGCTGACACGCGGCCACAGGGTGGGCGCGGCCGACCTCGCCGAGTTCGTGCAGGGTCTCGAGATCGGCGACGCCGCCAAGCAGCGCCTGCTCGCGCTGACCCCGGCGACGTACACGGGTATCGCAGAGAAGCTCGCGCAGTAGCCGCGAGGCTGAGCCCGACTCGCCCCCCAGGCGCCGTCAACTCGACGAGTGCACGGGCGCAGGAAGGCGCGCGGGCTAGGGGGCTGACTCTCCGGAGCGCTCCTCGACACTGTCCTTCGGCATGAAGGCGGCGGCGAGCAGGGTGAGCACCGCGGTCACGGCGACCGCGACGAACACCCACACCGACGCATGGATGATCGTGCCGGGATCGTCGGGACCGACCCCCTGCGCGATCACGGCATTGGAGATCGCCCCGAACACGGCCACGCCGACGGCGCTCCCGGCCGAGCGCGCGAACGCGTTCATACCCGTCACCGCCCCGCGCTCGCCCCAGCCGACCGAGGCCTGCGCGGCGATCAGCGTCGGCGCCGCACTCCATCCGAGCCCGAAGCCGAAGAGGAACGCGATGCCGGCGATCACGAACGGATTCGGCCACGAGGCGACCGAGGCCAGGGCGATGGCGGCGACCGTCGTGATGCTCATGCCGATCAACGTGGTGCGGCGGAAGCCGATGCGCAGGTACAGGCGTCCCGCGTTCGCGGCGGCGAGCGGCCAGCCGAGGGTCAGAGCGGCGACCGCGAGACCGGAGAGCAACGGGGCGATGCCGGTGGACCCTTCGAGGTAGGCCGGAGCGAAGCTGGTGACACCGAGCATCAGTGCGCCGACACCGAGCGACACGATCGTGGTGGTGAGGATGAGCCGTCGACCCGCGAGGCGCAGGTCGACGATCGGCTCGGCGACGCGGCGCTCGACGAACCCGAAGGCGACCAGCGCGATCACTCCCAGACCGAAGCAGAGGGCGCTCTGCACCGACAGCCACGCCCAGGCGTTCCCGCCCTCGAGCATGCCGAGGATGAGCGCGGTCAGCCCGATCGTGAGCAGCACCGCTCCCCCGTAATCGATGCTGTGCTTCTGGGTCTGCTTCTGCTCCTTGTAGTTGCGCAGCAGCATCCATCCGGCGATCAGACAGAGCGGGATGTTGATCCAGAAGATCCACCGCCAGGCGTCGAACTGCGCGAAGATCCCCCCGAGCGCCGGGCCGACGACCGACGAGATCGCCCAGACGCTCGCGACGTATCCCTGCACCTTGGCACGTTCGGCGACGGTGTAGATGTCGCCGACGATGGTCATCGACATCGGTGCGACGGCACCGGCGCCGATGCCCTGGATGATGCGGAACACGATCAGCGCCGGCATGCTCCACGCGAATCCGCAGAGGATGGAGCCGAGCAGGAACAGGGCGATGCCGAGCAGGATGATCGGCTTGCGTCCGACGGTGTCCGCGAAGCGGGAGTAGATGGGGACGCTCACGGCCTGTGCCAGGAGGTACACCGAGAACAGCCACGGGAACTGCTGGTAACTGCCGAGGTCGCGGACGATGCTGGGCACGGCGGTCGCGAGGATCGTGGCGTCGATCGCGATCAGGCCGGTGGCCAGCATGAGCGCACCGAGAATGGGGCCCCGCTCCGACCGGAGTCCGATGGAGGCGCGGTCGACGGAGGCAGTCACTCCAGGAACAAGCCGATCCACCGCAGCGGTATTCCGGATTCATGCGGGATGGCGGCACCGACGTCGCCCTCCGACGTCGGTGCCGCCGGGGTCAGTGCGCCGGGCCGAGGTCGCGCATGGGCTTGCCGTTCTTCGGGTTGCCCGGCTTCACCTTGCGACGTTCTCCGTTCACGACCACGATCACGTTGCTCATGTTCGGTGCCCGATCGGCGACGACGTCGTAGGCGACGACCTTCCCGTCCCGCCACGTGCAGTCCACCCGGTATCCGCCCCGTGCGCGGAGCCCGGCGAACGATCCGCTCACCGCCCAGTCCGCGGGGACGGCGGGCAGCAGCCGGATGACGTCGCCATGACTCTGCACGAGCATCTCCGCGATCGCGCCGACGATGCCGTAGTTGCCGTCGAGCTGGAACGGCGGATGGTTCGCCCACAGGTTCTGCAGGATGTTGTACGTGAGCAGGCCGCGCACCATGATGCCTGCCCGCTCGGCGTCGCCCAGGCGCGCGAAGAGTCCCGCGCGCCACGGCCAGGTCCAGGAACGGCGACTGTCGCCCGAGACCGTGGCAGCGGTGAACGGCACGCCCTCCTTCTCACCGCAACGCGCCTTGAGTGAGACCAGTGCCGCCGCCGAGAGCTCCGGAGTATCCGGAGTGATCTGGCGCCCCGGGTACACGGCGAACAGGTGCGAGGTGTGCCGATGGATGTCGTTCGGGTCGTCGCGGTCGGTCTGCCACTCCTGGAGCTGCCCCCAGCGGCCGATCTTGTTCGGGGCCAGGCGCTGCTGCATGTCGGCGATCGTCCCCTGGTACTTCTTGTCGACGCCGAGGGCCTTCGCGCATTCGAGGTAGTTCTGGAAGAGGTCCCAGATGATCTGCTGATCGTGCATCACCCCGTCTTCGCGCGGGCCGTGCTCGGGAGACCAGCCCATCGGTGCGACCAGGGTGCCGTCGGGGAGCTCTTTGAGCTGGTCCTCCCAGAACTGGCAGATCTCCTTGATCAGCGGGTAGGCCAGATCGCGCAGGTACTTCTTGTCCTGCGTGAACGCCCAGTGCTCGTAGAGGTGCTGCGCATACCAGGCGCTGGCGATCGTGTTCCACTCCCACGCGTTGCCGCCGAAGATGCTCTGCGAGGTGCGGGCGGTCCACCCGCGCACGTCGGCACCGAACGCGTTCCGCGTGGCGATTCTGCTGGGCACGGCCACCTCACGGATGAAGGTCGCGAGGGCCTCGTGCGACTCCGGGAGGTCGGCGGTCTCGGCCCCCCAGTAGTTCATCTGGATGTTGATGTTCGTGTGGTAGTCGCTGGCCCATGCCGGCTGATTGCTGTTGTTCCACAGTCCCTGGAGGTTGGCGGGCAGCCCGCCGGGCTTCGACGAGCTGAGGAGCAGATAACGCCCGTAGGCGTAGAGCGTCTGCTCCAGCGTCGGGTCGGCCTCGCCCGTGCCGTAGCGGAGCAGTCGACGGTCGGTGGGCATCGCCATCACGGCGCCGTCGGTGACCCCCCATTCGACCTTCGCGCGCTGCATGAGCTCGGAGACCTGCGCGGTGTGCGCCGAGCGGAGGCTCTTCCACGAGCGGGAGGCCGCCGCGTTCAGGGCCTTCTCGATCGCCGGCTGCGGCGCCGCACCGCGCCATCCGTGTGCGGCGCTCAGGCGGTAGTCGGTGCGGGCGTCGAGCAGCAGGGTGATGCTCGCGGCGCCGGAGACGCGCAGTCCGCCCTCGGCGGCGACCACCTCTCCGTCGGTCTCCGCGATGCGCACCGCGGCCGCGTGCGTGAGGTTGTTGGCCATGGTTCCGGCGAAGCCCATTCGGCGGCCGCCCGCGTCGACTGTCGTCGCGACGCCGTCCTGCTTCGAGACCAGGGTGATGAGAGCGGTGAGCGCACCGGGGCGGTCGGCGGTGAACCGCACCGCGATCACGTCGGCATCCCGACTGGCGAACGCCTCACGCAGCACCGTGCCCTGTGCGGTGGCGAAGTGGGTGCTGTGGGTGCCGTCCGCGATGTCGAGCGCACGTCGGTAATCGACGACGGCGCGGGCTCCGGCGGTGCTGAAGCCACCGCCGGTGAAGGCGATGCCGCCGAGACGGAGCGCGCCGGGTGCGGAGAACGAGATGCGGTACATCGTGTAGGCGGTGGTGTTCGCGAACGAGAAGACCCGCCCGGTGCCGCGCTCCGGGAACGTTTCCCCGGTGCGCGTGTCGAGCGTCTTCCAGCCGAGCCCGTCGTCCGAGCCGGAGACCGTCCAGTCCCGCGGATCCTGTTCCGGCGCGTCGGGAGCACTCGTGAGCACGTAGCCGTTCAGGGCGAGCTTGGCGCTGAGCTCGACCTGCCAGACCGCCCCTGACCCGGTCGACGGAACCGCCCAGACGGTCGCGGGGTCGGCGTCCACGGTGCCGACGAGGGAGTCGGCGTGGCCGCTGGGCGACGACACGTAGACGGCGCTCCCCTGTGCGAGGTCGACCCCGCCGAGCGCGACCTCGGCGACCTGGAAGTGACTGACCCCCGCCTTCGGCGCGAAGACGAAGCGGTAGTGCGCGTACGCCGTCGTGTTCGCGAACGAGAAGCTCTTGGTCTGGAGCCGCTGCGGGAACGGCGCTTCAGCCCGCGTGTCGAGCGCGACCCAGGCCGCTCCATCGGCAGACCCTTCGAACCGCCAGTCCTGCGGATCGCGGGCGGGGACGTCGTTCGCGCTCGTGAGCGCGTAGGAGGAGACGGCGACCGGCTCCGCGAGATCGGCCTGCCAGATCACCTCGGCGGGCGGCGCGATCAGACACCACTTCGTGGCCGGATTCCCGTCGAAGGTCTTCTCGACGCTCTCGCCACCCGATACCTCGTACGGGCCTCCCGGCGAGCTCACGACGGTGCGTGCGCCGAACGCGACGGTCACCTCGCCGAAGTCGCGGAACGAACCGAAACCGGTGACGCTGGTGTCGTACGCTCCGTCGGGCTGGCCAGCGAGCGCGTTGTCGTAGTCGTTGACACCGCCCCACAGGCTCTGCTCGCTGAACTGGATCACTTCGGCGTCCGGGTTCCCGAACAGCTTCGCGCCGAGGCGCGCGTTGCCGATGGGGAGCGCCTGCGTCTCCCAGCTCGTCGCCGGGGTCGCGTACCAGAGGGCGTACGGCGAGAGCTGCGGACGCGGGATCGCACCGGCGGGGACGGCGCGCAGAGCGGCGTCCACCGAGAATGCGTTCGCAGCCGCAGGCCGAGCGGCCAGGAATTGAGGGACGAGCGGGGCGAGGAGGGCGAGGCCGCCCACCTGCAGCGCCTGTCGGCGGGAAATGGGGTCCATCATCACAGCAAACCTCCGGAGCATCGTTGATCATCTGGGGCCGTGCGGTCTCGCAACCGGTCGTGGATGCGGGGCGCGTCAGAAGTCAGTGTCCGACACGAGACATCGGATGTCTAGAGACGATTGTCCAGAGGGTACGCCGAAAGTACCGGAGATCCGCGCGATTCAGAACGCCTGACGCGCTCTTTAATCGGATGTTAGAGGATCCCGTCGACGAGCAGATCCGCCGCTCCTGCGGAGCGCGTCAGGAGGACGCCGGGCGGCCGGAAGCCTCGGAGTCAGGGCTCTCCCCGTCGGGCTCCGGGTCGTACAGCACCGGACGATCGATCGTCTTGGTGACGTCGGACGGATCGACAGCGAGGATGAGCATCGCCAGGATCAGCAGCGTCACGATGAACGCCCCACCGCCGACGACGAGCCCCAGCGCGATCGGGGTCAGCCCGTCGTAGGTGCCGTCGGCGATCGACGCGTTCACGCGTGCGGTGAAGGCTCCGGTCGAGACCAGGGTGACGACCATGGCGAAGACGCCGCAGCCGAGCGCGATGAGGAGCAGGTGCAGGGGCCGCAGAATGTCCCGGCGGGTGGGCTTCTCGTCGCTCATCGCTCTCCTCCATGCTCCGCGGGGGCGGCGCTGTCGTTCGATTCGGACACCGTGGCGACGGCATCGACCTGCTTCGGCGTGAGGCCGGCGATGCCGAGGAAGACCGCGACGATCGCCGCATAGCCGCCGAACATGCCGACGCCGAGGATGATCCCGGAGAGGACGAACGTGCCGGCCTTGTCGATCGTGTACTCCTGCAGGAACCCGGCCGGGATCAGCAGCAGGGCCACGCCGAGCAGAACACCTAGGCCCCCGACGGTGATCGCATCGCGCGACAGCATTCCGCCGGTGCGCCGGGAGCGGATGCCGGCGAGCAGCTCGATGCCGCCGCTGACGATGGCCCAGGAGGAGACGATGATGAAGAACAGGTCGTCGGAACGCCACACCGGGATTCCGCTCACCATGCCGGCGACGACGCCGACCGCGGCGAGCAGGACGTACGACCAGCGTGAGCCGGCGGGGAGCACCAGCCAGGCGGCGAGCACCTGGACGAGAGCGGTGATGAGGACGAAGCCGCTGAACACGGACAGGCCGACGGCGGCGGAGTGATCAGACGAGAACGTGATCATCAGTGCAGCGACTGCGGCGAACAGGGCGCGCAGCAATTGCACGTGGCGCATGGTGAATGCGCGAGCAGGGGCAGACATGACGGTCCAGAGTCCTCCGGGGTGTTGCTCCCAGTCTACGCGGGGCGGCGGAGCCGCAACGCCGGGAGCCCTGCGGAGGGAGGATTCGTGAAGCCCGGCTGATCTCCCCAGATCGATTGCCGGGCTTCACGACATACGCAGCAAGGGGGGCATCACTGCGTCAGGCCGGTGATCGCAGGGTCGGGCACCCTGCCTGCGAAGACGGCCAAGTGACCCCACATGCCCACCCGGTCCCCTGAGGTACGCGCGTGCGGTCGTATGCTCACTCTAAGGCGCTGATCTTCACATACCGGAGGGGATCTGTGATGAGTTTCGAAGATGACGCGCGCAGAGCCGAACCCGATGACTTCGCGAACGCCCTGCGCGACGCGATAAACGCGAAGCCGGTGACGCTGTCGTGGCTGCAGCGTCAGCTCAAGGCGCGCGGGAACCGCGTGTCGATGGCCACGCTGAGCTACTGGCGATCCGGCGCGCGACGGCCGGAGGGGGCGCAGTCGCTCGCCGCGCTCAGCGACATCGAGGAACTCCTCGGACTCGACACGGGGGCGCTGAGCAGACTGCTCCGATCGACGAACCGCACAGGTCCGCTCGGACCCAACCAGTTCCCGATCGACGAGGAAGAGCTCGAGTTGGCGGTGATCGACGCCTTCCGCGCGCTCGGCGCCTCCTACCCCGACACCTCCCGCGAGCTCACGACGCATTCGGTGACCGATGTCGGCGCGGACGGCAACGTCGCATTCAGCATCACGCGCAGCATCGTGCAGTCCACGGTCGGCACGATCACGGCGATCCCCTTCCTCGAGATCACCCCCGGGGTGCGCACCCCCGCACCTCTGCTGAAGGCGGTGGCAGGGGGCCGGATCGCCGCGCGCTATTCCCACCCCGACGGCGAGGTGCACGGGGTGCTGTTCGAGCTCGATGTGCCGCTGACCGCGCCGGAGACGGCGATGGTGGAGTGGTCGGTGGAGTACCCGCCCGACTACCCCGCGACGCGCGACACCGGCCACGCCCTGGCGCAGAAGGCCAGAGAGCTGCTGGTGTGGACACGCTTCCATCCGGACGCGATCCCTGACTGGTGCGAGGAGCACCTCGAGACACCGGACGGCGTCATCATGACGCCGCTGCCGCCGCCCCGGGGAACGTCGGTGCATCTGGTGCGCCGGGCTTTCGGCCCCGGCGCCCTCGGATTGCACTGGGGCTATGGCCCCCGGGAGGATCAGCCGGGCTGATCTCCGGTCGCGACCGGTCGGCCGGGGGTGTTCGACCACTGGCTCCACGACCCGGGGAAGACCTTCGCCTCGATGCCGACCTCATGCAGGACCAGGGCGGTGTGCGCGGCCGTCACGCCGGAACCGCAGTATGCCGCGACGGCCGTGCCCGGCGTGACGCCGACCTCGGCGAAGTTCGCCAGCACGGTCTCCCGGTCGAGGATGCGGCCTGTGGCGTCCAGATGCAGCAGGGTGGGCAGGTTGCGTGCGCCGGGGATGTGTCCTGCCGCGGGATCGAGCGGCTCGGTCTCGCCGCGGTAGCGTTCGGGGGCCCGCACATCCACCAGGACACCGGATGCCGGGAACGCGGCGGCCTCGTCGATCGTCAGCGCATCCGCACCGATCTCCGTGAGGACGACATCGCCACGATCCGGCGCCACATCATCGGTCGCGACGGCGAAGCCCTCATCCTTCCACCCGCGGATGCCGCCGGCGAGCACCCGCACATCGACGCCGGCCTGACGCAGCAGCCACCAGGCACGGGCGGCCGCGATCCCCTTGAAGTCGTCGTAGGCGACCACCGTGTCGCCCGCACGCACGCCCCACCGACGCGCCGCGTCCTGGAGGGTGGCCGTCGACGGCAACGGGTGCCGTCCCTCCGACGGCTCGCCATGGGTGGAGAGCTCGGTGTCGAGCGCGGCGAACACGGCGCCCGGGATGTGCCCGGTGAGGTAGTCGTCGTGCCCGGCCTCCGGACGATCCAGGCGCCACCGCACGTCGATCACGCGCACCGGTGCACCCCGGGTCAGCAGGTCGTTCAGTTCGACGGCACTCACGAAGTCGCTCATGCTGCGAGGCTACCGAGTCGGCGGCGGCGTCCGGTGCGTCATCGTCTTCTTCCGTCACGATCCGAGCGACGGGTCCGGCGCACTAGGCTCGATCCGGCAACGTCGAGAAAGGGCCAACGATGCCCTCTCGTCTCCGCTGGATGCGGTTCCGACCGCAGGAAGCCGCGCTCATCGCGATCACCGCCGTCTGGGGCGGCACGTTCCTGCTCGTGCATTGGGCGATGGAGCACTCCGGACCCTGGTTCTTCGTCGGCATCCGGTTCCTCATCGCGGGACTGATCAGCGTCGTGATCTTCCGACGCGTGCTGCGCGGCATCCGCTGGCGCGATGTCGGCGCGGGCGTCGCGATCGGGGTGATGATCTACCTCGGCTACGGCCTCCAGACGCTGGGGCTGCAGACCATCGACAGCAGCACCTCGGCCTTCATCACCGCGATGTACGTGCCGCTGGTGCCGCTGGCGCAGTGGGCCGTGTTCCGCAAGCGCCCGCCCGCCATGGCGTTCGTCGGGGCGGGTCTGGCCTTCGTCGGGCTGCTGTTCATCGCCGGCCCCGACGCCTTCGCGCTTACTCTCGGCGCAGGCGAGATCACGACCATGATCAGCACGCTGCCGATCGCCGCCGAGATCATCCTGATCAGCCTCTTCGCCGGGAAGATCGACCTCGGACGCATCACCGTGGTGCAGCTGCTGACCGCGGGAGCGCTGGGACTGCTCACGATGCCGGTGGTCGGCGAGGACGTGCCGGAGTTCTCGTGGATCTGGGTCGGCTGTGCGGTCGGCCTGGGGGCGGCGAGCTGCCTGATCCAGTTGACGATGAACTGGGCCCAGAAGTCGGTCTCCCCCACCCGCGCGACGATCATCTACGCCGGGGAACCGGTGTGGGCAGGAGTCATCGGACGCATCGCCGGTGAACGCCTGCCCGCCACCGCGCTGATCGGAGGGGCGCTCGTCGTGCTCGGCATCCTCGCGAGCGAGTTGAGGGTCGTGCGGCGCAGGGCACAGCCACACACATCGCCGCAGGCTCGGGAGGAGAACCACGCCATGGGCGGAGAATCTCCTGTCGAATCTCCGCCCGACACGGAGATCTCCGCCCGCCGCGAGGTCACACCGTGAGCAGCACCTTCGTGGCACGGCGCTCGTCCATGGCCCGATAGCCCTCGGCGGCTTCTTCGAGCGGAAGGGTGAGGTCGAACACCTTGCCCGGGTCGATCTTCCGGTCCCAGATGAGCTGGATCAGCTCGGGGAGGAAGCGGCGCACCGGAGCGGGCCCGCCGTGCAGGTGCACGCCGGAGTAGAACAGCTCCTCGCCGGGCAGCGCCACGTCGTGAGAGACGCCGACGAAGCCGACGTGACCTCCGGGGCGGGTGGAGCGGATCGCCTGCATCATCGATTCCTGGGTGCCGACGGCCTCGATCACCGAATGCGCACCGAGACCGTTCGTGAGTTCCTTGATGCGGGCCACTCCCCCATCCCCGCGTTCGGAGACGATGTCGGTCGCGCCGAACTCGCGCGCCAGCGCCTGCCGATCGGCGTGCCGACTCATCGCGATGATGCGCTCGGCACCGAGCTCCCGTGCGGCGAGGATCCCGAGGAGACCGACCGCGCCGTCGCCGACCACGGCGACGGTCTTCCCCGGTCCGACCTCGGCGGCCACGGCTGCGAACCATCCCGTGCCGAGGACGTCGGACGCGGCGAGCAGTGAGGGGATCAGATCGGCGTCGGGCCGGCCGGGCGTGACGACCAGCGTGCCGTCGGCGTGCGGGACGAGCGAGTACTCGGCCTGCGTGCCGTAGCGCCCCATCGGCACCACGTGCACGCAGCGGGACTGGTACCCCGCCTGACAGATCTCGCACGTGTTGTCCGACGCCATGAAGGATCCGACGACGAAGTCGCCGACCCGCAGCGTCTGCACTTCGGTGCCGATCTCCTCGACCACGCCGACATACTCGTGCCCCATCGGCGCGTGGTCGACGTCGTTGGCACCGCGGTAGGGCCACAGGTCCGAGCCGCAGATGCAGGTCGCGGCGATGCGGATCACCGCATCGGTCGGCCGGGAGATGGTGGGCTTCTCGCGCTCTTCGACCCGGACGTCTCCGGGGGCGTGCATGACTACTCCGCGCATTCGTGTTGCTCCTTCTGTCGCGTGGACTCCAGTCCACACCGAATCCCTCGCGGATGGGAGGTTCTGACGGAGCCCCTCCGAAATCCTGGGATCCGGGAATAGTCCGCCGAACGCCGCGTTGCACCCGACATGATTGAAACTTCAACCGTCGCTCCGGTCGCCACGGAACGCACTCGCGTCCGCGTGCCGCTGCGCTTCGGCGACGGCTTCTCCACGACCGCCGACGTGGTCACCTTCGACGGCCTCGTCGACGGCCGCGAGCACCTGCTGCTCGGGCTCGGCGACTGGCGCGCCGCACTCGAACGCGCGATAGACGGCGGGGACGCACCGCTCGTCCGTCCGCACAGCGAATGCCTCACCGGCGACGTGTTCGGCTCCGAGCGCTGCGACTGCGGCCCCCAGCTGCGCGAAGCCGTCGAGCGCATCGCCGACGAAGGCGGGTTCCTGCTCTACCTCCGCCAGGAGGGCCGGGGCATCGGCCTGTACGCCAAGCTCGACGCCTACGCGTTGCAGGACGCGGGCCTCGACACGTACGAGGCGAACGTCGCCCTGGGCCACGGCGAAGATGAGCGCGACTACACGGTGGCCGCCCAGATGCTGAACGCGCTGGGCGTCGACGGCATCCGCCTGCTGAGCAACAACCCCGACAAGGCCGTGCAGCTCGAAGCGCTCGGCATCCGCGTCACCGAGCGCGTGCGCACCGAGGTGCACCTGTCCGAAGCGAACACCCGCTACCTGCAGGCGAAGCGCGACCACACGGCGCACACGCTCGACCTGTCGGCAGCGTGACACCCGCGGGATACCCGAGTGACACCCAGGAGGACAGCATGACGGCGGAGCAGCAGCATCCGCGTCGCCTCGACGACACCGAGATGGAGACCTGGCTCCCCGTCATCCGGTTCGTCCAGCTGCTGCCGCAGGTGCTCGATCGCACGCTGAAGGAAGAGGTCGGGCTCAACCACGCCCGATACGCGATCCTCGTCACCCTGGCAGGTCAGGGTGAGAGCGCCGTCACCATGACCGAGCTCGCCCGCATCGCCGGCCTCAGCCGATCCCGCCTGAGCCACGCTCTGGATTCTCTCGAGGAACGCGGCTGGGTCACCCGCACCTCGTGCGGGTCCGACAAGCGCACCCTCTCGGCCGCACTGACTCCGGCCGGACGGGAGATGCTGCGCACGGCCGCCCCCGTGCACGTCGAGCAGGTGCGGGAGCTCGTGCTCGATCCGCTCACCGCACAGGAGCGCGAACAGTTGGGGGCGATCCTCGGCAAGCTGCTGCCCGGGGTGACCGCGGCACTGTGAGGCGTCGCGGATCGGTCACCGGTACCGCCAGTACCTCCCTCCACGGTCGCTGAGCGCGTACCGTCGAAGGCATGGACACCCGCAGCGAGGTGCGCGAGTTCCTCTCCACGAGGCGCGCACGCATCACCCCCGATCAGGCAGGCCTCCCCGCATTCGGGGGCAACCGCCGCGTACCGGGCCTGCGCCGCGAGGAGGTCTCGCTCCTCGCGGGTGTCAGCGTGGACTACTACACGCGGCTCGAGCGCGGCGACCTGTCCGGCGCGTCCGACAGCGTACTCGACGCCCTCGCCCGCGCGCTCCAGCTGGACGAGGCCGAGACCGCGCACCTGTTCGACCTCGCCCGCACCGCGAACGCCTCGCCGGTCGCACGCACGCCGCGGAAGAAGGCCACGGAGCTGCGTGCGAGCATCCTCCGCCTGCTCGATGCCATGACCGAGGCGCCGGCGATCGTGCGCAACAACTACTTCGACTACCTGGCCGCGAACGCCCTGGGCCGTGCCCTCTACGCGCCGGTGTTCGCGCAGCCGCAGCCCAACAGCGCCCGCTTCGCGTTCCTCGATCCGGCGGCGCAGGAGTTCTACCCGGAGTGGGACCGCAACACGCAGGAGCTCGTCGCGGCGATGCGCGGTGAGGCCGGCCGCAATCCGTTCGATCGGAAGCTCACCGATCTCGTCGGCGAGCTCTCGACGCGGAGCGAGCGGTTCCGCACCCTCTGGGCCGCCCACAACGTGCGCTTCCACCGCACGGGCGTGAAGCGCATCGCGCATCCGATCGTCGGAGAGATGGAGCTGACCTACGAGGCGTTCGAGCTGCCGGCCGACCCGGGACTCCACCTGTCGACCTATACCGCCGAGCCGGGCACGGCGTCGGCGGACAAGCTGCGGATGCTCGCCAGCTGGGCGGCGACGGATGCGGCCGCATCTGTCGCCGCGGAGCCCGAGCCCGCTCCCGATCGCACTCCCACTCCCGATCACACCTCGGGGCGCGCAGACTGCTGAACCACGGTTCTGCTCTGAGCAGAACCGCTCGAAGCCGCCGGATGCCGCGGATTATCGTGAGGCATGGCCGACATCCTCGCATTCCCGCGCACCCCTCGCTCCGAACGCCCCCGCCCGAGCGATCCCGAGCCCCTGTGGAGACACCTGCTGGGTGACCAGCTGCGCCGCCGACGTCACGACCGCGAGGAGACCCTCTCCGAGACCGCCGACAAGGCCGGTGTCTCGCCGCAGTACCTCTCCGAGGTCGAGCGTGGATTGAAGGAGCCGTCGAGCGAGATGATCGCCGCGATCGCCGGAGCCCTCGACACGAGCCTCGTCGAGCTGACGAGCGACGTTGCCGACAGTCTGCGATCGACGGCCCCTTCGCGTGGCGCGTTCGCCCTCGCCGCGTGATCCCGGAGCCGTCATCTGCATGATCGACGGACGGATGCATGACCACAGGCACCGCATCGGTCATGCAATCGTCCGCCGCTCATGCATCCGTCCGCGAGCCCGGAAGGCAGATCAGCTCCGCGCTCCCAGCACCGTGTCGACCAGCCCGTAGTCGAGGGCGGCGGCGGCGGTGAACACCCGGTCGCGATCGGTGTCGACCCGGAGCTCCGCGACCGTCCGGCCGCTGTGCCTGGCCAGGATCTCCTCCATGTCGGAGCGCACCCGCACCACCTCGTCGGCCGCGAGGATCAGGTCGGGGATCGCACCCCGGGACTGTCCGGCCGGCTGGTGCAGCACGATGCGCGCATGGGCGAGGGCGGCCCGCGCCCCCGGATCTCCGGCAGCGACGAGGAGTGCTGCCGGTCCGATGGCCTGCCCGACGCAGGTGGTCGCGACGCCGGGACGGATGTGCTGCATGGTGTCGTAGATCGCGAGCGCTGCGCCCGGATCGCCGCCCTCGCTGTTGATGTAGAACTGGATGCCGGATTCGGGGCTGTCCGCGTCGAGATGCAGCAGCTGCGCGATGAGGGCGTTCGCGACCCCCGCATCGATGCCCGTGCCGAGGTAGATGACCCGCTCCGCGAGCAGGTGCGAATAGACGTCCATGATGCGCTCGCCTCGGGGATGCTGCGCGATGACGTTCGGGATCGTGTAGCCGCTCATGCGTCCGCCCCCAGTCCGACGCGCGCACGTCGTCGCGGCATCACCTCGGCGATCGAGGCCACGATGCCGTCGATGAAGCCGTAGTCCTGCGCCTGCACCGCGGTGTACCAGCGGTCGTGAAGGGAATCCTCGAAGATGCGCGCGATGGGCTGGCCCGTGTCGTCGGAGATGAGGCCGAGCACGGTGTCGCGCATATGCCGCAGGTCGTCGGCCTGCGTCTCGAGCTCGCCCGCGGATCCGCCGATGCCCGCGGAACCCTGATGCATCAGGATGCGTGCGTGCGGCAGCGCCCGCCTCTTGCCGGGGGTGCCGGCGGAAAGCAGGAACTGTCCGGCGCTGCAGGCGAGTCCGAGGGCGAGGGTGGCGACGTCGTTGGGGATCAGCCGCATGATGTCGCGGATGGCCAGCATCGACGGCACGGAGCCGCCGGGCGAGTGGATCCACAGCGCGATGTCGGCGACGGGGTCCTCGGCCGACAGCGCGAGCAGCTGGGTCATCAGCAGCGTGCCGTTGTCGTCGTCGAGAGCACCGTCGAGCACGAGCACCCGCTCGTGGAACAGTGCGCGCCGGGCTTCGGGACCGAACTGCGGGATGGGGTTGTCTTCGCTCATGCCCCCAGCCTCTGTCGCCCCGCGGGCGTGCGGAGCGGATTCTGCCCTGGGCGGCTCTGCCGTGAGCGGATGCGGGCAGATGCGAGCGGATGCGAGCGGATGCGGGCAGATGCGCGCGGATGCGGGCAGATGCGAGTTCCTGGGCGGATGCCGGTGGGGAGGCATCCGCCCAGGCCCTCGGGTGGGGATGGAGGCGGGTGGGGTGAGCGGACGCGGATCAGGCGGCGAGGGCCAGCGAGCGGCGGTGGGAGATGCGGTGACCGACCCAGAAGCCGATCGCGATCAGCCCGGCCAGGGCGATGCCGAGGATCCACGGCAGCATCGAGGGCGCGGCCCCCGCGGTGGCGGTGGCGAGGGTGTCGGAGCCGTCGGCGATCAACCCGTTCCCCGCGGCGAGGTCGGCGGCCCCGGCCTCGAGCTTGTCGCCGCCGTCCGCGAGATCGCCGGAGCCGTCCGCGACCGTCGCCGCGCCGGCGGAGAGCTTCTCGATGCCGATGTTGAGGTCGCCGGCACCGGCCTGCAGCGCACCGACGCCGGTGGCGAGCGTGCTGGCGCCGTCGTTCAGGCGGGTTGCGCCCGCGCTGAGGTTCGCCGTGCCGGAGGAGAGGGAGGAGGCCCCGGTGGAGAGCGTCTGCAACCCGGCGGCCAGCGTGGCGGCGCCGGCCGAGAGCTGCGACGTGCCGGAGTGCAGGGACTGCGCGCCCGCGACGAGGGCCGGCGCCCCCTGGGGAGCGACCAGCGCCACGGTGCCCGGCCACTTGTTCGCGACGTCGCCGTTGATGAGGCCGTTGACCCCGGCCGTGACCTTCGCCGACCCGCCGGCGGCGGCGACGAGCCCCTGGGCGAGGTCGGACCCCTTGGCCGCCACGGGAGCCATCGCATCGACCTCTTGATCGACGCCGGCAGCCAGTTCGGCGAGCGCCTTGAGCTGCAGGTTCTGCTCGTCGGCGGCTGACATCGTGGCGAGCGCGTCGGCAAGCTGCTGCGAATGCCCTGGCGCCGTGGATGCCACTCCCTGCAGGAGGCTCTTCGCTTCGGGCTGCGCGAGAGCGATCACGTTCGCGTCGACCTTCGTGCCGAGCGTGCCGCTGAGCGCGCTCGCACCCGCCAGTACCTGCCCGGCGTACGCGTGCGCTCCGTTGACTCCGGCGGCCAGGGTCGACACTCCCGCTGCCAGCGTCTGCGCCCCGGCATCCGCCTGCGCCATCTTCGTCGAGAGCTCCTGAGCCCCGGCGAGCGCGCTCTGGGCTCCCCCGCTGACCTTGCCGGCACCGGCTGCCGCGGTCGATGCGCCGGCGGCGAGGCTGCTCGCGCCGTCGGCCAGGCTCATGGCACCGCTCGCCGCCGTCGTGGCCCCGTCGCTCAGCTTCTGGGAGCCCTCCTGCGCGCTGGCCGCGCCCGCGGAGAGGACACCTGTCCCCGTGGCGAGCTGCGACGCACCGGCCGAGAGGTCTGCGGCACCGGCAGCGAGGTCGGCCGATCCTTCTTTCGCGGACGTCGTTCCGTCGGCGAGCTCGGAGGCACCGGCGGCGATCTTGCTCGTCGTCGCGAAGAACAGGATCACCATCGCGGCCAGCAGCAGGCTGAGCACGATCACGGCGATGCGCATGCCGATTCCGTGCGAGTGGGGCGTGGTACTCGTCATTGAGGACTCCCGGGGTCAGTGGCGTCGTTGCCACCGGCGACTGTATGGGCACCCCGACTCGCGACCCCCGGATTTGCCGCTCGAAACCAAGTCTCAGCACCGATGAAACTCAGTTTCTTGTGGCTAGTGCACAAACGGGGGTGCCAGGCCCCTGTGCCCTGCGCGAAAAGGGGCCGTAACATCGCGGACTCACGACCCGCCTAGCCTCGTGCCCATGGCGAAGCAGAAGGCACCGGCGTGGCAGTGGTCGGAGGACGGACTCAATTTCCGCACGCGCAAGTGGGTCCGTCCGGAGGACCTCAACGCGAACGGCTCATTGTTCGGCGGCAGCCTGCTGAAGTGGATCGATGAAGAAGCGGCGATCTATGCGATCGTCCAGCTCGGCAACTACCGTGCCGTCACCAAGCACATCTCGGAGATCAACTTCGAGGCCTCGGCCGTGCAGGGCGATCTGATCGAGATCGGCCTGCAGGCCACGCACTTCGGCACGACGTCGCTCACCATGCGCGCGGTGGCCAGGAACATGATCACGCGCAAGCGCATCCTCACGATCGAGAAGATCGTGTTCGTCAGCCTCGACGACGATGGGGTGCCGACCCCGCACGGCTACACGGAGATCACCTACGACCGCGACCGGATGCCGACCGAGCGCATCGCCACCGGCACGATCCGACTCCCCTCCCTCTGATCCGCCACAGGAACGCCGAGCCACCTCCTCAGGCGCGAACTGCCCCCCGGTGTGCCGCGCGCGAGGAGGTGACCCGGTCGGAGAGGGGCGCGTCGACCTCGAAGGCCGGAACGCCGGCGAACGCCTGGGCGAGGTCGGCGATGAGGTCGTCGACATCCTCCAAGCCGATCGACAGACGCAGCACGTCGGCTGCCGGACGCGCTTCGGGAGGGACAGGCCGATGCGTGAGCGCCGCCGGATGCTGGATCAGCGAGTCCACTCCGCCGAGCGACACCGCGTGCGTGAACAGTGCGGTCGCGGTGGTGACCGCAGAGGCCGCGGCGAATCCGCCGCGCATGCGCATCGCGATCATCGCGCCGGTGCCGCGCATCTGCCGTTCCAGGATGCCGCGCGGGTCGCCGTCGAGTCCCGGATAGAACACCTCGGCGACCTCGGGTCGATCGATGAGCCACTGCACGATCCGCCGCGCACTCTCCTGCTGGTGCCGCACCCGCACGGGGAGAGTCGTGAGGCCGCGGTGCAGCAGATAGGCCCCGAGGGGATGCAGCAGCCCTCCCGTCACCGCCCGCACGCGGCGCAGAGCCTCCGCCGTCTCCTCGCTGCACGCGACGACGCCGGCGATCACATCGCCGTGCCCGCCCAGGTACTTGGTGGCGCTGTGCAGAGACATCGCCGCCCCGAGGTCGATCGGATTCTGCAGCACGGGGGTCGCGAACGTGTTGTCGACGACGACCGGCACCGTGCCGGCCTGGCGCACGACGTCGGCGATGTCGGCGATGTCGAGGGTGGGGTTCGCCGGGGTCTCCACCACGACGAGGCCGGTGTCGGGGCGCACGGCCGCAGCGACCTCGTCGGGGTGACAGTAGGTGGTCTCGACGCCGAGCAGGCCGGAGCCGAGCAGATGGTCGGTCCCCCCGTAGAGCGGACGCACCGCAACGACGTGGCGCGCCCCGGTCGCTCCCGTGTGCGCCAGGATCACGGCCGTCATCGCGGCCATGCCCGAGGCGAAGGCGACCGCGGCCTCGGCGTGCTCGAGCTCGGCGAGTGCCTCCTCGAAGCGGGCGACCGTGGGGTTCCACAGTCGTGCGTAGACCATGCTGCCGTCCGCCGGAGGACGCCCTCCCGTCGCCATGGCCTCGTACGAGTCGCCGCCGCGCTCGATGTCCGGGAGCGGGTTCGTGGTCGACAGATCGATCGGCAGCGCGTGGACCCCGAGCCCCTCGAGGTCGGAGCGGCCGCCGTGGACGGCGACGGTGTCGGGATGCAGCGATGCAGTCATGACTCCACGTTGCCGGAATCACGATGAAACCGCAGGAACTCGACAGAAGCCGCCAGGAATTCGACGCTGAACGCTATTCTGTGCAGGATCCGAAGGGCAAGGAGGCCACCCGTTGGCGAAAGCGCAACTCGACGAGACCGACCTCGAGCTGCTCGCGGTCCTCAGCCGCGACGCCGAGACGACGAACAAGGCGCTCGCACATCGCCTCGGCCTCGCCGAGTCGACCTGCGCACATCGGGTGCGGGCGCTGCGCGAGCGCGGAGTGATCCGCGACACGCGCATCCGCGTCGACGGGGCCGCTCTGGGTTTCCCGCTGCAGGCGATCATCAAGGTGCGCCTGGCGAACCACACAGGAGACAAGGTGACGGCCCTCTTCGATGCCCTGGTCGACATCCCGCGCGTCCTTCAGGTGTTCCACGTCGCCGGCGTCGACGACTTCCTCGTGCATGTGGCCGTGCAGGATGCGACGGCCCTGCGCGACATCGTTCTCGAGCACATCACGGTGCACCCCGTCGTGCGCGGCACCGAGACCCAGCTCGTGTTCGAACTGCGCGACGGACCGGGAGTGCTCTCCACCTGACCCTTCCGGTCGCACTTCGTGCCGTCCGATTCCGTTTCAGACGGCACGAAGTGCGACCGGAACGAGCGGAGCGTCGGTGCGTGCGCGAGGATGGAAGGCACGCCAGCCAGGAGCAAGGGAGCACCATGAGCCGCAGCGCCACCGCCGCCACGCACACCGTCCGCGAGATGCGGGACTTCCTCTTCGCGAACGCCACCGACTATGCGGCGGCCCGCGACGGATTCGTCTGGCCGGAGGTCGACGAGTTCAACTTCGCGTTGGAGTGGTTCGACGTGGTCGCGAGCGAGAACCCCGACCGCCCGGCGGTTCAGATCGTCGAGGCCGACCTGAGCCTGCGCTCCTGGACCTACGGGCAGCTCTCGGCGCGATCCGACCAGGTCGCCTCCTGGCTCCGCACGCTCGGCATCGGTCGCGGCGACCACGTGATCGTGATGTTGAACAACACGATCGAGCTGTGGGAGGTGATGCTGGCGATCACGAAGATCGGCGCCGTGTCGATCCCGACCTCGACCCTGTTGTCGGCTTCGGACCTCGCCTACCGCGTCGAGCACGGACGCGCGCGGGCGGTCATCACTCTCGGAGCGCTCGCCGATCGCCTCGACGACATCGATCCCGGCATCCTGCGCATCGGCGTCGGCGACGACATCTCCTCCGGCTGGGCACGCTTCGCCGATTCCACCGCCGCTCCGGCGGGTTTCGCGCCCGACGGTCCGACCCCCTCGTCCGACACCGCGCTGCTCTACTTCACCTCGGGCACGACGAACCGCCCGAAGCTCGTGCAGCACACCCACGCCTCCTACCCGATCGGGCACCTGTCGACCATGTGGTGGCTCGGGGTGCGCCCCGACGACGTGCACCTCAACATCTCCTCCCCCGGCTGGGCCAAGCACGCGTGGTCCAGCTTCTACTCGCCGTTCCTGGCCGAGGCCACCGTCTTCGTCTACAACTACGCCCGCTTCGACGCGAACACGCTCATGCAGGTCATGGACACCCACCACGTGTCGACGTTCTGTGCGCCGCCGACGGTGTGGCGCATGCTGATCCAAGCCGATCTCGCCCGGCTCACCCGCCCTCCGCGCGAACTGGTGGGCGCGGGCGAGCCCCTGAACCCCGAGGTCATCGACCGGGTGCGTGACGCCTGGGGCGGGACGATCCGCGACGGGTTCGGTCAGACCGAGATGACCGCGTGCATCGGCAACTCCCCCGGCCAGGCGGGCAAGGTCGGCTCGATGGGACGCCCGTTGCCCGGTTATCCGGTGGTGCTGCTCGACCCGGTCACCGGCGCAGTCACCGAGGGGCAGGGCGAGGGTGAGATCGCGCTCGATCTGTCGCAGCCGCCGCTCGGGCTCATGGCCGGCTACTACGACGACCCGGAGAAGACCGCGGAGTCACGGACGGGCGGTTACCACCACACGGGCGACATCGCCGTGCGCGACGACGACGGCTATCTCACCTATGTCGGCCGCTCCGACGACGTGTTCAAGGCTTCCGACTACAAGATCTCACCCTTCGAGCTCGAGTCCGTGCTGCTCGAGCACGACCTCGTGATCGAGGCAGCGGTGATCCCGAGTCCCGATCCGACGCGCCTGGCGGTGCCGAAGGCCTACATCTGCCTGACCCCGGAAGCTCCGGCCGTCGGTTCGGATGCGGCGCGCGCGATCTTCGCCCACGCGCACGAACGGTTGTCATCGCATCTGTGGGTGCGGATCATCGAGTTCGTCCCCGAGCTCCCCAAGACGATCTCCGGCAAGATCCGACGCGTCGAGCTGCGGGCACGCGAAGCCGCGCGGGTGCAGTCCGGCGACGAGGCCGGGCAGCACCGTGACCGTGACTACCGCTGAGGTCAGCGCACGACGGCGATCGTCGCCGTCGCCGGCCCGGTCTTCGTGAGCGCAACCTTCGACGTCGCTGCGACGGGCGTCTTCGACGTCGCCGTGACGGGCGTCTTCGACGCGGGAACCGCCTTCGGCAGCTCCTCGACCGCGCGGTCGGCACGTTCCACCCCGGCCGCATTCACGATCGCGCGCACGACGCTCCCGACGATCAGCATCGCCGTCAGCGCCGCGCATGCCACGATCAGCGGCGTCCACTCGCGCGCGAAGGACGCCGCGAAGCTCATCAGCGCGCCCACGATCCACAGACCCACCGCGCCCCCGGCGAGCCCACCGGAACCCCGGACGATCGCGACCGCCGCGACGATCGCGAAGATGACGGCGAGCGCCGCACCCACGTAACCGATCGGCACCATCACCGCAGCCAGATCACTGGCCATTCTCAATGTCGTCATGACGACCCCCCGTCAGTGGTTACTCCACTCATTCGACATTAGAAGTGTCCCCCGGAATGGGCATCCGCCTCAAGTGCGACTCGCATCATCCTGAAGGCGGATATCTGTACGGACCGGCACAGTCGGAACGACAGCGGCGCGGCTGTCAGCGACGACGTGGCCAACGCAGGCGGCGCGCCCGCACGACCCGCACCGGCTGGGTGACGACCGCGTCCACGACCATCGACCCGTCGGTCGGTCCGACGATCGCGATGGCCGAGGTCTCCGTCGCCTCCGCGGGGTCGATGGGCAGCCGTCCGAGAGCGCGGTGGGCGCGGATGTACGCGGGGACGAGCAGCACGATCGCTCCGAGCCAGGCGAGCGGGTTGCTCAACGCGACACCGTCGAATCCGATCCATGCCCCCAGCACGATCGCCGCGCCCACGCGCATCACGAGCTCGATCACGCCGGTCACGGTGGGCACGAGCGTGTGACCGAGTCCCTGAAGAGCGCCGCGCAGCACGAACAGCATGCCGAGCGCCCAGTACCCGCAGCCGTTGATGATGAGCATCCGATGCGCGTCGTCGACGACGACGTCGGATCCTTCGCCGATGAACAGGCGCACCATCGGGGCGCCGAATGCGACCAGCAGGGCACCGAGGACCACACCGGCGGCGACCGCCATCCAGGTCGCCTCGACCACACCGCGACGGATGCGGTCGGGCCGACGACCGCCGTGGTTCTGCGCCGCGTACATCGAGACGGCGAGGCCGAGAGACGACAGCAGGGCGACCGCGAGGCTGTCGACGCGCGAGCCCGTGGTGTAGGCCGCGACCGCGTCGGCGCCGAGGGTGTTCAACGCGACCTGCACCGTGAGCGTGCCGATCGCGATGATCGACGCCTGGAACCCCATCGGCAGGCCGAGTCGCAGGTGCTCGGCGATGTCGTCACGGGTGATGCGCCAGTCGGCTCGGCGCAGGTGGAGCATCGGCAGCCGCCGACGCACGAACTCCAGGCACAGTGCCACCGAGACGGCCTGAGCGACGACCGTGGCGAGCGCAGCTCCCCCCACTCCCCATTCGAGGGGCCCGACCATCAACACGACGAGGCCGACGTTGAGCGCACACGACACGGTCAGGAACACCAGCGGCGTCTTCGAGTCGCCGATCGCACGGATGATCGCGGACAGGTAGTTGAAGAACATCGTCGCGCTCGCGCCGAGGAAGCTGATCTGCGTGAAGATCGTCGCCTCGGCCATCAGCTCGGGCGGCGTCTGCAGCAGCGACAGGATCGGGCCGGCGAGGAGGGGCGCCCCCACGGTCAGGATGACGCTCGTGATGGCGCTGAGCAGTACGCCGGTCGCGACCGATCGGCGTACTGCCGCGTCGTTCCTCGCGCCGAATGCCTGGGCGATCGGGATCGCGAAACCGCTCGTCAGCCCCCAGGCGAACCCGAGCAGCAGGAACAGCAGGCTTCCGGTCGCTCCGACGGCGGCGAGCGAGGTGACGCCGAGATGACGACCGACGACGATGGCGTCGGCGAACTGGTAGAGCTGCTGCACCACGTTGCCGAGCAGGAGCGGGATGGAGAAGGCAAGGATGACGCGCCACGGACGGCCCGTGGTGAGGGAGGTGGCCATGAAGGAGCGGCTCGCAGAACTGAGGGGATGATCGGGGGTGCCACCAGCTTATCGAATCGATTCGGCGGGCCGGAAGACCGGAACTCGATTCTGGACTCGGCGCCTCCTCCAGGTACCGTCGGACGGCAACCGTCGACGAGGACCGGAGGAAGAAAGTGACGAAGCAGTACACGGGGGGAACCGGACGCGAGCGCGACACCGCCGCGGAAGGAGAGGAACAGCATCTGCGGCGAGCGCTGAGCAACCGCCACATCCAACTGCTCGCGATCGGCGGGGCCATCGGCACCGGGCTGTTCATGGGCAGCGGCAAGACCATCTCGGTCGCGGGCCCCTCGGTGATCTTCGTCTACATGATCATCGGCTTCATGCTGTTCTTCGTCATGAGGGCGATGGGCGAGCTGCTGCTGTCGAACCTGAAGTACAAGTCGTTCAGCGACTTCGCGAGCGACCTGCTCGGCCCGTGGGCGGGCTTCTTCACGGGGTGGACCTACTGGTTCTGCTGGGTGGTCACCGGCGTCGCCGACGTGATCGCGATCGCGGGATACACGGATGCGCTCATCCCCGGAATCCCCCTGTGGATCCCCGGCGTGCTGGTGATCGTCATCCTGCTCGCCCTGAATCTCCCGACCGTCGCCGCGTTCGGCGAGATGGAGTTCTGGTTCGCGCTGATCAAGATCGTCGCGATCGTGGCGCTCATCATCACCGGACTCGTGATGATCTTCACCGGATTCCAACACGACGCCGGCACCGCGAGCTTCTCGAACCTGTGGGACAAGGGCGGCATGTTCCCGCACGGATTCATGGGTTTCGTCGCGGGCTTCCAGATCGCGGTGTTCGCGTTCGTCGGCATCGAGCTCGTGGGCACCGCAGCGGCGGAGACCAAGGACCCGAAGCGCAACCTGCCCAAGGCCATCAATGCGATCCCGATCCGTGTGCTGCTGTTCTACGTGGGCGCGCTCATCGTGCTGATGGCGGTCACCCCGTGGACCGAGTACGTCGCCGGCGAGAGCCCGTTCATCGCGATGTTCGCCCTCGCCGGACTCGGCATCGCCGCGACGGTGGTGAACCTCGTGGTGCTGACCTCCGCCATGTCGAGCGCGAACTCCGGCATCTACTCGACCTCGCGCATGGTGTTCGGTCTCGCACAGGACGGCGACGCCCCGCGCATGTTCGCCCGCCTCTCGCGCCGCCGGGTGCCGCAGAACGCCCTGTTCCTGTCGTGCATCCTGCTGCTCTCCGGCGTGGTGCTGCTCTACGCGGGCAAGGACATCGGCACCGCGTTCGACATGGTGACCACGGTCTCGGCCCTGTGCTTCATGTTCGTCTGGACGATCTTCCTGTGCAGCTACCTCGTGTACCGCCGCACCCGCAAGGACAAGGTCGCCGCGTCGACCTTCCGACTGCCCGGCGGTGTGTTCATGGTCTACGTGGTGCTGGCGTTCTTCGTGTTCATCCTGTGGGCGCTCACGACCCAGCCCGACACGCTGACCGCGCTGCTCGTGACGCCGATCTGGTTCGTCGTGCTGCTCGTGGCCTGGCTGTTCGTGCGCCGCTCCCCGAACCACCTGGCCCGGCACGCGGCGCACATCGCGCACCTCCGCGACGACTCGGTCGAGGCGGACTGACTCCGGCCTCGGGCGGTCTCTGTTCACAACTCAGGAACTTCGTCGGGCACCGGACCGGATCACGGGGACACGGCTGTCCGGCCCTGACGTTCCTGAGTGGTGAACGCCGTCAGGCCGAGACGGCCGGGGCGGCCGCAGCCGGGGCGGCGGGCTTCGTCGCGAACAGACGCTTCCGCAAGGCGAGGAACAGCAGCACCATACCGGCGCTGAGCAGGATGTGGCCCAGCCCCGCGATGCCCGCGATCATGCTCGACGACTCCTGCCCGAGCACCGTGAGGCAGCCGTGCCAGATCATCATGGCCGACGTGAGCACCAGGCCCGCGTTGTACAGCCAGAAGAACCAGCCGAACAGGCGGCTCTCGGAGAGCGCGAACACCTTCTCGAGGAGCAGGACGATCAACAGCACGATGAAGCCCAGCACGAGCAGGTGCGTGTGCACGAGCCCGAGCTGCGTCGCCTCCCCCTCGGGGAAGCCGTTGATCTTGGTGAACTCTCGGTAGAAGAGTCCGGAGGCGACGCCCGCGATCATGGAGGCGAACGCGGCGGTGAAGAGTCTGCGCATCGGGAATCCTTTCGGTCTGATTCCAGCCTCGGCGTCGCGGCCGTTCCGGGGATCCATCGAACGGTTGACAGGGTCCGGCCCCGCACACGCGGCCCGCGCCAGCGGGCGACTCGGAGCAGACCGGACTCGGAGCAGACCGGACTCAGAGCAGACCGGACTCGCGTGCAATGGCGATGGCACGCGCCCGGTTGTCGGCGCCGAGCTTCTCGAACACGTGCACGAGGTGGGTCTTGACGGTGGCCTCCGTCACGAACAGCGTCTTGGCGATCTCGCGGTTCGACGCCCCGGTGTCGAGCAGCCGGAGCACCTCCAGCTCACGGCCCGTCAGCCGCACCCGCGGCGCGCGCATGACCTGCACCACCCGCTCACTGAGCTCCGGGCTGAGCACGAGTCCGCCGGATGCGGCCTGCCGGATCGCACGCACGATCTCGTCGGGGGCAACATCCTTGAGCAGGTACCCCGCCGCTCCCGCCTCGATCGCACCGAGGATCTCGGCGTCGCGATCGAATGTCGTGAGGATCAGGACGGCCGGGGCCGGATCCTGCGTGCGCAGGGCGGCGGTCGTCTGCACGCCGTCCATGCCCTCACCGAGCCGCAGGTCGCACAGCACGACATCGGGATGCAGGTGCCGAGCGAGAGCGAGCGCCTCTTCTCCGGACGCCGCCTCACCGACCACCTCGACGTCGTCACGATGGTCGAACAGCGAGCGCACACCGGCGCGGACGATGGGATGGTCATCGACGAGCAGCACGCGCACCGGGGTCATCCCTGTTCTCCGTTCCGTCGCCCCTGAGCGGCGCGGCCCAGAGGGATGTGCGCCGAGAGCGCGGTGCCGTCGCCCGGGGCGCTCTCCACATCGAGCCCTCCGCCGAGCTCCCGCAGGCGCGCACGCATCGAACGCAGTCCGTAGCCGCCGCCGCGGCTGCCGACGCCGCCCTGGGCGTCCCAGTGCCGGGCGTCGAACCCGATCCCGTCGTCGACGATGTCGAGGCGCACCGCATCGCCCGCATCGGCCAGGGTGACCACGACACGGGAGGCCGATGCGTGGGAGCGGACGTTCGCGAGGGCCGACTGCGCCGTCCGCAGCAGGGCCACCTCGGCATCGATGCCGAGCGACGGCAGGTCGTCGTCGGCGTGCAGAGCGGCCTCGATCCCGGTCTCCTCGGTGAGGCGCTCCAGCATCCGGGCGAGGGCGTCGCCGAGCGCCGTCGACTCCAGCTCCGCCGGCGCCAGGGCGTTCACGATGCGCCGAGCATCCGCCATCCCCTCCGCCGCCAGGGCGCCGATCTGCTCGAGAGCGCGCGTGCGCTGCGACGGATCGTCGACCTCCAGGGCCGAACGCGCGAGCATCCCGATCGACGACACGCTCTGCGCGACGGTGTCGTGGATGTCGCGCGACACCCGGGTGCGCTCGGCCGTCGCCCCCGACTCGCGCTGGGTGCGGGCGAGCTCGTCCTGCAAAGCTGCCATCTCCTCCTGGGTCGCAACCAGCGAGGCGATCAGCCGACGGCGCTCGCGCCCGTCGCGGACGAGCTCGAGGTACCCGCGCGAGATCCCCAGCGCGAAGACGCCGCCCACGAGGGGACCGATCACGTTCGCGTAGGTCGTGGTGCCGGTGTGCAGCAGCGGAGCGGTCACCACCACGGCGAGGACCACGCCGCTGAGCAGCAGCGCCCACCGCAGGCGCATCACGAATCCGGCGAGCAGCCACAGCGGGAAGGCGAGCCACACGAACTCCGGCGAGACCACGACCGCGCCAAGCCAGATGAGGGTCAGCCCGAGCAGCCACCAGGTCGCGAGGCGACGGTCGGCGGTGCGTTCGCCGAGCAGCAGACCGCCGCCGTACCAGCCGAGGAAGACGAGCGAGAAGGCGAGGACCCACGGCAGCGGCACACCGTCCGCCGCGGCACGCCACGCACCGACCACGAGCAGCACGACCGTGATGACGGCCTGACCGATCCGGATGGAACCGACCAGGCTCGCCCACGTGCGCGGCGCGCGGATCCCGGCCGCGGAATCGACGCGGCCGGAACGCTCAGTCCGCGTCTGCGGAGATGGCGACTGCGGCATCTTCGTATTCTCCCCCGTGCGGCCGGTGTCCGTGTCGATCCGCGTGTCGATCCCCGCGGGATCCCGCGCCCCCGGCCTTCCGCGGCCACCACATCCGCTCGCCGACGATCGCGAAGATCGCCGGGACCACCAGGGTGCGCACGACGAAGGTGTCGACGAGCACGCCGATCCCGACGATGAGGCCGATCTGCCCGAGCGTGACCAGGGGCAGCAAGCCCAGCGCGGCGAACACGGCCGCGAGCACGACACCGGCGCTCGTGATCACGCCGCCCGTCGCGGTGAGGGCGCGCACCATCCCCTGCCGCGTGCCGACCGTCCGTGCCTCCGTGCGCGCGCGATGGACGAGGAAGATCGTGTAGTCGATCCCGAGCGCCACCAGGAACAGGAAAGACAACAGGGGCACCTGGAGGTCGAGCGCGTCCCACCCGAACACGACCCTGCTCAGCCAGGTGCCGGCGCCGATGGCCGCGACCGCGCTGAGGATGTTCACCGCGAGCAGCAGCACCGGCGCCACCAGGGAGCGCAGCAGCACGATCAGCACGAGCAGGCTGACGGCGAGGACGAGCGGGACGACCAGCAGCAGGTCGCGCCGATTGCCCTCGCGCGCATCGAGATCCGCCGCCACCGGACCACCCACCACGGCGTCGGCATCCGGCACTGTCTGCACGGCCCCTCGAACCGCGCTCACCAGGTCGAGGCTCGCGGGCGTTCCGGGCGCCGGCTCACCGACGACGAGCAGACGGGTGAGCGCTCCGTCGCTGCTCTCCCCGGTCGCCGATACCCGGAGCACACCCGGCACGTCGTCGATCGCGGCGACCAGCGCATCGGCCTCCGCCGTATCGCCGATCACGATCATCGGCTGCGCCTCCCCGGCCGGGAAGTGATCGCCGAGCACCGTGAGACCTGCGGCCGACTCGGACACGACACGGAACTTCTCGACCTGGGTGAGCCCGACGGACGCTCCGGCGAGCCCACCGGCGAGAACGCCGAGCAGCGCGAGTCCGCCGACCAGCGGCACCCACGGGCGCCGGGAGACGCGTTGAGCCACCGCACCCCACACGCGGCCCGTGGCCGCGACATCGCCCACGCGCGGCGCGAACGGCCAGAACAGTCGACGGCCGCACACGGCGAGCGCCGGTGGCAGCACCAGGAGCACGGCGGCGAGCGCGATCAGCAGGCCCACGGCAGAGGCGATGCCGAGCCCGCGCGTTCCCGGGATCACCGCGAGGGCGAGAGTCGACAGCGCCAGGACCACGGTGACGTTCGAGGCGACGATCGCGGGGGCGGTGGCACGCCAGGCGGCGACCAGGGCGCGGCGATGATCGGTCTCGCGGGCGAGTTCTTCGCGGTAGCGCGAGATGAGCAGGAGGGCGTAGTTCGTTCCGGCACCGAAGACGAGCACGCTCACGATCCCGGAGTCGAACTGCAGCCCGAGCCCGGCGCCGATCGCCGCGGTCGCCTTGTTGGCCAGCTGATCGGCGAGGGCGACCACGATGAGGGGGATCATCCACAGCACGGGCGAGCGGTACGTGACGATGAGCAGCAGAGCCACGATCCCGAGGGTCACCATCAACAGCGTGAAGTCCGCGCCGTCGAACGCGGAGGCGACGTCCACACCGAACGCGGGCCCGCCCGTGACCTGCACGTGCATCCCGGTGAGGGGGTGCTCGGCCACGGTGTCGCGCAGACCGTGCACGGCGTCAGCGGCGGCGTCGTCGTCGTCGTCGTCCAGGGTCAGCGTCGCCTGGATCACCACGGCCTCGCCGTCGTCGCTGACGATCGGACCGTGGGGGGCGTGCCCGGTCTCCGCTTCGACTTCGCCCGAGAGCGCACCGAGGGCGGCGAGGTCGGCATCGCTGAGCTGTGCGTCGTCGTCACGGGAGGCGACCAGCAGTACCGTGTGCTCGTCCGCGTCGGGGAACTGCTCGGCGAGGAGCGCGGCCTGCGCGGATTCGGAATCCGGCGGAGCCACGTCGTTGCCTGCCGGGACCGATGCCCGTCCGAACGCGCCGAGGAGGGCGGTGAACGCGACCGCCGCGATCAGCAGGGAGATCCATCCCCCGCGACGAGAGGTGAGCCACAGCGGAAGGGAGCGGAGGGTGCGGAGCATGACTCCAGTCCAGCCGCCCTCACCCTCGACCGGATCGCGCAGGGGGCGGAGACGGGTCTCCACCCTTCGATGGATCCGCGCGGCGCGCAGGAGGGTCCGGCAGCGGCCTCCTGCCGAGAGAGGGGCTCCCGTCAACGGGGTTCCACCAGACCCTCCCCCGTCGCCGCACGTGCGCGTAGCGTCGGGTCCAGGCCGCCGATCCGTCCGCGGCCGCGACGAAAGGACCACTCATGCACACGCGCACTCTCGGACAGGGCCTTCAGGTCTCCGCGGTCGGACTCGGCTGCATGGGCATGTCACAGAGCTACGGCCCCAATCCGGGTACCCGCGACGACATGATCGCGGTGCTGCGCTCGGCGGTCGATCACGGCGTCGACTTCTTCGACACCGCCGAGGTGTACGGACCGTATGTGAACGAGGAGCTCGTGGGCGAGGCACTCGAGCCCATCCGCGACCGGGTCGTGCTCGCGACGAAGTTCGGGTGGGATATCCAGGACGGCAAGAGCGTCGGCCTGAACAGTCGACCCGAGCAGATCCGCCGGGTAGCCGAGGCATCGCTGCGGAGTCTGCGCTCCGACGTGATCGACCTCTTCTACCAGCACCGTGTCGATCCCGATGTGCCGATCGAGGACGTCGCCGGCACGGTCGGCGAGCTGATCGCCGAGGGGAAGGTGCGCCACTTCGGGCTCTCCGAGGCGTCGGCCGAGACGATCCGCCGCGCGCACGCCGTACATCCCGTCACCGCGCTGCAGAGCGAATACTCCCTGTGGACCCGCGACCCCGAGGCTGAGATCCTGCCGGTGCTCGCCGAACTCGGCATCGGATTCGTGCCGTTCAGCCCGCTCGGCAAAGGTTTCCTGACCGGCACCGTCGACACCGCGTCCGACTTCGCGGCCGGCGACATCCGCGCCACGATTCCGCGCTTCACGGCAGAGAACCGGGCCGCGAACCAGGCGCTCGTGGCGCACGTCGCGCAGTTGGCCGCCGCCAAGGACGCCACGGCCGGCCAGATCGCGCTGGCCTGGCTGCTCGCCCAGCAGCCGTGGATCGTGCCGATCCCCGGCACCCGGCGCACCACCCGCATCGCGGAGAACGCCGCGAGCACGGCCGTCGCACTCTCGGCCGACGAGGTCGCCGACCTCACTGCCCTCGCGACACGCATCGGCGTGAGCGGTGACCGCTACAACCCGCAGCAGATGGCGTTCGTCGATCGTTGAGCCTCCCGCGGCATCGGTATCGTGAGGCGGGTGACCGCCGCCCGCAGCTACCCCGCGACCATCGCGTCTGCCGTCGAGCATGAGACCGTCATCCGCAAGTCACGCTTCCTCACGCGGATCGAGCCCGTCACCTCGGTCGAGCAGGCCGAGGCCGTGATCGCCGGCATCCGCAAGAAGGCGTGGGATGCCAACCACAACTGCACGGCGATGGTGACCGGTCTGCTCGGCGATCAGGCGCGGTCGTCGGATGACGGCGAACCGTCCGGCACCGCGGGCATCCCGATGCTCGAGGTGCTGCGTCGGCGCGGACTGACCGACGTGGTCGCGGTCGTGACACGGTACTTCGGCGGGGTGAAGCTCGGAGCGGGTGGCCTGGTGCGTGCCTACTCGTCAGCGGTGTCGGAGGCACTCGACCTGGCCGCGCTCGTACGGCGAGCGGCGTTGCGCCAGGTGACGTTCGAGGTGCCGCACGCCGACGCCGGTCGCTACGACAACCTGCTGCGCGAATGGGCGGCGCATCACGGCGCGACGCTCGGCGAGCCGACCTACACGGCGACAGCCACGCTCGAGCTGTGGGCACCGGAGCCGGAGCTCGCGCACCTCACGGACGACCTCGCCGCCGCATCGGGCGGCGGGATCGCACCCGTTCTCGGCGTGGAGCGCATCGTCGACGTGCCCGCCTGACCCCCCCGGCATCGGGAGAACCACAACGGCCGCCGGATATCCTGGATGCCGCGGTCGCGGAGGGAGAGCGATGTTCGACAGTCCGCTCTCGGCTTCGGCCTACGAGATCCTCGACGTCGACCCCACGGTCGACGACGTCGAGTTGCGCCGCGCCTATCGCCTCCGCCTCCGGCAGACGCACCCCGATACCGGTGGAGATGCGGCGATGTTCATCCAGGTGCAGCGCGCGTGGGAGCTGGTCGGCACCGTCGAGAGCCGCGCCGCCTACGACCGCCGCTCCGGTGTGGCAGGAGCGACGGCCGCCGAGCCCGGGACCGAGTGGAGCGGATGGCGCCCGCCCGCCGCCCGCACCGACACCCGTCCCCGCGCCCGGTCCTACGGGCACCCCGGCGGCTGGCGCCGTGAACGCTACCTCGTGCTCATTCGCGAATGGGCCGGCCGCGGCGTCGAGGTCCCCGATCCGTATGACCCCGCGCTCGTGCGCTCGGCTCCGCGTGACCTGCGGCGGATGCTCGCCGACGCGCTGGCGGAGGAGGCCACGGCCCGCACGGTCTCCGACCTCGGCATGGGCTTCACGGTGTGGCACGACGTCGCGGTGGGAGCGGATGCCGACGACAAACTCGACCATGTGGTGCTCGGCCCGTCCGGACTGTACGGCGTGATGTCTGAAGACTTCGGGGGTGTCGTGGGCTTCCGCCGCGGCGAGATCACCGGCCCGAGTCTGGGCACCCGCGCGCCGGTCACCGCTGCTCTGCGTCGGATGCGCACCGTCGCGAAGGCCGCGCGCGTGCGCTTCGGCGGGGCGATCATCGTGCTGCCCGACGACGACCTCGCCCAAGCCGTCACGCCGCTCGGCACGAGCCGCGGAGTTCCGGTCGTCGTGGTGCGACGCAGCGCTCTCGCGATGGTGCTGCGTCAGGGTGTGCCGCAGGCGCGGGCGATCGGGGGCAACGAGCTCTTCGACGTGCGCACCCGCCTGCAGCAGACCGTCCGCTTCGTCTGAGCTCTCCGGACTGTGCCAGACCATCCGAGCCGGAGTCGCAGGGGTCGACCTCGCCAATCCCCCTGGGAAGCCGACCGCTGCGTCCAGCGGAACAGGACCCGCTGGCGTGGGGGGTCGGTGACACCCATCCACCCGCTCATCGTCCCTCCGGTGTCATGAGAAGACGGGCGGTCGCGCCGTCATGCCGTGCTGGGGCATCCTTTCTGCGTAGTTCTCGCGTCGGCGTACGCGTCGCCTCCTCTCGATCGCCGTAGCCCGGGCACTCGCGACTCTCGATTCCCGAGCAGCGTGACGATGCTCACCCCCCGGGTAGCGGTGCGATCGACCGCCGCTGAGGAACTCGATCGCCCCGGGCGCCGTCACGCGCATCCGAATGCGCCGACTGACCCGAGCGGTTCTGCGTAGGCCGGCGAGACGCTGCACGTACGCGGTCGAGCTTTCCTCTACGGATACAGCCGGAGTCCACGTACCCCTCTCAGTCGCTATGAGGACGTACCCTGCGCCCTGCCACTCTCGATACGACACCTCGCCCTCCCCGTGAGGTGTGGGAGAGGAACACATACCCGCGTCCTCCCCCACGATGCGCTCGCCCTCAACGAGCGCATCGGCTCCCGCGCTCTCCTCCCTTCCGAGCGCGGGAGCCTTCCCCACGGCAGGCCGGGCCGGCATCCGAATCCCCGTCACGAATGATCGGACGCGACAGTGAGCTTCTCCCCCCACCTCACCTACGCAGGCGAATGCCAGCAGGCCATCGACCTCTACGTCGCGGCCTTCAACGCCGACGTCCAGGGCCTGAGCACCTACTCCGAGATGCCTATCGCGATTCCGCCGGGGATGGAAGACCGCATCGCGTACGCCGTGCTGGCCCTCGAGGGCGGATACCTCCAGCTGTCCGACACTCTCAGCCACGACACCGTGAAGCCCTGTTCGCGTATCGCGCTGTTCGTCGAGGGCACTTCCGTGCAAGTGCAGCAGGCCCAGGTTGTGCTCCTCGAAGAAGGCAGTCGCCTCCCGACCGTGAACGCCGGCGGCGGAGCTTTCGCGTGCACGATCCTCGACCGGTTCGGCGTGACGTGGCAACTCATCGATGCCGAGCACACCGAGTGAGGGTCGCTGCATCAAACCCTGTTCCTGACGCACCCCGCGGTCGTACGATGCCCAATAGCGCACGTCGGCGATCGATGGCAAGGGGAAATATGGTGCACAGCCGGGATCAGTTCTTCGCCCAAGCCGTCGGCATCATCGGCAGCGGGGGGAGCATCGACATCGTCGGTGATCGTGGTGCGGGCCGCACGACGCTGTGGGAGCGCTTGCGGAACCACTTCCTGAACGAGAACTGGTTCGTCCTCACCGTCAACGGCGTGCCCGCGTTCAAGTCGTACCCGCTGGTGGCTCTGTCGATCGCCGGAGTCTCGGCGGCGCGCGAGGGGCGCGCGTCGGCGATCGCCGGATCGGTCGATGAGATCGCCGAACGCATGCGCCAGGAGCGCGGAGTGATCTTCATCGATGACTGGAACGACCTCGACGATGCCACCTGGGGCGTCGTCACGGCCGTGCAGCGTCGCCAGGCGATTCCGGTCGTCATCACCAGGATCAGGACCGCCGATGCTCGGCACACCCCTGGCGGACTGTCCGCCGCATCGATGGCGCTGACCTACACGGTGGACCTTCCCGCCTTCCGCTACGACGAGTTGGACGAGGCACTCACCGCGCGCCTGGGTGGCCCGATCGAACCCTCCGCTCTCTCGCGGGTGTACGCGAAGACCGGCGGCAATGTGGGGCTGGCATTCGCGCTCGTCGATACCGCCGTGCGCGAGAACCGCCTCGAAAGCAGGGAAGGCTCGTGGGTGGCGACACGCGATCTGTGGTCCAACGGTCTCGTCACGATGGTCGAGTCGCTGCTCGAACACCTCACGCCCGATCAGCGAGACGCTCTAGAGACACTCTCGCTGCTGGGCATCGTCGAGCTCGCCGCCGTCGAACCCGTCATCTCGGCCCAGCGACTCGAGGAGCTCGAGAAGCAGTCCCTCCTCGAGCTCTACGCGACCGGAGGGAGGTTTCTGGTCAACGTCAAGCCGCCGCTCATCGTCGAGTACTTCCGGCACGTCTCGCATCCCGCCCGGCGACTGCGGCTGACCCGCGCACTGCAGGATGACCTGATGCCCGCGGACACCGACGAAAACGACATCGCCTACGACGCGGCCGGTCAGATGGCGGGCTTCGTGCGATTCGTCCACGAGCAGCGGCGTGCTCGATTGCTCATCTCCCGCGCCGAGTGGAATCGCGCCCCCTCCGTGCGGGCAGCGGTGGACTACATGCGAGCGCTGGTCGCGTCGGCCGCGCACACCGAGGAGATCGACGAGGTGCTGGCGGCGTCCGAGGGACTCCCCGCAGACGAGACCCTGCTCGTCGAGTGGCACGTCCTGCGCGCCGAGCATGTCGCCTTCGCACACCTCGAGGCCGCCCGCGCAGTCGCCCAACTCCGCGACTCCGCCGCCAGTGTGGGCAGCGCGGGTGCGATCCTGCTCGCGCGGGCCGTGGAGATCGAGGATGCTCTGATCGGCAATGGCGACCTGGCCACGCTTCCCTCCATCGAAGCGGGCCTGTCGGGCCTGGAGCGCATCGCGCTGCATCGCGCCCACGCCTCGGTCCTCACCGTGCGCGGCGAGACGGCCGCCTCACGTATGCACATCGATGCGATCCGGAACGAGACGCAGGCACCCCTTGAGCCTCTGGCCGCGATCATCGACGGTTTGAACGACATCTCGGACGGCCACCTCCGACGCGCGGCGGACGACGCGGCACAGGGAATGGACGAGGGGCGCGAGCGATTCGACCCGATCGCGATGCGCGCGCACGGATTCATCGCCCTCTCGGTGGCGGTCCTCGACGGCAGATTCGGCGACGTCGAGCGAGTGCTCGACGTCATGTACGCCATCGGGGAGCCGTTCCATGAGCCGCCGTTCACGCAGCTCGCGTTCGATATCACCTCGGCCGTGCTCGCATCGCGTCGAGGCAACAAGCGCCTCGTGCAGCAGCGTGTGGCCGACTTCGAACGCAATCCGCTGCCCGACGGATCCTGGCTCGGCACCGCTCGCGGATACGCCTATGCGCAGATCGCTGCCGGGGCCGGCGATTACCAGCGTGCCGGCGACGTGCTGCACGATATGGCTGAGCGGCTCTGGGAACGCGGCGCCAGGGTCGCGTCGATCGTGTCGAGCCTGGTGAGCATCGAGCTCGCGCCCACACCGCAAAAGCTCGCAGTCGCGGCCGAGCGCATCACGCAGGTGCCGGCGCAGCTGGCCCGAACGCACTATCTGTTCGCGACGTCGATAGCCTCGGGTGATCCGCAGCAGATGCTCGCGGCAGGCGAGGAGCTCGTGGTGCAGGAACGCACCGGCATGGCGATGGTCGCCTTCCGCACGGCGGCCGAAGCGCTCGCCCACGCCGGCGACCAGGTGGGCGCCGATCATGCGCGCGAGCGCTTCGAAGCGCTGCGTGAAGGACTCGCGGCCGAGCCGTACGATATCGCGCGATTCAAGACCGTCGTCGTCGACCTCACGGCACGCGAGAGGGAGGTGGCGAGCATGGCGGCATCCGGCATGACGAACCAGCAAATCGCGGATGCGCTCACCCTCTCGGTCCGCACGGTCGAGACGCACCTGCATCGACTCATGCGCAAGACCGGCACCGAGCGTCGCAGCCAGCTCCGGGAGTATCTGGAGTTCGAAGCGTCCCGCTGAAGTTCATCGACGACCCCGTCGTGAATCGCTCGTCGGCCCCGGAGTCGACGGCATCATCCTCCTCATCCTTCTCGCCCTCCTCTCCGAGCCCGCCGTCGCACGCTTCGACGCCTCGTCGAACAGCCTGCCCGCGCTCCCGCCGATAGTCGAGCCGTCCGCGGCCCGGTCGATGCTCCCGCACGCCCAACGGCACCCCGGCGATCACTTTGTGATTACGTACGGCGGCCCCCTCGTGTTCGTATTTGCCCCGGCGTAGCACGGCGGAATGCAGCGACCGGCCTAGCGTTTGACCGCTCGAGCATCCGATCGGGTTCGGATCTTCGAGCAGTTCGGGTCGGAGCGGAGTGCGCCCCCCGAGACACGACGCGCTCCGCTCCGCTCGTGCCCCGTTCGTCCCGTGCGGCAGGGCGTGGTCGATGAGGATTCCGACCGGCGACCGTGCCGGGTACCCGGGCTGCGCGCACGGGATCCGGCGTCACCACGTACGCGTGTGTCATCGCGCCCACGCACCCAGGCGACCGCTACGTGCACGGATCCCTTCCCGTACGTAGTCCTCGCCGATCCGCGGGGTAGTGGACTATCCGAAGGTCACTCTGGAATGGACAAACGTCTAGTCGATTCGCCCGAACGGAATGCGAACTGGACCCGAACCCGAACCCGAACCCGAACCCGAACCCGATTGTGATCCTCTGATGTCTCGCACGAAGTCTCCTACGAAGTCGCGCTTCGCCCTCGCCATCACGGCGGCGCTGGCGCTGATCCTCGGTCTCCTGAACCCGGCTGCCGCATTCGCCGGCAACGACGGGATGCTGAGCACGGCCCTCACCGCGAAGAACACGGAGGTGTATGCCGGCAACGCTCTCATCTACGAGGCGCAATTGAGCTGTTCCGACCCGGCGGAGTGCTCCGACGTCACCCTGCACTTCACGAAGCCGAACGCCGTGAAGGCCGGCGCGAAGGGGACCGTCACGAAGCCATACCCGCCCGGAGTCGACTCGGTCACCGAGAACGTCGACGGGTCGATCGACATCGTCTACAACGCCACGGCCGCGGGGCTCGTGTCACAGCTGACCGTCTCCTGGCCTACCGAGAACCTCACCACGCCTCCGGGAGACCAGACGACGACGATGACCGTCAGCCAGCCCGGGCAGTCGGACGTGACGAGAGACGCGACCATCAAGCTCCTCGCCGACAGCAGCCTCGTCCTCAAGAAGCAGGGCGCTCCCACCACTCAACCTGATCAGAACTACACCTACACGATCAACGCCGGAGTGACCTACCCGGACCCCGGCAACAAGAGCCGCGGCGGGCTGAGTTTCACCGACGCCCTTCTCATCGACCCCCTGCCCGCCGAGGCCGTCTACGTCTCCAACTCCGGCGGAGGCGTGTACGACGTGAACACTCACACGGTGACGTGGCCGATCGGCAAGCTACAGAGCGGTAAGGAGGTCACTGTCACGGTTCGCTTTCCGGCACCCGCCGGTGGCGGTGAGGCGACTTACCTGAACACGGCGACCCTGACGGCCACGCAGATCGGCTCGACGGAACCTACGACCGTTGACTCGACCTCGCCGGTGATCGTCCGAGTCGATGCGCCGACCTTTCGCACCGAAGCCTCCAAGATCGGCACGGCGCTCATCGCCGGCGGAGAGCAGCACTTCGAGATCCTCGCCACGAACCGCGGCAACAGCAACGTCGACATCACCGTCACCGACCCCATTCCCGATGGTCTCATCGTCACGTCGGTGGACCGCGGCTACTACCGCGGCAACGTGAAGCCGGGCAGCACGGTCGAATTCCACTATGCGGACGGATCCTCGAGCGCTCCGCTCGACTTCAACGTGCCGAGCGTCCCCGTGCCCGCCGGAAGCCCGCGGGTCACGAGCATCACCGCGACCTTCCTGCAGGTCGACGTTCAGGCCTCGGTCAACCTGTACATCTACTCCATCGGTGACTGGGCGACGATCGGAGACAAGACGTCGATCACGAACTGCGCCACGATCCAGACGATCGGCGCGGACGATATGCAGAAGCAGTGCGCCAAGATCGAGATATCCCCCGTCGACGTGCCGTCCCCCGCCGTGGGCAAGGCCGCAGCTCAGGGACCCGTCGGCCCCGGCGGCGCCATCACGTGGACCTTGGCGATCGGGAACAGCGACAACAACCCCACCCCGCTCATGCCCGTCCTCTACGACAGCATCCCCAACCAGGTGACCTTCGTTCCCGATTCGCTGCGTGCAGCGCCAGGCAACGGTGCCTACTGCCCCGCTGCCGCGGACTTCCAGGAGGAGATCCTCGCTGATTGGAACCAGACGCACGGCACTCCTTTCACCAGCGGAGCACGCACGACGGTCCGGTGGACCTACACCGGCACCAAGGGGCTCGTGGTTCCGAAGTGGCAGCCCGTGTGCAACTACGAGTACGACACGATCGTGAAGCCGGGCACGTCCTCAGGCACGTACAGCGGATCCTCTCTGGACACCACCTACCGCGGCAATCTGGTGCAGATCTTCGACCGCGATGTGCGCATCCCCGCATCGCAATACGGCTGGAACAACGACGTCTTCGACGGCGACGGAGACGGCGACACGACCGAACAGGCTCCGCGCAAGGGCGCCGACTTCGCCATCGCCGACACCGCCGCGGCATGGATCGAGAAGAAGGTCACGGGAGACCAGGACAACGGGCACTGGTTCGACTCCGCCGAGAAGAAGGGCAAGCAGGCCGAGGTCGGCACGTCGACCCCTCGCGGAGCGGTTTCCTACCAGGTGCGCCTCGGGAACCTGGGCAACCGCAACCTGATGAACCTCGTAGCCTATGACTTGCTGCCGCAGCCCGGCAATCACGGCGTGACGAACGGACGCTACGCACAGAACCCTCCGGGCTCCGGCAATGAGTGGACCCCGACGATGACGGGCCCGATCGCGAACCCGAACCCCGGTGCCCTGACGATCACGTACTCGGTCAAGGCCGATCCGTGCCGTCCCGAGATGGACAATTCCGACGCGCACACCGCCTCGTTCTACTGCAACGGCCAGCAGGACTCGTCATGGCAGACCGCCGACCAGGTGACCGACTGGGCGCAGATCCGCTCGGTGCGGTTCGACTTCGGCGACAAGATCTTCGCCGGCGGCGATTTCGTCGACCTCGAGTGGACGATGGCCGCGCCGACCACCCTCGCGGACGGCTCCCCTATCCTCGGCGGCGAACGCACCTGGAACCGCATCGCGCTGGACTCCGTTCAGGCGAACGACGGGTCCCCGATGCTGGCCGCAGAGGCCCCTTGGGTGGTCGACCAGATGGCCACGCCCACGGGTCCCGCGATCTCGATCGAGAAGTGGTCGACCAGCGACGGCTTCCCCGCTGGCGACTTCGACACCGCGCCGGGTAAGGCCGTGAAGACGAAGACCCCGACGACGATCACGATGACCATCACGAACACCGGCGCCGAAGCGCTGCGCGACGTGACGGTCGCCGATGACACGCTCGACGGCCCGGCCCTGACCGGTCTGGATTGCGACTTCTCGAAGCTCGGCGGCTCCGCCACCGGCACGACCTGGGCCGGACCGCTCGCGGTCGGCGCAAGCTTCGAGTGCACCGGCACTGTGCCGGGGCTCGCCTCTGACGCCACCCATGGCGACAATGCCAGTGTCACCGGCACCGGCGTCGTGAGCGGAACCGTCGTCACGGACGAGGACCCGTGGTTCGCCACGGCCGAGACCCTGTACGCGATCGGCGACTACACGTGGATCGACGCGAACAAGAACGGCATCCAGGACGACGGCGAAGCGCCGATCGCCGGGGTCGTCGTGATCCTCTACGGCACCGACGGCACCGAGATCACCCGCACCACGACCGACGCGTCGGGCTACTACCACTTCGACAACCTCGAAGCCGGCGACTACACGCTGCAGTTCGGCGATGTCGACGGGTACACCCGGACCCTTGCGACGCAGGGCGCGGACACGAGGATCGACTCCAACGCCGACCAGACGACCGGCCGCACCGCCGTCGTGCACCTCGACGAGGGAGCGGACAACGTCACCGCGTCGAAGGCCTCCGACGGAGTGAACGCCCCGTACGTCAACCGCAAGATCGACGCCGGCTACGTCTCCATCCCGGTCTACGCGATCGGCGACTACACCTGGATCGACACGAACGGCAACGGCATCCAGGACAAGGGAGAGGTTCCGATCGCCGGCGTGTCGGTGATCCTCTACGGCGCCGACGGCACCACCGAGATCGCGCGCACCACGACCGACGACTACGGCCGCTACCACTTCGACCGCCTGCCGGCCGGGGACTACATCCTCGGATTCGGTGACGTGCCCGGCTACCAGCGGACACCGTCGACGCAGGGTTCCGACCCCACAGTCGACTCCGACGCCGATGTGACCACAGGTCGCACCGTTCCCATCCACCTGGATGAGAACGCCACGAACGTGACCCCGTCCGAGGCATCCGATGGCGTGACTGCGCCGTACATCAACCGCACCATCGACGCCGGCTACATCGCGCTCATTCCCGCGATCGACATCGAGAAGTGGTCGACGGCGGACGGACTCGTCGCGGGTGACTTCGACACCGCACCCGGCAAGACCGTGGACGCCGGAAAGGCGACCCCGATCACCATGACGATCACGAACACCGGCAACGAAGCTCTCACGAGGATTCACGTCACCGACACGACCCTCACCGGTCCGGCGATGACCGATCTGGACTGCGACTTCTCGCCTCTCGGCGGCCCGGCGACGGGCATCACGTGGGACGGACCGTTCGAGATCGGCGCGAGCTTCGAGTGCACCGGCACGGTACCCAGAATGGATGCCGCCACCACGCACGCCGACGAGGCAGCCGTCACCGGCATCGGAGTGAAGTCCGGCACCCCGGTGGAGGACGCCGACCAGTGGCACGCGAAGACCCCAGAGGCGTCGCCACCTGTCCCCTTCGACGGGCCGACCGCGCTCGCCATCACCGGTGGCGTCGTCGGAGGCGCGGGACTCGCTGCGGCTCTGCTGCTGCTCGGTCTGGTCCTGTTGCGTCGTCGTCGCGCCCAGGTCTGACCCACGCAACCGGCGCATGGGCCCCGTGTCACACACGGTAGGCCCATGCGCCGCTGTCTCTTCGGCTCAGGAAGCCGAGTCTCGTCCGGTTTCTTCCCTGATGAGACCCTTGTTCACAATCCACGATGGTGGCACACTGAGCGCGTCGGAGGCGAGAGCGCGCGGTCGCCGCGATAACTCATTCACCGAGGGAGCAGGGCCACGCATGTTCTCAGCAACCGTTGCACGACGATGGCTCGCGGCCGCTCTCGGTCTCGTCATCGCCCTGGGTGCCGCGCTGGTCGTCTCCCCCGCCGTAGCCGCTCCGACGCCACAGACCTGTGCGTACGCGGCAGCCGGCCAGGGACAGTTCGCACGTACCCTCTGCTGGATCGACATGAGCGACTACTCGGACGCCGCTGCCGGCACCCCGAGCGGCCAGGAGATGGTCGTCGAGCTCCCGGGGGGATACACGCTGAGCTACACGGTCCAGCGCTCCGGTCGTCAGATGAGCTCATCGCCACTTCCGCTCATCCCCAGCGCCTTCATCGGGAATGGTGGCCACTACGGCGGCGTCGCAGGACGCCCCGGCCTTTACCAGGTGAATCGCGCTGTCGATCCGTCGACGAGCACGACGGTGCGGATGACCGGAATCTCGATGCGCGACGTCAACGGAGATCCTGTGCACGCCTTCTCGATCGTCGGGGTCGATGTCGAGCAGACGACGACCGGCGAGACGGACACCTGGACGTCGAACGTCCCGATGACGCAGATCATCCCGATCGGCAACGCCTGCCCCGGTGCCTTCATCGGCGTCGGCACCACGACCGTCGTGTGCTCGGCGAACAACGCGCTCACCCGCACCGGAACAGCCATGCTCGCGGCCCAGGACCCGCAGAGCATGACCCAGGTGATGCAGAACGCGACCCAGGGTGTGCAGGGAATCGCATTCGCCGTCCTGCTCCCCAAAGTACGGCTGAACAAGGTTGTCGACGGGCGCATCGACCCGAATGACGAGTTCGCGCTCTCCGTACAGTCTTCCGGTGGCACCACCCTGTCCACCGGGACCACAGGGCCCGGCGCGACAGGAACGACCGGCGAAGTGCCCACGATCGGCACCACCGCCGGCGCTCCCTTCACGCTCGCCGAATCATCGTCGCCCGGAAGCCTCTCCGGCTACGTCACCAGCTGGGCCTGCACCAGGAACGGTCAACCTGATGCGAGTCTGCCCTCGGGGCAGATCGGCTCTTCCGCCGTCGTTTCTCCTGCCATCGGCGACTTGATCGACTGCACGGTCACCAACACCGCCCGTGTCGTCGCGCTCACCCTGCAGAAGTATGCGGGGACACCCGTTGATGCGAACGGCAACGGGATCACGGACCCCGGCGATTCGATTCCCTACACCTTCCGCCTAGACAACACGGGAGAACTCCCCCTCGAGGGGATCATCGTGACGGACCCGCTCGTCGGCCAGGTCGACTGCCCGTCGACGACGCTCGCTCCTGGAGCATCGATGACCTGCACGAGCGCCGACGATCATGTGGTCACTGAGGCGGATGCCGATCGCGGCGCCGTGCTGAACGATGCCGTGGCCAGGGGGACACCGTCCGGATCGAGCGCGACGATCACCTCGAACACGTCGGCCACGAACACCCCGGTCACCGTCCCGGCCCCCGCACTCGAACTGGTGAAGAGAGCGTCGACGCAGTCCGTCACCCGCGCGGGGGACGGGTTCACCTACGCCTTCGACGTGACGAACTCCGGGAACGTGACGATCAGCGGAATCGCCATCACGGAGCAGCTGTTCACCGGAACCGGTCCCGCGCCCACCCTCTCCTGCCCGGCAACCCAGCTCGCCCCCTCAGCCGCGATGACCTGCACCACCACTCAGTACGATGCGACTCAGTCCGACATCGACGCGGGCATCATCTCGAACACAGCGATCGCGACAGGGACAGCCGGTGCACCGGTGTCATCCGATCCGTCAAGTGTGGACATCGTGGCGGACCAGGTCGCCGCGCTCGAGCTCGCGAAGTCCGCGACACCCAACGACGTCGCATCGTTCGTCGTCGGCCAGTCGATCGACTACTCCTTCGTCGTCACCAACGCGGGGAACCTCACCATCCGGGACATCGCCGTGGATGAGCAGGTGTTCACCGGGAGCGGTCCGATCGGACCGATCGACTGCGGTCCGGAAGCTGCAGCCCTCGAGCCGGGGCATCAGCTCGCCTGCCATACCTCGTACGTGCTGACCCAAGAGGATGTGGATGCCGGAATCCTCAAGAACTCCGCGACAGCGCACGGCAGCCTGCCCGACAACGATCAGATGGTCTCCCCGGAGTCGTTCGTCGACCTTCCGGCCGATCAGGCCCCCGCACTCACCCTGGCGAAGGTCGCTGACCCGACGACGGCGACTGCTGCCGGGCAGACCATCGCCTACAGCTTCCTCGTCACGAACACAGGCAACGTGACCCTCACGGCAGCTTCGATAACCGAGACGGCCTTCAGCGGCACCGGTGCACCTCCGGTCATCACCTGCCCCGCGGAGGCGACCGTCCTCCTTCCCGGTGCAGCGGTGACGTGCACAGGGAGCTACGTCACGACGCTTGCGGACGTCACGGCGGCCACCATCGGCAACACCGCGATCGCCACAGCTACGGCGCCAGGCGGGGGGACGGTGGATTCCCCTCCGTCATCGGCCACCGTCACTGTCGAGCCGATCCGCTCGCTCTCGCTGCAGAAATCCGCATCGCCCGGGCAGATCGATGCACCCACCGACGTGGTGCAATACTCCTTCGTGGTCTCGAACACCGGCACGGTGCCCCTGAGCGACATCCGCATCACCGAGACGGACTTCACCGGTTCCGGAGCCACTCCTGTGGTCACCTGCCCGACCGGTGCCGCGCTGCTCGCGCCAGATGACTCCGTCACCTGCACCGCGACGTACACCCCGACGCAGGCAGACCTGGATGCCGGGTCATTCCTGAACACCGCGACCGCCTCGGGTACGGCCCCCGCGGGCGGTGGCGTCGTCACATCCGACCCGTCGACCGCTCCTGTCACCGTGACCGCGATCCCCAACCTCACGGTCGTGAAGACCTCTCCCGTCTCTTCGGTATCGAGCGTGGGAGACCTCATCGAGTACACGTTCACCGTGACGAACACCGGCAACGTGACGCTCGACGGCATCCGGATCCGCGAGGGTGTGTTCACGGGCGTCGGCGCTCCGAGCGCTCCGACATGCCCGAACACGCCGCTCGCACCAGGGGAGGACATGGTGTGCACAGCGACCGTGGCCGTCGGCCAGCGCGACCTCGACAACGGGAGCGTCAGCAACACCGCAGCCGCCGAAGGCACTCCCCCCGCGGACGGTGACCCGACGATCTCACCACCATCGACCGTGATCATCCCCGCCGTGAGCTCGCCCGCCCTGACCTTGGTGAAGGCGGTGGAGCCCACGACTGCTGTCGGTCCCGGCGCGACCCAGCACTACACATTCACCATCACCAACACCGGCAACGTCACGCTGAGCGACGTCGCCGTGCTCGAGGGGGCGTTCACCGGAACGAACGCCCCGCCGATAGCCGTGTGCCCGGCAGCGGCAGCGAGCCTCCCACCCGCGGGGACCGTCGTCTGCACCGCGACCTACACCGTGTCCCAGACTGACGCCGATCGCGGGACCGTCACGAACACCGCGACCGCGAGCGGTTCCGCCCCAGCGGCGGAGGGCCCGACCGAAAGCCCCGAGTCCGAGGCCGTGTTCTCCGTCACGGTCGCGCCGCCGCCGTCCGGAGCAGCGCTCACGCTGACCAAGTCCGTCGACCCGGCCGCGCTCGACACATTCACCCCGGGCACCACGCTGCACTACCGCTACGTGATCGTGAATTCGGGACCGGTCGCCGTCTCTTCGATCGGTGTCCAAGAGCTCGAGTTCACCGGCGCCGGAACCACACCGACCGTGTCGTGCCCGACCACGCCTGCCACGCTCGACCCCGGCGCGCGTGTCGAATGCTCCGCCTCGTACGTGCTGACTGCGGCGGACGCGAACGCGACGAACATCACGAACACCGCCGTGGCGACAGGGCAGGACGGAAACGGGGATCGGGTCGTCTCGACGCCGTCTACCGCAGAGGTGACGTTGCGCTCCGCGCTGCCCGCGACCGGAGCCGATCCCACCGCGTACGTGGTGATCGGCGCGGCTCTCGCGGCCCTCGGCGCTCTCACCCTGCTGATCGCGGCGGCTGGACGTCGTCGACGCCAGCCTATGAGCTGATCCGGAACCCGTTCCCTCGCTCCCGGTTCGCGTTCGAGGCCGTACACGTCACACATACGTCGCAGGAAACGTCGACGCTCCGGCCGACGCGCATCGTCGATACGCCGGTCGGCCTGCGAGGTCCGCAGCTGAGCCCCGCCGATCGGCCAGATCGACGGGGCTCTCCGCGGTGCACCTACTCTTGTGGCTGCATCCGACGCCGCCTCAGCAGGGAGGCCCCGAGGAACAGCATCAGCCCGCCGACAAGGAGCGCCGCGGACAGCGTGCCTCCCGTCACCGCCAGTGTGGGCGGCGGCGGCGGGAACACTCGCGTGGTCGTCTCAGACGGAGGCGGAACGATCGTCCCTCCCCCGGGCGGGACGCCTGTGGCGGTGGCCACGTTCCGCACCTGACCCCTCTCGACGTCGGCGGCGGTGACGGTGTGCGGCGGCACCGTGCAGGTCATCTGCACCCCGGAGCCCAGACTCGTCGACGGACACGTGACCGGCCCCGCGGTGGGGTCGGTCACGACGATGTCGTCGATGGTCTGTGCACCGGTATTGGTCACGAGGATCGTCCACTCGATGCGGTCACCGGGATCGATGACGCCGTTGCCGTTCACATCGACCGGATTCGCGCGCTTCTCGAGGGTCAGCGCGTTGGGCCCGTCGAAGGGGACCTCGACCGTCGACGGCGGCGAGACCGGAGGCTGCCCCGAGGGCGGAGTTCCGGTCGCGACGGCCGTGTTCGCGAGCAGGCCCGAGTCCACGTCGGCCTGCGTCGTCTGGTACTGCGCGGTGCAGGTGATGATCTGGCCCGGCAACATGCTCGCGGCACCCACAGGGCATTCGATGGCGGACAGCGATCCCGACCCGGAGAAGGCGGTCTCATCGACCGTCACGTCTTCGAGCGTGACGTTTCCGGTGTTCATGACCACGAAGGAGTATGCGATGGTCTGCCCCACCGCCGTCATGGTCGCCGGCGTGGCCGACTTCACGATGCTGATGCCCGGGGCGGGATCGATGGGAACCTCGGTCTCCGAGGGCGGCGAGACCGGCGGGACGAGCGTCCCCGGGGGCGTTCCGGTCGCGGTGGCGCTGTTCGTCACCCGGCCCGCGTTCACATCGGCTTGGGTCAGCACATACGTGGCGGTGCAGACGATCTGCACGCTCGGGGCGAGCGACGCCGCGCCGGCCGGGCACACGACGGGCGACAGTGTGCCGGTCCCGGAGAAGCTCTCCTCATTCACCGTCACGTTCGCGAGGGTGACGTTGCCGGTGTTCGTGACCACGAAGGAATAGGTGATCTCCTGGCCCACCTGGTAGGCGTCCGGCGTGTTCGGGCTCGCCGATTTCACGACCGTGATCCCGGGCACCGGGTCCGGCGGGACGACGACGGTCGACGGGGGCGACACCGGAGGCTCTCCGGTCGGCGGCGTGCCCGTACCGGTCGCGGTGTTCGTGACACCCCCGGCATCGATGTCGGCCTGGGTCACGACATACGAAGCCGTGCAGGTGACGGTCGCGCCCGCGGCGAGCGATGCCGCGCCCGCGGGGCACGTGACCACGGGGGGTGTCCCCGTTCCGGTGAATGCCGTCTCCGTCACCGTCACACCCGTGAGTGTGACGTTTCCGGTGTTCGTCACCAGGAACGAGTAGTTGATCGTCTCGCCCGCTGCCGTGATCCGCGTGCGGTCGGCGGTCTTGGACACGGTCAGCGCCGGCGCCGAGACGACGGGGATCTCGACCGTGGACGGCGCCGACACGGGCGGAGTGCCCGAGGGCGGGGTTCCCGTCGCGGTGGCGGTGTTGTCGAGGGAATCGGCGGTGTAGTCCGCAGCGGTCGTCGTGTACGACGCGGTGCACGTGATCTGTGCACCCGGGATCATCGACCCGGCACCTGCGGGGCACGTGATCGCCGGAGAGGCACCGGTTCCGGAGAACGCCGTCTCATCGACCGTGACGTTCGTGAGGGTCACGTTGCCGGTGTTGGTGACCACGAAGGAGTAGCCGACCGCCTGACCCGCTGCCGTGATCTCGGAGGTGTCGGCGCTCTTCACGAGGGTGATCGCGGATGTCGCCGTCGACGGCACGTTGACGGTGGAGGGCGGGGAGACGGGAGGCACGAGGATGCCCGGCGGGACACCCGTCGCGGTGGCCGTGTTGGTGAGGGTCCCGCTGTCGATGTCGGCCTGGGTGAGGGTGTAGCTCGCGGTGCAGGTCGCCTGCGCCCCGGGAGCCAGCGGTGTCGTCGGACACACCGGGGTGGTCATGCTCCCCGAGCCGGTGAAGGCGGTCTCGTCGACGCTGATGTCGGCGAGGGGCACGTCACCGGTGTTGGTGACCACGAAGGAGTAGTCGATGACCTGTCCGACCGTGAAGTCATCGGGCCCCGACGGCGATGCGGACTTGAACAGCGAGATCCCCGGGTTCGCCGCGGCGATGGTGAGGGCATAGTCCTCCACCTCGCCCACCCCTCCCGCGCCCGTGGGCATGGAGGTGGTCAGGGCGGTGCCGCTGGAGATCCGGAACCGCGCGAAGGTCGGTCCCGCGACGGTCTGTGCGATGATTCCCGGCCAGGTGAGCGTGACCGAGGATCCGTCGGGCGTTCCCGCCGGGACCACCGCGGATGCCCCCTCGTTCGCGTCGAAGACGCCGTTGCGGTTGAAGTCGACCCAGCCGACCAGTGTCGCCGGCTGACCCGGCACCTTGTTCGACGCCAGCACCGACACCGAGTAGCTGCTGGTGATCCCTGCGGTGATCGGCCCGAACGTCGCGACGCCGTTCTCGTCGTCGATGAACTGGTTCGGCGCGGTGCCGCCGACCTGATTGTCTCCGGTCGCGTTCGCGCTGTACTGCATCGCCGCCTCGGTGTCGGCTGACCACCCGAGGTAGGTGGCGGCATTCAGCTCGTGGGACACGGCCCCGTAGCCGGCCGGGGCATCGCCGTAGTCGTCGGGGATGGTGGCGCAGGAGGGCGTGAAGCCGTCGATGCCCTCGCCGCCTCCCTGCGCACGGTAGCCGCGCACGAGGATGTCGCTGGTCCCGGTGGTGGCCGCAGGCCCGCAACGTGGCGTCGGGGTATCCAAGCCGCCGGTCGTGTTGAAGTTCTCACCGATGGTGAGGACGGTGGGCGTGGCGGCGAGATCGATCCGCAGCTCGCCCGCCGCGCTGAAGGTCATCGGCCGGCAGGTGATCTGCACCGATGAGGGCCAGCGGTTCGTGCCGTCGCCGACGAAGGTGGTCCCGGTGATGCGGTGCACGAAGGTGTTGGCGGGGCACACGCCGGTCTGCACGTTGCCACGGCTCTCGTTGTAGACGGGACCGGTGATCCACGCGGGGTTCACGGTTCCCGTGACGGTCCCGGCGTTGCTCACGGTGATCGTGGAGCACTGGATGCTGAAACGCACGAGGATCGAGTTGGCGTTGGACGGAGAGTCGGCCGTGCGGTTCTCCGTCTGCACGCCGGTGAGCACCGAGTTCGACGGACACTCCGTCGGCGCGACGAGGTCTTTGTCGGATCCGACCGTGGCCGCTTCCGTGGAGGGTCCGAGATACAGCTGGGCGGCATCGCCCGGAGCCGCCGTGGCGGGCGACGCGGGCACGATCAGCGCGGTGAGCACGAGCGTCAGCAGTGCGGCGACGGCCCAGGGCTTGCGACGGTCACGGCTCGTACGACCATGATGAGTGGCTGGATTCCGCATGGGGTCGCCCTCCGTTTTCTCAGCGTCACCGGAAGCTGAGACTTTGCTCACAGTAGCCGACGAATCCCCTGGGTCCAACCCCTTTTTTTATGCTGCGACCTCGGTGAAATCACCTCGACCCACCTCGATCCCTCCGCGGCATGCCGGAATACTTTCTTTTGAGTTATTCAAATGAAGAGGTATGCTCGATGGATGGAGACAGAACTCGACTCGGCGCTTCGCGTTGCCGGGTTGCGCGCGACCGCGGGCCGCGTCGCCGTTCTCGAGGCTCTCGACTCCATGGCCCATTCAGACGCGGAGCGGCTCTACCGTGCCGTGTCTGAGGTGCTGCCGACCACGTCGATCCAGTCGGTGCACAACATCCTCGCGGACCTGACGACGGCGGGCCTCATCCGCCGGATCGAACCGGCAGGCTCCGCGGCGCTCTACGAGCGGCGCATCAACGACAACCACCACCACGTCGTCTGCACCTCCTGCGGTGCCATCGGCGATGTGGACTGCGTCGTCGGCGAAGCGCCGTGTCTCACCCCGTCCTCGACGGGGGGATTCACCGTCCAGACAGCCGAAGTCACCTTCTGGGGCCTCTGCCCCAGTTGCCAGAACGCCGCGCAATAGCAGTCCGCCGATCGCCCGTCCCCGGATGGGGGTAATCGTTGCGCCTGCGCGGAGAAGGAGAACACCATGACGAAACCTGCCACCACCACGCAGGCCGGAGCCCCGATCGCGAGCGACACGCATTCGCTCACGGTCGGCGCCGACGGCCCCACCGTCCTGCACGATCACTACCTGGTCGAGAAGATCGCGGCCTTCAACCGCGAGCGGGTGCCGGAGCGCAACCCGCACGCGAAGGGCGGCGGCGCGTTCGGCGAGTTCGTCGTCACCGAAGACGTGTCGGCCTATACGCGCGCGGCCGTCTTCCAGCCGGGTGCGGCCAGCGAGACCCTCATCCGCTTCTCCTCCGTCGCCGGGGAGCAGGGCTCGCCCGACACCTGGCGTGACGTGCGCGGGTTCTCGCTCCGCATGTACTCCGACGAGGGCAACCTCGACATCGTCGGCAACAACACCCCGACGTTCTTCCTGCGCGACGCGATCAAGTTCCCGGACTTCATCCACTCGCAGAAGCGCCTCGGCGACTCGGGTCTGCGCGATCCCGACATGCAGTGGGACTTCTGGACGCTGTCGCCGGAGAGCGCCCACCAGGTCACGTATCTGATGGGAGACCGCGGCCTGCCCCTCAGCTGGCGGCACATGAACGGCTACGGCTCGCACACCTACTCGTGGGTCAACGCCGCAGGCGAGGTCTTCTGGGTGAAGTACCACTTCATCTCGCAGCAGGGCGTCGAGGCGATGAGCAACGAAGAGGCCGAGCAGCTCGCCGGGTCGGACGCCGACCACTACCGGCGCGACCTCTTCCGGTCGATCGCCGACGGTGAGTTCCCGAAGTGGGACCTGTACGTGCAGATCATGCCCTACGACGAGGCCAAGGCGTACCGGTTCAACCCGTTCGACCTCACCAAGACCATCTCGAAGAAGGACTACCCGCGCATCAAGGTCGGCACGCTGACCCTGAACCGCAACCCGGAGAACTTCTTCGCACAGATCGAGCAGGCCGCCTTCTCGCCGGGGAACCAGGTGCCGGGCACCGGCATCTCCCCGGACAAGATGCTGATGGGGCGCATCTTCGCCTACCCGGACGCGCAGCGCCACCGCATCGGCCCGAACTACAACCAGCTGCCGGTGAACCAGCCGCACGCGAGCGAGGCGCGCAACTACCAGCACGAGGGCTCGATGCGCTACCAGTTCAACGACGCCGCGCACCGCACCTACCAGCCGAACTCCTATGGAGCAGCAGGAGGCCCGGAGGCCGACCCGTCGAAGGGCATCGAGGTGAACTGGGAGGCCGACGGCGAGATCCAGCGCTCCGCCGCGACCCTGCACCCCGAGGACGACGACTTCGGGCAGCCCGGCACGCTCTACCGCGAGGTGTTCGACGCCGAGCAGCGGGCACGTTTCCTGGAGACGCTCACCGGCCAGGGGCGTTCGATCACCGTCGACGCCATCCGCGAGCGCTTCTTCCAGTACTGGACGAACGTCGACGCCGCACTCGGCGCCGCGCTGCGCGACCGCGTCTGATCCTCGCGATCACCGGAACGGAAACGGCCTCCCGGAGACTTCGGTCTCCGGGAGGCCGTTTCGTCGTCCCCGGCACTGCCGGGCGCGTCAGGCGCCGAGCGGCTCCGGTTCGGGGACGATCGCCTCGAACGCCACCTCGCCCGCCGGGGTCATCCACGCCCGCAGCATCGCGCGGATGGCGCCGGCCATGTCGATCGACCGGTCGAACAGCCACTGGGTCTGCAGACCGTCCATGGTCGCGGTCAGGCGCAAAGCCGCGTCGTGCGGATCGATGTCGGGTCGCAGCTGACCGGACGCGATGGCGAGCGCGATCGCCTGTCCGGTGCTCGAACGGATCCTCTCGTAGCGGCGCCGGAAGTACTCGTGCGCCGGGTGATCGGCAGCCGACGCCTCGGACGACAACCGCACGAAGAGCTCGATCAGACCCGGCACGAGACGGTTGTGGTCGGCGAGATCGACCATTCCGCGCAGCACGCCCATACCGCCGTAGCCGCGGGCGTAGGGACGGAAGCGGTCGCGATCCTCGATGTCGCGGGCTTCGAGCACGGCTTCGAGCAGGGCTTCCTTGTCGGCGAAGTGGTGCAGCAGTCCCGCGCGCGAGATGCCGCACACCGCGGCGATCTCGAGGATCGTCGCCGAGAGGAAGCCGCGTTCGGCGAAGTGGTCCGAGGCCACGCGGATGATCTCCTCGCGGCGCGCTCGGCCGTTCGCGTATCCGCGCCCTCGCAGCGTCGTCGCATCAGCCATGGGGGAAACCGTAGCACCGCTCTTGACAAAACCGACACAAGTGTAGATATTTAACCGAACCACCCGCCGCACCCGCACCGCCCGCCGTACCCGAAAGACCCGCCGTACCCGAACGAAGGAGTTCCCGTGAGCGCGATCGCGCACCCGTACCAGGACCGCACCCTGACCGTGGATCAGCGTGTCGAGGACCTGCTCACCCGAATGACGCTCGAGGACAAGGCGGGGCAGATGTTCCAGCCGATGGCGACCCTCGGCGACGACCTCGACGCCCCCGGCCTGTTCGGGTCCCCGTCGATGCGCACCATCATCGACCGTGGCATCACGCACGTGAACATCCTGCAGGCCCCGTCGGCGCGGGAGATCGCCGCATGGCACAACGCCCTGCAGGAGGAGGCCCGGCGACGCGGCCTCGGCATCCCGTTCTCTCTGTCGAGCGACCCGCGTCATTCGTTCTCGAACAACCCGGCCGCCGCGCTCATCGCCGGCCCCTTCTCGCAGTGGCCGGAGTTCCTCGGTTTCGGCGCCATCGACGACCCCGAGCTCACCCGCCGCTTCGCCGAGGTCGTGCGTCGCGAGTACCTGGCCGTCGGCATCCGCACCGCCCTGCACCCGCAGATCGACCTCGCCACCGAGCCGCGCTGGGCGCGGGCTTCCGGCACGTTCGGCCAGAGCGCGGAGGTGACCGGGCGTCTCGGCGTCGCCTACACGCTCGGGTTGCAGGGCGACGAGCTCGGAGCCGAATCGGTCTCGGCCATGGCCAAGCACTTCCCCGGGGGCGGCCCCCAGCTCGACGGCGAGGATCCGCACTTCTCATACGGCCGCGAGCAGGTGTACCCGGGCGGACGATTCGACCTGCACCTGCAACCGTTCCGCGACCTGCTGGCCGCCGGCGTCTCGCAGATCATGCCCTACTACGGCATGCCGATCGGCACCGAGTACGAAGAGGTCGGCTTCGGCTTCAACAAGCAGATCATCCAAGGCCTGCTGCGTGACGAGCTGGGCTTCGACGGGATCGTGTGCACCGACTGGGGCATCCTGTCCCGCACCTTCTGGGGTGTGGAGTCGCTCACCTACGACGAGCGGATGATGAAGTCGCTCGATGCCGGTGTGGACCAATTCGGCGGTGAGTTCAACCCGAAGGCTCTGATCGGGCTCGTGCGGGCGGGCTCGGTGCCCGAGTCCCGGCTCGACACCTCGGTGCGCCGGCTGCTGCGTGAGAAGTTCCGTCTCGGGCTGTTCGACGACGCACGGTTCGTCGATGTCGAAGCTGCGGATGCGATCGTCGGTCGGGAAGACGCCCGCGCCGCCGGACTCGAGGCCCAGGCACGTTCACTCACGTTGCTCACGAACGGCGGCGGGGCGGCGCATCTGCCGCTGCAGGGGCGCCCGACCGTCTACGTCGAAGGCCTCGACCCCGTCGAGCTCGCCGGCTGGGCCGATGTGGTCACCGACCCCGACCGCGCTGACGTCGCGATCGTGCGCACCGACGCCCCGTGGGAGCCGCGCGGCAACGGGGCCGACATCGAATCGTTCTTCCGCGCCGGATCCCTCGAGTTCCACGACGACGAACTCGCGCACCTGCGCGATCTGGCCGCCCGCGTGCCGCTCGTGCTCGACGTCTACCTCGATCGTCCGGCGATCCTCGCCCCGCTTCTCGACGTCGCCTCGACGATCATCGCGAACTACGGCGCATCCGACACCGCGCTCGTGAATGTGCTGTTCGGCGCGGTGGAGCCCCAGGGGTCGCTGCCCTTCGAGGTGCCGTCGTCGATGGAAGCCGTGGCGGCGAGCCGCCCCGACGTGCCGTCGGACACGGTCGACCCGTCGTTCGCGTTCGGCCACGGCCTCCGGTACCTCGACTGGTCGCCTGCCGCACGACCCGACCCCGCGTCCACGACGATCGAGATGGCGGATGTCGCCGCACCCGGCGGACGCTTCGACCTCACCAGCGCGACCGTCGCCCAGGTGCTCGCCGACGCCGAGGCGCTCGCGATCATCACCGAGCTCGTCCCGGAACTGCCGGGCAACCCCATGCTCGCCGCGGCGCAGAACATGCCGCTCGACACCGTCCTCGGCTTCGCCGGCGCCACCCTGCCGGCCGAGACGATCGACACGCTGCGCTCCCGCCTGGTGGCGCTCCCCGCCTGACCCCCGTTCTGCCCGACCCGAGAGGACCACGACGACGATGTCTGGAACGCCCGCAACCCCCGAGAGCACCGTCCCCGAGAGCACCGTCCCGATCACGGAGACGACGTTCATCCGCACCGCCGCCGGCAACGACGACCCGCCCCCGCCCCTCAAGGGGATCCGGCGCCTGCTCGGCTGGATCATCCCCGCCAACCTCGGCATCTTCCTGATCTGGGGCGCGGTCCCCGGCATCCTCCTCCCCCAGCAGGTCACGGTCGCGCTCGGCGAGGAGAACAAGGTCGCCAACCTCGCGATCATCGCGACGATCGGTGCGTTCGCGGCGATGATCGCGCAGCCGATCGCCGGGCAGATCTCCGACCGGACGCGTTCCCGCTTCGGCCGGCGTGCACCGTGGATGATCGTCGGCGTCCTCGCCGGAGGCCTGGCCCTGGTCGGCCTCGCCTTTGCGGACTCCCTGGTCGGCATCGCCATCGCGTGGACTCTGGTGCAGATCGCGTACAACTTCGCCCAGGGCCCGCTCTCCGCCGTGATGCCCGACCGCGTGCCCCTCAAGCGCCGGGGAACCTTCGCCGCCCTCTCCGGCATCGGCCTCATGGTCGGCTCGCTCGGCGGTCAGATCGTCGGCTCCCTGTTCTTCAACAGCATCGCCGCGGGCTACGTGGTCTTCGCGGTCTTCGCCCTCGTCGTCATCACACTGTTCGTCGTGTTCAATCCGGACTACTCGAGCGAACGGATCACGCCCGAGCCGTTCGACCTCAGCGCGTTCCTGCGCACCTTCTGGGTCAGCCCGATCAAGCACCCCGACTTCTTCTGGGCGTTCCTCGGCCGCCTGCTGCTGTTCACGGGCTACTTCTCCGTGACCGGATATCAGCTCTACATCATGACCGACTATCTGCACATCGAGAAGCCCGAGACGGTCATCCCGCTGGTCGGGCTCCTCAGCCTCGCCGGCATCCTGATCTCCACGATCATCTCCGGTCCGCTCTCCGACAGGGTCGGGCGACGCAAGCCGTTCGTGTTCGCCTCGTCGGTGGTCACCGGTCTTGCACTGCTGCTGCCGTGGATCTCGCCGACGATCGAGGCGTGGATGATCATGTCGTTCATCGCCGGGCTCGGGTTCGGCATGTTCCAGGCCGTCGACACCGCACTGATGAGCGAGGTGCTCCCCTCGGCGCAGTCGTTCGCGAAAGACCTCGGGGTCGTGAACATCGCGGCCACCCTGCCCCAGACGCTGGCCCCCGGAGTCTCGGGTCTGATCGTGATCGCATTCGGCTTCGCCGGGCTCTTCCCCGTGGGCATAGTCCTGTCGGTGCTCGGCGCGTTCGCGGTGTGGCCGATCAGGTCGACGCGCTGATCCCGCACCTGACGCCGCCGTCCAGGAACAGGGCCAAGATGGAGAGGTGGCCGTCCCTCTCTCCGACCTGACCAGCATGCCCGAACCCCAGCAGGTGTACGCCGCCGACGGCACACGACTGGCGACCTACACCTGGGGCGAGTTCGACGCCCCCGTCGTGGTGATCGTGCACGGCTTCGCGTCGAGCGCGCGCGACAACTGGGTGCTCACCGGATGGGTACGCGAGCTGACGCGCGCGGGTTATCGCGTGCTGGCACTGGATCAGCGCGGCCACGGCCTCAGCGAGAAGCCGCATGACCCCGACGGTTACCGGATCCGCGCACTCGTGACCGATGTCGAGACCGTGATGGACACGTACCTCGTCGACGACGCCCTCTACGTCGGCTACTCGCTCGGCGCACGCGTGGGCTGGGAGGTCGTTCGCGAGCTGCCGCACCGCATCGGGCGTGCGGTGCTGGGAGGGGTGCCGGACGGCATCCCCCTGGCGCGACTCGATCTCGAACAGGTCCGGAAGTACATCGCCGACGGCACCCCGGTGGCCGATCGGACCACGCAGAACTACATCGCGCTGACCGAACGGGTCCCGGGAAACGATCTGCAGGCACTCGTCGCGCTCGCGGAGGGCATGCGGGCGTCGGGCATGATCGACCCCGATCCCTCGGATGCGCCGACGCGGCCGATCCTCTTCGCCACCGGCTCGAAGGACGCGATCATCGAGGGTTCGCGGGCGCTGGCCGCAGCCGCCCCCGACGGACGGTTCTTCGAGATCCCGAACCGGAACCACTTCAACGCCCCGGGCTCGCGCGACTTCAAGGACGCGGCCGTGGCGTTCCTCGCCGAGGCGTAGCCCGCTCACGAGGAATGGCCCGGTCGGATACGACCGGGCCATTCTCGGGTTCCGCGTCAGACGGTGGCGGCGGCCTCGTCGCGCTTCGGCAGCACCCAACCCGCACGCGGGAAGTGGCACGTGTAGCCGTTCGGGTACTTGATCAGGTAGTCCTGGTGCTCTTCCTCGGCCTGCCAGAACGGCCCTGCCGGCTCGATCGTGGTGACGGCCTTCGCCGGCCACAGGCCCGAAGCGTCGACATCGGCGATGGTGTCGCGCGCGATCGCCTCCTGCTCGGGGGTGAGCGGGAAGATCGCCGAGCGGTAGCTCGAACCGATGTCGTTGCCCTGACGGTTCAGCGTCGACGGGTCGTGGATCTGGAAGAAGAACGCCAGGATGTCGCGGTAGGTCGTCTTCGTCGGGTCGAACACGATCTCCACGGCCTCGGCATGGCCGGGGTGGTTGCGGTAGGTCGCGTGCTCGTTCGAGCCGCCGGTGTAGCCGACCCGGGTGTCGAGCACACCGGGCTGGCGGCGGATCAGGTCTTCCATCCCCCAGAAACAGCCGCCGGCGAGAACGGCCGTCTCGGTCCCGGGCGTGCGGGTGATGGTTCCGGTGTCGGTCATGACTGCTCCTCGGTGGTGTCGGAAGGTGCGGGGGTGTTGGTGGTGGGGCGTGCGAAGAGGGCGCTGTAGCGACCGTACCCCTCTTCCTCCAGGCTTTCGGCCGGGATGAAGCGGAGAGCCGCCGAGTTCATGCAGTAGCGCAGGCCGCCCTCGGCGCGCGGGCCGTCGTCGAACACATGACCGAGGTGGCTGTCGGCGACGGCCGAGCGCGCCTCGGTGCGCTTCATCCACAGCGAGCGGTCGGTGCGCGTGGTCACGGCATCCGCGTCGATGGGCTTCGTGAAGCTCGGCCATCCGGTGCCGCTGTCGAACTTGTCGGTCGACGAGAACAGAGGCTCGCCCGAGACGACGTCGACGTAGATGCCGTCGTCGTGGTTGTCCCAGTACGCGTTGCGGAAGGGCGGCTCGGTCGCGTCCTGCTGGGTCACCCGATACTGCAGAGGGGTGAGGCCGCTGACGGCCTCGGGGGTCGTGCCGTAGTCGTTCGACATGATCTGACTCCTTGTCCGACGTCGCTGGCTGCGCCGTCATAGAGGAGAACCGACGAGCGGCCCGTTTTGGTCCCGCGGCCCTGAGAACGGGCTGTGAGTTTCTGCGGGCCGCTCGTCGGCGGGACAGAAGACGACGAGGGGTCAGCGGACCTTCTGCCAGGGGCCGCCGGTCGCCGCGGCATCGGGCTGCTGGTTGCGCGTCCACCACTTCGCCTCGAAGCGCGTGCCGGCATGTACGACGACGTCTCCTGCGGTGAAGACGCGGGTGGGCGTCCACACGACTGCCCCGTCGATGTCCGTCGCGAACTCCTGCCACGGACCCACGGGGTCGCCGGGGCGCTGGTCACGCGTCCACCACGACGCCTGCCACAGCCGCCCGTCGAGCGACACGAGCTCGCCGCCGGCATAGACGGTCTGCGCGCTCCACCCCGCAGCGGTGGGCAGGGACAGCGTCGCAGGCTCGACGGAGTCCGACACCGAGCGGACTCCGTTGACCCCCGTCACCTCGAAGGATGCCGCGGCGATCGAGCCCCGCGCGACGTCTTCTGTCGTGAGCCGGACGACGATCGCCTCGAGGGGTACCGCCTCACCGGGGACGAGCGAGCCGACATCCGCTCCGGCAGCGGTCACGGCATCGAGCACGACGTTGCCCGTGTTCTCGACGGTGCGCGTCCAGGTCACGGTGTCGGAGGCATCCGCCACGCCGTTCCCGTTCTCGTCGGCCCAGTCTCCGACCGTCGCACCGGACAACGCGGGGGTGCGCGCGATCACGTCGATCTCGCCGCCCGCCACCGTCACGCGCTTCGTGGTCTGCCCTGCCGCCTCGACGGTCCAGGTGGTGTCGGCCACGAAGAAGCCACGGTCGATTTCGGCCTGGGTCACGGTGTGGCGCGCCGACCCGCAGTCGTACCCCGCACCGACCGCGAGATCCCGGTAGCGGCAGTTGCCGGCCGCCGGCGGGAGGAAGGGCGAGAAGTCACCGGTCGCGGGAACGACGGTGACCACCATCGGGCTGCGGTTGTCGACCCGGAACGTATACGGCACCTGCGTGCCCACCGCGTACGGGTTCGCCGCCAGGTCGCGCCCGGCATCCGCCCGCGCGCCCGTGATCGTGGCCGCGAGCACGCCGTCGCGCAGCACCACGGGGGCAGCCGCGTGGGTCACGGTGACCGCGGGTGCCGAGCCGTCGACGGGAGCCACGGTGAACGCGAACTCCGGCGTGTACCAGCCACGATCGATGTCGGCCTGTGTGAGCGTGCGCCGTGGGGTGCTGCAGTTGTAGGCGTCGTAGGCCGCCAGGTTCAGCCACCGGCAGGCGGTGGGGGCGAAGCCGGTGGTGAAGGTGTTCGCCGCCGGGGTCACGATCGTGTTGCCGCCCGCCGTGCTCACGACCCGCACCTGGAAGCTCAGCTGCTCCCCCACGGTGTACGGATTCGTCACGACGTTTCGCAGGGCCGAGGTGTTCGTCGCGGTGAGCGTCGCTCCGAGCACCGACGACTGCGGCAGGGCGAGCGTCGCGGTGGTCTGGCTGAGGCGTCCGTCGGCGGCGGTGAAGGCGGCCTGGAGACGCTGCTCACCAGAGACGCCCTGCGGGGCGGTGACCTGCACATTCACGGTGGCGCTCGCTCCCGGTGCGAGGCCGGTGATCTGCGCGGTGGTCGCGGTCCATCCGGCGGCGGTGTGGAAGGTCACGGCGCCGCTGAGCGCGGCCGCCTCCTGATTCGTGATCGTGACCGGGACCGTGGTGGCGACTCCGGCGGTCAGAGCGGTCTTCGGCACCGACAGTGGCGCACACGCCGCGTTCAGCCACGCGTCGTCGAACGAGGAGAACTGCATCGTGTTCGTGTAGCCCGCCTCCCACAGCACCCCCACCCTGCCGTCATCGATCGCCGTCGCGCTGGAGTAGGCGAAGGTCCCCGTCTCGAGCGTGCGCAGACCGGGCCAGGTCTCGCCGTCGTCGCAGGAGAGGCGCACCGCTCCGTTCACACGGTTGCTGTTCGCCCCGTTGGCGGCATTCGTGAAGATCAGCTTCTTCGCGTCGGCGCTGCCCGCGGCGGCGTCCGGATGCAGGCGGGTGATCGAGGCGTTGTTCGTGGGGTCGGGCAGCTCGGCGTCGCGGGTGACCGGACCATAGCTGTGACCGCCGTCGGTCGAGATCGCGACCTTGCGAAGACGCCCGTCGGAGCTGTCTCGCGAGTTGAGCATGACGCGTCCGTCGGAGAGCTCGACGACCTTGTTCTCGTCCATGCCGGTGCCGACGTATTCGCCACGCTGCCAGGTGTCGCCGCCGTCGTCGGAATACACCGAGTACGCCTGGATCGCGGTGGATCCGTCGGCCTGACGCACGGTGCCAGCGTACTGCTGGATGAGCCGCCCGGCATGCGCGCCGTAGCGCAGCTGGATCCCCTCGCCCGAAGTGGCGAACGTGCCCTTCACATCGCCCGCGACGGGCGTGTAGACGCCCCCGCTGGTCGTGCCGTTGGAGGTCTTGGCGACGTCGGTGATGAGCCGCGGCGCACTCCAGGTCGCGCCGCCATCGTCGGAATGGATCACGGCCGCTCCCAGAACCTGCCGGTTCGCGTCGTCGTCGCCGTAGGCACTCCCCTGGAACCCCTGGTCCTGGGAGCGCACGAAGAACGCGAAGACCCGACCGCTCTGCCGGTCGACGACGTAGCTCGGGTCGGAGTAGCCGTACTGGCCGCTCCCGGTCTTCCCCACGGCGATGATCTGCAGCGGACCCCAGGTACGACCGTTGTCCGTCGAGCGGCGCTGGATGATCGAGTTGGGGTTGGGGGCGTCAGCGGCGCTTCCCGGCCGGGCATCCCACGCCGAGAGGACCACGCCGTCGCCGAGGTGGGTGAGCGCGGGGATCCGGTAGAAGTAGTTCGAAGCCGTGCGGTCGGCGCCGATGTTCAGTTCGAGGTAGTCGCCGGGATCGGCGTTCGGATCGGTCAGATACCCGGGCGCCGGGGCCGCCGAGGCAGCGGCGGCGGGGAGGCTGAGCGCGAGGACCAGCGCTCCGATCGTGCGGCATCGCAGCAGGCGGCGGCTCCGGGAAGGGGGCGAGGGAGGAACGTGCATGGACAGACCTTTCTGTTCGTGCGGAAATATGACGTCTGATGTCAGATTTCAAGTCACTCTAGCGAGGGGTCTCCCCACGGACAAGGCCGGATCTCGTCGTCCCGCGAGCGGCGTTCGACTCCCCGGGCTCACTCGGCGAGCCGTCGACGACACCGCGCCGACGGCTGCCGCCGTTCCCTCCGGTCAGCCTGCGGCGCGCACCACCTCGAGGTTCCGCGCGACCGTGCGCAAGGCATCCGCCGCGGTGGTGTCGTCGGGGCGGCGGGCCGTCTTCAACCCCAGCCACTCGACGTCGCCCGCAGCGGCGAGCGCTGCGGCGACGTGCGCGTCGTCGAGGAGCGAAGCGGATTCCGGGTGGGTCGAGGCGATCGGCAGGTGCGCATCGCTCCACGGGTGGCCATACGGACTCTGCACCGGAGCGGCCCCTGAGAACGCCAGGCCGACGAGGAGGCCGGACGCCGCCGCCGCCGCGATCTGCGCGGTGACGGCATCCGCATCGCGCAGCTCGATCGCGGAACGCCCCCAATTGAGCCACACTCCGATCGGCAGTCCCGACGAGCGGATCGCGGCGATCTCGGCGTCCAAGGGCAGGAAACCCTTCTCAGGGACCCGGCCGGGCACGAACGCATCGCAGTGTTCGATGACCAGGCGCGCGCCGGACCAGTCGAGCGCGGCGACCTCCCCCAGCGAGCGCACGAGCGGCTCCATGGCGGCCGTCGCTCGCGGCGCGGAGTGCACCGTCACCACCGCGACGGATGCGGCGCTCTCGCCGTCGATGCGCGCGACGTCGGCGGCGACCCTCCGAAGATCGGCGACCGCCGCCGCGCGCCCCTCCTCATCGGCCGAGGCGAGGCCATACCCGGGGTGTGCCCCGACGCGTCCCATGACAAACGGGATCGGAGTGACGGCGAGCGGCACGGCCGGCACGTTCGCGAGGAACCAGGCGTCATCGTGCGGATGCAGGCGCCCCATCCACGGCACCTCGAGCCCGGCGATCCCGGGAAGCGCGCACAATGCGGGCAGCAGCGCGCCTTCGAGCACCGCATCCCAGTGCGCGTGGGCGGGAGAGGCCGGGTAGGCGCTGACGAGGATGGGCGCGGTCATGCGCGTGCGCCCGCGATGGCATCGGCGAACCAGGTGGTGATCGTGGACGGATGCGTGATGGCGGTGCCGACGCACACCGAGAACGCCCCGGCGGCGATCGCGGCCGCGGCGTGCTCGGGTGTGTGGACGCGCCCCTCGGCGACGATCGGGCGGCGGCAACGGGCGGCGATCAGCGCGATGAGCTCCAGGTCGGGCCCGGTGGTCTTCGGGCGCTCTCCGGTGTATCCCGACAGGGTGGTGCCGAGGATATCGGCGCCGGCGGCCTCGGCGGCGATCGCGTCGTCGAGGGAGCCGCAGTCGGCCATGATCAGCGCGTCGGTGTGCGCGCGAAGGCCCGCGATCGTCTCCGCGAGCGTCAGCCCGTCCGGGCGGGGGCGCCGCGTCCCGTCGACCGCGACGATGTCGGCGCCCGCGTCGGCCACGGCCTGAGCGTGCCGGAGCGTCGGAGTGATGAAGACCTCGGCGTCGCCGTCCTTCCACAGCCCCACGATCGGAACAGGGAGGTGTGCCGTCGCGCGGATGTCATCGAGCCCCTGCACGCGGATTCCGGCTGCTCCTCCGGCCAGGGCGGACGCCGCGACCTGCGCCATCGTGCGGGGGTCGCGCATGGCCTCACCCGGGTAGGCCTGGCACGAGACGATCAGTCCACCCCGCAGTCGTTCGAGGGTGTCGGTGAATCTCATGGTCGCCTCCAGGCGGATGCCGCGGCTCCGCGCAGCGGTGCGTCGTCGCCGAGCGTGCCCGGCAGGATGGGGGTGTTCTGCAGCGCATCGATCGCCTCGGCGTGGAAGGCGGCGCGCATCGGAAGCCACCAGGACTCACCGATGTTCGGCACGCCCCCGGTGACCACGATGCGCTCCGGGTCGAGAAGCGTCGCCGCCCCCGCGAGGGCCCGACCCACCGCCGCGGCCGACTCGTCGAGGGCCCGGCGGGCGATGGGGTCCGCGGCCGCAGCTGCCATCGCGACCCCCCGCGCATCGATGATGCCGGGATCGCCTCCGAGAGACCGGAAGTGCCGATGCATCCCGATGCCGGAGCCGATGGCCTCGAGGTGCCCGAAGCGCCCGCAGGGGCAGCGCAGGTGTGCGGCTCCCGGCACGGGCAGGTGCGCGATCTCCCCCGCGACGTGATGCGCACCCCGCACGGCCCTGTCGTCGAGCACGACTCCTGCACCGACACCGGTGCCGACCGCGACGACGAGCGCACTCGCCGCCCCGGCCGCGGCACCGTGTCGATGCTCTCCTGCCGCGTGCGCGTCGACGTCGTTCTGCACGGCGACGGGAGCGTCGGGGAGCAGATGCGCGCCGAGTCCCGAGCGCACGAGTGCGGCCAGCGGTGTACCCGGCCAGTCCGCGAACGTATCCGTGGCGGAAACGATCGTCCCGGTTCCGGCATCCACGACCCCGGCCGTGCCGATGCCGACGCCCGAAAGGCGCAGCCCGCTGCCGGCGAGGAGACGTCCGGCGAGCGCGACGACGGTGGCGACGACCGCCACCGGCCCCTGGGCCGCCGGCGTCGCGGCCACCTCGGTCCGCAGCAGTGCATCGTCGCGGTCGGCGAGGGCCGCGGCCGTCTTGGTGCCGCCGATGTCGACGGCGAGGACGACCTCGCCCATCAGCCGACGGCGACCGGGAGCAGATGCAGCTCGTCGAGGATGTCGCGGATGCGGGCGACCGCGTCGACGTCGAGCGCCTGCACGGTGTTCGCCATCGTGGCGTGATCGATGATGCCACGGGCGTGCATGGCCGCCTTGAACGCGCCGACACCGGTCGCATCGCCCGAGAGGCCCTTCGGCTGGAACACGATGTCGAACAGGCGGTTGATGCGCTCCTGCTCGGCCCGAGCCGTCTCCCAGTCGCCGCTCTTCGCGGCCTCCCACAGTCGCACGTACCCCGCGGCCTCCACGTTCGCGAGCCCGGGAACCACGCCGTCGGCACCGGCGAGGGCCATGGCGTCGACGACGACCTCATGTCCGGTGAGCAGCTGCAGCGGACCCCCTGCGGCATCGTTCGCCGCGATCAGGCGCCGGAACGAGACGTCGTCACCCGAGGAATCCTTCACGCCGTGGATGACCCCTTCGGTGCCCAGCTGCACGAGCAGGTCGATGCCGAGCTTGGAGTGCACGCGCACCGGCACGTCGTAGGCCCACAGCGGGGTGTCGATGGCCGCCGCGATGGTGCGGAAGTGGTCGGCGACCTCGGCTGCCGAGTTCAGTGTGTACAGCGGAGCCGTCGTGACGATCGCCTGGGCGCCGGCATCGATCAGACGGCGGGCGGTCTCGATGATGCGCGGCGCCGTGAGCTCGATCGCGCCGGCGATGACCGGCACCCGACCGGCGTTCGCGGCGACGATCGTGCGGAGCAGCTCGACGCGCTGGTCGTCGGTGAAGTACGCGGTCTCGCCGGTGGAGCCGAGCGCGAACAGTCCTGACACCCCCTCGGCGACCAGACGGTCGACGAGGCGGGAGAGGGAGACGTGATCGATCGATCCGTCCTCGAGCAGCGGGGTGGCGACGGGCGGGACGACGCCCGCGAAGACGGGGGCGGGAGAGGCAGCAGACATGTGTGTTCCGGTCGTTTCAGTGGTGGGGTTCGAGCAGCGAGGGCGCAGCGCCCAGCAGCGTTCTGGTGTACTCGTCGGAGGGCGCGTCGAACACGCGGGCCGCATCGCCGAATTCGACGACGCGCCCCTTGTTCATCACGGCGATCTCGTCGGAGAGATAGCGGACGGTCTGGATGTCGTGGGAGATGAACACCATCCCGAGGCCGAGTTGATCCTTCAGATCGGTCAGCAGATTGAGGATCTGGGCACGCACCGAGACGTCGAGCGCCGAGGTGGGCTCGTCGGCGACGATCACCTGCGGGTCGAGCACGAGCGCCCGGGCGATCGCCACACGCTGGCGCTGGCCCCCCGAGAGCTGGCTGGGCAGGGCGTCCAGGGCCGATGCCGGCAGTCCGACGAGACCGATCAGGTCGCGCACCTTTCGACTCCGGGTCGACGGGCTGCCGAGGCGGTGCACCTGCATCGGGTCGAGCAGCGCATCGCGCACCGTCATCCGCGCGTTCAGGGCGGTCGCCGGATCCTGGAACACCACGGAGAGGATGCGGCCGAGTCGTCTGCGCACGGCGGGCGTGAACGATCGCACCGGCTCTCCCCCGAACACGACCTGCCCGCTCGTGGGCTTCTCGAGGCCGATGAGCACCTTGGCCGAGGTCGACTTGCCCGACCCCGACTCGCCGACGATGCCGAGCGTCTGCCCGCGCTTCACGGTGAGCGAGACCCCCGCAAGCGCATCCACGTACTGCGGCCGGAAGAGCGAGGAGGCACGGGTCTTGTAGCGGACGTGCACGTCCCTGAGCTCGATGACGGGTTCGCTCATCGTCCTGCTCCGATCGGCTCGACGGGCGCATCGTCGGGATGCGCGGAGTAGTAGTGCTCGGTTCCTGCGATGTGCCGCCGCACCGGGGCGACGCCCGCGTACCGGGCGGGGTCGCTGGAGCGCGGCGCGAAGCGGTCGCCCGTCGGGAAGTCTCGCGGCGACGGCACGACGCCCGAGACCTGATGAAGACGATCGGAACCGGCCTCGATCGAGAGCACCGCGCCGAGGAGCCCCTGCGTGTACTCGTGCACCGGCTGGGTCAGCACCTCTCTGGTCGTGCCCTGCTCGACGACCTGGCCCGCGTACATCACCGTGATCCTGTGCGTGAGCTCGGCGACGAGCGCGAGGTCGTGCGAGACGAACAGGAGCGCGAATCCGAGCTCCTTCTGCAACCGCATGAGCAGGTCGACGACCTGCGCCTGCACCGTGACGTCGAGGGCCGTGGTCGGCTCATCGGCGATCACCAGTCGCGGGTTCCGGGTGAGCGCCATGGCGATGAGCACGCGCTGCCGTTGGCCTCCCGAGAGCTCGTGCGGGTACGAGGCGAGGGTGCGGTCGGGGTCGAGACCCACGAGCTCCAGCAGCTCCCTGGCGGTGCGGGTGCCGCCGCGCGACGTGAGCTGCTTCATCTGCGAGCGGATGAGCATCGCCGGGTTGAGGGAGCTCAGCGCGTCCTGGTAGACCATCGCGATGTCGTGGCCGCGCAGCGCGTTGCGCTCCTTGGGTGCCATCTGCAGCAGGTCCTCGCCGTCGAACAGGATGCGCCCGCGGATGTCGGCTTTCGGATCGAGCAGGCCCATGATCGCGAGCGAGGTGATCGACTTGCCGCAGCCCGACTCCCCCACCAGCGACATCGTCTCGCCGGGGCGTACCGTGAAGCTGACGTGGTCGACCACGTCCACGTCGCCATGACGGGGGAACGAGATGCACAGATCCTGCACGTCGAGCAGAGGCTTCTCCTCCGCCGTGTACACCAGGCGGTCGGTGCGCGAGAGCTCGCGCTGACGGAGCTCGGCCAGTCGCTCGGCGAGAGGGACGTCCTCTGCGCGCGGCACCAGGGTGTCGGGCACCCCGCTCGGAACGGAGAGGTTCACCGCCGTGTCGACGGTGGGGATCACGTGGGTGTCGTCGGGGATCGCTGCGACCTCGAGCTCGTGCGTGGACTCCTCGGTGCCCGCGGCATCCGCGGTGATCTTGCGTGCCCGCGGCGACACCATCGCATCGGTCATCCCCTCCGAGAGGATGTTGAGGCACAGCACCGTGAGCATGATGAGGATGCCGGGGAAGAAGGTCGCCCACCACGCGCCGCTCATCAGCAGATTGCGGCCGGCGGCGATCACGTTACCCCACGACGGCTCGGGGTCGGGAACCCCGGCCTGCAGGAACGACAGCGAAGCCTCGAACACGATCGCGTCGGCGACGAGCACGGTCGCGAACACCAGCACGGGGGCCATGGCGTTGCGCGCCACGTGGCGGACGATGATGCGCGGGGTGCCCGCGCCCATCACGCGCACGGCCGAGACGTAGTCCTCGCCGTACTGGTCGAGGATGTTGGCGCGGACGATGCGGGTGAGCTGCGGCACATAGAGGAACGCGATCGTGAGCACGAGCACGGGGAGCGACTTGCCGAACACCGCCACGAAGACGGCGGCGAGCGCGATGCCGGGGAACGACATCACGACGTCCATGACGCGCATGAGCGTCTCGGAGATCCACCTCGGGGCCGTGGCGGCGATCGTCCCGAGCACGCAGGCAGCCAGCAGCGCGACGAGTGTCGCGCCGATGCCGATCACGAGCGAGTAGCGGGCACCGAAGACGAGACGGGAGAAGATGTCGCGGCCCTGACGGTCGGTGCCGAACCAGTGCTCCGCGCTCGGCGGCTGCACCGGAGTCCCGGACGCCAGCGGGTCGAAGGGCGCGATGAGCGGTGCGAAGATCGCCGCCAGCCCGATGATCGCCAGCACGGCGATGCAGATGATCGATCCAAGGGACAGCCGGCCCCAGCGGAGACCGGGAACGGAGAGACGTTTCGTGAGTTTGCGTCGCATGTCACACCGCCCGGATTCGAGGATTGATGAGCACGTACAGGAGGTCGACGATGATGTTGATCACGACGAAGGCGAGCGCCACGGCGAGCGTCACACCCTGCACGAGGTTGGGTTCGTTGTTGGTGACGCCGTTGAGGATGAGCGTTCCCATTCCCGGGATGGCGAAGATGATCTCGATCACGACCGCACCGCCGAGCAGGTAGCCGATGCGGAGTCCGAGCACGGTGACCGGGGTGATCAGGGCGTTGCGCAGCACATTGCGACCGACGACGATCACTCGCGGGATGCCGGCGCCCAGGGCGGTGCGCACGTAGTCGCGGTCGAGCTCCTCGACCATCGAGGTGCGCACGACGCGGGAGAGCTGACCGATCACCGGCACGGCGAGCGCGATGGCGGGGAGGGTCATGCGGGCGAGCCATCCGGAGGGGTCGCTCCAGAAATCCGGGAGCGGCCCGGAGGCCGGCAGCAGGTTCAGCCCCAGGGTGAAGACCTGGATGAGCAGGATGGCGAGCCAGAACGACGGCGTGGAGAGCGCCGCGACGCCGAACACGCGGATCACCTGATCGGGCCAGCGGTCGCGGTAGACGGCGGCGAGGACGCCGATCACGAAGGCGACGATCACCGCGATGAGGAGCCCGAGGAAGGTGAGGGCCAAGGTCACCGGGAAGGCGCGGGCGACCTCGTCGATCACCGGGAGACTGCGTGCGGAGTAGGTGCCGAGGTCGCCCTGCACGAGTCCGAGCAGGAAGTTCACGTAGCGGACGAACAGCGGGAGGTCGAGGCCGTGGTCCTCGCGGTACGCCTCGAGGGCTTCGGGCGACGCCGTCTCGCCGAGCGCGGTGCGCGCCGGGTCTACGGGGGAGAACGACATCACGAAGAACACGAGGAACGTGATGCCGAGGATCATCAGCGGCAGCTGCAGCAGTCGCCGGCCGATGAGGCGGAGCGTGTGGGACACGTGCCGCTCCTTCCGGGGGTATGGGAGAGACAGGGGGCGCACTCGTCGGGTGAGCGCGCCCCCTGGTGCGGGCTACTTCGCCGCCACGCCGACGTCGAGGAACGACAGTCCGGTGGTGGGGACGGGCTGGAATCCGACCAGCTCCTGGCTGCTCCATGCGGTCGGCAGCTTGCGGTGGAACAGCGGGTAGAGCACGGCCTGGTCGGAGAGCAGGTCGTAGGCCTCGTCCCAGGTCTTCTGCTGCTCCTCGCCCTCCTGCTGGACGGCGGTGTCGAGGAGCGTGCGCAGCTGGGCGTACTCGGGAGAGTCGGCCCAGTTGGTGCGGGTCTGAGTCCAGACGTTCTCGCCGTACCACCAGTTCATGAGCAGGTCGGGGTCGACGCCGAAGACCGAGGGGTCGCCGGGGGCCACGGCCACCGTGTAGTCGCCGGAGTCGACCTTCTCGTACATCGACGCGGACTGCCCGATGTCGAGCGTCGTGTCGATGCCGATCGCGTCGAGGGACTCCTTGATCAGCGGGGCGACCTCCTTGACCCATCCGGTGTCGGTGGTGAGCAGGGTGATGGACAGGTCGGAGACGCCCGCGTCGGCGAGCAGTTCCTTCGCCTTCTCGGGGTCGTAGGTGTAGACCGTGGAGGCCTCGTGGTAGTTCGGGTAGGTCTCGGGCAGGAACGAGGTCGCGGGCGTGGCGTTGCCGAGCATGCCGGTGCCGATGATCTTGTCCATGTCGAGGGCGTAGTGCAGGGCCTGGCGCACGCGGACGTCGTCGAACGGCGCCGCCTTGGTGTTGAACATCATGAACAGCAGGCCGAACGACTGCACGCTGTCGACGTCGGCCGAGGAGGCGAGCGCGTCGACGTCGATGTACGGCACGTCCTCGATCGCCTGCACGGTGCCCGTGGACATCGCGGTGACGCGAGCGGAGGCGTCGGAGAGCAGGTTCCAGTTCATGCCGGCGGCGAGCGCGGGGCGCGGCCCGTTGTAGTCGTCGTAGCGCTCGAAGACGAGCTTGTCCTCGGGAACGGCCGACACCAGCGAGTACGGGCCGGAACCGACGGGGTTGGTGGCGAAGCCCTCGGGGTCGGCTTCGACGACCGACTTCGGGACGATCTTGACGACACCGAGGCGGTCGTTGATCAGCGAGAACGGGTAGTCGGTGGTGATCCGCACGGTGTCGTCGTCGACCGCGGTGACGGTGTCGATGAAGTCGACGAACGACAGGAAGAGCGAGTTGTTGTTCGGGTCGAGCACGCGGTCGTAGCTGAAGACCACGTCGTCGGCGGTGACCGGATCGCCGTTCTGGAAGGTGGCGCCTTCGCGGAGGTCGATCTCGTAGGTCGTGTCGTCGATCTTCGTCGGGAGGTCGGCGGCGAGGGCGGGGGCAGATTTCTGGGTGACGGGGTCGAGGTCGACCAGCCCCTCGAAGATGTGCCAGTTCGCCGAGACCGTGACGGCGCCCGACGCGACCATCGGGTCGAAGCTGCCGTTCAGCGTGTACGAGATGCCCGCTTCGATGATGCCGTCGGGGTCGATCTCGCTCGCGGCTGCGCTCTCGTCGGGAGTGCTGGTGGTGCCCGCGCCGCAGCCGGCGAGGGCGACGGACGCGGCGACTGTGCCGGCGACCGCCATCGCGAATCGACCCGCGCGGCGGCGGGTGATGTGTCGGTTCATGTGTGCTCCAGGGTGGTGGGGGGAACATCTTGAGGACATCTGATGTCTGATGTACTCTAAACACAGGTTCGATCAGATCACAAGAGTGAGATGATCGGAGCGTTTCTGCCAGGCACGAGAGGGAGCCCCATGAAGTCCACCACGAGTAGGGCGTCACGCATGCGGCGCTCGACCACGGCGGATCAGATCAAGCAGCTCATCCTGACCCGGGGGCTCACGCCGGGCGACCCGCTGCCGACCGAGGCGGAGCTCTGCGAGGAGCTCGACGTCTCGCGATCCTCCGTGCGCGAGGCGATCCGCACGCTCTCGACCCTCGACATCGTCGATGTGCGTCACGGCCACGGCACGTATGTCGGACCGATGTCGCTGGACCCGATGGTCGAAGCCCTCGTGTTCCGCGGGGTGCTGTCGCCGGAGGGATCCCTGCAGGCGCTGCGGGAGGTCGTCGAAGTGCGCCTGGCGCTGGATCTGTCGATGGCCGAACGCGTGGTGGCCGCCGCTCAGGACGACCCCGACCCCGAGCTCGACGCCCTGGTGGCCGACATGGTCGCCAAGGCCGAGCGCGGGGAGCACTTCCTCGACGAGGACCGCGCGTTCCACACCCGCCTCTTCGGCGCGATCGGCAACCGCCTGGTCGGTCAGCTGGTCGGCGCCTTCTGGGATGTGCACACGGCCGTGCTCCCCCAGCTGGGCATCCCTCAGCCCGACGACATCCACAAGACGGCGAAGGCGCACGGCGACATGCTCGACGCCGCACGTTCGGGTGATGTCGAACGCTATCGGCAGGCCGTCATCGAGCACTATCAGCCGCTGCAGCGTGTGCTCGCGAGCGCGGCGGAGGAATCCCAGGGCTGAGGTCGCCGGCCGGATCCCTCCTCCGACTCGACAGCCGTGCCCCTCCGACTCGATAGAGTTGCCTCCGCACTGCACACCACGAGGGGGATCCGCCCATGTCCGTTGGACTTCTGGCCGTCGTCGACGACATCCTGAGCGCAGCGATGAAGGCGTCGGCCAAGGCGGCCGGCGTCGTGATCGACGACGCCGCGGTGACTCCGCAGTACGTGCAGGGCCTCACGCCCGCGAGGGAGCTGCCCGTCGTCGGCAAGATCGCCCTCGGGTCGCTGGCGAACAAGTTCGTGATCATCATCCCGGCGGCGCTGCTGCTGACCGCGTTCGCGCCGTGGGTGCTGCCGTATCTGCTGATCCTGGGCGGGGCGTACCTGTGCTTCGAGGGCGCCGAGAAGGTGCTCGAGTGGTTCGGCGTGCAGCACGGTCACGCCGACGAGGGTGCGCGTGATGAGAGGAAGCTCGTGCTCGGCGCGGTGCGCACCGACCTGATCCTCTCGACCGAGATCATGCTCATCTCGCTCGCGAGCCTCGAGAAGGGGCTCGACGTCTGGGCGACGCTGGCGATCCTCGCTGTGATCGCCCTCCTCATGACGGGTGTCGTCTACGGCGCTGTCGCACTGCTGGTGAAGATCGACGACATCGGCCTGAAGATGGCGAAGAACCCGGTGCAGCGTGTGCGCCACACCGGCACCAGGATCGTGCGCTCGATGCCCGCGGTGTTCCGCTTCATCAGCATCCTCGGCACGGTCGCGATGCTCTGGGTCGGCGGCCATCTCGTGCTGGTGAACCTCGGCGAGGTGGGGTGGCATTTCCCGGTCGACGTGCTGCACGCCGTCGAGGAAGCGCTCCATGGCCTCGGTCCGGTCGTTGTCTGGATCGTGGACACCATCATCTCCGCGATCGCCGGTCTCATCCTGGGGCTGCTCGTCGTCGGGATCGTGCTCGGCATCGCCCGCCTGTTCGGCAAGACCCCCAGCTTCCACGAGGGCGAGGCATCCCCCGCCGACGTGCACGTCTGAACATCGAGACACGACTGTCCGCACAGGCCAGAACACGAATCCACGCCGGCGCACTCACGCCGCGATGTCGTACCGGGCTCGGCCGCCGAGCCTCGGCCTGCGCTCGGGGTCGACGTGCAGCGGCGGAATGAGCCACACCCGCGCCGCGAACCCCCGTCCCTCGATCCTGATCTCCCAGTCGTTGTCGTGGATGCGATGATGGCAGCTCTCGCAGAGCAGCACTCCGTTGTCGAGATCGGTCGGTCCGGCATCCCGCTGCCACCAGCGCAGGTGATGCGCCCTGGTGAGTTGCGGGGGCAGCCCGCACATCACGCAACCGCCGTCGCGTTCTACGAGCGCGAGTCTCTGGGCGGGGGTGAACAGCCGCTTCTCACGCCCCCAGTCGAGGATCTCGCCCTCACCGCCGAGCACGACGGGGATGATGCCCCCACCCGCCGCCATCCGACGACATGAGGCGATGCTGACCGGCCCATCGAGGCCGTCGACCGTCGCGAATCCGGTGCCGGCGGTCAGGTCGTCGAGCCCCACGCGGACGACGACGGTCGCACCGAATACCGGAAGCCCGCCGTTGTCGCATCCGCTCGCATGCGCGCAGATCTCGACGAGCGCATCGGCCTGGATCATCGCGACCGTACGACGGTCGGCATCGGGCGCTTCGGGGTCGAGCACGTGCGCCCGCGCCTGGAACGTGGCGGTTACGTATGCCTGGATCGCCGCCTTCACGGGAGTGCCGGACGCGATGTCGGTCTGCAGGGTCAGGTGCAGCGACCCGTCGCGCTCGAACATCGTCAGCGAGCGCCGCGACCGGGCCTCACCTTCGCGCGGAGCCACGCCGTCGGGGTCGAGCCAGGCCTCGGCGTGCACGACGAGCTTGCGCACGTCATCGAGCGACAGCCCTGCCGCACGTTCGACGAGCAGTCGCTCGGCATCGACGATCCGCTCGATCCCGGCCTTCACACGCGCCCGGTCGAGCAGGGCAACGATCAGCGCCACGGCCGCCGCACTGAGCTCGCCGGCACCGATCGCCCGCTGCACCTCGGGGTACCGCGGGGGCAGCTTCTCGCCGATGAGGTTCGCCCGCGGCGCGGTCGCCTCCCCCACCTTCACGAGCCGCACCGCATCGCCCGTCGATCCGCCGGTCGTGGCGGCGATCATGGTCGCCGAGTTGCGGAATCCCTGCTGCTTCGCGAGACCCGCAGACCCCAGTTCCGGACGCGATTCCCGCGCGATGCCCGCCGCGATCTCGGCATGGATGCCGTCGAGCCGACGCTGTACCAGTCCCATCGCCCGGTGCGCATCGAGCAGCTGCGCGCGGCTCAGATCGGCCGCGTTCGTCGCATCGCCCCACGCGTCTTCGAGGTACGTCATCGCCTCGAGGAGCGGGTTCAGATGCGGGTTCGCCATACCTCCATCTTAGAAGATATGTTCGAATCTCAGGAAAGCCTGTGGATAACTCCGCGCCTCGTCATTGCCGTAGTCTCATCGCCATGTCCGCGTCCCCGAAGCTGCGCAGCACGAAGCGCGATGCCGACCGCTGGTTCCGTGAACAGGGCCTTCCGACGTTCGTTCCGCTGCGCCGCTGGTTCACCGACCTCCCCCGCCGTGTCGCGCCACTGATCGCGTGGGTCGCGGTGGCCGCGTACCTCTTCCAGGACGGGCTCGAGGTCGTCTTCGACTTCGCCCTCGACGACGACTCCACGGAGTGGGAGATCCTGCTCGTCCTCTTCGCCGTCGTGATCTTCCTGCTCGCGATCGGGCTCGCGTGGGCCGCCTACTACCTCGTGCGCACCCTGCTGCGTCGCCTCCCGGTGGGCATCGGCACCGCGGTCGCGCTCGTCCTGATCGCCTCGTGCCTCGCCTTCACGATCGCCTACGGCTACATCGCCCAGCCCGACGCGACCGTCGGGCCGGTCCTCCGCACGATCCTGGTGCTCGGCCTCTGCATCCTGGTGACCGGCATGGGCGGTGGCGCGATGATCTCCTGGGCCTCCCGCCTCGCGGTGCGCAACGCCTCGGCGATCGGCCACATGGCATCGATCGCCCTCCCGGTGATCCTCATGCTCGTCGTGTTCTCGTTCTTCTCTGCCGAGGTCTGGCAGATGGCGTCCGCCCTCTCCTGGGGATCCATCGCCCTGCTCGGCCTGGTCGTCGCAGTGCTCGCGGGGATCGTCGTGCTGCGGGTCAGCGCCTCCGAGATCGACGATGACGCTCAGGCGCCGAGCGCCGAACAGCGCGCCACCCTGCTCATCGGCACGCCCGCCGAAGGCCGCCCCGCCACCCCCGGCACTCCGGGACGGCTGCGCGCACCGCAGCGCATCAACATCCTGCTCGCGATGACCGTGGCGCAGCTGGTGCAGGCCCTGTTCTTCGCCGGGCTCCTCGCGGCGCTGCTGATCGTGATCGGAGGCATCGCCGTCCCCACGGGCGTCGTCGGCATCTGGCTCGGACCCGGCAGCACCGCACAGCCCCTCGCGGTGCAGCCGCTGGAGTTCTTCGGGGCGAAGCTGCCGCTCACGGTCAACCTGCTCAAGGCGGCCACCCTGCTCTCGGTGATCGCCGCCCTCCCCTTCGTGTTCTCCGCCGTGAGCGAGGCCCGCTACCGGGAGCGCTTCTTCGACCCGATCATGGCCGACATGCGGCGTGCGATCCTCGTGCGCGAAGCCGTGAGCACGACGACTGCGCGCTGAGCTCTGTAACTGTTCGGTCGCAGCACGCCCGGACGGCGTCCAGCGAGGATGTCAGCTGCGGAGGTTCTCCGCGGGGCGCAGACGCGCGGCGCGGATGGAGGCCAGTCCGCCTCCCCCGGCACCGACGATCAGGCCGACAGCGATGGCGATCGGAAGCAGCACGATGTCGAACACGGGGGCCCATCGTTGGCTCACGGTGGCGACGAGGATTGCCGCCATGCCGAGCACGAGACCTGCAGCCCCTCCGACGACACCGACGATTGCGGATTCGAGGGTGATGAGTTCCCCGATCTGTCGGTCTCGGGCTCCGAGCGCTTTGCGCATGCCGATCTCACCCCGGCGTGCGTTGACAGCGAGGAGCGTGGCGTTCATGAGTGCGGCGATCGCGACGATCAGCGCGAGCAGCGTGAACGCGGTGAGGGTGGCCTGCACCCCTTGTTCGACCTGTCCTCTCAACTGTGCAGAATCGGTCGGCGCAGCGACGACGATCCGGTCCGGCTCGTACGGGTTCAGTGCCGAAGGCAACTGCTTGGCGACCTGCTGCGCTGCGCCGGAGGAAGTCACGGCCAACATCGTCACGTCGACGGCCCCTTTCGCCGTGATGTCGTCGCGGGGTCCGACGACCACTTCACCGCGGAGCAGGGGGAGGCGCGCGGACGTGGTGATGATGCCGGCGACGACATAGGTGATGCCATCAACCGAGATCGTGGGGGCGCCGTCGATGCTGCTGAGTTGCATGTCCTTCGCGAGAAGATCTCCGACGTAGGCCTCACCGGCAGCCAGAGGTCCCTCATGCCACGGTGCCTCGTCGACCGTGAGACGCGCAGCACCGACGATATCTCCGATGGCGACGTGCGGCCGGATCTGGCGTGCCTCCGCGAACGTCGAGACCGTGCTGACGTTGAGATCGATGACGACCGCAGCCGCATCCACTCCGCTGAGTCGCTCGATCGCCTGCGGAACCTCCTCGGGCGGAAGCGAGTTCTTGGCCCCCGTCGACCACGTCGCCGAGACCTCACGATTCAGGTGGGCATCGAATGTGGCGGATACCTGCGCTCGCGCCGATGCCGCAAGCCCGAGAGTGGTGATCGTCAATGCCACGGCGATGGCGACGGCGAGCCCCTGTCCGATCGATTGATACCTTCTCGACGTCACGGATGCCCAGGCGTCGCGAAGCATGTCGGCGAACCGGATGCGCCCGGTGAGCCGCGCCCGCTCATCTTCTCTCGTGCGGGACGTGCGGGCATCATTCGAAGGAGAAGCCGGCGGCCCGTCCGCAGGGGCTTTCGATGCCGTACTCGCTCCGCTGCCGGACTGTCGCTCGTCGGACACGATCGCACCGTCGGCGATGTGGACCACACGACGCGCCCGTGCCGCGACCTCGGCCGAATGAGTGACGACGACGACCGTCGCCCCATCGCGATTGATACGTTCGAGCTCATCGAGAACCCGAGCGGCGTTGACCGAGTCGAGGTTACCGGTCGGCTCGTCGGCGAGAATCAGCTTCGCATCCCCGGCGATCGCACGGGCGATGGCGATGCGTTGACGCTGCCCGCCCGACAGTGTCGAGGTGCTTTGGAAGGCGCGGTCTGCGAGGCCGACAGAGTCGATGGCGCCGAGAACGCTCTCACGCCGCTCCACACGGGGCACGCCCCGGTAGAGCAGGTTCAACTCGACACTGTCGACGGCCGGCCTGGCCTCGAGAAGGTGGAAGGCCTGGAACACGAATCCGATCTTCCGTGCGCGCACGCTCGCCGCGCGGCGACCGTCGCCGGCACGAGCTTCCTCGCCGTCGAGAACATAACTACCCGCCGTCGGGTCGTCGAGAAGCCCCAGGATGTTCATCAGCGTCGTCTTGCCACCGCCCGATGGCCCGACGATCGCAACGAACTCCCCCTGGTCGATTTCCAGGTCGATGCCGCGAAGCGCATCGACCTCGGGCCGACCCGCCGAGGAGTACGTCCGACGCACTCCCCGCAACTGAATCAGCGACACGTCAACCGACTCGAACCAGTTCGCCGGCCTTCAGGGCACCTTCGTCGCGCGGCTCGACGGCTACCTCGCCCTGCAGTGTGCCCAGGACTGTGACCGGCACCTCGAGGAGCGTTCCGTCGGCCTGCTGCTTCGTCAGAACGTTCTTGTCGGGCCCTCGATCCGACACCGCGAGAACCGGGACGATCAGCGCGTCCTCGGCCACGATCTGCTTGATCACCGCCACCCGCGCCCGCCCCGACGACCCCGGCAGCGCTGTTTTCGGAACCACGGCGAAAGTGACCTCGGGTGCGGCCTGTTCCGCATCACCGTTCGAGCCCGATCCCTCTGAGTCTTCGGCCGAGTCAGAGGGGCGGATGTCTCCCACGATGCCCTCGACCTCAGTGCCACCGATCGAGATCACCGCCGCGTCTCCTGCGACCACATCCCCGAGATCGGTGACGGGAACCGTGATCGTGACCACCAGATCCGCCGACCCGAGGATGAAGTCCGGCACACCCTCCGCCGCCACACGCTGCCCGACCTGAACACCTTTCACGACCTGCGCGGACGCAGAAGGCATCGCCAGAATTTCGGCGACAGGAACATACCCCTCGGCAGCCGGCGCCTTCTCGCTCGGATCCGCCGCCTTCTCGCCCCCCTCCGAGCTCGTCTTCTCCGCCGCGGCACTGCGAGTGGGGGCCTCATAGCCATTGTCCTGATACCAGCGCTTCACCGCCGCAGCCGTCTCGCCTCCGAACCGCCCATCGGCGTTGAGCTGGTACGACCGCGCCACGAGTGCAGCCTGCAATGCCTCGACATCCGGGCCACGATCCCCGACGCCCATGTCGCGGTAGAAGGAGAAGGCCGACTGCACACCGAAGAGAGGGCGCCCGTTGACCTCGGTGAGAACCTGCCCCGAAGAAGCGGTCGCACCCGTTGCCAGTGGGCGTCCGGTGACGACGGTGAGCGACGCTTCCGCGACAGGGAGCACCGTCACCGGAGTCTGCGTCGACGGCCCCGCCTGCCCAGTGAAGCCAACCTCTCCAGCCAGCGAACCCTGCGTGACCTCCGCGAAGACCGGCCCGGGGGCGGGCGCCTTGGCGTTGGCCTCCTGCTGCGCCGAAGACTGGAACTGCGCAGCAAACCAGAATCCCGCCCCAATCAGCGCCACGATCAGCACCACAGCGATCACGGCCATCCAACGGGACCGTCTCGCCGTCTCCGGCACACCTACTTCATCCATCGGACTCTCATCACTCACTGATCGGCCAAGGCTCGTTACCGAGCCAACTCTCGCGCCGCCTCTCTAGGGCGCGGCTGGCGCGTTCTCCGCCACGATCGTCAACAGCTTCTTCTTCCGTTCGATCGCGTCCGCACGGATCCGATCGAGCTTGTCCCTGTTCTCCGCGACGAGCTTCTCCTGCTCCTCCCAATTCCGCTCATACCAGAGCGAGGCCCACCCACTCGACTCCTGGCACTCCGCATCAGCAACAGCCGCAGCAAGCTCCTCCGCCGAAGGCGCGGACGACGACCCGGTCACCGCACCCCACACCTCTGCCACCTCATAAGGAGCTCCTTCCCAAGGTTGCTCTTGAGTCACCGCGTAATCCACCCGTGGGGTCAGACACTCCCGCCAGGCTTTCACCGCCTTGACCACATCCGGATCCTGCTCCACGATGTCCCAAGCCTGGGCGGATAGCTCAGCGTTGTAGTTCAGCCCGTCGGCGGTGGATGCGAAGTCCTTGTCTTTCGCGCGGATCTTGTCAGTGCAGGCCACGAGCGCGTCATCCAGTTCCTGATTCGGAAAGTACGAATCCACTGTCTCTGTGTATGTCAACCACAGCTCAGCGCTCTCCGGATCATCCAGCCGCGCGAAATGGTAACCCCACTTCTTTGCCAGTTCCAGATTGAACAGCCGCAGACCCACCCGGTTGAAGTCTTCCGCACGGGGGAAGTCGGTATCCTGCCACGGCACCGGCCACTCATACCCCTGCGCACCCAGACAATCCGAGATCAACAACTGCTCCGCATAGTTGTCCAGGTCCGGGGAATACACGACGAACTCATCAAGAGGCATCTTCCAAGCCGCTTGATTCCTCACCCCCGCATCCGCCTCACTGTCGGACGCGGTACACCCCACCAGACCCCCGGCAACCGTGACCGCAAGGACGGTCGCCATGACCAGGCGGCCACCTACGCGCGGAGAAGTCACCGGCATAGAGCCGAACCAACGCTACTGAGGGTGCCGCTGAAGTATCCCGACTCGATCTCGTCGTTGTAGCTACCCACATTGCCGAAGCCCTGCCCCCGGAGGATAAGGAGGCCCTTCCCTCCTGTCTGGTTCTGTCCTTTGTAGAGGTAGGAGTTCTGGGAGCGACCGTTGTTGAAGGTGGAGGAGATGACGTCTCCGTAGGACCTCCAGCCGATGGTCATGACGTCCACGCAGTTCGCGAACTTGTGCGTAGACGGCTGCTGCCAAGCATCATTCCCATAGTTGTAACCCGAGTAACTGCACGTGTAACCGGATGGGCAATCACCCGGCGCGGCTGCGGCAGGGCCCGCCAAGGCGAGAACTCCCGCAGCGGACAGGACGAGTGCCATCAGCGCGCTGGCTGCTCTTCTGCGCCGGGTTGGGCGACGCGCGAGTTCCACGTGAGATCCTCCGATGCATCCGCCTACTAAAACAATACCTTCTACACAGTAGACATGGTTCGTGTGCGCGTCTGTAGGCCGTTCGGGGGACAAGCGCGGTGCCCGCACGTCGCCCCCGTAACTGTTCGGCCGCAGCACGCCCAGCGCCCGTTCCTCCTGCTAGCGTCGGCGATGCGCACCCGAAGCGCCGAAGAAGGATGCGCACCCGAAGCGCAGAAGAAGAGAGAACGCCCGCCGATGACAGCCGTGCGAATCAGGGACGCCGAGACCGCCGATCTCGAGATCATCACCGCGATCCACAACCATGCCGTGCTGCACACCACCGCGATCTGGAACGAAGAGGCGGTCGACCTCGCCGACCGCGTCGCCTGGCTCGCCGATCGCACCGCCCGCGGCTACCCGGTCATCGTCGCCGTCGACGACACGGGGGTGCTGGGCTACGCGTCGTACGCGCAATGGCGTCCGCACAGCGGCTATCGCCACACGGTCGAGCACTCGGTCTACGTCCTCGACGGCCAGCACGGTCGCGGCATCGGCACCGCCCTCATGTCGGCGCTCGTCGATCGTGCGCGGGACGCGGGGATGCACGTGATGATCGCCGGGATCGAAAGCGGGAACGCCGCCTCCATCGCCCTGCACGAGCGCCTGGGCTTCGTCGAGGTCGGACGCATGCCGCAGGTCGGTGCCAAGTTCGGACGCTGGCTCGACCTGAGCATGCTGCAGCGGGTGCTCGACGACCGCCCCGAACCCGACGCCGGATCCCGACCATGAACCTGCTGCAGTGGTTCGTCGACGCCTTCAACTCGCAGTGGATGCTGCCCGGCGGGCAGACACTCCTGGTGCGGGAGGTCGTGGGCAACGCGTTCGGTCTCGCCAGCGCGCTCGGCGGCATGCGACGCAAGGTGTGGGCATGGCCGGTCGGCATCATCGGCAACCTGCTGCTGCTCACCGTCTTCCTCGGCTCCGCTCTCAGCCCCGATCCGTCACTGCCGCACCTGCTCGGCCAGGCCGGGCGGCAGATCATGTTCATCGCGGTCGCCATCTACGGATGGGTGCGCTGGCGGAACCTCGACGGCGGACGCGTGGTCCCGCGCTGGGCGCCGACGAGCGCCCGCATCGGCATGGTGCTGGTGATGATCGTCGGCACGGTCGCCCTGACCCCGCTGTTCCGCCTGCTGGGATCGTGGGAGCCGGTGTGGGCCGACGCCTGGACGTTCGTCGGCTCGCTGCTGGCCACCTACGGCATGGCGAAGGGCTGGACCGAGTTCTGGCTGGTCTGGATCGCTGTCGACGTCGTCGGGGTGCCGCTGCTGTTCAGCTCCGGCTACTACGCCACCGGCTTCATGTACGTCTTCTACGGCGTCTTCACCGCGATCGGCTTTGTGATCTGGTGGCGGGCGCAGCGCACCGCCGCGCATCCGATCGAGATCCTGCCGCCCGACCCGAGCCCGCGACGGCCGGAGGAGGAAGAGCTCGCCTGAGCTCCCCTCCCCCCGGACGCCCCCCTCCGCCGCCTCGATGTCGCCCCTCCTCGACACGAGGCCGTCTTCAGTCCCGGCGCTTCGCCGTGCGCGTCGTCTTCGCTGTCAGCGCCATGGCGTCGGCCGCCCACGCCGTGAGTCGTTCGAGCGGCCCCTTGCCGACCGTGCGCGTCCAGATGAGCGCGCCGGCCATCATGAGCAGTGAGAGCGCGATCCACGGCAGCACCGGGTTGGGCAGCCAGGTCGCCGCCCCCGCCAGGATGAGGATCGCCTGGACGACGTAGCCGGTGAGCGGAACCGCGCCATAGGCCGCCAGCGGGAGAACGGCCCACCGCGCATACCGGGTCACCAGCAGGCACAGGCCGAGGACGGCCACCGCGAAGCCGCCGGATGCCAGCACCTCCAGCACGCCGCCGGAGTGCGCCGAGACGCTGATGACCGCTTCGAGCATCTTCGCGGGCGGGTCCTCCGAAGCCACGCGATCGATGTACGACTGCCCCTCTTCGATGCCGGCGCCGTCGTCCGTGAACAGCGAGGCCTTCTCGGGCGAGAAGCAGACGACGACGCCGTCACTGGTCTGGCACGCCAGTCCGGAGACGTCGACCTCGTCCCCGGGGATCATGCTCATCGAACCCGAACCCGAACCCGAACCGGACGTGGAGCTCGACGACGCGACTTCCTGCGGCGGCGACGTGAGGAGCGCACCCAGCGCGTAACCGCCGATCGCGATCAGTCCTCCGCAGACGAGCATGACGACTGCCGTCTTCACCCGGGTCAGGTCGAGGCGTCCGATCACGAGACCAGCGCAGAGCAGCGCAGCCCAGACCGTGATCGGGTAGGTGCCGAACAGCACCAGCGACAGCCCCGGGCCGCCCAGATCCGGCGAGAGCGTGCCGATCAGGGCGAGCAGCGGCGGACCGAGGATGGCGAGCGCCGCCCCCGCGATCACCAGCACTCTGGTGCGCAGGTGCACCGTGAACGCCGCCAGGATGTACAGCACGCCGTAGAGCGTGAGGATCACGGCGATTCCCGAGCCCAGCAGCTCGACCACGAGCCCGATCACGAAGATCGCCGCCCCGCGACCGACCAGGCGCAACCGGATCTTCCGGAGCTCGTCCGGTGACGCGGTACGGGCACCGCCCGTCATCAGCGCGAGCGAGACCCCGGCCAGCAGGGCGAACAGGATCGAGGAGCGACCGTTGACGATGTCCAGCCATGTCGACGGGTCGGTCAGGGTCAGGTCGGGACCGCTCGCGACCATCAGATGTGCGCCGAACATCCCCACCAGGGCGAGTCCGCGCGCGACGTCGACGCCGACGATGCGGCGCCGACGTGTGGAGGCGCCTCCGCCGCGGCGTGGGCCGTCGCCGGAGTCGGCCGCGGAGGCGTCGGCCGTCGGCGCGGCGGAAGACGGGATGATGTGGGGCGTGCTCACGTGGGACCTCTCGAGGAATCGGCGGAGACCTCAAGCTCAGCACGCGCCTCCGAGGGCGCGCATCCACCCTCAGTACCGCTTCGATCCGTCGAGCGGATGAGCGTCGACGCCGCGCGCTTCCCGCCGGGCGTCAGTGCTGCACGCGCGCCAGGAACTCCGCGGTGGCCGCCTGCTGCGGGGCATCGAACACCTGGGAGGGCGGTCCCTGCTCGACGACGACACCGTGCTCGAGGAACACGATGCGGTCGGCGACCTCACGCGCGAACGACATCTCGTGGGTCGCCATCACGATCGTGGCGCCCTGCTGCTTCAGCTGTCGCACCAGATCGAGCACCTCGCCCACCAGTTGCGGGTCGAGGGCGCTGGTGATCTCGTCGAGCAGCAGCACCTCGGGCTGCGTGAGCACCGCGCGCACGATCGCCACGCGCTGCTGCTGTCCGCCGGAGAGCCGGTCGGGGTACTCGTCGGCCTTGGCGCCGAGGCCGAGCGTGTCGAGCAACGCGCGTGCCTGGGCGCGCGCCTCCGTCTTGCGCATGCCGTGCACGCGCACGGCGGCGAGCGTGACGTTGTCGAGCACGGTCAGGTGCGGGAACAGGTTGAAGTGCTGGAACACGACCCCGATCCGGGCCCGCACCGCGTCGGCGTCCACCCGCGGGTCGGTGATGTCCTCGCCGGAGAGGAAGATCTGCCCGTCGTCGATGCCCTCGATGAGGTTCATGGTCTTGAGGAGGGTCGACTTGCCCGAGCCGGACGCGCCGATCAGCACGACCACCTCGTGCGTGCCGACCGCGAGGTCGATGCCGCGCAGCACGTCATGATCGCCGAAGCGCTTGCGCACACCCCTGGCCTCGATCACGGGCACGCTCATACGACTCCTCCGGCTTGCTCGCGCTTGTTCAGACGCGCGGTGACGACATCGGTCAGGCGGATCATCGGCCAGCTGAGCACGATGAACATGAGGCCGGCGACGACGTACGGTGTGAAGTTGTAGGTCTCGGCGACCATCAGCTGTGCCGCACGGACCGCATCGACGGCGCCGAGCACCGAGATCAGCCCCACGTCCTTCTGCATCGAGACGAAGTCGTTCATGAGGGCGGGGACGACCTTGCGCACGCCCTGCGGGATCACGACGATCCGGAGCGTCTGCCCGTGGGTCAGCCCGAGCGACCGCGCGGCGATGCGCTGCGAGGGATGCACGGCCTCCATGCCTGCACGGAGCACCTCGGCGACATAGGCGGAGTAGGTGAGGACCAGCGCGATCGTGCCCCAGAACATCGGGGGCATGCGCGGGAAGATCATCAGTGCGGGGATGCCGAACCCCACGAGGTACAGCACGATCAGCAGCGGGATGCCACGGAAGAAGTCGGTGTAGGCCGCGGCGATCGCGCGCAGAGGGAAGAACACCGGGCCGCGCAGCGAGCGCATGGTAGCCAGGAGCGTGCCGAGGATCGCGACGCACACCACGGCGATGACGAGCACCAGGAGGTTGACGAGCAGTCCCTGGAAGATCGGACCGATGCTCTCCAGCGCGACCTGCGGATCGAAGAACGTCTGGCTGACGATCGCCCAGCCGGGGGTGTTGACGACGACGACGACGAGCACCGCCAACAGGGCGATGCTGCTGCCGAACGCGATCAGGATGGATCGGGTGGTCGCCCGACGCCGCAGAGCGCGGCGTGACAGCTCGAGTTCGCTCGGCTGCCACTCCGCGTCGACGGAGGTCGAGGTCATTTCAGGACGGGGACGTCGACCGCGTCGCTGAGCCACTTCTGCTGCAGCTCGTCGAGCGTGCCATCGTCGCGCAGGGCGTCGACGGCCTTGGTGACGTCGGCCGTGAGCGCGGAGCCCTTGGGAAGGACGATGCCGAAGTCGTCGCCGCCGTTCGCGTCGGCGAACTGACCGGTCACCACGCCGTCGTCGAGCTGGGCACCGACGACGTAGAAGGCGCCGGGGAGGTCGGTGATCATGGCGTCGATCTGCCCGCCCTTGAGCGCGAGCACCACGTCGTCGACCGAGTTGAAGACGTTGAGGTTCGCTTCGCCGAGCTGGGCCTTGGCGACCGTGTAGCTGGTGGTCCCGCTGGCCACGCCGACCTTGGTGGCCTTGAGCTCGTCGATCGTGGTCGCCGATGCCGCGGGCGAGCCGCCGACCGCGACGACGGCCTGCGTGGTCGTGTAGTACGGCGACGAGAAGTCGACGGCCTTCTTGCGGTCATCCGTGATGGAGAACTGCTGCAGGTTGATGTCCCAGTCCTTGGGGCCCGGTGCGATGGCGCCGTCGAAGGTGGTGCGCACCCAGACGATGTCGTCGGCCGTGTAGCCGAGCTGCTCGGCGACGGCGTTGGCGACGGCGCCTTCGAAGCCCTCACCGTTGGAGGGGTCGTCGTCGACGAACCACGGCTCGTAGTTGGGCTCGCCGGTCGCGATCGTGAGCTTGCCCTCGGTCACGGTCGGAAGGCCCGAGCCGTCTCCGCTGCCGGAGCCGGTGGACGGCGAGCTGCAGGCGGAGAGGGTGAGGGCGACGGCTGCGGCAGCAGCGGCGACGGCTGCAGCGCGGCGGAGGGCGGGAGCGAAGGGCACGATGACTCCAGGGCGAGAAAGGGTATGGAGAAGACGGCGAGGCAGGACGGGTCTGCCTCTGCAGACACGGTCTGCCTCTACAGAGTAGGCGATGCGGCGAGTCGCCAATCGGCGAAGTCGAAACCTGGGGACACGAAGCACGACACCAGCACCTCGTCGGCGTCGAGCGGCCTCGCGGCCTGCCAGACACCGGCCGGCACACGCACCTGCGCCGCCTCTCCGGGGCCGAGCACGATCGCCGTCCCCTCGCCCGGTTCCGCACCGTCTCCGCCGAGGCGGAGTTCGAGTCGGCCCGGCCCGTGCCACAGCCACAGCTCGTCGCTGGTCACGACGTGCCATTCGCTCTTCTCCGATGGCAGGAGGAGGTAGTGGATGCAGGTGGCCGCCGGCCGCTGACCGTTCGGCGTCTCGACGGGAAGCGGGCTCGTCCAGGTGCGGCGGAACCAGCCGCCTTCCGGATGCGGGGCGAGGTCGAGCCGCTCGGCGGTCGCGGGGCGCTGCGTCATGCGGGTGCTCCGGTTTCGGGGAAGGAGTCGACGGCGTAGCGGACCTCGCCGGAGATGATGGTGGCGGCCGTGCGACCCGCCCCGTGCTCGACGAGTTCGACCACGGCATCGGGGCCGGACGGGACGTCGAAGAACGTGAGGTCGGCGAGTGCCCCCACCGCGAGGTACCCGGTGCGGTCGGGACCGACGTCGATCCCCATGGCGTGCGCACCGCCGAGGGTCGCGGCGCCGAGCAGCCGCGCGTGCAGGTCGCGGTCGGTGTACCCCTGCGAGCGGGCGATGCGCGCGAGCTCCGCCACGTCGGCCAGCACGTCGAGCGACGGGCTCGACGACAGCGAGTCGGTGCCGACGGCGATCGGGCTGCCCTCGCGCAGGTACGCGGCGATCGGCGGCTCCTCGAGTCCGATGACGGCGTTCGACCGCGGGCACAGGGCCACCGTCGTGCGACGCTCCCGCAGGATGGCGCGGTCCCTGGCGCTCATGTAGACGCCGTGCGCGATGTGGCAGTCAGGCCCGAGCACGCCGAGCTGATCGACGAACTCGGTGGCGCTGGTGCCGAATCCCGCCTTGCGCAGTTCCTGGAAGCTGGCGAGCCCCGCGGTGTGCCACGCCTGCGGGTGCTCGTGCGCGAACTCGCTCTCGAACGCGGCCTCGCCGAGGTGGATGTGGATGCGTCCGCCGCGCTCGCGCACGATGTCGGGGATCTCCAGCAGCGGCTCGATGTCGAGCGAGTAGGGGGCGTGGGGTGAAAGGCCCGTCCCCGGCGGGGTCGGCAGGGCGTCGAGCGCCTGCTCCACCTGCGCACGCCCGGTACGGGCCCAGTCGGCGTTGGTCCAGCTCATCACCTCCCAGTAGGTGATGCCGTGCAGTCGGGCATCGTGCAGCGCGGTCGCCGCCGCACGATCGGTCACGACATCGGCCACGGCCGTCGTGCCGGAACGCAGCGCCTGCATCGCACCGTCGGCCGCATCCGCCGCCCAGTCGCGACCGCCTTCGTACACCGGGTCGAAAGCGCGCACCCAGTCGTCGAAGCCGTCGTACTGCCCGCGCCCGACCGAGGCCATGCCGGTGTACTGCAGGTGCGTGTGCGCGTTCACGAGCCCGGGGGTCAGGACGCCGGGCCAGTGCACCTCGTCGGCGGCGATGCCTCGTTCGGACAGCGACCGCAGCACCCACTCGCGCTCTCCGACGTGCATGATGCGGCCGTCGCGCACCGCGACCGCGCCGTCGACGATCGGCGGCGCGGTGATCGGCACGACGAGCCCTGCGGAGTAGACGGTCACGGCGGTCATGCGGATTCTCCTCGGAATCGCGGCGAGCGCCATTCGCGCAGCGCGTCGATCTGGGCGGCGCTGCGCAGGTCGATGCGCTCTCCGCGCAGGGCGAGAGCGGCCGTGCCGATGACGGTGTCGGTCTCGGGCGGCAGCGCATGCACCCCGGCGGGCAGACCGTGCGTGAGGAGGTGCTCGACGGCGAAGAGCTGCACCGAGAACGAGAGGTCCATGATCTCGATCGGGTTGCCTTCGCCGGCAGACAGGTTCACGCACCCGCCTCGGGCGATCACGAGCGCACCTTCGCCGGCGCGCTCGACGAACGGAGAGGATGCGCCGCTCTCGCCCGCGAACGGTCGCAGCGTCGCAGGATCGAGGTCGACCTCGTGTGGAACCCCGCCCGCGACCGCGACGATCGCCGCCGCTCGCAGCACCACGGCGTCGACCGTGTGCGGCGCACCGGTGGCCGAGACGACGAGCGCTCCGGGGGCGAGGTCGTGCAGACGCCCGATGCGGTAGCCGTCGTGCGTGGCGCGAAGTGCGCGCACCGGGTCGGTCTCGGTGACGCCGACCTGCACGCCCAGCGCCCGCAGGTGGGCGGCGACGCCCTCTCCTACGGGCCCGTAGCCCACGACCACGGCCGGCTGGTCGCGAAGGTCGATGCCGGCGTCGTCCAGGGCGTCGGCGACCGCGAACACGCAGGACTGCCCGGTGCCGTAGCGGTTGTCGAAGGAGGTCTTGGTGAGGGCGTCGTTCACCGCGATCACGGGGATCTCGAGCAGCCCCTCGCGCTCCATGAGCCGCAGCGGCGTGAGTCCGCTCGTCGTCTCCTCCGCCGCACCCCGCAGCTGCCGTGCGAGACCCTCTTCATGAGCGAGGCGGATCAGGTGCGAGCCGTCGTCGAGCAGCAGGTCGAAGCCGCGGCGCAGGAACGACACCGCGGCAGCGCGCTCCGCAGCACCGGAGAGCGAAGGATCACCGTCGACGGGGATGCCGCGGGAGCGCAGCACCTGGGCGACCTCGACGTCGATCTCATCGGGGTGGGCGTACACGGCGACCGCAGCACCGGCATCCCGCAGCAGCAGGGCGAGCTGGGCGGTTTTGGGCTCGAGCACCATCGCGATGCCGATGCGCACACCCTTCACCGTGCCGGCCTCGCGCAGGCGTCGCGCGCGATCGGTGGCGACGGGCATGTGACGTCCGGCCGCATCGACACGGTCGTGAGCCGTCTCACGCGCCGGGAGAGCCTTGCCGTCGAGCAGGATCTCGGGCGTCGCACCCGGTGCGAAGACGACTCCGTGGCCGACCGTGCCGGTGCTTCCGAGATGCGCACCGAAAGCGGGCAGCAGTCGACGCAGCTCGTCGGCCACGGCATCCGTTCCCACGACGGAGAAGTCGCGACCGGCCACGAGCAGGTTGGTCTCGCGGGCGAAGCGCCGCACCAGACGCTGGGCTGTCGCGGTCTCGTCGGTCACCAGTCAAGGGTAGAGCCCGCCGGGTGTGCCGACTGCCAGAGCGGAGGCTGTCGCACCCGAATGTGTCGGCGCGTGTCGGCGACCCTGGATTCCCCGGCGCCCTTCGCCTTTCATGGAGCCCATGACCCGTCAGATCCGCTTCAACGCCTTCGACATGAACTGCGTCGCCCACCAGTCGTCCGGCCTGTGGCGGCACCCCGACGACCGGTCGCGGCAGTACAACACCATCTCGTACTGGACCGATCTGGCGAAGCTGCTGGAGAGCGCGACCTTCGACGGCATCTTCATCGCCGACGTGCTCGGCACCTACGACGTGTACGGCGGCACGAACGAGGCCGCGATCCGCAACGGCGCGCAGGTGCCGGTGAACGACCCGATCCTGCTGGTGAGCGCGATGGCGGCCGTCACCGAGAACCTGGGCTTCGGCATCACGGCGGGCACCGCGTTCGAGCACCCCTATCCGTTCGCCCGTCGCCTCAGCACACTCGACCACCTCACGCAGGGCCGTGTCGGCTGGAACGTCGTGACCGGTTACCTGCCCAGCGCCGCGCGCAACATGGGCCAGGAAGACCAGCTCGCCCACGACGACCGCTACGACCACGCGGACGAATACGTCGAGGTGCTCTACAAGCTCTGGGAGGGCTCGTGGGAAGACGACGCCGTTGTCGAAGACCGGGAGCGCGGCATCTTCACCGACCCGGGCAAAGTGCACCCGATCGGGCATGAGGGCAAGCACTTCAGCGTTCCCGGCATCCACATCTCCGAGCCGTCGCCGCAGCGCACGCCGGTGATCTACCAGGCCGGCGCGAGCCCGCGGGGCGTGAAGTTCGCGGCCGAGAACGCCGAGGCGATCTTCGTCGCCGCGCCCTCGAAGGAGGTGCTCGCCGGCACCGTGAAGCGCATCCGCGATGCCCTCGAAGCGGCGGGCCGCGACCGGTACGACGCCCGCATCTACACGCTTCTCACCGTGATCACCGCCGCGACGAGCGAGGAGGCGACGGCGAAGCACGCCGAGTACCTCTCCTACGCGAGCCCCGAGGGCGCGCTCACGTTCATGTCGGGATGGATGGGCGTCGACCTGTCGCAGTACGCCGAGGACGAGCCGGTCGGGAACGTCGAGTCCAACGCGATCCAGTCCGTGCTGCAGCACCTCAAGGAAGAGGCCGACCTCGGTCGCGAGTGGACGGTCGGCGACTTCGGACGCCACAACGCGATCGGCGGCCTCGGGCCCACGATCGTCGGATCCGGCACTGAAATCGCCGACGAGCTGCAGTCCTGGGTCGACGAGACCGACATCGACGGCTTCAATCTCGCCTACGCGGTCACCCCCGGCACCTGGCAGGACATCATCGAGCACGTGATCCCGGTGCTGCGCGAGCGCGGCGCCTACCCCGAGGAATACGCACCCGGGACGCTCCGCAACAAGCTCCACGGCCGTGGCGACCGCGTGCAGGACACGCACCGCGCCGCGAAATACCGGGTCGGCACGTTCGCCAAGGCGTAGCCGCTCTCGAATCGCGCACGTGGTCGCTTCCGCGGCGAATCGGCGACCAGGTGCGCGATTCGACGGCCGTGGGTCAGTCGTCGCTGCGGGCGAAGATCCCACGCAGGACGAGGAAGACCACCACGGCCACGACCGCGACGATCGCGAGCTTGAAGATGAACGCGAGGACCGAGAACAGGGCGCTCACGATCCACCACGCGATCACGACGGCGAGGATGACGCCGAGGATGGTCCAGAGGTTCTTGGTCATACCTCCAGCCTACGGAATCACCGCCGGGGGATCTCCTCGAGGGAGCGGTAGACCGGCAGCCCGCGCTGCTGCGCGATCTCGACGTCCTTGTCGGCACCGGACGACTCCCCCGGCAGGCGCAGCACGGCGTCGCAGTGCTGCAGCAGGCGGTGCGCGGTCTCGTACATGACGTCACCGGCATCGGCATCGGCATCGGAGTCGGCCGGCTCGAGCGTGCGCAGGATCGGCAGCGCGACCCACTCCCCGATCATCGGCACGTGGCCGAGGCGGAAGATCGGGCCCGAGACCTCCTCCAGGCGCGCGAGGTTCCGGGCGATGAGGTCGGGGTCGCCGTTCGTCCCGGAGCGATAGGGGCCGGCGATGAGGATCAGGAGTGGCTTCGTCATGGAGATGACTGTAGTCTGAATCATGCACAATCGTGCAACTTCGTGAGGGAACAAATGCTCGCTGCGCAACGCAAGGACCACCTGCTCGACCTTCTCGCCCGCGACGGACGCGTCGTCGCGAAAGCGGTGGCCGACGAGCTCGGAGTGTCGGAAGACGCCATCCGCCGAGATCTCCGCGAACTCGCCGAGGAGGGGAAGCTCCAGCGGGTGTACGGCGGCGCCCTGCCGATCCCCGAGCCCGAACGACCGGTGCGCGACCGGCACGGCCTCGCGACCGAGAGCAAGGAGCGGGTGGCACGTGCGGCCGTCGCGCGCATCCGTCCCGGAGCGACGATCGTGCTGGACGCCGGGACCACGACCCTCGCGATGGCTCGGCTGCTCCCCTCCGGCGCCGGCATCACGGTCATCACCCCGAGTCCGGTCGTCGCGCTCTCCGTGGCCGAACACTCCGACGCCCGTGTGGTCATGATCGGCGGGGAACTCACCCGGCACTCCCTGGTCACCGGCGGAGGACTCGCGATGGAGGCCATCCAGCACCTCGCCGCCGATGTGTTCTTCCTCGGCGTGACCGGCGTCGATCCCGTGCACGGTCTCACGACGGGTGAGCTCGACGACGCGGTGACGAAGCGGGCACTCGCTTCGCGGTGCACGGAGACCGTGGTGCTGGCCAGCGAAGAGAAGGTCGGTGCCGCCGCTCGCTTTCCTGTCCTCCCGTTCGAGGCGATCACCGCGATCATCACCGATCCGCTCGACGCGAATCCGATCGTCGAGCGGCTCGCCGCACTGATCAGCGCTCGGGAGTGACCGACGATCCCGCCCCGGGGAGACGGTCGGCGAGCAGGTCGTGCAGGTGCCCCGCGGTACCGAGCAGGGCGACGCTACGGCGCGTGAGGTCGGCCAGCCTCTCCGTGAGGATCCGCTGGACTTCGGAGGTGCGACCGTGCGTGCGCACCTCGTCGAGGATGCGGGCGATCGCCGGGATGCCGTAGCCGCCGGAGCGAAGGGCGGCTGCGACTCGCGCCTCGGTGATCGCGGCGGAGCCGTACGAACGCGTCGACGCGGTGCCACGAAGCGGATGCACGAGCCCCTCGCGCTCCCAGTGACGCAAGGCCGACGGACGGATGCCCAGCGCCTGGGCGAGTTCGCCGATCGTCATCGCGTCCTCCTCGGCGAACACGTCGTCGGCCTCGGCCACGGCGACATCGAGTCCGCTCAGCGCCTCCCGCACCCGAGAACGCTCACGGGAGAGGTTCGCGTGCAGATCGTCGATCCGCTCGGCGGCTCGCTCGAGCGTCCCCTCGATCAGGTCCGGCATGAGCCGGCGGGCGGGCACCGGGCCGAGCGCGGCTGCCATCGCGCGGTACGCCTGCAGGGCCGTGACATGCGGCATCCGATACCGGCGATACCCGTTCGCACCGCGCTCTGCCGCGGGGATGACGCCGAGGCGCTCGAGATCGCGCACCTGCTGGGTCGAGTAGCCGACCAGCCGTCCGAGCTGCACCGTCGTGAATGTCGCCTCTTGAGGGTTCTGCACCTTTTCCCCCTTCGCTTACGGACAGAAGTCCACATAAGCACTTCCACCTCACCATTGAAGGATGGAAATGCAGAAGATCATCGAGACGGTCCGTGGCTTCGACGGTGTCCTCGTCGTCGCGCCCGGGCCCGGCAGCGACTTTCCGGAGCTGTCATGGGGAGACGCCTACCTCTATTACGCACCCGATGGGCGGATGCCGGAGCGCACCCAGCCATACGGGACGATCATCACGAAGGACTACCCGGAAGACACCTCGTCCGCCTTGGACGCTCCAGGACGCTTCCGGGTGAACATCCACGTCGGGCGCGCACAGACCGAGTCGATCGTGGATGCTGACGCCGATCCGACCGAGGCCGACGTGTTCCACCGGCATCCGCTCTACGGCACGTCCGGTTGGGTGTGCGTGATCAACCCTGCGGAACGGACGGCGGATGCGGTGCTCACCCTTCTTCGCGAGGCGCACGAGGCCGCACGATCACGCATCGAACGCCGAGCGAGGTGAGCATGACGACCCCACAGGGCATGACCGACGCAGACCGCCGCACCGTCGCGGTGTGGGCCGCTGACTGCGCAGAGCGGGTGCTGCCCTTGTTCGAGGCCGAGGCGCCCGACGACGCTCGGGCCCGGGACGCCATCGCCAGGGCACGGGCGTTCGCGCGGGGCGAGCTCACGGCTGCGGGCGAGATCCGTCGACGTTTCGTCGCCGGCCGGGCTGCCCACAGCGCCACATCGCCCGCCGGAGTCGCCGCGGCCCGCTCGGCAGCCCAGGCCGCAGGAGTCGCACACATGGGCGCGCACGCGCTCGGAGCAGCCGCCTACGCCGCGAAGGCCGTCGAGCTGGCCCACCCGAATGCTCGCGGAGCACGTGTCGAAGAGGTGCGATGGCAGCTCCGCATGCTCTCCGTCGACGCCGCCACCGCACTCCGACGCCTGCCGCCCCTCGGCACCGACTCCGCCGGCCCGCTCGGCCCCGGGCTGCTCGACTCCGGCACCCTCGGCGAAGTGATCCGTGAGATCCAGGCTGCTCTCGCCGACTGACTTCTTCGAGTCGGAGTATGGCGAGGCGACCGCTTCAGCCCGGATTCAGCGTGGAGCCACCACACTGGAGGGATGCGGATCCTGGTGGTGGACGACGAGGTGCGTCTCGCCGAGGGCGTACGCCGCGGCCTCGAGGCCGAGGGCTTCGCCGTCGACGTGGCACACAACGGCGTCGACGGACTCTGGCGCGCACGCGAGACGCGGTACGACGCGATCGTGCTCGACCTCATGATGCCCGGCATGAGCGGCTGGAAGGTGTGCGAGGCGCTTCGGGCCGAGGAGAACTGGACGCCCGTGCTGATGCTCACGGCGAAGGACGGCGAGTGGGATCAGGTGGAGGCGCTCGAGACCGGCGCCGACGACTACGTCACCAAGCCGTTCTCGTTCGCGATCCTCGTCGCACGCCTGCGGGCCCTCGTGCGCCGCGGTGCCGTCGCCCGTCCGGCCGTTCTGGAAGCCGGCGATCTCCGACTCGACCCCGCCGCGCACCGCGTCTGGCGCGGGGAGACGCCCGTGACCCTGACCGCACGGGAGTTCTCGGTGCTCGAGTACCTCATGCGTCATCGCGGCCAGGTGCTGTCGAAGCGGGCTCTCATCGACGGCGTCTGGGACGACGACTTCGACGGCGACCCCAATATCGTCGAGGTCTACGTCGGACACCTGCGCCGCAAGCTCGACAAACCGTTCGGGCGCGAGGCCATCGAGACCATCCGCGGGGCGGGCTATCGGCTGGCGGCTGACGGTGGCTAGCCGCGGCTGGCGCTCAGTGCGCGGCAGGACGACGCTCGGCGCCACCGTCGTCGTCGCCGTCGCCCTGCTCATCGGCGCCTTCTCGTTCTACGGCGTGCTGAGCGCGAGCATCCACGGCAGCACCGAACGCGCCGCGGAGCAGCGGCTCAGCGAGCTCGCCGAACGTGCCGGTGGGCCGGGCGGCAAGGGCGTGGACGCGCTCGACGACGAGATCCTGCAGATCCTCGGTCCGGACGGGTCGGTACGCGCGGCGAGCGAGGAGGCTCGCGACAAGCTGGGTTCGACGCCGCTCCCCGCCGATGACGACCCGCAAACGACCACCGTCGACGGCGACACCGTCGTGGTGGTCTCGGAAGACATCGACGGCGATCAGACGCTCGTGCTCGCCGTCTCGATGGATGACGATGCCGAGACCCTCGCGACGGTCGCGACGCTGCTCGCCGTCGCGGTCCCCCTGCTGCTGCTGCTCGTGGCCGTGACCACCTGGCTCGTGGTCGGTCGCGCGCTCCGCCCGGTCGAGCGCATCCGCGAAGAGGTCGACGGCATCACCGCCGAGCGCCTGCACCAGCGGGTGCCGGTGCCGGAGACCGCGGATGAGATCGCCGCACTCGCGACCACCATGAACGGCATGCTCGACCGACTCGACGCGGCGGCCACCGCGCAACGGCGCTTCGTCTCGGACGCCTCGCACGAACTGCGATCCCCGCTCGCGACGATCCGTCAACACGCCGAGCTCGCCCAGGCCCACCCCGACGTGACGAGCATCGGCGAACTCGCCGATGTCGTGTCGGAGGAAGGGCTGCGTCTGCAGGGGATCGTCGAATCGCTGTTGCTGCTCGCCCGTCTCGACGAAGGCGCGGGCACGCTTGACGAAGCGGTCGACCTCGACGACATCGCTCTCGGGGAAGTGCGTCGGCTCCGCGCAGCGGGGATCGACGTCGACGGCTCGGGCATCCACGCCGCGCGCGTGCACGGCGACCCGCGGCTGCTCGGCCAACTGATGCGCAACCTCGCCGACAACGCTGCGCGCCACAGCCGAGGACGCATCGCGATCGGGGTGATCCCGTCCGACGGCCACGTGTTCGTCACGGTCGAGGACGACGGCACCGGGGTGCCGGCCGAGGAACGCGAGCGCATCTTCGAGCGCTTCGTGCGCCTCGACGAAGCCCGCAGCCGCGACGCCGGAGGCAGCGGACTGGGGCTCGCGATCGCCCGCGGCATCGCCACCCGCAGTCGGGGAACCCTCACGGTCGACGACTCCCGTTGGGGCGGCGCACGCTTCGTCCTCACCCTCCCCCTCAGCACCTGACCGGCCGGAAGTCCGGTTCCTGAAGAGGTCTTCAGGACGCTTCAGGATGGCTTCAGCGCCTGCGCGGCACCATCGAGACATGGACGACAAAACACCCACTCCCGACCAGACGCCAGCTTCCGACCAGACCGCACAGGGCACCCCGGATGCGCAGACCGTACCGGTGACCCCGACTCCGGATGCGGCTGCCACGGCAGCAGGTTCCGGGCAGCACCCGACGTTCCCCACCGCCGAGCCCGCTCCCGCGGCTCCCGCGCCGAAGCCCGGGCGCAAGCGCGCACTGCTCATCGGCGGGGGCATCGCGGCAGCCGTGGTCCTGGCGGGCGGCGGCATCGCGGTCGGTGCCGCGATCGGCGACGAGTTCGGCGACGACGACCGCTCCTCCATGTCCGACGGTCCCCGCCACGACGACGCGGATGACCACGCCCCGCGTGAGGGCAACCGCGGCGACGACCGCGGCGACGCCCCCTCGAACGGCCGCGGCCCGGTGACAGGCATCGGCACGGCATCCGCCGACGAACTCATCGCGATCGCGGATGCGGCACGCGGAGCCGCCGACGGCGAGGTCACCTCGATCGATGCGAAGCGCGACGGCACATGGGAGGTGCAGCTCACGACGACCGCGGGCGATGAGACCGAGGTCCGTGTCGACAAGGACCTCGCCGCATCCGTCATCTCGACCGATGTGGCCGACGGCGATGACACCGGCCCCGCGCTCACGCTCGACGACGAGACGATCCGCGCCCTCGTCTCGGCGGCACTCGCCGAGGCCGAAGGCATGATCACCGACCTCGATGTCGACGGCGACGACGTGAGCCCCTACGACGCCTCCGTCCTCACGTCGGACAACCGTTCGATCGACATCGACTTCGGCGTCGACTTCGCGGTCGTCGGAACCGACACCGACTGAGCTGTTCGAGGGGGGGGGACCGAGTCGTTCGAGGAGCAGCCCCCTGCGGCCTGTCGGGCGAACCCGATGCGCCCGACTCGAGATGATGCCGCCGCCCCGCCCGAGCGGCGGCATCGTCGCATCCGGACTTGGTCGAAGCCGATTAGCATTCAAGGATGACGAACTCCGCACCGATCGACGACATCTCCATCGGCGGTGAGGTGATCCGCCTCGGGCAGTTCCTCAAATTCGCCGGCCTCCTCGATTCCGGCGGCGACGCCAAAGAGGTGATCATCGACGGATACGTCACCGTGAACGGCGAGGTCGATCGCCGACGCGGGCGTCAGCTGCGCGACGGCGACCTGGTGACCTTCGAGGGACGCACGGTCCGCGTCCGCCCCTGACCGAACAGCGAAATGCGGTGGATTCCGAAGAACCCACCGCACGTGTCAGCGGCCGATTCAGCCGATGACGGTGTTCGTGTCGCTGATCTGCGACATCGGACCCGAGAGGTCCTGATAGACGTAGGCGCGGGTCTGCAGAGTGGTTCCGGGGGCGACGTCACCGACCTCGGCCGTGATGACCGCCGTGCCGGTCTCGCCCGGCTCCAGCTCGCCGAAGGAGGCGAAGACATGGCTGCTGCTGACGATTGGCTCGCCGAGGGACGATTCGGCACCGGTCACGGTCAGACCGTAGGCCGTCGGGATCGCCGTGGAGATCAGGCGAGTGAAGCTGGAGCGGTTGGTCGCGGTGACCGTGATGCGCACCTTCTCTCCGGCCTGGACCACATCGACGTTGTCGTCGAGAGTGACCTTCGCGGCCGATCCGAAGGTCTGCTCGGACTCCTGGCCCAGCGTGCCGTCGGCAAGTCGCACCCAGCCGATTCCCGCCTGGCCGACGCTCGTGTCATCGCTCGGCGCGAAGGGGTAGTTCACGGCTCCGTAGTTGTCGACCTGGGCTTCGGCAGCGTTGGCGGCCGGTGCGCCGATGAGCGCGACACCCGCGGCCACGGCGATGGTGATGCCGGTAGCGGCGATTCGGTTCTTCAGTTTCATGGTGTTCCTCCGGTTGATGTCCGGCCAGGATCCGGCCGGCAACATTCAACATTTCACTGCCGTGATGGAGGTGGCCGCGTTCAGGGAATCTGTATGCCGATAGATCGGAATGCGTGGGCTTTCGGAAGAGGTGCGGAGCGGTCGACTATCGCGCTTCCGACGGCAGGACCCGCCGCACGGTGACGACGACCAATGCGATGAGGAGCCCGATGATCGCCACGTCGGCGGCGATGTACGCATAGTGCGCCCAATTCGTGCCCGGCGCCTCGGCCCCGGCGATCACCAGATCGCTGCGCCGGTTGAGCACCGGGCGGATGACGGCGATCTCGAGAAGGAACACCAGCCAGATCACACCGAGGATCACCAGGGTCGTGCGTCCGGCCTTCGCCCGGGCACTCACGGCTGTGAGCACGACCAGGACGACACCCGCGAGCACGTTCAGCGCGGTGAAGACGAGTCGACCGATGCCGAGACCGATCGGGATCGTGACGCCGGGCGCGAGGAACTTCAACGGGGCTTCGAGGAAGGAGATCGCGATGATCGCCCCGAGCAGGAACGCCGGCAGCAGCAATTGCAGAGCCGCGTTCGTCCGTCCATTGGAAGTCATGAAGCCCCTCTTCTCCCGCCGATCGCCGCCCTCCCTCCGACGCTACTGCGGCAGGTCGAGATCGCAGACGGTATCGACCAGAGAAAAGACGGCATCGACGGGAGAGAGACGTAGGCGCTCACAGCCACTCGATCACCTGCTCCGCGAGGATGCCGACGCCGATGACGGTCATGGCGATGCCCGCGATCCGGGTGACCACAGAGCTCGCACGCGGCCGGGTGCGCAGGAGACGACGGGCGAGCAGCCCCACTGTCGTGTAGACGATCGCGATGTTGAACAGGTGCAAGCCGCCGAGGGCGAGCATCTGTGTCGTCGACGGCCAGCCGTGCGGGCTCGTGAACTGCGGCAACAGGGCGAGCAGCAGCAGGAGCCCCTTCGGGTTGATCCCGCTCACACCGGATCCCCGCAGGAACTGCCCCCACCCCCCGGTGGCGACCGGTTCGCCGCTCTCCGCGATCGGCGCAGGGCGTGTGGCCAGCGACGTCGCACCGAGGAAGATCAGATAGAGCGCGCCGATCACGGTCAGGGTCGTGAGGGTTACCGGATACGCGGTGACCAGCGCTCCGAGACCGAGCGCGACGGCGACGATCACGACGGTGTACCCGGCGATCATCCCGAGGATGGAAGGCGCGATCGAGCGGGCGCGCAGGCCGGCGGAGATCGCATACGCCCAGTCCGCTCCGGGGGTCAGCGCCAGCATCACGGCGACCACCCAGAACTGCATGACCAGAGCGATATCCATCGGTCCTCCTCAATCCGAGGAAGAGACTACGAAGGATCACGCGAAAGGTGCTCCGATTCTTCGGGTGATCGCGCCCTTCACCTGCAAGAATTGTCACCATGGACGCACTTGACCGGGAGATCCTCTCCCTGCTGCAGGATGACGGACGGATGAGTGCGACGCACCTCGCCTCCCAGGTCGGGTTGAGCCTGTCCGCGTGCCATCGCCGACTCAAGGAACTGGAGCAGTCCGGAGCGATCGAGCGATACCGCGCGGTCGTCGCGCCCGCAGCCGTCGGCCTCACGTTCGAGGCCATCGTGTTCGTGACGATCGGACGCACCGACAAGGACACGATCGTGGCGTTCGAGGAGGCGGTCGTGGCGATCCCCGCGGTGGTCGAGGCCCAGCGCCTGTTCGGCGACCCCGACTACATGCTGCGCATCCTCACCCGCGACATGAGTGCCTACCAGGAGCTCTACGACAACACCCTCGGGGCCCTGCCGGGCGTGCAGCGGCTCACTTCGACCATGGTCATGAAGCGCCTCGGAGCGGACCGGGCGGTGCCGATCCCCTGAGGCGGGTGCGGTCAGACGGGGGCCTGGCAGATGCGTTCCACGAGCTCTTCGGGCGCGGCATCCACGGTCACCGCGATCCCCTGCTCGTCCGGCCCGAGGGGCTCCAGCGCCTGCAGCTGCGACGCCAGCAGCGCAGGCGGCATGAAGTGGTCCCGGCGCGCGGTGGTCTGCGCGACCACCCGTTCTCGGGGCGCGTCGAGGTGCACGAAGACGACGGCCGGGGCCGAGGCGCGCAGCCGGTCACGGTAGCTGCGCTTCAGGGCCGAGCAGGCGACGACGACCGCCGGATCTGCGGCGAGCGCCGCCCCCACCCGGTCGAGCCACGGCCATCGGTCGTCGTCGTCGAGCGGAGCACCGGCTGCCATCTTCGCGATGTTCTCCGGCCCGTGCAGATCATCCGCATCGATGAATGCGACACCCATCCGACGCGCGAGTTCCCGCCCCACCGTGGTCTTGCCCACCCCGGACACCCCCATGACGACGATCGGCCGAGACTCGCTGGTCACCAGTCGTGCACCGTTCCATCCGCCAGACGGTTGTACGGCAGATAGGCCCGCTCATACGGGTACTTTCCCGCCTCGTCGACGTCGAGCTCGACGCCCAGGCCCGGCTTGTCGCCCGGGTGCAGCAGGCCTTCGCGCCAGGTGAAGGACTGCTGGAACACCCTGTCGGTGCGCGAGCCGTGCTGCATGTACTCCTGGATGCCGAAGTTGTGGATGGCGAGGCCGAGGTGCATCGCCGCCGCCATGCCGACCGGCGAGATGTCGGTGGGCCCGTGCATGCCGGACTTGATCTGATACATCGCCGCGTAGTCGAGCGTCTTCTTCAGCGGGCTGATGCCGCCCATGTGCGTCACGGCGCCGCGCACGTAGTCGATGAGCTGATCGCGGATGATGTCCTTGAAGTCCCAGACGGTGTTGAAGATCTCGCCGATCGCGAGGGGTGTCGTCGTGTGCTGACGCACGAGCCGCAGCGCCTCCTGGTTCTCGGCGGGGGTGCAGTCCTCGAGCCAGAAGAGGTCGTACGGTTCGAGTGCCTTGCCGAGCTTCGCCGCCTGGATGGGCGTCATCCGGTGGTGGCCGTCGTGCAGCAGGGGGATGTCGGGGCCGAACTCGTTGCGCACCGCCTCGAAGACGCCCGGCAGGTGGTTCAGATAGGCGCGGGTGTCCCAATCCTCCTCGACCGGCTTCGCACCCCGCCGGGCCGGCTCGTGGTCGTAGCGGGCTTCCCCACCACCGGTGTCTGCAGCCTGCGAGGCGATGCCGTAGATGGCCTTGAGCCCGGGAACACCCGTCTGGATACGGATCGCCCGATACCCCTGGTCGAGGTGCGCGCGCACGGAGTCGAAGAGTTCGGGCAGCTCTTTTCCCGAGGCATGACCGTAGGCGAGCAGGCCGGAACGCGATGCCCCGCCCAGCAACTGGTAGACCGGCATCCCCGCCTTCTTGCCCTTGATGTCCCAGAGTGCCATGTCGACCGCGGCGACGGCGGCCATCGTGACGGGGCCTCGCCGCCAGTACGCGCTCCGATAGAGGAACTGCCAGGTGTCCTCGATGCGGTCTTCGTCGGCGCCGATCAGCAGCGGGACGACGTGTTCGGTGAGGTACGCGACGACGGCGAGCTCACGCCCGTTGAGGGTCGCGTCGCCGAGGCCCGAGACGCCGTCGGCGGTCGTGAGCTTGAGGGTGACGAAGTTCCGGTCCGGGCTGGTGACGATGACCTCAGCCTTGACGATGCTCATGCGAGGGTCCCTTCGGGAGTGAGGTGGTCGATGACGGTGCGCGTGCGGTCGCTCTCGGGCACGGCGCCGATGGTGCGCGCGACGGCGGCCGTCGCGGTGTCGGTCGGGTCGAGTTCGAGGAGCGAGCGGATCCAGGTCTCCAGGGCGTGCACCTGTGCTTCGTCGACGGCGAGTCCGTCTTCACGCCGTCGGCGCACGGGAGCCACGAGCCGTAGCGCCACCTTGATCGGGCTGTCGCGGCGGATCTGGTCGAGTCGATGGGCGATGCGCGGGTTCGCGAAGCGGACGCGCAGGTCGTCGAGCCATCCGTCGAGCTCTGCGGCAGGCAGATCGACCGCGGTCCGCTGGGCGGCCCAGAGCGCTTCGGTGTCGCCACGGAGGTCGCGGTCGTCGAACGCCTCGGCGATCGTCTCGTATCCCCGCAGACGACCGGCGGCCGCGAGGAAGCTGTGGCCGGCGTTGAGCAGGTAGAGCTTTCGCGATTCGTACGGACCCACGTCGGCCACGAATCGTCCACCGCCCTGCGCCCAGTCCGGTGCGCCGCCGGGGAACTCTCCGGCGAGGATCCACTCCGTGAACGGCTCGGTCACGACGGTGGACGGATCGTCGAGGCCGGTGAGCTTCCGCACGGCATCGATGTCGACTGCCGTGACCGCCGGGGTGATCCGGTCGACCACGGTGTCGACGAACGACGCGGTGTCCGAGATGCGCGCAGCCTCGGTGCCGGCGGCCTTGAGCACCGCGTCGCGCAGCACCCGTCCGTTCCGCGGCAGGTTGTCGCAGCTCACGACCGCGATGGGTCCTGCGTCGGTGTCCGCCCGAGCGACGAGGCCGTCGGCGATACGTCCGGGCACCGCGGAACCGGCGGAGTACCCCGCCTCGGTGACGGTGACGGTCAGCACGGCGACCTGCGGATCGGCGAGCACGGCGAGCCAGGACGCCTCATCCGATCCGGGGACCGCGCGCACGATCGACTGCACGGTCGTCGCCCGATCCCCCTCGGCCGAACGCTCCAGCACGGTATAGACGCCGTCGTTCCGTGACAGCAGTTCCGCGGCCTCGGGGGTGCGTCCGGTGAAAGCGGCGATGCCCCAGCCGTCGTCCGCGCCTGCGCGGTCGTTCGCCTGCTGGGTGTACCAGGCCTGATGGGCGCGGTGAAAGGCGCCCATCCCCAGATGAGCGGCACGGACCGGGGGATGCTGCGTGCGCGCCGGCCCGGTCACGATCCGATGCCCGCGGCACCGGCGCACGCGCGGAGGAAGGCGAGGTCGTCGACCAGTCGCTCTTCCAGCGGAGCATCCGTCGAGAAGTCCTCCAGCGTAACCCAGCCGTCGTACCCGACCTCGGCGAGAGCACGGAAGTAGTCCGGCACACTGGCGATGCCCTCGCGCAGCGGCGCCCACACCGACTCCCAGCGCACATCTCCATCGAGCCCGGTCTGCCCGGTGCGCTGCCAGACCGCGTTCTTCACGTGCACGTGAGCGAGGTACTCGCCCAGAAGCTGGAGCCCGGCACGAGTATCCTCCTGACCTTCGATCACGAGATTGCCGAGGTCGTGGATCACGCCGATGGTGCGCGGATCGATGCCGTCGACCAGCCGGAGGGCGGCCGACGCCGACGACGAGATCGTCTGGTGGTGCAGCTCGACCAGCACCTTCACGCCGAGTGTCCCCGCCTGTTCCGCGGCCCACGCCAGGTCGTCCCTGGTCTGCGCGAACACCGAGCGATAGTCCTCGGCGTCGTTGAAGGGGATGCGCACTCGCACCTGACGCGCACCGAGGTCTGCGGTCGCCCGGAGCGTCCGCAGCACGTCGTCCCGGTCCGGCGCGAGCGCATAGCCGCCGATGCCGCTGAACTCCAGCCCGGCCTCGCGGGTGATGCGGGCGATCTCGGCGACCGCCCCCTCGAGCCCGGTGAGCGGCCAGGTCGCACGGTTCCCGGCCCAGAACCCGGGCGGATCCGCCTCGTCCTGGTCGGTGATGCGCCACTCGATGCCGTCGTAGCCGATCGCGGCGATGCGGCGGGCCGCTTCCGCGGGCTCCCAGTCGGGGGTCGCCGCGGTGAACACGGAGAACTTCATGCGATGCCTCCTGTCCGCACGTTCGTGTCGTCGACGGTGCCGTCGATCAGGTCGGCGATGCGCACCGGCGAGCCGGTGGTCGCCGAGACGTAGATGCCGCGCACGACGGCGAGCGCCCGCAGCGCCTCGGGCACCCCGACGCGGGAAGCCCGCCCGTCGCGGATGCTCTCGACGATGTCGGCGTACTGACGGGCGTGGCCCTCGGCGAATGCCTGCGGGTTGCGGTCGTCGCCGAGTCGATGCCCCTCCGGCACCCAGTCGGCGCTGCGGTCGGTCGGCTCGCCGTCGATCCACAGCCGGGCGAGCTGGTCGTTCTCGATGATGCCGGTCCCCTGCGCACCGTGCACGGCCAGCCGCACCGGCTGCTCGGGGAAGGCCGCGGTCGTGGCGTGCAGCACGGCGAGCGCCCCCGATTCGAAGCGCACCGTGACCACGGCGACGTCTTCGACCTCGACCCGCTCGTGTGCGAGCAGCGCGGTGTGGGCGAACACCTCGACCGGCATGCCGAGGAACCACAGCAGCAGATCGACGGTGTGCACGCCCTGGTTCATGACGGCGCCTCCGCCGTCGAGCTCCCAGGTGCCTCGCCAGGCGCCCGAGTCGTAGTACTCCTGAGAGCGCCACCAGGGCACCGAGGCCACCGCGCTCGTGATCCGTCCCAGGCGTCCGGAGTGGGCGGCGTCGGCGACGGCCACGGCACCGGGGTCGAAGCGGTGCTGGCTGATCACCGAGATCCGGATGCCGCGCGTCTCCGCGTCCCTGGCGATCTCCGCTAATCGGCGGCCGCGCTCCATCGACACGTCGAGGGGTTTCTCCAGCACGACGTGCATCCCGCGGGCGACCGCCCGTTCGGCGAGCTCGACATGGGAGCCGCTCGGGGTGCAGATCACGACCATATCGACATCGGCGGGGATCGACTCGATCTCGGCGTGGGCCGACGGTCGCGCGCCGCCCAGCTCGTCGACGACGAGGTCGGCCAGCCGTGCGGTCGCCGCCGGCACCTCGTCGACGACGGCGACGATGCGCAGGCCGGGAGTGCTCGCGATCGCTCGGGCATGATTGACGCCGATGATGCCGCATCCGACGATCGCGACGTCGAGGATTGCGTCGGTCATGAGAGGGTCACTCCGATCTCGTCCGTGAGGGTGCGCAGGGCCCGACCGGCGCGGCCGAAGGCCTCGGGGCCGGAGAACCCGCCGAGGGCGTTCACGTCGGCGAGGTGCGGTTCGAGCGAGGCGAACCCCGCATAGCCGTCGTCGCGCAGGGCGGTGAGGGTCTCGCGCAGCTCGCCGTCGCCCTCGCCCACCGGGACCACCTCGCCGGTCGCTGCGAGCGCATCCTTCAGCTGCAGATACTCGAGGTGCGGTCGCAGCATCGCGTAGCCGTCGGTGAACGGACGGACGCCGACCTGCACGAAGTTGGCGTTGTCCCAGGCGATGCGCAGCCGGTCCGAACCGACCGACTCGATCACGTCGAGCACGCGTGCGGGGATGTCGCCGTAGATGTCCTTCTCGTTCTCGTGCACGAGGGTGACCCCGGCCGCCTCGGCGGTGCGCGCCAGCGCCGCCATGCGCACGAGCACGTCGTCGCGGATGTCTTCGGCCGAAAGGTTCTCGTCGCGGAAGAACGAGAAGATGCGGATATACGGGGTCTCCAGGACGTCGGCGGCACGGATCGCCCGCTGCAGTCGACCGACCTCGTGCTCCACCGGTAGGGACACGTCGACCTTGCCGATCGGCGAGGCGACCGCCGAGACCGACATGCCGCGTTCGCGCACGACGGCCGCGAGCTGCGTCAGCTGAGACTCATCGAGATCGACGATGTTCACCCCCCACGCGCTGCGCACCTCGATATGCCGCGCGCCGAGCGCCTGGAGCACGGCGATCTGCACGGCCGGATCGGGATCGATCTCGTCACCGAATCCTGAGAGCTTCCACGGGGTCATTTCACTCCTCCTGCGGTGAGACCGCCTACGAGATAACGCTGGAACACGAGGTACAACACGACGACGGGGATGGCGCAGATGAGCGAGGCCGCCATCATCTGTCCGTACAGCGGCACCGCCCCCGTCTCCTGCGTCGCGCCGAAGATCTGCAGGGCCACCGCGGCGGTCCGGCTGTCGCGGTTGGTCATGACCGAGGCGAACAGCACGTCGTTCCACCCCTGCAGGAAAGCGAAGATCGCGGAGACCACGATCCCGGGCCAGCTCAGCGGCAGCACGATGCGGGTGAGGACGCGGAAGTTGGAGGCGCCGTCGATGCGGGCGGCTTCTTCGAGCTCGCGCGGCAGCCCGCGGATGTACGTCACCATCACCCAGGTCGAGAACGGCAGCGCGAAGGTGAGGTAGGTGACGAACACCGACCAGTGCGTGCCGATGGTGGGGATGCGCAGCACCGACGACAGCGTCGAGAACATCACGAACACCGGCAGCAGCATGAGGGTTCCCGGAACCGACTGCAGGCCGAGCAGACCCCGAAGGATCGTGACGCGTCCGATGAAGGTGAACCGCACCAGCACCCAGGCCATCGACACGGCCACGGCCGCGCAGACGACCGCGACCGCCCCGCAGATCAGCAGGCTGTTGGCCAGACCTCCGGCGAGATCGACACTGCGCCAGACCTTGATGTAGTTGTCGAGACGCAGCTCGGTCGGCCAGTACGCGCCGCCGGCGACCGCGACATCGGCGTTGATCGAGGCGAACAGCATGTACGAGACCGGCCCGAAGACCAGCAGACACAGGACGACGTTCGCGGCGACGAGAAGCGGACGCGGCAGCAGGCGGTCGACCTGGCTGTGACCGCCCGGGCGGCTCCGGCGCGGGTTGACCTGCGCGATCGTGGTGGTGACGCTCATCGCTTCGCGTCCTCTCCGGTGTCGAGGCGCACAGCGCGCAGGTAGACGAACAGGGGGATCGCGACGATCGCGAGAGAGGCGACCGCCATCGCCGCGGAGAGCCCGAACCGGAAGCTCTGGAACGCCGTGACGTAGGTGAGGACCGGCAGGACCTCGACATCGACGGGGGCCGGGATCCCGAAGAGCACGAACGGCATCGTGAAGGCGTTGATGCTGTGCAGGAACGTGAGGATGAAGGCCAGCAGGATCGATCCGCGCAGGTACGGCAGGATCACCTTGCGCAGCTTGATCCCCCAGCCGGCGCCGTCGAGCGCCGCCGCCTCGTGCACCTCCGCATCCACCGCCTGGAGACCGGCGAGGGTCAGCAGATACACGAACGGCCAGCTCACCCAGAGCTGCGTGATCACCAGGGTCCAATAGCTCTGCGGTCCGTTCAACCACAGCCCCGGATCGACGCCGAAGACGCCGAAGGCCTCGTCCACGACGCCCTCGGGCTGGAACATCGCCCGGAAGACGGTCGCCACGACGAACGCGGGGAGGATGTACGGGATCAAGTACACCGAGCGCACCAGCCCACGGCCGCGGAAGGCGTTCTGCGTGGCCAGCGCCGCCGTGACGCCGAGGGGGATCGCCGCGACCGACACGATCAGTGCGTAGCTGACGCTCAGCCAGATCCCCCGCACCAGCGGAGAAGTGGAGAACGCCTCGACGAAGTTTCCCAGGCCGACGAACGGCGCCTGCAGCCACTGCCTGATCGTGTACTGGTCGAGATCGAGCATCGAGATCCAGAAGGCCAGCAGCAGCGGCACCAGGATCAGCAGCGTCATCAGCACCCCGCCGGGGAGCAGCATCCACAGCGGGCGGGGCCGCTCGCTCGGCGGCGTGTCGTCGGTGCGTTTCCGACGCGTATCGGTCGCGATCGCCATGTGCGCGTCCTCGCGTCGCTACTTGGACTTGTCCAGCGCGGACTGCGAACTCGCCTGGGCCTCGGCGATCGCCGCGGCGATGTCGCTCTGGCTGAGCGTTCCCCCCTGCAACGCGGGCAGCGACTGCACGACGACGTTGGTCAGCGCGAGCTGCGTGTCACCCCAGGCGCCCGTGAACGGAGTGGCGACCGACTGCGAGGCCGCCTGCACGTTGGCGCTCAGATCGGGGTTGTCCTTCTCGACCTGTGCGGCCGCCTCCACCCCCGTCGGCAGCTCGCCGAACGTGTCGAAGTAGTCGAGCTGCGACTCGGTGCTGGTGAGCATCTCGATGAACGCGAACGCGAGGTCCTGGTTCGGCGAGTACTGGGCGACCACGAGGTTGTCTCCCGAGAGGATGCTGGCCGCTTCCTCGCCGCCCTTGGGGAGTTCGGTCTCCCCCGGCGGGATGGTCGGGAGGAGGGCGTAGGCGTAGGAGTCGGCGACGGGGGAACCCGCGAACGTGGGCTTCGAATTCGCCGAGGTCATCGGAAGGAAGGCGGCCTTGCCCTCGGCGAAGGCGGCGACGGCCTGGGCGTTCTTCCAGCCGATGGCTGCCGGGTCGACGAGTCCGTCCTGGTACCAGCCGAAGTAGGTGTCGTAGGCGGCGGCCACGGCGGGATCGTCGATCTCCGCCTTCTTGGCCTCGACATCGATCAGCGGATTGCCCGCCTGCACGCTCATGCCCCAGACGAACTTCCAGGGGTCGAAGCTGTCGGCGTATCCGATCGCGAGACCGTGCACGTCTCCGGATTCGATCTTCTCGGCGGCGGCCGTCAGCTCGTCCCACGTCGTGGGCGGTTCGTCGATGCCGGCAGCGGCGAGCAGCTCGGTGTTGTAGGCCATCACGAACGGGCGACTCACGAACGGGACGGCGATCTCGTCGTCCTCGCTGGGGCCGGAGATACCGAGGGTGGACGGCACGAAGCGGTCGCGGCCTCCCACCTTGTCCCAGTCGGCCTCGGTGAGTTTCACGAAGGCGCCCGTCGCGTACGCGGTCGGGGTGAAAGTGGTGCCGAGTCCGTAGACGTCGGGACCCTGTCCGGAGAGCACAGAAGTCTGGATCTTCGTCAGCTCGTCGTTGGCGCTCGCGAAGGTCTCGAACTCGACCTTCGCTCCGGTCTTCTCCTCGAAGGCATCGGAGACCTTCCCGAACCACTCCTTCTGCTGCTCGGGGTAGAGACCGTTCGCGGCCATCATCACCGTGAGCGTCTGGCCGGTCCCGTCGACGGTGCCACCGGCGTCGCCGTCGTCCGTGCCGGCGGTGGATCCCGAGCATGCGGTCAACGCGATCGCTGCTGCGGCCATCGCCCCGAGGGCGATCAGGGGTCGAGACTTCATTGAACTCTCCTTCGAGACAGTGAGTGGACGTGACTGCGTCTTCGCCAAGGTAGGCAAGCGTGGCAATTGTTAGCAATTCATTGCCAGTAATTGCCATCTTGTGATTCTGTTGCCCCATGTCGTCCCCCACACCGCCTTCGCACCGGCCGACGCTCGCCGATGTGGCCGATGCCGCCGGCGTCGCGATCTCCACGGCGTCGCGCGCCCTCGCCGTCCCCGGCCGTGGCAACCCCGGCACCCGCGACCGCATCATCCGCGTCGCGAAGGACCTCGGCTACACGCCCACCGCCGCCTCCGGCACCGCATCGACGCCGTCGACCCGCATGGTCGCCGTGCTGGTCTCCGACGTCACGAACCCGTTCTACTTCGGGATCATCCGCGGTACCCAGCAGGCCCTGCGGGTGGCGGGCTACTCGCAGATCCTGGTGCACACCGAGGAGTCGCCCGAGATGGAGGAGAGCACCCTCGAAGAACTGCGCAGCTCCTACGACGGAGCGATCCTGACCGCGTCCCGCCTGTCCGACGAGCGGCTGGCCGAGCTCAGCACCGAGCTCCCCCTCGTGGCCCTGAACCGTGCCGTGCCCGGAGTGCCGTCGGTGTTCATCGACACGCCGCTCGGCTTCGACCAGGCCGTCGAGCACCTCGCCTCCCTGGGGCATCGACGCATCTGCTACGTGGCCGGTCCCCCGACCAGCTGGGCGAGCAATCTCCGCTGGCGGGCCGTGGCGGCCGCGTGCGAGCGCCTCGGGATCGAGCACACGAAGGTGGGGCCGTACCAGCCCCGCACGAAGGCGGGAGCGGCGGCGGCGGATGCCGCGCTGAACACCGGTGCGACCGCCTGCGTGGCTTTCAACGACCTCCTCGCGATCGGCATGCTGATCCGGCTCAAGGAACGCGGCGTGCGCGTTCCGGAGGACATGAGCATCGTCGGCTGCGACGACATCTTCGGCGCCGACTTCTGCAACCCGCCACTCACGACCCTCACCGCTCCGATCGAGCAGGCCGCACGCCTGTCCGTGTCGATGCTGCTCGACCGCCTGCAGAGCGAGCGCATCGGAGCGGGCGCGCTCAACCGACGGCACATCGCCGCACTGCCCACCCACCTGACCGTGCGGGAGTCGACCGGCTCCGCACCCCGCCGCACCCCTGGAGGAGACTCATGAACACTGCGCTCAGCCCGCACGCCGACCGACTCCTCCCCGCCGATCCCGGCGTGCGCGAGCTCGCCCGCCGGCTGTACGACGCGGTCGCTGCGGCACCGATCCTGTCGCCGCACGGGCACGTCGACGCCGCGCTGCTCGCCGACGACGAACCGTTCTCCGATCCTGCGACGCTGTTGATCACTCCCGACCACTATGTGCTGCGCCTGCTCCACGCCGTCGGTGTGCCCCTCGGCGCGCTGGGTCGCGGAGCCGCACCCGCCGATCCGCAGGAGGTGTGGCGGGCGTTCTGCGCGAACTGGGACGTCTTCCTCGGAACGCCGGTGCGCTACTGGTTCGAGTCGTCGCTGTCCGAGGTGTTCGGGGTGACCGAGCAGCCGAGCGCGGGCAATGCCGATGAGCTGTACGCACACATCGACGCGCAACTGCGAATCCCCGCATTCCACCCACGGGCGCTGTTCGAGCGCTTCCGCATCGAGGTGCTCGCGACGACCGACGACCCCGCCGACGACCTCGCCGCGCATGCACGACTGCGCGACGATCCGTCCTTCCGCGGACACGTGCTTCCGACGTTTCGCGCCGACCGCTACATGGACCCGTCGGCTGAGGGATGGTCGGCTGCACTCTCGGAGCTGTCGGAAGCTGCCGGCACCGATGCCGGGAACTACGCCGGGTTGCTCGACGCGCTGCGCCGCCGACGGACCGCATTCCGGGCGGCGGGCGGCACGGCCACCGACACCGGTGTGCTCGACGCCGGCTCGCAGCCGCTGACGAGTGCCGACGCAGAGCGCATCCACGCCGCCGGGCTCCGGGGGGACGTCACCGCGGAAGCCGCGACGGCATACCGCCGCAACATGCTGTACCGACTCGCCGAGATGTCGTCTGAGGACGGACTCGTGATGCAGCTGCACCCGGGCGTGATCCGCAACCACCACCGAGACACGCTCGCGCGCTTCGGCCCGGACAGCGGACACGACCTGCCCGACGTCGCCGCCTTCACGCGTCCGCTCACCCCGATCCTCAACGACTTCGGCACCGACGAGACGTTCCGGATGGTGCTGTTCACGGTCGACGAGACCGCGTTCAGTCGAGAGATCGGTCCACTCGCCGGCTTCTACCCGTCTGTGTACGCCGGTGCACCGTGGTGGTTCCTCGACACCCCCGACGCCATCTCCCGCTACCGCCGATCCGTGACGGACAGCGCCGGTTTCACGAAGACCAGCGGGTTCGTCGACGACACCCGGGCCTTCTGCTCCATTCCCGCGCGCCATGACATGTCCCGGCGGCTCGATGCGGGCTACCTGTCCACTCTCGTCGCAGAGCACCGCCTCACCGAGGAGCAGGCCTTCGCGCTGGCGCACCGCTTCGTCGACGATATCCCCCGGACGACCTTCCGACTGCCCAGTGCTCCCGCCTGAGCCTCACGAAGTGGAGGTCTCCGTGACACGACGCACGACGTACTCGACGACATCGCCCTCCGGGATCGCGCGGGGTCGGAAGCGCACCCCGGTCGGCACCCGCGGAATCATGCGATCGACGCGGAAGATACGCCAGTCGTCTCGATCGAGGTCCCACGCGAGCAGGTACCAGACCGGCCCCCAGCTCACCAGCCGCTGCGGTTCGGTATGCCGCGGCTCTTCGCTGCCACCCGGCTTCGTGTAGCCGAAGCGGAGCCGTTCGTGACCGCGGATCGCCGCGGCGACCGTGCTGAGTGCTGCGAGATCGAGTGGGGGTTCGGCTCCGGGAACCACGCTGGTCGCCTTCCGGATCGCGTCGACACGGCGGCGGAGGCGGGCGGGCATCACCTGTTCCAGCTTGGCGAGGGCGGTGAGCGAGGTCTCTTCGACGCCGAGCCGCCAGGTCGCCGCCGCCCCCAGGCCGACCGCGACGGCGACGGCTTCGTCATCGTCGAGCAGCAGCGGAGGCATCGCCGCCCCCGCAGCCAGCCGGTACCCACCGGCGACTCCGGGACGCGCATCCACGGGATAGCCGAGCGAGCGGAGCTTGCCGACGTCGGCGCGCACGGTTCTCGTGCTCACACCCAGTCGGTCGGCGAGTGCGGAACTCGTCCAGTCCCGTCTGAGCTGAAGCAACGACAGCAGTTCCAGCAGACGGGCCGAGGTCTCGAGCATGTCTGATCCTCTCAGCAAATGCGGAAGCTGGTCTTCCGCATTGCCTGCGAGCGTGAACAGCATGACCCAGCACACCTCCCTCACCCCTTTTCGCATCGACATCCCGCAGGGCGCCGTCGATGACCTTCACGATCGCCTGACCCGTACACGGTGGCCGCTTGCCGTGCCCGGTCGAGACGATCGCGCCGACTTCCGTCGGGGCACCCCGCTTCCGTATCTGAAGGAGCTCGCCGAGTACTGGCGCGACGGCTTCGACTGGCGGGCGCAGGAGGCGACCCTCAACATGCACGAGCAGTTCACGACGGTCATCGACGGCCAGACGTTCCACATGCTCCACGCGCGGTCGGCGAACCCGCAGGCCACGCCGCTACTCCTCAGCGACAGCTGGCCGGCGTCGTTCGTCGAGTACCTGCGACTGATCCCGTTGCTGACCGACGAGTTCCACGTGGTCATCCCGTCGCTGCCCGGCCTGGGCTTCTCGAACCCGCTGTCCGGTACCGGGTGGGACCTCGCACGGACGGCGGAGGCCTACGCCGAGATCATGACACGCTTCGGCTACGACCGGTTCGTAACCCATGGCACCGACGTCGGCACGGGCATCACCGGACGACTTGCGGGGATCCACCCCGACCGCGTCATCGGCACGCATTTCGCCAGCGACCGCGTATGGCTCGGGCTGGTCGGCAACATGTTCCCCGCCCCCGATGGCCTGTCAGAGGAAGAGCTCGCCCAGCTCGAGGCCGCACACGTCGCGAGTGCGGCAGAGCGCGGCTACATCGGCATGCACAACCATCGACCGGACACGATCGGACCGGCGCTCACGGACTCGCCCGTCGGTCAGCTCGCGTGGATCGTCGAGAAGTTCGCCCGCAGGATCGACAGCGGCCACCGGGCACCGGACGTCGATCGCGACCAGCTCCTGACGAATGTCAGCCTGTACTGGTTCACCCGCAGTGGCGCTTCCGTCGCGCAGTTCTTCTACGAGTCGGAGCACGCCGAGGTCGGCTTCGCCATGCCCGCGGGGGTACCGGCCGGCTGGGCTGTCTTCGACGCCCATCCGCTCATCCGGCGCACGATGGATCCGACCGGTGCGATCAGCCACTGGAGCGAGTTCACCGAGGGCGGGCACTTCCCGGCGATGGAGGAGCCGGAGCTTCTCGCCGAGGACATCCGGAAGTTCTTCCGCAGTCTCGCCTGATCGACACCGCACGTCCGCACGCTGCGATCAGAACGCGACGGCGCTGATCGACGCGTGCGGGCGCCGTTCGTCCTGTACCCGCGCATCGCTGTCGAGCACGGAGAACCCCGCGCATTCGAGCAGCGCCGACATCCCGTCCACCGACCAGTAGTGCGCCGTGGTGACCGCGTGCGGGAAAGGTTCGCCGTCCTTCCCGTCGAAGAACCCGATCAGCAGGTGACCGCCCTCGCGGATCGCGCGCCGAGCGGCCGCGAGCAGGGACGGCAACTCATCCGGAGCCGCATGGATCAGCGAGTACCAGGCGAGCACGCCACCGAGTGAGCCCGCCGGGACGTCGGCGTCGGTCAGTGACGCCACCCGATACGGCACCTGCGGGAACCGTGCGGAGGCATCGTCGACGAATTCCGGCACGAGGTCGATGCCCTCGGCGTCAGCGCCTCGATCGACGAGGAAGGCGGTCCAGTGCCCGGGTCCGCAGCCGACATCGAGAATGCGCCCGTCGATGCCATCCGCCCAGCGTCCGATGCGCTCCCGGTCGATGTCATCCATCTGCCCGATGTCCCCGAACAGCTCCGTGTACTCGGTGGCACGCGCGGCATAGCCGTCTCGGATGCGCACGTCGCTCCCGGAGTCATTCGCCAAGGCTCGCCCCTCCCTGTCTGCTCGCGATCGCTTCCCTCCACGGTATCCGGCAACTCTTCACCGAAGGGATGTAACGACTGTTACATTCTCACTGTGACGAATCTCGATCGTTGGCTCGTGCTCCTGGTCCAGGTGCCCGCAACTCCCTCGAGGCACCGTGTCGCGGTCTGGCGAGAGCTGCGCCAGTTCGGTGCGGTCCCTGCGGGGCAGGGAACCTGGGTGGTCCCGGAGGTTCCGGCGTGCGTCGCGGGAGTCGAGCGCGCCCGCGCCCTCGCTCAGCGCGGCGACGGCGCCATCCTCGTACTCCGCACCCAGGCAGACGGGGGCGACACCGCCGCGCTTCGAGAACTCTTCGATGCTGCGCGGGCCGATGACTGGACGGAGTTCATCGCCGACTGCAAGAAGTACGAGGCCGAGATCGCGCGCGAGATCGACAAGAAGAAGTTCACTCTTGCCGAGCTCGAAGAGGAGGAGCAGAGCCTCGATCGCCTGCAGCGGTGGCATCGCACCATTCGCAGCCGCGACGTGTTCGGATCCCCTTCATCCAAGGAGGCCGACCGTGAACTCGCCACATGTGTCGCCGAGCTCGCGCGGTTCACGGACCTCGTCTACCAGGCCGTTCACGCGTGAGCGAGCCGGCGGTCGCCGCGCGGACGATCGCCCCGCTCTACGCCGCGGGGTTCGTCACTGCGTTCGGCGCCCACAGCATCGCGGCCGGCATCGGGGCGACGGGGCAGGACATTGGTCTCGACCTCCTGCGGATGGGCGCGCTCCTGGCTGTCTACGACCTCGCCGAGGTGTTCCTCAAGCCGGTTTTCGGTTCGCTGGCCGACCGCATCGGCGCCAAACCCGTGATCGTCTTCGGGCTCCTCGCCTTCGGGATCGTGTCGCTCGTGGGGCTGTGGTCGTCGAACACCATCGCCCTCGCCGTCGCGCGGCTCGGGCAGGGCGCGGCGGCGTCGGCATTCTCGCCGGCCTCTTCTGCAACGGTCGCACGGCTCGCAGCCCCGGGCGCGAAGGGGCGATACTTCGGCAGATACGGTTCCTGGAAGGGACTCGGCTACACGCTGGGTCCACTCATCGGCGCCGCACTGATCTTCACGGGTGGCTTCGCGCTCCTCTTCACCATTCTGAGCGCCGTCGCGATCCTGACCGCGTTCTGGGTGGCGGTCACCCTCCCCCGCCTCGATCCCCTCCCGCGCCCGCGTTACACCGTCGCAGACCTCGTCCGCCAGACGACCGAGCGGGGGTTCCTCGTGCCTACCCTGGCCCTGGCAGCCTCCACAGGGGCACTCGGCGCATCGATCGGCTTCCTCCCCGCCATGGCGAGCGGCCAGGACGCGCCATTGCTCGCGAGCATCGCGCTCGCGTCCGTCCTGGCACTGAGTTCGACGCTCACTCAACCCTGGGCGGGAAGACTGCGCGACAGCGCCCATATGAGCGATCGAGCGGGGATGGCGCTGGGCCTTGCGACCATCACCACCGGCACCATGACGGCCGCACTCGTCCCCGCACTGCCCGGGCTCTACGTCGCCGCGGGACTTCTCGGAATCGGGATCGGCTTCGCCACACCATTCGCGTTCGCACACCTCGCCGACACCACACCGCACGAGCGTATGGGCCGCACGATGGGCACGGCGGAGCTCGGGCGCGAACTCGGGGATGCCGGCGGGCCCGTGCTCGTCGGCGGCATCGCGGTCGCTGCGACACTGCCGATCGGACTCGCCGCGCTCGCACTCGTCGTCGCGGCGGCCGGAGTGTCGACGCGGATGCTCCCACGCTTCCCGGAAACGACCCGGGATCCCCGTCGACCGCGCGACTGAGGCCATCCTCGACGCGAGGACAGCCGACCGATACTGTCTGGTCATGACTACGACCGACGCACCGCTGCGCTCACCTCGTTGGCACCTTCTCGGCTCGCTGCCCTTCGCCGCAGCCGCGCTCGTCCTCGTGAACGGGCTCTACATCTTCCTCGTCGCCCTCGGCAACATCACCGACTACGGCACGAACTTCGACTTCGTGCAGCATGTGCTGGCGATGGACACCACGAACTTCGGTCAGGATGCCGGAAAAGGTCTCGACCCTGACGTGATGTGGCGGGCGATCGACAATCCCGTGCTGTGGAACATCGCGTACATCGGCGTGATCATCTGGGAGTCGCTGAGCGCGATCGTCCTGATCGTCGCGGTCGTGTTCTTCGTGCGCGGATTCCTCGGCCACGGCTTCCACGCCGCCCGCGTGTGGTCGTCGATCGGACTCGTGATGATCATCCTGCTCTTCGTGGGCGGATTCATCTCCATCGGCGGCGAGTGGTTCCAGATGTGGCGCTCCACGTCGTGGAACGGGCTCGACCCCGCCTTCCGCAACTCCGTGATCGCCGGCATCGGTCTGGTGCTGCTGCACCTCCCGTCACCCCGATGGGATGACGCTCCGCCTCGGCGCAACGCCGCCCGATAGGCGCGTGGGCCCACGGCGTCCTCACGAACGCCGTCGCCCCAGGGCCCAGAGCCCTCGCACGATTCCCACCGCGACGGCGCCGATGATCCCGCCGATCGTGTTCCACACGATGTCCTGCACGTCAGGGACACGCCCAGGGATCGCGGCCTGGACACTCTCGATCGCGAACGACGCACAGAAGACGAGCACGGGCGCGAGCATCCAGAGCCGCCGGCTGAGCGCAAGCGCCACCGCGGCTCCGAGAGGGACGAAGAGCAGTGCGTTGAGGGTGCTCTCCACCTCGATGAAGGTCATCGGCTCGACCAGAGGCGCCGCGAAGACATGGGCGAGGTCCATGAAGAGCGCACGAGCAGGGCTCGCGAACCGGCGCGGCGTCAGCGTGACGGCGACGACCGCCAGAGCCGCGAGGCCCGCGACGAGGAACCGCGGGCCGGACGACGGGCGAGAGTGAGCGGAGTGAGCCATACGCCCACCTCACCGCATCCGATGTTGCGTGAGCGTATGCGTTTCGGTCGGTAGCATTCGGGGGTGGAGAGCGAACCGCGATGGAATCTGACCGTCGGGCTCTGGCTCATCTACACGCCGGTCCCCTCCGGATTCGGCGACGGCGTGGTGGGTCGGGGCTGATACCTGACCGGGGCGCTGCACCGTGACTTCCGGGAAGGGCGGGCCGAAGGGTACGACTGGAAGATCGAACCCGACGGCTCCTGGAGCATCGCAGAGCGCCTCGTCGTCTTCGCGATGAGCGAGAACGGCGACTACCTCGCCTGGGACACCGGTGCCCGAGACGACGACGGCGAACTGCCGATCTTCCACACGTCTCGCTTCAACTCACTGACGCGCATCGGTGACGACCTCTATGAAGCGATCGAATGGCTTCGTCGAGGCGACCGCGAACCGGATCCCATCGACTTCACTCTCCTCGCTCCCACCCGCTGTGAGCGACGGAGCCGACGCTCAGTTGAAGTCGCCGCCGGGGGCCATGTCCATGAAGCGCGAGTAGTGCCCCTGGAACGCGACGGTGATCGTGGCGGTCGGACCGTTACGGTGCTTGGCCACGATCAGGTCGGCCTCGCCCGGACGCACGTCTTTGTCGTACACCGAGTCGCGGTGCAGCAGGATGACCATGTCGGCGTCCTGCTCGATCGAGCCCGACTCTCGCAGGTCGCTGATCGCGGGCTTCTTGTCGGTGCGCTGCTCGGGACCACGGTTCAGTTGCGAGAGGGCGATGACCGGAACCTGCAGCTCCTTGGCGATGAGCTTGAGGCTTCGGGAGAACTCCGAGACCTCCTGCTGACGCGACTCGACGCGCTTGCCCGAGGTCATCAGCTGCAGGTAGTCGATGATGACCATGCGCAGTCCTTCGCGCTGCTTCAGTCGACGACACTTCGCCCGGATCTCGACGAGGGTCATGTTCGGGCTGTCGTCGATGTAGAGCGGCGCGTCGTTGATGCGCCCTCGGGTGGCGGCGACGGTGGTCCAGTCGCGCGGGTCGAGGTTTCCCTTTCGCATGTTCTGCAGCGGGATCGCGCCCTCGGCGCTGAGCAGACGCATGGCGATCTCGCTCTTGCCCATCTCGAGGGAGAAGAAGACGGAGGGGAGGTTGTGGCCGATGGATGCGGCGCGCGCGAAGTCGAGCGCGAGCGTGGACTTACCCATGGCGGGTCGAGCGGCGACGACGATCATCTGCCCGCCGTGGAGGCCGTTCGTCAGTTCGTCGAGCTCTTTGAAGCCGGTCGGCACTCCGGTCATCGATCCGTCGCGGCCGCTGGCGGCCTCGATCTCCTCGAGCGCGGCGTCGACGGCGATCTGCAGCGGGACGTAGTCTTCGGCGGTCTCGGATCCGGTGATCGAGTAGATCTCGGCCTGCGCGTTGTTGACGATGTCGGTCGCATCGCCCTCACCGGCGTACCCGAGCTGCACGATGCGCGTGCCCGCATCGACGAGCCGGCGCAGGATCGCGCGCTCGGAGACGATGCCCGCGTAGTAGCCGGCGTTGGCCGCCGTGGGGACGATCGACGTCAGCGTGTGCAGGTAGTCGGCACCGCCGGCGCGGCCGAGCTCGCCTGTCTTGATGAGCTCGTCGGTGACGGCGACGACATCGGTGGGCTCACCGTGCGAGTACAGCGAGAGGATGGCCTCGAAGATGAGCTCGTGCTTCGGGATGTAGAAGTCGGCACCCTTGAGCGTCTCGATCACATCGGCGACCGCATCCTTCGACAGGAGCATTCCGCCCAGCGCACTCTGCTCGGCGAGAAGGTCGTGGGGAGGCGTGCGCTCCGGCGCGCGCTTCGCGCCCATGCGCTCCTCTGAGATGTCAGCGATCGACACAGTCTTCCCTTCGATGCGACGTTTCCGATGCGATGTTCTGATGAGACGCTTCGACGGCGGGGCCCGTGCGGCCTTCGGCCCTCACACCGCTCTGAACAGCAAAACAGCTGCCTCCGACATTCGGTCGCTCGCCCACGCTACGAGCGACTGTTTCCACATGCAAGACGGCCTGTGGATAACTCTGTGGAGAGCGTGCGAACAAACTCGGAGTGTCTGTGCACAACGGGTGTGGATAACCCCGTGGAGGACCGGGATACGAAACTTTTTAATTCCACTTGAACTGGCTTTTATCGTTTCCCCAGCCTGTGGATGGAAATCAGTTTAAATCGGGCATTGAAGGTTGCCCTCCGCGGGGATGGGATGTGTAGAACTTGGGGAAAGTCAAGCCGAGATTTCTCCGGGCGCGTCACACCCGGACATCCCCGGAAACGCGCGGAGAACCCTCTAGACACGACGTCCGTGCGCGAGTATCGTCAGCCCCAATCGACGCAACGGCGTCGACGTACGTTGCCTTCGGAGGGGGAGGTCGACGTGGACGTTCGGGCCACCCGACGCGGCATACCTGCCGCCGTCTTCTGGGGTGGCATCGGCGTGCTCGCCTGGGCGACGCTCACGGTTCTCCTCGCGGGCGGATCCGCGCACGCGGACGAACAGGACGGCCCGCTCGACGGACTCACCTCGCTCGTCAGCGACACGGTGTCGGCCGTCACGGCCCCCGTGACCCCGGTCGTCACGCAGGTGGTCGCCCCCGTGGTGACACAGGTGGTCGCGCCCGTGCAGCAGGCCGTCCCCGCCGTGGTCGCCACCGTGACCGAGCCGATCGTGAACGCACCCGTCGTCGGTCCGGCCGTCGCACCCGTTGTGAACACCGTGACCGAGACCGCGACCGCGGTCGTCACCCCTGTCACCGATGCCCTGACCGACGCACCGGTCTCTCAGATCACCGATCCGATTCTCGACGCGGTCTCCCGCGTCCCCGTGGTCGGCGGACTCGTCTCCGACCTCGGTCTGATCTCCGCGGTGGGAGATGTGGTCGGCATTGTCGACGACACCACCGCTCTTCTCGGGAACGTCACGGACCAGACGGTTCCGCCTGTGCTCGAAGCGCTCAACCCGACGACGCCGCCCGAACCCGGCGAAGGCCCCACGGACGTCGCCGAAGCCCCGGTCACTCCGACGGCCGCCCCCGCGACGGAGAGCTCCGCAGCGACCCCGGCGGTCTCGCCGACAGCTGTGCCGTCGACCGTGTCCCCGTCGTCTGGCGCGCTCACCACCGCGATCGGCGCCACCACCGACGACGCCACTTCTGTGCCCACTGCTCCCCCGTCGGGGAGCCCGCCAGGCACCACAGTCCCCGCGTCCTCCTCCGCCGGTTCCGGCGGCGGGAGCGGCGCATCCCCCGCGCGCCTCAGCGACGCGAACTCTTCTCCGCTCCGTGCTGGCGAGCGGACATCCGGCGCCTCCGACGACGAGCTTCCCTCGTCGACGGTCGCCGACACCGACGTCTCTCCTGACTGACGGATCGTCACGTCGTTCCCCCGGGAACGACAGATGCCGTGCTGCGCGCGCATGTGATCGCGCGCACCCATCAGACGATCCATCCAGTCAGGAGAACGATCATGCGTACTTTCATCAAGCGGGCCCTCTGGGGCACGCTCATCGCCGGGGGCATCACGCTCCTCGGCGCGACGGCCGCGAACGCGGCTGAGACGACCGGAGACGACGGACTGCTCTCCGGCACACAGGTGGAGACAGCGATCACCGCACCGATCTCGGTCGTGAACAACGCGATCTCGGTGCTGAGCGACGCCGTGTCCACCGCGCCTGCCCCGGCTCCGGCGCCCGCGCCGGTCCCGGCACCCGCACCCGCACCCGCGCCTGCCCCGGCACCCGCACCCGCACCCGCACCCGCACCCGCACAGACGAGCGGTGACTCGGGCACGGCATCCGGCACTCAGGCCGCGGTGACCGTGAACCTTCCCGTCACCGTGTCGAACAACGCGGTGAGCGTGCTGGACACGTCGACGACCAGCGCCCCGGCTGCCACTTCCCCGAGCCCGGCTCCCCAGAGCCCGGCTCCCCAGGCCGAAGCGCCTCTCGTGACCACGAACGGTCTGGACGGTGTGCTCTCGGGCACGCAGGCGCTGCTCGCCGTCAACGCACCGGTCACCGTCACGGGCAACGCCGTGTCGCTGGTCGGCGACACCGAGAGCACCACTCCGAACGGGCAGGGGGCCGCAGCACCGGCCTCCTCCGCTCCCGTGGGTGCGACCACATCCGGTGACGACGGCATCGGCAGCGGCACACAGGTCATCGCGCCCATCACGGCACCGGTGACGGTGTCGGGGAACGCGATCTCGTTGCTCGGTGACACGAGCTCCACGGGAACCGGCACCGCCGGCTCGACCGCTCCCCCCGCTCCCGCCACGTCGGCGGGAACGTCGGGCGAAGACGCGATCCTCGGCGGCACGCAGGCGACGGCGCCCGTCACGGCACCGGTCACGGTGTCGGGGAACGCGATCTCCGTCCTCGACGACGCCACCGTCACCCGCACCGGCACCGGCACCGGTGGAAACACCACCGCACCGGCAGCCCCCGCCACCGGAGGCAACACCACCACCGGAACCGACAGCGTCCTCGGCGGCACCCAGATCACGGCACCCGTCACCGCCCCCATCGGCGTGACCGGCAACGCGATCTCCGTCCTCGACGACGCCACCGTCACCCGCACCGGCACCGGCAGCAGCACCGGAGGAACCGCCCCCACCACCGGAGGCAACACCACCACCGGAACCGACGGCATCCTCGGCGGCACCCAACTGGCGCTGCCGATCAGCCTTCCGATCACGCTGGGCGGAAACGCCATCTCCGTGATCGGCGAGGCGACGGTGACCGACCCCGGCACGGGAACCGACCCCGGCACCGATCCCGGTACCGACCCCGGAACGGATCCCGGTACCGACCCCGGAACCAACCCGGGAACGACGCCCGGAACGACTCCGGTCTCGACGGCCGGAGCCGCCTTCGCCTCGGGCGCGGCGACGACCGGTCAGGCGTCAGGGCTCGCGATGACCGGCGCTCCGTCGCCGGTCGGACTGCTCGCACTCGCCGCCGTCCTGCTCCTCCTCGGAAGCGCCGGACTCCTGCGACGTCGTCTCGTGACGGCGTAGTGAGGACGCCGGTGGTGCGGCCGTCCTCGGGGGAGGAGACCCGCACCGCCGGTGCGCCGCTGCGTCCACCCCACACGTCGACGGATTCGTAGCCCCCAGCTCACACCGTCGTTCGACGCCGGCGCAGAATGGGCGGATGCCCCGTGGAAACCCCACCCACGGGGCATCCGTCGCGCCTGCGCACAGGCGTTCCAGGAGGTCAGGGGATGTCGTCGACCTCGCCGTACGGGATGATCGCGGCCCGGTATCGCTCGACGAGTTCGCGCCATCCGAAGCCCTCGGTGTACTCGTGCTCGTAGACGGCTTCGGTGAAGTGCCACAGCAGATACGGATGCGCGCCGAGACCGTAGAGCGCGCCGTAGTCGCGGTTGACGAAGGCGGTGCGCTCCTCGGGCGTCAGCACCCGGTCGTCGGCGACCGCGTCGGGCCCCGCTCCCCCGGCGAGCCACCCGTCGACGAACCCCTCGGTGTCGGCGACGTAGGCGTTCACGTTCGCGGTGCTCATCTCGACGGCGCGGATGAACTTGTTCATCATGTACCGGCTCACGATGCGGCCCTCCAGAGGAAGAACGGACTGGAGGCGAAGCGCGAGGTCGTGGCCTCCGCGAGTTCGGCCGGGCGCCCCTGCATGGCGGCGAGCGCGGCGACGATGTTCACGTACTGGTACGTGACGTTGCCGGCGGCCATGATGCGGTCGAACCGGCATCCGGCGATCGCCCCGTCGAGGTCGCCGTCACGCATCCACCCGACCGCCTCGGCGTCGAACTCCGGATCTGGCGAGCCGTTGAAGGTGCGCGGGCCACCCACGTCGGTTGCCATGTGCCCCGAGGTGAGCAGGCCCACTCTGGCGTCGCTGTCCCAGGACTCGACCGCGGTGCGCAGGTGGTGTCCGAGAGCGGCGAAGCGGGCGGCGGTCGGCAGCGGAGGCAGGATCGAGTTCGCGTGGATCGGCACGATCGGCAGGTCGAGCTCCGGACGCACGTACTGCAGCGGCAGCACGAAGCTGTGGTCGAGCCGCCACTCGTGCGAGACCGAGAAGTCGATGGTCTCGGGCAGCACCTCGCGGCCGGTGATCTGGGTCGCCAGCTCCGGGTTGCCGGTCAGTTCGGCGTACTCCATCCCGAAGGTGCGCACCTCGTTCTCGTAGGTGCCGTGGTACGAGGCGGCTTTGCCGACGATGAAGGCAGGTGAGTTATCGGAGAAGAACTGCCGCACGTGGTCGGTGCCGAGCACGATGAGAGTGTCGACCCCGGCATCCGAGATCGCCTCACGGATGCGACGGAAGTTCGCCTCGACCGTCACGAGATCGTCGGGCATCGGCTCGCGCATCGCCCGCCACAGCAGCGGGTTGTGCGGGGTCGCTGCGGCCATCACCAGTTCAGCCACGTTCGGCTCCTTCCTTCGCGCTCACAGTCGGAACAGCGTGCGTGCGTTGTCGAGCAGGATCTTCCGGCGCGACTCCTCCTTGAGCCCGAGCTCATCGAACTCGGCCATCCAGCGGTCGGCGGTCATCACGGGCCAGTCCGACCCGAAGAGCACCCGGTCGGAGATCAGCGAGTCGGCGTAGCGGACCACCTCGGGCGGCAGGTACTTCGGCGCCCACCCCGACAGGTCGAGGTACACGTTCGACTTGTGCCACACCATCGCCAGGTTCTCGAGGTGCCACGGCCATGCCGGGTGCGCGCTGATGATGTTCAGCTCGGGGAACTCTGCGGCCACGTCGTCGATGTACGGCACAGGGCGGGCGTTCTCGAGCCGATATCCGCCGCCACCGGGAGTACCCGCACCGGCGCCGGGGAACCCGGAGTGGAACATCACCACGAGCCCGAGTTCAGCGCAGGTCTCCCAGATCGGGAAGAAGCGACGGTCGTTGGCGAGGAACTTCTGCCGCGACGGGTTGAGTTCGCCGACGCCCTTGATGCCGTACTCGGCGTGCATCCGACGGATCTCGGCGACCGCGGCCTCGCCCTTCCACGGGTCGATGCCGGCGAAGGCGAGGAACACATCGGGGTGATCCTGCTGCGCCTTGCCGAGGAGGTCGTTCGGTGCACCCTTGATTCCGCTCGTGGTCTCCGAGTCGGAGTTCACGATCACGGCCATCATCTTGCGGTCGCGGTACTGATCGGCCTGCTCGGCGAACGACACCACCGGCCGCTCGCGCCCGAAGTGCGCCGACATCTGGGAGTGCCGCTGGCCCATCGCCGCGATGAACTCCTCGGTCTGCGGGTGGGTGTGGACGTCGATCGCGACGAGGTCGTCGATACCGGACATCAGGCTGCCCCTTCCTTCGCTCGTGCGGGTTCGGATTCAGATTCGGTCCGCAGTCCCGTGATCTCCTCGGTGTCGGCGCCGAGCGCCGGCGCGTATCGCAGCTCGGGTCGACCGGACCGCTGGAACCGGATGCTGGGCACCGGGACGCGCAGCGCGCCATCAGGCCCCTCGATCTCCTCGACCAGACCCATGCTCGCGATCTGCGGATCGTCGAACAGGTCGCCCATCGTGTTCAGCGGACCGTGCGGGATGTCGTGCGCGGCGAGCCGGTCGAGCCAGTACTGCCGGGGTCGGGTGGCGGCGATCTCCTTGACCACCACGTCGAGCTCGTCATAGTTGCGCACGCGCGCTTCCCGGGTCGAGAAGCGCGGGTCGTCGGCGAGATCGGGCCGCTCGAGCACGTCGAGCAGTCCGGTCCAGAACTTCTCCGGCACCGACATATGGATCACGAAGGCCTTGTCGTCCGACCCCCGGCAGGCGTAGGCCTGCGCGCGGCGCGGACGCGAGTCGGGCGATGAGACCTGTCCGGTCTCGAGGAACGCCGAAGCGGACTCGGTGAGGAAGTCGAGCAGGGCACCCACCATCGTGACCTCGACATGCTCGCCCACCCCGCTGACGTCACGGGCATGCAGGGCCGCGAGCACGGCCTGTACGGCCGACATCCCCGACAGCAGATCGGAGAACGCAGGCCCCAGCGGACGGATCGTGGAGGCCGGGACCACCTGGCTGTACATTCCCCCGGTCGCCGAGATCACGGTGTCGTAGGCAGGGCGCTTCGCGGCCGGCCCGGTGGGGCCGAAACCGGTGATCGAGCACGTGATCACCCGCGGGTTGCGTTCGTGCAGCGCATCGGGGCCGAACCCGAGCCGCTCGGCGACACCGGGGCGGAAGTTGTCCAGCACGATGTCGGCATCGTCGACGAGGCCGAACAGCGCAGCGAGCCCCTCGGCGCTCTTGAGGTCGAGCACGACCCCGCGCTTGCCCCGGTTGTAGGCGGCGAACTGGGGACTCATGGTCGCCCGCCCCTCCCATCGGCGCATCGGGTCCCCCTCGGGCGACTCGACCTTGACGACGTCGGCGCCGAGGTCGGCGAGCAGCTTGGCCGCGAACGGACCCGAGATGTACTGGCCCAGCTCGACCACGCGGATCCCGGCCAGCGCACCCGCGCCGGGTGATGCGGAATTCGTCACTTCTGGTCTCCTCTTCGATACCGAGGGCGGTCAGCGCACATCGACGACGACCTTCCCGTCGCCCTTGCGGGGGAAATCGCGATACGCCGTGGCGATGTCGTCCAGCGCGTAGCGGCGGCCGACGAGCGAGGGCAGGGCCCCGGCGGCGGCGAGCGCGAGAGCCTCGGCCACATCGTCGTAGCGTGCGCTGGCCACACCCGACAGCCGCTTGCGACACAGGTAGAAGTCGCGGGCGTCGATGCGCAGGTCGCTGTCGACGGATGCCGCGCAGAACACGGCCCGACCTCCCCACCGCAACGCCGAGATCCCGACGCTCAGGGTCGGAGCGTGGCCGGAGACATCGAGCACGACGTCGAACCCCTCTCCCCCGTCGAGGGCCGCCGCCAGCGCGGGAGCTCCCGAAGCCTGGATGAGCTGCTCGTCTCCGAGCGGTGCGAGAGTACGGCGCGACGCGGCGACGACCTGGGCCCCGCGAGCGAGTGCGATGGCCACCGCCGCACGGCCGAGGGTGCCGCCCGCGCCGGTGACGAGCACCCTGTCGCCCGCGGCGAGCGCGACCGTGCGCACGGCGTTGATCACGATGGAGGCGCTGTGCACGACGGCGGTCGCCTGTGCCGCGTCGAGGCCGTGGCGGTCGATCGCGTTGCGGGAGGGGACGACGACGTACTCGGCCGCTCCCCCGTCGCGGTGCACGCCGACGACGGTCTGGTTCGGGCAATCGGCTTCGTCTCCGGCCTGGCAATGGGCGCACTGCCCGCAGGCGATGTTGGGTTTGACCACCACGGTCTGGCCGATCCGCTTCTGGTCGACACCCGCTCCGACGGCGATGATCTCGCCGGCCGGGTCGATCCCGAGGATGCGAGGCAGCTGCGCCCGTGCTCCTGGGCCGACACCGGCGATGACGTTGAGGTCGAGCTGATTCACCCCGACCGTCTCGACGCGCACGAGCACTTCGCCGTCGCCGGGTGCCGGGACATCCGCGACCGCGACGGTCAGCCCGTCCAGGTCATGACGGCTCAGCACGGCGGCACGCATCTTCACCTCTTCATCGCGGGAATCTGTTTGGGATACTGTATCCAATTTTCATCACGGTCGTCTAGACCCTGTTCGAGCACGATATCCCGCAAACCATGGACACCCGATTCCAAATTGGATACCGTATCCCAAAATCCGCGTGAGGCGCCCCACTCCACGGAGGAGTCGCACGCACTTGCCCGAATGGAGAGTCATGCGCACGACACGAAACAGACTCGGCATCGCCGCGGTCGGGGGCGCAGCAGCACTGACGCTGCTCGCCGCCTGCGCCTCGCCGACGCCGACACCGGAAGGACCCGTCGACCTCGGCGACGGCGAACCCGGAGCGGCGGAGGACACCAGCATCACGGTGGCCATCCCCTTCCCCGACATCACGATGTACTCGATGTTCGTCCTGGCGTCCGACCTCGGCTACTACGAAGACGAGGGCCTCACCGTCGAGGTCATCACCGCCGACAACGTCACGGCCGCCGTCGCCAGCGGCAGTGCCGACATCGGCGTCGAGTCGACCGGCACCGTGATCGACGCCATCCGCGGCGGTGTCGAGATCGATCTGGTCTCCGGCCACTACTGCCGGCAGAACTTCGACTTCGCGGTGCAGTCCGACGTGAAGAGCGTCGACGACCTCGACGGCACGTCGATCGTGCTGGCCGGCACTCCCGGCGACCCGGCCGAGTTCCAGCGCGCCCAGGTGTTGAAGGAGGAGGGCTGGGACGTCGCATCCGTCGACACTGAGGTCGTCTACCCGGGCCCCGGATCGGAGTCGTGGACGGAGTTCTTCGTCAACGACAAGATCAGCCTGCAGCCGTTCTACGCCGACGACAGGGCAGCACTCGAAGCTCACGGCGCGAACATCGTGGTCGAGTCGCTGCGCAACTGGGCGAACGACGTGCAGATCGCCGGCACGAAGTGGGCGCAGGAGAATCCGAATACCCTCGTCCGGTTCCTGCGGGCCACGCTCAAGGGCACCGACTTCATGACGGCGCCCGCGCCCGGCGAGTTCCCCGAGAACGCGGAGGAGGCGCTGGACATCTACGAGGCCAACGACTTCGACGTCGCGGAACTGCGTGATTCGGACAGCGTCTGGATCCTCGACGGACACCTCGCCTGCCCGAACCTGTACTTCGACGGCGAGGCGTGGGACACCACCATCGAGACGCAGAAGCTCGAGCCGCTGGAGTTCGACGACGAGCAGCTCGTCTACCTCCGCAAGGCGCAGGAGCTGCTGGGCCTCGACAACGAGGGACCGGCCACGCTGACCTACCCGTGAGTCGCTGACCCGCACGAAAGGCCCCACCGTTGCGCATGGCGGTGGGGCCTCTTTGTATGGCGGCTGGCGTGTTCGCTTAGGCCCCGCAACTCCCGCGGGATACAGAGCGATGCGACTTCACACCCAGCCGGCAGTCGACTAGACGGCCCTTCGGCCCGCGTCCTAGTAGTGGTCGCGAGCCTGGAGAATGACGATCTGCTCGTCGCTCACGTAGTAGACGAGGCGATTGGCCTGGTCGATGCGGCGGGACCACGCCCCGGAGAGCACGTGCTTCAGCGGCTCCGGTTTCCCGATGCCCTCGAAGGGATCACGGAGAACGTCGGCGATGAGCTGGTTGATCCGCCTCAGCGTCTTGCGATCCTGGCCCTGCCAGTACGTGTAGTCCTCCCACCCATGGGGGTCGAAGGCCAATCTCCGAGTCACTCGTCGATCAGGTCGTGCTGCTCGGCCTCACCGCGGCGCGCACGCTCGATCGCCGAGAGAAGTCGCTCTGCACCCACAGGGTTTCGCAGCAGGTACGCCGTCTCCGTGAGGGCGTCGTAGTCGTCCTTCGACATGATGACGGCGTTCCCACGTCGGGAGACGACCTCGACGGGCGCATGGTCATCGTTCACCTGCTGGATAAGGCCGAACAGGCTCTTGCGGGCCTCGGTAGCCGAGATCGCGGACATCCTCCACCTCCCTAGTGGTACAACAAAGCGTACCACTCGATCGCGAGTGAATGCCCGCCGAACGGACCCGACCCCCGTCGCGCATGAGACGGGGGTCGGGAGTCGAGGGGCGTCGGGAGTCTGCGTCGGTGCCGGTCAGCCGACGATCTTGCGCTCGTCGTACCAGGGCGCCAGCCGGCGCCGGAGGATCGAGATGAGCAGCAGCGTGAGGTTGGCGATGATGACCATCACCACGACCATCGCGATGGCCTCGTCCATCCGGAACTGGTACGCCGCGAACTCGAGCAGGTGACCGAGGCCGCCGGTGCCGCCGAGGAACTCGCCGAGCACCTCGCCCGTGAAGCCGAGGGCCGCACCGCGCTGGATGCCGGAGAGGCTGTAGGGCAGCGTGGCAGGGAAGATCACCTTCCAGCCGAGGCCGATCCCCTTCGCGCCGTACACCCTGGCCGCGTTGACGAGCGAAGGGTTCACGGTGACCGCGCCCTCCATCGTGTTCAGCAGAATCGGGAACACCGCCAGCAGGATCACGAGGGCGATCTTCGACTCGCTGCCGAGGCCCAGGCCGAGGATGAACAGCGGGGCGAGCGCGACCTTGGGCGTGGAGTACAGCACCCACAGGAACGGCGCGACCATGAAGCGCAGCACCGGCGACCAGCCGACCGCAAGCCCCACGACGACCCCGACGACGATCGCGATCGCGAGGCCGATCAGCAGGTTGGTGACACTGAACGCGAAAGCGCTCCAGAACTCGGGGTCGACCATGAGCTGGCCGAACGCCGCGGCCACCGCGGTCGGTGCGGGCAGGAAGGCCGCCGGTATCCAGTGAAACCAGCTGACCGCCGCCTCCCACAGGAGCAGCACTGCGGCGATCACCCCGATCAGGAGCAGGGTCCACTTTCCCTCGCCGGAGCGCACCACACGCCGCGGCCGCACGATGCGGACGGTTCCGGTTGCCGAGACGACGCTCATCGCGTGCCCTTCCTCGTCCACGGCGCGACCCCGCGTTCGATGGCCGTGACCACCTGGGTCATGCCCACGCTCCACAGCACGACGACGGCGATCGCGGCGAACGCCTGGTCGGTCTGATACGTGTTCGAGGCGCGGATGATGAGCGCGCCCATGCCGCTCGACGAGCCCGCGAGCTCGGCCACGACCATGCCGATCGTGGCGAGGACGACCGCTTGCCGCAGCCCCGCGAACAGGAACGGGATCGTCGACGGCAGGTACACCGAGCGATACAGCCGCATCCGCCCCGCCCCGTACACGCGGGCGGCGCGGATGATCGACGGGTTCGTGGTGCGCATGCCCGCGGCGACGTTGAGCAGGATCGGGAAGATCGCGCTGATCGTCACGAGGAAGATCACCGGACCGATGCCGAATCCGAACCACGCCTTCGCGAGCGGCTGATAGGCGATCGACGGCGTGGCGTAGATCGTCCACGCGATCGGACCGATCACGCGGTCGACGGGAAGCGATGTTCCCATCAGGAGCCCGACCGGGATGCCGACGACCACCGCGAGCGCGAAACCGGTCAGCCACGCCTGCACCGAGATGCCGGCGTTGGCGGCGAGCGATCCGTTCGCCACGATCTCGCCGAACCCCTGCGCGATGGCCAGAGGCGGCGGCAGGAAGACCGGACTGATCCAGCCGAACACCCCGACGACCAGCTGCCAGAGCACGAGGAGCATGACGACCTCGACCGCGATGACCGCCGCCTTGCCCCGGGCGCTCAGCCCCGCGAGCCAGGCGGCGAGGCCACCCCTGCCGAGGTTCGGCCCGGTGGCGAGCAGCGCGGTCATTTCGACACCGCCGCTGCCGTGGCCTCACCCTCCAGCGCCTCCCAGAGGTGGTCGCGGAGTTCGAGGAAGCGCGGATCGTGCTGCACCGACCGTTCCGAGCGCGGGCGCGGGATGCCGGTCGTGATGATCTCCTTGATCGCACCGGGGTGGCTCTTGAAGACGACGATGCGGTCACCGAGGAGGATGGCCTCCTCGATCGAGTGCGTGATGAAGAGGACGGTCTTGCCCGTCGCCTCGATGAGCTTCTCGATCTCGTCGCGCATCACCTCGCGGGTGAGGGCGTCGACGGCACCGAGCGGCTCGTCCATCAACAGGATGCGCGGTTCCGCGACGAACGCGCGGGCGAGCCCGACGCGCTGCTGCATGCCGCCGGAGAGCTCACGGGGGTACGACGACTCGAATCCCGCGAGCCCCACCATCTCGATGGCCTCCTGCACCTTCGCCCGCCAGTCGGCGGTGCGCAGGCCCTTCTGCATCTCGAGTCCGAACTTCACGTTGTCGAACACGGTGCGCCAGGGCAGCAGGGCGTAGTCCTGGAAGACAACGGCCCGGTCGGGACCAGGGCCGTCGACCTGCTTCCCATCGACGAGGACGGCCCCGGTGCTCGGCGCGACGAGGCCGGCGATGACGTTCATGAACGTCGTCTTTCCGCACCCCGACGGGCCGAGCACCGTGATGAACTCACCTTCGAACACGTCGAGGTCGACGTCTTCGATGGCTATCAGCTTCTTTCCCGTCCGCGCGACGTCATAGCTCACCGAGAGCCCGGTGACCGAGATCAGCGGATCCGCCGAGTCCCGTGCGGTGTCATTCACGTCAGTCATCGTCGACCTCTCGTCTCATCGCCGCGCGTCGGTGCGCGACTTATCGCAGCTTCGGAAGCACCTCGGTGCCGAGGAGTTCGATCTGCTCGAAGAACCGATCGAACTTGAAGCGGAAGTCGAACACCAGGTGCTCGGTGCCGACCTCCTCGAACCGCTTGATCTGCTCGACCGCCTCGTCGGGGCTGCCGACGATGAGCTGTCCTTCGAGGTCTTCGACGGTCTCGAAGCTGCCGGACGGCGGCTTCACCGCGAACTTGGCCTTGTTCGCCCAGGCGAGAAGGCCCGGGATGTTCACGTGCTTGAGCGCCTCTTCGCGGGTGTCCTCGATCGACGTGGGCGGGATGACGGCGATGGTCGGCATCGGGCGGCCGTTCTCGTCCGTCATCTCACGCATGGTCTTGATGCGCTTCTCCATGGTGAGCAGGCCCGTGCGTCCCGGCATCCACCCGTCGGCGAACTCCGCCGCGAGACGGGCCGAACGCGGGGTCGCGCCGCAGTACCAGAACGGGATGCGTCCTCCCACGGGCTTGGGCTCGATCGTGACGTTCTCGAATGTGAAGATGCCGTCGTCGTAGGTGACATCGTTCTCGGTGAAGACGCGGCGCAGGATCTCGGCGTTCGAGCGCACCATCTCGACGCGGTCGAGGTCGCCCCAGCCGATCGCGTCGAACTCGTGATCGAACGTTCCGGCGCCGAAGCCGAGGATCAGGCGCGGGCCGAGCAGCTGGGTCATCGTGCCTGCCATGAGAGCGGTGACGAGCGGGTGCCGGAACGGGATGAGCGATCCGGTGCCGAGCTCGATCTTGTCGGTGACGGCACCGATGGCAGTGAGAGTCGTCAGCGCGTCGTAGAACGTGCGGTTCGGCTTCTCCATCTCGCCGTGCGGCTCGAAGACCAGGTGATCGCGCACCCAGACGGAGTCGAATCCGAAGCTCTCCGCGAGCTTCGATCCCTCCAGGAGCTTCTCCTTGCTCGCCTCCTCGCCGAAGTGCGGCAGCAGCAGTCCGAATTTCATGTCAGTTCCTCTCCAGCGGCGAATGCCGCCCTGTCTTCCGCCGATGCGGCGAGCTTTCCGAAAGTGCGGTCGCCGACGACCTCGTCGCCGACATAGACGTCGACACCGCGCACGAGCGTGCGCTGGATGCGCGCGCTGATGGTGCGCCCGTCGTAGGGGGTCCAGCCGATCTTCGAGAGCACGCCGTCATTCGTGATCGTCCACTCGTCGGCGAGGTCGGCGATGACGATGTCGGCATCCGCCCCGATCGTGAGCGATCCCTTCACACCCTCCAGGCCGAACTTGGCGGCGGGGATGTGGGCGACCATGTCGATCGCGCGCTGCAGGTCGAGCTCGCCCTTGTTGACCGCGTCGAGCATGAGCTCGTAGTAGTACTGGATGCCGGGGGTGCCGGTGTGCGAACTCCACATCTGCGTCCACCCGACCTCCTTCTCCTCGCGCGTGTGCGGGGCGTGGTCGCTGGCGGCGATGTCGATCGTGCCGTCGCGCATGCCCTCCCAGACGGCCGCGCGGTTGTCGTCGGGCACCCAGTAGCTGAGCGCGTACGGGCCGAGGGTCTCGACGTCGTTCCAGGTCGACAGGAACGGCGCCCAGTGGTTGACCTCGCAGGTCACGTCGATGCCGTTCTGCTTGGCGCGCCGAACGGCCTCGATCGAGCGTCGGGTCTGGATGTGCGCGATGTGCACGGGACAGCCGGAGGCCTCGGCGAGACGCAGCACGACGTCGATGGCCGTGTCCCAGATCACACCCTCGCGCGCGGCGTAGGCGGAGGCGTAGCCCTCGGGGGTGTTCTCGCCGCGGGCGAGGTAGGCGCCCTCGATGTAATCCATGAGCGCCTGGTCGTGCGGGTGCACGATGAAGCGCTTGCCGGTCTGGGCGATGTGATCCATGATCTCGAGCAGGTGGCCGTGGTTGTGGATGCCGGTGCCGGAGGGGTGCGGGTAGTCGCGGCCCGTGTCGACGACCATGTAGATCTTGTACGCCCGGATGCCCATCTCGCTCATGCCGGCGATCTCATCGAACTTCGTCGGCGCGGGGTTGTGGTTCCAGTCGACGATCGACGACTCCTCGTACCGGTGGAACACGTCGGTCAACGTGGCGACGTCGGTGGTCGGCGGCTTGAGGTTGGGCATCCCGAACATCGTGGTGACGCCACCGGCCGCGGCCTGCAGGCTCGTCGTGTAGATGTCGTCCTTGTGCTCGTAGCCAGGCTCGCGGGTGTGCACGTGCACGTCGACCATGCCGGGAAGCACGAGCTTGCCCGCGGCGTCGATCGTGCGCGCGGCCGCGACGTCGGTACCGGCCGCGACCATGCCGGCGACCTTGCCGTCGGCGACGAGCAGGTCGGCCAGGACCGGCCCTGCGGGGGTGACGACGGTGCCGCCGGTGATCTTCAGATCCACGCTCATCGCGCGACCTCCTCTTTGCTGTCGGACTGTGTCTGCACGGTTTCGGTGGTGATGGATTCGCCGATCGCGGGCGACGGCGAAGACCGGTGGATGAGGTGCGCCGGGCGCACGTACCGGTCGAACCAGCCCACGATCACCGGGGTGGTCTGCTCCCAGTACGCGTCGTAGGCGGCGTAGTGGGTGGTGTGCCGCTGCATGATGAGCTGCTTCGGTCCGCGTGCCGCCTCGTAAAGCGCCTCGGCGTGGTCGGTCGGGGTGGTGGCGTCGCCTTCGACGCCGATCACGAGCAGCGGTGTGGTCAGGCGGCCGGCCGCGTCGATCGGCCGGTACGCGATGATGCCCTCGGCGCACGCGAGCGGCACGGCTGTCGGGATGCGGTCGTCGACGTCGGCCTTGATCTTCGTCGCCCGACGCTCGGCCGTGGGGATCATGATCTCCTCACGGGGGTGCACGATCCGCCCCTCCCCCGTGGCGACGCGCTGGCGGCGGTCCTCTTCGAGGGACTTCTGGAAGTCGAGCCACTCGTACTCGCTGCGCATGCGGTGCAGCCAGTCCTCGCCGTCGGCGACCGGCACCTGGCTGACCGCGGCCTTGATGCGCGGGTCGGCGTCGGCGAGGAGCACGGCGTTGCCGCCCCCGGTGCCGCCGGTGCCGAAGACCCCGATCGCGTCGGCGATCACGTCGTCGCGGGTGGTGAGGTAGGTCACGGCGTTCACCAGGTCCTGCAGCTGCCAGGCCGGCGAGAGGTATCCGCGGTCGCCTTCGGAGTCGCCGAAGCCGCGGTAGTCGATCACGAGCACGGCGAAGCCGGCATCGACCAGCGCCTCGTGGTAGCGCACGTAGAGCTTGGCGTCCTTCAGTCCGAGCCAACCGGGCCCCTGCACGATCGCGCGGTACGGTCCCTGATGATCGGGGGTGCGCCACACGGCGGAGATGCGCTGACCCTCGCTGAAGTACGAGACGGGTGTGGTCTGCATGGGTTCCTCTCGGCTGAACGCGGCGTCGCGATCGGCGATGTGCGCCGCTGCGGTGGGGCGTTTCCCATCCTTATCCCTTTTGGATCCAGAATCCAGTATTGATTTGGATCCAGTATCCGCGCTACCATGACCGCATCGCGTCGACCCGATTGGCCGATGCCGGTGGTCCCGACCTGGACTGCGAACGTGCTCTGTCTTGCGCCCTTCCCGTCCTCGTCTTCCGGAGAACCATGCCTGCCACCGCCCGCGCCCTCGGCGCCCTCCCCGCCCTCGCCCTGCTCGTCGCCGCCGGACTCAGCGGCTGCGCCGGCGCGCCGGCGTCATCGGCCGAAGCGCCCGACGCCGAAACCCCCAGCACCGAGCCGATCGTGCTCGACAACTGCGGCACCGAGGTCTCGCTCGGCGCCACGCCGCAGCGCATCCTCACCGTGAAGTCGTCGACTCTCGAACTCGCGCTGGCCCTCGGCGCCGGGGATCGGATCATCGGCTCCGCCTTCTCCGACGGCCCGCTGCCTGACGATCTCGCGGCGGATGCCGAGGACATCCCCGTCGTCTCCGACAAGGTGCCGTCGAAGGAGGCCGTGCTCGACCTCGAGCCCGACCTGGTGTTCGCCGGATGGGAGTCGAACTTCTCGGTCGACGGCGCCGGTGAGCGAGCCGACCTGCAGAATCTCGGCATCACCACCTACGTCGCCCCAGCGGCCTGTAAGGCTCCGGCCTACATGCCCGACCCGCTCACGTTCGACACGGTCTTCGATGGCTTCGCGGAGGCCGGCCAACTGCTCGGCGAGACGGAGGCGGCGAGCGCGCTGATCGCCGAGCAGCGCGCAGAGCTCGACGCGATCACCCCCGACGACCGTGGCCTCACGGCGCTCTGGTACTCGTCCGGCACCGACCAGCCCTTCGTGGGCGCCGGCATCGGCGCGCCGGAGATGATCATGTCGGCCGCCGGGCTCGAGAACGTCTTCGCCGACGTGCACGACACCTGGACGTCGAGCTCGTGGGAGCTGATCGCCGAGGCCGACCCCGACGTGATCGTGCTGGTGGACGCCGCCTGGAACACCGCCGCGTCGAAGATCGCGCTGCTCACCTCGAACCCGGTCACCGCACAGCTCGACGCGGTGCGGAACGAGCGGTACGTGCTGGTCGACTTCCCGGCGACCGAGGCGGGCATCCGCAACGTGAAGGCCGTGGAATCGATCGTGACGCAGCTCGGAGAGCAGTGAGCGTCACGGTTCCGCTGCGCACGGCGCTCCCTGTCACGGCGGCATCCGCCCCCCACCCCCGGGGACGTACCGTCTCGGCGATCACGGTGCTGCTGCTCGCCCTGGCGGGATCGGTGGTCGCCGCGGTCGCGATCGGGCCGGCCGACGTCGCCCCGGCCGAGCTCGCGGCGAGCGTGTGGTCGCACCTGACCGGCGCGGCCACAGGCCTCACCCCGCTCCGCGACGCGATCATCTGGGAGGGGCGAGTACCCCGCGTTCTCACGGCCGCGGCGGTCGGAGGCGGCCTGGCCCTGTGCGGTGCCGTGATGCAGGCCCTCACCCGCAACCCGCTCGCCGATCCCTACCTGCTCGGTCTGTCCTCCGGCGCCTCGACCGGCGCGGTGATCGTCATCGTGCTCGGTGCGGCGGTGGTACTGCCGTTCGCCGCGTTCGCGGGTGCGCTGCTCGCCCTGACACTCACGTTGGGCCTCGCGCGCGCGGCCGGTTCCGCAGGAGCCACCGCCGTGGTCCTCGCCGGTCTCGCCGTGTCGGCCGTGCTCGCGGCACTGACCAGCCTCGTGATCTTCTGGAGCGCGACGAACGACAGCTACCGTGAGATCCTCAGCTGGCTGCTCGGCTCGCTCGGAGGCGCCGACTGGGCGGATGCCACCCTCGCCGGGGTCGCCGTGGCGGTCTGCGCCGTCCCCCTGCTGGCTGCAGCCCGGCCACTGGACACCCTCGTACTGGGAGACACCGCGGCCGAGGCACTCGGCATCCCGGTGACGCGGCTGCGCGTGCTGCTCTTCGTGTGCACGGCGCTGCTGACCGGAGCGCTCGTGGCGGTGAGCGGGTCGATCGGCTTCGTCGGACTGATCCTGCCGCACGCGGTTCGGGCGGTCGTCGGCGCCCGGCATCGCGCGCTGCTGCCGGTCTCGTTCCTCGCGGGCGCCGTGTTCCTCATCTGGGCCGACACCATCGCCCGCACCGTGTTCGAGCCACGCGAGCTCCCGGTCGGGATCGTCACCGCTTTGATCGGCGGCCCCGTGTTCGCGCTGCTGATGCTGCGTATGCGGAAGAGCCGCGCATGACCGGAGTGCGTGAGGACGGCCTCGATGCCCGACGCATCCGATTCGCGCACGGGGGTCGGATCCTCTGCGACGACATGCACATCACCGCCCCCGGAGGTTCGGTGACCGCTCTCCTCGGACCCAACGGCTCGGGCAAGAGCACGCTGCTGCGGCTGATCGCCGGAACCCTGCGGGGCGAGGTCGAGACCCTCGCGCTCGACGGCGCATCGCTGCCGTCGATGCGGCGGCGGGAGCGCGCACAGCGCGTCGCCCTGGTCGAGCAGGAGTGGTCGACCGCCGAGGGGATGACCGGGCGCGACATCGTCGGGCTCGGACTGCTTCCCCACCGCGGGTGGCTGTCGTTCGAGGGGGCGCAGACGGATGCCGTCGCCACCGATGCGGCTCTCGTCCGCGCGGGGGCGCTCGAGTTCGCGGAGCGCGATGCCGCGACCCTGTCCGGCGGCGAACGCCAACGGGTGAACCTCGCGAGGGCCCTCGCTCAGCGACCGGCGCTGCTGTTGTGCGACGAGCCGACGAACCACCTCGACATCCGCGCGCAGCTGGACGCACTCGCCCTCCTCGCGTCCCTCGCGCGCGACGGCATGACCGTGCTGGCTGCTCTGCACGATCTCAATCACGCGGCGGCATTCGCCGATCGCGTCGTCGTGATCGCCGACGGTCACGTGCAGGCGGCGGGTTCCCCACAGGAGGTGCTGACGCGGGAGCTCATCGCGCGCGTCTGGCAGGTCGACGCCGAGGTGCTCCTCCGGCCGGGCAGCGATCGTCCGCTGATCGTGTTCGATGCGGCTCCCGCCCTCACGCGCTGACCGGTTCGGACGATCGGGATTCAGACGAGCTCGGCGGATGCGAACTGCGGAGCGAGGACGAACGAGCCCAAGCGGTGCGCGAGCGCTTCCGCCTCGGCCTCCAGCGCCACCTGCTCCTGGCAGTCGTCGAGCGCCACGGAGCCGGCACCCCCTCCCACCCCGACGAGCGCGCATACCTGCGCGGGCTTCCGCAGCTGGTCGAAGGTCATGGGCAGACTCTCGCATCGCGTGTGCCCGCACAGCAGGTGCGAGAGCTCGTGGATCACCACGTGCAGTCGGTACCACTGCGGATCGGAGCGGCGGACCGGAATCCTCGCACGGTCACCGTCGACGAGCAGGAACCGCGGAACGGCCCGCCACTCCTCCTCGTTCAACACGTCGACCTCGATGTCCAGCCCCAGCAGGGCGGACGCCCGTTCCGTGATGCACTGCATGCTCGCGCCGCACTCGACCTCCAACTCTTCGAAGAGCCGGTCCACTCGACTTCGACCACTCACGATTCCCTCACCCCTCGCACAGCCCGACCCCCTTTCGGCCGGACAACCCTCACAGTGGAGAGACGGCGGTGGGGGCCCGGTCATTACGCCGAAAGACTGGGAACTTTCGGCCAGTCTTTCGAGACCTGTGACTATGACGTTTGGTGCGCGTCGAGCTCAGCTGAGTGGAGAGCCTCGGCGGCGAGAGCCGTCGCAGTGTCGAGATCGCGCATCCACAGCGGATGCACCGGCGCGCGCAGTCCGGCCGCCTCGAGCCCGCCTGCGAGAGAAGCATCCTCCTCGGCGATGAGCCACGCATCCAACAGTCCGCCGGCTGCGCGTGCCCCGTAGTGGTGTCCGACCGCGTCGGCGGTGGCGGCGAGACCGATGGCGGCGAGACAGGCGTCGGCCATACCGCGCACGGGCTCACCGGCGATGATCGGCGACACCCCGACCACGGCTCCGGGGGCGGCACGTACGGCGTCGGAGATGCCGGGGACCGAGAGGATCGGCCCGAGCGAGACCACGGGATTCGACGGGGCGAACAGGATGACGTCCGCCGCAGCCAGCGCGTCGACCACTCCGGGTGCGGGCGCGGACTGCGCGATCCCCGGCGCATCGAACCGCTGCGCCGGGAGGGTCGCACGATGCCGGGTCCACCACTCCTGGAAGTGCATCCGACCCCGGGCGGTGAACACGTGGGTGTCGACTTCGGTATCGGTCATGGGCAGCAGTCGGATGCCGAGCGGCCATCGGGAGGCGAGGCGATCGACGACCTCGGTCACGGAGGCGCCGTCGCGGAGCCAGCCCGTGCGGGCGATGTGCGCACCGAGGTCGAGGTCACCCAACGTGAACCACGGCCAGCCGGCTCCCCATGCCTGCAACTCGGTGGCGACGCGCTCGCTCTCTCCCGCCCTCCCCCATCCGCGTGCGGTGTCGTTGACACCGGCGAGCGCGTAGATCATCGAGTCGACATCGGGCTGCAGCCGCAGGCCGCTGAGCCACAGGTCGTCGCCGGTGTTGACGATCACCGTGATCTCGGCTCGGGTTCCTCCCGCGGCATCCGGCCACCGTCGCCGTGCGGCCTCCCGCACACCGACCACGAACTTCGATCCGCCGACGCCACCGGCGAGGACGACGATGCGCGGGCCATCGGAGGTGTCGGCGACGCCGCCGGTCATGAGGCGAGCACCAGCGGTCGGTCGACCAGCGCCGCGGTGCGCGGGCCCAGTCCGGCACGGCGGGCGGCCCGCAGGTGCTCGGCATGATCGAGGTCACGTCGCAGACCGCTCAAGACGGGAAACCCGACCTCGACGAAGCCGGCCGCGCGATGTGCGGAGGCCGAGTCCACCCCGAAACACGGAGTGAGGTCGAAACCCGCCCGCGCCGTGGCGAGCACGGTGCCGGTGCCCTCGGCGTCCGGCACGAACGCCCGGGAGTGCGAAGAGGCGAACGCGAGCGCCCTGGCCAGCTCGTCGGGGCGCAGCGCCGGCAGGTCGCCGAGCATCACGGCACGAGGGCGCAGGTCGGGGGCCGCGCTCACGCCGAGCCCGATCGCCGCGGTCAGCCCTTCGCTGCGGTCGCGCACCAGTCGCACCCGCGGCAGCACACGCAGAGCGGTCGCCGTGACCTCGTCGCTCGTGACGACGATGACTTCGGCGACGCGCTCGCATGCGGTGGCCGCCTCGACCGTGTCGAGGGCGATCGCGCGGGCGAGGGGCTCGCGATCGACGCCGGGGATGCGCAACCGCGACTTGCCGATCTCGGCGCGCTTCACCGGGATCACCACGATCCACTCACGAGCGGGCACTCCCGGCAGCGGCACCCCGACTCCCGAACCGCGGATCATCTCCGTCGCCTCACCCGCGCAGTTCGGCAGCGGTCTCGCGCAGTACGGCGGTGTCGCGCAGTACGGCGGTGTCGCGCAGCCGGGGCGCGATGTCGCGCTCGAACAGTTGCAGGAACCGGCGCTGGTCGTGACCCGGCGCGTGGAAGACGAGGTGGTTGAAGCCCCAGTCGATGTACTGCTGGATCTCGGCGGCCACGGCATCCGGGTCGTTCCCGACGATCCAGCGCTTGGCGATGGTCTCGAGCGGCAGCGCATCGGCGGCCTTCTCCATCTCGACGGGGTCGGTGATGTCGTGCTTCTGCTCCTTCGAGAGCGACAGCGGCGACCAGAAGCGGGTGTTCTCCAACGCCGCCTCCCGGGTCTCCTCGTACGACAGCTTGATCTCGATCATCCGGTCGTAGTCGTCGAACGAGCGCTCGGACTGCTCGAGCCCCTCTCTCACGGCCGGGAGCAGCTGGTCGACGTAGAGCTCCTGGCCCTTGCCCGAGGTGCAGATGAAGCCGTCGCCCGCGCGCCCGGCGTAGCGCGCGACCATCGGTCCGCCCGCGGCGATGTAGATCGGGATGCCGCCCTCGGGACGGTCGTAGATCGAGGCGTCGTGCGTGGAGTAGTACTCGCCGTCGAAGTTCACCCGGTCGCCCGACCACAACGCCCGCATCAGACGCACGGATTCGCGCAGCCGCGCATAGCGCTCCTTGAACTCGGGCCACTCCTGCTCCCCGGCGCCGCGGAATCCGGTCGCGATCTCGTTCAGCGCCTCGCCAGAGCCGACGCCGAGGATGATGCGGTCCTGGTACAGGCAGCCCAGGCTCGCGAACGCCTGCGCGAGCACGGCAGGGTTGTAACGGAAGGTCGGGGTCAGCACCGAGGTGCCGATGCGGATGCTCGACGTGCGCTCGCCCACCGCCGCCATCCAGGTGAGCGAGAACGGAGCATGGCCGCCGGTGTGGCGCCAGGGCTGGAAGTGGTCGCTCGCGAACACGGACTGCATGCCGTGCGCCTCGGCCGCGACCGAGATCTCGACCAGCTCCCGGGGGTCGAACTGCTCCGCGCTGGCCTTGTATCCGAGAGTCAGTGTCATGTCGCATCCTTCGTGTCGGGTTCCTGCTGTGCGTGTAGGTGCTGTTCCTGGGTGCCGAGGTCTGCGAGCGCAGCGGCGTAACCGTCGCGGTATCCCTGGTCGAGTGCTTCGGCGGTGCCCAACCAGAAGAGGTCGCGCTCCGCGCCGCGCACGATGCTGGCGGCCCCGGGCAGGGTGAGGGGTCCGACAAGGTCGCCCCGCCCTCGCACCACGGCGACCGGGTTGCCGCTCGCCTTGCCCTTGACCAGATCTGCGGCCGCGGCGAGCTCGTCCGCGACACACGGGGTCGTGACGCTCAGGACCTTTCCCGCCTGGTCGGTCGTGCCACGGAGGTCGGCGATCATGTGCACGCCCCCGCCGCCGATCGCGACGTCGGTCTGCCCTTCGCGCCAGGGACGGCCGAGGGTGTCACTGAGGATCACGCCCACCTCCGCGCCCGTGGCCGCCCGCAGTCCCGCGGCGAGCGCACGCGCCGAACGGTCGGGGTCTTCGGGGAGCAGCAGCACCCAGCCGTCCGGGGTGTTGCTGGCATCGACGCCGGCGGCCGCGGCCACCATGCCGAGCCGGTTCTCGACGATGCGCATGGTGTGCCCGTCGAAGGTGCGAGAGGCGACGAGCCGCACGGTCTCGGCGGTGATGGCCTCTTCGCGGTCGGCGGCCTGTACGTAGCGGCCTTCGGCCTTGGAGACGATCTTCGAGGTGACGACGAGGATGTCGCCGTGGGCGAGTTCGACGCCGGTCGCGAGGATCAGGGCCACGAGGTCATCACCGGGGTGCACCTCGCCGATGCCGGCGAGGGCGAAGACGGTGATCGCGGGGGCGCTCATGCGTGCACCTTCGGCAGCACGTCGCGGCCGAAGACCTCGACGAACTCCCGCTGGTCGGGCCCGACGTTGTGCAGGTAGATGCGCGTGAAGCCGAGGTCGACGTAGCGCTGGATCTGCGCGCGGTGCACCTCGGGGTCAGCGGAGATGAGCATCGACGCCCGCATGTCGTCGGCCGTCACCCCGCGCACGAGTTGCTCGAAGTCGTACGGCGAGCGCACGTCGCCCCGGCGCATCCGGAGTCCGCCGATCGGCCACTCGGTCAGTGCGTTCGCGAGGGCCTGCTCGTCGGTCGGCGCCCACGAGAGCCGCAGCTGGAGCACCTTCGGGAGGGCCTCGGGGTCGTGCCCCGCCTCCCGTGCCCCGTCGGCGAATCGGGCGAGCAGCGGGGCGAGGCGCTCGACTTCGGCCGAGGTCGTGATCAGGCCGTCGGCGTTCCGGCCGGCGCGGCGAGCGGTGGCCGGGCCCGCCGTGGCCACGTAGACCGGTGGCGCAGTGGGCGGCATCGTCCAGAGCCGGGTCGATTCCATGCGGAAGTGCTCGCCACGGTGGCGGGTGTCGCGACCGGCGATCGAGGCGGTGAAGAGCTTGCGGATCAGGTCGACGGCCTCGAACATGCGGTCGATGCGCTCGGCGGGTTCGGGCCAGTATTCGCCGACGATGTGCTCGTTCAGCGCCTCCCCCGATCCGACGCCGAGCCAGGCCCGGTCGGGGTAGAGGGTCGCCAGCGTCGCTGCGGCCTGCGCGACCACGGCGGGATGCGTGCGGAAGCCGGGGGTCGTGACGCCGGGGCCGAGGTCGCCGGTGGTGTGCGCGCCGATCGCGCCGAGCATGGTCCACACATGGGCGGCGTTGCGGTGGCGGGGAAGCCAGGGCTGGAAGTGATCGGTGGCCATGATCCCGCGGAACCCGTGCGCCTCGGCGAGGACGCAGTTCTCGATCACGGCGGTCGGCTCGATCTGCTCGAGCATCGCGGCGTACCCGATGTGCATGCGGCCTCCTCACCCTTTCTTCTCCTGCTGTTCCTATTGAATGGATACTGGATCCAAAAGTCAAGAGATGGATGAGTCAGTTCCTGCCAGCATTGACTCAACGTGTAGCCGCATCAAGAAGCGAGCGAGCTCGTCCGCAGAGGTCACGGCCCGACGCTGAAGTTCCAGCTGATCACGGACCCCGGTCGTTTTTCCAGGCAGGAGGACACCTTGCGTGACCGCTGAACTCAGGCGGTCATGCCGACCCACGCCAGCGTCACGAGTCCTTCTTGGTTCCGCGTGCGCGTTCTGCAGCAGCTTTAAGGCGAGGCGCGATCGCAGGATCGAGCGTCGCACCGATTCTGTGGCCGTCGGTTACCGGGTACAGCGGACGGTTCGCTCGAACGATGTCGCTGTGGTTGAAGTCGCTGACACCTCGGTGCCACAGATGCAGCTTCGACTCGGTGGTAAATGCCCCGTGGACTGCCGGCAGCAGCTGTCCTTTAGATGTCACCCATCCGTATGGGGAGTCCTCAATCAGGTGGTAGTTGATGGCGCGGGAGACGCATGCTGCGACCCAGTCGGCAAACTGGATGTTCGAACTGAGAACACTGTCGACATGCATGGGAGGTTCGATGATGCGTCGCATCTCTTCGAACTCTGCTGCACGACCAAGGATGTGCCCGTACATATTGGGCAGACGTTCGGCACGAGTCTTCTCGTTGATCTGATCGATGACGACCATCACGTGCGTGTCGTTCCCATGCGCGTATCGGGCGATTCGATTCAGGGACTCTCGCATCGCCGCAGTCTCACGCTCTTGCGGGTCGAGGCGCGTTTGCCCGGGCGTGCCCAGAGGCTTCTCATCCGCGTAGTAGAACAGCCTGCCGCCCAGGTTGCGGAGCTGGTTCACGAGACCGTTGAATGCACGAATTTGGTAGGTGTATGCCACCGAGGAGTCCGGGCGAAAGATGTCCGCGCCCTTGCGCTCCCAACGCCCCGGGTGCTCTGCTTGCGAGATTTCAGCCTTGAAGAGGCTCCGCTTGACTTCGTTGAAGCGTTGGCCGAAAATCCGAGCCTTCTCGGCGGGGATGACCATGCCGGCGTACCCGAAGGCTGGGTTGGTGTTGAACCGAGGGTGGTCCCGCCCGACGAACGCACCGGTGTCGCCGATCTCATCAATGTAGGCCAGGAGCACATGGCCAGTATCCCAGCCCAACGCAGAAACCCACGCCTAGGCGTGGGTTTCTCGGATTGGCGCCCGGGGAACTATTTCATCCCTAGCTACCGAGATCCATAGTACTACTAGTGAACCTGACATTTACAGCACAGCTTCACGAAACACTACGTGGAGCACTTCGCGCGCTAGTACTTACGTTGCGCGCCGAGCGATCGCTCCTCCACCTGCGTGCCAAGGCGCGTTCGAAGGTCAGCCCCAACCACAGAACTCAGAAACTGTGGGAACTTTCGCGATCATCCGTGTTCGGCAACTCGTCTCCGTCGCGGCTCCCATCATCTGCAAGATCGATCTTCGCATCCGTCCGCCCTCACCGCCCCTTGTGACGCTGCACGGCCAGGGTCACCGTCGCGGAATCGGCCGGAGCGGGAGAGGCGGCGGCGAGGTCGGGGAGACCCGCGGAGACCGCCTTGCGTGTGCGACCGATCGCTCGGCGAGAGAGCGCCCACTGCAGGCCGTAGCCGATCGCGAACACCATCAGCGTGAAGATCAGCGCCATCGCGGCCCCCTGGTCCGGCGCATACAGCTGTGCGGACCGCGGGTTGATCATGGCGTAGATGTACATCGACAGCGGCCGCGACGACGGGGTCGCCAGGAACGCCGGGAGCGTGAACTCATTGGTGCCGAGGATGAACATCTGGATCCACACCGCCATCACGGTCGGCATCAGCAGCGGCGCGATGATGCGTCGGAATCCCTCGAACCGACTCGCTCCGCTGGTGAGCGCCGCCTCCTCCAGCTCCGGCCTGATCTGCAGCGTCGCGCTGTACGACGAGCGGTAGGCGATCGACACCCGGTAGGAGTACGCGATCACGAGCGCGAGCAGCGTGCCCGCGATCGGGATGTACGGGTTGATCACCATGAAGGTGAGGAACATCGCGAAGCCGGCGATGGTCGCGGGGATCGCGACCGATGAGGAGGCGAACAGGTCCATGGCCTTCACCCACCCGGTCTTCTTGCTGCGGGCGATGCCGTAGGCGAGCACCGTTGCGAAGACCACCGCGATCGTGGCGCTGCCGCCCGCGATGATGACCGTGCGTCCGAGCGACACCCAGAACTCGGGGTCGGCGAGCACCGTGCCGAAGGCGCCGAAGTCGGTGCTGCCGAGCATCGCGTCGATCGAGAACGCCACCGGATAGGGCGTGATCGCCGCCCACAGCAGAGCGAGCAGAGGGAGGATGCCGGTGAGCAGGATGAACACGGCGACCAGCAGCATGACCGGGATCTTCCACGGCCCCATCCGCATGGTCGACGGCCGGAAGCCCTTGCCCGACACCGAGGCTCTGCGCTCGGCGTTGCGTGTCGCCCGCAGATAGATCGCGAACGCGACGGTCGTGATCACGAGGAACACCAGCCCCCATGCGGCGGCCAGACCGTACTGCGGCAGTTCGCCCGCGTTGGAGCTGATGAGCGTCCAGAGCTTGAGGGCGAAGATGTCGCGTCCCGACTCCTGGCCGAACAGCAGCGGCACCTCGAGACTGCCGAGGCCGAGGATGAAGGTCAGCACCGTCACCCCGAGGAGCCCCGGCCACAGCATCGGCAGCGTCACTCGACGAAGCGTCTGCGGCCAGGAGGCCCCCGAGACCCGCGCCGACTCCTCCAGCGAGCCGTCCATGTTCGTCAGGATCGGCACGATCATCAGGTACGGGAACGTGACGTTCGTGAGCGCCTGGATGAAGATCATCGTCGGGAACGCATAGGGATCGATCGGCACGTCGCTCGCGAACGGCAGCAGCCGCAGCAGCTGGTTGAGCACACCCGACTCGGGCGACAGCATCAGCAGGTAGGCCTGGGCCTTCACGATCGGCGGAATGATGTACGGCACGATCACTAGCACCGAGATCAGACGGCGCCACGGGGCATCCGTGCGCACCGTGACCCAGGCGAGGCCGAACGCCATCAGGAGCGTGAGCAGCGTGGACCCGCCGACGAAGGCGCCGGTCGCGCCGAGCACGCCCCAGAAGTCTTCGCGCAGCTGCCACAGGGTGACGAAGTTCTCGACACCCCACTGGGCCGACGAGACGCCGAAGGGCAGGAACGGACCACGGAACGCGGTGATCACCTGGACGATCAGCGGCACCGCGAGAAGGATGAAGATAACCGCGCCCGAGACGATCATCGCGATCGTCATCGTGGTGGGACGCTTTCGCCCCGTGGTCCGTCCTGCCTTGAACATCGTTATCCGTTCAGCGCCTTGTCGGCGGCGTTGATCATGGCCTGCCAGTCGTCACGAGTGGCCTGCGTCTCGGTCTCGGCGCCGTTCTCGAGGCCGAGCAGCAGCGCGTCGGAGTTCGTCTTCATGAGCCCGGTGGACTCGGCGAAGGTCGCGGCGGGGAGACCGGCGAACGGCACCTGCGTGCTGGCGAAGCGCTCGTCCGTCATTCGGAGGCTGATCCAGTCGGGGTCGAATGCGTTCCACAGGGTCCACAGCGCGGCCCCCGGCTTGTTCTTGGCGTCGGAGTTGACGCCGGAGAACTGCGCCCAGACTCCCGCGTGCTCGAACGGTGAGACCTGCAGCGCCGGGTTCGGGTTGAACAGCGTCTGGTTGAGCGCGATCGGCACGTCACCGCTCGACAGCGGAGCGCCCTGGTCCTCCAGCAGCTTCAGGTTGCCCGACGACAGGAGCTCGTCGATCAGCGAGACCATCTTGTCCTCGCCCTCCGCCATGCCGTATCCGGCGAAGACCACCGCGTTGTATCCGGCGACCGACACCTTGTCCTTGTATTCGGGGGCGAGCAGCCCGTCGAGCGTCTCGGGCACCGCGGTCACCTTGTCGGTGTTGTACTGGATGAGCGTGCCGTTGATGCTGTCGGGCATGAGCTCGGGGGCGCCGATGGTCAGGAACTCCTTCGGAACGCCGAAGCTCTCCCAGTCGACCTTCTCCCAGAAGCCCTCGTCGTACATCGCGGCCATCGAGGTGATCGAGCCGGACACCACATCGGTGTTGCGCGAACCGGTCGCCTTCGCCGAGATGATCGCCGACGACAGGTTGTACGTCAGCCCCCTGGTCTCGACCTTGATGTCGGGGAAGCGCTTGTTGAACTGCTCGATCACGTCAGGCGACAGCTCGTACCAGTCCCAGATGACCAGGGTGCCGCCGTCAGCCTTCTTCGCCTCTTCGTAGAGGGCGTCGAGCTGCTTGTCGATCTCGGGCCAGTACTCGTCGTAGAAGTTCTCGCAGCGGGTGATCGCTCCGACTTCCACGGCGTCGCAGGTGGCCGACGCGGCGTCGCCCTCGAGCGCGCTGTCACCGCCGCCGGCATCGGTCGATGTGTTGCATCCGGTCAAGGCGAGCGCGAAGACCGCCGTGATGGCGACAGCTCCCAGTGTTCTCTTCATGATCTGAATGTCCTCTCTGACATCAGGTGTGTGATTGCGGGTGTGGTGCGGGGTGGATCAGGCGCCCAGCACGCGGCAGGCGTGCGAGACCAGTTCGAGGAAGACCCTGCCGCCCTCGGGGGGTGTCGCGAGTGGCGCTCCGCGTCCGACGATCGTGGCGACGGGCTCGCCATCGGTGAGCACCTCGGCCTCGTACTCGACGATCTCGCCGAGGAACTCCACCCGCACGATGCGCACGGGAAGGACGTTCGGGCGATCGATGTCGGTCTCATGCCAGCGCACGGTCTCGGGACGGAACGTCAGCGTGACCTCGTCGCCGATCGAGACCCCGTCGGGCACCGGCGTCTGCAGCCGGGTGCCGAGCGCCTCGACCACCGCCTCGCCGGTGCCGTCACGATCGATCACCACGGCGGGGATCATGTTCGCGCGACCGACGAAGTTCGCCACGAATCGGTCGGCCGGCTGGTCGTAGAGCTCGCGGGGTGACGCCTCCTGCACGATGCGTCCGCCGTTCATCACGGCCACCCGATCCGACATCGACAGCGCCTCGGATTGATCGTGCGTGACGTAGAGGGCACTGATGCCGAGGGTGCGCTGCAGGCTCCGCAGCTCGTTGCGCATGGTGTCGCGCAGCTTGGCGTCGAGGTTCGACAGCGGCTCGTCGAGCAGCAGCAGACGCGGTCGGTGGGCCAACGCACGAGCGAGGGCCAGACGCTGCTGCTGACCGCCTGAGAGCGCGGTGGCCGGGCGCTGCGCGAGATGATCGAGCTGCACGAGCTCCAGCGCCTCCATCGCCCGCTTGCGCGCCTCCTGCTTCGGAAGCTTCGAACCCGCGACCTGCAGCGGGAAGATCGCGTTGGCGAACACCGTCATGTGCGGCCAGATCGCGTAGTTCTGGAACACCATGCCGATGTCGCGCTTGTCGGGCGACACGTGCGCGGTGCCGGTCGACAGCACGTTGCCGTCGAGCGAGATGACGCCGCCGTTGCTCCGTTCGAGGCCGGCGACACAGCGCAGGGTGGTGGTCTTGCCGCATCCCGACGGGCCGAGGAGCGAGTAGAACGTCCCGGGCTCGATCGTGAACGTGACGTCCTTGACCACGGGGACGGCGGCGCCGTCGAGCTCATAGTCCTTCTTCAGGGCGTCGACGACCAGTCGACCGCCTCCGGAGCTGACCGTCATCGGAGTCCTCTCGTCCTTCGTGCTCGTGGTCGGATTCGTTCTGGATGTTGGATCCACTGCGATCGCCGCCATCATCGTCCCTCTCTCACGACAGAACCCGCCGTCTGCGGGGTGGCCGGGGCTCCCCAGGCTCGCGGCTTCTCGAAGAACACCACGACGACCGCGCACACCGCGAAGGCGATGGCCGAGAGCAGCAGCGACTGCGACATGGCCGCGGCCAGTCCGCTCCCGTCCTTCGCCGACAGCTCGCTCCCCGGGTGGATCGCCCCTGGCACGAAACCGGTGATGTGCGCGGCGAGCGTCACGTTCATCAGCACCGCCAGCAGCGCCGATCCGATCACGGACCCCATCTGCCTGGTGGTGGAGTAGACGCCGGATCCCGCTCCTGCTTGCGTGTGCGGGAGATTGCGGGTGGCCGTCGACGCGAGCGGACCGAACATCCCCGATACGCCGACGCCCAGCAGCGCCGAGGGCAGAAGCAGGAGCCAGAACGGGGCGTCGATCGTCATCGTCGCCGCATACCAGGCCATGGCCACCGCCGAGATGACGAAGGCGGCGAAGGTGACCCACCGCGGACCGATCCGGTCGCTCAGCTTGCCGACGAACGGCCCGAGCACCCCCGAGACGACCGCCATCGGTGCGAGCATGAGCGCTGCGAGCGTCGGGTCGAGCCCGCGGGCGACCTGGAAGTAGAAGGCGAGGGGGACGGGCATGGCCGTGATGCCGACACCGACGAGGAAGATCGTGGCGTTCGCGACCGAGAAGTTGCGGTCGCGGAAGAGGCTGAGGGGCATGAGGGGCTCTGCACGATTGACGCGCTGCCACACGACGAAGAGCACCAGGAGCACGACGCCTGTGACGATGACGCCCCACACGGTGACCGGACCGAACATCACCCCCCAGTCGTAGACCTCGCCCTCCTGGATGCCGAAGACCAGCAGGAACAGTCCGAGTCCGGACAGCGCGACCCCCACCACGTCGAAGCGGTGCGGGTGTCCTTCGAGATCGGGGACCAGACGCCAGGCGACGACGAAGGCGACGATCCCGACAGGCACGTTGACGAAGAAGATCCACTCCCAGCCGACGGTGTCGGTGAGCACGCCGCCGAGGATCGGGCCGACGAGCGTCGCGAGCCCTCCGACAGCGCCCCACGCCCCCATCGCCTGACCCCGACCGCGCGGCGGGAACACCCGCGCGATGATCGCCATGGTCTGCGGCGTCATCAGCGCGGCACCGAAGCCCTGCACGGCGCGAGCCGCGATGAGCATCTCGATGCTGCCCGCCAGACCGCACGCGAGCGAGGCGAGGGTGAACAGCACGAGCCCCACGAGATAGACCCGTTTGGGACCGAAGCGATCCCCGAGGCGACCGGTCACCAGCAGGGGGACGGCGTAGGCGAGCAGGTAGGCACTGGTGACCCAGATGACCGTGGTCAGGTCGGCGTCGAACGCCGCGAGGATGACCGGGTTGGCGATCGCCACGATCGTCGTGTCGACGAGGATCATGAAGAAGCCGATGCACAGCGCCCACAGGGCCGGCCACGGCCTAACTGTCTGAGTCATGGATCACTTTCGGGAGGGATCGTCAGGGGGCGGGAGCCGGTGTCCGTCCACTCAGCCCCTTATGTGGAGGACGGACACCGGAGTTTCCGGGAAGAGTTCAGCCTTCGGTGGCGGGGAGACCGACCACGGGTTCACCCAGCAGCGGGGTCGACACCGCGTAGATGCCGTGGTTGGCGAAGAGCCAGATCACGTTGCGATCCCACTCCACGAAGATGCCGTGCACGGGTGCGGCGAGGTCATCGTCGTCCTTGAGGCCGATCGGAGGGACGAAGTACGCGCCGACCTGGGGGTTCTCCGGGTCGCGCACGTCGAAGATCTGCAACCCCGCGGCGTAGAACGCGTAGGGGATGACGCCGCCGTGCGGCGTGCCCGTGTTGGTGAAGTACCCCGAGCGCTTGGGCCCGAACGACCCGCGGCGCTGCGCCCAGTCGGTGAACGCGGCGTCTGCCGGCGGCGTCGGGCGGGGCAGCGTGCGCACGACCCGCGGGTTCGTCGGGTCGCTCACGTCGATCTGATAGATCTCCTTGGCCGGCTCGTAGCAGTCGGTGTTCATCGGGTAGCCCGAGACGTAGACGTAGCCCGTCTCCTCCACCTGGGTGGTGTCGACGTTGTCGCCCTCGGTGCCGGCGACGCTGACCGGCAGGTGGCACCAGCCGACGTGGTGGATGTTCGCGGGATCGGACACGTCGAGCACGAAGAAGCCCTGACCACCCTGGGCGGCGTAGCCGTACTTCCATCCGGACTCGACCGAGCGCGGCAGGAAGATGCCCATGCGCGAGCCGAACCACGAGGTCTTGTTGTTCCAGCGCTCGTTGTCCGCGAGGTACTCGGAATCCGCCTCCTCCCCGGCACGCGACCCGGGCACCCACCAGTTCGAGAGCAGTTCGGGCTTCGCCGGGTCCGACACGTCGTAGGCCGCGTGTCCGGCGGTCCACAGCGTGGTCTTGTACGGCTGGTTGGTGAAGGTGTTGTCGGGCGCGGTCGCCACGAACAGGTACTTGTCGCCGTAGTAGACCGGAAGGTCGAGCACGCCGTTGCCCTCCTGGATCTCGTCCGGCCCGTGGTTCGGATCGGTCGAGACCTCGGTGAGGAGGGTCCAGTCGCGGGGGCTCGGGCCGTTCATCTCCCACGTGCGGAAGCCGCGCAGGCCCTCCCACTCCTTCAGCTGGCCCTCGACGGTGTCGTCGATCCACTTGTTGGCGACGCGCCCCTTGAGGAAGTACCGCGGAGTCTCGCTCGCCTGGATCGCGATGTGCTTTCCGAGCTTCTGGTTCCACTGCACCGTGGTGGCGCCGAACTGCGGGCGGGGGTCGTCCCAGCCCCACTGCTCCTCGTCGACGATCGTCAGGTCGCGAGGGTCGGTGATGTCGTAGAGCTTCCAGTGGTTGCCGCCGCCGTAGTGGAGCATGAGGCGACGGCCGTCCCAGTCGTAGATGCACTGCCACGAGTGACTGGTGTTCACCACGATCGGGTAGAACGCCTCGGCCTTGGCGTTGAGCGCATACGTCTCGGGGTCGCGGTAGTCGAGCTGGCCCGGCCAGTCGATGAAGACGTCGCGCGGGACGGACGGCGTGTGCGCCGGCGGCAGGAAGGTACCGTCGGGCTGCATGCCCCAGCTGGAGGGATCGGGATCGGCCGGTTCACCCTCGACGCGCTGGAAATCCTCCGGGCGGTACTTCTTCGCATCGGGCACGTAGGGAGAGCCGGCCATGTCGCCTCCATTGGCTGAATCGGGTGAGATCGTCACGACGTGGTGTCGTTCTCATCAGGTTCGTCCCGGTGAAGCGATGCTGTCCAATATCCATACGGGTCAGAGCTATGACCGTTCGGGCATATCAGCCGGCGAAGCGCGGCTCCGTCTCCGCGTAGTCCCGCTCGAGCTCCGCCAGGCGGGCGCCCTCTTCGCGCAGATGGGTCAGCAGCGCGGTGGCCGCCGGCGACGGCGCCCGATCCTTCGGCACCGTCACGCCGACCGAGCGGCGGATGGAGCTCAACGGCGTGGGCAGGATCCGCAGTTCACGGTCGTCGACGGCGATGAACATCGGCAGCGCCGCGATCACGTCGGTCGAGATCAGCAGGGTGCGCAGTGTCAGCATGGAGGTGCACTCGACGCGGTCGGGCGGCAACGGCAGCCCCTCGTGGAAGAAGACCGCTTCGAGCTCGGCCCGGAGCGCCGTCTGGGCCACGGGGAAGATCCAGGGATACGCGATCAGCTCGGCGAGGGAGTTCGCCTTGACACCGCCGAGCACCGGATGCCCGGCCCGTGCGACCAGACGGATCGGCTCCAGGTGCAGTCGCTCCTGCTCGAGCCGCACCGGCACCGTCGGCGAGAGCCGCCCGACGGTCAGGTCGAGGTCGCCCGCGAGCAGCAGCTGCTGCAGGGTGTCCGGGGTGCCCTCGCGCACCACCACGGTCAGCCGTGGATGCTCGGCCTTCAGCGCCGCGATGGCCCGCGGCAGCAGCAGGTTGGAACCTGCGAGGTGCGTGCCGACGGTCACCGTGCCGAGCTGCCCCGACTGCAGCAGCCGCACCTCCTCCCCCGCGGCGCGCAGCTCGGCGAGCACCGAGCGGGCGCGCTCGATGAACGAGTGCCCGTATTGCGTCGGCCGCACGCCGCGCGGCAACCGTTCGAACAGCGGCACACCCAGCACCTCTTCGACCTCGCGGAGACCGCGGGTGACGACCGGCTGGGTGATGTGCAGCGACTCGGCGGCGCGCACCAGGGTGCCTTCGTCGGCGATGGCGGTGACGAGGACGAGGTGGCGGATCTTGACCCGCCCGTCGAGCAGTCGATCGGTGACCATGATCCGGACTATAGCCGTACGGGCATGGCAGTGCATCAAGAGAGTATTTGTCGGCATCCCTCGAACGTTCCTAGCCTGAGCCCATGCCTTCCGAGACGATGACGCCTCCCCTCCGTGCCTCCGAGCAGGAGCGAGCGCCCCGTGCCATCCACAACATGATCGCCGGCGAGCGCGTGGAGGGCATCGCCACCTTCGCGAAGGTCAGCCCGGTCGACGGCTCGGTCATCGCCGAGGTGCACGAAGCCGGCACCGAGCAGGTCGACCGCGCCGTGGCCGCCGCGCGCGCCGCGTTCGACGGGCCCTGGGGACGGATGACGGTCGCGGAGCGCGCCCGTCTGCTGCGCGGTGTGGCCGACGCGATCGACCGCCGCGCCGATGAGCTCGTCGCGGCCGAGGTCGGCGACACCGGCAAGCCCGAGGCACTCGCTCGCGACCTCGACGTGGCCCGTGCCGCCGCGAACTTCCGCTCCTTCGCCGACACGGTCTCGACGGCAGGCCTCGACTCGTTCCTCACCGAGCTGCCCGACGGCCGGCGCGCCCTGAACTACGCCGTGCGCAAGCCGCTCGGGGTCGTCGCCGTGATCGTGCCGTGGAACCTGCCGCTGCTGCTGCTCACGTGGAAGCTCGCTCCCGCCCTCGCCACCGGCAACACCGTGGTGATCAAGCCCTCGGAGGAGACGCCGTCGTCGGCGACGCTGCTGGCCGAGATCCTCGCCGAGGCGGGGGTGCCCGCCGGGGTCGTGAACGTCGTGCACGGTTTCGGCGCCGATTCCGCGGGCGAGGCCCTCACCACGCATCCGGGCATCGACGGGGTCACGTTCACCGGCGAATCGTCCACCGGATCCGCGATCATGCGGGCGGTCGCGCCGCGGGTGCGCCCGGTCTCGTTCGAGCTCGGCGGCAAGAACGCCGCGCTCGTGTTCGCCGACGCCGACCTCGATGCCGCCGTCGCCGGGCTCGCCCGCTCCACGTACCTCAACACCGGCCAGGTGTGCCTGTGCACCGAGCGCATCTACGTGCAGCGCGCGGTCTTCGATGAGGTGGCCGCCGGCCTCGCCGAGCACGCCGCCCGTCTGCGTCTGGGCCGCCCGGAGGACCCGGCCACCACCACCGGTCCTCTCATCTCGCAGGCGCATCGCGAGAAGGTGCGCTCGTACTTCGACCTCGCCGTCGCGGAGGGGGCGACCGTGCTCGCGGGCGGTGGCATCCCCACCCTCGGCGACGAACTCGACGGCGGATCGTGGATCGAGCCGACCCTGTGGACGGGCCTCGACAACAGCCACCGCACCGTGCGCGAAGAGGTGTTCGGTCCCGTCGCCGCCCTCATCCCCTTCGACACCGAAGAGGAGGCGATCCGATTGGCGAACGACACCGACTACGGCCTCGCCGCGGTCACCTGGACCACCGACCTGACCCGCGGACACCGTGTGGCGCAGCAGATGCGCACGGGCATGTCGTGGGTCAACACCTGGTATCTGCGCGACCTGCGCAGCCCCTTCGGCGGCGTCGGGCTCTCGGGCATCGGCCGCGAGGGCGGGCACCACTCGCTCGAGTTCTACACCGAGCCGACGAACGTGTGCGTGCAGCTGTGACCGGCCTCTCCGATTCCGTGCGCCTGGCGGACGAACGGCTGCGACGCGCGGCCGAATCGGGGCACCCGTGCGCCCCGGTGCGCGACCTGCTCGGCGAGACGGATCAGGATGCCGCGTACGCCGTGCAGTCTCTCGGCATCGCCCGCCGCCTCGACGACGGTCGACGGGTCGTCGGCCGCAAGATCGGCCTCACCTCCCCCGCCGTGCAGACGCAGCTCGGCGTCGACAGCCCCGACTACGGGGTGCTGCTCGACGACATGATGTTCGCCGACCGCGAGCCGATCGACCTCACCCGCTTCCTGCAGCCGCGCGCCGAAGCCGAGGTCGCCTTCGTGCTCGGCAGCGACCTCGACTCCCCCACCACCCACGTCGCCGACGTGATCCGTGCCACGGAGTTCGTGCTGCCCGCGATCGAGGTCGTCGACTCCCGCGTGGCCGAGTGGGACATCCGCATCACCGACACCATCGCCGACAACGCCTCGAGCGGGGCGGTCGTGCTCGGCACCACGCCTCGGCGCCTCGACGGGTTCGATCTGACCGCGCTCAGCATGACGCTCGACCGTGAGGGCCGTCCGGTCTCGACCGGTTCGGGGGCCGCGTGCCTCGGCAGCCCGGTGATCGCGGTGGCCTGGCTCGCCCGCGAGGTCGCCCGCCGCGGGCAGCCGCTGCGCGCCGGCGAGGTCATCCTCTCCGGCGCCCTCGGCCCCATGGTCGACGCGACCGCCGGGGTGTATCGCGCCCGACTCGACGGTCTCGGCGAGGTCCGTGCCGACTTCTTCGGCACGGCATCCGAACGAGCGTCGGGCACATCAGCGGAAGGGGCTGCGGCATGACCGTCGGCATCGCCATCATCGGCTCGGGCAACATCGGCACCGACCTGCTCATCAAGGTGAAGCGGCTCTCGACCACGTTGCACGTGGTCGCGATGGCCGGCATCGACGAGCACTCCGACGGCCTCGCCCGTGCGCGACGGCTCGGTGTCGCCACGACCCACGCGGGCGTGGACGGACTGATCGCGATGCCCGAGTTCGCCGACGTCGAGCTCGTGTTCGACGCCACCTCGGCCGGCGCCCACGCCCGCAACGATGCCCTCGTGCGCAACGCCGGGCGCCTCATGGTCGATCTGACCCCCGCCGCGATCGGGCCGTACGTCGTGCCCGTCGTCAACCTCGACGCGCACCTCGGTGCGACCAACGTCAACATGGTCACGTGCGGCGGCCAGGCCACGGTACCGATGGTGGCCGCCGTGTCGCGCGTCGCCCCGGTGGCCTACGCCGAGATCGTCGCCTCGATCGCCTCGAAGTCGGCCGGTCCCGGCACCAGAGCGAACATCGACGAGTTCACCGAGACCACGGCCCGTGCGCTGGAGGTGATCGGCGGCGCCGACCACGGCAAGGCCATCATCGTGCTCAACCCCGCCGACCCGCCGCTCATCATGAGGGACACGGTGTTCTGCCTGGTCGAGGGCGACCCTGAAGCCTTGGATCGGGATGCCGTCAGCGCCTCGGTCGCCGACATGGTCGCCGCCGTGCAGGCCTACGTCGGGGGTTACCGTCTCAAGCAGCAGGTGCAGTTCGACGCGGTCGACGAGGCCTACGTGCCCGCGCTCGATCGACCGTTCCGCGGGACGCGCGTGACCGTCCTGCTGGAAGTCGCCGGCGCCGGCCACTATCTTCCGGAGTACGCGGGCAATCTCGACATCATGACCTCGGCCGCCCTGCGCACGGCCGAACGACTCGTCGCCGAACGGACAGGGGTTCCCGCATGACCACCTCATCTCCCCGCGTCTACGTGCAGGACGTCACCCTCCGCGACGGCATGCACGCGATCGGCCACGGCTACACGACCGACCAGGTGCGCGGCATCGCCCGTGCTCTCGAAGCGGCGGGCGTTGATGCCATCGAGGTCGCGCACGGCGACGGCCTCGGCGGTTCGAGCGTGGCTTACGGACAGGGAGCGCACACCGACTGGCAGTGGATCGAGGCGGCGGCCGAGGTGCTCGACCGCGCCGTCCTGACCACCCTGATCCTTCCCGGCATCGGCACGATCGACGACCTCGCCCGGGCCCGCGACCTCGGCGTCGCGAGCGTGCGGGTCGCGACGCACTGCACCGAGGCCGACGTCGCCATCCAGCACATCACCTGGGCGCGCGAGCACGACATGGACGTCTCAGGCTTCCTGATGATGAGCCACCTCAACGACCCGCGCGGTCTCGCGGAGCAGGCGAAGATCATGGAAGCGGCTGGCGCGCACTGCGTGTACGTCACCGACTCGGGCGGGCGCCTCACGATGCGCGACGTCGCCGACCGCGTCGACGCCTACCGCGAGGTGCTCGACCCCGGCACGCAGATCGGCATCCACGCACACGAGAACCTCTCGCTGAGCGTGGCCAACAGCGTCACGGCCGTCGAGCACGGCGTGTACCGGGTCGACGCCTCGCTCGCAGGGCAGGGTGCCGGAGCGGGCAACTGTCCGATCGAGGCGTTCATCGCGGTGGCCGACCTGCTCGGCTGGGAGCACGGCTGCGACCTGTTCGCCTTGCAGGATGCGGCGGAGGAGCTGGTGCGTCCGCTGCAGCGCCGCCCCGTCCGCGTCGACCGCGAAACCCTCACGCTCGGCTACGCCGGGGTGTACTCGAGCTTCCTGCTGCACGCCGAGCGCGCGGCCGAGAAGCACGGCCTCGACGCCCGCGACATCCTCGTGGAGCTGGGCCGCCGCCGCATGGTGGGCGGCCAGGAGGACATGATCGTCGACGTCGCGCTCGACCTTGTCGCCACCCGTTCGGGGGTGACCGCATGACCGCGGACGCGGTGTTCGCCGCCGCGCTCGACACCGCGCAGCGCACCGCGACCGCGATCAGCCAGCTCTCCGCATCCGCAGAGGTCGATCTCGACACCGCGTACGCCACGCAGCATGCACTGATCGCCCGTCGGATCGCCCGCGGCGAGCGCCTCACGGGCCTCAAGCTCGGGTTCACGAGCCAGGCGAAGGCGCAGCAGATGGGCGTGCATGACGTCATCGTCGGCAGCCTCACCGATGCGATGCGCCTCGACGACGGAGCGGCGTTCGACCGGCGATCCGCCATCCACCCGCGCATCGAGCCCGAGGTCGCGTATCTGCTGGGCGCCGACATCGACGGCTCCGACACCGACCGCCCGTTGAGCGAGGTCGTCGCGGCGGTGGCTCCCGCACTGGAGATCATCGACTCCCGGTACCGGGACTTCCGTTTCAGCCTCGCCGATGTCGTCGCCGACAACACGTCGGCCGCCGCGTACGTGATCGGCCCCTGGACCCCGTTCGTCCAAGCCGGTGCCCTCGACAACAGGGCCGTGCGGCTCGAGGTCGACGGCAGGATCAGCGCCACAGGCTCCACCGCGGCCATCCTCGGCGACCCCGGCCGTGCCGTCGCCGCGGCCGCGCGCCTCGCCTCCCGCCACGGCTTCACGCTGCGCGCCGGCATGGTCCTCCTCGCCGGTGCCGCGACCGCCGCCGTCCCGCTGCCCGACCAGGGCACGGTCGAGGCGACGATCACCGGCCTCGGACGCGTCTCCATCCACACCCGCGACGGATCCGACAGCCTCGAGAAGGGATCACGATGACAACATCACGCGGCATCCTCGTCGAGGGCAAGGCGACGCCCCGAGGTCGCTTCCCGCATGCCAAGGTCTCCGGCGACCTGGTCTTCGTCTCGGGCACGTCCAGCCGACGCCCCGACAACTCCATCGCCGGAGCGGAGGTCGACGAGTTCGGCGCGACCCGGCTCGATGTCGCGGTGCAGACCCGCGCGGTCATCGAGAACATCCGCGAGGTGCTGGCCGCCGCCGGCTGCACCCTCGACGACCTGGTGCAGGCGACGAGCTTCCTGGTCGACATGAACGACTTCGCTCCCTACAACGCGGTCTGGGCCGAGTACTTCGACGAGCAGGGACCCGCCCGCACGACGGTCGCCGTGCATGCCCTGCCGCATCCGCACCTGCGCATCGAGATCCAGGCGATCGCGCGCCGCCCCGACACAACGATCGAACACAACACCGCTGACCACAACACCGCTGACCACACCACCGCTGCCACTCTCGAGGAGGAGAAATGAGCACCACCACACCCGTCATCCCACCCGTGATCGATTTCCCGGCCTGGATCAAGGAGAACGAGCATCTCCTGAAGCCGCCGGTCAACAACAAGGCCGCCTGGACGCCCCTGGGCGACTTCATCGTGCAGGTCGTCGGCGGCCCGAACCAGCGCACCGACTTCCACTTCGACCCGTACGAGGAGTGGTTCTACCAGTACCGCGGCAACATGCACGTGAACATCCAGACCCCCGACGGCCTGCAGCGCATCGACATCCGCGAGGGCGAGATGTGGCTGCTCCCCGGTAACGTCTTCCACTCCCCGCAGCGCCCCGAAGAGGGCTCCATCGGGATCGTGATCGAGCGCATCCGCGAAGAGGGCACGCTCGAGAAGTTCGCCTGGTTCTGCCCGAACTGCAATGCCAAGGTGCACGAGGTCGAGCTGCAGGTGCGCGACATCGTCGAGGACCTGCCGCCGGTGTTCCGCGACTTCTACGAGAGCGAAGAGGGGCGCACCTGCCCCGAGTGCGGCGCCGTCCACCCCGGCAAGGGCTGAAGCCCCTTGGGCACGATCGACGTCCACACGCACTTCGTGCCGAGTTCCTGGCCCGACCTGTCGACACAGGTCGGGCCGGGTGTCTGGCCGACCCTGCGGGTGGATTCCGAGCGCGAGGCGATGATCATGCTCGGCGAGACCGAGTTCCGCCGCGTCGGCGACGACTGCTGGGATGCGTCGGTGCGCGTGGCCGACATGGACGCCGATGGCGTCGAGATGCAGGTCGTCTCTCCCACGCCGCTGTTCTTCTCGTACGACAAGTCGGGTGACGAGGCCGTCAAGGTCGCGCGCATCTTCAACGACCTCGCTCTGGAGATCTGCGCTCCGGCCCCCGGCCGGCTGATCCCGTTCGCACAGGTACCCCTGCAGGATCCGGATGCCGCGTGCGCGGAGGCCGACCGCGCGATCGCCTCGGGCCACGCCGGTGTCGAGATCGGCAACCACGTGGGCGACCGCGACCTCGACGACGAGGGCACGGTGACCTTCCTGCAGCACTGCGCCGACAGCGGCATCCCGGTCTTCGTGCATCCGTGGGACATGCCGGGCTCCCCTCGTCTCGACCGCTGGATGGCCCGGTGGCTCACCGGCATGCCCGCAGAGACGCACCTGTCGATCATCGCGATGATCCTGGGCGGGGTCTTCGATCGCGTCCCGCCCACCCTCCGCCTGGCGTTCGCGCACGGCGGTGGTTCGTTCGCCTTCTGGCTGGGCCGGTTCGAGAACGCCTGGCGGCAACGCCCCGACCTCATCGGCGTCAGCGAGCGGCCGCCCTCGGCCTACCTGGACCGTTTCAGCGTCGACAGCGTCGTGTTCGACCCCGTGGCCCTGCGCGTGCTGGTCGAGACCCTCGGCGCCTCCCAGGTGATGGTGGGCAGCGACTACCCCTACCCCCTGGGCGAGCGACCCGTCGGCGGCGTCATCGACCGGGCCGACTTCCTCGACGAGGCGCAGAAGAGCGCCATCCGCCGCGACAACGCCCTGCGATTCCTCGGGCGCTGACCCGCATGATCTCGAACGGACCCGCCGCATGAGCACCACCTCCACCCGCCCCGCCATCGACCGCGCGACCTGCACGGCCCTCGACGATGCCGATCCGCTCGCCTCGATGCGCGAGCGCTTCGTGCTGCCCGACGGTGTGATCTACCTCGACGGCAACTCGCTCGGAGCGCTGCCCCGCCACACCGCGGCGCACCTGCAGCGCGTGATCACCGAGGAGTGGGGCACCGGCCTCATCCGCAGCTGGAACGATGCCGGGTGGTTCGCCAAGCCGCGCACGATCGGGGACCGCATCGCGCCGCTCGTCGGAGCGGATGCCGGAGAGGTCGTGCTCGGCGACTCCACGTCGGCGAGCCTGTTCCAAGCCGTGGTCGCTGCGGTCAGACTCCGACCGGGACGACGCGTGATCGTCGCAGAGCGGGGCAACTTCCCCACCGACCTCTACATGCTCGAAGCGGTGCAGGAGCTGCTCGGCAGCGGAACGCCCCTGGAGCGCCGACTGATCTCCGACGACGGCCCCACGTTCGACGACGTGCTCGACGATCACGTCGCCGTCGTCGTGCTCACCCAGGTCGACTACCGCACGGGACGCATGCACGACATCGCCGAGGTCACGCGCAAGGTCCACGCCGCCGGCGCCCTCGTGGTCTGGGATCTGTGCCACAGCGTCGGTGCCGTGCCGATCGACCTGAACGCCGCCGACGCCGACTTCGCGGTCGGCTGCACCTACAAGTACCTCAACGGCGGCCCCGGTTCGCCCTCGTTCATCTGGGCGGCCGCTCGGCATCACGATGCTGCCCGCCCCGCCCTCACCGGCTGGCACGGCCACGCGCGGCCGTTCGACTTCACCGTGGACTACACCCCGGCCCCGGGCATCGAGCGGTTCCGCGTCGGCACCCCGCAGCTGCTCTCGGTGGCCGGACTCGAGGCGAGCCTCGACATCTGGGACGACGTCGACCTGGAGCTCCTCCGCGAGAAGAGTCTGCGGCTGACCGAGCTCTTCATGTCGCTCGTCGACACCCGCCTCACACCGCGCTGGGGCATCGAGCCGGTGACCCCCCGTGAGTCCGCCCGCCGTGGCAGCCAGGTCTCCCTCCGACACGAAGACGGCTATGCGGTGATGCAGGCGCTGATCGAGCGCGGAGTGATCGGCGACTTCCGCGCCCCCGACCTCATCCGCTTCGGGTTCACACCGCTCTACACCTCCTACACCGACGTGTGGGATGCGATCGACGCGCTGGAAGACGTGCTGCACAGCGAGATCTGGCGTGAACCTCGCTTCGCACGTCGCGGCACCGTCACCTGAGAGCACCGTCACCTGAGAGCACCGTCACCTGAGGACACGGTCACCTCAGGTGACGGTCACCTAGGTCACACACCTGCATGACTCCTGCCCGGATGGATGAACGGACTGGTGTGCCGCGTCATGCATCCGTGTAGGAGTCATGCATTCGCCCCAGGCGTCAGGCTCCGTCGCCGGCAGCCTCGGTCGCCGCCGCGTCGAGCAGTGCGATGACGCCGTCGCGCACGTGGTCCAGGTGCGATTCGAGCACCCGGAGCGCCGCGTCCGCATCTCCAGCTGCCACGACGTCGATCAGCTCACCGTGGGAGTGGTCATGTGCGCCGGGAGAGACCAGACGCCAGCCGAGCACGTAGCGTCCGAGCTTGAGCCGCAGCTGCTCGATCATCTCCCACATCACCGGCCGGGCCTCGGCGTCGTAGAGCGTCGCGTAGAACTCGGTGCGGGCCTCGACGAACTCGCCGCCCTCCGAGATGTCGTCCGCCGTCTTCGCGAGCTCCCGCAGCCGGCTGACCCGCTCCGGGGTGATCTCCTCCATCGCCAGGCGCAGTGCGTCCTTCTCGAGCAGCGTGCGCAGGTGGTAGACCTCGGTCGCCTCCTGCACCGAGAGTGCCCGCACCATCGCGCCGCGGCGGGCATGGAAGACCACGAGGCCGTCGGCCTCCAACTGGATCAGGGCGGAGCGGATCGGCAGTCGCGAGATGCCGATGGACTCGGCCAGGGTCTCCTGCCGCAGCTTCATCCCCGGAGGCAGGGTGCCGTCGAGGATCGCATCGCGGATGATGTCGTAGGCCATCGCTCCGACGGACCGGTATCCGGCTCCATGTCGCTGCGCGAGCTTCTGCAGAGCCTCGGCCCGTTCCTTGGGCGACGCGGCGTTCCCTGATTGCACCATGGGAGCGAGAGTATCGGATCATCCCGGCCAACTCTGCATTCTGGATCCAAAATCACCTCGCGTCGCGGGACCACTGCCGCGCCTCGGCGTGCGCACGCCGGGGCGCCCGGGACGCATGTCGGGCCGGGCACGCCGAGTCCACCCGCGGGGGGACGAGGATCACCCCGCGGGAGGATGCCCCGGCACCCTCGACCCGGCAGGCTCGAACTGTCGATCGTGTCGCCGAAGCTCAGTCGCCTCTCGTCGCGCTGAGCCGGAGCCACAGGATCCCGCTCAAGTGACGAGGGTCGGGTGACCACAGGCGGCTTCCGCGTCGCGCGCGTGCTTCTCGGCCTGCCGCAGCGACCCAGCCGAAAGCACCTCATCGCTCCATGTCGTTCCTCACACGCAGCAGTCTCAAGAACCGCCTGATCCTCTCTCTCGCGACGCTCGCCGTCGTCGTCCTCGGCCTGATATCGATGGGTTCCCTCAAGCAGGAGCTGATGCCCTCGCTGCAGGCTCCGATGGCGTTCATCTCCGCACAGTCGCAGGGCCTGGCACCCGAGGAGATGGCGAGCAGCGTGACCGAGCCGCTCGAACAGGCGGTGCGAGCGGTTCCCGGCGTGACGAGCGTGACCTCGACGACATCGAGCGGCAACGCGCAGGTGCTCGTCGAGTGGACCTTCGGCGAAGACGACGAGGAGACGCTGCGCACCATCCGCAGCGCGGCCGAGTCGCTGAAGCCGAGCTTCCCTTCGGACACGGAGGTCAGCGTCGCGTCCGGCGGTGCGGGCGACCTGCCGGCCATGGCACTGAGCGCCGGCACCAGCGGCGACCAGGAGGCGTTCGGCGATGCGCTCCAGCAGACCGTCGTCCCGGCGCTGAAGGGCGTGCCGGGTGTGCGCGACGTCACACTCGCCGGCCAGGAGACGCAGCGCATCACGATCGACCTCCGCCCTGCCGACGTCACCCGCCTGAAGGTCGAGCCCTCGACGCTCGGACCGATCCTCGAAGCGCATGGCGCCGCCCTCCCGGCTGGACAGGCGGATTCCGCCGAAGGCCCCCTCTCGATCACGGTGGGGTCGCGTCTCGCGACGCCGGAAGACATCCAGGCGCTCCCGGTGCCCACGAGCGAGGGGGCCGTCACGGTCGCGGAGTTCGCCGACGTCACGGTCGAGACCGTGCCGGCGGAGACCATCTCGCGCGTCAACGGCAAGCCGTCGCTCACGCTGCAGGTGATGCCGGCACAGGGTGCCAACGTCGTCGACATCTCCCACGGCGTGAACGCCGAGCTCGACCGGCTCGCGCCGATCCTCGACGCCGAGTTCGTCACGATCTTCGACCAGGCCCCCTACATCGAGCAGTCGATCCACGACCTCTCCGTCGAGGGCGGGCTCGGTCTGCTCTTCGCGGTGCTCGTGATCCTCGCGTTCCTGCGCTCGTGGCGCTCGACGGTCATCGCGGCCGTGTCGATCCCGCTGTCGCTGCTGATCACCCTGGTGGGCCTGTGGTGGAGCGGCAACACCCTCAACATCCTCACCCTCGGCGCCCTCACCATCGCCATCGGACGTGTCGTCGACGACTCCATCGTGGTGATCGAGAACATCTCCAGACGCCGTGGTGACGGCCCGCTCACGATCGACGGCATCGTCGCCTCTGTGCGTCAGGTCGCCGGGGCCATCACCGCCTCGACACTCACCACGGTGGCGGTCTTCCTGCCGATCGCATTCGTCTCGGGCATCGCCGGCCAGCTGTTCCGACCGTTCGCGGTGACCGTCTCGATCGCGCTTCTCGCCTCGCTCGTCGTCTCGCTCACGATCGTGCCGGTGCTCGCATCCTGGTTCCTCAACAAGGCTCCGAAGCAGCGCGCCGCCGACGCAGACACGGCTCAGCCTGCGGCCGAGGGCATGACGACCGACGCAGCTCCTGCCGCCGCAGCCACCGCGGTGGCGGCAGAGGTCGCGGCTCCTGCCGCGGCGACCGTCTCGCCGTCGCCGTCTGCGGAGAGCGACGTCCCGTCCGAGCTCGACGAGATCCACACCGCCCCCGACCGGCTGCAGCGCACGTTCATGCCGGCGTTGAACGCGACCCGTCGTCACCCCGTGATCACCCTCGTCGCCTCCGCGCTGCTGCTCGTCGCCACGCTGGGGATGACACCGTTCATCCAGACCGACTTCCTCGGTTCCTCCGGCCAGGCCACCCTGCAGGTCGTCCAGACGCCCCCGAAGGAAGCCACCGCCGACCTGGTCGCCGCGGCCGAGCCGGTGGAGAAGACTCTCGGGAAGGTTCCGGGCATCGCCGACATCACCACCTCGATCCCGGTCCCCACTCCCGGCACCCCGGCGTCGATCACGTACGACCTCCGTCTGAAGGACGGCTCCGACGTCGCCGAGGTCGAATCGGAGGTGCAGAAGGCGCTCGACGGGCTTCCCGACAGCGGTGAGATCGACCTCGCGTCGCAGGACGCCTCGCTGGCAGGTGCCGGTGACGGCATCGACCTGCAGATCCAGGGCAACGATCCGGCAGCATTGCGCGCGGCGAGCGACCTGCTCGAGAAGCAGCTCGCCGACGCCGACGGCGTGCGCTCCGTGAAGAGCGAGCTCGCAGGCGAGCAGCCGGTGCTGCGGGTGAAGGTCGACGAACCGTTGGCCGCGCGCCTCGGCTTCGACCGCGCCACGATCGCGAAGGCCGTGCAGGAGGCACTCTCCGGCACCACGGTCGGCACGCTCATGTACGAGGGCCGTGAGCGCGACATCGTCGTGCGCACCCCTGGTGCGGCGCGCACCGCCGACAAGATCGGTGAGATCATGCTCCCGGTCACGCCCCAGCAGACCGCCGAGGCGCAGAAGGCGGCAGCGGATGCGCTCCAGGCCAAGGCGGAGGCGAAGGCCGCAGAGGCGAAGACCAAGGCCGAGAACGAACTGAACTCGCAGATCAACACCGCCACGAAGCAGCGCGCCGAGCTCGCCGGCCAGATCGGGGCCCTGAATAGGCAGCTCGCCGAGCTTTCGGCGGCACCGATCGTGCCCGAAGACCCGCTGAGCCCGGATGAGGAGGCCGTGCTCAAAGCGCAGGCCGAACGCGCCGAGCAGCTCGCGGCGCTGCAGGGTGCGATCGAGGGGGCCCAGTCCGGCGTCGCGGCGGCGGACGAGCAGATCAAGGCCCTGCGCCAGAGCCGCAGCGACGCCGCGGCCCAGCAGGCCGAGGCCGATGCCGCCGAGGCCGAGCAGAAGGCGGCCGCCGAGGTCACCGGCACGGCGATCCCGCTCGCCGCGATCGCGACCGTCGAGGAAGAGCTCACGGCGCCGACCATCACGCGCGCCGAGGGCGAGCGTCAGGTCACGCTGACCGTGACCCCGGAGAAGGGCGGGCTCGCGGCTGCCGGTCGGGCGATCGACAAGGCGATCGCCGACACCGATCTGCCGGCGGGAGTCACCTTCCTGCAGGGCGGCGCGTCCGCACAACAGGATGAGGCCTTCAGCCAGCTCGGACTGGCGATGCTGGCCGCCATCGTTCTCGTGCTGCTGGTGATGGTGGCGACCTTCCGCAACTTCCGCGGACCCCTCGTGCTGCTCATCTCGATCCCGTTCGCAGCGACCGGCGCGATCCTCGGCCTGCTCCTCACCGGAACCCCGATGGGTCTTCCCGCCCTGATCGGACTCCTGATGCTCATCGGCATCGTGGTGACGAACGCCATCGTGCTCATGGATCTCGTGAACCGCCTTCGTGGGGCGGGAGCGAGTCTCGACGAGGCGGTGGAGCATGGAACCCGCCTGCGCCTGCGACCGATCCTGATGACGGCGGCCGCGACCGTGTTCGCGCTCGTCCCGATGTCTCTCGGGCTGACCGGCGGCGGAGTGTTCATCTCGAAGCCGCTGGCGATCGTCGTGATCGGCGGCCTGGTGTCGTCGACGCTGCTGACTCTGGTTCTGGTCCCGGTTCTCTACACGCTCGTGGAGCGCAGTCGGGAACGCCGGATCGCCAAGCGCGCCGCGCGACGAGCCCGGCGCGAGGAGCGTCGTGCCGCTTCGGCCGAGACGTCGACGGACATCTTCGAGGTCACGTCCGAGAAGCCGTAGCCCCGAGGCACGGCGACGTGCGGCACATGTCGGGAGAATCGGGCGGATCCCCTGCGGACCCACCCGATTCTCCCGACTTCCGCGCTTTCTCCAGGCATCCGTGCCGGGGTACGGGATCGGGGCGCTGGCTCAGGGGTGGGTTCAGCGGCCGCGCGACGCGGCCGCCTGGATCAGCTCGGCGAGGTCACCGGGACGGCTCCACATCGGCCAGTGCCCCGTGGGCAGGTCGACGACGTCGAGGTTGTCGAGCATCGCGACCTCGGCGAACATGGGATGACCGGTGCGCGCGAGTTCGAGCAGCTGTGCACTCGGAATCGAGCAGCAGATCAGGGTGGTCGGGATCGCGCGTCGCTCGTCGTTCGTGAGCTCGACGGGCTGACGCAGCACGGGCCCGGGCTCGGGAACGGCCCGCTCGCGAAAACGCTCGAGCACCTCTGCACTCAGGCCTTCGAGGCTCGCCTGCTGTCCCAGCACCTCGAAGGGCGGAAGCGGAAGTTCCTCCACGTCGTCCGGAAGGTCGGGCGCGAACACGCTCCCGGCGGCCACCGGGCCGGAGTCGACCCACACCACGCGTGCGATCAGGGCGGGGTGTCGGTCGAGCACGAGGCTCACGGGGGCGTTCGCCCCGCTGTGCGCGACGATGATCGCGGGCTGCTGCTCCGAGACGCCGAGCTGGCCGACCTCGTCGAGAATCGCGTCGGCCTGGTCATCGAGCGTCTTCGCCGCCCGCGCGGGGTCGGTCGCGTCGAGACCCGGCAGCGTCATCGCGACGGCGCGAGACCTGTCGGCGCCGAGGCTTTCGAGGACCTCGTCCCACGCCCAGGCACCCAGCCAATGGCCCGCGATGAGAAGGATGGTCGGAGTGCTCGTCGTGTGTGTCATACCCCCATGCTGCTCCGCACTGTGGACAGGTGTGTGTCACTATTCATGTCATGAATTCCCCACGGATCGAACGATGAAGCGCGCAGAGCGTCTGCATGCCCTCTCCGAGATGCTGCGCCGCAGCGGGTCGCGGGGGACGTCGGCCGAACGCCTGGCCCGCGAGTTCGAGGTGTCCGTGCGCACGGTCAAGCGCGACCTGGCGGCCCTCGAGCGCGGTGGAGCACCGCTGTGGTCGCGCCCGGGCCCGGGCGGCGGCTACGGATTGGCGGCAGGTGCATCCCTGCCACCCGTCAGCCTCTCCCCCGCGCAGGCCGTGGCGCTGCTGGCGGCCGTGTCCGCCGCATCCGATGCTCCGTACGCCGACTTGGCCGCAGCCGCCGTGCGGAAGATCCTCGACGTGCTCGATCCCCGCACCCGTGCGCGAGCCGACGAACTCGCCCACCGCGTCTGGGTCGACGCGTCACCCATCCCCTCACGCGCGATCAGATCGGCACTGGAGGAGGGCATGGCGGAGCAGCGGGTGGTACGCATCCGCTACACCGCAGGAGACGGGAGCACCACCACCCGTGATGTCGAACCCGTGCTGTTCGCCTCCACGAACGGCCAGTGGTATCTGGTCGGATGGTGCCGACTGCGCGACGCCATGCGGTGGTTCACCGTGTCGCGTGTCGAGAGGGCCAGCGTGACCGCGACGGCGTGCAGCGGCCACACCGTCGATGAGGTCGGCGAACCCCCGGCGAACGCCCGACCGGTGCACGGTCGGAGCGGGTGAGGCGGCGCCGATCACCCTCGGAATGCAGAACGCCCCCTGTCCCGAAGGACAGGGGGCGTTCTCGACGTGCCTTACTTGGCGGCGACGACCTGCAGCGTGATCACTGCGGTGACGTCGTCGTGCAGACGCACGGTCGCCTCGTGCTCACCGGTCACCTTGATGGGCGACGGGATGTGCACCTTGCGCTTGTCGATCGAGCCCAGGCCGGCGGCTGCGACAGCATCCGCGACGTGGTCGGTCTTGACGGAGCCGAAGAGACGACCCTCCTTGCCGGCCTTGACCGTGAGGCGCACCTTCGTGCCCTCGAGAGCGTTCTTCAGTGCGACAGCGTCATCACGATCGTGGATCGCGCGTGCCTGACGCGCGGCCTGGATCGATGCGACCTGCTTTTCGCCACCGCGGGTCCACGCCGTAGCGAAGCCCTGCGGGATGAGGAAGTTGCGGGCGTACCCGTTCTTGACCTCGACCACGTCACCGGCGCTACCGAGCCCGGCGACCTCGTTCGTGAGAATCAGCTTTGCCATCTCGATACCCCTTACCGGCCGGCGCCAGCGTAGGGCAGGAGCGCCATTTCGCGCGCGTTCTTGATCGCCGTGGCGATCAGACGCTGCTCCTGCACCGAGACACCGGTGATACGACGGGCACGGATCTTGCCGCGCTCCGAGACGAACTTGCGAAGGGTGGCGACATCCTTGTAATCGATGACACCGACCCGGATGGACTTCGCGGGAGCGGTGGGCTTGCCACCCTTCCGCGGCTTGCGGCGGTCGCCGCTCGACTTTCCAGCCATAGTTTTTCCTTAGTGATGAGCGGATGCCGGCCGTGCAGGCCGGATCCAGAAGTTGTTCAGAACGGGGTGTCGTCGCCGAAGCTGCCGGGAGTGCTCCAGGCATCCGCGCTGGTCGACGAACCGGGCGTGGACCACGGCTCCTCCGACACCTGCTGCTGCGCGGGACGGGACTGTCCACCGCCACCGGCACCGCCGGCACCGCCGGTCGAGGCCGCACGGGTGACCTGCGCGGTCGCGTACCGGAGCGAGGGGCCGATCTCGTCGACCTCCAGCTCGATCGCGGTGCGCTGGTTGCCCTCGCGGTCCTGGTAGGAGCGCTGACGCAGACGGCCCTGCGCGATGACGCGCATGCCCTTCGTCAACGAACCCGCCACGTGCTCGGCGAACTCGCGCCAGACGGATGCACGGAGGAACAGCGCATCGCCGTCCTTCCACTCATTCGCGGCACGGTCGAAGTTCCGAGGCGTCGATGCGATGGTGAAGTTCGCCACCGGCAGCCCGTTCTGCGTGTAGCGCAGCTCGGGGTCGGCCGTGAGGTTTCCCACCACGGTGATGACGGTTTCGCCGGCCATGAGACTTAGGCCTTCGCAGCCTTGGCGGCCTTGCGGGCAGCCTTCTCTTCGGAGCGCTTGGCCTCGGAGGCGATCATCGCCTGAGCCTCTTCAGCGCGGAGCACCTTGGTGCGCATGATCTGCTCGTTCAGCTTCAGCTGACGGTCGAGCTCCTGCGTGGCGGCGCTGGTCGCGGTGAAGTTGACGACGGCGTAGATGCCCTCGGTCTTCTTCTGGATCTCGTATGCGAGACGGCGCTTTCCCCAGATGTCGACGTTCTCGATAGAGCCACCATCGTTGGTGATGACCTTCAGGAACTTGTCGAGCGTCGGGGCGACCTGGCGCTCGTCGATCTCGGGGGTCAGAATGACCATGAGTTCGTACTGGTGCGTCACTTACCCACCTCCTTCGGACTAGAACGGCTCTCGGGACTTTCCCGGGAGCAGGAGGGTGTGTGCACGTGCCCGCCTCTGGAATCCCGAATGGACGCCGCAAGGCAGACAACCTCGACAGTCTAGCGGAATCACGCGTCCGCCGCGAATGACGCCCGACACCACGACTGCGGCTCGCGAGAACCTCTGCGACGTTTGGCATGCTGGGACGAGTGCCCGATGACGGTCATCGGGCATCTCGACCTGAGGGGGGACGCGATGCGCGTCAACAAATGGGGGGTCGGCGTCATTCTCGCCGCCGCCGTGCTGCTCACGGGATGTGCAGGGGGCGGATCGGACACGACAGCCGAGAAGAAGCCCGACTCCGGGGCATCGCAGGAGGCGGAAGCGCCGAAGACGGACTGCCCCGAGCTGAAGGAGGGCGCGACCGTCGACGGCTCCACGCTGGCGGAGTGCGTGACGGCGGCGATGACCGACACCGCCGGATTCTCGGCGACGATGACGACTGTGGGCATGGAGTCGACCACCCGCTACAACCCGGCCGACAAGGCCGTCGAGACCAGCACCAGCTTCGGCTCGGTCATCGTGATCGGCGACGACGCCTGGGTGAAATCCACCACCGGCGAGTGGCAGGTCGCCGACGAGAACTCGACCGACCAGGAGATCAGCACGCTCAGCACCGCCGCGAAGGCCGTCGACGCCTCCGACCCGATGGGCGTGGCCGACACGCTCTCCGGCGAATACACGGTCACCGGCACGGGCTCGCGCCTGGGCCAGGACGTGTACCTGCTCAGCGGCACGACCGAGTCGCAGGGGTCGACCGTCACGATGCTCTTCGAGGTCACGAGCGACTACGTGGTGCTCGCGGCCAACGCCTCCACTGAGGTCGAGGGCCAGAAGATCGAGAGCGTTCAGGAAGTCACCGAGTGGGACGTGAAGCAGGACATCGTCGCACCGCTCTGACGCCGGTGACCCGTGCGGGCCGGGGCTGCAGCCTCGGCCCGCACGGTCCTCTCACGGCCGGCGGGCGCTCGGAGCACACGCGCGAGCGGAGCACGAGTGAGCGCGGAGAGTTCTCAGTACATGACGGGCGGGATCTCCGCCCACACCGTGCGGTCGTCGACCGACGGGGCGGCGGGGATGCGACCCGCGCCGTCGGGCTCGGGGATCGCCGCGAGCAGCGCCTGCGTATAGGGATGCCGCGGTGCGGTCCAGAGCTGATCGGTCGGACCCGACTCGAGCACGCGTCCGCCGAACATCACGAACGTGCGGTCGGCGATGCGGCGGACCACGGCGAGGTCGTGCGAGATGAACAGCATGCCCGCTCCCGACTCCGCCACCAGGTCACGCATCAGGCCGGCGACGCTCGTCTGCGTGGACGCATCGAGCGCTGAGATCGGCTCATCCGCCACCAGGAGCGAGGGACGAGCGGCCAAGGCCCTGGCGATCGCGATGCGCTGTTTCTGCCCGCCCGAGAACTGATGCGGGAAGCGTGTGCTCACGGTGGTCGGCAGACCGACGCGCTCGAGCCACTCGTCCACGGTCGATCCTTCGGCGCCACGGGCGCGGGCGGTGGCGATGCCGTCGGCGATCTGGTCGCCGACCCGGCGCCGCGGATTCAGCGAGGTCGCCGGATCCTGGAACACCATCTGGATGCCGGTGAGGGCGATCGAGCGACGGCGGATGCCGAGCGGCGACACCGGAGCATCGCGGAACAGCACGGTCCCTGCGGCGGTCTTCTCGATGCCGACGACGGCACGGGCGAGACTGGACTTGCCGCTGCCGGACTCGCCCACCAGGGCCACGGTCTCCCCGGCGGCGACGCTGATCGACACGCCGTTCACGGCGATCACCGGCGGGTTGCCCGGGTAGCGCACGACCACGTCCTGCGCATCGAGGACCGAGACCTCACTCATCTGCGGCCTGCCCTTCCGGTGCCTCGTCGATGCGCGACCCCGGCAGGGCCGCGAGCAGCATGCGCGTGTACTCGTGCTGGGGATCGCGGAACAGCGTCTCGCGATCGGCGAGCTCCACGATCCGGCCGTCCTTCATGACGGCGACCCGGTCGGCGATCGCGCTCATCACGCCCAGGTCGTGCGTCACGAGCAGCACGGCCAGGTTGCGTTCGACCGCCAGGTCGCGCAGCAGCTTCAGGATGCCGGCCTGCACCGTGACGTCGAGAGCCGTGGTGGGCTCGTCCGCCAGCAGCACCTCGGGGTCGCAGGCCAGGGCGCATGCGATCGCGATGCGCTGACGCTGGCCGCCGGAGAACTGGTGCGGATAGCGCTTCAGTGCCTCGGCGGGGTTCGGCACCTGCACGGTCTCGAGCAGCTCGACCGCCCGCGCCCGTGCGGCGGCGCCCTTGAGTCCGAGGTGCACGCGCATGTGGTCGGTGAGCTGGCGTCCGACCGGCAGCTGCGGGTGCAGAGAGGCCGACGGATCCTGGAAGACCATGGCGATCCGCTTGCCGCGCACCCGGTTGAGGGCGCGACGGCGCAGTCCCACCAGCTCTTCGCCGCCGAGCAGGATCGACCCGCCGGTCCGCGCCTGCCGCGGGAGCAGCCCCAGCACGGCGAGCGAGGTGAGCGTCTTGCCCGAGCCCGATTCCCCGGCGAGACCGTGGATGCGACCGGCCTCGAGCTCGAGCGAGACACCCTTCACGAGCGGGCGTCCGATGTCGATCGTCAGGTCGCGGATGCTGAGCGTCGATGTCTGCTGCACGGCAGCGCTCTGCGCGCTCATGCGGCCACCCCCGTCGCGGAAGCCTTGTGATCGGCGGCCTTCTCGTGCGTGATCTCGGCCGTGGGGTCGAGCACGTCGCGCATCGCGTCTCCGAGGAAGTTGAACGCCAGCACCACGGTCAGGATCGCGAGCCCGGGGAAGACCCCGAGCCACCAGGCGTCGAAGTTCTGCATCGCGCCCGAGATCATCGAACCCCACTCCGCGGTCGGCGGCTGCGCGCCGAGACCGAGGAAGGAGAGGCCGGAGAGGAGCAGGATCGCCGCACCGATGTCGAGCGTCGCGAGCACCAGGACGGGGCCGGCGATGTTCGGGAGGATGTCGACGAACAGCGTGCGTGCCGGCGAGTGCCCGAGCAGGCGGCCCGCGATCACGTAGTTCTGACCCCGGAGCCCCAGCACGATGCTGCGCGTGACGCGGGAGTACTGCGGCCACGACACCACGATGGCGGCGATCACCGCGTTGAACAGCGACGGTCCGAGCGAGGCGGCGACCACCATGGCGAGGATCACGGTCGGGAAGGCCATGAACAGGTCGGTGATGCGCATCAGCGTCTCGTCGACCCAGCCACCGAAGTATCCGGCGAGCGCACCGATGAGCGTGCCGATGATCATGGCGGCGATCACGAGCATGAGTGCCAGCGGAAGACTCACGGTGGCTCCGGTCATCAGACGCGAGAAGATGTCGCGTCCGTTGCCGTCGGTGCCCAGGAACGTGTCGATGCCCGGCGGCTGCAGACGCGGCAGCACCTGCGCGTTCGGCGGATACGGGACCCACCACTGCGCCGTGAAGGCCACGATGATCCACGCTCCGGCGATCACGGTGCCGATGATGCCCAGCGGCGTGCGCCAGGCACGGGGCCAGCGGAAGCGGAAGCGCCCGGCGGGGGACGCGGCGGCGATGCGGCTCATGCGATCCTCACTCTCGGGTCGAGCACGCCGTAGAGGATGTCGACGATGAAGTTGATGAGGAGGTAGATGATGCCGACCACGAGGCCGACGCCCATGATGCCGGGCAGGTCGAGGTTCGCGGCCGAGTTGTAGGCGTAGGTGCCGAGGCCCGGCCAGGCGAACACCGACTCGACGAGCACCGTGCCCGACAGCAGTGCCCCGAACGCCACGCCCACCACCGTGAGGATCGGCAGCGAGGCGCCACGCAGCACGTAGTCGAGGATCACGCGCATGGCCGGGAGGCCCTTGGCGCGTGCGGCGCGCACATAGTCGCTGCCGAGCACCTCGAGCACCGAGGTGCGGATGAAGCGGGTCAGCAGGCCGATGGTCACGAGCGAGAGCACCATGACGGGAAGAGCCAGGTGCGCGAGGGCGTCGAAGAAGCCGACGGCGTCTCCGTTCAGGAGATAGTCGACCGTGTAGAGCCCGGTCACGCGCGGCGGCGGGGTGATCGACGGCGAGATGCGACCGGAGCCCGGTGCGATGCGCAGCTCGAGGAAGAAGACGTAGAAGCTCACGAGCGCCAGCCAGAAGGTCGGCACGCTGAGGCCCACCAGCGTCACGACCCGGATGACCTGGTCGGTGACGAGTCCACGGCGGTAGGCGGCGAGCGTGCCGAGCACGATGCTGACCGCCAGGCTGACGATGATCGCCCCGATCGCGATCTCGATGGTCGCCGGCACCGCGGTGGCGAGGTCGCTGGTGACCGGGCGTCCGGTCACCAGCGACGTGCCGAGGTCCCCGCGCAGCAGGTTCCCCATATAGATGAAGTACTGCACGAACAGCGGCTGGTCGAGACCATGCTCCTTGATGAACGCATCACGCGTCGCGGGGTTCTGCGACGCACCCTCACCGAGCGCGGCCGAGACCGGGTCTCCCGGCACCAGGTTGGTGAGCGCGAACGTGACGATCGTCACGCCCACCAACAGGAGCAGGGAGGTGCCGGCCCGCCGCAGCAGGTATCCGATCAGAGGCGACCGGCGCCGTTGCGCCTGCCTCTGCACCGCCACTGTCGTCATGGGATGTCCGTTCAGCCGGCCGGCGTGATCTCGGCGATGTCCATCTCCCAGACGGAGTTGTACACCGCACCCTTCACGCTGTCCGCGGAGGAGATGTTGCGACCGGGCACGATCAGCGGGACGAACGGACCCTCGGCCTGCATCGCCTCGGCGAAGTCGGTGAAGGCGGCGGTGCGCTGGTCGGGGTCGGTCGCGGCCGCGGCACCGGCCGCGATACCGGCGATCTCCGGGTTGGCCTCGGCGGCCCAGCCGGCGCGGAGGCCGACCTTCAGGCCCGGGGCGAAGGGCAGGAAGTTCGCGGAGTCCGCGTAGTCCGGACCCCAGAACCACAGACCGAAGCCCTCGGTGCCGTTGACGTAGGCGTCGAGCTCGGTCGCGAAGGGCGCGGGGGCGAGGTCGACCGTGATGCCGGCGTCTTCGAGCTGTGCCTGCACGCGCTCGGCGAGCGGGGTGAACTCCACGCCGCCGACCGGGTAGTCGTTCGGGAACTGCAGCTTCAGGGTCTGGCCCGTGTAGCCGGCCTCTGCGAGCGCGGCCTTCGCCTTGTCGAGGTCCTGCTCCACGCCGCTGTCGAGAGCACCCTCGAATCCGGGAGGGATGACGCCGGTCGCCTGCACGGAGCCGGCGCCGGCCAGCTCCAGCAGCGCGTCGTAGTCGAGCGCGTAGCGGATCGCCTCGGCGATCTTCACGTTCGCCAGGTCACCGGCGACGGCCGAGGACTGGTTCAGCAGCAGGAAGATCGTCTGGCCGGACGGAACGGAGTCGACCGTGATGTCGTCGCCGAGGCCGGCGACCTGGTCGCCGTTCAGGTCCATCGCGACCATCGAGTCGCCGCCCTTGAGGTTGGCGAGCTGGGTGGCGCTCTCCGAGACGTTGCGGACGACCACGCGCGTGTAGTCGGAGGCCTCGTCACCGTTGTACTCGTCGTTCTTGGTCAGCACGACCTGCGAGCTGAGGTCGAGGGTGTCGAGCACGAAGGGACCGGAGCCGGCGGATGCGCCGTCGAGGAACTTCTGTGCCGAGTCGGTGCCGTCGATCGCACCGCCGTTCTCGATCACGACGTCGGAGTTGACGATGCCGAGTGCCGGGTTCGCGAGGATCGCGGGCAGCTGCAGCAGCGGGGTCTCGGACGTGAACTGGATCGTCTTGTCGTCGACCTCGGTGATCGTGAGGCCGCCGAGGAGGAAGTTCGGCTTGGCGTCTTCCATGCCCTGGATGCGCTGCAGCGAGAACACGACGTCCTTCGCCTCGATCGGCGATCCGTCGGAGAAGACGCGGTCGCCCTCGAGCGTGAAGGTGAACTCGGTCGCCTCGTCGTTCTGCTCCCAGGATGCCAGGCCCGGCACCGGGGTCGAGACGTCGGAGCCCTCGAAGTCGACGAGGGTCTCGTACAGGGCCTTCGCGATCATGTTGCCGGTCGGGTCGTAGGTGTGACCCGGGTCGGTGGTCTCGATCGAGAACGCGGTGTCGATGACGAGGGAGTCGGAGCCGGACTGTCCGCCGCCCGTCGCCGAGTTCCCTCCCGAGCAACCTGCGAGCGCGAGGAGCGCGACGGCTCCGAGCGCGATGACCGGCGTGATACGGCGTGACGACATGAGGGCCTCCAGAGGCGAGGAGTACATTCGGGTGAGTCGCCACCGATGTGGACGACCGTGGATCAGATTCGCATCATATGCGACGATGTGTCCAGCAAGAGCGGGTCACCTCGACACGCTCTGTCCAGAACCTCGGATGTGAGGAACAATATGTCCAGCAAGAATGCGGAAGATCCGAAGCATTCTGGACGAAGTGCTGCCCCTTTGGACGAGACGGCGTACAGAATCCTCGAAGTCCTGCGTGATAACGGTCGTGTCTCGATCGCGGCACTCGCCGACAAGGTCGGGATCTCCCGCGCGAATGCGTACACGCGGGTCGAGTCGCTCGTGCACGACGGGGTCATCACGGGCTTCAGCGCCCGCGTCGATCAGGCGAAGGCGGGGCTCTCCATCGGCGCGCTCGTGTTCGTCACGGTGATGCCGCAGGCCTGGGCGTCGTTCCGCGAACGCGTGCTGGAGATGCCCGACGTCGAGTGGTGCGCCATCACCACCGGCGAGCACGACGCCATGCTGCTCATCCGCGCCGTCGACGTCAGCGGCGTGCACGAGTTCTCCACCGGCGTGATCGCCCAGCTGCCCGAGGTGCGCACGGTCGTGAGCGTCGTCGTGCTCGACGAGGTGATCCGCCGCCCCTACCTGCTGCCGGCGGACCTGCCGAAGCGCGACACCGAGATCCCGCTCGGGATGACGCGGTGGACGCCGGCCTCTCCCGGTCGCGACGCCCTCCCGCCGCGCTGAGGCGCCGTCACTCAGGCGCAGGCCTCAGGCGGAGATCTCCTCGCACACACTGAGCTGCGGGAGTCCGTGCATCTCGTAGTGCTCCACGAGACGGATGCCGCCGTCGTCGGTCAGCTCCAGCTCGCTCTCACCATCGCCGGTGACGACCGTGCCGTCGGCCTTGAGCACGTGCACGAACGACACCCAGATCGTGTCACCCGTGCGGGTGCCGACGAACTTGCCGAAGGTGACCGTGTCGCCCTCGTACCCGCCCCAGATGGCGCCGTCACGTTCGAAGTACTCGAAGATGCTCGGGGATTCCGGGTCAACCGCAGAGGTCGTGGACGACACCATCCGGAATCGGCGGCCGTCGAGGGAGGGAAGGGTTGCAGTCGCAGTCACACCCTTGATTATGCCCGCCGAAACTCACCCGCAAAGTCACCCGTCGCGGGTGGTGACAGCCTGGACCCGCCTGCTTAGGCTGAGCGCGAAGCGGGCTGCTCTGCTCGCCGAGAGCCGTAGGAGTCAGTATGTCCGAACCCCAGCGTTCCAGTCTTCCGATCCCTGATCTGGCCTACACGGGCACGGTCACCTACGACGCGACCGACCCGGACACGTCCTTCCCGCCGATCACGCCCGTGCGCCCGCCGAAAGATGCCCCGAACGTCCTCGTGGTGCTCATCGACGACGTCGGCTTCGGCGCGTCCAGTGCCTTCGGCGGTCCGATCCACACCCCGAACTTCGAGCGTGTGGCCGCCGCAGGGCTCAAGTACACCCGCTTCCACACCACGGCCCTGTGCTCGCCGACCCGTGCCGCTCTGCTCAGCGGACGCAATCACCACACCGTCGGCATGGGCGGCATCACCGAGATCGCGACATCCGCCCCCGGCTACAACTCCCTGCGCCCCAACAGCTGCGCGCCGCTGGCCGAGACCCTCAAGCTCAACGGCTACAACACCGCCCAGTTCGGCAAGTGCCACGAGGTGCCGGTGTGGCAGGCGAGCGCGATCGGACCGTTCGACGGCTGGCCCACCCCGGGCAACGGCTTCGAGTACTTCTACGGCTTCATCGGCGGCGAGACCAACCAGTGGTACCCGGCGATCTACGAGAACACCACGCCCGTCGAGCCGTGGGGCACACCCGAGCAGGGCTATCACTTCATGGGCGACATGACCGACAAGGCGATCGGCTGGACGCGCGAGCAGAAGATGCTGGCCCCCGATGTGCCGTCGTTCACCTACTTCGCCCCGGGCGCGACGCACGCCCCGCACCATGTGCCCGCCGAGTGGGCGGACAAGTACAAGGGGCAGTTCGATCAGGGATGGGACGAGATCCGCAAGGAGACCTTCGCCCGTCAGCTCGAGCTCGGTGTCATCCCGGCCGACGCCGTGCTCACCGACCGCAGCCCCGGCATCCCCGCATGGGACGAGATGAGCGACCTGATCAAGCCCGCCCTGGCCCGACAGATGGAGGTGTACGCCGGCTTCCTCGCCTACGCCGACCATCACGTCGGTCGCCTGCTCGACGCCTATGAAGAGCTCGGCATCCTCGACGACACGCTCGTCTACGTGATCATCGGCGACAACGGCGCGAGCGCCGAGGGGTCGATGCACGGCACGACCAACGAGGGCTTCACGATCAACCACATGAACGATGTCGAGACCGAGCAGTATGTGGCCGACCACATCGACGACATCGGCACCCCGAGCTCGTACAACCACTACGCGGTGGGCTGGGCCCACGCCATGGACACCCCGTATCAGTGGACCAAGCAGGTCGCCAGCCACTGGGGCGGCACCCGCAACGGCACGATCGTCAGCTGGCCGAACGGAGGCGTGGAGAAGGGGGGCATCCGCAACCAGTTCTCGCACGTGATCGATGTCGCCCCGACGGTGCTCGAAGCCGCGGGCATCCCCGAACCGACGAGCGTGAACGGTGTGACGCAGCGCCCCTACGAGGGGACCCCGATGAACTACACATTCGCGGACGCGGAGGCCGAGGAGCGCCACATCACGCAGTACTTCGAGATGGTCGGCAACCGCGCGATCTATCACAAGGGGTGGACGGCGGTCGCGAAGCACAAGGATCCGTGGCTCGGATCGGACCACGGACTCGACGACGACCGATGGGAGCTCTACAACGTCGACGAGGACTGGACCCAGTCCCACGACCTCGCCGACCAGGAACCGGAGCGGCTCGCCCACCTGCAGCAGCTCTTCCTCATCCAGGCAGCGCGCTTCAACGTGCTTCCCCTCGACATCCGCACTGCCGAGCGGTTCAACCCCGACCTCGCCGGTCGTCCGGTGCTCTCGATGAGCGACACCCAGAAGTTCTACCCGGGCATGAAGCGCCTCAGCGAGAACACCACCATCAACATCAAGAACAAGTCGTGGACCGTGACCGCCCGCGTCGCGGTGCCCGAATCCGGAGTCGACGGCGTGCTCATCGCGCAGGGCGGCGCCTACGGCGGGTGGTCGTTCTACACGAAGGACGGCCGCCTCGCGTTCGCCTACAACCTGCTCGGCATCGACGTCGACATCATCCGCTCCGACGATCCGATCCCTGCCGGTGAGCAGGAGCTGCGGGCGCACTTCGCCTATGACGGCGGCGGACTCGCCAAGGGCGGCACCGTCACCCTCTACGCGGGCGACGACAAGATCGGCGAAGGGCGCGTGCACAAGACGATCCCGTTCCAGTTCACTTTCGACGAGACCGTGGATGTCGGCTGCGACCTGGCCTCGCCGGTCTCGCCCGACTACCCGGCAGCAGGCAACGGCTTCACCGGCACGCTCGAGTGGGTGCGCATCGATCTCGGAGACGACGACCACTCCCATCTGATCGACGACTCGCACAAGCTCGCCGTCGCGATGCTCAAGCAGTAGCGGGAGGGCTTCGGGGCGGCGTGCGATCAGTGATCGCACGCCGCCCCGGTCATCTCCGCCCACTATCTCCGACCGCTATCTCCGCCCGTGGCGTCCGCCCACGGCGTTCGCGCCATTCGTCGCCGAGGAGGGCGTAGACGAGCAGGGTCGTCCACTCGTCCTTGAACCACTCGCTCTCCACGAACCGCGCTTCGCGTCGGAAGCCGAGCCTTTCGGCGACGCGTGCGGATGACGTGTTGCGCTCATCGAGCCGCGCGACGATGCGATGCAGGCCCAGGCCGTCGAAACCGAGGGCGAGGAGCGCATCGATCGCCTCGGTCGCGTAGCCCCGGCCTGTGGCCCGCGGGTCGAAGATGTATCCGACCTCGCCGGATCGGTCGTTCTCGCTGCGCCAGAACAGCACCACGTCGCCGACCAGGGCTCCGGACGCACACTCCTCGACGGCGAGGGAGACAGCGTCGCCCTCCTTCGTGAACCGCGTGTTCGACCAGGTGGTGGCGATGCGCCGTTCGACGTCGGCCAGCTCCAGCGGTGGATACGGCACGTATCGCACGGCATCCGGATCCGACTTGTACACGTGCATCGCGACGGCATCGGCGGTGGCGATCGGGCGCAGGAGCAGTCGCTCCGTGCGGATCGGGTACTCGGGGGCGAACCTCGCCGGCTCCTGCACCGGCACCGACCCCTGCTCCGGCGCCGTCACTCGAGATCCAGGGAGAGCAGGCCGGGCAGATGCGCCGTCCTGGCACGTACCGCCAGGAGGAGATCGCCGTAGTCCGGCGTGATGCCCACGAGCGAGGAAGCGAGCAGGTGCGTCGTGGCCTTGCCGCCGGCGCGTTCGAGGCGGAGGCGCTTGACCGGGTACGCGGGCGGAGTCAGCCAGATGCGGGTGAGCTGCGAGTAGGGGGTGTCGACGCCGTCGATGCGGATGCCCTGACCGTCGACGGAGACGTGGGCGGGAATCGACCGCACCAGGCGTCGTCGCTGCACGGCCCCGATCCCGAACCCGATGGCGGCGAGCGCCGCGAACGGGGCGAGCAGGATGAGGGCCGAGAGCTCGCTCTCGACGAAACCGGGCACCGCCACGAGCAGCCCGACAGCGATAGCGATGACGAGCAGCCCGACAGCGGCGATGGTGATCCGCGTCGCCAGGCGCCGCTCGCCCCCGCCGTCGATCGCGAACTGCGTCGGCAGCTGGGCCCCGGCGCGCGCGGCGGCGACGGGATCGTCGAACACCGGCTGCGCGATCGGATTGAGCGTCGCCATCAGCTCGTTGAACATCGGCCTCGAATAGCCGGGGAGCTCGATCGTGATCTCCCGGTCGCCGCTGTGAACGATCAACGCACGCGTGGTGCCGCTGGGCAGTCCGTTCGTGCGGTGCTCGGTGATCTTCGCGCGGAAGGCGGTCGTCGCCCGTGCGAACGTCTCACGACTGCCCGCCTTGCCGATCTCGACCTCATGGGGGCGCACCACGATCCGGATGTTGCGGAACCAGAAGAAGCCGGTGAACACGGCGATGGTCAGCGCGATCGCGACCACGAGCACCACGACGCCGCGGGTCGAGATCTTCATGGTGGCGGGCAGGAACCTCGGGAGAAGGAAGAGCGTCGCCGCAGAGAGCACCACCGAGAGCATGATCGCCCCGACGGCCGAGCGGAGCGGGTGCCTGCGGAAGACCCTCTCGCCGGACACCGCTTCGGCCTGATTCAGCATTCGGACTCTCCCCCAACCACCATCGGCTCGCGTGACGCGGTTCCTACCGTAGTGCCCGGCCCGGGACAGCACAGCACCGGGTCGGATCAGGTGCGGTCGATGCGACGACCGGCGCTCCACACGCCGCGGAATCGGCTGGCGGACCAGACCAGGACTCCGGCGAGCAGAACGGCGGCGAGCAGGACGACGATGTGGAGCAGCAGCGACAGCGGGCCCCGCTCCGGGAGCAGGAAACCGTACGGAACCCACCCGTCCGTCACGCCACGCAGGAGCACCACGATCAGCCACATCACGGGGTACGGCAACAGCAACCACAGCAGGCGCCACGGCAGGCGCGGGTGATCGCCGACCAGCAGCCAGTCGAGCACGACGACCACGGGGAAGACGACGTGCAGGACGACGCTCACCCAGGGCGGCGCCGAGCCGGTGCCCGGGACGAGCACGTTGTAGATCACGCCGACGACGATCAGGTACGCGGTCACGAGGCCGCGCAGCAGGGTGAGCCAGGACGGAGACCGTCGGCCGCTCACACCGAGGAATCCGGTGCTGATCAGGACGCCCGCCGCGATCAGACTGGTCTGATTCGTGAAGTACCCGAAGTAGTCGAGCGGATTCACGTCTCCGACGGCGATGCGCAGGGCATAGGCGTACACGAGGATCCCGACGACCGCGATGCCGATCAGAATGCGGGCGAGCTCCCACGCGAGAGCGGGCCGCGGCGCGGCTGAGGACCGCGGTGCGACGCTCCCTCTCCCGGTCTCCACGCCGTCAGCCTAGAGCCGCTCTCTGCACGCCCGGTGTCCGCCGACACTGCGCGCCGCGATGTGCCGGGTAGCGTGGGGGCATGGAGTGGATGTCCGATCCCTCGGCGGGAGCGTGGCTGCGCGAGCGGCTCGACGCAGACTACGAGACCATGCACGGGGTGGTGCCCCGTGGTTTCCCTGCGTACGCACGCATCTTCCATCCGGCGATCGCCCGGTCGCTGCCCGGCCGGACGATCCCGACGGCTGACGAGCTGGTGCGCATGCCAGAGCCCGAGCAGCGCGCGCTCATGGCCGAGTTCGTCGACGAGCCCGTCTCCTGGGCGCAGACCGCCGCGGCGTTCGGCACGGTCCTGCATCCGCTCGCGCAATGGCAGCGGATCGTGCGCACCCCGCCCGACGGCGACTGGCGCACGCGGATCGCCCCGGACGGTCGCGAGTTCACCGCCCCGATGGAGGGTGAGCTCGATCCGACCCTTCTGGCGACCATCGCCGCTCACCTCGTGGACCACACGCGGACTCCGGATTCCGGTTTCGCCGCACTCTGGGAGGGGCGAGGGGGGCTGCTGGGCTTCTTCGGTGTCACGCCTTCCCGCTCCTTCCTGACCTTCACCGACGATCCGAACCATCAGGCGATGCTCGAGCGCAGCGCGCACGACCCGTTCAACAACGTCTTCCGTCGGCCCACCTGGCAAGAGGGCATCCTCTCGCGGGAGATCTCGGAGGGGCCTCGGCTCGATCTGCCGGGGCGCGACCACGTGCTGTTCTCCGCTCCGCCGCGCGCATTCGCCGACCCGGAGTGGGTGCTGCACGTGCCGTGGCGCGATGTCCCCGCCGAGGAGCACGGATTCCCGCCGTCGGCCCAGAGCCCGAGCATCCTCTGGCCCGAGGATCGTGCCTGGGTGATGGTGAGCGAGGTCGACTACGACTCGACGATCGTGGCCGGCTCGTCTGCCCTGATCGAGGCGCTCTGCGCGGACGAGCAGCTGGAGGCGCTCCCTCTTCCGGAGGGGGCCGCCCTCACGTGGGACGCCGATGCGGTGAACCGGTGACCTCCCCGCAGCCGCCCTTCGACGCGCGCCCGCTCACCGATGCGGTGGATCCCGCTGCGGTGCGCGCCTTCGCCGCGGAACTCCGTTCGCGACCGACGGGCGGCGTGACGGCGTCCACGGTCATCGGCATCGTCGCGGCAGCGATCTTCGCGGTCGTGATGCTCCCGCTCCTCGTCGGCGTCACCCTGAGTCTGGCGTCCTTCGGCGACTCGCCCGCCGCCGCGGCGATCCCCCTCGTGCTGATCGTACTCCTCCTCGCCGCGGTGGGAGTGATGATCTGGTTGGGGGTGCGCAACGCGCAGGCCCGGCGATATCGACTGCACAGCTTCGCCCAGGCGAACGGAATGACCTACGAGCCGAAGGTCGCCGACCCACCCCTGCCCGGGATGATCTTCCATCTCGGCCGCGCACGGCAGTCCACCGATCTGATCCGCGGCACCCGCCCGCGCTTCGTCGAGTTCGGCAACTACCAGTACACGGTGCAGTCGGGAAAGAACTCCACGACCTACCGGTGGGGATACGTGGCCGTGAAGCTCGACGTGCCGCTGCCGAACATCGTGCTCGACGCCACGGGCAACAACGGCTTCGGCTCGAACCTGCCGGCATCGTTCCAGCGAAGCCAGCGCCTGTCCCTCGAGGGCGACTTCGATCGGCACTTCACGCTCTACTGCCCTGAGGGGTACGAACGCGATGCCCTCTATCTCTTCACGCCAGACATCATGGCGAGGTTCATCGACAACGCCGCCGAGCTCGACGTGGAGATCGTCGACGACTGGCTGTTCCTCTACACGCAACGGAAGGTCTCGACCCTCGATCCCGCCACCTGGGCCTGGCTCTTCGGCACCGTCGGAGCCCTGCTGACGAAGTTCGATCAATGGACGCGGTGGCGCGATGAGCGGCTCGTGGCCGAGACCGGATCGCTCGCCTCGGCTCCGGCGCCGACTCCCTCATTGCCGTTCGCTCCCCCGGCCGGGCTGCTCACCCCGCCTCCCGGCGTCGCGCCGCAGGGCCGACGGCTCAAGCGCGGCGGCACCTGGGTGCCGGTCGTCATCGTGATCGCGGTCATCGGCTTCTGGATCGTCAGCCGACTGTACTGAACCCATTCCACGGAGCCGACCGAACGGAGGCCGACGGAACCGAGCCGACGGAACAGAGGCCGACGGAACCGAGCCGACGGAACGAGCCGGGCTGAGCCGACGGGCGGAGAGAGGCGGAGGGCCGAGTGTGGGGGTGGGTGCCGGCTGGGGACCGAGCTCCCACCCCATCCCCCCTCGGGATCGAAAAGAGATCCACTCTCCCTCCGCATGACGGCTGAGCCGCCCCGCCCACGGTCAGCTGGGGACTGACGCTGCTGGGCGTATGGCCAAATGGTATACCGGGCGAGGTTGCAACCCGTTGCATCCATTCGGGCGAATGCGCTTGCTTACCCGCGGTCCTCGCGAGGGAGGTAGCCCGCCAAGAACAGATCGACGGCTCTGGCCACCGGTGGCTCACCTGTCTCCACACTCAAGAGGCCGGCGTTCAAAGGTGCGCCCACGACCAGCCAAGTGAACTCGCTCGCGAGTGCGTCGGCGTCGTCGACGGTCAGACCGTGCGCGTCGGAGAGATCGATCATCGCGTCTGCGAGATTGCGGATGTTCGCGTCCCAGCTCTGCGCCAGGTAGTCCCTCGCGACCTCCGGATGCGCGGCCGCTTCGGCGATGACCAGTCGACGCATCGCCACCACCGGCGCGCTCAGCATCCCGGCTCGCATCGTCTCGCCGAGTGCGACGAGCCCCTCCCTCAGGTCGGGATGCGCCCTCACCGCTTCGAGAGCCGGTCTCATGGCATCACGGCCGGCGAGCGCCCAATGCCGGACGACGGCGGCATACAGCGCCGACTTCGACGCATGCTCCCGATAGAGGGACGCCTTCGAGATGCGGGCGCGCTTGGCGACCTCGTCCATCGATGCCCCCGCGTATCCGAACTCGAGGAAGACATCACGGGCGGTATCGAGCAGCGCTTCGCCCGTGCGACCGGCCGGACGTCCAGGCGTTCGAGTCATCGCGGTCATGTCGTTCAGTTTAGTACTTGACAGTTTCTCGTGTCGGGCCTGCTTTGAGTACCAACAAGTACTAAAGGAGGCCGACATGATCGTTCCGGCAATCGTCCTCGCCACGGTGGCATCGTTCATCGCGAGCGCTCTGCTCTACGCCGTGCCCCCGGTCTCGGCGCTCATCTCTCGGACGAGCACTCCTCGACCCGGCCTCCCCGCCGCCGCACAGATGGCATCGGTGGTCCTGCGCAGCCTCATCGTCTCCTGCCTCGTGGCCGGGCTGATGATCGCAGCCGGCTGGCACGGCGCCGGTTCCGGGTCGCTCCTCGGACTGGCGCTGTGCACACTCCCTCTCGTCCTGCTCATGGGCGGCGTCGTACACGAGAACACCGCGCTGCCGGCAGCGGGTGTGCACCTGCTCGACTGGATCCTCAAGCTCGTCATCATCGGAGCGATCGTCGGATCGTTCGTCTGACCGAAAGGAGAGGCACATGAGCAGCCCCCTCGACATCACATTCACGGCCACCCTCGGAAAGGTTCGCGAAGGCGACACCTGGACCTGCGTGCAGCTGGACGACTCCGCGACCATCTTCGGCACACGAGGACTCGTCAAGGTCGCGGGCACCATCGACGGCGAGCCCTTCCGCGGCGCCTTCATGGCGCTCGGCGACGGCACCCACAAGCTCCCGGTCGCCGCCCCCATCCGCACGCGCATCGGAAAGGGCGACGGCGACGAGGTGACCGTGCATCTCACCGAGCGCCTCAACGGCTGAAGCACGCCCTCAGCGGGCCGACCAGCCGCCGTCGATCGTGTAGCTGGCCCCGGTGACCATCCCCGCGGAGTCACCGGCGAGCCACAGCGCGAGCGAGGCGACCTCGCTCGGCTCGACGAGCCTCTTGATGGCGGACTCGGTGAGCATCACGGTCGCGAGGACCTCTTCCTCGGGGATCCCGTGCACGCGGGCCTGATCGGCGATCTGCTTCTCGACGAGGGGCGTGCGCACGTAGCCCGGGTCGATGCAGTTGCTCGTCACACCTCGGGGCCCGCCCTCCAGTGCCGTCACCTTCGACAGCCCCTCCAAGCCGTGCTTCGCTGCGACGTACGCCGCTTTGTAGGCGGAGGCGCGCAAGCCGTGCACGCTCGACACGTTGATCACCCGCCCGAAGCCCCGGTCGTACATTCCGGGGAGGGCGGCCCGGATGAGCAGGAACGGCGCCTCGAGCATGAGCCGCAGGATGAAGGAGAACCGCTCCGGCGCGAAGTCCTCGATCGGGCTCACGTGCTGCACTCCCGCATTGTTGACGAGGATGTCGACGTCGATGCGGGCATCGGCCAGCGCCCCGAGGTCGGAGAGGTCAACGTGCCACGCCTCTCCGCCGATCTCCGCCGCGAGCGCCTCCGCGGACGCACGGTCGACATCGGCGACCGTGACCCGGGCGCCCGCCGAAGCGAGCTCACGGGCGCAGGCCGCCCCGATGCCGCTCGCCCCACCCGTGACGAGCGCCCTGCGTCCGTGCAGATCGGTCATGTCGTACTCCTTCGCATATCAGGCCGCGGCCGCACGGGCGGCATCGGCGTCATCGATGGCCTGCAGCGAGATGCCCTTCGTCTCGCGCAACGACACCACGGCGATGGCGGTCACGACGCAGGCGATGACGATGTAGATCGCGATCGGCAACCAGGATCCGAAGTCGCGCAGCCACTGGATCGCGAGGATCGGGGCGAGCGAGCCGGCGAGGATCGCGGTGACCTGGGAGCCGAGGGAGACGCCCGAGTACCGCATCCGCGTGGGGAACAGTTCCGCCATCACCGCCGGCTGCGGGGCGTACATGAAGGCGTGGAAGCAGAGCCCGATGGTCACGGCCAGCACGATGAGGACCGGGTTGAGGGTGTCGAACATCGGGAAGGCGAAGAACGCCCAGGTCGCGCTGAGGATCGCGCCGGTGAGGTAGACGGGCTTACGCCCCCACCGGTCGGCGAGACGCCCCAGCTGCGGGATGATCGCGAAGTGCACGACGTGCGCGATGAGCAACGCGAGCAGCAACTGACTCGTGTCGTATTCGTGCACCGTCTTCAGGTAGACGATCGTGAAGCTGACGACGATGTAGTAGACGATGTTCTCGGCGAAGCGGATGCCCATCGCCTGCAGGATGCCCTTCGGATAGCGGCGCAGCACCTCGACGACACCGTACGACGTGGCCTTCTCCGCCTCGACCTGCGCCTTGGCCTCGAGGAAGATCGGCGCCTCTTCGACGTGACGACGGATGTAGAAGCCGACCAGCACGATCACCGCCGACAGCCAGAAGGCGATGCGCCAGCCCCATTCGAGGAAGGCGGCCGAGCTCATCACCCATGAGCTCACGAGCAGCACGAGGGTGGCGAGCAGGTTCCCCACGGGCACGGCGGCCTGGGGCCAGCTCGACCAGAACGAACGCGAGCGGTCGGGGCTCTGCTCGGCGACCAGCAGCACGGCGCCGCCCCACTCCCCGCCCACGGCGAAGCCCTGGAGGAAGCGCAGCGCCACCAGCAGGGCGGGCGCCCAGTAGCCGATGCTCTGGAACCCGGGGAGGCACCCCATCAGGAACGTCGCTGCGCCGACGATGATGATCGTCGCCTGCAGGGTGGGCTTGCGGCCGAACCGGTCGCCGATCTGCCCGAAGACGATGCCGCCGAGCGGACGCGCGATGAAGCCGATCGCGTAGGTGACGAAGGCCGCGATGATCCCGTCGAGGGGAGAACCGGTCGCGGGGAAGAAGTAGGTGCCGAACACCAGGCTGGCCGCGGTGGCGTAGAGGAAGAACTCGTACCACTCCACGACCGTGCCGGCCATGGAGGCCGCGACGACCCGCTTCAGCTTCGAGTTCGGGGCGGAGGGGGCGGTGGGGGCCGCGCTCACTGAGGATGTCATGTCTGTCTCCTTCGGGTGTCGCCGGTGACACCCGCGTCCCAGTGTCGAGCACGGCGGTCTCTGCAACAACGCCCAGTGCTGCACATCGACTGTGCATAATTGCAGAATGGATGCTGTCAAGCGGCCTCGCGCCGACGACCTTCTCGTGCTCCTCGCGGTCGCGCGCACCGGACGCTACACGAGTGCCGCCGCGCATCTGGGACTCGATCACACGACCGTCGCCCGCCGTATCGCCGCCCTCGAGGACGTGCTCGGCGGGCGCGTGGTCGCACAGTCGGCGACGGGGTGGGAGTTGACCGACCTCGGCCGGTCCGCCGCAGAGACGGGAGGCCGGATCGAAGCGGCGCTGTCGCAGCTCGACGGCGGCACCGAACCGCCGGATCCGATCTCCGGCGTCGTCCGCATGTCGGCGACAGACGGATTCAGCGCCTACATCGCGGCCCCCGCGGTCGCCGCGCTGCGCAGGGACCATCCGCGACTCACGGTCGAGATCGTCGCGGCGACCCGGCGCGCCGCCGAGCATCGCGCCGGTCTCGATCTCGAGGTCGTGGTGGGGGTGCCGCAGACGCGTCGTGCGCACGCCGTGAAGCTCGGCACCTACACGCTGGGAATGTACGCGTCCCGCGACTACCTCGATCGGGTCGGAACGCCGAGCACCGCTGCCGAGTTGGAGCAGCACCAGCTGGTGTACTTCGTCGATTCGATGCTGCAGGTCGATGCCCTCGACCTGCCTCGCCGACTCGTGCCGCGCATGCAGGACGGCCTGACCTCCACAAACGTCTTCGTGCATGTCGAGGCCACGCGAGCAGGCGCCGGCATCGGCCTCCTCCCCTGTTTCGCGGCAGACCGCCACCACGACCTCGTGCGGCTGCTGCCCTCGGTGTTCGCCGAGAAGCTCCCCTACTACCTGGTCGCTCGTCCCGAGTCGCTGCGCCTACCCGCCGTCTCCGCTCTGGCCGCAGCTCTGCGCGCGCAGACGCGCGCGTCGAGGGCGATGCTCGACGGCGCGAGCGACTGAGCACCGCCTGTGTGACCCCGGGTGACGAACCCGACCCCGCCCCCTTCTGCATGCAAGAGAATTGAAAGCGATGTCTGAACGCGAAGAACACACCCACTGGCAGGCCGAGCGCCGCGCCGCCGTCACGTCGCCGACCGGCAACCTCGCCCTGATCGAGACCCGCTGGACCGGTGAGCGCCCCGATGTCGATGCCGAACAGCGCGCCGCGGCCGGCACAGTGACCGTGACGCCGATCGAGCGCACGAACATCGAGACGGGTCAGGCGGAGCACGGGCTGCGCGTCTGGGATGCCGACGCCCCCGCCATCCGCGCCTTCGACCGCATCGACACCTACGATTACGACCCGGCGTGGGTGCTCGAGGGACACTTCACCCCGGTCTCCGGTGATCGACGCGTGTCGTTCGAGCACATCCGCGACAACGGCGGCACGCGCGACCTGGTCGTCCCCGGCGACATCCGCCTCGAGCTCGACGGCCACGAGTACACCCTCGCCGCGTTCGACGACGGCGGCACGCTGCTGCTCGTGTTCGGCGACGAGACGAACGGCTCGGAGACCTACGGATCCGGTCGCTTCCTGTTCGTGCAGCTGCGCGACGACGAGGGCTCCGTCGTCCTCGACTTCAACCGCGCCTTCGTGCCGCCGTGCGGATTCAGCGCCCAGTACAACTGCCCGCTGCCGCCGGCATCCAACCGCTTCCCCCTGCCTATCCGAGCAGGCGAGAAGAACGTCGTGTTCCGCGACGGCTTCGACATCTACGCGGCGTGACGCCGCACTCGCTCACCCTGGAGTACTCATGAGAAGAACCCGCATCCTCGGCGCGCTCGGCGCCGTCGCCACGCTCGCCCTCGTGGCCGGCTGCGCGTCGGGCACGAGCAACGACGCCACCGCGAGCGAAGACGCCACGATCCTCATCGGGTCGCTGTACGAGCCCACCAACCTCAGCAACACGCAGGGCGGCGGCCAGGGTGTGACCGAGGCGCTGACCGGCAACGTCTACGAGGGCCTGTACCGGCTCACGGACGACGGCGAGGTCGAACCGCTCCTCGCCGAAGACGCCGAGGTGTCCGACGACGGCCTGACCTACACGATCACGCTGCGCGACGACGTGACCTTCCACTCGGGCGACCCGCTCACCTCCGCCGACGTGAAGTCGAGCATCGAGGCCGTCACCGCCGAAGACTCCGTGTCCGCCCGCAAGTCGAGCTTCAAGACCATCGCCGACATCGCCACCCCCGATGACAAGACGGTCGTGTTCACGCTGTCGGAGCGCTCGATCTCGTTCCTGTACAACCTCAGCTACGTCTGGATCGTGAACGACGAGGCCGGCGACATCACGTCGTCCGAAGACGGCACCGGCCCGTACACGCTGGACGAGTGGAAGAAGGGCTCGACCCTCACCCTCCAGCGCTGGGACGACTACTGGGGCGAGCCTGCCAAGAACGGCGAGGTCGTCTACACGTACTTCACCGACGCGACGGCGGAGAACAACGCACTCCTCACGGGTGAGATCGACGTCATCACCAGTGTGCAGAACCCCGACTCGCTCACGCAGTTCGACTCCGACGACTACGTCGTGAGCGAGGGCACCTCGACCACGAAGGAGCTGCTCGCCTTCAACGACCGCGTCGCCCCCTTCGACAACACGCTCGTGCGCAAGGCGGTCTATTCCGCGATCGACACGAAGAAGCTCCTCGAGTCGATCTGGGGCGACTACGGCACGCTGATCGGGTCGATGGTGCCGCCGACCGACCCCTGGTACGAGGACCTCACCTCCGTGAATCCCTACGACGTCGAGCTCTCGAAGGATCTGCTCGCGCAGGCCGGCTACGCCGACGGCTTCACGTTCACGCTCGACACCCCGAGCTACGACCCGCACCCCGCCGTGGCGGAGTTCCTGCAGTCGCAGCTCGCCCAGGTCGGCATCACGGTCGAGATCAACACGATCAGCGCCGACGAGTGGTACACGAAGGTGTTCAAGGAGCAGGACTTCGAGGCCACTCTGCAGGAGCACGTGAACGACCGCGACGTGGTCTGGTACGGCAACCCCGACTTCTACTGGGGCTACAACGACACCGACGTGCAGCAGTGGGTCGCCCAGGCCGAGCAGGCCGCAACGACCGACGAGCAGACGGCCCTGCTGAAGCAGGTCAACGAGAAGATCGCCGCGGATGCCGCGAGCGTATGGTTGTACCTGTACCCGCAGATCGTGGTCGCCTCCAGCGATCTCAGCGGGTACCCGGTCAACGGCCTGAACTCGCAGTTCTTCGCCTACGACATCGTCAAGTCCTGACGTTCGTGGGGGATGCCGCGCGTCGGCATCCCCCACGTCATCCTGAGAAGCCATGCTCGCCTACCTCCTGCGCCGCCTCGCGTTCCTCGCGGTATCGCTCGTCGTCGCGATGCTCGCGATCTTCGTTCTGCTGCGCCTGCTTCCCGGCGACCCGGCCAACGCCCTGCTCTCGGTGAACGCCACCCCGGAGCAGATCGATGCCGCGCGCGCTCAGGTCGGCTCCGACCAGCCGCTGCTGCAGCAGTTCACGACGTGGGCGAGCCAGGTGCTCCGCTTCGATCTGGGTGAATCGTTCCTGAGCTCGCGCCCTGTCGGGCCCGACATCGCCGACCGTCTCGCCGTGACGCTTCCGCTCACCCTCATCGCCTTCACGATCGCGCTGCTCGTCTCCCTCGTCATCGGCATCACCGCCGCCGTGAAATCCGACCGCTGGTACGGCATCGCCCTCTCGGGCTTCGCGCAGCTCGGTGTCGCGGTCCCCGTGTTCTGGGTCGGCGTGGTGCTCGTCTGGGTGTTCGCGCTCGGCCTCGGTGCTCTGCCGTCCGGCGGATTCCCCCGCAAGGACTGGGAAGATCCGACGGATGCACTGCGCTCGCTCGCGCTGCCCATCCTCACCATCGTGATCGTCATGAGCGCCTCCCTGAGCCGATACGTGCGCTCGGCGACGCTCGACGTGCTCGGCAGCGACTATCTGCGCACCGCCCGCGCCGGTGGTTCCGGCATGGGTGAGGCTCTGCTCCGGCATGGGGTGCGCAACGGCGCGGTGCCCGTCGTCGCGGTGCTCGGCATCGAACTGTCGACGACGCTTCTCGGCGCGGTGGTCGTCGAGAGCGTCTTCACGCTTCCGGGCCTCGGCAGCCTGCTGCTGTCGGCCATCGAACAGCATGACTTCCAGGTCATCCAGGGCGTCCTCGTCGTCAGCACTCTCTTCGTGCTGCTGGTCGGGTTCGCCGCCGACATCGTGCAGCGACTGATCGATCCGCGCCTGCGCACGAGCGTCTCGGGGAACCGATGAGCCGCGTCGCCGAACAGCTGATCACCGCGTCCGTGCCCGTTCGCCGGCGGCCGAAGGCGACCCTGCTGATCGGGATCGTCCTCACCGGCATCATCGTGCTGATCGCCCTGGTCGCCCTGTTCTGGCTCCCCTATCCGCTGGCCGACACCAGCGGCGGGCGTCTCGAGGGGCCCAGCGCCCTGCACCTGCTCGGCACCGACCGACTCGGACGCGACCTGTTCTCGCAGCTGATGTGGGGCGCACGTATCGCCCTCATCGTCGGCACCTGCGCCGTCGCGATCGCGGCGATCCTCGGCACCGTCGTCGGGCTTCTCGCCTCATTCGCGCGCCCCTGGGTCGACGACACCCTCTCCGCCGGACTGGATGTCGTGATCGCGTTCCCCGTCCTCCTGCTCGCGATGCTGGTCGTCGCCGTACAGGGAGCGTCGCTGTGGTCGGCGGTGCTCGCGATCGGACTCGCGATGTCGGCGGTCGTCGCCCGTCTCACGCGCATCCTCGCGCGTCGCGTGCTGCAGGAGCAGTACATCACCGCCGCGCGCACGAGCGGCACCGGCGTGCTCGGCATCGTGTTCCAGCATGTGCTGCCGAACATCGCACCCACGCTCGCCGTGAGCCTGGCGCTGCAGTTCGGCGCAGCCGTGCTGGCCGAGGCGAGCCTGTCGTACCTCGGGTTGGGGGCACCGCCGCCCAACGCCTCCTGGGGACGGATGCTGCAGGAGGCGCAGGGCACCGTGCTCACCGCCCCCGTCGGCGCCATCGCTCCCGGTGTCGCGATCATCGCGCTCGTGCTCGGCGTGAACTTCCTCGCCGACGGTCTGCGTGACCTGGCCGACCCGACCCGCAGGAGGAGCCGATGAGCATCCTCGACGTCTCCGGCCTCACGGTCCGCTCCGGCGCGGGCACCCTCGTGCGCGATGTCGCCTTCTCCCTCGCGCCCGGTGAGCGCCTGGGCCTGATCGGTGAGTCCGGCTCGGGCAAATCACTGACCTCCCTGGCCGTGACCGGGCTGCTGCCGGATGCCCTCAGCGCGTCGGGCTCGGTGCTGCTCGACGGCCACCAGGTGATCGACGCCCGAGACGCCGACCTCCGCCCGCTGCGCGGACCCGTCGCGCAGATCGTGTTCCAGGAGCCCCTCACCGCGCTCGACCCGCTGATGAAGGTCGGCCGCCAGATCGCCGAACCGCTGCGCCGCCATCTCGGGCTGCGCGGGGCGGAGCTGCGTTCTGCGGTAGCGGCTGCCCTCGACGAGGTCGCGTTGTCCGACGCCCGCATCGCACGCGCCTACCCGCATGAGCTCTCGGGTGGCCAGCGTCAGCGGGTGGCGATCGCCGTCGCCCTCGCGGCTCGCCCGCAACTGCTCATCGCCGACGAACCGACGACTGCACTGGACGTGACCGTGCAGGACGGGGTGCTCGCGCTGATGGAACGCCTGGTCGACGAACGAGGCATGGCGCTGCTGTTCATCAGCCACGATCTGGCCGTCGTCTCGCGCATGGTCGATCGCATCGTCGTGCTGCGCGACGGACTCATGGTCGAAGCAGGCACGGTCGCGCAGGTGCTGCAGGAGCCCGCCGAGCCGTACACGAGGATGCTGGTCGACAGCGCCCGTGCACTCGACGCCTTCCTCGACGCCGGGGAGGTCGGCGCATGAGCCTGCTCGAACTGCGTGGTGCCGGCTTCGCCTACGGGTCCCGCCGCGTGCTCGACGACGTGTCGCTGCGCATCGACGAAGGCGACTCCCTCGGCCTGGTCGGCGAATCGGGTGCGGGCAAGTCGACGATCCTGCGACTGCTGCTCGGACTCGCCGCCCCGCGCGATGGACAGGTGCTGTTCGAGGATGCCCCGCTCGCACTGCGCGACCGGGCGCAGATGCGTCGCTTCCGCGCGAGCGTGCAGCCGGTGTTCCAGGACCCGTACTCGTCTCTCGACCCGCGCCAACGCATCGACCGGATCATCGGCGAACCGCTCCGTTCGCTGGGTCTGGCAACCGGCGCCGATGCCCAACGCCGCATCGCCGAGGCGCTCGACTCCGTCGGGCTTCCCGCCGACACCGCGCGCCGCTATCCGCACGAGTTCTCCGGTGGGCAGCGCCAGCGCATCGCGATCGCGCGCGCCGTGGTCTCACGCCCCCGGGTGCTGCTCGCCGACGAACCCGTCAGCGCCCTCGACGTGACGACGCGCGTGCAGGTGCTCGAGCTGCTCGACCGGCTGCGCCGCGAGAACGGCCTGTCGCTCGTGATGGTGTCGCACGACCTGACCGCGATCGCCTCGGCCTGTGATCGCACGCTCGTGCTGCAGAACGGCCGCGTGGTCGAGCAGGGGGCCACCCCGGCCGTGCTGCACAAACCGCAGGACCCGTACACGCGGGCTCTGGTCGATGCCGTGCCGCGGCTGCCGCGCTGAGCACCGGGCGGGGTCAGGCGAAGTCCCGCCACGTCTCGCGAAGAGCGGCGACGGAACCATCCAATTCGGACGCCGACAGGTACACAGGCCCCTCCGCGATATCCACATTCCGAAGCGGGTCATCGTCTCGATGCTGCGGGAACACATGGCAGTGCAGGTGCGGTGCGCGATGCCCCATCACGAGGTAGTCGATCTTTCGGGGCGTGAACGCCGCGCCGACCGCCTTCCCCGCGCGCTGCACGTCGTGCCAGAAAGCATTGAGCTGGAGCGCATCGAGCCGATCGAGGTCGGTGACGTGTTCACGAAGAATCACCACGGAATAACCGGCGTGAGCTTGATTTCGCACGAGACGAAAGTACGTGGCCTCGGTGGAACCCACCAGGATGCTGTGTTCGTTCTCCTCCAGGTGAGCGTCGCCGCACATGCCACACCGCGCGGGATCGATGAGCTCCGACCACTGCTCGTCCGTCCACCACATCGGCTCATCGTAACCAGAAGCCTCCGTCGCGCCGTTCACACCGCTCGCGTCGACAAGCCGAAGTACTCCAGCTCCGCATCGTTCAGCATCCGGGACCGGATCAGGAATCGCATCCCGGTCGGGCCTTCGACCGAGAAACCCGCACCGCGCCCCGGCACCACGTCGATGGTCAGGTGCGTGTACTTCCAGTACTCGAACTGCGACTCCGACATGAACACCTCCACCGTCTGCGGCAGCCCGACGTCGAGGGCACCGAGCAGCACGTCGCCCGGCCCCGTGATGAACATCCCGATCGGATAGCACATGGGTGAAGAGCCGTCGCAGCAGCCGCCGGACTGGTGGAACATGAGCGGCCCGTGCTGTGCGGTCAGCTCACGCACGAGTGCGGCCGCCGCCTCCGTCACGTCCACGCGCTGATAGGTGCCGATGCTGACCATGACTGCCGCCTTCCGGGGAGGGAGCCGGGCGGACGCTGAGGGAGCAGCGCCCGCCCGGGGATCGAGCTCAGAAGAAGCCCATCGGCCCTTCCGCGTACGAGACGAGGAGGTTCTTCGTCTGCTGGTAGTGGTCGAGCATCATCTTGTGGTTCTCGCGCCCGACGCCCGACTGCTTGTACCCGCCGAACGCCGCATGCGCCGGGTACTGGTGATACGTGTTCGTCCAGACGCGTCCGGCCTCGATCGCTCGTCCTGCACGATAAGCCGTGTCCCCGCTGCGGCTCCACACGCCGGCACCCAGTCCGTAGAGGGTGTCGTTCGCGATCGAGATCGCGTCGTCGAAGCCGTCGAACGAGGTGACCGACAGCACCGGCCCGAAGATCTCCTCCTGGAAGATGCGCATGTCATTGGTGCCCTCGAACACGGTCGGTGCGACGTAGAAGCCCTCGCTCAGATCGCCGCCGAGATCGACCCTCTCGCCACCGGTGAGCAGTCGCGCACCGCCCTGCTTGCCGATGTCGATGTAGCTGAGGATCTTCTCGAGCTGATCGTTCGACGACTGCGCGCCGATCATCGTCGCCGGATCCAACGGATTGCCCTGCACGACCTTCGCGACCCGTTCCAGCCCGTCGGCGAGGAAGCCGTCGTAGATCGACCGCTGGATGAGTGCGCGCGAGGGGCAGGTGCAGACCTCGCCCTGATTCAGCGCGAACATCGTGAAGCCCTCGAGCGCCTTGTCGTAGAACGGATCGCTGGTCGAACGCGCGACGTCTTCGAAGAACACGTTGGGGCTCTTGCCTCCGAGTTCCAGCGTGACCGGGATCAGGTTCTGCGAGGCGTACTGCATGATGAGGCGACCGGTCGTGGTCTCGCCCGTGAAGGCGACCTTGCGGATGCGCTTGTGCTGCGCGAGCGGAGCGCCCGCCTCGATACCGAACCCGTTCACGATGTTCACGACGCCGGCCGGCAGCAGGTCGCCGATGATCTCGAACAGGAGCAGCAGGGATGCCGGTGTCTGCTCGGCGGGCTTGATCACGACGCAGTTGCCCGCGGCGAGCGCGGGCGCCAGCTTCCAGACCGCCATCAGGATCGGGAAGTTCCAGGGGATGATCTGACCGACCACACCCAGCGGTTCATGGAAGTGGTACGCGACGGTGTTCTCGTCGAGCTGGCTGATGCCGCCTTCCTGCGCCCGCAGGACGCCGGCGAAGTAGCGGAAGTGGTCGACGGCGAGCGGGATGTCGGCGGCGAGGGTCTCGCGCACCGGCTTGCCGTTCTCCCAGGTCTCGGCGACCGCGATCTCCTCGAGGTGCTGTTCGATCCGGTCGGCGATCTTGTTGAGGATCACGGATCGCTCGGCAGGACTGGTCTTGCCCCAGGTCGCGAACGCCTGCCACGCGACCTCGACGGCCCGGTCGATGTCTTCGCTCGTGCCGCGACCGACCTCGGTGAAGACCTTGCCGTTCACGGGGCTGACGTTCTCGAAATACTGGCCCTTCACGGGCTCGACGAACTCGCCGCCGATGTAGTGGCCGTAGCGCGGCCGGTAGTTCGCGATGGCGCCCGGCTGGCCCGGGGCCGCGTAGGCGAGGGACACGTCTTCTTCGACGATGCTCATGGGGTCTCCTTCGACGGGGCCGCGCGTCGGTGCAGCGGCTCTTCTCCGAAGGTAGGTCGCCCGGGGTTGCGCCCCGATGCGCAACGTTGCGCCCGGTTGCAGGCCGCGGTCAGGCCTCGAGGCGCTCGATCCTCGCGACGAGCCCTGCGCGCTTCGGCGACCGGGCGGGGAGCATCTCCAGCGCGAGACGGAGTGCCTCGGCATCTCCCTGCCCCTCGGGGATCTCTGCGTAGGAGAGCAGCACGTCGAGACTCGCCTCGGACAGCATCGCTTCGCGGAGCGCTCCCCTCACCGACTCCCGGAACTCCTCGACGCCGGGCGAGGTCGACTCGGGGAGCACCGGACCCCGATAGGCGGTGAGCGCCACCCGGTGCGCGCCGCGATCGAGCAGTGACAGCACGTCATGTGCGTCGGTATCGAGGGCGACGGGAAGGCGGTACGGGCGCGACTCGGGCACCAGATCGGGGGCCGTGCGCTCGAGCACCTTGCGCAGGCGAACCATTTCCGGGCGGAGCGTGTCGGGCGAGACGCCCGGGCCGTAGACGAGCTCGCAGAGGCGCTCGGCCGAGAGACCCTGGCGGTGCACGGCCAGCATCAGCAGGATCGCCGCGTGGCGTGCGCTGAGCTCGATCATGGACTCGTCGTGTGCGGACTCGGTCTCCAGGCGGGCCCGATCCCGGCCGAGCACATGCAGCGTCGCGCGCGCGGTCGCCGGCATGCGTCCCTTCGTCACGCTGGTTCGCGGCCGGGACTCCTCGCTCCGTCGGCGCAGACGAGCCACCATCAACTCCGACTCGACCGCGCGGGCCGTCGCATCGACCAGCAGTCGCGCCTGCAGCGAGACCACCTCGGGGCCTCCGGTGATGTCGATGACTCCGAGCACACGCTGCGTCTCGGGGTCGCGGACGGGTGCAGCCGTGCATGACCACGGATGCACGAGGCGGTTGTAGTGCTCCGCTCCGCGGATCTGCACTGACTGGCCGAGGGCGAGCGCGGTTCCGGGGGCGCTCGTGCCGACGGCATCCTCCGACCAGTTCGCACCGGCGACGAAGCCCATGCCGTCGGTGAGCGAGCGCAGCTGATCATCCCCCTCGATCCAGAGCAGGCGTCCGGCCTGGTCGCCGACGGCGATGATCACTCCGGTGTCCTCCGCCTCGCCGGGCAGCAGCAGCGCACGGATCATGTCCATCACCGAGGCGAGAGGGTGGGCGAGGCGGTAGGCCTCGAGCTCGTCGCTGACCAGTTCGAGCGGAGGAGCACCTTCGGGTCCGACCCGACCGCGCCACGACCTCTCCCACGACTCGCGGACGAGGGGGCGCACCTCTTGCAGGCGCCGGTCGTCGAGATTGCCGGCGAGCAGCTCTTCGTGCGCACGCTCGATGAGCAGTCGCGATGTCGGGGGGAGGGACTCGCGGGATACCTGCCACGGCGCAGACACAGCGGTCTCCGATCGTCGAGAGCGTGCGTTGCCTCAGTGTACGAGCAGCGCGGCCCCGAGGGAACACCTCACCGCGTCAACGGAGGAGGCCGGCGACCAGGTCGTCGATCACCTCGTCCGTCGAGGTGTCCGGATCGATCGGAGTGGTGAGCCGGTCGAGCAGCAGTCCGTCGATCGCGTAGTGGAAAAGCGCGATCTCGCGGCGTCCGCCCGGGAGCCCTGCCGCGGTGTTGAAGGCGATGTCGCCGTCGAAGCCGGCACGTTGCCAGGCGCCCAGCACCGCGGCGACCTCGGGGCGTCGGCCGCCTTCGAGTCGCAGCTCGAACAGGGCGAGCGTCACGTCTCGATCCTCGGTCAGCCTTCGCACGATGTCGCGGATGTAGTCGGCGAACAGCGCGGGGCCGGGTGGCACGTTCGCGCGGCGCTCGAGATCCTCGGTCGTAGGAGCGAGTCGCTCTCCGATTCGCTCGACGAGTCCCTCGATCAGGGCGTTCCGACTGCGGAAGTAGTTCGATGTGGTGCCGGTCGGAACCCGCGCGGCGACGTCGACCGCGCGGTGCGTGAGACCTCTCGACCCTTCCCGTGCGAGCACCGTGAGTCCCGCATCCGCGATCGCCCGCCGCCGGGAGTCGTTCTTGACCATGGGAAGAAGACTAGCGCAATCACTACGCCTGTTGTACTGTAACTGCGACAAATGTAGTGATTGGAGCATCATGCGAGAACTCGTGTACTACGCCGCCGTCACCCTCGACGGCTACATCGCCGGCCCGAACGGCGAGTTCGACGCGTTCCTCGTCGAGGGCGACCACATGGACGGCATCAATCGGCGCTTCGCCGACACCCTCCCGACCGCCGCGGCCGCAGCGCTCGGGATCGCACAGAACCGCGACGTCTTCGACACGGTGCTGATGGGATGGAACACCTACGCCGTCGGCGGGGTCTCCAGCCCCTACCGTCACCTGCGACAGATCGTCTTCAGTCGTTCGAAGACGGCCGAGGGCGAGAGCCTCGTCGTCACGGCCGAGGATCCGATCGACGTCGTGCGGCGACTGAAACAGGAAGATGGCGCCGCCATCTGGCTCTGCGGCGGGGGCGCCCTGGCGGCGACACTCGCCGACGAGATCGACCGACTCGTCCTCAAACGACAGCCCTTGCTGTTCGGCTCGGGCATTCCCCTGTTCGGTGAGCGCCCGTATCGCCCCGAGAGGTTCGATGCCGTGCAGACGGTCGCCTACGACAGTGGCGTGGTGTTCACCGAGCTGGAGCGTCGGCGCGAGAGGTGATGCGAGAGAGATCTTCCTGCTAGCATTCTGCTGTCAGGAGGCGGGATATGGCGACCGTGACCATCCGGAATCTCAGCGACGATGTCGTCGACGCGCTGAAGGAGCGTGCCCGACAGAACTCCCGCTCGATGGAGGCCGAGGTGCGCGACGTGCTCACGCGATTGGCGAAGAACAGCGCGAGCGGGCTCGAAGCCGACCTGGCGCAGCGGATGGCCCGTCCGCGCCGATGGTCGGTCCCATCAAGCGAGATCATGGCGAGGGTGGATGCGAACCCGTCGACCCCGGAACATGACAGGATGCGTCGGGCATGGGCGGCGGAGCTGGAGGTGGACAGGCAGAATCCCTTCTTCCTCGAACCGCTCCGGGACCCGTGGGAGAGTCGTGATTCTTCTTGACACGAACGTGCTGATCCAGCTCGACAGCGTGCAGTTGCCCCCGGACGACGTGGCTCTGAGCGCCATCGTCTACGCCGAACTTCAGCTCGGAGTCGAGCGTGCGACGGATCCGGTTCTTCGCCGCAGCCGCCGCAACGAACTGATGCGCCTCTCCTCACTCCTCGAAGCCGACTGGCTCCCGTTCGATCGGGCAGCCGCGGAGGGATACGCCCGCCTTGCGTCGGGGGTGATCCTGACCCGTCCCGCACATGCCCGGAGCAAGGACCTCATGTTGGCCGGGCACGCCCACGCACTCGGCGCCGCCCTCCTCACCTTCAACCCGAAGGACTTCGAGCTCGTGTCCGGCGACGTCGAGATCATCGTCCCCGAACTGCGCTGAGACAGGTCAGCCGCGCGCGGCCCACCACTCCCGAAGCCGCTGCTCGGCGACATCGGGGCCGAGCACGCCCTCGTCCAGGCGCAGGTCGAGGAGGAACCGGTACGCCTCGCCGACCTCGCGTCCGGGGCTGATGCCGAGCACCTGCTGGATGCGGTTGCCGTCGAGCTCCGGACGGATCGCGTCGAGCTCCTCCTGCTCGCGGAGTGCGGCGATGCGCGACTCGATGTCGTCGTAGGCGCTCGCGAGACGACCGGCCTTGCGCTTGTTCCGCGTGGTCACGTCGGCGCGGGTGAGGATGTGCAGGCGCTCCAGCAGATCGCCGGCATCGCGCACGTAGCGACGCACGGCCGCATCCGTCCAGGCGCCCTCGGCGTAGCCGAAGAAGCGCAGGTGCAGCTCGATGAGCGTGGCGACGGCGTTCGTGGTCTCGGTGTCGAAGCGCAGCGCCTGCAGCCGCTTGCGCGCCATGCGCGCCCCGACCACATCGTGGTGGTGGAACGTGACCACTCCCCCGGCCTCGAGCTTGCGGGTGCGCGGCTTGCCGATGTCGTGCAGGAGTGCCGCGATGCGCAGCGGCACGTCGGGCGCGGCGCCGGGGTGCCGGGAGTGCTCGAGCTCGATCGCCTGGGCGAGCACGGTGAGCGAGTGCTCGTAGACGTCCTTGTGGTGGTGGTGCTCGTCGACCTCGAGGCGCAGTTCGGTGACCTCGGGCAGGAACTCGTCGATCAGCCCGGTGTCGACCAGCACGCGGATCCCGCGCACCGGGTCTTCGGTCTGCATGAGGCGCACGAGCTCGGACTGGATGCGCTCCGGACTCACGATCTTCAGCGTCTCGCGGAGCTCGGCGATCGCCTCGGCCGTGGCCTCTTCGACGCGGAAGCCGAGCTGGGCGCTGAAGCGCGCGGCGCGCAGCATGCGCAAGGGGTCGTCGCCGAATGAGATCCGGGGGTCCGCCGGGGTGCGCAGAACACCCGCGATCAGATCTTCCACGCCACCGGTCGGGTCGATGAGCTTGACCGACGGCACCTGCAGGGCCATGGAGTTGACGGTGAAGTCGCGGCGCACGAGGTCGCCGTCGATCGTGTCGCCGAACTCCACCGTGGGCTTGCGGGTCACACCGTCGTAGCTGTCGGCGCGATACGTCGTGATCTCGACCTGTTCGCGCTGCACGCGCGCGCCGATCGTGCCGAACGCCCGGCCGATGTCCCACTGGGCGGTCGAGATCGGCGTGACGATGGTCAGGATCTCGTCGGGCGAGGCATTGGTCGTGAAGTCGAGGTCATGGGTCGCGCGTCCGAGCAGCGCATCGCGCACCGGACCACCGACGACGGCCAGATCGAAGCCGGCCTCCTCGAACGCCGTCGCGAGGGTGCGGACGACCGGATTCTCGGCGAGCGCACCGAGACGGGCGAGGCCGTCAGCCATATTGAGCATGGGTTCCAGCGTACCGGGGTGAGCCGTTCGTGCCGGGGCCGTCTGCTGCCCCTGCCTCTTCTCCGAGCCCTTCTGCGAAAACCCAGACCGTCCGCCCGCGCGCCGGCGCGCCACCCCTCGACACGCCGGTCCCCGCGACGTCGGTCTCCGTTTCGGCCGAAGGAGCGTCGGTCGCGGAGTTCACCCACCCTTCCCTTCGGGGTCAGACGCCGGTCATCCGTCTTCGATGGGGTGGAGGGGCCTCGTGCGGCTGAGCACGGAAACCCCACCTCGAAGGACTGACATGACCTCCCCCACCCCTGCGGTGCGGTGGCGGCGTCGCGGACTGACGTCCGTCGCGCTCCTCGCCCTGCTCGGCGGCGCCGTCGTCGCCCCCGCGGCTCTCGCCGCACCCGACCCCGAGGTGCCGACGGGATCGCTGATCACCGGCGACACCTCCTGGCACTACCTCGACGACGGCTCCGACCCGTCTCCCGCACCGGCGGCGCTCCGTGACTGGACGCTGCCCGCCTATGACGACAGTGCATGGAAGACCGCTGCCGGCTCGTTCGGCGCGAAGGGCGGGAAGCTCGCACCGGTCGGTCCGCAGACGCCGAAGACCCTTCTGAACCACTACCTCGACGGCACGGCGGCCCCCACCGTCCCGACCTACTTCTTCCGCACGACCTTCGAGCTCGAAGCGGGCGTCGCCGAGCAGGTCGCGGCCCTCCAGAGCACTATCACGTACGACGACGCGATCATCGTCTGGATCAACGGCGAAGAGGTCGCCCGCTACGTCGACGGCCGCATCACCGACACCACCAACGTCGAGTACGCGGGAGACGGCAACGGCGACCCGCTCACCAGCACGTTCAGCGCCGAAGGCGACCTGCTGCACGACGGCACCAACACGATCGCCGTCTCGCTGTTCCAGGACCGGGAGACCAGCTCCGACATCTTCTTCGACATGTCGTCGCTGACCCTGGTCAAGGCATCCGCCCCCGGCACCCCGGTCGTCGCCCCGCCGACCCGCGTCATCCTCACCCCGACCGAGCAGCCTGCCGTCTCGCAGTCGTTCTCCTGGCTCGCCGGCGACTCCTCGCACACGGTCGGACAGGTCGAGATCGCGCCCTCGGCGGGCGGCGAGACCCGCACCGTCGACGCATATGACGCGGGTGTCGTGAACGGCAACCCGAACAAGCACTTCTCGGCCACCGTGACCGGCCTCACCGCCGCCACCGAGTACCGCTATCGCGTCGGCCTCCCGGGCAGCTGGAGCGACTGGTTCACCTTCCGCACCGCGGATCCGTCCGCGACCGACTTCCAGTTCATCTACTACGGCGACGCGCAGATCGGCCTCGACACCACGTGGCCGAGCGTCGTGAAGCAGGCGGAAGCCGCCGCGCCCCGGTCGATCGGCTCGGTGCACGCGGGTGACCTCATCAACACGTCGAGCAACGAGAACGAGTGGGTCAACTGGTTCAAGGGCATGAAGGACTCGGCCGTCCGCACCAACGTGATGGCCGCCCCTGGCAACCACGAATACTCGGGCGACAAGCTGCTCACGGCGTGGAAGGCCGCGTTCGAATACCCGCGCAACAACCCGTCGACGAGCTCGATCGGCGAGCTGGCCGACCTCGCCAAGGGCGACTCCGCCGTGGCGCAGCAGTACCGCGCGTTCTTCGACCACTGGAGCTCGTTCGCCGCCGAGACCGCGTACTACACCGACTACCAGGGCGTGCGTTTCATCACGCTGAACGCCACCCGCGACACGACCTTCCTCACCCCGGCCGGACTCCCGTCCTGCACGGGCACGGAGTGCCCGTCGTCCCAGATCGGCACGCTGTGGACCCGCTTCCAGGGCGCCTGGCTCGACCTGCTGCTGCAGAACAGCCCGTCGAAGTGGAACGTCGTCACGTTCCACCAGCCGGTGTTCTCGGCATCCGAGGGTCGCGACGAGCCGGTGTTGCGCGCCGAGTGGCTCCCGGTCTTCCAGCGCAACGACATCGACCTGGTGCTCATGGGCCACGACCACACCTACGCTCGCGGCTACGTGAACACCGATGCCACCGAGACCACCGGCCTCACCACCGGCCCGGTCTACGTCGTGTCGAACTCGGGCGCGAAGCACTACGACCTCGAGATCCCCGAGAAGAACGTCTGGACCAACAACGGCGCCACCCAGGTGCTGCGTGGCCAGGGTGTCACCACGTACCAGGTCATCGACGTGTCGAAGAATCAGCTGGTCTACCGTTCGTACCTCGCCGAGAAGCAGCCGGGCGCGACCACCGACCTCCCCGTCGGCGCCGTCTACGACACGTTCACCGTGACGAAGTCGAATGCCGGGGAGAAGTGGGTCACCGAGGCCGGCGTCACGCCTCCGGTCACGCCGGAGCCCGAAGTTCCGGCCAAGGTCGAGCTCGGCGCGGCATCCGTGAAGGCCGGCGGCACGGTCACGGTATCGGGCAGCGGCTTCGCGGAGGGCGCGCAGCTGCGACTCGAGCTGCGGTCCGACCCGGTGCAGCTGGGCACCGCCACCGCCGGTGCGGACGGATCCTTCCAGCGCACGGTCACGATCCCGGCGAACACCCCGGCCGGCGGGCACACGCTCGCGGTGATCCTGCCCGACGGCACCGAAGTCACCGCGGCCCTCACCGTCGCAGCGGCAGCCGGTGGCGGAGCGGTGGCACCGGGCAACGGCGGCTCGACAGGCGGCGACCTCGCCACCACAGGTGCCGACAGCGCGCCGTACATCGTCGCAGCCGTCGTGCTCCTCGCCGCCGGCCTCGGCCTGTTCGCGATGCGCCGTCGTCGCCGTCACGCCGCGGTGGAGACGACCGAGGCGGAGTAGTCCGCACGAGAGGGTGCCGTGCCGTCTTCGGACAGGCCGGCACCCTCTTTCCCTGCACAGATATCCCATCGATAACGATGCGGATTCCGCTGCTCACGGGGAGCCATCCCCTCCTCCACACACCCCTACGCTGTGGACATGCGCCCTCACTCTCGCCTCATCCTCGCTTCGGCCACAGCCGCACTCCTGGGCCTCTCGCTCACCGCCTGCGCCCCGGCGAGCACAGACGGCTCGGTGACGCCGTCATCGTCATCGTCGCCGGTCGCCTCTCCGTCCCCCACGCCTGCGGACCGGGTCGTCGAGATCTCGGTCGACGGCCTCTCGGTCGACGACGGCGCCGTGATCGCGTACGACGACCCTGACGGCGCTGTCGCCGCCCTCACCGACGCCTTCGGATCGGCTCCGACGGAAGGAACCGTCGAGGGCCCCTACGGCGCCGTGTACTCCGGATACGACTGGCAGGGCACGGAGGCGACGGTCCGCGAGACCCGTATCGACCTGGTCGTGTCGGCGGATGCCCCCGGTGTGATATTCCGCACCCCGGAGGGCATCGGCATCGGTTCCACGCGCGCCGAGGCGATGGCCGCAGGAGCGGTGGACGGCTGGGATGAAGACGGCGACGGCGTCGCCGACTACCTGAGCATCGACGTGCGAGAGGTTCCCGGCACATCGTCCCTCGTGAATCCCGGAGAAGTCGGCGTGGAGTACATCGACCTCAAGATCACCGGCGATGTCGTGACCCGCCTCAGCACCGGAGGCAACGACTTCAGCGACATCTGAAGCGAATCCGGACGCTGTCGACGAGACTTCCCATCGCCTGACGGAACCGCCGACTGAGATAGCCTTCACCCGAGTCCGTCCCCGGTGAAGGAGAGCAAGTGTCCGCGAATGATGTGATCGCCGACGAGACCGATCGGATCGTCGCCGCGGCCCTGCAGGTGAACGGCCGCGCGTCGTGGGGCGAGATCGCTCGCGTGGTCGATCTGCCCGAGCGCACGGTCGCCCGTCGAGGCCAACGGCTGCTGGATCGAGGACTGGTCCGCGTCTCCACCTACGTCGACCCGGCCCGCGTCCTACACGCCCGCGCGGTGCTGTTCCGCATCACGACCGAGCCCCATGCCCTGTGGCACGTGGCACGCACGCTCGCGCGGCGGGCGGACGCGTCCTCGGTCTCGGTGCTCGAGGGCAGCAGCGACATCGCCGGAATGCTGCTCCCCCACGATGACGCCTCCATCCGCGAGCTGCTCTTCACCGACTTCCCCGAGCTCGACGGCATTGACTCGATCAATGTCACGACAGTGCTGAAGTTCTTCCGCTCGGGGCACGACTGGCGCGCGGGAGTGCTCACCGACGAGCAGGCGCGCATGCTCGACGAGTCGTCCGGATCCGAGGTCGACCCCGCCGATTCTCTGAGCACGGACGAAGAGGCGCTCATCCGGCTGCTGCTGAAGGACGGACGGATGCCGGTCGCTCAGCTTGCCCGATCGCTGGGACTGAACGTCACGACCACCCGGCGCCGGATGGAGTCCCTGAGCCGTCGCGGTCTGATGCATCCGCGGACCGAGGTCGTGCCGAGTCTGTTCGGGTTGGGACTGGAGGCGCTCGTCTGGCTCCGGGTGCCGATGGCGCGCCTCGAGAGAGTGGGAACCGCCCTGGCGGCAGCGCCCGAGGTGAAGTTCATCGCCGCGACCACCGGCACCTCGCAACTGCTCGCCAACGTGCTCGTGAAAGACGCCGACGAGTTCTACGAGTTCCTCACCGGGCCGGCCGTGGCGGGCCACGAAGGCCTCGAGGTCGTGGAGTCGCTGGTCGTCATCACGCCGGTGCTGCGTGGGTCGCTGATCGTGGATGAGGCACCCGAAGCACTGGCGAACGACATGCCCACCGGCGCCATCCGCCTATAGTCTGATTCTGTTACTGACATGTAACGAAATGGCGAGATCGTTCTTCAAGGCTTGACCTAGTGGCGAAATGGGGCAAGTATCCTCTCCAGGGCCATCACCCCTGGAGAGGACGACCGTGTTCACGGCAACGGGAGACAACTGGGCGGATCGCGCGGCGACGCTGCCCCTGCGCACGCGCTTGTTCATCGACGGTGCGTGGGAGGAGGGCTCGGCCGAGCCACTGACGCCGGTGAGCCCGCGCGACGGACGGACGCTCCCGCCGATCAGCGCAGCCTCGGTGGGCGATGTGGACCGTGCTGTGCGCTCGGCGCGCGCGGCATTCGACTCCGGGATCTGGTCGCGGATCGCTCCCCGCGAGCGTGGACAGCTGCTGATCGCGTTCGCCCAGAGGATCCACGACAACGCCGAAGAGCTCGCCCTCACCATCTCGCTCGAGATGGGCAAGCCCCTGCGCGAGGCGCTGCAGACCGAGCTCCGCGCCGTCGTGAACTGCTTCCGCTGGTACGGCGAGGCTGCGGACAAGGTCCTCGACGAGATGCCGGTCACCGCCCCGGGCAGCCTCGCGCTCGTCACCCGCGAACCGGCGGGAGTGGTCGCGGCCGTCGTGCCCTGGAACTTCCCCCTGACCATGACCGCCTGGAAGCTCGCCCCCGCTCTCGCGGTCGGCAACAGCGTGGTGCTCAAGCCCGCCGAGCACACCACCTTCTCGGCGCTCCGTCTGGCCGAGCTCGCACACGAGGCCGGGATCCCCTCCGGCGTCCTGAACGTCACACCCGGCACCGGCCAGGTCGCCGGCCGTGCTCTCGGCGAGCACCATGACGTCGACGTCGTCACCTTCACGGGCTCGCCCGAGGTCGGCCGCAAGTTCCTCGGCTATTCGGCGGCGTCGAACGGCAAGCGCGTCTGGCCCGAGCTCGGTGGCAAGACCGCGAGCCTGGTGCTGCCGGATGCCGACCTCGAGCGCGCGGTGCGGGCCACCGCCGACGGCTGCTTCTACAACCAGGGCCAGATGTGCACGGCCTCGTCGCGTCTGCTGGTTCCCCGCGCCCAGCGGGACCGTGCCCTCGAGATCGCCGCCGACGTCGCACGCACGACCCTTCCCGCCGACCCCTTCGAGGTCACGACCTCGATGGGCGCGATCGTCAGCGAGAGGCAGCTCGCGGGCATCGCCGGCTTCGTCGAGCGCGCCCAGGCGGAAGGCGGCGAACTCGCGGCCGGCAGCCCCGAGCGGTTCCACGCCGTCGATGGTGGCAGCTACTTCGCCCCGGTCGTGCTCGGCGTCACTCCCCAGCACGAGGTCGCGCAGCGCGAGGTGTTCGGCCCCGTGCTCTCGGTCATCGCCTACGACGACGTCGAAGACGCCCTCGAGATAGCGAACGGCACCGAGTTCGGACTCGCCGCCGCGCTCTGGAGCACCGACCTCAACGCCGTGCACACCCTGTCTCGGCGCCTGCGCGCCGGCGTCGTGTGGGTCAACTGCTTCGAAGAGGGCGACATGACGATCCCGTTCGGCGGCGTCAAGGGATCCGGATTCGGTCGCGACAAGAGCCTGCACGCGCTCGAGAAGTTCACCGATCTGAAGACCACCTGGATCGAGCTCTCATGACGCGCCCGTTCATCGGCATCACCACCTGGCGCCGGTTCATCGACACCGATCTCGGGGCCGGCCGCGCGGCGCACACCCTGGGAACGGAGTACGCCGCCCCCATCGAAGCGGCCGGCGGTGCCGTCGTTCTCCTCCCTCCGACGGCGAGCGTGGACGAGGTGCTCGACCGCCTCGACGGGCTGGTGCTCTCCGGCGGCGAAGACGTGCACCCCTCGCGCTATGGTGCCGAACCGCAGGAGGGGAAGAACTACGACCCCTCGCGCGACGGCTTCGAGATCGAACTCGCCCTCGGGGCACGCCGGCGCGGTATCCCCGTACTCGCGATCTGTCGCGGACTGCAGGTGAGCAACATCGCCTTCGGCGGGTCCCTCGTGATCGATATCCCGACCACGGAACACCACCAGCCGGTGCGCGCCGCCGACCAGCAGCTCGCCGCCCGGCATCCGATCGTCCTCGCGGACGGGAGCCGGCTCGCCGCCCTCTACGGCACGCGGGAGCGGATCGTGAACACCATCCATCACCAGTCGATCGACATTCCCGCCCCCGGTGTCCACTCCGTCGCCTGGGCGCCGGACGGGATCGTCGAAGCCGTCGAGTCCGACGACGACTGGCCCTTCTGGGCAGTGCAGTGGCACCCCGAGAAGATGATCGACCCCGATGAGGCCGCAGAGGAGATGCCGCTGTTCACGGCGTTCGTCTCGGCCGCCCGCGAACGAGCAGCGGAACACCCCGCTGCGGAGAAAGGAACACGATGACCAAGCAGGTCTTCCTCGAGTACGAGAACGGCGTCCGCGCCGTCGCCACCCTGTTCGAGGACCTCGCCCCTCGCACGTGCGAGGCCATGTGGGGTGCGCTGGAGAAGCCGGTCACCATGCAGGCGATGCACGCGATGTATGCCGGACCGGAGGTCATGGTCGGGCTCCCCGAAGAGGCTCAGAACTTCGACCCCGAGAAGGTGCCGTTCGAGAACCAGCAGGTCGTGCCCGCACCGGGTGATCTGCAGTGGTACTGGCAGCGACCCATGCAGATGGGTGGGCTGCCGTTCGAGTGGTACGAGATCGGCGTCTTCTACGATCGTGGTGCCCGTACTCTCGGCCCGCTCGGATGGACACCCGTCAACATCTGGGGCGGCATCACCGAAGGACTCGCGGAGTTCGCCAAGGAGAGCGCGGCGATCCGCATCGACGGAGCCAAGCAGCTCACCATCGGACGCCTGGTCTAAGGCGTCTACTCAGTGCTGGACCCATCCCGAAGGAGCAGTGCATGAATACCCGAAGAATCCTCACCACCGGAGCGCTCGTCGCCACCGGAGCCCTCGTCCTCGCCGGCTGTGCTGCCGGTGACGACAGCGCATCGTCCGGCGACAAGGAGTTCGCCGGCGAGACCATCGTCGTCACGTCGTTCGGCGGCGACTGGGAGAAGGCCTTCATCGAGGCCGTCGTCGATCCCTTCGAGGAGGAGACCGGGGCGAAGGTCGAGCTGATCACGCTGTACAGCGCCGACGCCCTCGCGCAGGTCACCGCCCAGAAGGCGAGCCCGCAGATCGACGTCGTGCATTTCTCCGGAGGGCAGGAGTTCACCGCGGCCGCAGACGGTCTCATCGCGCCGATCGCCGCCGACGAACTCTCCGAGACCGGCGACCTGATCGACCTGGCCACGGCCGGACTCGAACGGGGCGAAGGCCCAGTCATCCAGCTCGCGCCGATCGGGCTCGTGTACAACACCGAGGCGGATGCGCCGGCACCCACCTCGTGGTTGGATCTGTTCGACGAGGCCTACGCAGGGCACGTCGCCCTCACGGACTTCTCGAACACGTACGGCGTGCTCTCGATGCTCCGGGTCGCCGACGCGCTCGGTGGTGGCATCGACGACCCGTCGCAGGCGATCAGCGATCTCGGGGCCCTGGCTTCCTCGGGCGACGCGATCGTCGTCCCGACCTCGCCCGATCTGCAGACCGCCTTCGCCCAGCGCGACACGTGGCTCGCACCGTACGCGATGGACTACGCCGGCACGCTGCAGGACGCCGGCCTTCCGGTAGAGTTCATCGTCCCGGAAGAAGGCGTCACCGCCTCCCTCATCACGGCGAACGTGGTCGAGGGCCGGGACAACCCCGACCTCGCGAAGCTCTTCATCGATTTCGAACTGCGCCCCGAAGCACAGGCCGTCTTCGCGGAGAACATGCGGTACTCGCCGGTCAACACCAAGACCGAGCTCTCCGACGAGGCTGCGGACGCGGTGCTGACGGGTGACGAGCTCGAGACGGTCGTCGTCTACGCTCCGGACGATGTCGCGGCTTCGCGACCGGCCTGGACCGATGAGTGGAATGCGCTGATCACCAAATGAGTGTGCGAACCCGTAGGGAGCCCTGGCTCCTGCTCCTGCCGGCGATCGTGCTGCTCGCGCTCGCCTTCATCACCCCGGTGGCTGGCATGCTCCTCATGAGCGTGCAATCGTCGGCAGGCGGGTTCACCCTCGACAACTTCACCCGGTTGTTCACGAGTGAGTATCACCTCCAGGCGGCGCTGCGCTCGCTCCGCCTGGGGGTGATCCAGACGGTGATCACCCTGCTCATCGCCATCCCGCTGTCCTACGTGATGGCGCGCGCCGGATCCAAGGTGCGCTCGTTCCTGCTGATCGTCGTGATCCTCCCGCTCATGACGAGCGTCGTCGTCCGCACGTTCGGGTGGGTGGTCCTGATGGGACCGTCAGGGCTCCTCATGAAGATCCCCGGTGCCGAGTTCCTCGTGAGCGGCACCCAAGGCTTCCTCGGAACCGAGACCGGTGTCGTGATCGCGATGGTGCAGGTTCTCCTCCCGTTCGCGGTGCTGAGCATCCTCGGCGTGATCTCGGGCATCCGGCCGCAACTGGAGGAGGCCGCACGTACCCTCGGCGCCGGATTCTGGCGCACACTGTGGCACGTCGTCCTCCCCCTCGCGATCCCCGGCATCGTCGCCGGAGCCTCGCTCGTCTTCGTCCTGTCGGTGAGCTCGTTCATCACCCCGCGCTTCATCGGCGGCGCGCAGATCCCGGTGTTCGCGCAGACGATCTACATCGATGCGACCACCAACCTCGACTGGTCGTTCGCGGCCGCGCAGGCCGTGCTGCTGTTCGCCGGGGTCATGCTCGTGCTCGCAGCGACGTCCCGACTCGGGAAGCAGAAGGTGTGACCATGGTCCGTTCCGTTCCGATCCTCGGCAGGGTCCTCGCCATCGTCCTCGGCGTCGTGGTGACGCTCTACATGCTCGTGCCGCTCATGGTCGTCGCCGGAGCCTCGATCGGCGAGAACCGCTTCCTGACCTTTCCCGGTCAGGGCTTCACGTTCGAGTGGTACGTCGAGGCGCTCACCTCCGACACGTATCTCGAGCCGTTTCGGCTGAGTCTGCTGGTCGGCATCACGGTCGCGATCGTCGCCGCAGCCATCGGCACCGCAGCCGCTCTCGCCCTCACCCGCTTCAAGGTCCCCGGCGGTGCCGCCATCCAGGGGCTGCTGATGTCGCCGCTGACGATCCCCACGATCATCCTCGCCATCGGCGCACTGTCCATCTCCTCACTCACGATCGGGTCGCCGAATGTGGGTGTCCTGATCGCGATCCACGTCGTGATCGCGATCCCCTATGTCATGCGCACCGTCACAGGTGTCATGACCAGGGCCGACCACTTCACGGAAGAGGCGGCACGCACCCTGGGCGCCAGCACCTGGAACCGCTACCGCCTGGTGGTGCTCCCCATCGCCCGCCCCGGCATCGCCGCCGGCGCGTTCTTCGCCTTCAACATCTCGTTCGACGATGCGGTCATCGCCCTCTTCCTGCGTACTCCGCAGCTCGAGACCCTGCCCATCGCCATCTACGGCCAGCTGGAGTTCAGCACGTCGCCCACCGTGGCCGCCGTCTCGACTCTCATGGTCCTGCTCACCGTCGTCCTCATGATCGTGCTCGAACGCATCATCGGCCTGGGAAGGTTGTTCGTCTGATGACAACACTCACCATCACTGCTCTCACCAAGGACTTCAAAGGGACGAAGGTGCTCAAGGGCATCGACATCTCGATGCGTTCGGGGGAGTTCGTCTCCTTGCTCGGGCCCTCGGGGTGCGGCAAGACCACGCTCCTGCGCTGCATCGCGGGCCTCGAGTCGCCCAGCGGCGGCACGATCGAGATCGCAGGCCAGGATGTGACCGGGCTCCCGCCCGAGAAGCGCCACCTCGGCATGATGTTCCAGAGCTATGCGCTGTTCCCGCACATGAGCGTCGTCGAGAACGTGCGCTTCGGTCTGCGCATGTCGGGCGAGAAGACCAAGGCCGAGCAGAAGGAACTCGCCGTCCGTGCGCTCGAGCGCGTGCAGATGGGCCACCTGGCCGATCGGATGCCGGCGCAGCTGTCGGGCGGACAACAGCAGCGCGTCGCCCTGGCCCGTGCCATCGCGTTCGAGCCGCGCGTACTGCTGCTCGACGAGCCGCTGTCGAACCTCGACGCCCGCCTACGGGAGGACATGCAGGTCGAGCTGAAGGAACTGCACCGCACGCTCGGCCTGACCACCGTGTTCGTCACCCACGACCAGGAGGAGGCGATGAGCCTCTCGGACCGCATCGTCCTCATGAACGCGGGTGTGATCGAGCAGGAGGGCGCACCGGCCGAGCTCTACGGAGCACCGCGCACTCCCTTCGCCGCCGACTTCATCGGTGCCGCGAACCTGCTGCCTGCGACCCGTTCCGGCGCCGTGGCGACATTGGATGGCACCACGATCCAGGTGCCGATGACCGGCGCGGGCCCCGATGGCGCCGGCGAGGTGGTGCTCCGCCAGGAGGATCTGCGGCTCTCCCCGACGATCGGAGGCGACGCTCCGGTACGTGTCGAGGTCGTCACCCATGTCTACCGAGGCGCCGACGTCGTCTACATCGTCGAGCTCGCGGGAAAGCGGATGCGCGTCGTGCGTCCGCGGCACGAGGCGCCGATCCCCGAGGGTGCGGCCGGTCTCGGCTGGCGAGAGGGTGCCGTGCTCTGGATCGCCGCGGCCTGACGAACAGATCCGCTCCTCGTCGGAGGGCGCCCTCCGACGAGGAGCGGCACCGTCGTAGGATCGCGGCATGGCCGACGAAGATTCCCCCTCCCCCGACGCCCCCCGCGATGCCTCCCGCCGAGGCTTCTTCAAGGTGGGCGGCGCCGCCCTCGCCGGCGCGGTGGTCGGCGGTGTCGGCGGCGCGGCCATCGGAGCCTCCATCGCCGGTAACGGTCGCGACGGTTTCGCGGCGGATCCCGATCCGTTCGCCGCCCTCACGCCGCGCAGCGAACCCGGTTTCGATCACCTCGTCGTCGTGATGGGCGAGAACCGCTCCTTCGACAACCTGCTCGGGTACCTGTACTCGAAGGAGAACCTCCCGGCGGGCGAGACGTTCGAGGGTCTGGAATTCGGCTCCTACAGCAACACCGCCTCCGACGGCACGGTCGTCGACGCGCACGTGTACGAGGGCGACACCGACCGGATCATGAGTCTTCCCGACCCGGACCCGGGCGAGGAGTACCCGCACGTCAACACGCAGATCTTCGGCACGGTCAATCCTCCGACGAACGCCGACCTCTTCGTCGACGAGATGACCGCGCCCTTCAACGCCCCGACGCGCGGCGAGAAGGCCACGATGTCGGGTTTCCTCGAGGACTACATCATCAACTTCCGACGCCTGCGCAAGGGTGTGGATCCCCGGCCCGACGAAGCCGCGCACATCATGGGCTCGTTCTCTCCCGAGATGCTGCCGGTGCTGTCGACGCTCGCCTCGGAATTCGCGGTGTTCGACCACTGGTACGCCGGAGTGCCCTCGCAGACCTTCTGCAACCGTTCGTTCTTCCATGCCTCCACGTCTCACGGTTTCGTGACCAACCAGGCCGGAGGCGGCTACCGGAAGTGGTTGGATGCGCCGGCAGCGCCCACGGTGTTCAACCGGCTCGAAGACAAGAAGGTGAGCTGGAAGATCTACATCGACAAGCTCCAGCTCGTCTCGTTCACCGGCATGCTGCATGCGGCGGTGCTGGAGAAGTACTGGCGCACCGATCATTTCGGAACGATGGAGGACTTCTACGCCGAGGCGAAGGACGGCAGGCTCCCCGCATACGCCTTCATCGAGCCGCGGATGGTTTACGACCACAACGACTTCCACCCTCCTTTCGGTTCCCCCCGCGAGAGCGAGGTCGACGGTGAGGCCGTGTTCGACAGTGCGATCTCTGACGTGCGTGCCGGAGACCGCCTCATCCACGACATCTACGAGGCGGTGCGCACGAGCGCTTCCGCGAAGGGCTCCAACGCCGTCAACACCCTGCTGCTCATCACCTTCGACGAGCACGGCGGGTGCTACGACCACGTGCCGCCACCCGCCGTGACGAAGCCGACGCCCGAGACCGGCCCGGGTGAGATGGGCTTCACCTTCGATCGGCTCGGGTGCCGGGTGCCGGCCATCGCCGTCTCGGCCTATACCAAGCGCGGCAGCATCATCCATGACGAGATGCATCACGGATCCGTGACCGCGACCCTCTCTCGCCTGCACGGCCTGACGCCCCTCAACGACCGGGATGAGTCGGCGAACACGCTCCTGAACGTCGTCAACCTCGACAAGCCGCGGCATCCGTCCGACTGGCCGGTGACCACCCCGGCCTACACGCCGCCCAACCCGGAGGACACGGCACCACAGCCCGGAGAGAAGGATCAGCTGAAGCCTCTCACGCCGCCCGCACGCGGTCTGCTCGGCCTACTCCTCGCGCGATACGGCAAGCCCGGTGAGCAGGAGCCGGAGACCTTCGCCGACGCGTACAAGCTGCTGCACGAGCACGGCGAGGAGCTGTTCGGTCCGCCGAGCGGCAGTTGACCGCGACTCGCGGCCACCGGGCTACTGCCGCCCTGAGCGCCGGCGGGAGACGATCAGGAGAGTCGCGCCGAGGATGATCACGACCGCACCGCCCGCCGCCCAGGCGAGCGTCTCGGGTCCGAGTCCGGTTGCAGGCAGTCGTCCGCTGCCGCTGCTGTTCCCGTTTCCGGTCGAAGGACCGGGCGACGGCGATGGTGGGCCGACGACCGCCGCGAGAGTGAAGTCCTGCCCCTCGATGGACTCGCCGGCAGCGGAGATCACGACGGTGCGGGTCGCCGCGCCGACCACACTGCTGCCGTTCGGCGTGCGCACGCTCAGCTCGTAGGTTCCAGGAGCGAGGCTGCCGAGACCGTAGGTGCCGTCGGCGCCAGTCGTGTACTGCTGGGGACCCCCGGGTCCATTCACGTCGATCACCACACCCCCGATGGGAGTGCCGCCGTCGGTGCGCACCGTGCCGTCGATGGCCCCCAACCGCGCCAGGTCGAAGTCCACACCCGTGACGTCCGTTCCCGCGACTGGTGCGGTGCGGCTGACAGGAGATGTGGCGATATACCCCTCGGGCGTCGTCATCGTCACCGTGTAGCTGCCGGCGGGCAGGCGCGGGAACGCATATCCGCCGTCCGCTCCGGTCACGGCCGTGAGCGTGTCCCCACCCTGCAGCACAGCGGTGACCGTGACGCCGGGCACCCCGCTTCCATTCCACCGTACGGCGCCGCTCAGACTCGGATCCGCCTTGATGACGAAGTCGGCGAGGGTGATCAGATCCTCGTTGTCTGCGGGAACCACGAACCCCGGCGGGGCGCTGACGACGGTGTATCCGGTCGGACGGGCGATGCTCGCTTCCTGCGGCCCGTCCAGGACCATGTCGAACAGATACCGTCCATCAGCGTCGGTCATCATGGTCTGTCCGCCGATCGTGACCGCGATACCCGCCATCGGGTTGCCGTCCACGTCGACAACCAGACCGGTGACGGGCGAGGGGATGATGTCTCGCACCGTGAAGTCGACCCCCTCGGCGTTGCCGCCGCTGAGGTTGACCGGGGTCGTGGTCTGTCCGACCGCGATCTTGTCCTCGGGTGGCGTCACGCTCACGCGGTATCCGTCGGTGGCGATGAAACCGGGGAACGAATAGGTGCCGTCCGATGCAGTGGTCGTCCTGTCGACGATCGAGCCGTTGCCGTCTGTCAGCGTCAGGGCGACACCGCCCAGAGGACCGGTGACCGCGTCTGTGACGGTGCCTCGGATGTCGTTCGCTGCCGAGACGAACCAGGTCTGGTAGACGGGAAGACCGGCCCGGCGGGTGAAGATGAAGCTGAGGGAGCGGATGGGGGTCGAGGGCTCGAACCAGGCCGCGGAGCCGTTGGTGTCGGCGGCCGCGGGGTTTCCGGTCAGGGTGAGGGTCGTGGCATCCCACGCCGGGACGTCGTCCGCCGCACCGTTGCACGCCGGCTTTCCGGCGACACCCGGGGCGCAGTAGTTGAAGCGGTCTCGGAGGCCGAGCTCGGCGGCACTCAGCACGTGCCCGTCGGGCGCGACGGCGTGGATGCGCACGCTGTCGGAGTCGATGTCGCCGAGCGCGAAGGCCCATCCCGAGGTCGGAGTGGGTGCGGCGAATGAGTAGGTCGTCGTCGAGGGACTCATCGCGTTGTCGGCTTTGGGCCGCAGATTCAGGTACGGCTGGTCCCTGCTCGATCCGTACTTCGCCCCGATGGGTGTGCCCTCGGACAGCCAGATCGACGTCCCGGAGATGACCCCGACCTGCCCGGCGCGAGAGTCGCTGGTCATGGTGGCGGTGAGCGCAGGATCGGGCGCCACCTGCACCGTCGTCGTGTAGGCACCGCTCGTGCCGGCGAGCGGGCCCCACGTAGCCCACGACGTCACCGCCGCCGCGGCAGGAAGGGCGCCGACGAGCACGGCGATGAGGACGATCGATCCGGCGATGATCCCGTTGCGGCGAAAACGCATGGCGTCAGCGTACTGATATACCGGATCGCTGAGAAGTGGATTCCTCCCGACTACACGTCGGCGATGAGCCTCTTGCCCAGGTCGACCGTGTCGTCGATCTCGTAGCCGAGGCGTCGGTAGAACTCGACGACCTGGGCGTTCCCCGACCGCACCTGCAGGTTCACCTTGGGGCAGCCCAGCTCGCGCAGACCGGCCTCGACGTGGGCGACGAGTGCCCTGCCCACCCCGAGCCCTCGTGCATCGAGATGCGTGGCGAGATAGTTCATCCACCCGCGATGTCCGTCGTAGCCGGCCATGACCGAACCGAGGATCCGCCCTGTCTCGTCCTCCGCCACCACGAAGAGATGCGGCTGCACAGTCGCCTTGCGGGCGATGTCCTGAAGCGGGTCGTTCCACGGTCTCGTGAGACCTGCGGTCTCCCACAGGGCCACGACGGCATCGGTGTCTTCGGGCTGGAACGGTCGGATGCGCACCGGTCCAGCTTTCCAGATCGACCCCGCCTGCCCGGGTCAGCCCTCGCGGGAGAACGTGATGTGCGTGACACCGGACTCGGCGACCTCCGAGGTCACGCGGTAGCCCGACTCGAACCCGCGCAGGTCGTCCCACAGGCGGATCCCGCTGCCGATCAGGATCGGCGTGATCCCCACATGCAGGTCGTCGACGAGTCCGGCGCGAAGATACTCGCGCACGGTCGTCGCCCCGCCTCCGACGCGCACGTCGCGTCCATCCGCAGCGGCGACCGCCTTCCGGAGCGCCTCCTCGGGCTCGGCAGACAGGAAGTGGAAGCTCGTGCCGTTGGCGAACTCGATTGACGGACGCGGAGTGTGCGTGAGCACGAACACCGGAGCCTGGAACGGCGGCTCCTCTCCCCACCACCCGCGCCAGTCGGGGTCGTCCGGGTTCGCGTGGAGCCCGAACATCCCGGCCCCCATGATCTCGGCGCCGATGTTCTCGAAGTAGTGCGAGGCGTACTTCTCGTCCACGCCGGTGGTGCCCGCCCCGCTGGTGTCATGGAAGACGCGTTCGTGGAACGTGCGGGTTGCCGTATATGCCGCCGTCAACCGCCCCCAGTCCTCGCCGAACGGGTTCTCGGGAGTCTGATCCGTCGTCGTGGCGAAGCCGTCGAGCGAGATGTTGAGATCGACGCGAACACGGGTCATGACTGCCTCCGGAACTGCACGGGGTGACGACGCGTCCATCGACGCGCCGTCACCCAGCGTCAGCGTTCAGCGACGCCTTGTCAAGGACGAGGGTAGTGTTCAGACGGCGTCGCCCTGAACGGGCCCTTCCGTGTTCGGCTTCCATCCGAGTGCAGGTGCCACATGCTTCGCGAACGACTCCAACACGTGCAGGTTGTACTCCGGCCCGAGCTGGTTCGGGATCGTCAGCATCAGGGTGTCAGCGGCCATCACCGCCTCGTCCTGCTTCAGCTGTTCGATCAGCACGTCGGGCTCCGCCGCATAGGTCTTGCCGAACGTGGAACGGAACCCGTCGATGATGCCGATCTGGTCGGCGTTCTCCTCGCTCCGAAGGCCGAAGTAGGCCCGGTCCATGTCGGACACCAGCGGGAACACGCTGCGACTGACCGAGACGCGCGGGGTGCCGGTGTGACCGGCCTCCTTGTACGCCGAGCGGAAGAGGTCGATCTGCTCACGCTGCAACTCGTGGAACGGCTGCCCTGTGGCCTCGGTGACGAGCGTCGAGCTCATCATGTTCAGGCCCTTGCGACCCGTCTCGATCGCGGTGGGACGCGAACCCGATCCCCACCAGATGTGATCGCGAAGCGTCGGCGACTGCGGCTCGATCGCGAGGTAGCGTCCGGCGCCCACCATGCGGGGATCACCGGGGGCGATTCCCTCGCCGTCGATCGCGCGCAGGAACAGGTCGAACTTCTCCCGGGCGATGACGCTCCCGCGCTCGGTGTCCTCCTCATCGACGTAGCCGAAGGTCTCATAGCCGCGCAGAGCCGTCTCGGGTGAACCGCGGCTCACCCCGAGCGCGATGCGTCCGTCGGAGATCAGATCCAGCGCAGCCGCTTCTTCCGCGAACTGGAACGGGTTCTCGTAGCGCATGTCGATCACCCCGGTGCCGACCTCGATGCGCTTCGTGCGCGCGACCATGGCCGTCAACAGCGGCATCGGCGAAGCCGCCTGACGCGCCCAATGGTGCACACGCACGTATGCGCCGTTCACACCGATCTCGTCTGCGCCCTCGGCGATCGCGATGGTCTGCTTCAGCATGTCCCCCGCGGTGCGGGTCGCTGAGCCGGGCACATCCGCATAGTGCCCGAAGGAGAGGAATCCGAAAGCCTTCATGATCTATTCCAACGCATGGAAACGCCGTCTATTCCCCCGGTACCAGGATGCCGTCGAGCACGAGTGACCGGATGCGGGGCTCGATCTCGGCCCACAGATCCGGGAGCGGAACCTCGAAGAGGTCGGCCAGCGCCGAGACGATCTGCACCACGGTGAGCTCGCCGTCGCACGCGCCCACGAACCCGGCGAGCGCGGGATCCACGTTCACCGTCCGGGCGAAGCCGCCGCCCTGTCGCAGCTCGATGACGCTCGGGTCGTCGTTGCCCGGAAGCAGGTGCCGGGCCTCGGTGACATCGGGTGCCGTCACCAGCGTTGCAGGAAGCCCGTCGGCGAGGGCGTCGTGCGCGGCCAGCCCGGTACCGAGAGCGGCACCGACGTTGGAGACCGGCTGGGCGATGCGCTCCGTACGGCGAAGCGGAGGCGTCGATCCTCGCCGCATCAGTACGTACCCGAATCCGACCGACGTCACGCCTCGCGCGGCGAAGTCGTCGAGCCAGGCGGTCAGCAGCGGGGTGAATGCAGGGTCGCGGGGTGTGGTGCCGCCGTCACGGATCCACAACTCCGCGTAGCCGAGCGGCGACAGCTCCTCGCGTTCGATCACCCAGAGGTCGATGTCGCTCGGCATCCACGCGTCGAGACGTGCGAGGCCCGTGATCCCGGCCCGCGACTCCCAATTGCCGAGCAGCTGGGCGATGCCGTGCTGCGTCAGATACGCGGGTGCGCTCCGCACGAACTGCTCGACGAGCGCGTCTCCCACCAGTCCGCCGTCGCGGTATTCGTACGCCGGGACGCCGTCCATCCTGGGGGTGATGACGAACGGCGGGTTGGAGACGATCAGGTCGAAGGCCTCGCCCGCGACGGGCTCGAACATGCTGCCGTGTCGGAACTCGATGTTGGCCACGCCGTTGAGGCGGGCGTTGAGTTCCGCGAAGGCCAGGGCGCGCTCCGAGATGTCGGTCGCGATCACGGTGCCGGCCCGACGGGCGACGAGGAGCGCCTGGATCCCGCACCCGGTCCCCAGATCGAGCGCGCGATCGACCTGGATGGGAACGATGGTCTCGGCGAGAGTGCGCGACGCCCCGCCGACCCCGAGCACGTGGTCGAGAGGAAGAGGGCCGTCGAGCGCGACCTCATCGAGGTCGCTGGCGATCCACCACTCCCCGACGCCGTCGGCGTCTACGAACGACTGTGGACGCAGCAGGACGGTCGGGGTCACGGTATCGGCATCGGCTTTCGCGAGTGCGAGCGCCACGAGCCCGTCCACTCCGAGCTGCGGTAATGCGGTGGCGACCGCCACCCGCGGCTGCGGCATGCCGAGCACCAGGAGGCGCCCCAGGGTCGCCAGCACGCCCCCGTCACCGGCGATCGCGCGCAGGATAGGCTCTCTCATCCCGCGGGCGAGGGCATCGTCGGCCTCCTCGCCCCACAGTCGGCGAAGGGGCGCGGAACGCAGGTCGGCGGCGTCGAGATCAGAAGCGAGTGCGGCGACGAGAAGCGGGTCGGTGTGGGGTGCGGGGGTGTCGGACACGGCCGTCACTCTACGCGTCTTCAGGGTTCTCCTTCCCCAGGCCTCCTAGAATCAGGGGGTCAGTACTCACGATCAGCCCTTTTCCGGGCGTTCGAGGAAGACCTTCATGACCGCGATCACCCCCGAGCACGGCTTCCGTGCGCGCCTGCGAAGGCTCGCAGGCGGGACCGCTGTACTCGCGATCGCTTTGGGCGCCTACACGGTCGCCCTCCCGAGCACCGCCATCGCCGCCGGCGGATCCTCCTCAGACGACGAGCAGAGCATCGGGTTCCACGTCTCCGCAGGTCTGCGGGGGCTCGTCGCCCCCGGTTCCGCGACCACGGCGATGATTACGCTGCAGAACGACACGGATTCGAAGCTCTCCGGCGGTCAGGTGCAGGTGGAGCTCAGCAAGACTCCCCTGACGGATGAGGCGTCGGTCACGAGCTGGCTCGACGAGGGTGAGGCTCCTGGCGACTTCGCGACGATCGGTTCCGAGACGACGGCGCCACTCGAGGCCGACACGTCGGCCACGGCGACGGTCTTCGTGCCCGCCGACACCCTCTCCGATCTCACCCCTGGTGTGTACCCGCTGCGCGCAGAGCTCACCGGCGCGAAGACGGCGAGCGCCACCGACGATCGTGCGACAGCCGTCGCGGCCGCCGCCACGAGCGTGCTGGTCGTGGCGGACTCCCAGACGACGCAGGTCGGTGTCCTGGTCCCGGTCACCGCGACGCCGGAGGGTGAGGCGCTGCTCAGTTCCGACGAACTCGCCGCGCTCACCGCGCCGGACGGTGCTCTCACCGCTCAGCTCGACGGTGTCGCGGGAACCACCGCGGTGCTCGCGATCGACCCGTCGATCCTCACGGCCATCCGCGTGCTCGGCTCCTCAGCGCCGCGGTCGGCTCAGGACTGGCTCACCCGTCTCGAAGCTCTGCCCAACGCACGGTTCGCACTGCAGTTCGGTGATGCGGATGCCACCGCTCAGGCACAGGCGGGGCTACCCGCACTCCTGCAGCCGACGACGCTGGCTCCGTTCCTCGATCCCGCGAACTTCCCGCAGGCACCTGCCAGCGTCTCCTCGACGGACGGACCGCGCGCGACGCCGGGCCCGTCCCCCAGCCCGACCAACACGCCGCAGCTTCCTGACGACCAGGAGCTCACGGCCGTCGAGGGTGCCCTTCCTCGAATCCTGTGGCCGGACGACGACCTCGGACCCGACGACCTCTCCTCGTTCACGCGCTACCTCGGCGAGGGCACGACCACGGTCGTCTCCTCGGCAGCGCTCGGCGGACAGAGTGCGGCGCACGCCACGCTCGGCGGAAACGACCTCCTGGTCACAGACACGGGTCTGTCCGAGTCCTTGTCCGAGGTCGCGGCCGAAGCGGACCCGCTCGATCGCCAGCGCCTCCTCGCCGAGGCCGCTGCTCTGCTCCTGCTCGCCGAGGATCGCGTCGCCGGTGCCCCCCTGCTCGTCGGACTCGACCGCGACGAGAATCGCGACGCCGACGCGTTGCGCGACGCGATCTCGGCCGCCGATTCGATCGGATTCGAGCTGTCCGCGCTCCGCGCGACACCGCCGGTCCCGGCCGCCCTCACCTCCCAGGCCGATCCCGCTCGCGCCATCGCGGTCAACGAGCTCCTCGCCGATGAGGGCACTCTCACCGCCTTCTCCTCGATCCTCACCGACCCCCAGGTGCTGCTGAGCCCCGAGCGCATCAGGATCCTCCGCACGCTGGCCGTCGGATCGTCGGCGAAGTCCTTCGCCGACGGTGTCGAGAAGCACCGGAAGCGCACCACGGAGACGCTCGCGGCCGTGAGCATCCCGCCGTCCAGCACCATCCAGCTGCTCACGGCCAACGCCGACCTGCCGATCGCCGTGCGCAACGACCTTCCGTGGCCGGTGACGGTGCAGCTGTTCGTCTCGCCGACCGACCCGCGCCTCGAAGTCACCCCGATGACCGAGACCGTCGTCGAGGCGAACTCGACGAAGCGCGTCAAGGTCCCGGTGTCGGCACGCGTCGGCAGCGGTGAGGTCGACCTGCGGCTCAGCCTCTACAGCCCCACCGGCGTGCAGATCCAGGGTCAGCAGGAGATCCGAGTCGCCGTTCGCGCCGAGTGGGAGACCATCGGTCTGGTCATCTTCGGAGGTCTCGCCGTCCTCCTGATCACCCTCGGTGTGATCCGGACGGTCCGCCGCAAGCGCCACGAGGCTGCTGAGGAGGCCGAGGCGGAGGCCGAGCTCGAGAAACTCGACGAGGTGGCCGCGGAGGCGGAGGTGTCCACGGAAGACGAGGTGGTCGTGGAAGCCGAATCCGATGCTCCTGCACCGACGACTGGAGACAAGACCGGCGACGGGAGACAGATTGAGTAGTCTCGGCCGCGCGAGCGCCATCATCGGCGCCGGCACCCTCGTCTCTCGACTGACCGGCCTGCTCCGCAGCATCGTGCTCGTCGGCGTCCTCGGCTCGGTCGCATCGCAAGCAGCAGACGCGTTCACCTATGCGAACCAGTTGCCGAACAGCGTCTTCTCCCTCATCTCGGTCGGAATCCTCACCGCCGTCATCGTCCCGCAGATCGTGAAGGCGACAGCGGATGCCGACGGCGGCAACGCGTTCATCTCGAAGCTCTTCACCCTCGGCACCGTGGTGCTCGTGGTGGTGACGGGGATCGCGACCGCCGCGGCGCCCTGGCTCGTCCACCTGGTCGCCGGCAAGGCGAACGAGGCCACTCTCGCGCTCGCGACGGCACTCGCATACTGGTGTCTTCCCCAGATCCTCCTCTACGGCCTCTACGCGATGCTCGGCGAGGCTCTCAACGCGCGGAAGATCTTCGGTCCGTTCACCTGGGCGCCCGTCGTCAACAACATCGTGTCGATCGCCGGTTTCCTCGCGCTCGGTGCCCTGTTCGGGCCGGTGTCCACGAAGGCCGCCGACTGGACGCCGCAGATGATCACGCTGCTGGGTGGCACGGCCACTCTCGGCATCGCACTCCAGGCCGTCGTCCTGCTTCTCTTCTGGCGCCGCACGGGTCTCGCATTGAAACCCGACTTCCGCTGGCGGGGTGTCGGACTCGGGAATGTCGGACGGCTGGCGGGCTGGACCTTCCTCATGGCGTTCGCGAGTCTCTCCGCCGGAGTCCTCCAGGGCTACATCGTCAGCGAGGTCGCCGGTTTCGGTGCTTCCGCCACCGTGACGGCGAATGCCTGGCTCATCTTCATGCTCCCGTACTCGGTGATCGTGCTCTCGATCGGCACTCCCTACTTCACGCAGATCAGCGGTCACGCCGCCGCCGGCCGCGACGATGAAGTCCGTGCCGACATCGCGCAGAGCATCCGCACACTGCTCTTCTTCATCGTCGCGGCAACGGCAGCCGTCGCGGCCGCAGCCATCCCTGCTTCTCGGGTGTTCACCGCCTCCGCCGACGACGCCCAGGCAGCCGCCCTGGTGCTGCTCGCCTATCTCGTCGGGCTCATCCCGCTCACGGTCCTGTTCATCGTGCAGCGCACGTTCTACGCGTACGACGACACGCGCACCCCGTTCTGGTTCACGATCTTCCAGTGCGTGCTCATCGTGGTGACGGCGCTCATCGCGTTGGGCATGCGCGAAGCGGGAATCATCCCCCTCACGTCCCTCGCCGCGGCGGTCGCGCTCGGTCAGTCCATCGCGAGCATCCTGCAGACGATCGTCGCCACGTGGCTGCTGCATCGCAAGATCGGCGGCCTGCAGATCCGTTCCTGGATGTCCGCCATCGTTCGCTTCGCGATCGCCGGCGTCCCCGCGGGTCTCGCTGGCTGGGGAGCGTTCGCCCTGCTGGGAGGAACCGCAGGCTGGACGATGGATGACAAGATCCAGGGCGCCCTCGGCACTGCGATCATCGGGCTCGTCGTGGTGATCGTCTACATCGCGATTCTCGCTCTCCTGCGTGCCCCTGAGCTCAAGGCCGGCAGCGCCCTCATCCGTCGCTTCCTGCCCGGTCGCTGATCCCACCCCAAAGGCTTCTCCCAGCGCAGCGGCGCAGACTGTGCGGGGAATGCCTCGCGGCTACCATGGGTTGAAGCATTCGAAGGTCATTCGACTGCAGTTTCTAAGACGGAGAGCACATGCGTCAGGTCATCATCATCGGCTCCGGCCCCGCCGGATTCACGGCTGCCATCTACGCGGCCAGGGCGAACCTCAAGCCGCTGCTCATCGCGAGCTCCGTCGAGGTCGGCGGCGAGCTGATGAACACCACCGAGGTCGAGAACTACCCGGGCTTCCCCGAAGGCATCCAGGGCCCCGAACTCATGGCCAAGTTCCAGGAGCAGGCGGAGAAGTTCGGCACCGAGGTCGTCTACGACGACGTCACCGAGCTGCAGCTCGACGGTCCCGTCAAGAAGGTCATCCTCGGCAGCGGTGCGGAGCACGAGACGCAGTCCCTGATCTACGCGACCGGTTCCGCCTACCGCAAGCTCGGCATCGAAGGTGAAGAGCGCCTCTCGGGCTACGGCGTCTCCTGGTGTGCCACGTGCGACGGGTTCTTCTTCCGCGAGAAGACGATCGCGGTCGTCGGAGGCGGCGATTCCGCGATGGAAGAGGCCACGTTCCTCACCCGTTTCGCCGACAAGGTCTACGTCATCCACCGCAAGGACACCCTGCGAGCGTCGAAGATCATGCAGGAGCGCGCCTTCGCGAACGAGAAGATCGAGTTCGTCTGGAACAGTGAGGTCGCCGAGGTGCTCGGTGGTGACTCCGTGACCGGCGTGCAGCTGCGCTCGACCGTTGACGGCACCCTCAGCGACCTCCCGCTCGACGGACTCTTCATCGCCATCGGCAACGACCCGCGCACGCACCTCGTGCACGACAAGCTCGAGCTGACGTCGGAAGGCACCATCTGGGTCGACGGCCGTTCGTCGAAGACCTCGGTTCCCGGAGTCTTCGCTGCCGGCGACGTCATCGACCCCACCTATCGTCAGGCCATCACGGCTGCCGGCACGGGGACGGTCGCCGCTCTCGACGCGGAGCACTTCCTCGCAGACTTCGAAGACGCCTCCGTCGAGGTCCCGGCAGCCGAGGCCGCTGAGATCCTCACCGCCTCGGCATAGCCCGGGAACACTTTCCCCTCGTCGGCTGTTGTAGCAGACGAACCTCGAATCAAGGAGAACTCTGATGAGTGCAAAGGCTACGAGCCAGGCGACCTGGGAGCAGGACGTTCTGCAGGCCGACGGTCCGGTGCTGGTGGACTTCTGGGCTGAGTGGTGCGGTCCGTGTCGTATGGTCGCGCCGGTTCTGGACGAGATCCAGGCCGACAACCCCGACAAGATCACCATCCTCAAGCTCAACGTCGACGAGAACCCCGAGCTGGCGATGAAGTACCAGATCACGTCGATCCCGGCGATGAAGGTCTTCCACGGTGGTGAGGTCAAGACGACCATCATCGGCGCCAAGCCCAAGTTCGCGCTCGAGAAGGACCTCGCCGCATTCATCGGCTGATCCTCTGACAAGAAGGGGCCGTACCTCCCGGGGAGGTACGGCCCTTCGTCGTCTCCGCGTCGCGTCGCGGAGGCGACGCCGTTCGTCTCAGTGCTTGTCGTGCACCGAGACGGACGGCAGTCCGCGCGCGGCGCGAGCCCGATCGAGGATGTTCTGGATCACGGCCGTCTTCCCGTCGTTGTACGAGCCCTCTCCCCGAAGGGCGGTGCCCACGGCGGCATGCTTCGCACGTGCGTAGAGCTCGACGTCGTCCGGATGCTGCAACAGCCAGTCCCGAAGTATCCGCTGGTTCACATCAGCCCACTCGTCCGCGCCGAAGAAGTGGGCAATTCGCGTGCGGACGCCGTCCTGCTCGAAGATCATCACCCGGTGGCTGCGCACTCCGCTCCCGAGCCTCCACCCCACGGCTTCGAGACCGGCTCGGTGCCGCCCGAAGTCATCCTCGTCTGCGATTCGCACGGCGAGGTCGATGATCGGTTTGGCATCCATGCCCGGGATGGCGGTGGATCCGATGTGCTCGACGAGCCAGTGCGGATTCCCGCACTCCCTCAGCTCCACCGCGATGTTCTCGAAGACCGCTGCCCAGCTCGGATCGTGGGGAACGAGAACCACGCCCACCTCAGGAGGCGTCGGCGACGGTCGGATCCCAGCGGCGGTGCCGCTGCTTCTCGTCCAGCAGGCCCCAGACAGCCGATGTCAGCTCCGGGTACTCCAGGGCGATCTGCCGGAGCACGCGATAGTGTCGGGCCGCATTGGGACGCACACCGTCGTTCGCATTGATGTTGTCCGCGCGCAACAGGTAGACGACGAGCTCATCGACGCTGGGGAGCTCCTCCATGAACTCCCAGGGGTCCTCTCCCCCGAGAAGGCGCTCCTGGATGAGGACCGCGAGTTCGTCCGCCGCTTCGGCACGCAGCACTTCCAGGCTGGCGCGACGCTGTACGGACTCGGTCATACTTCCAGCCTACGTCGGCTGCGGGCACCTCCGGCGCTCCACCTTCATGTTCTCGGTCATGTCTTCGAGCTCCCTGCCCTTGGTCTCCGGCACCTTGAAGAACACGAAGAAGAACGACAGGAGCGCGAAGAACGCGTAGAACCCGTAGGCGAACGTGAGGCCGATCTCAGCGAACGCCGGGAACGTCGTGGAGATGAAGAAGTTCGCGACCCACTGCGCTGCAGCCGCGACGGCGAGAGCACCGGCTCTGATCGAGTTCGGGAAGATCTCGCCCAGCAGGACCCACACCAGCGGACCCCAGCTCGCGCCGAAGAACACGACGAAACCGTTCGCGCAGATCAGGGCGATGGTGGCCCACGGGTCGGGAAGCGTCGCCGTCCCCTGCGCGTCCAGCGTGCCGAACGAGAATGCCACCGCCATGAGGCCCAGCGTCACGGTCATCCCGACGGAACCCACCAGCAGCATGATCCGGCGACCGATCTTGTCCACCAGCAGAATCGCCACGATCGTGACGACGATGTTCGTGACCGAGGTGATGACGGAGGTGAGCAGAGCGCTGGATTCGTCGAAGCCCACCGACTGCCAGAGGGTCGTCGAGTAGTAGAAGATCACGTTGATGCCGACGAACTGCTGGAACACCGACAGCAGGATGCCGATCCAGACGATCGGCTTCAGGCCGAGACGGTTGCCGCGCAGGTCACGCAGCGACTCCGAGCGCTCCGTGTCGATGGTTCCGGTGATCTCGTCGATCTTCCCCTGCACATCGACGGTCCCGGTGACGGTCTCGAGAACGTCGGCAGCTCTCTTCAGCTCACCCTTGCGCACCAGATATCGCGGAGATTCCGGCAGCCGAAGCGACATGAGCCCGTAGACCAGGGCAGGGATCGCGGCCACCATGAACATCCAGCGCCACGCGGTGAGACCCCACAGCGGCTGGTCCGCGGCACCGGCGATACCGGCGAGCAGTGCGTCGGAGAGCAGTGCCGCGAAGATACCGGTGACGATGGCGAGCTGCTGCAGGGAGCCGAGGCGCCCGCGGATGGCGGCCGGCGATACCTCGGCGATGTAGGCCGGTGCGATCACCGAGGCAGCACCGACGCCGAGGCCCCCGATGACTCGCCAGATGATGAGATCGACGACGCTGAAGGCGAGACCGGAACCGATGGCGGAGATGAAGAACATCGCGGCGGCGACGACCATGACCGGGATGCGGCCGTATTTGTTGGAGACCGGACCCGCGAACCAGGCACCGACGGCGCAGCCGATGAGGGCCGAAGACACGGCGAAGCCCTTCAGGGCAGTCCCGAGATCGAACCCCGAGACGTCGCCCGCCAGCGCGTCGACGGCACCGTTGATCACGGCGGTGTCGAATCCGAAGAGGAAACCACCCAACGCGGCCGCGATACTGACGGCGATCACGCGGCGCTTGATGGCTGCTGGACCGGCTGTTCTCGACATGACATCCCCCTCGTCGTCACGATGACGCGAGTCTAGGCTAGCGCTGCTCCTGTCGGGAGATCACTTCGACGAGCCGTAGCCGCCCTCTCCCAGTTCTTCGAGAATGCGGTTGAGATCCTGGATCGAAGCGAAGTCGATCGTGACCTGGCCTTTTCGTGCACCTAGAGCGATCTTCACCCGGGTGTTCAACCGGTCACCGAGCTTGCCGGCGACCTCATCGAGGTACGCACGTCGTGCACCGGGAGTCGGCTTCACGGACTTGCCGGCGCTGGGCTGCGACTTGGCCGCTTCCTCCGTGGCGCGCACCGACAGGTCTTCGTTCACGACCTTGTCCGCGAGGCGCTGCATGGACTCGGGATTGTCGAGGCTGAGGATCGCGCGTGCGTGGCCCGCGGTCAGGACTCCCGCCGCCACCCGCTGCTGCACCGGCACCGGCAGTTTCAGCAGACGGATCGTGTTGCTGATCTGCGGACGAGAGCGTCCGATACGAGTGGCCAGCTCTTCCTGGGTGATACCGAAGTCTTCGAGCAGCTGCTGATAGGCCGAGGCCTCTTCCAGCGGGTTCAGCTCGGAGCGGTGAAGGTTCTCGAGTAGCGCGTCCCGCAGGAGGTCTTCGTCGGCGGTGTCGCGGACGATCGCGGGGATGACGTCGAGACCTGCCTCGCGAGCGGCACGAGTGCGCCGCTCGCCCATGATGAGCTCGTACTGTCCCTCGGTGTTCTTGCGAACCACGACGGGCTGCAGCACACCGAACTCACGCACGCTGTGCACCAGTTCTGCCAGATCTTCGGGGTTGAAGTGTGTTCGAGGCTGGCGGGGGTTGGCGACGATCGTGTTCGGGTCGACCTGGATCAGGTGGATGCCGGGGACGATCTCGAGATCGGGTGCGTCGGCTTCCACCTCCGGCGCGGTCTCCGCGTTCGCCTGTCGCAGGCTCGCACCAGGGAAGAACACGTCGACGGGACGTTCCGACTGATCAGCTGTGGGGATAAGGGCGCCGATACCCCGACCCAGCCCAGTGCGCTTCGCCATCATTTCTCCTTGCTCTGCGTCGCTGTGCGCGACGCGATTTCAACAGCGGCCTCACGGTACGCGATCGCGCCGGCGGACTGACCGTCGTAAGCGATCACGGTCTGACCGAAGCTGGGGGCCTCCGATACCCGGACGGAACGCGGGATGACCGTCTCGAGTACCTGCTCCGGGAAGTGCGTACGCACCTCTTCGGCGACCTGCTGCGCCAGGCGCGTACGACCATCGAACATCGTGAGCAGGATCGTGGAGAGGTGAAGGACCGGATTCAGGTGCTTCTGGATCATCTGAATGCTCCCGAGCAGTTGACTCAATCCCTCGAGGGCGTAGTACTCGCACTGGATCGGGATGAAGACCTCGGTGGCGGCCGTGAAGGCGTTGATCGTGAGCAGCCCCAGCGAAGGGGGGCAGTCGATGATGACGAAATCCATAGGGTGGTCGGCCAGGTACGCCTCGAGCGCGCGACGCAGGCGATGCTCTCGGGCGACCTGTGCAACGAGTTCGATCTCTGCACCCGCGAGATGGATGGTGCTCGGCGCACAGAAGAGGTTCGAATCCTCGGGGCTCTCCTGCACGATGTCCGCCAGTGGGAGCTCATCGATCAGTACGTCGTAGACGCTGGGAATCTCAGCGCTGTGCGGCACACCCAAGGCCGTGGACGCATTGCCTTGGGGGTCGAGGTCGATGACCAGAACCTTCGCCCCCATTCCCGCCAGGGCGGAGGCGATGTTCACGGCGGTAGTGGTCTTACCCACACCGCCCTTCTGATTCGACACCGTCAGCACACGGGTTTCCCCGGTGAACTCCACGGTGGTGGCCTCGAGTGCGCGCCGGCGCGCGGAGAGGTCAGCGAGTTCCCGCGCGAGCGGCGTATCCATCCCGAACGATCCGTTCGATGACGTCTTCTCGGACTGTTTCACGTGAAACATCCACTCCTTTCGGGGCCGCGTTCCACTCTAATCGCTGGGACTGACCTTCGATGACGGAGCGTACGCCGTGGGCCCTTCGAGGGTACGTTGCGGGCGGAAAGGGATCCGAGATCTCAGGAGGTCTGAGGGCCCCTTTGGCGGTCGAGGCCGTTGTTTCACGTGAAACGGGGGTCGTTCGCGAGGCGCGTGCACCCTGGGAGCCGCTTCCTCCCCGGCAGAACGACAGCGGGGCACAGCCTGGGTATGTCAGTTTCGGGGCGCCATGGACTTTCGTGCCGAGCCGCGTCTCCTGAAATGTGTTCCCAAGCCCGTGCACCCCAACCGAAGCGCACTCCCTGAACTACATTCCCTTGACCGCACCCCTAGCCGCAATACCTGAGCCGCACTCTCCTAGCCGCGCTGACCGAGCTATGCGCCTGAACCGAAGGTTTACAGGGCCTGGCGCAGAGCGGCGTTCTTCCTCACATCAACTCGTCCGTACTGCGCTCACGGAGAAAGCCGCTTGCGCCGGGGCGCGGGACTCACGCACACCGCGCGAGCCCCACTGCTGCCGATCAGCCTCGTAAGGACGTACCTCGATATGACTGCCCGCGGCGCAACCACGGTACCTCGAACCGTTTCACGTGAAACATGAGTGAAGAAGGGCTGCACGGACGAGATCGGACACTAATACCAGCGCAGTGATTCCTGGAGGAAGTGCATCCACACCTGACCATGCGTTGGGGGGACAACCACGCGAATCCCCGCACCTCGGAGCGGGAAGCGGCGACCAGATCGCGCTTCCCCGCGAAGACCACTCTCCACAGGAAGTCCCAGTCTTGCGGCGAGTCGCAGATCTACAGGGAGCCCCCCTTCACAAGAGAGGCCGCAATCCGTAACACCGGCGCTCGGTGGCCAAAAGGTCAGGCGCACATAGGTGAAACGCAGAGAGATGAGACGCACATGGAAGACGTTGACCCTTGGAGGGGTACGTCTCGCAAGCAAAAGACAGTGGCCACCTCCCTCCCCCACCCCACTATCCGCGCCTCTCCAGATCAATGTCGCTCGCGCGGTTCTGGTGGGAGAACGGACTCTACGCGGGATAGCGGACGAATAGGCGGTCATGTTTCACGTGAAACACCCTTCCAAAGCCATCGAGAACCGTGACCGTGGCAGATGGGCATCCACGAAGGTGGGGTCGACATAGTGCTCGCTCCGTCAAGGGGGACTCGGTGGAGCTTGAGCCGTCGATCTCGCGCCTGGACGCGACGTCAGCGTTTCACGTGAAACCAGGCAGCAAGCGTGTTCGGCATCACCCGGTCCCCGCCGGCAGCAAGCCTGCGCACCATGCTTCTTGGTGCGCATCTGCCACGCCCACGCCCACAAGCCACACCCACAAGCCATCACGCTGACAGCCCGTGACAACTCCAGCGACGACAATCCGCGATGGCTATTCCCCACAACGTCGTCATTGCGCCCAGTCGAGCACCCAGAGACACAGGACCACTACGAGAGGCTGCGCCACGAGGTGCGTCTATCCACCGTGTTTCACGTGAAACATCTCCTCTAGTCTGCTCGACGAAGAAGTGCGCCGCGTAATGGGCGGCACTTCAGCGATCTCCGCGTCGAGCGGCGCCCAAGCCCCGCTTTCCCCCAGACAGACATAGCGAGGACGGAGCACCGGCATGCTTGGCCCGCTCCCACCAGGATCCTCCGTCGGGAGCCCGACCGCATCCCCGGGTCGTCCGGCCTCTACGGAAAACAGGCGCCCGACAGTTCATCACGTCCAAAGCCGACACTCCGGCGCGAGGCAAACGGGCCCCGACAGCACTACACAGAAAAGCGGGGCGTTTCACGTGAAACACCCCGCCTATCTGTGGAACTGGACGGCCCTAGCGAACGCGCGCGCGAACCACCCGGGTGGTTTCGGGGAGGATACCCTCCCCCAAGACCTCGACCCTCACATCCGTCAGACGGAACTTCTTGATCTGCTTCTGGGCCGCCTCGATCTCATTCGGCGCGTTCATTCCCTTGAGGAGAGCGAGTTCGCCGCCATCTCGAACCAGCGGAGCAGTCAACGGAACCAGGGTGCGCAGTGCGCTGACGGCGCGAGCAGTCACGACATCAAAGCCTTCCGCAGGACGTACATCCTCCGCACGCGATCGAAGAACGGTCACGTTCGAGAGCTCCAGTCCATCGACCTGCTCGTTGAGCCAGGTGACGCGTCGCTCCATCGGTTCAACAAGAGTCCATTGCACGTCCGGGCGCGCGATCGCGAGCACCAGGCCAGGAAGTCCGGCACCAGAGCCGATATCAGCGACGGAACCGTGAAAGAGGGGAGCAGCGATCACGCTGTTGAGGATGTGACGCGTCCATAGCCGTGGGAGCTCGAGTGGACCGATGAGGCCCCGCTCTTCCCCCTCGCGAGCGAGAGCAGAGGTGAACGAACGTGCCACATCGATGCGGTCTCCGAAGAGATCGGAAGCGACCGAGGGTTCCTGCTCAAGCTCACTCATACCTGCCCCCGGAACGATGTTTCACGTGAAACATCAACGACGGCGAAGAACCGTGTGGCGGTCGGCACCCTCACCGTAGGACTCGGAGACCAGACCCCGTTCGGCAGCGATGTCATGCACGAGCTTGCGCTCGTAACTCGACATCGAAGGCAGGGACGCCTGGGACGAGCCCTCGTCGAGCTTCGCGGCGGCGGCATCGACCAACGTCTCCAACTGACGGCGACGGGTGTCGCGGGAGCCGGCGATGTCGAGGATCAGTCGAGAGAACGACCCGGTCTTGCTCTGCACCGCGAGACGCGTCAGTTCCTGCAGCGCCTGCACCGTATCAGGGGCGGAGAGCAACGCCAATGCATCTCCCTCGGCCTCGACCGAGACATAAGCGCGGCCCTGACGAACGTCGAGATTCAAGTCGCCATCGATGTCCGCGATATCGAGGAGTTCCTCGAGATAGTCCGCAGCGACGTCGCCTTCGTTCTCGAGCTGAGCCACGGTGGGCTCGGTGCTGTCGGTCATGGTCTCGCTCATGAACCGCTCCCCTTCTTCTTCGCGCGCTTCTTGCCGACCGGCTGCTGACGCTTCGGTGCTTCCGCCTTGGCCTTCTCGGCCTCTTCGAGCAGACGCTGCTGCTCCGCCTCATAAGCGGCCATCGGGACGACCTTGCCCGAGGAATCGATGGCCTTACCCTTGCGGGCGAGGCGCTCCTCGCGAGCCTTGGCGGCTTCTGAACCGGGTGTCGGCATCTCGCGGATGACGAGGAACTGCTGGCCCATGGTCCAGAGGTTCGAGATGAACCAGTACACGACGACGCCCAGCGGGAAGAAGACACCGGAGAAGATGAAGCCCAGCGGCAGCACGTAGAGCATGATCTTCTGCATCTGGTACGCCTGGCCGGTCTTGGCCTCGGGCGACAGGTTCTTCGAGATGATCTGCAGCTGTGTGAAGAACTGCGAAGCGATCATGAGGACGACGAGCGTGACCAGGATGACGATCGCCGTGGTGTTCTTCGCATCGATCGCATTGCCGAGGTTCTCGTGCAGCGAGGCGACGCCGAACAGCGTGGCGTCGTAGAACTCCTTCGTCAGCTCCGGGCTCAGGAGCCCGACGCCACCACCACCTGCCTTCGCATGCTTGCTCACATCGCTCAGCACGCTGTACAGCGAGAAGAAGATCGGCATCTGCACCAGCAGAGGCAGACAGCTCGACATCGGTGTCGTGCCGTGCTTCTTGTACAGCGCCATGGTCTCGCGGCTCATGGCCTCGCGAGAGAGCTGATCCTTCTTGCCGCGGTACTTCTCCTGAACTTTTCGCAGTTCAGGAGCAATTTCCATCATCTTTCGCTGACTCTTGATCTGCTTCACGAAAAGCGGGATCAGAGCGGCACGGACCACGACGACGAGTCCGACGATCGACAGCACCCAGGTGATGCCGGATGCCGCAGGAAGCCCGACGGCGGTGAACAGCCAGTGCCAGGCGACGAGGATGAGCTCGACGACCCACTTGAGCGGCCACAGGATGGTGCCGATCAGATCGAACCCACCTGCCGCGGGTTCGGGGCTGGGAGTCGCACTGGCGAGCAGAAGGTCAAGACCCACCGATCAGTCCTTTCGGGAAGGGACGACGAAACCGTGTGCAGTCAGGTCGTAACGGAAGTGGTCGTGCGGACGGACATCATCGACGCCGCCGGTAGTCCAGGGGTTGCAGCGGAGGATGCGCCATGCCGAGAGCGCTGCTCCCTTCACTGCACCGTGCTGCTGCACCGCACCTACAGCGTAGGCGGAACAGCTGGGATAGTACGCACAGACATCTCCGTACATCGGGGAGATGACCTTGCGATACGCGGTGAGGAATCCCAGCACGAGATTGCGCGGGATCACCGGGATGCTGCGGATCAGGTCCTGCGCGTGCAACTGCGCGGTCCCGACAGACGAGGCTGGAAGCGCGGTCATGCCGACACCGCGGCAGGAGCCGGCGTCAGTCTGCCCAAGCAGCGTTCGACATCGGCTCGAAGCTCCGCGAAGGAGGCCGTGGCAGACGCAGGAAGGGCACGGATGACGACATCCGTGCCCTCGGGAACACCCGGGAGCGCCTCCGCGCACACGGCTTTGAGCCGACGACGCACGGTGTTGCGCACCACAGCGGTGCCTACCTGCTTGCTGATGATGAATCCGAACCTTGCGGCTCTGCTCTCGCCCGTCGTCAGCATCGAGGTGATGACGCGCGCCCCGCCACAACGGGAACCGCGACGAACGACCAGACGATAGTCGCTCCCGCGGGTCAGCCGATACGGGCGGGCGAGCACAGCGGACTACGCAGAGAGCTCGGTGCGGCCCTTCGCGCGGCGTGCAGCGAGGATGCCGCGGCCTGCACGCGTACGCATGCGGGCACGGAAGCCGTGCTTCTTGGCGCGACGACGGTTGTTGGGCTGGAAGGTGCGCTTGCTCATGGAATCACTCCGGGAATGCTGCCACCGGGTTCACTTCGACCGGAGACATGGGGTACTGCCAAAAATGGCATAAGTCAACCAAGTAAGGGTACGTCTTACCGGCGCGCAGAGCAAATCTGCGCGCTCCTCTGGGGGTCATCCGGTACGAACCGCACAGCCATTATCCACAACCCCGGGTCGGCCGGCAGCTGCAACACGCACGCGTGTTTTCAAGGGCAGGTTGCCGTTCACAGCCGGGATGACTACCGTGGCATCCTAAGTTATCCACAGGGGACACGGCACGTCGACCCCGCCTCGATCACTCGTCCGGAGCGTCATGTCATCACCTGCCCAGCCCGACGTCCCCATCTGGACCACGGTGCAGGAGCTTCTGGTCGACGACGATCGGGTCACACCTCAGCTGCAGGGCTTCCTCAGTCTCGCCGTCCCGGCAGGAGTGATGTCGGCGACGCTGTATCTGGAAGTGCCGAACGATCTCACCGCGGCGCAGATCAACAAGCGCCTGCGCCTGCCGATCATGGAGGCCCTCTCGCACATCGGCGAAGAGGTCACGTCCTACCGCGTCGTCGTCAACCACGAGCTGGCAGAGCAGCAGACGGCGCCGATCGCGGTCGGCGACTTCGGGCGCCACGAGCAGGTGCGTGTCGAATCCCCGATGGAACAGCCGACCCAGCTGCGCCACGAATCGCGGCTGAATCCGAAGTACACCTTCGACAACTTCGTGATCGGACAGTCCAACCGCTTCGCCCACGCCGCCGCCGTCGCGGTCGCCGAAGCGCCGGCCAAGGCCTACAACCCCCTCTTCATCTACGGAGACTCCGGTCTCGGGAAGACCCACCTCCTTCACGCCATCGGCGACTACGCGCAATCCCTCTACGCAGGGGTCAAGGTCCGCTACGTCTCGAGCGAGGAGTTCACGAACGACTTCATCAACTCGATCGCGAACAACCGCGGCGCCGCGTTCCAGGCGCGCTACCGCGACGTCGACATCCTCCTGATCGACGACATCCAGTTCCTGCAGGGACGCGCCGAGACGCAGGAAGCCTTCTTCCACACCTTCAACACGCTGCACGATCACAACAAGCAGGTCGTGATCACCAGCGACGTGGCCCCGAAGCACCTGACCGGGTTCGAGGACCGTATGCGCAGCCGCTTCGAGTGGGGTCTGATCACCGATGTGCAGGCGCCCGACCTCGAGACGCGTATCGCGATCCTCCGGAAGAAGGCGCAGAGCGAGGCCCTCCATATTCCCGACGAGGTACTCGAGTACATCGCGACCGTGGTGTCATCGAACATCCGGGAACTGGAGGGCGCACTCATCCGGGTGTCGGCCTTCGCGAGCCTGAACCGCTCCGCTCTCGACATCTCCCTGGCGCAGACCGTGCTCCGCGACATCATCGACACGGCCGAGGACAACATCATCTCGCCGACCGACATCATCACGGCGACTGCACAGTACTTCAAGCTCACGGTCGACGACCTCTACGGCTCCAGCCGGTCGCAGCAGATCGCGACCGCCCGCCAGATCGCGATGTACCTGTGTCGCGAGCGGACCAGTCTCTCCCTGCCGAAGATCGGACAGCTGTTCGGCAACCGCGACCACACCACGGTCATGTACGCGTACAAGAAGATCAGCGAGCTCATGAAGGAGCGCCGCTCCATCTACAACCAGGTCACCGAGATCACCACGCAGCTCGGACGACGCTGACACGCCGCGTCTCCGAGAAAAGGGGAGGACAGCACCTGAACCGGTGCCGTCCTCCCCTTTTTTGTGAGCCCGACAGGGATTCTGATCGTCCGATAGATGCCTCTATGCACATGTGGATAACTTGTGGATGACCGTGGATTCGATCGGGACGAATGTGGGCTGATCACCCAAACCTGTGGATAACTCGGGGAGGGCCATCACCGACCGGAAAGCCCGGAACCCGCGGATTCCTCAGGGTTTCCACAACTGACAACTGTGTAGTTCCCTACTCGCCACTGCTATCCACCGAGTTATCCACAGTATCCACAGCTGTTAACACCGTTAAGGAGTTAAGTCATTCAAGGCGCGATCCGATCACCAGACGGTGGGGACAACCGGTCGACCGAATGACAGGAACCTCGGCGTAGGGATACGCCGGACTGTGGGGCTAGCATGGGAAGCCCTGCACCGGCAGGGCCGACGACAACGCGTCACAGTTCGACGACAAGGGAGCACCCGTGAGGTTTCAGGTCAACCGCGATGTCTTCAGCGAGGCTGTCTCGTTCGTCGTCAAGCTTCTGCCGCAGCGCAATCCTCAGCCGATCCTCGCCGGCGTCCTGATCGAAGCCGATGGTTCCGGTCTGACGCTCTCGGCATTCGACTACGAGGCTTCCGCCCGCACCACCATCGAGGCGACGGTCGAGACCCCGGGAACGATCCTGGTGCACGGCCGGCTCCTCTCGGACATCGCCAGCCGACTTCCGAACGCTCCGATCGAGATCGCCGTCGAGGAAGACGGGGGCATCGCGGTCACCTGCGGCTCCGCACGATTCACCCTCGCAGCCATGCCCGTCGAGGAATACCCCTCGATCCCCGAGGTGACCGGTTCGTCCGGTGTGGTCCCGGCCGACGACTTCGGCACGGCGATCGCCCAGGTCGGATTCGCCGCGTCGCGTGACGACGTGACTCCTGTGCTCACGGGTGTGCAGCTCGAGGTCTCGGGACACACGCTGAGCCTCGTCGCGACCGACCGTTACCGCGTCTCGCTGCGGGATGTGCCGTGGGACGGCGAGGCCGTCGAAGCCACCGCCCTGGTCCCTGCCCGCACTCTGCTCGAGGTCGGCAAGACCTTCGGACACGCCGGCACGATCCAGGTGGCGTTCTCCGGAGCGGGCGACCGAGAGATCATCGCCTTCACCGCGGGCAACAAGACCGTCACTTCTCTCCTGATCAAGGGCAACTTCCCGCCTGTACGCCGACTGTTCCCCGAGCAGACCGACCACTACGCGGTCGTGAACACCGCAGACCTCGTCGAGGCTGTTCGCCGAGTCTCACTCGTGCTCGATCGTGCTGCTCCCCTGCGTTTCACGTTCTCGAACGACAGCGTGACGATGGACGCCTCCGGCGGAGACCACGCACGTGCATCCGAGTCGGTCGACGCGATCCTCTCCGGCGGCGATGAGGTCACGCTGGGCCTGAACCCGCAGTACCTGATCGAGGCTCTCGGCGCCGTCAAGAGCGAGTTCGTGCGCGTCACGTTCACGTCGAGCGACAACGCCAACAAGCTGAGCCCCGTGCTCATCACGAGCCAGACCTCGGTCGACCAGGCGGGTCTCGACTCGTTCAAGTACCTGCTTCAGCCGAACCTCCTCCTGCGCTGATCTTCTCCGCTTCCTCCATACCCGGAACGTTCCCCGGGAAATACGGACTGTCAGACCCCGAAGGTAGGCTGACTCCGTGATTGTGGAGCACCTGAGTCTGGTCGATTTCCGCAATTACGCGACCGCTGAACTCACCCTCCACCGCGGACCCAACGTGCTTGTCGGGCGCAACGGTCAGGGAAAGACGAATCTGGCCGAAGCCGTGGTGTTCCTCGCCACGCTCGGTTCGCACCGGGTGTCATCTGATGCGCCGATGGTCCGCGATGGCCAGGAGTTCGCGGTGATCCGTGCCCGACTGTCGCACGGAGAGCGTCGCGTGCTCGCCGAGATCCAGGTGAACAGGCAGGGATCGAACAAGGCTCGCATCAACGGATCGCCGTCGAAGCCGAACGAACTCCCCCGCTACGCGCACGTCGTGCTGTTCGCTCCGGAAGACCTGCAGATCGTGAGGGGGGACCCCTCAGCTCGGCGCCGCTTCACGGATCAGCTCCTCATCCAGCGCACGCCGAGGCTCGCAGCTGTGCTCGCCGACTACGACCGCGTCCTGAAGCAGCGCAATGCGCTGCTGAAGTCGGCGCGTGCTCGCGGCGTTCGCGGCGAAGGTCTGAGCACTCTGGACGTCTGGGACGACAAGCTGGTCTCCCTCGGATCGGAGATCATCACCGCCCGTCAGCGCCTGGCGGCGGATCTGCAGCAGCCCGTGGCCGATGCCTACGAGGCGATCGCCGGTGCAGATCATCGTCCCCAGCTGGAATGGGCGCTCTCGGTGGGCGGCGGAGACCCCGAAGAGGGGGAAGAGGGATCGGAAGGTGCCGAGACGGGGCCGTCCGCAGACAGACTCACCGATCCGATTCGTATCGCCGAGGTGTTCCGCGCATCCCTTGCGGCGAAGCGATCGAAAGAACTCGATCGCGGACTGACCCTCACCGGGCCGCACCGAGACGACCTGGTGCTGCGGGTCCGCGACCTCCCGGTCAAGGGATACGCCTCCCACGGGGAATCGTGGTCGGTGGCTCTCGCCCTGCGGCTCGCGTCGGCCGAGCTGCTCCGCAGCGAATCTCCCGCCGGCGATCCGGTGCTCATCCTCGACGACGTCTTCGCAGAACTCGACGCCGATCGGCGTCAGCGGTTGGCGGCCTTGACCGCCGGTTATGAGCAAGTGGTGGTCACGGCAGCGGTGGAGGAGGATATCCCCGAGGTGCTGCATGCCCACGTGGTACGGATCAGCGCCGGAACCATCAGCGACGAGCGGGAGGCGACGGATGACTGACGCGGCACGCCATCCGTCCGCTTCGAGCCCCTCGGCACCGACTCCGGACACTCCCCCTCCGGTGGCCGATGTTCCCGAGACGATCGGCACCTATCTGCGGCTGCGCGGGCTGCAGCCGAGTTCCAAGAGCTGGAAACGCAAGCGACGCATCGCGACCGACGACGACAACGCACCCTTCACGCCCGGGCGAGACCCCGGCGCGCTCGGTGCGGTGCTCGACAAGCTGAGTCGTGACTCCGGCTGGCAGATCACCCTCGCCCGAGAAGATCTCGTGCGCCAATGGGCTGATCTCGCAGGCGCAGACACCGCGAAGCACTCCGAACCCGTCTCCCTGGAGCGCGGCCTGCTCACCGTGAAGTGCGACTCGACCGCGTGGGCGAAGAACCTGCAGTTCATGCGGGCGACGATTCTCACCGAGATCGGCCGACGGTATCCCGATGCGGGCGTCGAGAACCTCCGCTTCATCGGACCGGACGTTCCCTCGTGGAAATGGGGTCCCAGAGCCGTTCCAGGACGGGGCCCGCGCGATACCTACGGGTAGGGCACCACGCGAGGGGGTCGAAAGGCTCAGAGGCCCACACACGGCCGTTGAGCGGCATTTCCCGATGAAACTCCGCTAGAATGGGAGTTCGTGATATCGATGTGGAGAATGCCCTCTGATGACGCCTGAATCCCCTGCTGACGAGACGGAATCGAACACCGGGGGAACCCCCGCAACCGAGGGCACCATCGCACCCAAGGCGAAGCAGCCGGGTGAGTACGGTGCGGATTCGATCCAGATCCTCGAAGGCCTCGAAGCCGTGCGCAAGCGCCCCGGCATGTACATCGGGTCCACCGGGCCTCGAGGACTCCACCACCTGGTCTACGAGATCGTCGACAACTCCGTCGATGAGGCACTGGCCGGTTACGCCGACACGATCTTCGTGACGATGCTCGCGGATGGCGGTGTGCGCGTCGTCGACAACGGTCGCGGCATCCCGGTCGACCCGCACTCGTCGGACCCCAACAAGTCGACGGTCGAGGTCGTGCTCACCATCCTGCACGCCGGTGGAAAGTTCGGCGGTGGTGCCTACGCCGTCTCCGGTGGTCTGCACGGTGTCGGCTCCTCCGTCGTGAACGCGCTGTCGACGCGCTTCGACGTCGAGGTCAAGCAGAAGGGCTTCGTCTGGCGGCACAGCTTCGCCGACGGCGGTATCCCCCAGCAGAAGCTCGAGAAGGGCGAAGCGACCGAAGAGACCGGAACGAGCATCACGTTCTGGCCGGACGCCTCGATCTTCACCGAGACGATCGAGTTCGAGTACGACACCCTCCGCACGCGGTTCCAGCAGATGGCATTCCTCAACAAGGGCCTTCGCATCGAGCTGCGCGACGAGCGGGAGTCCTCCGCCTACGAGGTGGAGGAAGACGGGGCCACCGTCACCAAGCAGCCCGGCGACGTGTTCTTCTACGAACGGGGTCTCGTCGACTACGTCGAATACCTCAACAAGGTGCGTCACGCCGAAGTCGTCAACGACGAGATCATCGCGTTCGAATCGGAGGACACCGAGCGCAAGATCTCGCTCGAGGTCGCGATGCAGTGGACCACGTCGTACACCGAGAACGTCTTCACCTATGCGAACACGATCAACACCCACGAGGGTGGAACGCATGAGGAGGGCTTCCGCGCGGCGCTGACCACCCTGGTCAACAAGTACGCCCGCGCGAACAACCTGCTCAAGGAGAAGGACGACAACCTCTCCGGCGACGACGTGCGCGAGGGCCTGACGGCGGTCATCTCGATCAAGCTCGGCGAACCGCAGTTCGAGGGCCAGACGAAGACCAAGCTCGGCAACACCGAGGCGAAGGCTTTCGTTCAGAAGGTCGTCGGCGATCAGCTCGGGGACTGGTTCGAGCGCAACCCGAACCAGGCGAAGAACGTCATCCGCAAGGCGATCGACGCCGCGACCGCTCGCCTCGCCGCCCGCAAGGCGCGCGAGACCGCCCGCCGCAAGAGCGTCTTCGAGTCGGCCGCCATGCCGGACAAGCTCAAGGACTGCACGAGCAAGGACCCGTCCATCAGCGAGATCTTCCTGGTGGAGGGTGACTCGGCCGGTGGCTCCGCGGTGCAGGGTCGCGACCCGCACACGCAGGCGATCCTGGCGCTGCGAGGGAAGATCCTCAACGTCGAGCGTGCGCGTCTCGACAAGGCCCTGGGCAACAAGGAAGTCCAGGCGATGATCCAGGCCTTCGGCACGGGCATCGGCGAAGAGTTCGACATCGAGAAGGCGCGCTATCACAAGATCGTGCTGATGGCCGATGCCGACGTCGATGGCCAGCACATCACGACGCTGCTGCTGACGCTGCTCTTCCGCTACATGCGCGGTCTGATCGAGGCCGGCTTTGTGTACCTCGCGATGCCGCCGCTGTACCGCCTGAAGTGGTCCAACTCCGCGCACGAGTACGTGTTCAGCGACGCCGAGCGCGATGCCCTGCTCAAGCACGGCATCGACAACGGCAAGCGGATCCCGAAGGACGCCGGCATCCAGCGGTACAAGGGTCTCGGTGAGATGAACCCGAAGGAGCTGTGGGAGACGACGATGGATCACACCACGCGCACCCTGCAGCAGATCACCATCGAGGATGCGGCCGCGGCCGACGAGATCTTCAGCGTGCTGATGGGCGAGGACGTCGAGTCCCGACGCAGCTTCATCCAGCGCAACGCCAAGGACGTCCGCTTCCTCGACATCTGATGCTCGCGGGCTCAGACCAGATGTGTGACAGAGAGATTGATTCATGACTGACGAAGAACGCACCGAGCCGGAACACGATCACGGCAAGATCGATCAGGTCGACCTGCAGTCGGAGATGCAGCGCAGCTACCTCGACTACGCGATGGCCGTCATCGTGGGGCGCGCGCTCCCCGACGTGCGCGACGGGCTCAAGCCCGTGCACCGCCGCGTGATCTACGGCATGTACGACGGCGGCTTCCGCCCCGACAAGTCGTTCTCGAAGTGCGCCCGTGTGGTGGGCGAGGTCATGGGCCAGTACCACCCGCACGGCGACTCGGCGATCTACGACGCCCTCGTGCGACTGGTGCAGCCGTGGTCGCTGCGGTATCCGCTGGCTCTCGGCCAGGGCAACTTCGGGTCCCCGGGCAACATGGGCGCGGCAGCCCCGCGATACACCGAGACCAAGATGGCCCCGCTCGCGCTCGAGATGGTGCGCGACATCGAAGAAGACACCGTCGACTTCACCGACAACTACGACGGCCAGACGCAGGAGCCGACGGTCCTCCCGGCCCGCTTCCCGAACCTGCTCGTCAACGGCTCGGTCGGTATCGCGGTCGGCATGGCCACGAACATCCCCCCGCACAACCTGCGCGAGGTGTCCGATGCGGCGCTCTGGGCACTCGACAACCCCGGCATCTCCCGTGAGGAGCTGCTCGAAGGTCTTATCCAGCGCGTTCCCGGTCCCGACTTCCCGACCGGTGCGCAGATCCTCGGCACCAAGGGCATCCACGAGGCGTACCGCACGGGTCGCGGCTCGATCACGATGCGCGCGGTCGTCAACGTCGAGGAGATCCAGGGCCGCACCTGCCTCGTCATCACCGAGCTGCCGTACCAGGTGAACCCCGACAACGTGGCGGTGAAGATCGGCGACCTCGCCCGTGACGGCAAGATCACCGGTATCGCCGACATCCGCGATGAGTCCTCGGACCGCACGGGTCAGCGTCTGGTCGTCGTGCTCAAGCGCGACGCGGTCGCGAAGGTCGTGCTGAACAACCTCTACAAGCACACGCAGCTGCAGGAGAACTTCGGCGCGAACATGCTCGCGATCGTCGACGGCGTGCCGCGCACCCTCGCGATCGACGGTTTCATCACGCACTGGATCTCCCACCAGATCGACGTGATCGTCCGCCGCACCGAGTTCCGTCTGCGCGAGGCCGAGAAGCGCATGCACATCCTGCGCGGATATCTGAAGGCGCTCGACGCCCTCGACGAGGTCATCGCGCTCATCCGCCGCTCGCAGACCACGGCGGATGCGAACGAGGGACTCCAGAAGCTCCTCGACATCGACGAGATCCAGGCCGACGCGATCCTGCAGATGCAGCTGCGCCGTCTTGCGGCTCTCGAGCGTCAGAAGATCATCGATCAGGCGAACGAGCTCGAAGCGCAGATCACCGATTACAAGGCGATCCTGGCCGACGAGGGTCGTCAGCGCACGATCATCCGCGAAGAACTGACGGGCATCGTCGACCGCTTCGGCGACGAGCGTCGCACGCACATCCTGCACGGCTTCGACGGTGATGTCTCGATGGAAGACCTCATCGCCGAAGAGGAGATGGTCGTCACCGTCACGCGCGAGGGGTACATCAAGCGCACGCGCAGCGACAACTACCGTTCTCAGCACCGTGGCGGCAAGGGCGTCAAGGGTGCGCAGTTGCGCGCGAACGACATCGTCGAGCACTTCTTCGTGACGACCACGCACCACTGGCTGCTGTTCTTCACCGACAAGGGGCGCGTCTACCGCGCGAAGACCTACGAGGTGCCCGAGGCCGGACGCGACGCGAAGGGCATGCACGTCGCGAACCTGCTCGCCCTGCAGCCGGACGAGAACATCGCCCAGGTGCTCGACATCCGCGACTACCAGGTGGCCGACTACCTGGTGCTGGCGACCCGTGAGGGCCTCGTCAAGAAGACGCGACTCGAGGCGTATGACACCAACCGCCAGGGCGGCGTCATCGCGATCCGTCTGAACGACGAGGACGAGCTCGTCAGCGCATTGCTCGTGAACGCCGAGGACGACATCCTCCTCATCAGCCGCCGCGGCATGTCGGTGCGCTTCGAGGCGACCGATGAGGCCCTGCGGCCGATGGGTCGGGCGACGGCCGGTGTCCGCGGCATGAAGTTCAAGATCGACGAGGACTGCCTGCTCTCGGCATCCGTCGCAGCGCCGGGCAAGTTCGTCTTCGTCGTGACCGACGGAGGCTACGCGAAGCGCACCGCGGTGGAGGAGTATCGGGTGCAGGGACGCGGCGGAACAGGCATCAAGGTCGCCAAGCTCAACGACGATCGGGGCACTCTCGCGGGTGGTCTGATCGTCTCCGAGGACGACGAGGTCTTGGTGGTTCTCTCCAGCGGCAAGGTGGTACGCTCTGCCGTGGCCGAGGTCCCCGCCAAGGGTCGAGACACCATGGGAGTGGTGTTCGCCCGTACGACGGAGGCCGATCGCATCCTCGCCATCGCCCGTAACGGTGAGCGTGGCCTCGCCGAAGACGAGGCGGATGCGGAGGATGCCGAGACCCAGGCCCCCGAGACGACACCGACCCCCGAGGATACAGACGCATGAGCACAGTGGCCGACAAGCTGGCGAAGAAGTCGACCCGCAAGACGAGCGGCAAGCAGGTACGCCTCCGACTGGTCTACGTGGACTTCTGGTCGGCCGTGAAGCTCTCGTTCCTCGGAGCGGTGGCCCTCGCGGTCGTCACGATGGTCTCGTTCTTCCTCATCTTCCTGGTCTTCCAGGCGACGGGGATCATGACCACGGCGGAGAGCTTCCTGCTCGGCATCACCGACAACACGTTCGTGCTCTCCGAGGTCGTCGGACTTCCGCAGGTGATGGCGTTCGCGGCGGTTGTCGCGATCCTGAACCTCATCGTCTTCACGGTGCTCGGCGCCGTCGTCGCGGGAATCTACAACCTCGCAGTGAAGGTCACGGGCGGACTGCTCGTCGGCTTCATGTCGAACTGATCCTCGGAACGTTTCACGAAGGGCGGGTGCTTCGGCATCCGCCCTTCGCTGTTTCTCTTCGCGCTTTCTCTAGACGACGCCCGTCGTGCCGAGAAGCGTGCCGATGAGCCAGGTCGCCGCCAGGGCGAGCCCACCACCGATCACCAGTCGGACCGATGCTCGCACGGGCGCCGAACCTCCGATCTTCGCGGACAGTGTTCCCGTGACGGCCAGGGCGAGGAGGACGGCGACGAAGGTCACCGGAACCCGCCACTCCGGCGGCGGAAGGAGGATGGCGAGCAAGGGCAATAGCGCGCCGAGGGTGAAAGCGATCGCCGACGACATCGCCGCATGCCAGGGATTGACGAGGTCGTCCTGGTCGATGCCGAGTTCGACCTCCAGGTGCGCGGCGAGGGCATCGTGCGCGGTGAGCTCTTCGGCCACCTGTCGCGCCGTCTCGTCCGAGAGCCCCCTCTCGCGATAGAGCTGCGTGAGTTCGTCGAGCTCCACAGCGGGCATCGTGCGCAGTTCCTCGCGCTCTTTCGCGATGAGGGCGCGTTCGCTGTCTCGCTGACTGCTCACCGAGACGTACTCCCCGAGGGCCATGGAGATCGCTCCGCCGACCAGGCCGGCGATACCCGCCGTGAGGAGCGCCGCGTTGTCGGTCGTGGCACCGGCGACCCCGACCACGAGGGAGGCGACCGAGACGATGCCGTCGTTCGCTCCGAGAACTCCCGCACGCAGCCAGTTCAGTCGCTGACCGAGACCGGCACCGTGTGGTTCACCTTCATGCGCTGTCATGCCCCCAGTGAAGCAGACGGTGGCCGGAGAAGGAGGAAGTCCGCGACGGGCATTACGGAAAACCCGAAGTCGAGTGTCCGGTTGACTCGGTATCGAGCCCATCCGGCCCGCCGTACCTTGGAACCATGACCACTCAGACTGCGACTCCGACTCCCGCAACGGCGGTGAAGCCGCCGTTGCGCATCTTCCTCACGATCCTGCATCTGGCAGGTGTCGGCATCCTCGGTGGTGCCATCTTCGGCATGCTCGGCGGGCTCCTCGGCACGGGCCTCGGACTTCTCTTCGCCGCCGGTATCGGGCTCATCATGCTGGTGGGACTGGTCTACGCGCTCTACGGTGTGGGCTGGTTCGAGGTCGCTCGTGTCGGTGCGCTGTACCGCACGCCGATCGCACCGCTGCGTCTGCAGCCGCGCGACCGTCCCGGCTTCGTCGGTTGGTTGCGAGCTCTCGGGCGCCAGGCCATCGACGGGCGCATGTGGCGCGCGGTCGCGAACTTCGCCATCTCTGCGCTTCTCGGCTGGCTGGTGCTCCGCCTGTTCTGGGGTCTGGTGTGGTCGATCATCATCTCGTTCGCTCCCCTCACCGCGGCGGATTCGGTCATAGGACCGTTCGGTGGCGGAGGCATCCCCGTCGCATGGGCGCCGCTGATCGGCATCTTGGGAATCGCGGCCTGCGTCGTCGGGACGATCGGCTTGGCGCTGCTGCACCGCACGCTCTCGCTCGCGATCGTGATCCGCAGCAAGGAGACCGAGCTCACCGAGCGCGTGCGCACCTCGACCGCGCAGCGGGAGGGCGCCGTGCGCGCCGCCGACGTGGAGCGCACCCGCATCGAGCGCGACCTGCACGACGGTGTCCAGCCCCGACTCGTGTCGGTCGGCATGACGCTCGGCCTCGCGCAGCAGAAGATCGACAACGATCCCGAGGCCGCGAAGGAGCTCATCAACGAGGCGCACACCTCGACCAAGGCGGCCATCACCGAGCTGCGTCAGCTGGCTCGGGGCATCCACGCCTCGGTGCTCGATGACAGAGGCCTCGACGCTGCACTGTCGGCACTCGCTGGACGCTCGCACATCCCCGTGCACCTGGATGTGCGCATGGACGGGCGGTGCAGTCGCGAGGCCGAGGCTGCCGTGTACTTCTCGATCGCCGAGTCGCTGACCAACGCGGCGAAGCACTCGAGAGCCAGCGAAGCCCGCGTGATCGTGCGGCTTCGAGAGGGCAACACGCTCTGGGCACGCGTCGAGGACAACGGCATCGGCGGCGCTCAGGTGCAGCCCGGCGGCGGGCTCGACGGCATCGCGAATCGCATCCTGGCCGCAGGGGGAACCTTCCGCCTCGACAGTCCCCAGGGCGGGCCGACGAGCCTGGAGGTGAACGTACCGTGCGCATCCTGATCTGCGAGGACTCGGTCCTCCTGCGCGAGGGCCTGGTCCGTCTGCTCGAAGACGCCGGCCATGAGGTGGTCGCCGCCCTCCCCGACATCGAGGGTCTCGACCAGGCCGTCGCCACCACGACCCCCGACCTGTGCATCCTGGACGTGCGTCTCCCCCCGACGTTCACCGATGAAGGCATCCGGGCCGCTCTCGGTCTGCGCTCGACGCATCCGTCTCTCGCGATCCTGGTGCTCTCGCAGTACGTCGAAGAGCGGTATGCGTCGGATCTGATCGCGGCGCAGGGTGGGCCCCTCGGCTACCTGCTCAAGGATCGGGTCGCCGACGTCTCCGAGTTCCTCGCCTCGGTGCAGCGGATCTCCGAGGGCGCCACCGTGCTCGACCCCGAGGTCGTCGCCCAGCTGCTGACCCGCCGCAACCGCGACGATCGAATGCTGCGGCTCACGGAACGCGAGCGCACCGTGCTCGCACTGATCGCCGAGGGCAAGTCGAACCAGGCGATCGCGGGGCTGCTGTTCCTCTCCGAGGCGAGTGTCGAGAAACACATCACCTCCATCTTCCAGAAGCTGGGCTTCGAGCAGGACGAGGCGGGAAACCGTCGTGTGCTCGCCGCCCTCGCGCACATCGAGAACACCGGCGGCCCGACGCCGCCGACCGGCCAGACAGGAGTGGCACGATGACCACCGACAACAACGGCACCCCGGGCGAGCACGCCCCACTCACCCCGCCGCCGCCCTCCCCGCCCCAAGGAACGGCCCCGCAGGCGGGTCCGTCCTCTCCTGCCGCGCCTTCTACAGGCGCGTCCACTCCTTCCGCGCCGACCAACGGGCGCACCCCAGGGGCGACCGCGGTCATGGTGGTGACCGCGGTGGTCGGGGGGATCGCGCTTCTCGGGGCCGGCGGCACGGCTGCTGCCGCGGCGGCCGGGACCATCGTGTCGTCGAGTCGTCCGGACTCCGTGCAGAGCGTGGACGTCGACGGGCTGGACAGCATCGACCTCGCCGCTGATGCCAGCAGCATGCGGGTCGAGTTCGGCGACGTCGACGAGGCCACACTCGCCATCACGAACGGGCGCGGTACACCGTGGACGTTCGAGCGCGATGGCGACGAGCTGGTCGTCCGGAGTCCACAAGGAGTCTTCGGGTGGTGGCTCGGCGGCTGGTTCGGTGATGAGGAGATCGCCGTGCTCACGCTCCCGGAAAGTCTTCGCGACGCAGGACTCGACGCCGACCTGAACCTCGATGCGGGCAGCCTCGACGTGAACGGCGACTTCGGTGTGCTCGACGTCAGCGTCAACGCCGGAGCGCTCGACGTCGAAGGGGCCGCGAAGGAACTCGATGTGCAGATGAGCGCCGGCCGCGCCGACATCCTCCTCGACGGCGTCTCCCAGGCGGACCTCGGCGTCTCCGCCGGCGATCTCACGGTCGAGCTCACGGGTACTCCCCCGACCCGGACGGCGATCGACGTGAGCGCCGGCACCCTCGATCTGACCGTTCCCGACGTGGAGTACGCGATCTCTCAGGAGATCAGCGCGGGCACGCTGAATGCCGAGGTCGACGAGGCTTCGAGCGCGCGGAGGACGATCGAGGTCTCGCTGTCGGCCGGCACCGCGACCATCCGACCGGGCCGCTGAACACGCTCGAGGGGGAGGACACTCCCGGGTGCTCCCCCTCGATTCGGATTTTCCGTATTTCTCCGGTAAAGTCTTGGAGGTTGACGGGGCTATAGCTCAGGCGGTTAGAGCGCTTCACTGATAATGAAGAGGTCCCAGGTTCAAGTCCTGGTAGCCCCACTCCTTAACTCAAGAAAATCCCTCACGGGGCCTTAGCTCAGTTGGTAGAGCGCCTGCTTTGCAAGCAGGATGTCAGGAGTTCGAATCTCCTAGGCTCCACAGGATCGAGAAGCCCCCGGCCCCCGGCCGGGGGCTTCTTCTGTTGAGGCGGGTGTCGACCCATCGCGTCTGCCTGGTTGTGCATCTCCGCCCACGGGGGGACGCGAATCGTCCCGGTGGACGACGCGAGGGAGTGAATACTTCACGTAGCGTGTTACCCATGTAGAGCTTGCCTCGTGCTGAGCTGCTTCAGATCAATGTCGCCCCCGCACATGGCAGGGCCGGCTCCAGCTCGCAAGACTCAGGAGACACATGGACATCCTCGAATGGGTGAGGACGACCGCATCAGCCCTTCCCGACCCTCTGGTCTGGGCCCTCGGCGGATTGTTCGCCTTCCTCGAGAACGGCTTGGGCCTCGGCTTCTTCCTGCCCGGTGAGACGATCGTCGTCTTCCTCTCCGCTTCGCTCTCCGACGTCTGGGCGGTGGTGGTGATGTTCCTCGTGGTCGTCGTCGCGGGAAGCGCGGGAGACCACGTCGGCTATCTCCTCGGGCGACACTTCGGCGTCGGGATGCGTGACCTCAAACTGGTCAAGCGACTCGGGATCGATCGATGGGATCGGGCCGTCGAGATCCTCCACCGGCGCGGTGCGATCGCCGTCTTCCTCACACGACTCGTCCCTGTCGTTCGCACGTTGACCCCGGCTGCTGCGGGCGTTGCGAAGGTGAGGTACCCGTCGTTCCTGCTCGCCTCGCTCGCCGGAGCAGCGACCTGGGCTGCGATCTACGTCAGCGTCGGGTTCCTGTTGAGGGCATCCCTCGACGCCGTCACCAAGGCGCTGGGACCGATCAGCAACGTGCTGCTCCTCGTCGTGGTCGCCGGCGTCGTCGTCTTCTTCGCGGTGCGATTCATCCGCACCCGGTCGCTCGCACGCGCCGTCGATGCGACCGATGATGCTGCGCCCATCCAGCCCACCGTCGTCGACCGTCTCTTCCGTGAAGACGAATGGCGCACGTGGCCCAACCTCATCACCGGGATCCGCCTGCTCCTGCTGCCGGTGTTCCTCTGGCTGATCACCGCCAGGATGCTGTGGGCCGCGCTGGTCGTCATCGGCCTGGTCTTCCTGACGGATTGGCTCGACGGTTGGCTCGCGCGGCGGACGAACAGCGTCTCCGCCCTCGGCACCTGGCTCGATCCGGTCGCCGACCGGATCACGGTGGTCGTCACGGCCGTCGCCTTCACGCTCGGGCATCTCATCCCGTGGGAGACGCTCGTGCTGCTGCTCATCCCCGACGTCCTGCTCGGATCGGCCGCCCTGCTCTTCTTCCGAGGAAACCCGGCAGTCCCGGTCACGATGGTCGGGAAGGTCCGGACGGCTCTGATCTTCGTCGGACTCCTCGGCGTCCTCCTCGGCAGTGCGCTGAGTGAGTCGGGTCTGGAGTCGCTGAGCTGGATCGTCGGGATGTCGTTCCTGCTGTTCCTGATCGGGATCGTCGGTCACTACATCGCGGCGTCCCAGTACGCCCGTGCCATGATCACGCAGAAACTGAGTGTGCGCGAAGGCTGAGGCTCCTCAGACCTCGGTGCGCGTCTCGAGGTCGATCTCGTAGTGGATCATCCCCGAGCGGGTGGCGAGGCGGTCGTACAGTCCGCGCGCGGTGGTGTTCGTCTCGGCCGTGAGCCAGTAGACCTTCGCCGCGCCCTGCTGCTCAGCCCATGCGCGGACGTGCGCGATCAGAGCCCGGCCGACCCCGCCACCGCGCACGCCGGGTGCGACGAACAGGTCTTCGAGGTAGCAGTAGTCCGTCGTCGCCCACGTCGAGGGGTGCGTCAACCAGTGGACGATCCCCACTGCGGTGCCGCTCTCGTCGCGGGCGAGCGCGCCATGGACGCCGGAATCGGCGTCGATGAGGCGTTCGAAGGTGGCATCGGTGGTCGAGGGGTCGAGGGCTTCCTCATAGAAGGACAGATAGCCGCTCCACAGGTCGTCCCACTCGGCACGGTCCTGGGTCGTGATCGGTGCGATCGTCGTCATGACTTGAGAGTAACGAAGTGGTGCGGAGGTTCACTCGACGGGTCGAAGGCTCCGCAGGATCGTGGCGTGACGAACCAGGAAGGTGCGTTCGTCGAGCTTCTTGCGCCGCAGCCAGCCGGTGACCTCGTCGTTGTGCTTGCTCGCGTTGCACGAGGCGCACGCCGGGACGACGTTCTCGAGCGTGTAGCGGCCGCCGCGCGACACGGGTTGGATGCAGTCGCGTTGCAGGGCGGCACCGTCCCCACCGCAGTACGCGCACCCGCCCCAGGCATCCATCAAGTCGTACCACTGCTCGTCGGTGAGGTCGTTGTCGACGCGGGCGAGCCGGTTCTGTCGGCGCTTGGCATAGCGGGCACGGGTCGCCGGCGACGCGGTGGCGGAAGAGACCTTGCGGCGGCGGCGCATGGGCCGATGCTATCGCGGTGAGCGCTCGACGCGCCTCAGCCCTGGGCCACCGAGGTCAGCTCATGTGGCGCGAGATTCAACCGCTCGCCGCCGACCGCGGTCACGACCACGATGTCCTCGATGCGGGCACCCCAGGAGCCGGCGAAATAGATACCCGGCTCGATGCTGAATGCCATGCCCTCGCGAAGCACCAGGTCGTTGCCCGGAGCGATGTACGGCTCCTCGTGCACCGAGACGCCGATGCCATGGCCGGTGCGGTGCAGGAACGCCTCACCCAGCCCGGCGTCGGCGAGAATGTTTCGCGCCGCAGCATCCACCTCCGCCGCCGTGGCGCCAGGACGCACGGCGTCCACTGCTGCCTGCTGAGCGCGTACGAGCACCGCGATGCGCTCGGCGGCAGCGGGGTCGGGAGTGCCGACGACGTAGGTCCTGGTGCTGTCGGAGTTGTAGCCGCTCGGCACTGCCCCTCCGATGTCGACCACCACGATGTCGCCGTCCTCGATCACGCGGTCCGAGACCTCGTGGTGCGGATCGGCGCCGTTCGGGCCGGATCCTACGATGACGAACTCCACCGTGCGGTGTCCTTCGGCGACGATGGCATCGGCGATGTCGGCGGCGACCGCGCGCTCGGTGCGTCCGGCCCGAAGCCACTCGTGCACGCGGCGGTGCACCGCATCGATCGCCTCTCCGGCGCGGCGAAGCTCGGTGATCTCCTCGGCGTCCTTGACCATGCGGCCCTCGCGGAGCACGGGCGTCGCGAGTTCGAGACGCACACCCAGTCGCTCACCGATCGGGATCACGTGCAGGGCGGGGAGGGCATCGGAGACGCCGACGCGCGATACGGTGCCGACGGATGCGGTGACCAGTGCGTACGGGTCTTCGCCGTCGACCCAGTCCGCGACGGCGAGTGCGAGCTCTCCGACCGCCGTGGTGCGCACCTTCGCGAGCTCCATCCGCGGGACGACGATCGTCGGCGCGACGTCGGGGCCGATGACCAGCGCAGTGAGTCGTTCGATGGTGTCGCCTTCGACGCCCACCAGATACTGCAGATCGGGACCCGGGCCCACGATGATGGCGTCGAGCCCGGCCTCGGCGGCGAGGGATGCGGCACGGCTGAGGCGGGCGGCGTACACGGAAGCGGGGAAGGGCAATGTGCTCACGGGCTCCACGCTACTGCGCGGGTGCTCGCAGGGCATCCGATTCGCGATTCGATCCATTTCGCGCGCACGGTCGGGGCTGTGCGACTCGCCCCGGTCGCAATGCCGCAGATCATCGACGGCTGAACGGAGGGGCGCGGTCGTTCAGCCGCTCCCCCTCCGCGGTGGTCAGCTGATGGCGACGCGGATGCGCTCGGCGAGGAACTCCAGATCGGCCTTCGTGAGGTCGGTCACCGCGTAGGCAGTAGGCCAGACGGTGCCGTCGTCGAGGTTCGAGATGGGCTCGAACCCGAACGTGCCGTAGCGCACCTTGAATTTACTGGCCGGCTGGAAGAAGCAGAGCACCTTGCCGTCGCGGCCCCATGCCGGCATTCCGTAGTAGGTGCGCGGTACGAGCTCCGGGGCGACCTCCGAGACCAGGGCGTGCAGCTTCTTCGACAGCGCCTGGTCTTCGGGAGTGAGCTTCTCGATCGCCTCCTTGATGTCGGCCTCTCCCGCCGCTCGAAGCTCTTCCGGGGACTTCTTCGCGCGGGAGCGCCGGGTGCGGGCCTCCTTCGCGGCGGCCTGCATGGCCTCGCGTTCCTCAGCGCTGAAGTTCTTCTCTTTCTCGGCCATGATCGGTCCTCTCGACGTGCGTCCGGTGTGCAGATCACACTACGGACGCCGTGTGGCGATGCGCTTCTCGATTCATGATCGATCTCGGCAGGACGCACGGTCATCGACTGTCGTCGCCGACGGATAGTGTGTGATCCATGGACCTGCGTGTGGCGGCGTACGCGGTCGTCACCGATGACGACGGGCGGTTGCTGCTGGCGCGCTGGACCGAGGGTCGCCGGGTGGCATGGACGATGCCGGGCGGCGGACTCGAAGCGGGAGAGTCTCCGGAGGATGCCGTGCGTCGTGAGCTGCGCGAGGAGACCGGTTACACGGTCAAGGTCGGTGAACTCCTCGGCATCCACTCGCGGGTGATCCCCGCCGGTCGACGCGTGCAGAAGGCTGCAGATCCGCTGCATACCCTGCGGATCCTGTATCGGGCCGAGGTTACGGGCGGCAAACTGCGCTTCGAGACCGGCGGCTCGACCGACATGGCGGAGTGGTTCCCCCTGAAGGCGGTTGCCGAGCTGCAGCGCGTCAAGCTGGTCGACATCGCCTTGCGGATGGCTGGCATCCTCTGACAGGAGCTGCGCCGCCGCCCGGGATCAGCGCTCTTCGGGGACGGAGATGTCGGCGACGGTGGCGCCGTAGGCCGCGAGCAGGTCGTCGGCGTCGACGAACAGGCTGTATCCGTGGGCTCCTGCGCCCATGGCGATGCGCTGACCGACGATCGACTCGTCGGCGTAGATCGGCCAGTCCGTGGTGCTGCCGATCGGCACGATGGTTCCGCGTTCGTAACCGGTGGCCGCGAGCGCCAATTCGGGCTCCGGCAATCGCAACTTGTTCACCCCGACCAGCGCGCGCAGCTTCGGCCAGGAGATCGAGCGGCCGCCGGGTACCAGGGCGAACAGGAAGGTGTCATCGGACCGCTTCACCACGAGGGTCTTCACGATGCCCGACGGAGGGATGCCGAGGAGCTCGGCCGCCTCGAACAGGCTGCCGGCGGCGGGACGTTCACGGATCTCGATGTCGAGCCCTCGAGCGGCCGCCGCGTCCCGCACCCGTGCATGCTGATCGCCTCCGTCACCGGAGGCGACGGAGGCGGGATCAGACGGGGTCACGCGTCGGGTGCGGCGAGCGGGTCGTCCGCGACCCAGAGCTCATCGTCGGCGCGCAGAGTCTGCCACGCGGCGTAGAGCACACCGACGGCCGCAGCAGCGCCGAGGATGATCGCGATGACGGAGCCGAGGCCCGGTCCCGACTTCTGCGGCTTGGTCGCCTTGCGCACCTGCACGGCGACGCCGTGGCGCTTGGCGTTGGCGACGTCCCACGCGCTGAGTGCCGAACCGACAACTCCGCCCACGATCGGGACGAACTTGTCGTCGACGACGTGCTTGCCGATCTTCACGCCACGGTCGACGACCGGGGCGACACGGCGGTTGTACGTGTCCTGGATGACCGGCACGACCTGCTCACGATTGAGGTTGCCGAGCTGACGGCCGGCCTCACGGGCGACATCGGCGGCGTGACCGACGAGCACCTGCTGGTTCTCCCAGAGCTGGTTCGCGTCGTTCTGAAGACGACGCAGTTCCTTCTTCCGCTTGCGGCTGAGGCTCACGATGCTCTCCTGTCCATTGGAGTACGGGTTCCCCATCTTGCCACGAGAGGCTGGAAGCCGGGCGGGAATCGCCCGGCCCTTGCTTCTTCGCCTCATCAGGGGTAGACACCACGGCCAACTCACCGGAAGCTCTGCGAGAATGAGGACATGGCTCACGCTTCTCATGTCGCAACCCTGCACACCAACCACGGTGACATCGTCATCAACCTCTTCGGTGACCACGCCCCGAAGACGGTCAAGAACTTCGTCGGCCTCGCCGACGGCACCCAGGAGTGGACCGATCCCGCCACCGGCAAGCCCGGCGAGGGACCCCTCTACAAGGACGTCATCTTCCACCGCATCATCCCGAACTTCATGATCCAGGGCGGCGACCCGCTCGGACAGGGTGTCGGAGGCCCCGGCTACAACTTCGACGACGAGATCAACATGGAGCTCAACTTCAACGAGCCCTACATCCTCGCCATGGCCAACGCCGGTCTCCGCCGCAACGCCATCACCGGCAAGCCCGAGGGCACCAACGGTTCGCAGTTCTTCATCACCACCGACCCGACGCCGTGGCTGCAGGGCAAGCACACGATCTTCGGCGAGGTCGCCGATGACGCTTCCAAGGCCGTCGTCGACGCGATCGGCGCCGTGCAGACCGGTGCGGGCGACCGTCCCGTCGAGCCGGTCGTGCTGCAGTCGATCGACATCGTCGCGGCCTGACGACAGCTGCGGCCGATCCGGATGACCACGCCTGAGTTCACGAGCAATCGCGACAACTTCTGCTACCGGCATCCGGATCGGCAGAGCTTCGTGCTCTGCCAACGGTGCATGCGCACCATCTGCCCCGAGTGCCAGACGCAGGCGCCCGTCGGCGTCATCTGCCCGGAGTGCATGAACGCCGACCGCAAGAACCGCACCCCGGCCCAGAAGAAGGCGGCCCGTCGTTGGGGCGGCAGCGGTGGAGCGAGCATGGCGATGGCTCGCAGCGGCAAGCCGGTGGTGACCTACGCGCTGCTCGCGGTCACGTCGTTCATCGGACTGCTGCAGCTGATCCCTGGTATCGGCGAGCAGATCACCGGCCAACTGCTCTTCGCGGCGCCGTATCTGTATCCGAACCTGTCGCCGCTGCCCTTCGAGCCCTGGCGATTGCTGACCGCGATCTTCGCCCATGGCGGCTTCATCCACCTCGCGCTCAACATGCTGGCCCTGTGGATGCTCGGACAGAGCCTCGAGCCCATGCTCGGTCGCGTTCGCTTCCTCGCTCTCTACCTCATCAGTGGTCTCGGCGGCTCGGTCATGGTGGCGGTGCTCGCGCCGCTGACCTCGACCGTCGGTGCCTCCGGCGCGATCTTCGGCATGATGGCCGCTCTACTCATCGTCGGTCGACACCTCGGTGCCAACGTCACGGGTCTTCTCGTGATCCTCGGCATCAACTTCGTCTACGGCCTGGTATTCGGCGGCGGACGGATCTCCTGGCAGGCACATCTCGGCGGCCTGCTCATCGGAGCCCTGGTGGCGTTCATCTACGTCAAGACGAAGCGACGAGACCAGCGCACCCTGCAGATCGTGCTGCTCTCCGCTCTGGTCGTCTTGTTGGTCGTCGTGGTGGCGTTCGTGCCGCCGCTCATCCTTTTGTCCTGATCCAGAGTTGTTAACAGGGTTGTTAACCCCTGTGAATAACAACGGTGTAATTCTCCCCAGGCTGTGGAGAGGGCTGTGGATAACTTTCGCTCTGGGTGGCTTGTGGGGCGGGAACGGGGCCGTTCCCTTACGTGAGTCGTACTTCGCTGCTGACATGAGAAAGGCCCTCTCGCATGGCGAGAGGGCCTTTCTGGAAGAAGGAGTGAGGCGTCAGCGCCAGCGGGTGGTCATCAGGAATCCGATCAGCGCGATACCGAGTCCGATCGCCAGGTTCCAATTGGAGAGACCCGGGATCGGGTACTGCATGCCGGAGATGTAGAACACCAGGATCCAGGCGAGACCCAGGAGCATGAACCCGATCATCACCGGCTTGAACCACACGGCGTTGGGAGCGGCGTCGCCTTCAGCGCGCTCGACGGCGGGTTCTTCAGTCTTGCGGTCACGTGCCATTCCGTCATTGTACCCATGAGACCTGTCTCGGACGAGGTCGAGCAGGCCCTGGGACAGAGGGCGAGACGGTGACGCCACGGCATCCGCCCAGCGTTCCCGGATATGATCACCGCATGACTGCATCCGTCGCGCCTGGGGGGCGACGTCCGCGCCGGCAGCGACCACGCTCCCGTGCGACGTTCGCGAGCGTACTCGGCGAGCTCCTTCTGACGGCAGGCGTGGTCGTTCTCCTCTTCGTGGCCTGGCAGATGTGGATCGGCGACATCATCATCAGTGCACAGAAGAACGACGAGGGTGCCGCCGTCTCCCAAGCCCTCGCGCAGGCGGAGGCACCCGCGCTCCCCCCGGTCGTCGAGGGCGAAGACGGCACCTCCACCTACATACCACCCGTGCCCGCAGCCCCGGCCGACGCGCAGTGGTTCGGCCAGATGCACATCCCCCGTTTCGGAGCCGAGTACAACTTCGGGATCTTCGGGGGTACGAGCCGTGCGCGCACGCTCGATCAGCAGGGCATCGGAATCTACACGAACTCCAAGATGCCCGGCGAGGTCGGAAACTTCTCCCTGGCCGGGCACCGCACGACGTGGGGCAAGCCGTTCAACCAACTCGACAAGCTGCAGCTGAACGACGCGATCGTCGTCGAGACGCCCGACGGCTGGTACACCTACCGCTTCCGTACGCTCGAGTACGTGAAGCCCTCGCAGACCGATGTGCTCGCCGATGTGCCGCAGATGCCGGAGCAGCAGACCGGCGAGCAGTACATCACCCTCACCGCCTGCTCGCCTCTGTACTCGCTGGCGGAGCGCATCGTCGCCTACGGGGTGTTCGAGAGCTTCCAGCCGCGGGCCGAGGGACCGCCGACCGCGCTGACCGACCCGCCGCCCCCGCCGGCCGCACCATCCGTGTGATCGTGGACAGTCATAAGGGAGAAGACTGATGTACGCCGCACTCTGGCGCCTGCTGCCCGGACCGTGGTGGTTGCGTGTGCTCATCCTCGTGGTCGTCATCGCCGCCGTGCTCTATGGCCTTTTCTGGTACGTGTTCCCCTGGGTGAGCCCGATCATCGCCCCCGGTGAGGTCGACGTCGAATGACGCGAGTTCTCGTGGTCGACAACCACGACAGCTTCGTGCACACACTGGTCGGATACCTGAGCGAGCTCGGCGCGCACACGGTGATGATCGAATCCGATGCCACGGATGCGGCTCAGCTGGAGCGGATCCTTCCCGAGTACGACGCGTTGATGCTCTCTCCGGGCCCCGGTGCACCCGTCGACGCGGGGGCATCGCTCGACGCGGTGCGCATCGCCGCTCGCCTGCGGGTACCGACGCTCGGGGTGTGCCTCGGGCATCAGACGATCGGCGAGGCGTTCGGGGCTCCGGTCGCCGCAGCGCCCGAGCTCATGCACGGCATGGTCTCGGCGGTGACGCACGACGGCTCCGCGTTGTTCGCCGGGATCCCTTCGCCGTTCGACGCCGGGCGCTACCACTCCCTCGCGCTGGCGGCCTCCGATCTGCCCTCCGAAGTCGTCGTGACCGCCTGGACCGAGAACGGAACCGTGATGGCTCTGGCTCACCGCGATCAGCCCCTCTGGGGCGTGCAGTTCCATCCGGAGAGCGTGCTGACCGAGGGAGGCTACCGGCTCCTGGCGAACTGGCTGGAGCTGTGCGGCGACGAGAACGCCGTCGGGCGCGCTGAGGAACTTCACCCGCTGGCTCGCTGAACAGCGTCGGGCGGGGGCATACGCCCGAAGGTGCTATCCGGTGCAGAAGAAGATCTGGACCGAGGAGCCCACCGGAACGTCACCCGGTGCCACCGACATCGAGTGGACCGTGGTCGGCTCCGTCGCGGGGCACTCCGCGGTCTCCGTCGGCACAGCGACCAGACCGAGGTCCGTGAGGTTTGTCGTGGCGGCATCGACGGTCCAGCCGACGAGGTCGGTCAGCGTGACCTTGCCGCTGGCCACGACGAGATTGACGACGGTTCCCGGATCCAACTCCGCATCGGCCTTCTCGCTGGCGGAGATGACCGTGTTCGTCGCCAGGGCCTTGTCGTTGCGCTGGATGACGGTCCCGAGTTCGAGGCCGGTCGCCGTGAGGGCCTTCGTGGCATCGTCGAGGGCCATCCCCTCGATCTTCGGCATCACCACGGTCTCCTCGCCCTTGGAGACGTACAGGGTGATCGTGGAACCCTCTTCCACCGACACTCCCGCTTCGGGGTCGGTGCGGATCACGTTCCCCTCCGTCACCTCGGAGCTCGTCTCGATCACGATCTTCGATGAGAGGTCGAGTGCGGCGAGGTCGTCCTGTGCCCGTTCCGAAGACACGTTGACGAGGTTGGGGATGGTGCGCGACGTGCTCGACACCTCAGTGGGCCGCATGCTGATCGTGACGACCCAGAACAGCACGGAGGCCAACAACACGGCGAGCAGCGCCACGCCCGCCCAGATCCAGGCGACCGGAGGACCGGACTGGGTTCTGGTCATGGTCGTGTCCGTGCTCAACTGGCGAAGCGATCGCGCGGTCTCCTGCGCCTGCCGCGGGCTCGCCCCGTACAGCTCGCTGGTCAGCGCACCGAGCTCCTTGCGAGTCGGAGCGTTTCCCGTCATCGCGGAATCGAGCGCCGCGCGGAAGTGCGCGGCATCCGGATAGCGCTGGTACGGGTCCTTGGCGAGCGCGCGGAGCACGATCGGGTCGAGATTCCGCGGGGCGTCCTCGTTGACCTCGGTGGGAGGAACGGGAGTCTCGCTGACGTGCTGATAGGCGACCGCTACCGGCGACTCGCCACGGAACGGCTGCCGCCCCGTGAGCAGCTCGTACAGCACGACACCGGTGGAGTAGAGGTCGGCACGAGCATCGACGGGTTCGCCCTTCGCCTGCTCCGGTGAGAAGTAGGCGGCGGTCCCGATGATCTGGGTGGTCTCGGCGACGGTCGACGACGAGTCGGAGACGGCTCGGGCGATGCCGAAGTCCATCACCTTGACCTGACCCTTGTCGGTGACCATCACGTTGCCGGGCTTGATGTCGCGATGCACGACACCGGCGCGGTGCGAGTAGTCGAGCGCCTCGAGGATTCCGTCGACGTAGCGGACCGCATCGGTGGCCGGCACCGGGCCGGCGGCGATGATGTCCTTGAGGAGGGTGCCCTTGACGAGCTCCATCACGATGTACGGCGGCTCCGTGGAGCCGATCTCGCTCGTCGAAGGGTCGCCGGCGTCGAACACGCGGACGATCGACGGATGCGACATGCGCGACGCGGCCTGGGCCTCGAGGCGGAACCGGTTACGGAAGGTGGTGTCGCGCGCAAGGTCGGCATCGAGGATCTTGATCGCGACCTCGCGCCCGAGCGTCAGGTCGTACCCGCGGTACACCTTCGCCATTCCGCCATGCCCGATGAGCTCGTCGACGCGGTACCGACCCGCGATGACTTGTGGCTCTGTGGACACGGAAGACCCCCCTGGAAACTACGCTTGCTGAACTGGAACTACAGATTACCCGTCGGTGCCGCTGTTCCCATCGCCCGGGTCGGTGGCCGCCGTGATCGTCACCGAGAGCGGCGGAGACGCGGCGGAGGTGCGCTGGTCGCCGCCGGAGCACATGCCCTGGTAGCTGACGATGAGCTGCTGTCCTGCGGCGTCGGCGATCTTCACCTGCGTGTTGCGCTGCGTCGGCTGGAAGTTCGGGCCGCCCGACACGAAGGTGCCGTTCTGGACCGACACGACGTAGCCGGAGAGAGTGGTTCCGCTGGGGCAGGTGAATCCGGTGCCCCAGGAGATGGTCACCGTCGAGCCGGCGACAGGGTTGCCCGTGATGGTCGGGGCGTCGGTCGGGGTCGGCAGACCGGCACGAGCGGCGTAGACCGTGAGTGTCATCGCCTGGGTGGTCTCCACGTTGCCGGTGGGAGCCACGCGGTAGACCTTTCCGACCTCTTCATCGCTGGGTGCCGGGTCTCCGTCGACACAGGTGATCTCGCTGTTGAAGCCGGCGCCCTTGAGCGTGGAGGTGGCCGCGCCGCAGTCCATGCCGTTCAGGTTCAGGGCGGTCACATCCACTCGCGTCACCTCCGGCGTCGGGGTGTTCGGCGGTGGAGTCGTCTGCGTCTGGGTCGGCTTGCTGCTCGGCGACCCCGTGGGGTCGGCGTCGCCGCCCTGGTTCGCGAGCATCGCCCACACCGTGCCGCCGAGCACGATCACCAGCAGCGCGATCAGAGCGATCAGCGGCCAGGTCCAGGGGCTGCGCTTCTTCTTCTTCTCCTCTTCCACGGCTTCCTCCGTGGGAAGCTGAGCGGTGGTGGGAAGGATGCGCGTGGTGCCGTCGTCGCCGGAGGCATTCAGGAGTCGGGTCGCGTCGTCGCCGCCGGCGATACCACCGGTCGCGATCGCCGGCACAGCGATGGCCGCGGAGTTCAGATCGCCCCGGCGAAGGGCCTGGGCCGCTCGTGCCACCGTCGCGGACGACGAGGGACGATCGCTGGGCTTCTTGGCGATCATCGCCATGACCAGGTTCTGCACCGGGATCGGGACGGTCGGAGGCAGGGGCGGCGGCTGCTCGTTGATCTGCGCCATCGCGATGGCCACCTGCGACTCGCCCGTGAAAGGACGCTTGCCCGCCAGGCACTCGTACGCGACGATGCCGAGCGAGTAGGTGTCGGTCGCCGGCGATGCCGGGTGACCTGACGCCTGCTCGGGCGAGAGGTACTGCACCGTGCCCATGACCTGGCCGGTCGCGGTGAGAGGCACCTGGTCGGCGATGCGGGCGATGCCGAAGTCGGTGATCTTGACGCGGCCGTCGGGCGTGATCAGCAGGTTTCCCGGCTTGATGTCGCGGTGCACGAGACCGGCCGCGTGGGCTGCCTGCAGCGCGGAAGCCGTCTGGGCGACGATGTCGAGAGTCTTGTCGGCGCTCAGCGCACCATCGCGCTCGAGCACGGTCGAGAGTGCCTCGCCCGGCACCAGTTCCATGACGAGGTAGGCGCTGCCGTTCTCCTCGCCGTAGTCGAACACGCTGGCGATGCCCTCATGGTTGACGAGAGCAGCGTGCCGCGCCTCGGCACGGAAACGCTCGAGGAACCCGGGGTCCCCCATGTACTCGTCCTTGAGGATCTTGATGGCGACGGTACGTCCGATGACGTGATCCGTCGCCTCCCATACCTCGCCCATGCCACCGATCGCGATACGCGACTGCAGCTCGTAACGACCACCGAACGACACACCCTGCGTCGGCCTCATCTGCCCAGCACCGCCTCTATGACCTTCTTCGCAATCGGAGCCGCGATGGTGTCGCCGCTCCCTGATTGTCCCTGTCCGCCGCCGTCTTCGACGACGACCGCTACTGCGACCGCGGGGTCGTTCGCCGGCGCGAAGCCGGTGAACCACAACGTGTGCGGCCTGTTTCCGTTCTCTGCGGTGCCCGTCTTACCGGCCACGTCGATCCCGTCTATTCTTGCACCCTGGGCCGCGCCCGTTGCGACGCTCGCGACCATCGCCGCGGTCACGTTGTTCGCCACATCGGCCTCCATCGCACGTCCGAACTCACTGTCCTGGAAAGCCTTGATGACCGAGAGGTCGTTGCCGATGACGGCGTCGACCATCCGCGGGTTCATCACGATGCCGTCGTTCGCCAATCCGGACGAGACCATGGCCATCTGCAGCGGGGTCGCCGTGACCTTTCCCTGACCGAATCCGGTCAGCGCGGTCTGGGCGTCGTCGAGGCCGCGCGGGTAGCTCGACGGCGTCGACGTGAGCGGCGTGTCGAACGACTGGTTGAAGCCCAGCTTGTCCGCCATCTCGCGGATGGTGTCGTCACCGAGCTCGACGGCCAGCTCGGCCATCGGGATGTTGCAGCTCAGACGGATCGCCTCGGCGATCGTGACGGTCTCACCCGGACCGCACGTGCCCCCCCAGGCGTTGGAGACGCGGTTGCTCGAACCGGGAAGGGTATACGCGATCGGGTTGGGCAGCGTGGAATCCGGAGTCCATTTGCCGGTCGCATAGGCGGCAGCCGCGACCACGACCTTGAACGTCGAGCCGGGAGGGTTCAGGTCACCGGCGATCGCCCGGTTGGACAACGGCTTGTTCGCGTCGGCGACCAGCTGATCGTAGGTCGCGTTCGCAGCGTTCGCATCATGCGTCGCCATCAGGTTGGTGTCGAAGCCGGGAGTCGAGACCATCGCGAGGATGCGTCCGGTTTTCGGGTCCATGGCCACGACCGCGCCCTTGAGGTCGCCGAGGGCTTCGTAGGCAGCCCGCTGCGCCGCGGTGTTCAGAGAGAGCTCGACGCTGTATCCGCGCTGCGGCTGGCCGGAGAGGATGCGCTCGACCTCGCCGAGGAACGCGTTCGACCCCGTGCCGGAGAGCTCGGCGTTCATGGCCTTCTCGATGCCGGTGCTCGAGCCCAAGGCGGGGTTGAAGTAGCCGGTGACCGGTTCCCACAGCGCCGCATCCGTGTAGACGCGCTGGAACTGGTACCGGTCGTCGCTCGGCACCGAGTTGGCGATCGCGACCCCGTCGACGATTATTGATCCGCGTTGGATCTCGTAGCTGTCGAGGCGCGTGCGCTTGTTGTTGCTGTTCTGGGCCAGCGCATCCGCCTCGACGACCTGGATCCAGCTGGTCGCGGCGAACAGTGCGATGAACATGAACAGCATGATGATGCTGAGGCGACGGAGTTCCTTGGTCATGTCAGCCGATCACCACCCGGGGCTGACGGCGCACACCGTCGGAGATGCGCAGCAACAGCGCCACGATGAGCCAGTTGGCCACGAGGGAGGAGCCACCCGCGGCGAGGAAAGGAGTGGTCAGACCCGTCAGCGGGATGAGGCGGGTCACGCCGCCGACCATGATGAACACCTGCAGAGCGATCGTGAACGAGAGTCCGGTGGCGAGCAGCTTTCCGAAATCGTCCTGACCCGCGAGGCCGATGCGCATGCCGCGGCTGACGAACACCATGTAGAGGCAGAGGATCGCGAACAGCCCGATCAGGCCGAGCTCTTCGCCGAGGCTGGTGATGATGTAGTCGCTGTGGGCCAGCGGGGTGACCTCGGGACGGCCCTGACCCCACCCGGTGCCCATGAGTCCGCCGCGTGCGAGGCCGAAGAGTCCCTGCATGGGCTGGTAGCCGGCGCCGTCGGGATCGACCTGGTCGGCGTCGAAGAGGAAGAGCCAGTTGATGAAGCGTCCCTGCACGTAGCTGAGGATCTGCGTCGCGAGTGCCACGCCGGCGACCACGAGGGCCAGGCCGATGAGCACCCAGCTGGTCTTCCCCGTCGCGACGTAGAGCATCGCGACGAACATCCCGAAGATCAGGGTTCCGGTTCCGAGGTCGCGCTGGAACACGATGATCCCCAGCGAGATGAGCCAGACGACGAGCACAGGTCCGAGCTCGCGCATACGGGGCCAGGTGATGCCCAGCACCCGCTTGCCGACCGATGTCAGACTCTCGCGGGTGCGCACCAGATAGCCGGCGAAGAAGATGGCCAGGCAGATCTTGGCGAGCTCGCCCGGCTGGAAGGCGAAGGCACCGCCGAGCGACACCCAGACCGCCGCATTCGCATCGGGGATGCGCAGCCCGGGGACGAACGGCAGCAGCAGGAGCAGGATTCCGGCGAGGCCGAAGATGTAGGTGTAGCGGAACAGCACGCGGTAGTTGCGCAACAGGATGACGACCGCGATCGCACCCGCGAGCGAGATCGCGGTCCACGCGAGCTGCTTGGTCGAGTAGGCGTTCCAGCCGGTGTTCTCGAAGGCGATGTCGATCCGATAGATCATCGCGATGCCGAGGCCGGTGAGGAGGGTCGCGATGGGCACGACGAACGGGTCGGCGTCGGACGCGACGAAGCGGAGCACGATATGCAGGGCGAATGCGAGGGCGGCGAGACCGCCGCCGATCGCCAGGATCATCGGGTCGATCACGCCGAGTGCGCCCAGCTGCACGAGCGTGAGGGCGGCTCCGCTGATCGCGCAGGCGAACAGCAGCAGCCAGAATTCGCGATTGCGCTGGTTCTGCGGCATCCGGATGCGCTTGAGCGCCTTGATGACGCTGGTGTCGGCGGCGACGTCGGTGCTCATCCCTCACCCCCGGCCGGCGTGTCGACAGGAGTCGGCATGGGGGTGGGCAGCGGGGTCTCGATCGTGTTCGCGTCGGCCCCGGCGCGGAGCCGGTCGACGATCGCCATCGCATCGGACAGAGATCGTGCGGTGATCGTGCGCTCGACCGAGGCGCGCTGATACGGCGGCAGATTCGCGAGGAGGATATCGGTGTCTTCGACCGGAGTCGACAACGTGATCGGCCCGATGTTCTGCTGCACGCCTTGGAAGATCACGACGCTGTCCTCGTCGGCGCCGATGAAGTAGCGCGTCTGGGTCCAGCTGTAGGCGGCGAAGGCGGCGACGCCGAGCATCACGATCACCACGAGGGCACCGGCGATCCAGCCGAGACGACGGCGCTTGGCGCGACGGCGATCCTCCTCGATCAGCTCCTCGAGGTACTCGGGAGCCGGCTCGAAGTGGCTCGGCTCGTTCGCGGCCTGGCGCACCGGGTGCAGCCAGTTGCCGCGCGGAGGTCGGACCGGAGGCACGTAGACGCCGTCGGGGTTCGATGCCGAGCCGACGATCGTGGGCGTGCCCGAGTGGATCGGATGCTGCCCGCCCACGTCGACGAGGACGATCGTGACGTTGTCGGGCGCGCCGCCGTCGAGAGCCTGCTTGAGGAGGTTGTCGGCAGTGCGGCCGGGCGCGAGGCCGAGCTGCATGGCCTTGAGGATGTGCGGTTCGTCGACCACGCCCGAGAGGCCGTCGGAGCAGAGCAGCCACCGGTCGCCTGGTTGCGTGTGCATCACGAACATGTCGAGCTCGGGATCGGAGTCCATGTCGCTGAGCACGCGCATGAGCACGGAACGGCGGGGGTGGTAGCGCGCCTCCTCCGGCGTAATGCGGCCCGAATCGACCAGACGCTGCACGAAGGTGTGGTCGGCGGTGATCTGCGTCAGTGCGTCGTCGCGGTACAGGTAGATGCGCGAGTCGCCGATGTGGCCGATCACCGCGTATTCGTCGACCATGATGATCGCGCTGACCGTGGTGCCGAGGCCGGCGAGTTCCGGGCGGTCCTTCGCGGCGCGGATCAGGTCGCCCGCTGCGGTGGTCGCGGCGGCCTGCAGCGAGGCCTGCGCGTCTTCGGTCGACGCATAGGGCTGGTCGAGGGGCTCCAGACGCTGGATCGCGATGCTGGAGGCGACGTCTCCGCCGGCGTGCCCGCCCATCCCGTCGGCGACGACGAAGAGATTCGCCCCGGAGTATCCGGAATCCTGGTTGTTGGAGCGGACCTTCCCGGTGTGGGAGATCGCGACGCTCGAGCCCTCGAAGACCATGCCGGCGTCAGGCTCGCAGCTCGAAGGTCGTGGCGCCCACCTTGATCGGGGTGCCGAGCGAGAGGGCGACGGGCGAGCCGGAGACGCGCTGGCCCGCGACGAAGGTGCCGTTGGTGGAGTCGAGATCCTGGATCGCCCAGCTGTCGCCGCGCAGCATCAGGCGCGCGTGGTGACTGGACGTGTAGTCGTCGCGAATCACGAGAGCGGACTCGCTGGAGCGGCCGATCGTGAGGGAGTCGGCGCTGAGCGGCAGCTCGAGGCCCGCTTTGGGGCCGGAGGTGATCACGAGCCGCTTGGCTGTCGCGACCGTGGCCGGACCGGTGGAAGGGCGAGCGGATGCCGGTTTCGCCACCGGTGCCGCGGGGGCTGCGACCGGCGCGGCGGCCGCTCCTGCCGCCGCCTCTGCGGGGAGCTTGCGCACCCGCACGCCGAACAGGTCGGCACGCAACGAATACACGACCCCGAACACGAAGAACCACATCAGGATGAGGAACCCGATGCGGAGCAGAAGGAGGATCAGTTCACTCACCCGAGGGCTCCGAACGCTCGGGTGGCGTCGTCGCCGCGGGGTGCAGGACGCGAGGGTGACGCGACCGGGACGACGCGGAACACCAGATCGGTGCGTCCGATCGTGATGGTGGTGTCGCTCGGGAGCGCGGCTTCGCGCAGCTTCTGGCCGTTGACCTTCGTGCCGTTGGTGGAGCCGAGGTCGCGCATCATGGCGCGCTCGCCATCCCACAGGATCTCGGCGTGCTTCCGACTCGAACCGGCGTCGGCGATCGTGATGTCGGCATCCGAGCCGCGGCCGATCACGGTGCGGGCACGGGAGATCGAATGACGACGGCCGTCGACGTCGACCACGGCCTGCCAGGTCACACGACCTTCGACCGTTCCCGAGCTCACACGCACCGTGCCGGTGGCGACCTTCTCATCGGCCTCGAGAGTGATGGCGAGCGGTCCGGAGAAGCTGTATCCCTGGGACTTGGCGTGTGTGGTGAGAAGAGCATGCAGCTCGTCGGTGAGGGCGCCGCCGAGTCCGCGCATCCGCTCCGCATCGTCGGCACTCAGCCGCACGACGAAGCTGTTGGGCGCGATGATGCGGTCGCGGCTCACGACCGCAGCCTTCGTATCGGCTTCACGCCGCAGCGCCGAAGCGATCTCCACTGGCTGGATGCCGCTGCGGAAGGTCTTGGCGAACGCGCTGTTAACTGCGCGTTCGAGACCCTTCTCAAAGCTGTCAAGTAGTCCCACTGGGCTCCTCTGGCATGCCGACTGGTAGACACATCGTAGCCAGGTGTCCTGGGGGAACGCCGCCGATGACCCTCCAAGCATGTGCAACGAGGCCGAAAACGCATGATATCTTTGGGAAGTTGAGTTCTTCGGAACGAGACACTCGCGCGAGTGGCGGAATGGTAGACGCGCTGGCTTCAGGTGCCAGTGTCCGTAAGGACGTGGGGGTTCAAGTCCCCCCTCGCGCACAGGGCGGGTTCATGAAAAGTCCATGAATCAGTTCATGAAATGCGAGTTCGGCGGTTGCCTCGGTGAAGATCGAGGCAACCGCCGCCTCATTTTCCGGCCTCCGCGGCCGATTTGTAGCCTGATCCGCGCTCGTCGCAGTTCCTTCCCACGACGAGTGGCCCCTTGAGGGGCTGCCGGTCTTGCTATTCGGTTCGGGTGAGTCTTTCCGACTACGCGGGTGGGGCGAGTGCCCCTACGGTCTCCGGTCGGACGTTCGGAAGGTCGGCGACAGTGAACTTCTTCCGGGACTTGCGGCGCTTCTTCTCTGCGGGCGTGCATTCCTCGCGGATTGCTCGCACCAGCACCCGCAGGTTGTAGGCGACAGCCATGAGCGCGGTGGCGATGGAGTGGTACGCCTCGCCTCGTCCGGGGCGCTTGGCGGCGGACTCCATGTCGGTGAATCGGGTGTGCTTGATGGACTTGTTGACGGACTCGACCTGGTTGCGCTGCCCGTAAACCGACTTCCACTGTGTTGTGCCCCACGGGTGCCGCTGTAGGTGCCGTACGACCTCCGGGTACGGGTGGATGGTCACGGAACCGCGGAGGCGGTTCTTCGAGGGTTGGATGCGCTTGCCGGTGGCGGGGTCGTAGGCCATGTAGGTTTTCGGGTCGGGATAGGTGAACCGCTGGTCACCTCGGTTGTGCTTCTTGTGAGAGATGTCGCCGTGACGCTTCATGGCATAGGGCTTGCGCGCCTCGATGGCCCACTCGACGTCCGCCTCAGTGACGGGCTTCCCGGTCTCGTCGTTCAGCTCACCCTCGTGGAACCACTTGGTCATGTACCTCAGTTCCGTAGGCATGTACTCCACGTAGAGCGCTCCATCGACGACAACGATGGGGAGACCTGGGACGGTGGCCTGAACACCGAACTGCCTCTTGCCGTAGTCGTACGCGAACTCCCATCTGTCGACGCGGCATGCCTGTGAGAAGTTCTCCGACAGCATGCCGTTGAAGGCGCGGTCCGCGGCCGCGATACCGCGCTGCACGTTGTTCCCGGAGCGTGGCGGATGGCACAGGAGACGACCTTCAAACCCTGTTGGACGCCCAGCGCGGGCGGGCTACCAACCTCGATTCGTGAGGGCCTAGGCGATGATGCTGACCGCGCCCGCGCGCCCGCGCGCTCGTGTGCGGCCCCATAGTCGACGAAGACTGTGGTCGAGGTTTCCCCCAGACCGCTGAGACAATACGTCCATGCCCGCTGATATCAACTGGTTGCTGAGCTCCATCGCTCAGGCGTCCGCAGCCATGATCGCCATCGTCGGCGGTCTCCTCGTGTCCCGGTACGTGGGCTTGCATGCTGAGCAGCAGGCGACTGGTCGGCGCTTGAAGGACTTGACGGCACGGGCGACGGGTGCGCGCAAGCGGGCGGCGCGGTACCTGCGGGAGATGCAGGAGCTAAGTGCAGCCGATCTCGTTGATAATCCTGCTGTGTTCGAGGCAATCGTCCGCTCGGAGTATGACCTGCCCACGAGCGAGGTGTTCCGCATCACCGGAGATTCCGCTCGCGACTACGAGGACGATCTAGTGCTGGGTCAGCTCCGCGCGGTGACCGTCGAGTTGCAGAAAGCGGGCGCGGCCCTTAGCAGCCTTGTGCCCAGTGGCGAGTATCACGAGGACTGGGAGACGTTTCGGATCGCGCATCCTTCTCTAACGTTCCAACACAGGAACGCGTGGGAGTGGATGTACAACACCCTCTGCGACGCGCAGCAGGAGGCGGCGGAGAATAAGCTCGAACCTCTGATGAGGGCCTTGAGGAACGTAAATGCCGTGACGTGGGGGCGTGACGATGCTCCCACGGTCCGGCTTGACACCGTCCGAAAGCGCGAGCGCCTCACGGCCCTCTACGAGGCTGCGAACGAAGAGGGTACGGCCGCGGAGAGCGAGGCGGTGCTCGCCCAGGAGGCTTACGACCTGACGCGGCAGCCGGAGGGTTTTTCGCTTGCTCTGCAGGTACTTGTGACACTGGCGATCTTGGGGATCGTGCCGTCGGTGACGTTGATGGGCTTCGGAGTCGCGACGCTGGACCTTCTACCGCGACTCATCCTCGTCGGGTTCTTCCTCGGGGGCGTCGCATTGCTCCTGCGGTTCCTCTACGTGTACGCGCGTTTCCTGCAGCAGGGCGGGAGAGCCACCCTGCCCACCAAGGTGTGGTTTGAGCTCTTCGAATCTGAGAAGCATGCGAATCACGCGGCCACGAAGGCTGCGGAGGCCGAAACCAACTAGTCAGCGGGCTGTCACCGCACGGTCTCGTGCCGCCAAAGACACGGCTGGAGATGCGAAGCGTGCTGGGACAACATCGCTTGTGCAGACGCCGAAAGGCTTGGTCAGCTATCGGTTGAAGAAGTACGTGGCCTGCACCACCCGGCTTTCGTATGACGGGCCGACTAGGTGCAGCGCATCCGAACCACGAGTCGGCGCCCTCCCCGCGGCTACTTCTGCCAGGCTGGCGCTGTGACGGACTCATTAGACATGAACCTCGGCATGGTGGCAGCGACGTGGAAGTCGGTGGAAGCCGTGGGCATCCCGGATTCTCCTGTACGGCGCATGTTGTTCGATCTGGCTGACCGTTTCCAGAACCATGGACCAAATGACGACATCGCGCTACTTCCCGGGGCGTTCACTGCCCTGATGGATGTTCTGCAGGAGCATCACGCGGACAAAACTCCACTCCAGGTGCAGGCAGAAGCGCGACGTACGACCCGTGACCTGCGAGCGAGAGGGATTAACATCCCGATATCGTCTTCCGCCACACGGTCTTCGAGCTCCCGCCGCAGACACCGAACGAGCTTGTCGTGCAGTTGGGCTACGCGGACGGCGGACGCGCTGTCCGCCGCGTGCTATCTAGCGGGTTCCCGGAGCACGAGAAGCACGCTCGGTGGGAGCCGCTGACGGATGCACAAGTCCATTACGTGCGTGCGCACCTGCCGGCGCGGCCTTAGCGGGAGGTGCGGCTGGGGCCGACTCGTCCGTGAAGCGCACCGGAGACTAGTTCGTTGTCGGTGCGCGATCTGTCAGCTCGTCACCCACGGCGGGGACGATGAGCGTTCCGTCGTGCGCGCGCAGGTACTCGATGCCCGCTCAATAGGCGGTGGGCAGGTTCTCCCACACCCACCCGTACAGGTTCTTTGCACGGCGCGCGGCTGAATAGAGCGGTGCCTTCATGCGTGGTGGATCGCCTTCGACAATGTCAAACGTGCACATGACCGTGCCGTATCCGTTGTTCAGGTGCGATGTCTGTGAGGGATTCTGAAGACCACAGTCTGCCGTGCATCCTCGATCCTCGCCAAAGGTCGCTTGACACAACAATTAGCCTGCACCACAGTGAGGGCATGAGCGCCACGAAGCGATACCTGGATGCACTCACCGAGTACGAGAACGTGAAGCGGCAACAGAATGCGGTGCGGGCCACCCCGGCCCCAGACCTCGACGATGCGATTCGGCAAGTTGATGAGGCTTTGAAAGCAGTCATCCGCGAAGAACTGAATGACCAGGCGAGTAGGGCTTACTGATGTCCGACTTTGCAGACGAGCTCAACAGCTGGGTTGCTCGGCAGGCTCAGGCTTCGGTCGAAGAGCAGGTGATTGCGATGTACGCCGAGGAGAATCCCGCGCCCGAGGGGCAGGGTGGTTCATTGTGTCGCAGGAACGTGATGGGGATGAGGTCGCGTACCGGTTCGAACTGCGGGCAGCGACCGAGTGACCGCGGTTGTCAGGGCATGACCACGATGGCGCTCTCTTCTCACTCGTCGGGCAGTAGATCACGGAGCATCGACAGGAGATCGAACGCGCCGCTGAGATGACCTCCGAAGGCGATGCCAGCGACCGTGATGATGCTGAGCAGTCTCGCCGTGGGTCCCCAGCCGGACTGAACGATGGCGCCCAGCGTGGACCACATGCCGGGCCGGACCTCAGGCTTTCGCTTCTTCCGATTGCTCATCGTTCACCACCTCTCTCGGTTTCTTTGGTTTCTTGTTGGTCTTCTTCTTTTCGGCTTCAGTCGACGTGAGCGCTGCGCTGTTGGCGTCGCGGCGCTCACGAGCCGCCTCTTGGAGGCCTTGCCGGTACTTCATGGAGAAGGGGTCGACTAGCACGTGAAGGGAGGTGAGGCGGCGGCCCTCGGCGGCGTCGGGGTCGGTGACGTAGCGGTCCTTACTAGTGAGGAATCCCTTGTCCCGCAGTTTCCTGAGGCCTTCTTCTGCGGTCGAGCGGGAGATCCCGTAGTACTTCTGCGCGCGGTCGATGGAGAGCTCTGCCCAGGGGCGACCGCTTGACTCCTTGAGCAGGATGAGCAGCACGGCGAGCTCAGGCCAGCTGAGTGTCGCATGCAGTTCCTGGGTCCAGAACTCGTCCGGGAGGACGAAGTAGACGCTGCTGCGGCTGCCGTCAGGACTCGTGTAGCCGCTACCTGAGCCGGATTCCTGAAGGGGCGTGACCTTCTTGAGGCGGTTCTCCAGCTTGCGAGTGACGAGCCTGTTCTCCTCTAGCACCTTCCACGCGTGAGAGAGCGACTGAGTTGTCCAAGTCAGGGCGTTGGGTTTGTCGGACTTCAGAAAGCGGATCCAGGTGTCCGCAGGCAGGGCTTCGTCGCTGCGGGCCAGCCAGGTCCAGTTCCTGAGCACGGCCAGGTAGAGCACAGCGGCTCGGTGATTGCGGGCGAAGGCCGGCAGCATGGCCGGCTTACTGCCGGCCCGTGCGGTCGACGGCGGCACCTGCACGAAGGCGGATCGGATCTTTGTATAGCCGCTCCGGCTACGCTTGAGGTACGTCTTCCGAGTTGAGTTCGAGTCCGCAGCGGGCGCGTCCTCGGGGAAAAGGTCCGAATCGGGCGATGTGAATGTGGGATTCGTCTTGGTCATGGGTCAAACCTAGACCCTGAGTTTCACCCAGCCGGGGGCTTCGGCAATCTTTGATTCGCTCTTCGCGGCACAATTATGACAGAGCGTTACGGTGTTGAGACAGAGTCGATACTGAGTCACGGTGCTAAGTGCTCGATTCGCCACCCGGCGCGTCCAAGGTCTAGTCCAAGTGTCGGTTCGCCGACGTTGTCGCCGCAGGATTCCTGAAAAGCAGTCTTGGCCGCGTACACAGTCATCATGGCTTTGGAGACCGCGCATAGCGGAGGAGTGACCCCTCCAGAACTGCCCGAAGGCTACGAGCATGGCACGACCCGTGCCTACGCTCACTGCCGTCCTGCGTGCGTCCAGTGCAAGGCGGCGAACTCCGCGGCCGCTGCCGCGCGCCGAGCTAAGAAGCTGGCGGAAGGCATGCCGGTTTCCGCCCACGGGGCGCCGAGTGGATACACGTTCTGGGGTTGCCGGTGCAAGCGCTGCAAGATGGTCGCCCGGACATCTTCGAAGACGCGGACACGCGTGCCGCGGGTGAAGCCGGACCTCGAGATCATGCCCGAGCAGGATCACGGAACTCGCCGCGGCTACGTCCACTGGGACTGTCCCTCGCGAACTAGAATCTCGCGCGACCTGGGCGAGGCAGATGAGGTCGTCGTATGGGCGCCACTGAAGATCACTGGACGCAGCTGGCTCGTCTAGGCCAGTCACCCGGACGAGTCCGCGGGGGTTGTCGTGGGTGCTGCGGGCCTTGGCTCTACCGAGATCGAGGATCGATCAGCGCGGGGCACGGAACCCCGGCTTAGAGCGTGCCGGCGAGAACGGCAAGCCCGAGTGCGCCAACGGACTACGCTGATCGCACGCCGTTCAGCAGGTTTCAGCGGCGCTCGAATGCGGTGCGGGCGACAGTCGGGGTCGATGTCGAGCGGTCGAGCGTGTTGTTCAGCGGGACGTTTCCGCCGACAGTCACGACGATGGCCCCAAAGAAAAAGAGAACCCCTGAGGCGATGAGCATCCATCCGCGCACATCCTCGAGGTCGAGCAGCCCTGCCCAGAAGAGCAAGAAGGGCGGTACGAAGATCGGCAGAAGGAACATCGGGTTGATGACGGCACGGTTGATCAATGTCATCGCCGTCACGAATGTCGCGTCGTCCGCGCGGCCCAGGCCAGGCATGACTCCGGTCGAGAACGCCCAGAAGGTTCCTCCGCCGAGCGCGAGGAGAACGAGGCCGATGGTGGCAAGGATGTCGGTGAGCTCCACGTAGGGCAATCTACGGCACGCATCCGACCGCGGGTTCGGATGCGGAACTTCTTGTCGCCATTCTCGAATCTCGCGAAACCCGGGCGCCTCCAGCCGCAGAGTCCGCATGTCGAAAATTCGGGCCCGGGGCTCCACCGGGATCCGGCTGCGCATCGGGCGCCTCCTTTGTGGCCGCTGTCTCCGTGACTGAGTACGCCCAGGAGTTGCTTCATCGCGTCGAGGTTGCCGCGGCTCATTCTTATACTTCGCGGAAGTATAAGAATGAGCCACGGTGGATGCTCGAACAGCCGGCGTGCCGCGGCCATGGTTCAACGTCTTCAGGTGCTCACTGGCTCCACACCCAGGCGTCGTGCCGGGCGTCACGAAGCACATCATCCAGGTGACCTGCGCGCAACTGCTCGATGGCGCTGGGCTCCACGCCGTCGCCCTCCGGTCGGGCGATCAGCCACTGGGACCACGTCCATTTGGAGTTGGTCCCGGTGGCCAGTGTCTGCAGAACTTCGCCGCTGTAGCAGGGGCCGATGATGTCGGCCGACGGGTTCCTCGCCTTGGCCAACATCATCCTTCTGCCGCATCTCGGATCTGCCGCAGGCTCGGGGTCTTCAACGTCAAGGTGCGCACGTCGAGAAACACAGGACTACCTTCTTCTCGGCGTCGGAATCCACCACGATCAGGGCCGTTCCGGTAGGTGCGTCCACGGTCCGCAGATCGGCGACGTCCACTCCGGCCCGGATCATCTCCTCTCGCGTCCAGGTCCCGTCGGCGTCATCGCCGACGGCGCCGACCATGCGCACCCGTCCCCCGAGCTTCGCGGCGGCGACGGCCTGATTCGCACCCTTCCCGCCCAGATCGCGGGAGAGTCGTCCTCCCGCCACGGTCTCACCTGCGGTGGGGAGGCGATCGACGAACGCGGTGACGTCGACGTTCGCACTGCCGACGACGACGAGAGACGGAAGAGCGGGAGTGACCATGGCAGCAGCTTTCGGATCGAGGATGCGGGATCGGAACGCCGGCATCGCAGTCGACTTGACGTTCCCGTGAGAAAGTGTAAACGTTTACGCACGCACATCTGCAAAGGAGCACCATGACCACTCCCGTCCTTCTCGACTGCGATCCGGGCCACGACGACGTCTTCGCGATCTGGCTCGCGGCCGGAAACGACGCCATCGATCTGCGCGGTGTGACGACCGTCGGCGGCAACGGCTACCTCGAGCACACGACCCGGAACGCGCGGATCGCCCTCACCGTCGCCGGGGTCGAGAACGTGCCGGTCGCCGCGGGTGCCGACAAGCCGCTCACCCGTGAGCTCACCCCGGGAGCGTGGATCCATGGGGAGAACGCCCTGGGTGGGCCCGTCCTGCCCGAGCCCACGGTGCCGCTGGACCCCCGTCACGCGGTCGAGTTCCTCGCCGACACCCTCGCCGCCTCGCCGGAGCCGATCACACTGATCCCCACCGGCCCCCTCACCAACATCGCCCTTCTGCTGCAGCAGCATCCGGAGGTCGCGCCCCAGATCAAGGAGATCATCTGGATGGGCGGCTCGACCGGCCGCGGCAACGTCGGCGCGTACCCGGAGTTCAACGCCTGGGCCGACCCGGAAGCCGCAGCGGTCGTGTTCGCCTCCGGGCTGCCGCTGACGATGGTCGGGCTCAACATCTCCCATCAGGCACTGATCACCGAAGAGGTGATCCAACGGATCGGTGCGGTCGGCAGCGAGACATCGGCCTTCGGCGTGGAGCTGCTCCGCTTCTTCTGCAGCACCTACGAGAAGGCGGAGGGGATGCCGGAAGGCCCCCTGCACGATCCCATCACGGTGGCGATCGCGATCGACCGCGCCGTCGCGTCGATCCAGCGCTGCCACGTCGACATCGAGACCACGGGCGAGTTCACGGCGGGCGCGACCTGCGTCGACCTGCACGACATGCTGGGCAAGGAGCCGAACACCGACGTCGCGATCACCCTCGACGTGCCGAAGTTCTGGAACCTGGTGACGGATGCTGTCGCGGCACTGGCCTGACGTTCAGCGCGGCGCGACGAGCGTCGTCGACTCGGCCACACGCAGACTCGGCGCGAGGCGGCTGAGCACGTACGGGGCCTCGGGATCGTCCATTCGACGCACCAGCGCCTCGGTCGCCTCCCGGGCGAGCTCGTCGAACGGCTGCACCACGGTCGTCAACCGCGGTTCGCATACGTCGGCGAGCATCGTGCCGTCGAAGCCGGTGACCTGCACATCGGAGGGCACGCTCTTTCCGGCGCGCTTCAGCGCGGCGATGGCCCCGGCTGCGACGAGGTCGTCGCCGGCGATGATCGCATCGGGAAGCGGGCCGCGCGCCAGCAGCTCCTCCGCAGCCCTCTCGCCGAAGGCGAGCAGGTACTCGCCGAAGATGTTCTGTTCGCGGGGCATCGATCGGCTGCGCACCGTGGCCTCGAACGCCGCTCGTCGTTCACGGCCCACGGAGGTGACGTCGTTGCCCGAGACGAGCACCACACGGTGTGCGCCCCGGGCGGTGACGTGCTCGACGGCGAGATCGATGCCGGCGTCGTTGTCGACACCCACGAAGTCGGCAGGAAGATCGAGCACGCGACGGTCGAGCTGCACGAGCGGAACCCTTCGCGCGGTGTCTGCGACGGCGTCGAACGAGAGCTCGGCGTCGGAGGGGACCACGAAGATGCCCTCGACGCGACGTTCGACCAGCATGCGGAGGCGGTCGCGTTCGCGGTCGACCTCGCCGTGGGAGTCCGCGATGACGAGATCGAAGCCGCGGCGCTGCAGATGGTCCTCGAGGCGGTGGATGAGCTCTCCGTAGAAGGGGTTGCTGATGACCGGGACCACGACGCCGATGGTGGCGCCGGTGCCGGCGCGCAGGCCGCGGCCGATGAGGTTCACCCGATAGCCGAGTCGCTCGGCCACCTCGGCCACATGCTCCGCGGTGCGACCGGACACCCGGTCCTTGCCGTTGAGGGCTCGCGAGACGGTCGCGATGGACACACCGGCGGCGGCTGCCACCTCGTGCAGCGTGACGGACGCCTTCTTCACCACGACTTCCCACCCTGACCGGTGCCGCCGTCGACACCATCAGTCCAAGATAGGGCGTGCGTAAAGGATTACGCACGCGAACAGCCAACGATTCGACACGAAGAAGTGAGCAATGACCAATCAAGTAGATGCGGTTCGCACCCGGACCAGCGTGGTGTCGCTGATGATCGCCCTCCTCGCCGCGTGCCTGGCCTTCCAGCTCAACGCCAGCATGCTGAGCCCCGCGCTGGTGACGATGGAGCGCGAGCTCGATGCGACGTCGACCGAGATCGCCGCGACGCAGACCGTCTTCTTCACGGCCGCCGCGCTGTTCACCCTGTTCCTCCCCCGCCTGGGTGACCTGATCGGGCGCCGACGCGTCCTGGTCGGAATGCTCGTGGTGATGGCGATCGGCTGCGTCGTCGCGGCGCTGGCCACCAACGTCCCGATGCTCTTCATCGGTCGCCTCATCCAAGGCGTCTCGGGGCCGGTCGTGCCTCTCTGCCTCATCATGCTGCGGGCGGCCGTCAAGGATCCGAAGGCGTACGGGACCCTCCTCGGTGTCGTCACGGCGGTCAACGGAGGGATCGCCGGTGGAGATGCTCTGCTCGGCGGATACCTGGCGACGAACCACGGCTTCGCCTCCGTCTTCTGGACGATGGCGGGTGTGGCGATCATCGCTGCGCTCACCGTGCGATACCTCGCCCCGGAGACGATGGCCGACGACCGCCCGCGTATGGACTGGTGGGGATCACTGCTGCTGGTCATCTCGGTGGGGTCGATGCTCGTCGCTCTCAACGAACTGGGCGCGCTCGCCGAGGCGAACCTGGTGCTCGTGATCGTTCTCGCGGTCGTCGCCGTCGTGGCGTTCACCTCTTTCTGGAAGCTCGAGGGCAGGATCGACGATCCGCTCGTCTCGACGGCCCAACTCAAGCAACGAGCCACCTGGGCGCTCAGCGCCACCTCGCTGCTCACCCTGTCGGGGATCTTCGCGATCATGAACGGAGTGGTCCCCGCCCTCGCGCAGGACACGGCGATGAACCTCGCGATGACTGCCGAGGAGGTCTCATTGTGGATCCTGATGCCCTACGCGCTCGCCGGCCTCCTGATGGGACCGCTCAGCGGCAGGCTCGCCGCCACCGTCGGGTACCGCACGATGCTGCGCATCGGGCTGGGCGGCACCGTCGCGGTGCTCGCGATCATGGTCGCCAATGTCGAGACCTCATCCCGGTTCGGCCTGCGCCTCCTCTCCATCGCGGTCGGCGTCACCTATGCCGGGATCGGCAACATCATGCTCAACGGCCTGGGTGTCGTGCTGTCGCCGAAGGACCGCCCTGGCTCGCTTCCCGGCCTGAACACGGGCGCCATCAACCTCGGGGCGGGACTGAGCTTCGTCGTCATCTACGCGGCGCAGACCTCGTTCGCCTCCGGAGCAGGCGATGCGACGGCGGGATACGTCGCGGCACTGATCACCGGGGCGGTGGTGCTGGTCGGCGCCCTCGTCTTCTCGATGTTCATCCCCAAGCCCGTGACCGCCGAGCTGTCGCGCTAGTCCGCGTCACAGAGGGCCCCTCGCCCGCCCCGGGCGGGGATCCTCGTCATCGAACACTCGGGAAACATCCGTCCGTAGTACGACGCCGCCGCTACCTTCGGCCGATGCTTCCCCGTGCCGTCCCGGCGACGATGGAAGTCCACCCTCCCCAGAGAAGACGTTCTGTGACCGCACGCACCCCAGACCCCCGTTTCGCTCTCGCTTTGGCCGCCGTCGGGCTCAGCACCTCGGCGCTCGCGCTCGCCGCGTGCGCTTCGGCTGCCTCCTCCGCGTCCCCCTCCACCGCCCCCGCCACGGGAGAAGATGCGCCAGCCCACCACGGCGGAGACAAATCGAAGGCTGCTGGTTAGTCTGGCCGGTATGACGGACGAGCCGAAGCCCTCGACGAAGGCCCGTCCTCGTACTCTGATCCGAGATCAGGTGTACGCGCGGTTGGCTCAGGAGATCGTGACCGGACGCCTGGCTCCGCTCGAGGAGATCCGCGATCAGGACCTGCAGGCCGAATACGGCGTCTCCCGCACACCGATCAGGGAGGCCCTCATCCGGCTCGCCGACGTGGGCCTGGTCGAGATGAGCTCGAACCGCTTCACGCGGGTGGCCCCCATCGATCTGCGGGCACAGGCGGATCGCGCCGAGGCCGCTGGCGCGCTGATCGCCTACGCAGCCGCGAAGGTGGTGCCCGCCCTCACCGACGCCCAGCTCGACTCCCTCGATGCCCGCGTGCAGGCGATCCTGGACTCCGACCTCACTCGCGGAGGGATGCCGGACGGGCTGCGGCTCTGGTTCGCCCTGTGGGTCGAGGTGATCGAACTCGCCGACAACGCGATCGTGACCGAGATCCTCGATCGCAACCTCGTGCTGCACCTGAGCCGCTCGGTACAGGATCGCCCTCTCCCCGAATGGCTCGGACAGCAGCAGCGCGTACTCGTGGAGCCGCTGCGGGTGGCGTTTCGAGCGCGAGACGGCGCGGCCGCACGGGATGCCGTCTTCGAGCTCTTCCGCGTCACCACGGTCGAGCCACTGCGGGCGGCGCTGACCGGCGAATGGCGGCATCCCGGTGAGTAGCCCGGAGTCGGAAAGGCGCGCGGGTGCTCCCTCGTTCCTGTCGGTCGAGATCCTCGACCTCGTCGATCGGAAGGAGCTGGACGCGCCGAGACCTGTGGCCACACGGCTGGAGTCGGTCGTCGAGGCACTGACCCGCAAGATGGAGACCGGCGAGCTGCCCCCGGGAGCCGCGTTGACGGTCTCGACGCTCGCGAAGGAGCTCGACGTCGCCACGAACACCGTGCGCGAGGCGATATCGATCCTGACGGTGCAGCATCTGGTCGAGGCTCGTGCGCACAAGTCGTCGGTGGTGGCGACCCCCACACGCGCGTGGCTCGCGGCCGTCGTCGCGGAATGCTCCGGGCTGTCGACTCTGGCCGCGACCCTGGGCATCGCGCGGGCGACCCCGAGCGAGCGCCGGGCGTTCCGGGTGGCCGCCGAGCAGGCGATCACGGCATGGCGGGCGCAATCCGTCGATCACCGGGTCGCGTCCGGCTTGACCTGGAACCTCTTCCAGATACTGGCGTCCTACTCGCGAAGCCAGTACCTCGAAGCGATGCACGCCGCCAAGCGTCCCGCCCTCGTGCTCGGGTTCACGCACCTCGGGCGCGAGCGCAACGCCGCGATGGTGACGGGCGCGGTCGCGGAGCTTCTCGAAGCGGTCGACGACGGGGCCGCGCACGAAGGGGCGGAGATCGTCGGCGACCTCTACGTCTACGTGCTCGATGACCTCATCCTGAACTGACCGCGCACCGATATTTCACTGGGCCGGTCGGAGAGTGGATACCGTTCAGTAGTCGCCTTCTGAGGGCGACCGCCCAGCATCCCTGGCTTCCCCGCCGTCACGGTGATCGTCCCCAAGATCACCATCGAGGGGTGCTGCGCCTCGTTCGTTGGCCGCCGTTCCCCACGGCGGCCGGCGGACGTCCATCCGGTGATGAAGAGTGTGAGCCGACCGCTGCCGGATCGTGAGGAGAGCGCGGCCGGCGATCGGGACGGCCGTCAGCCCAGCGGCCCCTCGAGAACGGTGAGCACGTCGACCTCCTCGAACCCGACCGACCTGTTGAGGGCGAGCATCGGCTCGTTCGTCAGCGCCGTGTACGTCTGCAGGAAACGCGAGCCGGCACTCTCCGGAACGCTCAGGAGTCGGCGGAGGTTGGCGACCTTCAGCGCACGCCCGATGCCGCGAGCTCGAACCCGCTCCTCGACGAAGGTGTCGTCCTGAAGGGCGATCGTCGGATCGGGCCGAGAGAGCAGGATCTCGGTGTAGCCGACGGAGTGCCCGTCGATGCGAGCGACGCTCCGCACCAGGGCATACCCCTGTTCGGACATGCGCTCCTCGTTCCGGCGGACGGCCGCGACATCGACGGGCGCGGCAGTGCGTGTCAGGTCGCCCATCGGCACGTCGTCCGACATGTGCGCGCGCAGCCGAGCCCAGTCGTCGAGAAGCTCCTCCGGACAGGCGTCCACCCACGAGATGACCTCGACGTTCGACGGCGGGCCGGGGAAGCTGTCGAGGATGCCCTGCGGCAGCGGGAGATCGACCACCTGCCGGCTCTCGCGGACGCCGATCCGCATGCCCTCGGAACGTGCGAACGAGACGCCGGCATCGGAGTACGTCTCGGTGCGCATCACCGTGGCGGTGCCGCGCAGGGTGTTCCGCACGGCGTGGAGCAGCGCACGGGCGACTCCGCGTCGACGGAACGCATCGAGAACGGCGATCTCGACGTCTGCCGGCTCGCCAGGGTGCGCGTGCGCCTCGGCCGCGCCGACCGGCACTCCGTCGATCTCCGCGAGCAGCAGCACCGAGCTGCGGGTGGGATGCGGGTTCTGGAACTGCAGGCGCGTGGCCTCGTCGCTGCGGGACCACGCCTTCTGACGGCCGAAGGCGCACCCGTCGCGGAGGATGCCGTTCCACCGCAGCAAGAGGGTGACGTTCTGCGGATCGACGGGTTCGACGCGGATGCTCATCGCGGTCACGACGCTTTCGGGGGTTCGACGACGGGCGGGTGCATGACCAGGGTGCCATGCCAGGGAGGCGTTCATCCCTTTTCGCGCTGTCGCGGAGCCTCTGAGAGAGTGGAGGCAGGACCTGCCCTGAACGATGACGAGCGGTGAGCGATGAGTGGACCTGAATCCCCGATGGTCGCGGTCGAGGGCGCATCGACGCGGTGGTCGCCATGGTGGCTGGCCTCCGGAGTGCTCTTCATCGTCTCGGCGCTGCTGGCCGCGTTCCGCAGTCTCCCCGGGTCGCTCGAGGGGAATGCTCTCGTCGGCATCTCGACGGCGGCGACCGTCGCCTTCAGCCTCGCGCTCGCCGCGGCCGGGGTCGGAGCTGAACGTCGTGACGGCACCCTGCGGCTGCCGAGGTCCGCGGTCATCTCCCTCTTTCTCCTGGCGGTCTGGCTGCCCGTCGGTCCCCCGTCGCTGGCGGCGTCGTTCGACATCACGTCGGCTGCACCGATCTACGTGAACGCCCTCGTGGAGTTGGGGCTCAGCGGAACGATCGTGGCAGGTGTCCTCCGCAGTCCACTCGCGAAGCCCTGGAACGCGGTCCCCGCGGGCGCGCTCGCCGCGGTGATCCTGGGGTCGTTGATCGAGGTCGCCGTGATGTCCGGCAGCGTGACCGATCAGAATGCGATGATCCTCATCTCCCACGTGCTGACGCTGACACGAATCCTCGCCACCGGAGCGATGGGAGCCGTGGCCATCCAGGCCGCGCGCTCGCGGAGGCGATCGGTGGTCGTGTTCGGGGATTGACCCTCGTTCTGCGCATGTCGGTCGCCCCGCTCCCGCCGGGCGACCGACGCTCCCGTCAGGCGGCCGACACGTATCCGTTCGAGGAGTCGTCCTCGACGAGGACGTACGCGAGCAGGCCGTCCGTCTGCGGTCGTGTCCGCCGCCACACTCGCTCGTGTCCACCGGTGGCGTAGTCGAGCACGATCCATTCGGGAGCGTGCGGATCGCGCCGTCCGACCACGTATGACGTGCTACCGAGGCCGACGGATCCGAGCTGGGCGACGAACTGATCGTCGTCGAGGGAGGCGGGCGGTGTACGGCAGAGCTCGGTCGAGCGGATGTGCATGGTCTGCGCGGCCTGCGCGGCTCGCCGTCTCATGCGAGGTCACCGGCTCGGACGCCCAGCTCGCTGGTGTCGCGGAGACCGTGCGCGTCGAGGTAGGCGCGGATGGTGTCGTGGACGATGCGGATCTGCGCCTCGTTGCCCATGGCGGCCTGCATCGTCCCCATCGTGGGTGCCGGCTTGCCGTTCACGCGGTCGAGCGCCTCCCAGACGATGTCCTCGCGGGAGCCGCGGCCCATCGAATGCGGCATCGAACTGAACACCGGGTTCGGTTTCCAACCGGTTCGGTTCTCCTCCATCAGTGATTCCTCTCCTGTGTCTCCTGGCGCCGTCGAACGCGGGTGCATCCGTTCTTGCGCGTGGGCGCGCCGAACACCCCCTGGGGCCAGAGACCCCCGACGGACGGCGCGCTGCCCTGCGGCCAGGAGCCTTCCCGCAGAGCTGTCGGATGCCGACGGAGGGAAGGACGATCTGGCCGTCCGGTTCCCTACGACAGTAACACTTATTTTTAGTCATTCAAAATAAGGAGGTGGTCCGAGTGGGTCGGAAGCGCCGAGAAGGCCCGATCCACGGGGGACCGGGCCTTCTCGCGGGGTGGGTGTCAGGCGCGCGGAGCGTCGTTCCAGGACCAGATGTCGTCGCCGCGCAGCACGGCGTCGGCACCGCCGTCGCAATAGATGGTCTGACCTGCCATATGGGTGTTGGCCGGGCTGGTCAGCCACACCAGCAGCTCGGCGATCGACGATGCGGGCTGGTGGTAGTTGAGGGGCATCGGCACGGCGGCGTCGACCTGTGCCAGGCCCTCAGGGCTCGCCAGCAATCCGGCGGTCATGGCCGTGGTGACCGTGCCGGGCGCGACGGCGTTGAGGGGGATCCCCGCACCGGCCCAGGCGTCGGAGACCGACGCGCGTCGCACCCAGCGCGAGAGGGCGCGCTTGCTCGAGGAGTAGTTGAGGAACCCTCCCTCAGCCGTGGCGGCGAGCTGATCGCCGATCTCGAGGGCGAGGGGCTCGTCGCCGCTCAGTGCCGCGTCGACGAGCTCGGCCGAGACGGGCTGCAGCGATGCCATCGACGACACCACGGCGGCGCGCGGCTGGTCCGCCAGGCTCAGGTTCGGCAGCAGCGCGGTGAGGAACTCGGTCACACCGAAGTAGTTGATCGCCATGGTCTTGGCGATCGGCGCCGCGATCCCCGCGCACGCGATGATCGCGTCGATGCCTCCGTCGGCGGTGGCGAGCACGGCGTCAGCGGCGGCCGCGCGGCCTTCGGGAGTCGAGAGGTCGCCTGTGACCTCCACGCCGGCGAGGTCGACACCGATCACGGTGTGTCCGTGCGCGCGAAGCAGCTCGGCGGTCGCGGCGCCGATGCCGGATGCGGCGCCGGTGACGACATAGGTGCGGGTCATGATTCCTCCTGGGGTGATGAGACGGCATCGGACGGCGACCGCGATACGGTCGCCTGCGTCGCCCCTGGTAGGGCGGCGACGAAACGGCTGAGGTGAGCCTGGAACTGGGCGATCTCCTGTGTCGACCAGCCGGCGAGGGCGCCGCCGACCATCTGCTGCCCGGCGGCGACGAGTCGTCCGTAGGCTTCGCGGCCCGCGTCCGTCAGGCGCACATCGACCGTGCGGCCGGAGCGGACCCGGTCGAAGAAGCCCTGCGCCGACATCCGCGAGACCAGCTTCGACGTCGTCGGGCGCGACAACGCGGCTCGATCGGCCAGCTGACTGAACCCCAGGGAGCCGCCGCTCATGCCGACCAGGTACAGGCTGCGCACCTCTGCGGCATCGAGGGATCTGTCGACGCTCTCGGCGACCTCTACCTGCAGCTCGCTCTGCGTCCACTCCGCGACGACGCCGACCAGCGCCTCACGGATGTCTTCGATCCTGCCCTCGATCGCCACAAGCTCATCATATCAGCTCAGTTGCGTGAGGCAACTGTAAAAGGAGGGTTGTCCGTCAAGAGAGGTCGGCCGCCGTCGCGACGACCGTGGCGTACAGATCGGCGATGCCGGCGAGGGCTGCGCGGTGCAGCTGCGCGGCCGACACGTCGCCGACGACCGAGGGGAGGCTTCGCGTCGCGGTGGCGGCAGCGACCACCGTCGGACGGTTTCCGCGGAGGAAGGCGCCCTCGGTCGTGTAGGTGACGCACATGTGCGTCATGAACCCGGCGATCACGACATCGTCGTGGCCCGCGGCGTCGATGAGGTCTCCGAGCTCGGTGCCGACGAAGGAGTTCGGAGCGGTCTTCACGACGACCGCCTCCCCGTCGGTCGGAGCGACACGTTCGTGGATCGCGCCGATGTCCTCGCGGATGTCGTACGCCGAGCCGACCCCGCCGTCGTGCTGCACGTGGATCACGGTCGCACCGGCGCTGCGGGCCCGCATGAGGAGGTCGGCCGCGGCGTCGAGGGCGGCGTCCCACCCGTCGAGCTCCATCTCTCCGCGGGTGTAGGTGTTCTGGAAGTCGACGAGGATGACGGTCGAGGCCGCGAGGGCGGCAGGGGCGTCGACGATGCCGCTCAGGGCGCGGAGTGTGGATGACGTGGTCATGAGGTGTCCTCTCTCGGGTCGTCTGTAGTCTTGTTGACCCGAACGACTCTGAACAGCCGGATTCGGGTCAGCCGTCGCCGTGATCGGCTCGCCCTAAGGATGGAGGGACGCGCAATGAGCGCACCGCGTGTGACCGTGATCGCCGTCGACGGCATCAGCCCCTTCCACCTGTCCGTTCCGTCCCTCGTGTGGGGAGGCGAGACGCCCGTCGGCGAGATCGATCCATGGCCCATCCGCGTCGCGGCGCTGCGCGCGGGCACGCTCCGCACCTCCGCCGACTTCGACATCGACGTGCGACACGGGCTCGAAGCGGTTCGCGGTGCCGACGTCGTCGTGGTGCCGTGGTGGGGCGAGCCCGACCGGGCGGCGTCGGATGAGCTGTCGAACGCGCTGCGGGACGCGCACGACGAGGGAGCCGAACTGGTCGGACTCTGCCTCGGCGCTTTTCCCCTCGCCGACAGCGGCGTGTTGGAGGGTCGCACCGCGACCACGCACTGGAAGTGGGCCGACGTGTTCCGGCACAGGTTCCCCCGCGTCGCGCTCGAACCGGACGAGCTGTACATCGACGAGGGGCAGATCGTCACGGGAGCAGGCGCCACGGCCGGGATCGACGCCTGCTTGCACCTCCTCGCCCGCCGAGAGGGCCAGCTCGTCGCGAACCGGGTCGCCCGGAGGATCGTCGCACCGCCCCATCGCTCCGGTGGACAGGCGCAGTTCATCGAGCGGCCGGTTCCGGACGCGGGAGGAGCCCCGATCGCCGAGGCGATGCGATGGAGTGCCGCGAACCTCGATGCCGATCTGTCCATCGACGTCCTCGCCGCTCGAGCCCATCTCAGCCGGAGTTCGTTCACCCGGGCATTTCGGGCGCAGACGGGGTCGACGGTGGCGAAGTGGGTGCTCGCGCAGCGGCTGGCGGCGGCTCGGGAGCTGCTCGAGGCCACGTCGCTCCCGGTCGACACGGTCGCATCGACGACCGGGTTCGGCGGGGCCGCGCTCTTCCGCCAGCACTTCGGTCGTGCATTCGGTGCGACTCCGAGCCAGTATCGGTCGGCGTTCCGAACCACCTGAGTGGATGCACGCCGCCCCGCGGAGGCAGGGGGCGGATCATCCTCCCCCTGCGCCCGCGGGGCGCTGTCGGTGTCGGGGCCGATGTCACACGGAGACGGACTCCTCGGACGCCTCGCTCCGTGCCCGCGGCTTCGTCATCCAGATCGCGGTGACGATCGCGCCGACAAGGGCGAGGATCGCCGCGCCCAGGAAGGCGGCGGAGTACCCGCGCGTCAGGTCGGCCGCCGTCGGAGCGGTGCCCGAGATGCCGTAGACGATCGCGGTGAGGACGGCGAGCCCGAGGGCCGATCCGATCTGGTAGCTCGTGCTCACGAGTCCGGAGGCGACGCCCGTCTCCATCGGAGGTGCGGCGTTGATCGCGGTGCCCAGCGACGGGACGAAGGCGAGCGACATCCCGAGCGCGGCGAGGAGCGACGCCGGCAGCACGTCCGCGGCGTAGTCGCCGTCCGGGCGGACGAACGACAGCCAGAGCAGGCCGCCGGCGAGGATCAGCAGGCCGCTGACGATCATCGACCTGGCTCCGAACCGCGCAAGGAGGCGAGGGGCGAGGGCGACCATCACCAGGACGACCAGGCCCGTCATCGGCAGCAGTGCGGCACCCGCGGCGAATGCGCTCGCCCCGAGGACCTGCTGCAGGTAGAGGTTCAGGAAGAACCACATCGACACCCAAGCCGCTCCGAGGAGCAGCTGGGCGCTGTTGGCCGCGGCCAACAGCGGTGCACGCAGCAGCCCGAGGCGCAGCAGGGGGTTCCGGCTGCGTGCTTGGATCACGAAGAAGATCGCGAGCAGGACGATTCCGGCGCCCGCGAAGGTCAGGGTCGACCAGGTGAGCCATCCGACCTCGGGGGCATTGACGACGCCGTAGACGACGGCAGCGAGACCGAGGGTGACGGTGAGAGCACCGGCCACGTCGATCGATCCGGCGGCTGTGCGGACGGTGCGAGGGAGGGTGGATGCCGTGAAGGCGAGCACGAACAGCGCGATCGGCACCGTCACGTAGAACACCCACGGCCAGCTCGCGTACTCGGTCAGCACTCCGCCGAGGAAGACACCAGCCGTGCCGCCGATGGGGGCGGCGGCGCCGTACACCGCGAACGCCTTGGGAAGGTCGGAGGTGCCGCCGAACAGCATCATGAGCAGGGTGAGCGCGGCGGGAGCGATCAGAGCGGACCCGGCACCCTGAATGGCACGACCGGCGATCTCAAGCCCGACGTCGGTGGCGGCGCCGGCGAGGAGCGAGCCGATGATGAGGACGATCCACCCGCTCACGAAGATCTTCCTCGCGCCGAACGCGTCGGCCAGGCGTCCGCCGAGCAGCAGCAGACCGCCGAACGCCACGACGTAGGCGTTGAACACCCACGACAGTGATTCCGGAGTGAAGCCCAGGTCGCGCTGGATATCGGGCAGAGCCACTCCGATGATCGAGGTGTCCATGATGACGACGAACTGCGCCGTGGCGATGAGGACGAGCCCGAGCCAGCGCTGGGCTCGGGAGATGGGCGGGCGGGACATGGGTTCCTCCTGAGGGTGCGTGCCGGTGGGTCCGGTCAGAGATCACCATATACCTATAGGGGGTATGGGTATTCAAAATGTCGAAAAGAGGTCCGTTCGCGTCGAGACCTGACGAAAGGCCCGGCCTCCAGGGGCCGGGCCTTCACAGAGTCCTGCGTGCCGGTCGTCCGTCGAGACTCAGGTGCACACGCCGTCGATGCTGCACGCCTCGCCGGCCTCCGACATCGAGGCGGAGACCGACGTCATCGACGGTGTGGTCGGTTCGGCGAGAAGACGCCCGAGGTAAGTGCCGAGGGCCAGTTCATCGACCGCGCCGAATGCGATCTGACGTACGCGCCCCTCCCGGTCGACGATGATCGTCGACGGCGTTCCCCGGAGTCCGTATCTGTGCATGGTCGCCGGAATCGCCTGACCGTCGAGCGGCCGATCGATCGCCACCGGGAACTCGATCCGGTATTCCGACAGGAAGGCCTCGAGCGCCTCGCGGCCCATCACGGCGTGATGCTCGAACACCGTGTGCAACCCGAGCACGACGAGCTCGCGGGAGTCGAACATGCCGTGGAGACGCTGGGCAAGCGGGAGGCCGTGGCTCACGCATCCGGGGCAGAGCATCTGGAACGCTTCGACGACCACGACGCGTCCGCGGAGCGATTCCGGGCTGATCGGGGCACTGTTCACCCAATCCGAGACGTCGAGCGCGAAGGCGTCGGCCCCGAGCAGCGGCTCAGGCACGGGCTTCCTCCTCACGCTCGGGCAGCCGCGCTGCGACGTACTCGGTGAGGTCTGCCAGGCGGTTCGAGTAGCCCCACTCGTTGTCGTACCAGGCCGAGACCTTCACCTGGTCGCCGATCACACGGATCAATCCCGCGTCGAGGATCGAGGAGTGCGGATCGGCGACGATGTCGGCGGAGACGATCTCGTCCTCGGTGTAGCGGAGGATCCCCTTGAGCGGCCCTTCCGCCGCGGCGCGGTAGGCGGCCTTCACCTCTTCCACGGTCACGGGGCGCGATGCGGTGACGGTGAGGTCGGTGATGGATCCGGTGAGCACCGGCACGCGCAGCGCGAATCCGTCGAGCTTCCCGTCGAGTTCGGGGATGACGCGTCCGATAGCCTTGGCCGCACCCGTGCTCGTGGGGACGATGTTGACCCCCGCCGCCCGTGCGCGCCGGAGGTCGGAGTGCGGGCCGTCCTGCAGGTTCTGGTCGGCCGTGTACGCGTGCACCGTCGTCATCAGGCCGGCCTCGATCCCGAAGGCTTCGTGGAACACCTTGGCCACCGGGGCGAGGCAGTTCGTCGTGCAGGAGGCGTTCGAGATGATGTGGTGTCGCTCGGGGTCGTAGGTGTGCTCGTTCACGCCGAGCACGAACGTTCCGTCGTCTCCGGTCGCGGGCGCCGAGATGATCACCTTCCGCGCCCCGGCCTCGACGTGCTTCGCGGCGAGCTCCGCCTTGGTGAACAGCCCGGTCGACTCGATCACGATGTCGACGCCGAGGTCTGTCCAGGGAAGGCGGAGTGGATCGCGCTCCGAGAACACGCGGATCGCCTGACCGTTGACGAACAGGTGCGCGTCGTCGTGCTTCACGGGCCCCGGCAGGGTGCCGTTCGCCGCGTCGTACTTGAGCAGATGGGCGAGCGTGCGCGTGTCGGTGAGGTCGTTGACCGCGACCACCTCGAGATCCGAGTGCTTCGCGAGCAGGGCTCGGAAGTAGTTGCGCCCGATGCGCCCGAAGCCGTTGATGGCGATCTTCGTGGACATGATGCTCCCTCCTGTGCCGGATTCCGGCGGTGATTGACTTTGGCCTATGCCAAAAATATCACGCGAGAAGAGGGGTGGGGTCGGTGGGGGGTTCATCGCCCCACCGACCCAGGATCAGCTGAAGAGCACCACCAGGTAGGCCGCGAACGTCACCAGGTGCGCGGCGCCGTGCATGGCGGTCACCCGCTTCGCGGCGAACGTCGTCACCGACAGCAGCAGTGTCACGCCCAGCATCAGCAGGTTCGCCGGCGACTCCGCCAGAACGACGGTCTGACCGGTGAACATGCCGATGATCAGCACCGCAGGAATGGTCAGCCCCACGGTCGACACGAGGGCGCCGTGGCACAGGTTGTTCACGCGCTGGGCCTCGCCGCCGAGAGCAGCACGCACTGCGGTGATCGACTCCGGCAGGAAGACGATCCCCGCGATGAGCACGCCGGCGAGGGCGACCGGCGCTCCGAGGCGGCCCAGGCCGTCGTCGAGCAGCGCAGCCATGTCGTGCGACAGGAGAACGATGGGGATGACGGTGATCACGAGCAGCGCGAGGCGGACGAGGATCTCGGTGCGGTGCTCGGCCAGCACCTGGCGGATCCCCCCTGCGGCTTCCGTCTTTTCCTGATGCTGCGCGGTCTGGAGCAGGCGCGGGTCGACCTCGGTGAAGTCGCTCGCCTGCGCACCCATCTGCCGGTAGAGGAAGAAGGCGTAGAGCACGAGGGTGAGCACGATGATCGGGATCTCCTGCGCCGCCGTGTACGAGCCGTCCGTGCCGATGAGGGCGGGGAGGCCGAATGCGAGTGCGACGAGCACGACCAGCATCGACAGGTACGCCGAGGTGCCGGTGCGGTTGTGGGCCATGCCGCGATGGCGGAGGCCGCCGAGGAGGAGAGCGAGGCCGATGACGAGGTTGAGGATGATCATCGAGACGGCCATGACCGAGTCGCGGGCGATGGTCGCGTGCTCTCCCGGACCGAGCATGACCGCGGAGATCAGGATGACCTCGATCAGCACGATCGACAGGGTCAGGACGAGCGAGCCGTAGGGATCGCCGAGCCGGTGCGCGAGGGCCTCGGCCTGCTTCACGACACCGAACGCGCAGACGAGGATCACTGCGATGATCGCCCCGAGCGCGATGATGAGTACCGGGGTGGGCACGGGGGGTTCCAGCACCGGGTGGAGGAGGAGGAGAGCTGCGAAGGCCCCCCATCCCAGGATGACGCGGACGATGTCCGTGACGCTGATCAACTGCTTACGTTCCGTGCGTGACATCGCCGGACTCCTTCGAGCTGGGGCCGTCCCCGAGTGGTGACCACGACCGGGTCGTCCCGGTCGCAGCGCTTTCTCAGCGCACTGCATCTGATGGTACGCGGCGTTCGCGGCGGATGGCCGGCGATCGACGGCGGTGGCGTCACTCCGGAGCGGAGGAGCGGGAGAGCGCGTGAATGTACCGCTCGACGTCGCGGCGGAACGCCGATTCTCGATGTCGACGACGCTCGACGCAGACCCACTGCGCAGTAGCCCAGACGAGGAATCCCGCCGAGAGGAGGAGTTCCAGCCAGATCCCGCGCACGCCGACGGACAGTGCTGCCGCGCTGACCATGGAGAACGAGACGAAGCACAGCACGAGCGTGGCGCGTGCGGCCCGAGGTTCGCGGGATACGACCCAGAGGGGCCAGATGGACGAGTGATTCACGGGAGACTCCTGTCGGGGTCGTCCCCGGTCTGTCTCTCCGTCGGAGGTCGTCCTCCGTCGTTGTTCCGCTCCCAGAGTAGCAAACCCGTTCGCCTCGCCGCCTGCTCGGGTTCCTCCTCGGCGGATTCCCGGGGGGCGCCAGGGCTTGTCGCGGGCACCGTCGCAATGTGTCGCGCATGAGATATTTCACTGAATATTCCGAAAACGGCATGAGCCTGGCGACGAAGATTTTTCCCGTTCAGCGGGAAATTTGACTTCCCCTGGTTCCGGGCTATGGTCGGAGGTTACGCCAGCCACCGAAGGGGAAGCGAGTAACCATGTCCGGAAAGTCCATCCAGGGTCGCGACAGCAAGAAGGCGCCGCAGCTCTCGCTCAAGGAGAAGCGAGCTGCCAAGCGGGAGAAGAACACACCGGCCGAGTTCATCAAGCCCCGCAAGGGCGCGAAGGGCTGAGTCGGTTCGACCCGTGGGCGGGCACATCCGCGCTGCGCGAGATGCCCGCCCACCGGCCGAACGCGATCTGCCGAGCGTTCGAGCGTGGCATCGATCGTGCCCACGGCTCGGCCCCCACTCGGGAATGCGGCCTGCCGATGTGACAAGCTCCCACACATCGCTGATCGGCGCCGGAACGAAGATGGAGCGTGTGCCCGACAGCTCGTCGCTCCGGCTGCGTGCGGGAGGGCAGTCGTCAGGCGTTTCCGGCTCGCATGAACTCCTCCGCCGCGCGCACCTGCTCCGCCGACGGACGGATGCCCGTGTAGAGCATGAACTGCTCCAGTGCCTGCAGGGTCGCGACCTCGGCCCCCGTGATCACCGTCTTGCCAGCCCTGCGAGCCGCAGCGATGAGAGGTGTCTCCGCGGGGAGGGCCACCACGTCGAAGACGACGGATGCCGCCCCGATCGCCTCTTCCGAAAACGAGAGCGTGTGCTCTTCCGCGCCCCCGGCCATGCCGATCGGCGTGACATTGACCAGGATGTCGGCCCTGGCGTCGTCGAGCCCAGCGGTCCAGGCGAAGTCGTACAAGTCGGCAAGGGGGCGCCCGTTCGCCTCATTCCTCGCGACGATCGTCACCCGCGTGAAGCCGGCGTCGCGGAACGCGGCGGCCGTGGCCTTCGCCATGCCTCCCGATCCGCGCAGCAGCACCGAGGCCGTGCGATCGAGGGCTCCGCGTGCGATGAGCTGCGCGATCGCGGAGTAGTCGGTGTTGTAGGCCGTGAGCACGCCGTCGTTGTTGACGATCGTGTTGACGGAGTCGATGGCGCTCGCCGAGGGATCCATCCGGTCGACGAGCGCGATGACCTCTTCCTTGTACGGCATGGAGATCGCGCACCCACGGATGCCGAGACCCCGGACACCTGCGATGGCCTGCGCGAGGTCGGTCGGCGCGAACGCCTTGTAGATCCAGTTCAGGCCGAGCGCCTCGTAGAGATGATTGTGGAAGCGTGTTCCGTTGTTGCTCGGGCGCGCGGACAGCGAGATGCAGAGCGTCATGTCTTTGTTGAGCAGAGTCACCGGATCAGGCTACTCGCGCGCCGATGAAGGTCCGTGGCGAGAACGTGGATCCTCCCCTATGGTGAAGGTGCGTGCACATGGGGATCGATCGTCTACGTCTCTCCCCAGGAGACGGTGGCCCACCCCAGGGGCAGATGATCCGTGCATGCGATTGGGCCCTCTCGAGTAGTTCAGTCCCCAATGGGCTACTCGAGGGGGCCGCTGTCGTTCGTCTCGCAGAGAAGTTCAGATTTGTCCCCCAAAAGGGGGACAAGAACATCGAAAAGGGGCTAAGCTGTCTCTGACGCACCCTCCGGTCGTCTTCGGCCCTCATCGCTCCCCCCGCGGTGAGGGCCACACCATTTTCTGGGCGTTCTCGTGCGTCCGCTCCCGCGCTCGCGCCGATGACGGCCGGATGCCGCTCGTGCAACATTTGGATTACCTTCTTGCGGCGGCTATTCCGCTCAGGGCCTCCTCCACTAGCGTTAGCGATGTCGGGGCATCCCTGCGTCGGCTTCTTCACCAGCAGAACAGGCAGTACATGAGCACCCAGGGCACGGTTAAGTGGTTCAACTCGGAGAAGGGCTTCGGCTTCATCTCCCCCGACGACGGAGGCGCTGACGTCTTCGCGCACTACTCCGCCATCCAGTCATCCGGCTACCGGTCTCTCGAAGAGAACCAGCGAGTCGAGTTCGATGTGGCGCAGGGTCCGAAGGGCCTGCAGGCAGAGAACATTCGCCCCGTCTGAGACGGGCGAGACACCGAACTCCCCACCGGATCGCGTCCCCGATGCGTCATCCGGAGGGGAGTTCTGTGCTTTCTGAGCGATGATGAGGGCGATCAGGAGATCAGCAGCGCACGCAGCTCTTCGACCGAGGAGACACGGAACGCGGCCTCGTCGCCCTCGTGCGAATCACTGAACCCCCACTCGACGAAGATCACGGGAACGCCGTTGGCGTTGCCACCCTCGACGTCGTGGTGCCGGTCTCCGACCAGGACGGGACGCGAGGTGTCGGCGCCGAGCTCGCGCAGCCGACGAAGAGCCTCTGCCACGATGTCGGTCTTCGAGGCGAGGGTCGACTCGTCCGGGGTCGCCCCGACGGTCGTCAGGAATGCAGGGCGCAGACCGAAGTGGTCGACCAGTGCGTCGACCTGGTTCTCGGGCTTCGAGCTGGCCGTCGCCTGGGGCACTCCGGCGGCGTGCAGCTCGTGGATGAGGTCGACCACTCCCGGGTAGGTCGCGACGTCTGTGGTGTAGCCGTCGGCCTTGCCGAGGGTGCGGTAGAAGGCGACCGCCTCGGCGGACTGCTCCGGCGTCATGCCGGCCTGATCCTGGAAGGACTGGAACATGGGGGGACCGATCCAGTGCACCAGCTCTTCGCGGGTCGGCGCCGGTCGGCCGAAGTGGGTCAGCGCGACATTGAGCCGGCGGAGGATGCCGACGGACGCGTCGACGATGGTGCCGTCGACGTCCCACAGCACGCAGGAGTAGGGGGAGTGAGGCATCTCTCCAGCCTATGGGCCGGACGGAGGGTGTCCGCTCTTCCTGCACAGGTGTGCAACGCAAAAGCTTGTGCACACCTCATGTGGGCACCGTGTGTCCCCATATAAGGTCGTGACATCGGCGGATACGCGGGCGAGAATGGGGGCATGTACGTGTCGGTGGAAGTCATCACGATGCTGGCGACAGCAGTGACGCTCCTGGTGGCGATCATCAGCGGTTTCGGCTGGATGATCAACCGGATGGACGCGCGATTCGCGGCGCAGGATGCAAGGTTCGACGCGCGGTGCGATGCGATGGAGACGAAGTTCGATGCGCGGTGCGATGCGATGGAGACGAAGTTCGATGTCCGGTGCGATGCCCTGGACGCGAAAATCGATGTCCGGTGCGATGCGATGGAGACGAAGTTCGATGCCCGGTGCGATGCCCTGGACGCGAAAATCGATGTCCGGTGCGATGCCCAGGATGCGAGGTTCGATACCCGGTTCGACACGATGGAGACGAAGTCCGATGCGCGTTTCGATCGCGTCGAGCAGCAGATCTTCGAGGTGAAGATCGCGATCGCGCGCCTGGAGGGGCCGACACCCCGGCTCATCGCCGCGCGCTGAGAGGTGACGCCTCAGAACAGTCGGGGAATGCCCGACTCGATGCCCTTCATGTCGTCGTAGTCGAGCACCAGGCAGCGGATACCGCGATCCTCGGCGAGCACACGTGCCTGAGGCTTGATCTCCTGCGCGGCGAAGACGCCCTGCACGGGGGAGAGGTGCGGGTCGCGGCCCAGCAGTTCGAGATAGCGGGTCAGCTGCTCCACGCCGTCGATGTCGCCGCGGCGTTTGATCTCGACCGCGATCGCGGCGCCGTCGGCATCGCGCACCAGCAGATCGACGGGCCCGATGGCCGTCGGGTACTCGCGGCGTACGAGCGTCGCGCCCTCGGAGATGCGGTCCACCTGTTCGGCGAGCAGCCGCTGCAGGTCGGCCTCGACGCCGTCCTTCTGCAGCCCGGGGTCGATACCCAGCTCGTGGGAGGTGTCGTGGATGATCTCGTAGATCTGCACGCGCAGCGCATCACCGGTCTTCTTGTGGGTGACGCGCCAGACCTCGACGACGCCGGCGCTGGCTTCTTCCTCGCCGGGGGTCTCGCTCGAGAGCGAGCACGGCGGGCTCATCCAGTTCAGCGGCTTGTAGCTGCCGCCGTCGGAGTGCACGAGCAGACTCCCGTCTCCCTTGTGCACGAGCAGACGCGTGGCAAGCGGGAGATGGGCGTTGAGCCGACCGGTGTAGTCGACCGAGCAGCGGGCGATGACGAGACGCACCCGTCGAGCCTACTTCGTCGGGAGTGCTGCGCGGTCGCAGGCGGTGGGCGCGGCGGTCATCGGTCGAGGAACGACCCGAACGCCTGAAAGAGACCGAGTTCGGTAGCGGCGGAGCGGGCGATGAGGAATCCGATGATGCCGATGATCCAGGCGGTGTTCTCCGCGCCGGTGCGCTCCATCCAAGCCGCGAAGCGTTCGAGCGGCCGCTGCACCAGGGGAGCGGCGACCAGGCGCAGGACGAGCAGCACGACAGCGGGCAGGATCATCAGCGCGCAGTACCCGACGAGCGACAGCACACGCAGCGGAGTGTCGATCCCCGCATCCGCCAGCATCGTCATCGCGACGATGTACGGGAGCATGGTGGCGATCTCGACAAGCCCGGCGGCGATCGCGACGGCCATCACGGCGGTTCCGCGAGTGCGCGGGTCGAGCAGTCGCTCACGCCACCGGGTGATGCGACCGGGGCGCGGCGCGGCGTCTGTCGTCATTGCGGGAGTCGGAGGGGGTGGCGTCGTCATCGACGAGCTGTGCGCAGCCGACCTCGTCGGCATCCCCGTCCGCGCCGAGACCTGAGGGGTCGTGGGTCCCGACGTGGGGGTCGTCGACGTGGGCTTGGCGCGCTTGTCACCGGTCGGCATCACGAAGGCCGTGATGAGGAGCGCTCCTCCGACGAGCAGGCGGATGACCAGGCCGGCGGGCGAGGCCAGGAAGTCGGACGCCACGTCGACGAGATTCACCAGCCCCCAGAGGAAGAGGAGCCCGACGAGCAGGTAGAACGCGGCGATCGTCACCAGATACAGCAGGATGCGTCCGGCGCGCACCCGCCCCGGATGCAGGAGCAGGAAGACGGGGATGAGGAGAGTGCCGACGCTCAGCCCATCGATCAGCGCCAGGAGGGCGAGGGAGAGGGGAAGCGGCAGTCCGCCGAAGAGTTCCATGTCTCCACGTTCACGGAACGGGGGACGGCTGCGGATCGGGCGAAAGTAGCGTCTCCTTCGGCTCCCTCATCCCTTCGTCGGATGCGCGAGCGCGCGCGCCGTGGTTGCATGAAGGCATGCACGAGCAGGTCGAAGGCGGGTTCGGAGCCTGGTACCGCCGGCACCGCTGGTGGGCGGATCCGCTCGGGATGGCGATCCTCGCGGTCGTCATGGCGGGCTTCGGGTTCCGCGGCATCTGGGGTCCGTTCTCGATCCTCGAGACCTCCGTCTCGCCTTGGTGGGCACTGGCCCTCGCGCTTCCCGCGTGCGCGCTCGCCCTCGTCAAGCGGCGTATGCCCGTGACGGTCCTCGCGTTGGTCACGCTCCTCTTCGTGGTCGATCTGCTCACCGTCGGCGGCATCGGCACGCTCGTGGTGCTGCTGGATGTGTTGTGGACGGCGGCGTTCCTGGCGGGGCCGCAGGGGAGGCGGGTGCTGCTCTTCCTGCTGGGCGCTTCGACGATCATCTTCTTCCTCGCCGCCTGGTTCTTCACCGACGTGCCGTTCGCCGTGGCCTTCCTCATCGGCGTGCAGTTCGGCGCGATCTTCGGCACCGACTACTGGTGGGCGGTGGCGGTCTCCCAGGCCCACGAACTCGCCGAGCTGCATCGTCAGCGAGCGGAAGAGGCCGCCGCCGCCGCCGAGCGGGACCGCGTCGAAGCGGTGCAGCGTGAGCGCGAGACGATGGCGAGAGAGCTGCACGATGTCGTCGCCGGTCACGTGATGGCGATGGCGATCCGTGCCGAAGCGGCTTTGTCGTCCGCACCCGACCGTGCCAGGGATCGAGAAGCCCTGCAGGCTGTGCGCGACGCGGGACTCGATGCTCATGGTGCGCTGCGATCCATGATCTCGGTGCTCCGTCGCGGCGACGGGACTCTGGCTCCTGCACCCCGCTGGGCGGATCTCGGCGGAATCGTGCAGGAGGCGGAGCGGGCAGGGCTCGTCGTGCACCTCGTCGTCGATGACATCGAGGACATCGGTGCGGCACGCGAGCAGGCCGTCATCCGCATCGTGCGCGAGGCGCTGAACAACTGCATCCGCCATGCGAGCGGCGCCGTCGTCGACATCACGGTTCAGGAGCAGGACTCCGAGGTGCGGGTCGAGGTGCGCTCGCGTGGCGGTGCGCCCAGCCGCGCGGCTGCACACGGCGACGAAGGCTGGGGGCTGCAGATGCTCCGGGAACGCGTCGGCGCATTGGACGGCGTCTTCTCCGCGGGGCCGACCCCGGGCGGATGGGCGGTCGAGGGGCGCATCCCGATGGAGGTGCGGGCGTGACGGCGCCGACCGTGCTGCTGGCCGACGATCACAGCGCGATCAGGGCGGGCCTGCGCATCATGCTCGAGACACAGGGCATCACGGTGGTCGGAGAGGCCGCGGATGGTGAGGTCGCTGTCCGCAACGCCGCGGCACTGCGCCCCGACGTCGTGCTCATGGATGTGCGGATGCCGGGGCGCGACGGGATCTCGGCCACCAGAGAGATCGTCGAGCGCGGTCTCGGCGACGTCCTGGTCCTGACGAGCTTCGACGAGGACGACCTCGTGTTCGGGGCCATCCGCGCCGGGGCCGTCGGATTCCTGCTCAAGACGGTCGACGCCCCTACCCTCGGGCAGGCTGTCCGCGCGGTCGCCGCGGGCGACGGCGCTCTGGATCCGCGGGTGACGAGACGTGCGCTCGCCGCCGTCGCCGAGAACGCCGCGCTTCCCGTGCCGATGCCGGATGCGGGGAGGCTCGCGAATCTGACCGGCCGGGAGCAGGAGGTGCTCGAGGGGATCCTGCAGGGGTGGTCGAACGCTCAACTCGCCGCACGGCTGTGCATCTCGGTGCCGACGGTCAAGACTCATGTCTCGAATGTGCTCACCAAGCTCGGCGCGCGCAGCCGTTCACACGCGGCAGCGCTCGTCCGTGGTGGCGAGGACTGAACCTCACTCCGCCGCCGTGATCACTCCGCCGCCGTGATCACTCCGCCGCCGTGATCACCCCGCCGCCGTGATCAGCCCTGTGACGTCGTCGCGGCCGGCGTCTTCTCGTCGTCGCGGAGCGGGCGCGCGGCGCCGGAGAACAGCCCGGACATCACGACCAGTGCGACCAGGATGAACAGCGTGTTGAGCAGACCGATGTGCTCGCTGATGACGCCGAGCACGGGAGGTCCACCCAGGAACGCGATGTAGCCGATCGTGGCCGCAGCGCTCACCCGGGCCGCTGCCTTTGCCGGATCGTCGGCCGCCGCCGACATGCCGAGCGGGAAGCCGAGGGAAGCGCCGACGCCCCAGAGCGCCGCCCCGACGAGCACGAGCGGGAAGGTGGGCGCGAGGATGAAGAGCAGGATGCCCGATGCCGCCGCGACCGCGAGGATGCGCAGCACCAGCACGCGGCCGAAGCGGTCGACGAGCGGACCTCCGAACAGACGCACGACGGTCATGCCCACCGAGAACACGGCGAGCGACACGGCGCCGGTACCCTCGGCGAAGCCGTGCCCCTGCTCGGTGCCCAGGGCGATCCAGTCGTTGGCGCCGCCCTCGGCGAACGACATGCCGAGCATTACTACGCCGATCAGATAGGTGCGCGGTTCGCGCCATGCCTCGAGCGCGGTGTGCATGCGTGCACGGAAGGCCGGCTTCTCGTGCGCCGCGGGATCGAGGGCGGCCTCGCGCACCGGCACCTGGAAGAAGCAGACGATCGCTATCACGGCGATCAGTGCACCCATGACCGCGGCGTGGGTGGCGACGTTGATGGAGAGCTGCGCCGCGAGGGCGCCGATTCCCGCGCCGATGACCGTGCCGAAGCTGAAGAATGCGTGGAAGACCGGCAGGATCGTGCGGCCCATCTGCTGCTCGATCGCCGTGGCCTCGACGTTCATCATCACGTCGACCGATCCGTTGCCGAAGCCGAACAGCACCATGCCGATGATGACGACGGGAACGGAGCCGAACACATTGGCCCCGAGGCCCACGAGGACGATCCCGGATGCGAACATCAGCATCGTCAGGAGCATGCCCCGCCGGGCACCGAGGCGCGCCATCACGGCGGGACCTGTCGAGATGCCGATGATCGATGACACGCCCATGCCGAGCAGGATGAGGCCGACCTGCGCGTTGTCGAGCCCCAGCGCCTCCTTGATACCGGGCACGCGCGACGCCCAGGTGGCGATCGACAGCCCGCTCGCGAGGAAGATGGCGAAGATCGCCGCGCGCCAGCGCACGAACTGCGAACGGGAGAGGGCTGTTTCCATGCCGGACAGCCTATCGAATCGATTCGACCGAAGGGAACCGTGGGGAGCTATCCTCGAAGTATGAGCAGTCAGGAGACGCCGCGTCGGCCCACGATCGCCGACGTCGCACGTGAGGCGGGCGTGGCGACGTCCACCGCCTCGGTCGTCTTCAGCGGCAAGGCGAATGTGGCGGCCGCCACGCGGGAGCGTGTGCTCACCGCGGCGTCGGACCTCGGATACGCGGGTCCGGATCCCCGCGCGGCGTCGCTGCGTCGCGGACGCAGCGGCATCGTCGCCGTCGTTCTCGAGGGGCATCTGCGCGCGGCATTCCTCGATCCGGTGACGACGGCCATGATGGACGGCCTCACCGACGGTCTCGCCGACCTCAGTGCGGGCATCCTCCTGATGCGCGACGAACCGGGGGAGGAGGGGGCCGCCATCACGAACGCCCCCGTCGATGCCTTCGTCCTGATCGGATGCTCGGGGCGCACGAAGGCCTCGCTCGAGGTGGTCGTCGGCCGTGGTCTGCCGGTGGTCGTGATCGAAGGAGATGCCGGTGAGGATATCCCCCGCATCACGCTCGACAACGTCGCAGCGTCCGCCGACGTCGCGCGGCACGTCCACGACCTCGGTCACCGCGACGTGGCGCTGGTCACGCTCTCGCTCGACAGCGAACGGGAACGGGCACTGGTGACCCCCGAACGGATCGCGAACGCGACCGTCGACGTCTCGGTGCATCGCCTCGAGGGGATGCGTCAGGTGTTCCCCGATGCGCCGGCGATCTCGGCGTCCGGCAGCCTCATCGACGAGGGCGTGCTGGTCGGACGGATGCTTCTGACCGACCCCGCCACCCGCCCGACGGCCGTGCTCGCCCAGAGCGACCTGCTCGCGGTCGGGGTGATCCGAGCGGCCGAGGAACTGGGGCTCCGCGTGCCCGAAGACCTCTCGGTCGCCGGTTTCGACGGGATCCCGCTCGACGGCTTCGGGGATCTCACCCTCACCACCAGCGTGCAACCGGCGGTCGAGAAGGGTCGCGCGGCGGGGGAGCAGGTCGCCCGCATGCTCCGCGGAGAACCGGGCGAGACGCAGCATCTCACCTGTGTGTTCCGCGCCGGCACGACCACCGGCCCCGTTCCGCACTGAGCGGCGCCCGCTCAGCTGCGCTGCGGACCGAGCGGCAGGCCGTTCTCCCCGAAATCGAGGATGCGGTAGCGCCCGCAGTCGATCACCTCGTCAGGGATGACCGGTGACGAGAGGCGCCAGGGGACCGTCTGGGCGTCCTCCACGAGGAATGACACCTCACCGACATCGAAATCCGCTCGGTTCACGAGCCACGCGTAGCCGTTGAGCTCATGATCGACCTGCACGAGACGGGCGGGATCCTCCAGATGCAGCTTCGGCAGGCGTACCGTCCAGAACTGGCCGGCCCCGACCCGGCCCGACGCATCGACCCAGTCGGTCACACAGGCGAGATCGGCATCGGGGGCGGCGCTCGCAGCGGCGAGCCGGGGAACGCTGAACGTGCCGCCGATCACGAGCACCACGGTGGCGGCCGCCGCGAGGAGAGCACCGACACGCCGCGGCACCCGCCAGGCACGGGGAGCCGCCACCACGGCGAGCACCGGCGCGAAGACGAGGGGCTGCAGGTACCGGGCGGCGTGGGTGCCGAGAGCGATCGCGCCGATCGCGACGAGCACGGGGGTGACCCACGCGACGGTCGCGACGAACCGCGTGCCGGGATCGCCCGCTCGCGCCGTGCGCGCGATGGCCGACGCGATGAGGGCGAGCACGATCAGGGCGCCGATGATGCCGGCGGGCGTCGCCGTGCGGTCGAGGAGAAGGCTTCCGTAGTAGCCCGCCGACTCCGGCCAGAGTTCGGGCTGGGCGTAGCCGGCTCCGGTGTTGGCGATCCATGCCCGAAGAGGAATGCGACCGAGGAAGCCCATCGCGGTGCCCAGGACCAGCACGACGAGCATCGTCGCCGTGCGGGTGCGTCGAGGCGACCGGATGAGCATCACGGCGAGGAGAAGAGCGATCGGAACCGTCGCCCAGGCGGCGAACAACGGGTTGGAGAGGGTGGAGACGGCGGCCGTCGCGCCCAGAGCGACCAACGACCCGGTCCCGCCCTCGTCGCGGTCGATCACCCGACGCACCAGACCGACGGACAGCACGACGGCGATCACCGTCGAGCAGTAATACGTGGTGGTGAGCAGCAGGGAGGCGAGTTCGAGCGCGTCCCGAGAACCCGAGACATCGGTCATCGCCAAGATGCCGAAGACCGCGAGCCCGAGGAGCGCCCAGCTGACCGGGGCGGTGTCGTCGCGTCGACGGCCCGAGACCAGCCGGAGGGCCCCGTAGAGAGCGAGCATGTTGATGACGGCATCGATCGTGAGCAATCCGTTCACGTCGACGGGCAGCACCGCATCGAGGCCGGCGAACACAGCAGACTCGGGCAGGAACAGCACGCTGGACATCGCCCAATCCAGCGGAGCGCCGGACAGGACGGATCGTGCGAACATCGCCACGACCAGGGAATCTCCATCGCGGAACAGCAGGTCGGCGCGAGCAGATGAAGCGACCTGCGCCACCGTGATCATCGCCACGGCCAGTGCCCCCACCCAGCCCGCGAGCTCTCGAACCCAGACCCGCCGCATGGGGCTACTCTCGCACGATCGTGCAAACGTGGACCGCAGGAACCTCTCGCGCCGGTAAACTGGTCTGACACCCGCCCGCCTGTGCCGAAATGGCCGACGAGCCCTGAGGGAGCCGCGTATATGCTGATGCTCCTCGCTGTGTTCCTCCTCGGGTCGCTGTTGATGCCCGTTCTGGTGCGCTGGCTCGGAGCTCAGGCTTTCGCCATCGCCGCCCTCGTCCCGGCCGCCGCCTTCGTGCATGCACTCGTCATGACGCCGCAGGTGCTCGACGGGCCGGTACCGTTCGAGTCGGTCGAGTGGATCCCCCAACTGGGTCTGAACCTCTCCATGAACATGGACGTGCTCGGCTGGGTGCTCACCCTGATCGTCACGGGCGTCGGAGCACTGGTTCTCCTCTACTGCCGTTGGTACTTCTACGAGGACTCGGCGGGCGTCGGACAGTTCGCCGGCGTGCTGTTGGGCTTCGCGGGCGCGATGTACGGACTGGTCCTGACCGATGACCTCGTGATCCTCGTCATGTTCTGGGAAGTCACGAGCATCCTCTCGTACCTCCTCATCGGTCACTACCGCCGCCGTGCCGCCAGCCGTCGTGCGGCGCTGCAGGCTCTGCTGGTGACGACGCTCGGTGGCCTCGTGATGTTCGTGGGCGTCGTGCTGCTCGTGGTCGACACCGGCACCTCGAGCATCCGCGAGATCCTCGTCATCGCGCCCAGCGGACCTCTCGTCGATGCTGCGATCGTCATGCTCCTGATCGGGGCGATCAGCAAGTCGGCACTGTTCCCCTTCCACTTCTGGCTCCCCGGTGCGATGGCCGCGCCCACGCCGGTGAGCGCGTATCTGCACGCCGCCGCGATGGTGAAGGCCGGCATCTATCTGATCGCCCGGTTCGCGCCGATCTTCGCGTTCAGCACCACCTGGCGGCCGATCGTCATCACCCTGGGCATCATCACGATGCTGCTCGGGGGCATCCAGGCGTTGCGTGAGACCGACCTCAAGCGCATTCTCGCCTTCGGCACGGTCAGCCAGCTCGGCTTCTTCGCGATCGTCGTCGGCTACGGCACGCAGGCGGCGGCGCTCGCCGGTCTCGCCCTGGTCATCGGCCACGCGCTGTTCAAGTCGGCGCTCTTCCTGATCGTCGGCGTCATCGACCGTCAACTGTCCACCCGAGACATCAACGAGCTCTCCGGCGTCGGTCGGCAGGCACCCGTCATGGCGACCGCGGCATTCATCTCCGTGGCATCGATGGCGGGCATAGCGCCGACCATCGGCTTCGTCGCCAAGGAATCCACGCTCACCGCCCTCCTCGACGACGCACAAGGCGGATCCCCGTGGGGACTCGTCGCCCTCATCGGTATCGTCCTCGGATCCATGCTGACTGCGGCATATGGGGTGCGTTTCCTCTGGGGCGCGTTCTGGAAGAAGCGCGATGAGCAGGGCCAGCAACTCCCCGACACAGCCTGGCCCGACCCGCCGGTCGGCTTCCTCTCGGCCCCGATCATCCTCGCCGGCGTCACGCTCGCGGCGGGTATCGGCGCCCCCGCTCTCGACACGGCTCTGCAGGGGTACGCCCTCACCGCGACCCCGGGGCTCGACCATGCGGGCGAGGCCGTCGAGGGCCCCGGCCATCTCGCGCTGTGGCACGGCTTCGAGCCCGCACTGGGCATCTCGATCCTGTCGATCCTGCTCGGCATCGGGCTGTTCCTGGTCACCCGCAGGACCGGATGGGATCGCAAGCCGCGTATCCTGCGATTCACCGCGGCCGACGTCTACTACTTCGTCATGCGCGGCGTCGACCGGCTCTCGGTGCTCAGCACCACGCTCACCCAGCGGGGCTCGCTGCCGGTGTACGTCGGCACCATCTTCGTGGTGTTCGTCGCCGCCGAGGTCACGGCCCTCATCGCGAGCGACATCGATCGGTACAACCTGTCCCTCTGGCACACCCCGGCGCAGATCGTGGTCGCGCCGATCATGGCGATCGCCGGCATCTTCGCCGTCCGTGCGCAGAAGCGCTACACCGGCGTGGTGCTCGTCTCGGTCACCGGACTCGGCATGGTCGTGCTGTTCGCGACGAGCGGTGCACCCGACCTCGCGCTGACGCAGATCCTGGTCGAGACGGTCACGATGGTCACGTTCGCGCTGGTACTCCGTCGCCTCCCCGCGCGGATGGGCGAGCACAACGCCTCGGTCGGGCGCATCCCCCGCGCGCTGCTGGCGATCGGCGTGGGCGTCACGATGGCCTTCGTCGCCGTCGTCGCCACCCAGTCGCGCATCGCCGACCCGATCTCGGAGGCGTTCCCGAAGCTCGCGTACGAGATCGGACACGGCAAGAACGTCGTCAATGTGGCGCTGGTCGACCTGCGCGGCTGGGACACCATGGGCGAGCTCTCGGTGCTCGTGCTCGCCGCGACCGGTGTGGCCTCCCTGGTGTTCGTCACGCACCGCGCCGACCTGCTCGCCGCCACCAAGAATCTCCCCCGGGCGACGCGCAAGGCCGCACGCAGCCGCCCGCTCGTCGAGACCACCGAGGGCATCCGATTCCAGACCTCCGAGAACGAGAGCAGCCCGCGGGCGTGGCTCGTCGGCGGTCAGAAGATGAAGCCCGAGAACAGGTCGATCCTGCTCGAGGTGATCGTCCGCATCCTGTTCCACACCATCATCGTGGTGTCGATCTTCCTGCTGTTCTCCGGCCACAATCTGCCGGGCGGCGGCTTCGCCGGCGGTCTCGTCGCGGGCATGGCACTCGTGATGCGCTACATCGCCGGCGGACGCTGGGAGCTGGGCGCCGCGGCCCCCACGGATGCGGGACGACTGCTCGGCACCGGCCTGATCCTCGCCGTCGGCACGGCGGTCGTTCCCCTGTTCTTCGGTCTCGCGCCCCTGACCAGCACCTTCTGGGAGTGGGAGATCCCCGGCATCGGACACATGGAGTTCGTCACCTCGACCATCTTCGACATCGGCGTGTACCTCGTCGTGATCGGGCTCGTCCTCGACGTGCTGCGCAGTCTGGGCGCCGAGGTCGACCGTCAGGCGGCGCTGCGCACCACACCGGGTCCTGAAGGATTCCTCTCCCGGGGCGGGAGGAGCAGCTGATGGACGTCTCCCTCACCCTGATCGTCATCATGGCCATCCTCTTCGCGTGCGGCGTGTACGCGATGCTGGAGCGCAGCCTGACCCGTGTGCTGATCGGCTTCCTGCTGCTCGGCAACGCCACGAACCTGCTGCTCCTGATCGTGATGGGCGTTCCCGGCAACGCGCCGTTCTTCGGGACGGAAGGGGAGATGAGCGACCCGCTCCCGCAGGCGCTCACCCTCACCGCCATCGTCATCACGTTCGCGGTCTCGGCTTTCCTGCTCGCCCTGATCTACCGCTCCTGGCAACTGGGTCAGGCCGACACGGTCGAGGACGACGAGGCCGACATCGCGCTCCGCGAGCGCACAGATGCCGACGAAGACCTCATGGACGACGAGTCCGAGACCGACGACGACGAGGCGACCACCGACTTCGTCGGCGTGCAGACCGCGCCGATCACGGTGCTGCATATGCGCGATCACCCCTCGATCCACGACGATGCTCCGTTCGACGCCCCGACCGGGTGGGGGAGCGAGCCCTCCGAACCGTCAGAACCCTCCGAACCGTCAGAATCCCCCGACGACGGCCGTGAACCGCGCCCGGACCAACCCCATGACCGCGACGAGAACGAGGAGGGCAAGCCATGACCGCCCTCGTCCCGCTCCTCGTCGCACTGCCTCTGCTGGGCGCCGCGGTCACCCTCGTCTTCGGTCGCAATGCACGCCTGCAGGTCGTCGTCACGGTGGCCACTCTGGCCGCGGTCTCGGTCATCGCCGCCGTGCTCCTGGTCGTGGTCGATTCCGGTGCTCCGCTGGCGGTATCGGTCGGCGGCTGGCCCGTGCCGTTCGGCATCGTGCTCTACGTCGACAGGCTCGCCGCCCTCCTCGTGCTCATCTCCAGCATCGTGCTGCTCGCGGTCCTGCTCTTCTCCATCGGCCAGGGTGCCGCAGACGGCACCGACGAGACGCCGATCTCGATCTTCAACCCGTCGTACCTGATCCTCGCGGCCGGCATCTTCAACGCCTTCATCGCGGGCGACCTGTTCAACCTCTACGTCGGCTTCGAGATCCTGCTCGTCGCGTCGTACGTGTTGATCACCCTCGGCAGCACCGAGTCCCGCATCCGTACCGGCGCGGTCTACATCGTGGTGTCGCTGGTCTCGTCGATCCTGTTCCTCGCGTCGATCGCGATGATCTACGGCGCACTCGGCACGGTCAACATGGCCCAGATCGCCGAGCGCATGTCGGAGCTCCCGCAGGAGACGCAGCTGGTGCTGCACCTGATGCTCGTGGTCGCCTTCGGCATCAAGGCCGCCATCTTCCCGGTGTCGTTCTGGCTGCCGGACTCGTACCCGACCGCACCGGCCCCGGTCACCGCCGTGTTCGCCGGCCTGCTCACGAAGGTCGGCGTGTACGCGCTGATCCGCACCGAGACCCAGCTCTTCGCCTCGAACAGCATCGACACGCTGCTCTTGATCATCGCGCTCGCGACCATGATCGTCGGAGTGCTCGGTGCCGTCGCACAGGCCGAGCTCAAGCGAATCCTGTCGTTCACACTGGTCAGCCACGTCGGCTACATGATCTTCGGCCTCGCGATAGCGACCCCCGCCGCGATCGGCGCCACGGTGTACTACATCGTGCACCACATCGTCGTGCAGACCACCCTGTTCCTCGCCGTCGGGCTCGTGGAACGTCGAGCCGGAAGCACCTCGATCCTGCGGGTCAAGGGGCTGCTGAAGGTCGCCCCCCTGATCGCCGTTCTCTATTTCGTCCCCGCGATCAACCTCGGCGGACTGCCGCCCTTCTCCGGCTTCATCGGCAAGTTCGCCCTCTTCGAGGCGGCGGCCTCGGTCGGTACACCGATCATGATCGTGCTGATCTTCGGCGGCATCGTCACGTCACTGCTGACCCTCTACGCCCTGATGCGCGCCTGGAACCTCGCCTTCTGGCGCGAAGAGGAGGACTCCACCGAGACCGAGGGACGCATCTCGTACCTCGGCAACGCGCCGGCGGCCGATGAACAGCAGGAGCGCCGTCGCATCCCGAAGATCATGACCGTGGCGACCGGCGGCATGGTCGCGGTCACGCTCGCGTTGACGATCTTCGCTGGTCCTCTCTACGCCCTCTGCGACCGCATCGGCGCCGCACTGCTGCAGCCGGTGAGCCTCGTGCAACTGGAAGAGGAGGTGGGCTGATGGCGCGCGACACCCGACGTCACCTCTGGCGCGACATTCGCGTGCAGCTGCCCTTCCTCGCCTGGCTCGTGGTGCTCTGGATGCTGCTGTGGGCGCAGTTCACGGTGCTGTCGTTCCTCACCGGACTCGTCGTCGCGATCTTCGTCACCCGCGTGTTCCGCCTGCCGACCGTCGCGCTCTCCGGCCGCATCAACCTCTGGTACGCCGCACTGTTCGTGGTGCAATTCCTGTTCGCGGTGCTGAGCGGTGCTCTCTCGGTCACGGTGCAGGTGTTCGACTTCCGTCGCCAGCCCGGCACGGCCATCATCGCGGTGCCGCTGCGGTATGCCGACGACCTGGTGATGACGCACGTCGCCGTCGTGTCGTCGCTGATCCCCGGGTCTCTCGTCGTGGAGACCGACCGCGACCGGCGGATCCTGTACCTGCACGTGATCGGGGTCCGGAATCTCGACGACGTGGAGAAGCAGCGCGCCGGCGTGCTCCGGTGGGAGCGACGCGTGGTGCGTGCGCTCGGCGACCCCGATCAATATCGTGCCCTCAAGGCCGACGAGCGCGCGGGCCTCGGAACGATGAAGGGCGGTGCCCGATGAACATCCTCCTGCTGCTGATCATGGTGGTGTTCGGCATCGCCGCTGTGCTCGCGCTGATCCGCATCGTGCGCGGACCGTCGATCCTCGACCGCGCCGTCGCCTCCGACGTGCTGCTCACCGAGGTGATGTGCGTGATCGGCGCCGAGATGGCGATCAACGGTCACACTCGCAACATCCCCGTGCTCTTGATCATCGCGGCGATCGGAGTGTTCGGGTCGATCGCCGTCGCCCGGTTCGTCGCGAGAAGGGACAACACGACACCATGAACGTGTTCGGTCTCATGATCCCGGATGCCGTCATCGACGTGGCGGTCCTGGTGCTCATCCTGCTCGGAGCGCTGCTGTGCCTGTCGGCGGCGGTCGGTCTGCTGCACTTCCGCGATGTGCCGTCGCGACTGCACGCGGCGACCAAGCCTCAGGTGCTCGGACTGCTGCTCATCTGCATCGCGATCGCGCTGTCGCAGCGGTCGGTCGGCGGCATCCTGATCGGGTTCGTGCTGGTCGCCCCGGTCGTGCTCATGCAGTTCGCCACCGCTCCGCTCTCGGCGCACATGGTCGGGCGGCAGGCGTATCGCAACGGCACCATCGAGCAGCGCGGCCTCGTCGTCGACGAGCTCTCCGAGTCGAAGCAGACCCCGCCCGCTGCGGGCTGACATCGAGCTCTGATCCTGCCGGCTGCGCCGGGCGCTCGATGCCGGCACGCCTGATCCCGTGGGCCGCTCATGAGGAGGGCCCGGGGCGTCAGAGGCGAGCGGTGAACTCGTGGATCAGGCGCGCCGCGGGTTCGGAGTCGCTGATCAGCGTGCCGTGACCGTGGTCGGGGATGACTTCGAGGTCGGCGCCGGGGATGGCGTCGATGATCTCGCGGCACCAGCTCATCGGAGCCAGCGGATCGCTCTCCCCGCGCAGCACGAGCACGGGGCACTGGATGCGCACGAAGGCGTCTTCGGGCTCGTGCACGATGGTCGCACGCATCTTCCGGAACAGGTGGGGGCCGCCGCGGAGGTACTCCCGGGCCCCGCGCCAGATGACCAGGGGGCGTTCGCCGATGAGGTCGGTGAGCAGATACCGCGCCTGCGCGCCGATGTTGCGCGCGGCCTTGTTCACGGTGGGGCCGGCGAGCACCACTCCCTCGACGAGGGACGGATGCCGCGCGGCGAGCTCGGCGGCGATCTGACTGCCCATCGAGTGCCCGATCACGACGACGGGGCCCGAGTCGACGTGCTGCAGGTAGGCCGCGACGAGGTCGGCATGCCGTTCCATGGTGAGCGTGCGGGTGGGCTCGGGCGCCTCGCCGAATCCGGGCAGATCGAGGGCGATGACCCTTCCCTCGAGACGTTGCACGATATCGAGATAGACGCTCCGCCCCATGCCGATGCCGTGCAGGAGCAGATACGTGTGCGGGCCCTCACCGAACGTCTCGGCGATGAGGGTCGCACCTGCATGCTCGAACTCCAGGAGCGTGACGGGGGTGCCCTTGGGGGCGAGATAGGCGGATGGCACCCGTCAACGCTAGCCGAGCATCCTGGGGCGCTGCTTAAGATGCCCCGAGAGCCGTCGTTCAGCCGGCCGGGGTGAGCACCAGGGTGTTGACGGCCGCTGCCTTCACGGCCTTCGTCGAGTACGCCCACGGCTTCTGGATGCCCGCTGCCCAGTCCGCCGTCTGATCCGTGTAGTGCTCGTTGTACGCGTGACCCGAGGCGCCGGTGAGATGATTCCAGGTCGAGGCGTCGAAGTCGGAGAGGTCGACGACCATGCGCATCGACGGCACGGTCGTGGTGGCGTACGAGACCCCGAGCTCCCATCCGGTCGCGTTCACCACCGAGGCCCCTCCGCTGACCGGGAAAGGTCCACGGTTGAAGAGTGCTTCGATCGGCGCGATGCCCGAGGAGCCGAGTGTCTCGCTGGTGAGGGTGATCGCGTGCAGGTCGCCCCAGTTCCAGCGTGAGACGGTCGTGCCCTGCAGAGCCGCGAGCTCGTCGTAGGCCTCTTCCGCCGACAGTGCCAGCATCTGCTCCATCCCGTCGACGTCGATCTGCGCGTTGACCCAGAGCGGGTCGGAAGGATCGGCCAGCATGTCGGAGACGACGGTGAAGAGCCGACCTTGGCCGTCGATGGGGAGCGGCTGAGCGCGCTCGGCGAAGATGTTCTGCACCAGGTTCGACCACAGCACGTTCGCGTAGGCCGCAGCCGCCGACGATGCGGAGTTCTGCCCGTCCCACCCCTGCAGCAGTTCCACGGCCCCGGTCGGGCCTGCACCGGACACGTCGACGTCGGCCATGGCGGTCGCCAGCTGGGTGCCGATCCACATCTCGTTGTCCATCTGGATCTCGCGCATGTCGTCGGCGGTCAGCGGTGCGACGGCCGCGCGTCGCTCGATGAGGTGTGCGATCCGGGCGGCGCGGTAGCCGTAGTCCCAGTCGCGGGAGAGGAAGTAGGCGTAGTCGTCGGTGACGATCGCGTTGTTCGCGGTCACGATGTAACCCGAGGTCGGGTTGTACGAGACCGGCAGCTCCTCGAACGGGATGAACCCCGTCCAGTCGTAGCTGCTGTCCCACCCGGGCTGCGGCATCCATCCGTCGCCCGCGCCGCGGATCGGAAGACGGCCCGGGGTCTGGTAGCCGATGTTGCCCTCGGTGTCGGCGTAGATGAGGTTCTGTGCCGGCACGTCGAAGAGCGAGGCCGCGTAGCGGAAGTCGTCGAAGTCCTGCGCGGTGGAGAGCGCGAAGATGGCCGTCGCCGCCGTGCCGGGATCGAGCGCGGTCCACCGCAGACTCACGGCGTACTCGGCATCGTCGGAACCGGGGGGTGCGGGCGTCGGAGCGATGGCTTCGGCGCCGAGGGCGGGTTCCGGGGCCCCCGCGATCGCCGTGAAGTCGTCGGTGAGTCCGGAGATGAGGGGCCCGTGGACGGTCGAGCGGATGGTCAGCTCGATGTCGTCGCCGCCCGCGACCTTGATCGTCTCGGTGCTCTCCTCGAGAGGCACCAGTGCTCCGTCGCGCCAGTACTGGTCGCCCTCGACGCGCTCGATGTACAGGTCGGTGACATCGGTGGTGAGGTTCGTGAACCCCCAGGCGACCTTCTGGTTGTGGCCGATGACGATGCCGGGAAGGCCGGAGAACGAGAAGCCTCCCACGTCGAACGGGCACTCCTCGCTCACCGTCGAGCACTTCAACTGCACCTGGTACCAGACCGAGGGCAGCGAGGCCCCGAGGTGCGGATCGTTCGCGAGCAGGGGCATCCCGGTTTCGGTGAGGTCTCCGGAGACGACCCAGGAGTTCGAGCCGATGCCCTCGCCGACATCGCCGACCAGCACACTCGCCGCTTCGATCACGCTCGAGGTCTCCTCCCACTCGACGGTCGTCGATGCCTGCTGCGCCTCGCCGTCGGTCTCGGAGGTGGTGTAGGCCGCAGGCTCCGCATCGGTGCCGAGTGCGGGAACGGTCGAGATCTTGGGCACGATCACGGGGTTCTCGTCGAACGGGTAGTCGGGATAGAGCTTCGCCAGCAGGTCACCGGTGGCCGCGTCCTCTGCCCCGTCCGCGCCTGTGCTCAGCTCTGCGGCCAGCAGCGAGCGTTCGGTCTCGTCCTCGATGTTGCCGCGCAGGTCCCAGGCCATGGCCTTGAGCCAGGCGACGGAATCCGCGGGTTCCCACGGCTCGGGAGCGTAGTCGGGGTTCTGCAGTCCGATCACGGCGTACTCGAGCGACAGTTCGGCGCCGGAGCGCGAAGCCAGGTAGGCGTTCACGCCATCCGCATAGGCCTCGTAGTAGCCGCGCGTGGTGTCGTCCATCGCCTCGACCTCGGCCTCCGCGACCGTGCGCCATCCGAGCGTGCGGAGGAAGGCGTCGGTGCCGGCCTGCGACTCCCCGAACATCTCGGCGACGCGGCCGGCGGTCACATGGCGGCGGAAGTCCATCTCGAAGAACCGGTCCTGCGCGTGCACGAAGCCCTGCGCGTAGAACAGGTCGTCGGTCGAGTCGGCGGTGATCGTCGGGATACCGCGGTCGTCGCGCTGCACGGTGACCGCGGCCGCGAGCCCGTCGAGCTCGATCGATCCCTCGGTCTGCGGGAAGGAACGCTGGATGGTCCAGGTCACGAAGAACGCCGCAGCCACGGCGATCACCACGACGGCGGCCACGACGAGGAACGCGATGCGCCCGATGCGAACGCCCAGCGGGAGGCGGGAAGGGGCAGCGGACTCCTGCGAATCGGTCATCATCGTCGAGAACACTTTCGGGTAGAAAGGTGGAACTCAGTTCCACCGAGCCCCAGCGCGCGTTTCAGGGCCGCGCCTTCGCATCATATCCGCACCGGCGCTCGCCACGAGGCGTTCCACGACGAGCACCGGGTCGATCATCCGATCAGGCTCGGCTGCAGATCGCGCAGGGTGCGCCGATGTGTCATCCGCGTCACCCCGATCATCGCGAACAGCAGCGCGCCGACGAGCCACACGCCGAGCACGGCCAGATCCCCGCCGGCACGCGCGAAGTCGCCGCCGTACATCAGCTGTCGCATCGCATCGACGACGTAACCCAGCGGCAGCACGTGATGCAGGGCGGCGAGGGGAGCGGGCAGCGTCTGCCACGGGAACGTGCCGCCCGCGGTGACCAGTTGCAGCACCATCAGAACCAGGCCGAGGAACTGCCCGACCGATCCGAGCCAGACGTTCAGGGCGAGGATGATCGCCGCGAAGGTCGCCGACGCGAAGACCATGATGCCGAGCGTGCCGAGCGGATGGTCGAAGGTGAAGCCGAGCGTGATGGCGAGGATGCCCATCAACCCGAGCATCTGCACGGCACCGAGCATCGCCGGGGTCAGCCAGCCGGCCAGCGTGATGCGGATGGGGGAGTGCAGTGCGGTGATGGCGCGCCGGGAGATGGGCTTCACGATCAGGAAGAGGGCGTAGATGCCGATCCAGGCGGAGAGCGCGGCGAAGAAGGGGGCGAGTCCGGCACCGTAGTCCTCGGCGGAGGCGACCTTGTCGCTCGACACCTTGACCGGGTCGGCGATCGTGTCGGCCTGAAGCGAGCGCAGGTCGGGGGTGGAGGCGGGAATCGCGTCGACGCCCTGGGACAGCCCGTCGCGCAGCTCGGCCGTGCCGGAGGCGAGCGTGGCGAGTCCATCGCGCAGCTGAGAGGCACCGTCGTTCGCGGCGGAGGCACCCGTGGCGACCGCGCCGGCACCGGTGGCGAGTTCCGAGGCGCCCGAGGCGAGGGAGGCGGCACCGGCGGCGAGCTGGTCGACCTTGCCGACCGCGGCCTGCACCTGAGTGTTCCCCTCCTGCAGGCGAGCGCCGAGCGGATCGAGCGTGGCGAGCACCTGGTCGATCTCGTCGGGCGTGAGGCCCTGCTGCGTCAGGGTGTTCGCGATGTCGGTGCGCACCTGCGGCAGGGCGTTCGCGGCCTGCTGCACCGCGGATCCTGCACGGTCGGCGACATCGGCGAGCTGACGGTTGCCCGCGCTCACCTGTTGTGCGCCGTTCGCGAGGCTCTGCGCCCCCGTGGCCAGTTGCGCCGTTCCGTCGGCGAGCTTCGCGGTGCCTTCGGCGAGCGTGGAGCTGCCGGAAGCGGCGGTGCCGGCGCCGTCGGTGAGCTGCGTGGCGCCGTCCGTCGCCGTGATCAGCCTGTCGCGCACGTCGCTGAGGCCGGTGAGCAGGCGCTCTGCGGCCTGGCTGCCGACCATCTGGGCGACCGAGCTGCGGATCTTCTCCACGGCCTGCGTGCCCATCGATGAAGCGAGGTAGTTGTTCGCGTCGTTGGTCTCGAGGTCGATGCGCGCCTGGTGCGGGTCGCTTCCCGCGGCTGAGGTGAGGGCGGAGGAGAAGTCGGCCGGGATCGTCACGGTGAAGTCCACAGTGCCGTGTTTCAGGGCTTCGGAGGCTTCGTCGGCCGACATCAGCTGCCAGTCGAAGGCGTTGCCCTTGATGAGGTTCTCGGCCACGTCCTCGCCGTAGTTCACGGTCTCGCCGGTCGCGGGTTCGGTGCCGGTGGTGGGCGCGGGGGCGCCTTCGTCGTCGACCACGAGCGCGACAGGGACCTCGGGGAACTTCGCGTACGGATCCTGGTTCGCCCAGAGGTAGAGACCGCCGTAGAGGATCGGGACGCAGATCAACGCGACCAGGGCGATGATGCCCATACGGCTCGCGGTGAGTCGCCGCAGCTCGGCGGCGATCATGGCGGGAACCTTCATCGCGCATCTCCGTTCTCACTCGTGGCGGGCGTCTCGTCGGCGGCGGGAGATGCGGGCTCGTCGATCGCGAGCGGGTCGACAGGCCCGGAGGCGTTGATCGCGTCGAACTCCTGCATCCGCTCCAGGGCGATGGCTGCTGAGCCTCCGATGATCACGAGCATCGCGTAGCCGCGGTCCGCGAACTCGCTCGCGATGCGCCACCAGCCGTCGGGGCTTCCTCCGTGGCGGTCGGGCGACACGAGCACGATGCCCTCGACGCCGGATCGGAGCACCGCGAGTTCACACAGGATGCGCACGCGTGCGGCGGGATCGATGGAGCCGAACGGCACGCCGGCCAGCTCGGTATAGCCGAGCCGCGCGAGCCAGCGTCGTGCGTGCAGCGGAGTGGCGCCGAGTCCGGCGAACATGAGCTCTTCCTCCACGACACCGACGAGGGCGACGTCGGGGTGCGGGTCGCTGACGGCGGGGGCGTCGACCAGAGCCACGCGACGACGCAGTGCCTTCGGATCGTCGGCGGCGTCGATGCTCACGTGGCCGGTGTCGGGGCGCATGCGACCGCTCGCGATGAGTCCGAGCACCGTCGGTCGCTGCTCCGTCTCGGCCAGGGCGAAGCGCACCGAGCCGGTGTGGAACTCGAGCGAGATCGCCGGGAGTGCTTGGCCGTTGCGGCCCTTGCTCACGTCGTGCAGAGAGATTCTCATGCCCGGTCCTCCGGGGTGTTCGGGGGTTCCGTCGGGGCTGCCGCGGATGCGGCGAGGTCGGGGTGCGATGCGAGCAGCTCGTCCGCTTCGCGCCAGGAGAGTCCGGCCATGCTCAGCACCGTCCGCACGGCGAGGTCGGCGGCCCCCGTGCTGGCCGCATCCGTGCGGGAGATGACCGTGCGCGCCATCTCTTCGATGAGGCGAGCGAGGGTGGGGGCGGCGAGGTCGGTGCGGAAGCTGCCGTCGTCCTGTCCCCGGCGCACGAGCGCTGCCACAGTGCGGCGCAGGGGAGCGAGCGCGGTGGCGGTGTGTTCGACGTGCGTCTCATCGAGGGCGAGGGCGGCGGCCACCTGCACGTGCGCGGCTTCGTGCCAGAGGTGGGCGGCGAGGCGGGCGAGGGCGAGGCGGGCGTCAGCGTCGTCGATCGAGGCGGCGATGGCGTTGAACCGCTGCGCGCCGGTGGAGATGAGTTCGCGGATGAGGGCATCGCGATCGTCGAAGTGTCCGTACAGGGTGCGTCGCGAGAGCCCGGCGCTGCGCGCGATGACGTCGACGGAGGCGTGCGGGTGTAGCGCCAGGGTCGCGCGGGCGGCGGAGAGGATGCCGGCGCGATTCTCGACGGCGTCGCGACGAGGTGCACGGGTGGTCATGAGTTCACGATAGGGATCATGCACATGAATGTGCAAGGTATGGCGTGCGGATTCGTGGAGAGCGCCCAGGCAGGCGTACAGCGCTGATCGAGGACTGCTGTGTTATGTTACGCGTTGCGCGCTGGCGCGCACGGGGGATCGCACCGGTTCCGGACACGGGGGTTGTTCGGTTCGCGCGTGCCGACCGTTTCGAGTGGTGGGGGACCCGCTGTGGTCGAGGGAGGGTGTGATTTGGCAGGCATCGATGTGGCGCTCGAGCGCAGGACGATGAGCGAGGACGTCTATCGGCGGTTGCGAGATGCGATCGTGGACGGTGAGTTGCGACCGGGGGAACGCCTTCGCGATACCGACCTGGCGGAAGATCTGGGCACCTCCAAGACGCCCGTGCGTCATGCGCTGGCGCGCCTGGCGGAACAGGGGCTCGTCGAGATGCAGCGAAATCGCTTCACGCGCGTGGCGCCGCTCGACCTGGACCGGATCCGCGACGCGATCGCGCTGTTCGGCGACATCTGGATCGGATCGGTGCGGCATGCGATGCCGCTCGTCCGACAGGATGACGTCAGCTACCTCGTCGACCTGACGGAGGACATGTCCGACGCGGCGGTCGAGCGCGACGTCCTGGCCTACGGCGTGGCTCTGCGTGCCATCGCCATCGGCTTCGCTCGTCTCGAGGGCAATGCCACGCGGGCGTCCGTGATCGAGCTGCTCGGGCCGCAGATCCGGCGCTTCACGCAGCATGCCGCCGGCTGGTTCGATTGGGCCGCGAGCGAGCGATCCACCCTCGAGATCAGGGACGCCATCGTCTGCCGAGATGCGACGCAGGTGCGCGCGGCCCTCGTGACCCTGTTCGACGAGGTGCTTCCCGGCATCATCGACCGGACGGAGGTCGGAGACCGCTGAGGCAGGACGGGGTCCGAATACACGATGCGCCGACACCCGAGGGTGCCGGCGCATCGGTGTCGGTCGATATGTCAGTCCGTGCCGGAGTCGAAGGCCGCGCCTTCGGACGCCGAGTCGACGGCGTCGGCCAGTGTCTCGTCGGCTTCGGAGATCGACCCGTGGACGGACTCGGTGATCTCGCTCGACTCGCCGGCGGTGACGCGGCCGACGAGCTCGCCGGTCGCACCGCCCACGAGACCGAGACCCGCGTACTGCTCGAGGCGTGCGCGGGAGTCGGCGATGTCGAGGTTGCGCATGGTGAGCTGGCCGATGCGGTCGACCGGGCCGAAGGCCGCATCGCCGACGCGCTCCATCGACAGCTTCTCGGGGCCGTAGGAGAGGTTCGGCGAGACGGTGTCGAGGATCGTCCAGTCGTCGCCGCGGCGCAGGCGGATCGTGACCGTGCCCGAGATGGTGAGCCCGACCCAGCGCTGGATCGACTCGCGCAGCATGAGCGACTGCGGCTCGAGCCAGCGGCCCTCGTACATCAGACGGCCGAGGCGGCGACCCTGTTCGTGGTAGGTCGCGAGGGTGTCTTCGTTCAGGATGCCGTTGACCAGGCGCTCGTAGGCGATGAACAACAGCGACATGGCCGGAGCTTCGTAGATGCCGCGCGACTTCGCCTCGATGATGCGGTTCTCGATCTGGTCGCTCATGCCGAGGCCGTGGCGACCGCCGATCGTGTTCGCCTCCATGACGAGGGCGACCGGGTCGGAGTACTCGACACCGTTGATGGCGACGGGGCGGCCGGCCTCGAACGTGACGGTGACGTCTTCGGTCTCGATCGCGACGGACGGGTCCCAGAACTTCACGCCCATGATCGGGTCGACGGTCTCGAGCGAGACGTCGAGGTGCTCGAGCGTCTTGGCCTCGTGCGTCGCGCCCCAGATGTTGGCGTCGGTCGAGTAGGCCTTCTCGGCGGAGTCGCGGTACGGGAAATCGCGGGCGACGAGCCAGTCGCTCATCTCCTTGCGGCCGCCCAGCTCGGTGACGAAGTCGGCGTCGAGCCACGGCTTGTAGATGCGCAGGCGCGGGTTGGCGAGCAGGCCGTAGCGGTAGAACCGCTCGATGTCGTTGCCCTTGTAGGTGGAGCCGTCGCCCCAGATGTCGACGCCGTCCTCCTTCATGGCGCGTACCAGCATGGTGCCGGTGACCGCGCGGCCGAGGGGCGTCGTGTTGAAGTAGGTCTTGCCGCCGGAGCGGATGTGGAAGGCGCCGCAGGAGAGGGCGACGAAGCCCTCTTCGACCAGGGCGGTCTTGCAGTCGATCAGGCGCGAGGCCTCGGCGCCGTACTCGAGCGCGCGGCCGGGGATCGAGGCGATGTCGTCTTCGTCGTACTGGCCGAGGTCGCCGGTATACGTGAAGGGAACCGCGCCCTTCTCGCGCATCCACGCGACGGCGACGGAGGTGTCGAGTCCTCCGGAGAAGGCGATGCCGACGCGCTCGCCGACGGGCAGGGACTGGAGGACCTTGGACATGCTTCCCAGTCTATCGGCGGGCGGCGTGTCGCCCCGTGCTGCGTCAGATCACGCGCACATCGACGCCTAGCGCCGCATACGTTCCTATCGCGCGGCGATCGCATGTGACGAGCGTCACCCCGGCGGCCCTGGCGCACAACGCGACCAGGCCGTCGTAGACCGCTCCGCCGGCGATTCCAGCATCGGCGAGAACGTCGACGGCGGTGCGCGCGTCCTCTTCCGAGAGTGAGATCGATCGGGGGAATGCAGCCCGGATCGCGTTCGCCGCTGCCAGAGGGGTCAGGCGATTGGGGCCCGGCAGGCGCGTCAGCACGGAGTATGTCTCTGCTGAGGCGTGGCCGGCAAGGCCGAGGATTGCACCGGTGCAGGCGCTCTGGACCGCGATGTGCGCGGTGTTGTCTTCCACGAGGAGCGCGAGCGCCGCGCTCGTATCGAGGAGCAAGTCAGCGCTGGTCGGCAAGGCGCAACTCGCGGATGTCGTCGGGTGTGATCGCCATGCCGGACGACGCGACGACGAGACGCCCGTCCTTCTCGATGAGGTTGTCCGGGGCATCGATCTCGATGCGGATGCCGTTGCCGTCGAGGATGAGATCGATAGGACCAGGGATCAATCCGACGCGCTCGCGGAGCGCAGCGGGGATGACGATCCGTCCTGCCTTGTCCATGGTTGCCTTCATGCCATGAGAATACCATTCGAATGGCACAGAACGGGGGGCGAGGCGGGTGCTTCATATCGGTGTCCTCGTTCAGGATCCGCCGCTACATTGTGGCCATGCAGAGAGCAAGGTCGCGTGGATGGTGGTTGATTGCGGGAGGTGCGCTTCTCGCCGCGATACTGGTCGTGCTTCTCGTCCTGGCGGTCCAAGCCTTCCGCAGGTCGACGCTCGCGCGGCAGGACATGGCGGCGCACCTGTCGTTCCCCGCGACGTATCACGGCTTCGAAGAGGCCTCGGAACTCGCAGGTTTCACACTCAAGGAAGACGGATCAGCGGAGGTCTCGGCGCTGATGCTCGGCACCGAGGAACGGGAACTCGACGACGGGCGGGTGTGCCTCGATGGCGACGTGACCCCGGTCGTCGGGAAGGCCAGCTGGCGGACGGACGATGCGGGGTGGGTCGTCATCGAGGCGGGTGAACGGCAGACGCGCCTGAGCCAGGACGATCCGATGCTCATGGGCTGGGGTTGGGGCAAGGTTTATGTCCTGACGCCCTGCACCGAGGAGTACACGGCGACGTTCGTCACCCCGAACGCCGACTACTCCGACTGAACGACATCTTCATGGCGTGCCAGGCGCAGTGGGGAGAAGAGCACGATCAGTGCAGCCACGACGAACACCACCACGCCGACCGAACGCGAAGGCGGTCACGGCGCCCGTGAACGCGCCGAGCGTCGACGATGACCAGAAGAGTGCGAAAGCAGGGATGCGCAGAACCTCGACCGGCCTGTCGCTCATCGCCGCCTCGCTGGGTCGCCCGCCGCTCCCGCTGTGGTCATCCTATTAGCGCCCCTTTCTGGAGACGGGTGGGTCGACCCGGATGGCGGGCTCGGAGGTGGGAGAGTAGGCGCACGGAGGTCGGACATGGGCGAAGCAGTCCTGTGGGGTGTGGTCGCGGCGGCGCCGCTGTTCATCGGTGCGGTGCTCGCACTGCTGCGCACGTGGCCGCCGCGCTGGTTCGGCATCGTGCTGGGCTTCGGCGCCGGCGCGCTCATGGCGTCGATCGCCTTCGAGCTGTGGGAGGAGGGGCTCGATCTCGCCGGTCCTGTCCCCCTCGTGGTCGGTGTCGCGGCGGGAGCGATCAGCTACTACATCGCCGACCGCATCCTCGACGCCAGGGCCGCGAAGACCAAGGAGCAGGCGGGCGGGGGGCAGCTCGCCGTCGGCGCTCTGCTCGACGGCATCCCGGAGCAGCTGGTGCTCGGCATCGGTCTCGCCTCCGGGGAACCGGTCAGCATCGCGCTCGTGGTCGCCATCCTGGTCTCGAACCTGCCCGAATCGATCGGCTCGGCTGCCGACCTGCTCGAAGGCGGCATGGCGAAATCGCGGGTGCTGCTGCTCTGGGCGGGTGTCGCGGTGCTCTGCGCGGCCGCGACTGTCGCGGGCTTCGGTCTCGCGAGCATCACCGGCGATGAGTTCCGTTCGGCGGCGAGTGGTTTCGCCGCCGGCGCCCTGCTCGTGATGCTGGTCGATTCGATGATCCCCGAGGCGCAGTCCAAAGCCAAGGAATCGACGGGACTCGCGACCGTCTTGGGCTTCGCGCTCGCCGCCGGCCTGGCCCTCGCATCCTGAGCGACGACGGAGATCACCCGGAGACGGCGCTCAGTCCGCGCCGCGGAACTGGTCCCGTCGCACGGTACGGCCGGTGATGCTCTCGATGCGGAACGACAGCGGAAGGCTCCGATCCTCCCCCGCCCACGGATGCACGCGCGCGGCATCACCGGCCGCTTCGTCGTCGGGGACCCGCGAGAGGGGACCATGCAGCAGCACGCTCCATGCCGTGTTGCCGAGGGGGTCGTGGTAGTCCACCTCGAACGCGACCGGGAGCGGCTCGGAGGTCAGGGCGGCCAACACGCCGTCCGGCGCGGTGCGAAGAAGCAGGTCGTGACCGGAGACCGCGAAGTTCACGGGAAGGATCTGCACCCGGTCCTCATGGACGAAGCCGATCCGGCCGATCGTGGTGGTGGACAGCAGTTCGTAGGACTGCTGCTCGTCGAGTGCTCGAATCATGCGCGCATCCCTTCCTTTTGGCGCCAGGCTATCCAGCGCGACACGCGCCATCAAGGGAGTCGTGCGACGCCGGAGCGGAACAGCCCGCCATCCGGCGGATCGGAGGCGTCGGATCCGCCCGCGCTGGCGGGTTACTCTCGGGAGCGGCGTGCGGGAGGCTGGCGGAACACCGCCGCGATGGTGGCCGAGGACAAAGGAGTTCCGATGACTGACACGACCCTGGCGCGACCGCCGTTCGATCCCGAGCTCGAGGCTGCTCTCGCTCTCGTCGGCGACCAGCTGCCGTCGACCCTGACGCCCGAGATGATCCCGCTGATGCGCCAGTCGCCGGTGAGCGGCGACCAGGAGATCTTCACCGTGCTCGACGACCGCGGCTTCACACGCCGTGACGTCACGATCGCCGGATACGACGGAGGCGAGATCGTCCTGTCCGTGATCGAGAAGGAGGGCCGGACCGGCACCGGTCCGGGCTTCTTCCACACCCACGGTGGCGGCATGATCATCGGCAACCGCTGGCTCGGTGTGGTCGGCTTCCTCGACTGGGCGGAGCGCTACGACGGCGTGATCGTCACGGTCGAGTATCGGCTCGCCCCCGAGTTCCCCGACCCTTATCCGGTGGAGGATTGCTACGCGGGTCTGCTGTGGACCGCCGAGCATGCCGAGGAGCTCGGGATCGACCTGTCGCGCCTGCTGATCGGCGGCGGCAGCGCCGGGGGAGGCCTGGCTGCGGGCACCGCGCTGCTCGCCCGTGACCGGAAGGGCCCCGAGCTGATCGGCCAGCTGCTCATCTACCCGATGCTCGACGACCGAGACGAGTCGGTGTCCACCCGGCAGATCGACGGGATCGGGGTCTGGGATCGCGGGTCGAACGTGACCGGATGGACGGCGTTGCTCGGCGACCGCAAGGGTACCGACGACGTCTCGATCTATGCCGCTCCCGCGCGGGCGACCGATCTGAGCGGACTGCCCCCGGCGTTCATCGATTGCGGCAGCGCAGAGGTGTTCCGCGACGAGGATGTCGCCTATGCCACGAAGCTCTGGGAAGCCGGGGTCCAGGCCGAGCTGCACGTGTGGGCCGGCGGCTTCCACGGCTTCGACATGTTCGCCCCGCACGCCGCCGTCGCTCAGGCCATGCTCGCCGCGCGGGACAACTGGGTGAACCGCCTGCTCTCCTGAGTCCGGATTCCACCCTCCGGGGCCGCGCGCCGACCCCGTAGGGTGGAATCCCCGCGCGATGGAGCCGACATGCAAGATCTGCTGGGGCGTCTCACCGCCCTCGACCCGGATGCCAGCGAGACGCTCAAAGTCGTCAGCTACTTCGATGCCCTCGTCGCCCGCTCCGTGGGTGTGGAGAGCATGCTGCGGGGTGCGGCGGTGCTGAGCGGTGCGACCGTCGGCCAGCGCGACGGCCGGCACATCGTGCGCGTGCGGGCAGATGGGGTGCGCATCGATCCCGTCGAGCCGTCCCCGTCCTGGCCCGTCCGGGAGAGCGGGCCGGATGCCGTCGCCTGGATCGAGCGGGAGGGCGATGCGCATTCGAACGACGCGATGATCCTGGAGCGGCTCAGCCTCGCCCTCGGCATCATCCGGGCGCGACGCACGGTCGGCCCCGAGAGCGCGGTCGAACTCGCCATCAGTTCCTACGCCGGTGCCGAGGAGCGGGCGGCTGCGCTGCCGCGGCTCCGGCTCTCCGCGAGCATGCTGCGACTGGTCGCGTCACCCCCGGAGCCCGCACCGTTGCCGACGCACCCCTCGGCTGTGGTCGCCACCCGGCACGGACTCACGCGCGCGACGATCATCGACACGCAGACGGACGTGCGAGAAGTCTGGCCCGAGACCGCTGCTCTGCGGTTGGGCGTCGGTCTCGCCGGAGAGGGAGACCAGCTTCCCCAGTCGTGGGCATCGGCTCTCGTCGCCGTGCGTCTGACGAGTCCGGGCGAGCCGGTGGTCGATGCGGCCGACCTCGGAGCGCTGCTTCTCATCGCCGACGCCGCCGAGTCGAGCCCGTTGCACCCGGATGCCGCCGCGCTCGCGGCCCTCGACGCCCGTAGTCGGGAGGTCCTCGACGCGGTCGCCGAAGAGCAGAGCGTGCGCGCCGCCGCCACGCGTCTCGGCCGCCACCATTCCAGTGTGCAGGAGCGTCTGACGGTGCTGGTGGAGACTCTGGGCTACGACCCGCGCACCTCCCGCGGCCACGCCCGCTACGTGCTGGCCCGGATGCTGCTGACGCTCGGCCCCTGACGCGCGGCCCACGGCACCGGCACCGCTCCGGCGCCGTCTCACTCGAAGCCGGGGTACTCCTGCAGCTTCGTCTGGAACTCCTCGCGATCGGCTTCGCTCAGTACTCCGCTGGCGATCACGGTCAGCTGCAGGCCTTCGAGGGGTTCGCCGGTGCGGGCGTTCTGTGCCTCGCGGGCGGCCAGGAATCCGCCGTCCCGATCGTTCGAGAGGTCGTTGATGGTGGCGTAGAAACGCAGCGGATCGGGGAAGTTCTCGGTGTAGTACTCCCACGTCGTCTGCGTGCGCGGGTCGTCGCTGCCGTAGAGCTTCGCGATCATCGCGGGGTCGATTCCCGAGACCGAGGGATCGTTGAAGGAGTAGAGGTCCCACAGTCCGTGCTCGACGACGACCTCGTTGATGACACGCATCACGTCGAGCTTGCGCTCGTCATCCTGGATCGGTTCGTTCGTCGCCCACGCCGCGGAGGTGAATTCGACGAGCATCGACTCGCCGCCGTAGCCGTTGCGCTCCGGACGCAGGTCGTCGTCGCCCACCTGCACCCAGGTGTAGCCGAACTCGTCGGTGAGTCGCGTGCGGATGTCGGCGAACATGGTCTCGGCCTGCGCACGCACCTCTTCGAGCGACTGCTGCGAGAGGGTCTGCTGGGGGTCGGTGCCCTTGATCGCGGGATAGGCCTCCGCGTGCTTCTGCGCGGCCGTCTTCGTACCCTCGTAGTTGCCGGAGGCTGAGGTCTGCAGGGCACTCATGCCGCCCACGGTGGCGACGTTGAACAGGATCGCCACGACGAGCGCGATCGCCCCCAGCTTCCGTCCGCGTGCCGAGAACAGGGCGGCCGCGATGACCGCGACCACGACGAGCTGCAGGGCGAGCATCGTGACGCCGTAGAGCAGGTCGGTGCCGCCGGCGATCAGCGTCCCGAGCAGGATCAGCGCGAAGAGGATGGAGGTGGTGAGGGCGATCCATCCGAGGGCGTTCGCCGGCTTCCTCGGCTCTTCCGCCGGGGCGATCGTCGCGACGTTCGGGCGCGGTGCGGATCCGAACGCATCGCGCCGCGCTCCTCGGTAGCCGCCGGGTGGGGGCACGGGTGGAGCGCCCTCGGTGCCCGCGATGTAGCGCGCACGCTGCCTCTCGTGATCGCTCACCACGGCTTGTCCGTCTCCGAACCGCCCTGGTCGTCGCCCTGTTGCTGATCGCGTTCCTGCGTCCCCTGCTCGAGCTTGTCCTGCAGGCCCTTCAGCTTGTCCTCCGACGGCTGCTCCTTCTCCCCCGGTTGCGGCTGGGGTGACGGCTGCTGCTCCTCCTGCTGCTTCTGCTTGAGACGATCGGCGGTGCCGTCGAGAGAATCGGCCATGTCGCGCTGCGGGTCGGACGACTGCTGCCGGGCCTCTTCGCTGCGGCACTCCTCCGGCGTCTCGACCGTGATCGTGAGCGCCTCGCCGTAGAGCGCAGCAGCGCCCGCGCCGTCGCCGTCCGCGCGTGCGGCGTCACCCATGCGCTCGACCACCAGGGCGAGATTGATCCGTACCCCGCATACCTCCAGTCCGGTGGCGAGGTCGAGTGCCCTTTCGAGCTCGGCCCGCGCCTCCGGCAGCTGCTCCGCCGCACCGAGCGCGGTGCCGATGTTGAACGGTGCCTTGTACGGCTCGAACCAGTTCAGGAGGTCTTGTCCGCGTGCGGATGCCTCCGACCCGGCGAAGTCGTCCACCACGTAGGCGGTGATGGCCTGATGTGCGAAGGCGTACATGCTCAGCAGCTTGCCCACGAACAGGAGCGCGGCGAGGGTGAGCGGAATCGTCCCGATCGCGACCCAGCGGCGGACGCTGCGACGACGGCGGTTGGACCGGAGGAGGGCGGCGGCGCTGTCGGCCGTGCTGGCGGTGGTGGTCGAGGACCCGAGCTCGGTCGCCGCGGGTGCCGACGGATGTGTCACGTCCAACCCCCTTACCGATCGACCACTGCTCAGCGCGGGGAATTCTGGTCCCCGAAGCGGCAGGACGAAGCGCTGAACATCCTATCCGGGGATCCTCCGGATACGATTCAGCGGACCTCGAGTGCCGAGGTCGGCTGAATCATGGTGAGGGACGATGCCCGTCCCCGGGCGCTACTCGGCTGCGGTGACGCGGAACGTGTCGAAGGCCACGCCGAGTGCCGCGGTCGAGCTGCCGGAGCGGTTGCCGCTCAGGCCCACCCCGCCCGCGGGCTGCAGGGGCGTCGCATCCGACGCCTTGAGCTGCCAATCGGCCGGTTCCGTCGCCCCGGTCGCCCAGATCTTCGCGTTGATGGACGCCTGCGCGGTGCCCGTCACCGTGACCTTGAGGGTGTACGAGGTGTTCGCCGCGAAGGCGAGACCCGAGACGGCTCGGGTGGCCAGGACGGTTCCGTCACGGTGGGCGACGAGCCAGATGGTTCCGTCGGGACGGAGCCATGCGCGGACGAGATAGCGTCCGGCGGCGGAGTCGCGTGCGATGACTCCGATGTACGCACCACCGGTGGTGGCCCCCTGATCGACGCGGAAGGTCGTCTCCAGAGTCGGGCTCGGGACCGACGTCGCGTTCAGCGTGGCGTGTCGGGTGTCGCCCGCGGCCAGGTTCAACCGTCCGAAGCCGTCGGCGACCGTGGCCGCCGCCTGCGAACCGCCCGCGATCGTCCAGGCGCCGCCCGCGACCGCGTTCCCCCAGCCTCGGCTGGATGCCTGCTCGAAGTCGTCACCCGCGAGCGGCGCGGGTTCCGCCACGACGGATTCGCGGGTCGTGGTCGCCGAGCCGCCCACGTCGTCGGTCACGGTGAGGGTGACCGTACGTGTCCCCGCCGTCGAGTAGGCGTGGCTGGCGACCGCACCCGCACTGGTCGTGCCATCGCCCCAGTTCCAGCTGTAGCTGCTGATGGTGCCGTCGGTGTCGGTCGATGCCGCTGCGTCAGCCGAGGAGGTGAGACCCGATGAGGAGAGGGTGAAAGACGCGGTGGGCAGCGCATTGGCTCCCTGCACGACCACCGGCTTCTTGACCGACCCCACGAGCCCTTGGCTGTCGGTGATCGTGAGCTTGACCTGGTACGTGCCGGGCGCCGCATACGTGTGCGAGGGCGTCTTGCCCGTACCCGTCGTCCCGTCGCCGAAGTCCCAGCGGTACGCCGCGACAGTAGCGGATGCCGGCGGGACCGACGTGCTCGCGTCGAATGCCACAGCGAGCCCGACCGGGGTCGCCGTGTACGCCGCGACGGGCGCCGTGGAGCCCTTGGCGACCCAGAAGTGCGTCTTCACCTGCCCGGCGCTCAGCCCGTACGGGTAGATGGCGAACTGGTTGACGTTGCCGGTGAGGGACACCGACGTCGGGATGTTCGGCCAGTTGACCAGCTTGCCGCTGCCGATCTTCCAGAAGCCCTCGTAGGCCTGACCCTTGGTCACACCGGTGATCTGATCGTTGAGTTGGCCGTCGACGAAGAGCTTCATCCCCTCGGGGCTGACGGACGCCACGACCTGGTGCCACTGGTTGTCGTTGTACGCAGCCTTGGTCGTGATGACTCTCGTGCCGTCGCTGTACACCCCGAAGTTCAGGCGTCCGTCGTTCGACATGTAGACGTTGCGGTCGTAGTTCTTCGAGAAGCCCGCTGCTGAGCTCTCGAAATCGAACAGCAGTCCGCCGCTTGTCGTCGACGTCTGGAACCACATCTCGGCGGAGTACGCGGAAGGTGCGGGCATCTTCGTGGTGGTGTCGACGCGTCCGGTCTCGGTGCCGTCGAGGGCCGTCGCGCCCGTGCCCTTCGACGTTCCCGACGGCAAGAGCTTCGCCCCTGCACGGAAGATCGGGCTGTTCGCGCCGGCAACGTCCTGGCCGATGGTTCCCAGCGGGTAGTAGAGCTGGGGTTCATCGGCGAGCACCGCGTTGGAATACGGTGGCGTCGGGTCGGCCACCGTCACGGTCGCCGTCTTGCTCGAGACGGTGTTGCCGTTGCCGTCTGTGGCGGTGAAGGTGTACTGCTGCTGCGAGCCGGCCGGAGCCGTCGTGTCCTCGAAGCTGACGGCGGGCAGGTTCCACCAGGTGGAGTCCACCTTCGTGGTGAGCAGAGGAGTGGTCGAACCGGCGCGGCGCAGCTCATAGGTGAGCGTGAGGTCGTCACGGTCCCAGTTGGCCGGGATCGACACCTTCACCCGACCGGGGGTGAGAGACGTCGCGGTCGGCTGCCACTTGTCTCCGGAGAGGCGGGGGCCGTCTTTGGGGCCGGCGGGAGGAGCGGTCGAGAATCGCACGAGTCCCTCGAACTGGCCGTTGTTGACGGAGCGGAACTCGCCTCCGATGGAGATCATGTTGCCCGTGCCGGTGATCGACAACCCGGCCTGACCGAGTCCGGTGGTGACACCGACCGCCCAGTCGGGAGACCACGCATACGGCGAAGGCGCGGGAGTTCCGCCCCAGTCCTTTCGGCCCGGTGCCGCCGGCTGAGGTGCGAGGGTCCCCCGGGCATCGGCCGTGTATGCCTCGGAATAACGGTGCACGCGCGGGGCCTGTTCCGGGTGGAGACCCAACGTCTCGCAGGTATGGGTGTGGCTCGTGGTGTAGACGACCTTGCCGGTCGAGTAGACGCCGTAGTGGTCGCCGATGCAGTCCGCGATCCAGCGGACCTTGCCGGTGCCGGCCTCGGCCGCGAAGGTGCCTTCGAGGTTGCCGGTGGCAGCGTCGGCATAGCCCCACCCGGTGCCGTAGACGCCGGTGGCATCGGTGGTGAGGCTGAAGGTTCCGGCTTTACCGGCGTAGATGCCGCTACCGGCGCCGTTCCTCACCGTCTTGGCCAGCTCCCACGCGGTGTTCAGCGTGCCGGTGGTCTTGTCGACGGCTCCGCTGCCACGCATCTCGGTGTTGCCGTTGATCTGCGAGAACCGTCCGCCGATGATGGTGTCCTTGCCGGCGGGGTCCATCACCATCGCATCCACCTGCAGGTCGGTCTGCGGGGCCCAGGGCAGGAGCGCGCCGTTCGCGGTGTTGAACGCGGCGAGGTTCTTCCGTGCGGTGCCGTTGGCCTGGCCGAACAGGCCGCCAGCGTAGACCGCGGTTCCGGATGTCGTGAGAGCGTAGACGCCCGATCCGCCGATCGACGGGACGAACCCGGCGACCAGCTCGCCGGTCTTCGCGTCGATCGCGGCGATGTTCCAACGGTCCTTCCCGTTGACACTGTTGAACGAACCGCCGATGTAGATGCGGCTGCCGTCGGGAGATGCGGCGACGGCCTTGATGACGCCGTTGACCTTCGGTGCGAACGGCAGCAGCGCCCCGGTGTTGATGTCGTAGGCGAGAACGTTCGACCGCGCGGTGAGGGCAGTGCCCGGAGCGGCTTTGGGCTCGCGGGCGTTGTCGAACTTGCCCACGGCGTAGACGGTGGAGCCGATGGTGGTCTGTGCCCAGACGTAGCCGTTGTCGATCTGCACCGTTGGAATCGGGTCGGATGTGACGACGTCACCGTCGCGTTGCAGCAGTGGCGGCAACGTCGGCGCAGCGTCGGCCGCCACGGCGGCTCCACCCCCGAACGACACCAGCCCCGCCACGACCAAGATGCCGACGACGACACCAGCGGCCGCGGAGCGGGCGCGCTCAAGAACGTGATTGTTCCCCATGATTTTGTTTTCCCCAGTGATCTGATGCCGACGCGAGCGCCGACACGACATCGCAGTCACGCGCCGCGGAGGCTTCCCCAAGCCATGTGTTCCGCGATCGTCATGCATCTGCGAACCCTGCCGGGACCAAGACAGTCCTCGACCGGTAAAACATTAGCAGCTGATATCGACGAAGCCTGAGTGTTAGATCTGGGTGCGTGAGCGGACGCGCTGTCGTGGCGCGCGCAGCTGCCGAAGTCGCGCGATCAGCAGGGCGGCACGCGTGAGCTCGACGCCGAGGATGGCCAGGGCGACGAGCGCTGCGATCCAGTAGAGCTCGATGACGTTGCCGACCTCGCCCGAATCGGCGTAGTCGGTGGTGGTCGACGGGGCCTCGGGAAGGGAGGGGGCGGCATCCGCCGTCCGAGTCGCGTACGTGACCCCGAGCTGGTCGGCGATCGTCTCGAGGTTCGACTCGTCGATCACCGAGAGAGCGTCGGCGCCCTGGTACTGGATGTAGCCGCCGCCCTGATCCGAGACGCCGCCCGTGGTGATGCGCATCGGCCCGCCCTCGGCGGTGCCGTAGCCGAACACGGCTCCCGAATCGGTGTACTTCTCGCTCGCGCTGAACGACTCCGGCGCGGTGTCGACCGTCTGCTCCCCGTCGCCGAAATAGAACACCATGCGCGAGCGGTCGGGAGACGATTCGGCTGCCGAGGCGAGCGTTTCCGACAGCAGGGGGGCGGCGATGCCGATCGAGCTGCCGCGTGACTGGCTGGTGACCTCGGGGCGCAGCACCCCGAGTGAACCCAGGAGTGCCGTGGTGTCCGTGGTCAGCGGCATCCTCAGCTCGGCCGCGGCATCCGAGGTGATGAGGGCGAAGCGCGCTCCCGGATACTCCTCCACCAGAGCGCGCACGTCTGCACGGATGCCGTCGAGCCGCGGTTCGCCGTCATCCCAGTCCTCAGCCACGATGCTCGCCGTCGTGTCGACCACGAGCACGATGTCGGTATCCGTCGCGAGGGTCTGGGTCGCTCCCCCGGGGATGCCCGGGCGCATGAGCATCGCGAAGCAGGCGAGCACCAGAAGCAGCCGCATGGCCCACAGGGCACGATGCCCGGCCAGCGCGCGACGATCGGTGACCGGCACCCCGGCGGACTTCGGCGGACGCACCAGCACCCAGACGGCGGCGACGGCGACGGGGGCGCACAGCAGAGCGACGAGCAGCGGGTTGAGCACGGGTTGGAGGATCACAGTCGCACCCTCCACAGCACCACGACGAAGCCGAGCAGGCAGATCGAGAGCAGCACGATCCACAGGTTCGGGGTGTCGGTCCAGACCACCTGCGCCTCCCCGCGCAACTCGGTCGCCTCCTGTTCCTGCACCTGGGTGACGATGTCGGAGACGGTGGTCGTGTCGCGCAGGCCGAATGCGGCGCCGCCCGTCGCCTCGGCCGCAGCGCTCAGCTCGGCGCTGACGTCGGCATCCTTGCCCTGGACCGGGTTCAGCGCGAAGACTCGCACGTCCTTCGAGGCGGCGTAGGCGGCGGCCTCGTCGAGCGTGACGATCGAGGCGCCGTTGACCTCGTTGTCGGTGGCGAAGATGACGGAGCGTGAGCGCTCGGCGTCCGGGTTGTCGAAACCCATCGTGCAGGCGGCGAGACCGTCGCCGATCAGGGAGGCGCCGTCTCCATTGAGGGTGCCGACCCAGTGCTCCGGGACCTGATCGACATAGTCGAAGCTCTGCGTCATGCTCTCGATGTGCTCGCGCACGAAGTCGTAGTCGTCGGTCAGGGGGAAGATCTGCACGGGCGAGCTGTTGAAGATCGTCAGCCCGATGCGTTCGCCCTCGAAGCTGTCCAGAAGCTCGTCGAAGACGTTCAGCACCTCCACGTCGACCTCGGTCATGGAACCGGAGACGTCGAGGCACAGCATGATGTCTCGGCTGGTGTTGACGGGCTGGATCGTCTGCGCCGACATCGGCCGCGCAGCCACCACGCCCGCGACGATGGCGGCGGTCGCGCCGAGGGCGAGGATGCCGGACAGCGCGAGTGCTCTCCGCGTCAGTGCGCGGCGGAAGGAGGGCAGCGCGCGCACGCGCTCGGCACGGGCGACGCGCGCTGCGTCGATGCCTCGGCTCGGGCCGCCCCGCCGGAGGCCGACGACGAGACCGATCGTGATCGCGAGCACCACGACCGCGACCGCGGCCGCGAGCATCCAGACGTTCGCTAGTGCCACGTGCGCACCACCGTCCTGGCGGCTTCGGCGCCGGCCACAGGATCGATCACCGGTCCCTGGCGGAAGATGCTCGGGTAGTAGTGCCTGCCGAGCGCATCGATGAGGGCGGGATGCACTCCGCGGGCCACGAGATCGTCGAGCGCGAGCACCGGTGCCTCCAGGCCGCTGTACTCGTTCACGAAGGTGCGCACGGTGCGGCTCAGCTCGAGATTCGCCTGCCGGGCGGACATGCGGCGTTCGACGTACTCGGTCTCGATCTGCTGGATGCGCGCCAGGTACTCGGTGCGCAGCTGCGAGAGCACGTCGATGACCAGCGGCGCCTGCCCGGCGTTCGGGTCGGCGACCGCCAGGGTGCGCCGCGGTCGGGTGAGGACGATCAGCAACCACGCCCCCAGCACCAGTAGAGCCAGGATGCCGATTGCGAGCAGCATCCATCCCCAGCCGTACTGCGCCGGCGGATAGAGGTCGTCAGAGCCGGGCATTCGACCTCCGATTCAGCAGCGTCAGCAGCTGAGCGACGGCATCGTCCTGCCCGTCCAGCGTGGAGTGGCTGATCTCCATCCGGGTGAGCAGCTCGGCGAGGTGTGCGGCGTCGGCCTCGCGTTGCGCGGTCAGCTCCTGCACGATCTCGCGGTCGCCCTGCACGAATCCCGGCACCTGCCAGCGACTGTCGACGTCACTGCGGATGTGTCCGGTGGCGTGGTCCAGCACGGGCTCGGCGTCGCGCAGCGTGAGCCAGAGCACGTCGTGCTGCACGCGCAGTCGCCGCAGCATCCGTTCGGTCTCGCCGGTGACGGGGGCCTCGTCGGTGATCACGACCACGATCATGCGACGCGCGATCGTGCGGGTGACGAACGACAGCAGGCCATCACGGTCGCTCGGTGCGTCGCTCTGGTCGACGGCCCGATCGATCGTGCGCAGCGCGTGCTCGAGCGCCCCTTCGCTGCGGCCCGGCGCGAGGCGGCGCACCTTGGCGGCATCGCCGTACACCGTGGTGAAGTCGTCGCCGTGGCGCAGCGTCAGCACACCGAGCACTCCGGTCGCCAGGATCGCCAGGTGCTTCTTCGACTGCTCGTCTGCGGCGAGTGCTGACATCGAGCGCCCGGTGTCGACCACGAACAGCACGGTGTGCATGCGGGTCGCGCGCGAGCGCTTCACCAGGGGCGTTCCCAGCCGGGCGGTCGCCCGCCAGTCGATGTCGCGCACCTGATCGCCGTACTCGTACTTGCGCAGGTCTTCGAAGTCGAGGCTCCGCCCGCGCAGCAGCGACGCGTAGGCGCCGTCGAGCGCGTGCAACGACTTGCGCGTCGAGTGGATGAAGAGCTTGCTCTTCACCTGCGTGATCAGGCTGGCCATGGAGATGTCAGGGTGTGGGGACCGACGCGAAGATCTGGTCGATGATCTCCTCGCTGCGGATTCCTTCGGCGTCGGCCTCGAACGTCAGCAGCACCCGGTGGCGCAGCACGAGGTGCCGGAGCTCGCGGATGTCTTCGGGCAGCACGTGCGTGCGTCCCTTGAGCAGAGCCAGCGCTCTAGAAGCCTGGAGGAACGCGATGCTCGCACGCGGACTCGCGCCGTACTTGATGAAGCGGGCGCGTTCTTCGCCGATGTACGGCGCCGGGTTGCGGGTGACGTAGGCGATCGACACGATGTAGTTGCGGATCGCGGGGTCGACGTAGATGCGGCTCGCGACGTCCTGCAGCAGATGCACGTCGTCGAGGCTGACGGCGCTGGCGACGTGCCGGTCGGGGTCGAGCACACCCGAATCGATGCGGCTGAGCACCTCGAGCTCTTCGGCCGGGCTCGGGTATTCGACGATCTCTTTGAGCAGGAAGCGGTCCATCTGCGCCTCGGGCAGCTCGTACGTGCCCTCCTGCTCGATGGGGTTCTGCGTCGCGATCACGAGGAACGGCTTCGGCAGGTGGTGGATCTCCCCGCCGATCGTGGTCTGATGCTCCTGCATCGCCTCGAGCATGGCGCTCTGGGTCTTGGCGCTGGAGCGGTTGATCTCGTCGAGCAGCACGAAGTTCGCGTGCACCGGGCCGAGCACCGTCCGGAACGATCCCGTCGCCGCGTCGTAGATCTGGTTGCCCGTGATGTCGCTCGGCAGCAGGTCGGGCGTGCACTGGATGCGCTTGAACTGCGCCTTCACGGTGTCGGCGAGGGTGCTGGCCGCGGTGGTCTTCGCCAGTCCCGGCACGCTCTCGAGCAGAATGTGGCCGCCGGCGATGAGCGAGATGAGCAGGCTCGTGCGCAGCCGGTCCTGACCGACCATCTTGGCGGAGTAGGAGGCGGAGATGACCCGCAGCACCTCGGACGCTCTGGCCATCTCGGCGTCGATGGGTGCGCCGTTCGCCGTGGCGGGTGAGGCTGCGGGGGCAGGGGCCTGCGCGGGAGCGGGCGGAGGCGGAGGTGCCACCGACTGCGGGGATGCGGCGTTCAGGTCGTGCATGCTCTCTCCTCCTGGGGAGCGCGGCGCTTCTCCCCCCAGCCAGGGTAGCCGCCGCACCGAGGAGGAGAGCTGAGCGCCGTCACTGGCCGAACATGGACGAGGTCGCCGCGATCCATCCGAACGTGAGGGCGAGGATCGTCACGATGATCCAGATGCTCATGGCGATCGCGTTGAGGGCGATCCCCCATCCCGCCTGCGTGCGTGCGCGCGGCTCGCCTCGCAGCGAGACGATCCCGAGGATGAGTCCGATGGCGGGCGCGAAGAACGTCCAGCCGGCGAACACGGAGCAGATCCCGAGAACGAGACTGGCGGTGCCTTTGGCGGTCGACGTCGCAGCGACGGACGGCGCGGTGGTGGAAGGGGCGGGTGCAGAAGCAGTTGTTGACATGACATCCACGCTATGACGGGGTCTGTCGGCGGTCATCGGACTGGAGTACCCACGTCGTACGTCCAGCGGATGATTGCGCCGGTTCTCAGGTACGGGCGTCGGAGCGTGTTCCGGCAGCGTGGGCCGCTACGCCGACCGCCGGTCGAGGAACAGCAACTCGAGCGGTGAGGCCAGCAGCGCATCCACTCCCTGCGCGAATGCCTGGAAGTGCGGTGTGGCGAAGTGGGTGTCGAGCGCAGCCTGGTCGTCGAACGCCTCGCGCATGTAGAACGTTCCTGGCTCGCTGCGCGATTCGAACAGCACGTAATCCTGGTTGCCGGGCTCCGCGCGGGTCGGCTCGATCAGGCGCTGCAGGGCGGTGAGCAGTGCGTCTCGGCGACCGGGGAGGGCGCGCAGGATGGCGAGGCTGTACAGAGGGTCGGGCAGGGGTGAAGACATGATGTGGTCTTTCTTTCGTGGGATCGAGCACGGCATGCTGCCGCGAGATCATTACTACTCGAAGGGGAGCAGTTACCCGCAAGGACCGCTGGTAACTTTCGGATACCATGAACGGATGACTTTCCTCAGCACCTGCGCCGCCGGCAGACCCCATGATGTCTACGACGCCCAGTGCCCGTGCCGGGGCATCCTCGATCTGCTCGCCGACAAATGGAGCGCGCTCATCCTCGGCGCACTCGAGGGCGGCCCGATGCGGTTCGGTGAGCTCAAGCGCAAGCTCGAGGGCATCAGCCCGAAGGTGCTCACGTCGTGCCTTCGGCGACTCGAAGACCGCGACCTCGTCGCCCGCGAGATCTTCGCCGAGGTGCCGGCTCGCGTCGAGTACTCGCTCACCGCCCTCGGCGCCGACGCGGCGAAGCCCCTGCAGAGCCTCCGTGATTGGGTCGAGTCGAACATCCAGCGCTTCCCCGATCTCTGAGATTCCGAGAGTGGGGTGGTTACCCGGAGGTGACTTGCACCCCTTGCGGGAAACCAGGTGCTCGTCGATACCGTCCTCGCATGACAGATCAGACACAGGCAACGAACGACCCGTACTACGCGCTTCCCGAGGTGCCGAGCTTCGAGCTCCGCAGCTCCACCGTCGCTGACGGAACGCCCTTCGCCGAGGCGCAGTACTCCGGAGTCTTCGGCGTCCCGGGCGGACGCGACATCTCTCCCGAACTCACCTGGTCGGGGTTTCCCGACGACACCCGGAGCTTCATCGTCACGGTCTTCGATCCGGACGCTCCCACCGGATCGGGATTCTGGCATTGGGCCGTCGGCAATATCCCCGCGACCACGACCCACCTCGTCGAGGACGCTGGCTCCGAGAGCCGGGAGCTGCTTCCCGCCGGTGCCGTGGCTTTCCCGAACGACGCCGGGCTCGCGCGCTACATCGGCGCCGCTCCGCCTGCCGGATCGGGCGTGCACCGGTACCACATCACCGTGACCGCGCTGGATGTGGCGCGGCTCGATCTGGACTCCGGTGCATCCCCGGCGCTCCTCGGCTTTACGGCGGGCCCGCACACGATCGCGCGAGCCACGCTCGTCGCGTACGCCGGGGAGTAGACCTCGGGCTGACCACCCCCGTCCCGGGCGGGATTCTCCCTGTCGGGCGGAGCACCCCCGTCCCGGGCGGGATTCTCCCTGTCGGGCGGAGCTTTCGTCTCGAGATCTCCGCCCGACGGCGAGAACTCCGCCCGTCGCGGGGCGTCCATGCGTGAGCAGGAGTGGGCGGAAGCAGCTGCGGGGTCAGGCTGGGCGTCAGGCTGCGGCGATGGTGGCGTCGGCGGTCGAATCCGAGACGACCGCCCGGCGACGGCCCACCCACACGACGAGGGCGGCGGCGCCGATGATGATCGCGGCGATCAGTAGCACGTAGAGGGCGACGCCTCCATAGCCGCCGGGCTGGGCAGGGTTGAGGAACGGGTACGGATACCATGACGGCTCACCCGATGCCGGCGCGATCACGAGGTTCGCTCGGATCAGCGTGTAGATCACCCAGACGATCGGGAAGATGGCGGCGATGCCCACGGCGCTCCAGCCGAGAGCCCGCCGTCTCGGGGCGAACAGCACATCGGCCAGCATGATGATCGGCACCACCACGTGGAGCACCTCGTTCGACCAGCCGACCGTCGAGCCCTGGGGCAGCTCGATGCCGCGAAGCAGCAGGTTGTAGACCACGCCGGTGACGATCATGTAGGTGCTGGCGCACATCAGCAGGATCGCGAGCCACCGCGGTTCCGCCGTCGTGTCGCGATGGGCGAGCGCCCAGAACCCGCCACACGCCAACGCGACCACGGCGAGGACGTTCGACTCGATCGTGAAGAAGCTGAAGAAGTTCGAGATGACGGTCGGCAGATGCGCGCCCCACTCGGTCGTGGCCGCAGCGGCGATCTCGAGGGTGCGGATGAGCTGCGCGATGATCGCTGCCGCGGAGAGCACGGCTGCGGCGATGCGCACGTAGGGCCACCAGATCGTCATGTTCGCCTCCGGTCGCAACTGTAGTGGCAGATTTCCGTAGACCGCGGCACCGATATATCGATATCGTCGGACCGTTCACGCAGCACGCGCATGGCGGAGGGGCAGATGAGCGACAGCGGAGACGGCGGTAACACGGTCGGAGCGGGCGGCACGGGCGGAACCAAGAAGCGGCGATTCTCGCGTGCGGGTCTCAGCATCCAATCCAAACTCCTCATCATGCTGCTCGGGGTGAGCCTGGTCTCGTCGGTGATCGTCGGCGCGATCGGCTTCGTGAACGGGCGGCAGTCCCTGCACGACTCGGCGGTCGATCAGCTCATCACCATCCGGTCGATGCGAGCGGCCGAGATCACGACCTACATGGAGAGCGTGCGGCGCGACGCCTCGCTCAACAGCCGCAACCTCAGTGCGCAGTCGATGTCGACGGCGGTGAATGCGGGATTCGCCGACCTCGTCGATGTGGAGCTCGACGAGAGCCAGCGCGGCGAGGTCGAGGCGTACTACAAGGATGTCTTCATCCCCGAGCTCGAGGCGCGCTCGGGTGAGGAGTACGGCGACACCGCCTTCATCCCCGACCCCGCGGCCGGGCAGTATGTGCAGCTGCAGTACGCCCTCGGCAACAAGGACTTCGACGCCGATTACGACGCGCAGCTGGAGCTCAACGACAGCGGTGACGGCACGAGCTATTCGGCTGCGACCGAACGTTACGGCGACTACTTCACCCGGCTCGTCCAAGAGGCGGGCTACGAAGACGCGCTTCTGCTCAACCTCGACGGTGATGTCACTTACTCCGCGTACAAGGGGGTCGAGCTCGGCACGAACCTTCTGACCGGCCCCTATCGCGACTCGGCATTGTCGAAGGCGTACGCGGAGGCGATCGCGACCAACTCCGTCAACACCGTCGTGCTCACCGACTTCGACCGATGGATCCCATCGTTGAACGTTCCCTCGATGTGGGTCGTCTCACCCGTGGGCAACGACCGAGGAGTCACCGGCGCGATGGCGTTCCAGATCTCGATCGACACGATCAACGACGTGATGACGGGGCACGAGGGGTGGAAGGCGCAGGGGCTCGGCGACACCGGCGAGGTCTATCTCGTCGGACGCGACGACCTCATGCGCAGCACCGCGCGCCGACTCGTGGAAGATCCGGACGACTACGTGGAGCGCCTCATCAGCGGGGGCATGGCGCCGACGATCATCGACCGCATCGCCGCGATCAAGGGCACCGTGCTGCTGCAGCCGGTCGACACCAAGGCGGTGCAGGAAGCGCAGGCCGGCAGGAGTGGAACGGTCGTCGGACGCGACTTCATCGGCGGCGAGAGCGTCACCGCCTACGCGCCGCTCGACATCGAAGGCCTCGACTGGGTCGTGATCGCCCGCATCGACACTGCAGAGGCATTCGAGCCGGTCAACGTTTTCACCCGCAACGTGCTGCTGTCGCTGCTCGGCATCCTGCTCGGTGTCTCGTTGCTCTCGCTTCTGCTCGCGCAGGTGTTCACCCGTCCTATCCACCGTCTCGTCGGAGCTGTGCACCGGGTGGCGGAGGGCGATCTCGACGTGCAGGTGCCGCAGGGCTCACGCGACGAGTTCGGCGACCTCGGCAGTGCCTTCAACGACATGGCCTCGAGTCTGCGGATCAAGCAGGACCTGATCGAGGAGCAGCAGAAGGAGAACGAGAAGCTGCTGCACACCCTCATGCCCGAGAGCGTCGCGACGAAGTACAAGCAGGGTGAGGAGGCGATCACCGAGGCCCATGAGAACGTCTCGGTCGTGTTCGCCGAACTCGTCGGATTCGACGACCTCGCCCGCGGCATGAGTGCGGAGGAGGAGATCGGCCTGCTGAACACGCTGATGCGCGGGTTCGACGAGGCAGCCGAGAAGGCGGGCGTCGAGAAGGTGCGCACCCTGCGCGGCGGTTACCTGGCCTCGTCGGGTCTGATCGTCCCGCGGGTCGACAACATCCGCCGCACCGTCGAATTCGCGCGGAGTCTGCTGGGCGTGCTGGAACGGTTCAACGCGCAGAACGGCACCCAGATCTCGCTGCGGGCGGGCGTCGACACCGGCACCGTCACGAGTGGTCTGGTGGCCCGGACGAGCCTGGCGTACGACCTCTGGGGCGATGCCGTGAGTCTCGCCTACCGGGTGCGTTCGGTCACGGGTGAGCCCGGTATCTACGTGAGCCAGACCGTGCGCGACCGCACGCAGGAGATCGTGAGCTACGTCGAGGCGGGCACGGTGGAGACCCAGGGCCGGACCGAGACCGTGTGGAAGGTGGTCTGAGCATGGGCGACGTGTTCACGGGTGGCTGGGGCTGGTGGATCATCGGCCTCGCGGTCGGCGTGCCCGTCGTCCTCGTCGTGCTCACCGAGCTCATCGGCACGCTGACCCGGCGGAACAACCCCGTCGCGAAGCCGTTGCGCATGCTGCGGAACTGGGTCATCCCGGTCGGAGCCTTGTTCGCGCTGCTGGTGTTCGCGATCCAGTCCCCCGCCGACCAGGTGTGGACCCGCGTCGTGGCGACCGTGTTCGGGTTCCTCATCATCCTGCTCGTGCTGTCGGCGTTCAACGTCGCGCTGTTCGCCAATGCGAAGCCCGGGTCGTGGCGGGAGCGCATCCCGTCGATCTTCGTGGAGATCGGGCGGCTGGTCCTGGTGGGCGTCGGGCTCGCGCTGCTGTTCTCGTGGGTGTGGGATGCCGACGTCGGTGGACTGTTCACTGCGCTCGGTGTCGGATCGATCGTGATCGGTCTCGCCCTGCAGAACGCGGTGGGCGGGGTGATCTCCGGTCTGCTGCTACTGTTCGAGCAGCCGTTCAAGATCGGCGACTGGCTCGATGCCGCCGGCGTGAAGGGCCGGGTCGTCGAGGTGAATTGGCGCGCGGTGCACATCGACACCGGCTCCGGCATCCAGATCGTGCCGAACTCGTCGCTCTCCGGCGCCTCGTTCACGAACATGAGCGAGCCCGAGGGGCCGTACTACGCCGCGACGGACGTGAAGTTCTCGACCGACGATCCTCCGCACGAGGTGATCGCGCTCCTCGTCGAGGTGGCCGACTCGCTTCCGATGCGACTGCAGCGCGAGCGAGCGACCGTCGACTACTCGGGTGCGGGCGCGTACTCCGTGTCGATCCCGGTGGCGGGTCCGGCCGATGCGTCCCGGGCCCTTTCGATGTACCTCTCCTGGCTCTGGTACGCGGCACGGCGTCGCGGATTCGCGCTCGACGGCGACTCCACCGATCCGCTCGCCGAGCCGCAGCGCCTGGTCGAGGCGATGCACCAGATCGCACCGACCTTGCATCTGCGCGACGATGACATCGAGGCCGTGCTCACGCAGGCCCGGCTGGAGCGCTACGGCGTCGGCGAGATCGTGCTGCCCAGCGGCGTCGTGCCCGACGAAGTGCGCGTCGTCTTGTCGGGCCGTGCGGCGCTCGCCCTCGAGGTGGAAGGCGGGCGGGTCGAGTTCGCCGCCGCCGAGAAGGGCGATCTCATCGGGCAGACCGCTCTCACCCGCGAGCGGACGCAGGCCGTGACCGTCGCGGGCGAGATCCTCACCGTGGTGGTGCTGCCTCTCGACACGATCGACGCCCTCATCCGCACACGACCCCGCCTGGCGGCCGAGATCGGCGAGTCGCTCGAACTCAAGCGCACGCTCGCCGCCTCCCGGCTCGCTGAGCTGGGGATCGCGCGCGGGGTGATCACCGGGCGCTGAACGGCTTCAGGTGCGGCGACGCCACCGCAGGCGGGTGATGAGCACGCCGAGCAGGCACAGTGCCCCGCCGAGGAACATCAATGGCGTCGGCACCTCGCCGAGGATCGCCCACGACATCAGGATCGCGATCGCCGGCACCACGTAGGTGGTCGCCGAGGTCTGTCCCGCGGTGCTGCGCTGCAGCACGTAGGCCCAGGTCGTGAAGGCGATCGCGGTGGGGAAGACGCCGAGGTAGACGACCCACAGTGTCGCATCCAGAGGTGCCGTTTCGAGCGAGCCGATGAGGTTGCCGATCCAGGGCAGCAGCGCGATGGTGCCGACACCCGCTCCGAGCCAGGTGAGGGTGGTCGGGTCGACGCCCGAGGTGAGCAGGCGCTTCTGCACGAGCGTGCACCCGGCGTACATGACCGCGGCGAGGAGGGCGAGGAGCAGACCCGTGATGTCGGGGCCGGCGCTGGTGGACGAGTTCATGCCGATGAGCACGACGCCGAGGAACGCGATGGGTGCGCCGATCACGAGCGGCTTCGGGAACCCCTCGCGCAGGAAGAGTCCGCTGAAGACGACGACCATGAGGGGCGCGAGGTTCACGACCATCGCCGCGGTGCCGGCGTCGAGCGTGAGCTCGGCGCTGTTGAGGGCGAGGTTGTAGACGCAGAACCAGCCGACGCCCCACACCGCGATCAGCAGCCAGTGCCGACGCTCCGGCATGCGGATGCCGTGGCGCACGGCGATGATCGTCAGCACGACGGTGCCGACGGCCATCCGCAGCAGGGCCAGTGCGCCGGGGTCGTAGTGCGGGCCTGCACCGCGGATGCCGATGAAGGCCGAAGCCCAGAGCACCACGGTGACGAGCGCCGCGACGAGCACGAGCGCGCCCTGCTTCTTCGGCGCATCGGTGCTGTTGGTCGCGCTGGTTCGCGTGTGGATTCCGGGGTCCCCGGATGCGGCTTCTGCCATCTTTCGATCCTGGCAGGGGCGTCCGACATCGGGCGAGCCGTCGAAGCGACATCCGCCGTTGCATTTCGGACGATCCGAGACGGTGGCCCATGAGGGGTGATTCACGAGACCTTCCCGACAGGTTCACCTTTCTCTCCCGAGTGGAGAAAAAGTTCCGTTCGATTACGTTCCTTATCCGTGGAGATTGTGGCGTCATATGAACACGGAAATCCGCACTTCACAGGAAAAGTCCAGCGTCAAGTAGGCCATTCGGGGGACAGACAAGACTCACAGCTGACGGATAGAGTCCCGAGCGAGTACCGCCGCAAGCCCACGGTCGAAGCGTGACGGTCCTGTTTCGAGGTCGTGGTCTGCGTGCATTCCGACGTGCGTGTGCGCGCACGCGCCGTGACTCGTTCTGGGGCTCCATCGCAGTCGTGATCTTCACGCGGTCCGATCCCAATCGTGTCCCCCTGGAGAAGAGTCCTGCGATGAAGACCAGATCTCACCGTCGGCGCCTGCGTTTCGCACCGGCGCGGCGGCTCCCGTTCGCGTTCGCCGCCATGCTGATGACGACCGTCGTCGCGGTCGGTCTCTTCCAGCCGCTCGAAGCGTCAGCGGCGACCGCCGCATCGGCCGCGCGGACGCAGGTGTCCGCGCCGGCGGGTCTCTTCACCCCGTCGACGGATGCCGCCGGTGTGGTCACGCAGTTCACCGATGGGGGTCCGGCTGTCCAGGAGGCGGCGAGGCAGGCGCTGCTCAAGGGCGGGCAGAGCATCGAGAGCTTCATCACCACGGGGCAGCACGAGGCGATCGCACAGGACTACCGCCTCATCGCGCTGCGACTGAGCCTCGCGGGCGGGCGCGCCGTCCGTCAGCAGGCGGAGGCGGTGCTGACGGCGAACAATCCGGACCAGCTTCGTGCCTTCGTCACAGAAGGGTGGAAGGACGCCTGGGAGGTCGACGACCGCTCGGCGGCGTATGTGCTTGCGGACACCGGAACGCCGACGGTCCAGCGCGAGGCGAACAAGGCTCTGGACTCGGATGACTCGAGCGCGGTGTCGCAGTTCCTGCTGATCGGTCAGTACGACGCGAAGATCATCGACGACCGCGCGGCGGCCTACGTGCTCGCCTCCACGGGATCGCCGAGTGTGATCGCCGCCGCGGAGGCAGCGCTCGATGCGACGCTCCCGGACGGGTCCGAAGACGCACAGGCCGTGGCGGATTTCCTGCGTTACGGGCAGTTCGTCGCCGGGGCGCGCGACGCCGAGGCGGCGACCATCGCCCAGCTGACGAACCAGGTGATCGCGGCGAATATGGTCGCTCAGCAAGAGCGTCGCAACGCCGACAACGCCTCCGCGCAGGCGGTCCTCGCGGCCAAGCTCGCGAAGGAGGCCACGCAGCGCGCCGCCCAGCAGGCCGCCGCCGCGCAGGGCAACGCCGAACAGGCCAGCGCCGCCGCGAGCAGGGCAGCCGGTCTCGCCCGTCAAGCCGCCGACGCGGCAGATCTCGCCGTGCAGGCGGCTGCGGCAGCGCACCAGGCGATGAACGCGTCGATGAGCGCGGCGGGAACAGCCGCATCCGCGGCTGCGCGCGCCAACCGGGCGGCGGCGAACGCTGATGGTGCGGCGGCGAATGCGGCGGGCCAGGAGGGCATGGCGGCTGCGGCACGGGCAGAGGCGGAGAAGGCGCGCGACGCCGCAGACAAGGCGGCGAAGGCCAAGCGTGCAGCGGCCGAGGCGGAGACGGCGACGAATGCGGCGAACCGCGCTGCGCAGGCTGCGGGCGCCGCGGCCGGCTACTCGGGCGAGGCGGCCGGATATGCGATGGAAGCCTCTCAGGCGTCGGGAGTGTCATCGGCCGCTGCCGCGCAGGCGCGGGCTGCTGCGGCCAAGGCGAACGCGGCCAAGAACCGCGCGGCATCCGCCACGGCGCGGACGGACCGCCTTGCCGCCGAGACCTCGGCTGTCGCTCAGCAGGCCCGTGATGCGGCCGGGCGTGCGGCCGACAACGCCAACGCCGCGGCGATCGAGGCAGACACGGCCGCGGCCCAGGCCGGTGTTGCGCAGGGGGCTGCTGCTCGGGCGACCGCTTCTTCGGCGAAGGCGGCGGCCGCTGCTGAGGCCGCGACGAAGGACGTCGAGCTGGCGAAGACCATCTTCGACCTGGCGCGGAAGGCCGATGCGGAGCGTCTGGCCGCAGAAGAGGAATTCGGGCTGGCGCAGGCGGAGATCGCCGCAGCAGAGGAAGCCGAGGAGAAGGAGCTCAAGGACGAGGCCAAGAAGGAGGGCGCAGCCGCCGTTGCGGAGAGCAGCGCGTTCCTGAAGAAGATCACCGCTCCGGATGCGAACCTGCAGGAGCTGCTGCCAGAAGCGCGCTCGGCCATGCTCGCCCTGATCACGTCGGGAACCCCGTGGATTGCCGCTGCGGCCGAGCAGGCTGTCGTCGGCAATGACGAGGCCGTCGTCGAGTTCTTCAAGAACGGGTACGGCGTCGCGCTCGAGCAGGATCAGTGGGACGAGGCGAAGGCCCTGCTGTATGACGGTGACCACACGATGCTGCAGGACGAGGCCTATGACGTCCTCGAGAACGGCGAGGAGTACGTCGCGGCGTTCCTCAACGAGCGGCTTCCTGAGATCCGCGACCTCGAGAACCGCCAGATCGCATTCGTGCTCGCCACCGAGGGGGGACCGGCCATGCAGCGCGCGGCGAACCTCGCGCTCGATGCCGACGACCCCGCGGTCCTCGCCAAGTTCATCGCGGAAGGACAGTACGACGCGCTCGAGGTCGACCAGCGGGCGGCAGCCTTCGCGCTCAGCACGTCGGGCGGCCCCGAGGTGCAGGCGGCCGCGAACATCGCGCTCGAAGGTTCCCAGACGGCGCTGAAGAGGTTCCTCGAGCAGGGCCAGTACGAAGCTGCCAAGCGCGACAACGACACCGCGGCTCACGTGGCGCAGATGCAGAGCATGTTGCACCTGGCCGACCAGCAGGCCGCGGCCGCGCGGGAGGCGGCTGCGCTCGCGGAGAAGGCGGCGGCGACCGCGCGGCAGGCGGCGGCCGAGGCCCAGGCCAGCGCCGACCTGGCCCGGAAGTATGCGCAGGAGGCGCAGGGATGGGCTGCGCAGGCGGCCACGTCGGCCAACCAGGCGACTGCTTCGGAGAACGAAGCGCGCCAGTCGTCGCAGCGAGCGCATCAGGCGCTGACGGCCGCGACCGCCGATGCGAAGAAGGCCAACGGGTTCGCCGCGCAGGCGACGTCGTCGGCGCAGTCAGCCAGCGCTGCGGCGTCGCGGGCCAACGATGCCGCGAGCCGTGCGGCCACGTCGGCGACGAACGCAGGGCTGGACGCGGAAGCTGCCGTGAAGGCCGCGACGGAGGCTCGCGAGATCGCGGCATCGAAGCAACGCGCGGAAGATGGGGCCGACAACTACCCGCCGCCTGCCGGCAAAGAAGGGGAGCTCACCCAGGCGCAGATCGATGCCGCGTACGCGCTCGGTGGAGACGCAGAGGTGCAGCGGCTGAAGGACGCCCACGCGTTGACACAGCCTGATGCCCTGCTGAACTTCATCATCCAGGAGGGCGGCAAGGTTCTCCTCGACCTCATCGGTGTGACCGACATCATGGACTGCGTCACCAAGGGCGACATCGGTGCGTGCTTCATGACGCTTATCGGGTTCGCGCCCTGGGGCAAGCTTGCCAAGCTCGTCGAGTCGATCCCGCTGATCATGAAGCTCGCCGACAAGGTTGTGGGCTTCGTCAATAAGGTCGGCGACGCGTTCAGCCTCCTCAAGAAGAACAAGACCAAGACCGACGAAGTCGCCGGTGAGTGCATGGTTCGACCCGGTTGCGATCCCATCGACGCCTACCGGTTGACTAATCCGCCAGGTGCAACAGCGAACGAAAAGGGTCAGCTGGGTGAGTATGCCGCCGGTATCGTCATCGGGTCCCCGAAAGAGGTATTTGACAAGGCTTTGTATGGCACCACGCGAACGCGAATCACCGACTACGCGAACGAAACCATGATCATGGAGGTGAAGAACGTCGCGACGCAGCACTACAGCACCCAGATCAAGGATCTACTTAAGATCACCGGCGCTACGAACAGGTCAGAGTTCGTGCTGGTGACGAGGCCCGATACTCATCTGACTGCTCCCCTTATCAAAGCACTGTGTCGAGCCGACCTCGGATTCGAGGTGATGGTCAAGCACCTCCCGATCGTTGTCGGTGGGGAGTTGTCCACCAACAAGCTGGTGTGCCCAGGGGGTTGAGCGCGAATGTCCTACGATCTTCACATCTACGGCCGGGAATCGCTTCCGCCGGACGAGCTGTCCGGGGTGGTCGCCCAGGTCGACGGCCTGAAAGCAGAACTCGATCAACCCTCAGGAGTCGTGACAGCGACGGTCAAGAGGCGATCCGGGCTTTGGTCTTCCCGCGAGCAGTGTTTCACCGTCGATGGACCGTTTGACCTCGATGCCGAAGACGTCCCCGGGCTGGGACCTTCGACCGGGGCCGGCGTGATGTACTCAGTCTCCGTGGATGGCGGCCGTCCCGATGACATTTCCCTCGCGCTGTCTTTCGCCGAGGTTCTTGCTCGTCGACTTGGAGGATCAGTAGTTGATCCCCAGAGGGCGGAGGTGCCACCTGCATCTGTGGCTTCGCAGTCTGCAGCGGGAGAGGCCTCCACACGAAAGCTCTGGATGCACTTCAGCTGGTTCCGTCTCCGGGATGGACGTGCGGACCTTGCCGGCGAGTACCTGCAGGCGGCTCGGCGTTCTTTTGAGCTGGGTGTTCCTGTTCGCTTCGGATCATACGAGCCGATGCAGGGTCGCTTCCCGCGGGACCCGGACGAGAAATTCACCGAGACGTATGAAGTGGAGTGCGACGCAACGCCTCTCTACTTTGCGAACAAGTCGATCTCGGAAGGAAGCATCGCCGGATGGTCGCTCGATGGACGGATGCGCTACCAGAGTGCTCAGCTCTCCGTTAGCTTCGAATCAGTGCAAAAGGCGAGTCTTGTCGCGGCCTCGCGCGACTTCTTCGTCGACCTCGCGCGGCGGTCTCAGAGCTTCTTCGGCTTCGTAGAGTTGAACGACCGTCAGGACGCAGACGCAGGGGTCGGGCACTTCGAGGGGGGATGGGGAGGGCTACCAGCTGACCCGCAATGGATGACGTGGTACGGGTCGGAATACGGCGAGATGGTGCGCCCTTACCTGGACGAGCGTGGGACTTTAGAGGAGTTCGAAGGCGGCACGCTCCATCGTTGGACCGAGCATCCTTGCGAGGCGAAGGACATTCGTGCGCGACTGGGACGTCCCGGCTGGTTGCACCCCGACTTCTTCGCGGTCGTGGAGGGGAGGACAGTGCGAGCGCCGGCAAAGAGGATGCCTCCGTCACTGCGCCCGCCCGAGCCCGGATCTGCGGAAGCCCTGCGTCTTGAAGCACTGTTTGCTCACAAGAGGGCACACAGGCGTTGGACGTCATGAGACGACCGAACTTCTTGAAAGGTATTGCATGTTCTCGTTGAAGTCTCGCCGTCGCGCGCGCATCGGCGCGGTCGGCATTTCCGCCGTGTTGGTGTCGGCGTTGCTCGTG